>CAVZYT010000001.1:0-164339 GCA_963779575.1 uncultured Chloroflexia bacterium
CCACGTATTGCTGTGAGAAGTCCGGCGCTCGCCATGAGTGTTAGGGTCTTGACATTCCAGCCAACACTCCGCTGTTGATCATGTCGTGTCGACCACGGCCGCGACCAGGCGCCACGTCCACTCGGATACTCCAACGGTTTGGTCCGAGTGATTCGCGATCGCGGTGTCTGAACATCGCTTCCCAACGCTGGCGACCAAGGGTCATGCCGATGAGCTTGCGCTTGTGGCTCATGCCTGCGCAGGTGGATGTCCGCCTAGGCGGGAATTAGCACCGACAGGCTCGCAGTGCCGTCCCGGCCCCCTCGACCTACTTCCTGGTAGAACCGGTCCAATGTCTCGGGTACGCGCCATGGACAACTGATCTGACGTTCGGATGGTCAATGCCGAGGCCGAAGGCCGATGTCGCGACGACTAAGTCGAGGTCGCCGGCGCTGCCAAGACGGATCACCTCGCGTCGCTTGTCGTCCGGGGTGTCCCGGTGAACAGCCGCGACGCTCCTAAACCCGATCCACAGCGAGTCCGCAGCCACTCATCGGCGTCAGCCACGGCGAGTTGCGTATAGGATCGCAGGGCGCGGGACGTGCAAGAGCGCGTCAGTGCACGCTGGTGCCGCTCGATGGTCCGGCGCACAGAGAACCGACCCAGTAGTCGATTTCGGGCCGGAGTGTTTACGGCACCAGCATGGCGAGCGGCCGGGTCGTATGCCAGTCATCGTCCTGGCAGAACAGGGTGCCGGAGGGTCTGCGAGTGTGGTTCGGAAAGCGTCGCCGACAGAAGGAGCGTGCGGAATTTCGCGCCCAGCAACCCTTCGCAGAACCCTTCCGGAGCCCGCCCATCAATTGGAACTGCGGGCGGAACTCGTCGCCCCACGTTCGACCAGATGGGCCTCGTCGACCACAATACAGCGCAGATGACCGAGTGCGCGCCGCACGCTGGAGGCTCGGTCGCAGGCTCCCACAGGCCCCTTCGGGCGAGGAGAACACGAGGCCCTGTGTTCCGGCCTCGATCTCACTTCGGATGCTCGGTCGTTCGCGTCAGTCTTGCCGTCGCCGATGCTACGCACGGGGTTTGTCGCGCAGGCCAAGCTGCGGTCGCCGCCCCTCGTCGTCCATCGCAAGCGCGACGTCGGGGTGATCACGAGAGTGACACCCGGCCTATCGGTCGGCTCGCCGTATCCGATCTTCGGACGCAAGTTGGAAGGCCAGGCTCTTTCCCTCGCCGGTGCCCAGACAGATCGCGAGCACTGATCCAGGGGGCGCAGCGAGTACTGCGCGGATCGCACCGCGTTGAGCGGCTGACCGGTAGGTCGGGGAGTCCACTCTGGGCGGGCAGGTGAACGAACTCCAGAAACGGATCGCCGGCGACTGCCTGGAATGCTCGCCTCGGAGTCTCCGCCGCTGCCGCTCCGTCGACAGAGTCGTCCGGCCCGCACTCAAGCCACGCAGGCCTCCAGGGTTTCGCTGATGCGGTCCAGCCCGATCCGACGCGCCGTAGTTCGATCCCCAGCGATGCGAGGATCGTTCTGTTGGGGAGGAGGGCGGGCGAGACAGGAACGTCCTCGGCGCGCCCTTACCTCACGCTCCAGTACCGGAGTGCGGTTCGGAGCAGCAGCGCGAGGTCCAAGGGGGAGGCTTGTCCGCTGGCCGCACGGATCAGGTGCCTGAATGCGTACTCCTCAACATCGGCAGACGCCGGGCGACCACATAGCGCCGCCCCAACTTCGCGGATTGCCTCGTAGCCGCTAAGCATGGTGATCACTTGCTCCGCGCTGGCGGGCGATCCCGCGACAGCACGATCAGGCCAACCGAGTCGAGGCGCGCGAACTGACCTTCGAGGCCTTCAGTGACCGCCCTGATGACGGCTGTCTCCGCGCGCCAAGTCATGTCTTCCTTGCCGAACTCCCGCCGCTGTGCGGCTGTCCGACGCTCGAGGCGTACCGCTTTCACGCTCAGTTCATTCCGAGCGCTTTCCCTCGAATCCTCCAGGCGCTCCTGGTAGTCAGCTCGCGCCTCGATGAGCTCGAACCGACGCCCCTTGATAGCCATGCAGAGCTCCGCGAAGCGTCGCGGATCGAGAACGTTGGCGAGAGCCGACCTGGCATCAGCCAAATTGGTGTCACCGGCTCCGGCGTACGGGCCATCCTTCTGGTATGACCTCTTCAGCAGCTTGACGAGCTCTGGGTCAACGACTGGTTCGAGTGAAGAGTCGACAAACAGGGTCTCAACCCATGGCGCGAACAGGAGGTCGGCCTTGCGGCGCACCGCACCCAAACTAACGCCCGATACGTCTTTGAGGGCGGAGGCGATCCGGTCCGCGTCCAGTTCGATCGCGTAGGTCAACCTGAACCCGACCCACTCTCCGACGATGGACTCAGGGATTCGAGGGTCGGTTCTCCAGGTGGCGAATGCCGTCCCGCGGTCGTCGTATCGCAGGAACCGCGGCAGAACCTCAACGAGTGGGTTGCCGGATCTGACGAGCCTCGTCCCGGGCCGACTCAGGGCAATGTCGCGCTCGTAGGTGAGTGGAGCATCGAGGATCGACTCGATCTCTTGCTCCCACGGCTCCCTTGGCGCCAGGGTGGAGTTGCGCCAACGAAGAACGAAAGGATCACCCGCAGAGTCGTCCGGTACGTAACGATCTAAGTGCAGGACCCTCTCCCACCAGCCACTCATTGCCTTCGCGAACTTGCGGTCCGCCTTCTCCGCGTCGGCGAGCCGGGAGAACAACTCGTGCGCGTTGGACTCGCCCATCTCGAGGCGGTCAAGGGCGAACTGCTCGTCGAGGCGTCGCCGCTCTTCCGAGAGCATGGCTGCCACCCGGCCCATGGCGTCGAGATCGCCGAGGTTCCCGTGCAGGAGATCACGTCGGACTGACACGAGGAGATCGTCCAGGACAAACTGAATGTCAGCGATCGTGCGGTCAAAGAGCCCAAAACCGACACTCAGCATCTCCAGCCATTGCTGCCAAGGTGACGCCGGGCTCACGGAAGGGGCTTGGATCCAGTGCCTGATCGAGCCAGTTGCTCGCCCTATGCGGTCAAGGCGGCCGATCCGCTGCTCCACACGCAGGGGATCGAGCGGCAGATCCAGGTGGACAATGCCCTGGCAGCCTTGAAGGTTTAGGCCTTCTTCTCCGGCGCGATCGCAGATCAAGACCGCCGGTGCTGCTGCGGACCAGAATTGGTTGATCGAGGCGCGTACGTCGTCAGGTGACATCCGCCCGGTGACGGGGTGGGCGACGCCGTAACCGCGGAGTCGGGACAGTTCCGCCGGAATCTCCTCGACGTGCGACCGGTCGCTCGCAAAGGCCACGAGTCGCGTCGCCTTGCCGTGCCGTCCCTCAAACTCCTTCAGGGCATCGTGAATCAACCGCGCGGAGCCAACCGCTCGTTCGGACCCATTCCCGTTCTGTCCAACTTGAACGGCTCGACGCCCAAGCGAACCGTCAATATCGATGCGGCGATTTAGGTCTGAATGGGCCTGCCCGGCTTCTCTCAAGGCGGCGAGGAACGGATCCACCCCGGCACTGAGGGCCTCCACGAGCGAGGCGAACAGATCGGCGGACTCGCGTTCAACGTCGGCCGAGGCGGGGTCGTCGACAGAGTCCGCCAGGATGGACTGAGCTTGCGAGCGCCAATCCTCAAGCAACTCCCATGCATCCGTCGCTCGGCTATCAGCCGCCGCATGGGAGCTGATTTCCGCGGAGCGCCGCGGGATCTCCCAGCCTTCGACATCGCCTCGCCGAGTGCGCAGCAGTCGCTGATTGAGCCGATAGGTCTCGGTTATGTGGTCGCGAAGGGCTCCAACGGATCGGCGGATCGCTTCCAATTCGCCCGACGAGACTGCCTCCTCGGCGCTGAAGAGCAGCGCGACGCCGACGGGGTCATCGGGTGCCAGCGCACGGAAATCAGCAAACACCTCCTGCAGAAGGAAGGCGGGCGCATCGGGGTCCAATCCCAGCAGCACGCGACCATACTCCTGCCGAAGGTGAAGACGATTGCGCAGAGAGTCAAGGTCGGACAGCGGAAACGCATAGGGATCAAGGAGATGAAGCAGAGCGAGCGTCGCATCGTCATCGGCTAAGACCGGCGTCGCGGACAGCAGCAGAAGCCTGGGGGCCGCGCTCGCGATCCGGGCCAGGCGAGCGAATTCGGGACTATCCAACTGAGCGGCGCGACCGACGAGGTGATGAGCCTCATCTACCACAAGGAGGTCGCACTCGCCGTTGTCTACCGTGGCAAGGGAGTCGAAGCCCAACAAGCGCACACGCTGGTCGTCGGACGAGATCCCGAACCGAGTTCGAAGCTCCTCGCCCCACTGGGTGAGCAGGGAAGCCGGCACGGCGACGATGACCCGGCCGTCCGGCTTGTCCAGGAGGGTCTGGCAGACAATCGCACAAGCCTCGATCGTCTTGCCCATCCCGACCTCATCTGCCAGCAGGTACCGCTGGATGGGGTCTTCCGTTACCCGCCGAACCACCTCGACTTGGTGGGGAAGAAGTTCAACGGAGGCGGACAGGAGGCCCCCAAGAGAACGGCTGAGGCGACGAGCGTCTGCTAGGGCCGTGAGCGCGGAGTCGCGGTGGTCTGCAAGGAACTGAGCCTCCAGGGCCCAACTGGCCAGGACGACTGCGGGCTCCTCCAATGGCGTGAGGCAGCGGACGGCAAGGGCGTCATCCGCAAGCTCAATCGGTTGAAACCCTGGGAACTTGACGAGATACGAACTGCCGGAATCGTCGACGTATCGGTCGAGAACTCGACCGAGGAACCAGTTGCCGTTCCGCTCGTGATAGACGCGGCTCTGAAGCGGCAGGTACGCGCGACGGATGCTGGTGGCGTCGTAGTTGTGCTGCTCGGACGAGACGACCGAGCGGCGGACTTCAACGAGCGCCACGGAGTCACGCAGTTCGACGAGCTTGCCGATCCCGAACTCGTCCGATGTCCACACAAAACCGCCAACGCGCGGCACCCACATCCGTTCGAGCTTCCCGCCGCCCAGCGTCATTGGTGGTCCTGGCGGGGTACGGCCAATTGCAGCCGCCACGGGACCCCTCGCTGTCGCTGTGCCACTAAGGTCCGGTCCGGCCTGGGGCGGCGGCAGCCTGCTCGTCCCCTCTTGCCCATAAGCCAGGCTGCGTCCTTGACTCGGACCGTACGCGCGATATGAAGTGCGAGCACCTGCAGGAGGTCCCCCGCTCCAGAACGCGGCTCGGCATGGCTGCGCGACCCGACCCAGTCCGCACGTAAACCTTCCCAGCGTGCATCGTGCAACCCTCGCACGGCCACCCTCACGCTCGCTCCGGGCACATCGCCCGATAGTCGCACCACTGGCAGGCCTTGCCGGGAGTCGCGACGAAGTCGCCGGAGCGGATCGGCGACACGCGCGCCAGGATCGCCTCCCGCGCCGCGTCCAGCTGCTCGTCCGTGCGCATCGTGCTCAGTCGGGTCGCCGACTCGGTGAAGTACAGCGTCACCCGCTCGGGCGTGCCGAGGCCCAGCGCGTCGCGGCAGGCCAGCGCGTAGATCGTGAGCTGGAGGCTCTCCTCGACGTTCTTCTGGCTGCTGACCTTGCCGGTCTTGTAGTCGATGATCTCGATGCCGCCCGACGGCAGGCGGTCGATGCGGTCGATCTCCCCGTGGATGCGCACGGGCGGCGTGCCGTCGCCCGGGTCGATGACCAGGTCGAAGTGGAGCTCCTCCGCGAGCACCTCGGACCGCGACGCGAGCTCGCCCTCGTAGAAGTTGTCCAGCAGCCCCGCGATCCGCCGCGCGTACCCCTCCTCGGTGACCGTGCGTCCGGGAACGCGGTCGGCGTCCACTCACTCGCGAACAGCCGGGCCAGGTCCTCGCGCGTGGGCGGCGCCTCGCCGCGGGCCACGCGCTCGCGCCGCTCGCGGGTGAACGCCTCGAACGCCGGGTGGGCCGTCGTCCCGAACTCGAACGCGCCGACCTTCCGATCGGGCACCGGGATCGAGTAGACGTAGCTGAACGCGTACCGCAGGGGGCACGCCTCGTAGGTGGTGAGCGACGAGTAGCTGAAGTCGGCGGCAGCGGCGCGACGTCGAGCAGGTTGGCGCCCACCGCGGTGTCGAGCGATCGTCCGGAACGTCAGCGGGTCCAGGCCGGCGTCCCGCGCCTGCTCGTCGGCCTCATCGCGGCCGATCGACCGACGTCGGCGAGGTCGGCCTCGAACCTCGCGGGCGCTGGCACCCTCGGCCTCCGGCATCGGCCGTCGGCCCTCCATCAGCCCGACGAGCTCGCTCGCCCGCAGGCGCAGCTCCAGCCGTCGCTCGCGAGGCGTCGGCAGCGGCATGACCCGACGAGCGGCGGCATCGCGGCCGCGACGCCGTCACCGTCGGCTCGTCGTCCTCCTCCCCCACCCCGACGATCGCCGCCAGCTCGGGGTCGATCGAGTCCCCGCGTCCGATCGATCCACGTCAGGCCTCCTCGCCGCCCCGTCGCACCTCCCCGATGAACCGCGAAGGGGCCTTGTACGCCGACCTCGTGCGTGGTCAGGATCAGCGTCTCCTGCGCGCGGGTCATCGCGACGTACAGGAGCCGGCGCTCCTCCTCGGTGTGGATGTCGCCCGGCGGGACCGCCTCGCGCAGGAGGTCCGCGCGGGAAGTAGCCGCCCGCCCTCGCGGACCGGCCACTCCCCGTCGACCAGGCTTGGAACGATGACGTGGCGGAACTCGAGGCCCTTGGCCTGGTACAGCGTCATCAGCCGGACGCCCTCGACGTCCTCGGTGAGCTCGACGCTGGTCGGCAGCTCGCCGCCGGACTGCTGGTACGCGTCGAGGTAGTCCACGAACCCCGCGAGCGACCGTTGGGGTTCGCCCCCTGCCAGTCCGCCGCGAAGCGCATGAAGCTCGCGATGTTGGTGACGGTGCGCTTGGCCTCGAGGGAGTCGGCGGCGATGAGGTCCAGGATCTGCCCCGTCCGCTCGACGTACCGCTCGAGGATCGTGAACGGGCCCTCGCGCCAGGTCAGCGGCGTGAGCTCCTCGAGCGTGTCCGACGAGCCGCCGCAGCTTCGCCCGCATCGCGGGGGCGATCGCCTCGTCGTCGCGCATCGCCCGTCGCCGCGCGCGGAGACCTGCGTCTCGATCGAACTTCGCCCGCGGCGAGACCTCGAGGATCTCCAGCGCGTCCAGCCGCCACGGGCCGGCCGTGAGCATCCGCACCAGCGCGACGTCGTTGAGCGGGTCCGCGATCGCCCGCAGGCTCTGCTCCAGGTCCCGGATCTCCGGCGTCCCGAACAGGCTCAACCCGCCGACGACGGTGTACGGGATGTCCTCGTCCCGCAGCCGGCCACGATGGCGTCGCGGTGCTTGTGCTTGCGATACAGGACGGCGACGTCGGACCAGCGCGGCTTCGCGCCGATCGCCGCCGGCGCCGTCAGCGCCTTGATGGCCTCGACGATCGCGACCGCCTCGTCCTCGGGCCCGGCGCAGATCAGGAGCTGGACCGGCTCGCCGGCCGCGCGCTCCGTGTAGAGCTCCTTCCCGGGCTCGAACCGGGTCTGGTTGCCGCGCGATCAGCCGGTTGGCGGCGGTGAGCACGCGCTCGACGCTGCGGAAGTTCTGCTCCAGCGAGTCTCGCGAGGCGCGGCGGGTTGCGCCGAACCGCAGCGTGAACTCCTCGAACGCCGCGTAGCTCGCGCCCCGGAAGCGGTAGATCGACTGGTCGTCGTCCCCCACCACCATCACGTTGTCGGGCCGGTCCGGCGTGCGGCCCAGCATCTCGATGAGCTCGATCTGGGCGATGTTGGCGTCCTGGAACTCGTCGATCAGCAGGTACCGGAACTGGCGCTGCCAGCGGCGGAGGAGGTTCGGGCGGACCTTGAACAGCTGGGTGACGGCGGCGATCTGCTCCCCGAAGTCGAGCGCGCCGCGCCGCACGAGCTCGGCCTGGTACGCCCGATAGACGAGGGCGAGCTCGCGCAGGCGCATGACCTCGAGCGCGGCGGCATCGACGACGTAGGTGGCGGCGAGGGCCTCGATCCGCGGCCGGTCCTCCGGGGCGAACCAGTTGCGGTAGTGGGCGATGCCGTCGCCGCCGATGCTTCTTCGCGCCTCGCGGTCGGCGGCATTCTCGAGCTCCCGCTCGTTCCAGCGCCGCGTCCTCACCGCGCGCCTCGACGCGCTGGTGCTGGCGTCGTACGCATACGCGCCGCGGACGCTCTTGAGCGGCCGGAGGTTGCCCTGGGCGTCGAGCCGGACCGCCGCCTGCTCGTAGCTGCCGAACCGGTGCCTCGAACGCCGCCAGCTCGCCGGCGACGAACGCATCGAAGTCGTCGGGCGAGACCAGCTCGTCCTTCGCCCGGTTGATGAAGCTGACGATGTTCCCGAACATCCAGTGCGTTGTGGTACCGAGCGGCAGGTCGGCCCGCATGTCCCGGAGCAGGAGCACCTGGCTGACGCCGTCGAGCACGTCCGGGTTCGGCGCCACCCCGGCCTCGCCGCGGGCTCTCGGTCAGCACCCGCTGGCAGAAGCTGTGGAAGTTGCTGACGATGAGCCGCGCCCGCGTCGCCGGCCCGAGCGGCCTCGTCGATCCGCCGCTGCAGCTCCTTCGCCGCCTTGACGTTGTACGTCAGGACGAGGACCTGCTCCGGAAGCAGATCCTCCTTCGTCTCGAGCAGCCACCGCACCCGCTCGACGATGACCCGCGTCTTCCCCGTCCCCGCGCCCGGCCACGACAACAACCGGCCCATCGCCCGCCTCGACGATGGCGCGCTGCTCCGCCGTCAGCCCGACGCGCTCGGCGGCCATCGTCACGTGCCCCATCCTCCCTAATACCGGTACAGCGATGCCACGAACGGCACGCGGTTGTACATCCACAGGCCGATCGGGATCGTGAGGATCAGCACGATCAGGAGGTAGCCGATCGCCATCACGATCGCCGACGCCCACCAGCCCACGAGGATGAACCAGACGCCGCGGACGACCCACGACACCTGCGCGACCGGCACGGCGACGAGCCGGGTGAAGCCGGCCGAGTCGACCATCTGCTGGACCTCGCGGGTCCGCGGCCGGAGCGTGATCACCGTCGGGATGCGGTTGATCAGCCAGATCCCGAGCGGCAGGCCGATGATCGTGATCATCGCGAGCCAGGCGATCGTCGACACGATGCCGGTCAGCCACCAGCCCACGAAGATGAACCACAGCGCTCGAACGGCCAGCCCCGGGCCCTCCTGGACCTCCTGGGGCGGCGCGGCGTAGGGCGGCTGCGCGGGAGCCGGCTGCGGACCAGCGGGCGGCGGCGCGGCGGGCGGCGGCGCACGGGCGGCGGACCCGACGGCGGCTGCGAGGGGGTCGCGACCAGGGCCACGGCCGCAGGCGGCGCGGGAACAGGCAGGATCTCGGCCGGCTCCACCGGCACGGGCAGATCCCCGACCGGCTCGACCGGCTGGGTCTCATCTCCTGGCGACTCGGGCGGCAGCCCGGGCACGTCGTCGCTCACGCGACTCCTCCTCGCGAGACACGGGTCACCACCGGGGTTCCTCCCCCCGCGACGATGTTCGTGTCGTTCGAACCATACGGAACTGTCGTGCCACCTTGTCTGTCACGGGCGCTGCCGTAGGGCACCACCACGCCGCGCGACGACATGATCGGTCAGCCGGTGACGTAGTCGTCCAGCAGGCGCACCTCGACCGGCACCGAGGCGGCGGCCAGCGCGCGTGACCAGCGAGCGTCGTTCGTGATGACCATCGTGGCATCACGCTCGAGCGCAGTCGCCACGACGGCCGCATCGGGGAGCGTCAGACCAGCCGTGGCCCGCAGCTGCGCCGCGGTGCGGGCGACCGCTGTATCCAGCGGGACGACCTCGATCGCCTCGAAGAACCGGAAGAAGCCCTCCATCGTGGCGACGGCGGCGGCGCCGGATCTGTACGGTCCGACGAGCAGCTCGGCAACCGTCAGCGCACACATCACGCCCGGGTTGCGGCCGGTCGCCAGGCAGCCGTCGAAGACCCACAGCCCGGCAGGGCTCGCCCGCTCACCGCCGTGGAGGTAGGCGATCGCGGCCGACGTGTCGATCGCCAGCCTGGCGTCGCGCGGGATGTCCCGTTCGAGACGGTCGAGGGCGAGGGTCAGCGCCAACCCTCGCGCACCTCGCGCAGGTAGCCCTCAGGGTCGCCGTACGCGGAGGCCAGCGAGCCGGCGTACGAACCCCGGATCCGGTCGAGCCGCACCGAATCCGGGTGCTCCGGATCGAATGTCACCACGAACCGCTCCCCCTCCTCGATCCCGGCGGCCTTCGCCACGGCATCCGGCAGGGTCAGCTGGTTTCGCTCTCGGAGTCTGGTCTCTGCAATCACACTTGTCGTCATCGGATCAGAACGATAGATGGCGGATCCGAGCGTGTCAATGCTCGTGCGGGCGGAGACGCTCCGCCAACACGGGCGAGGCGACGACAACCAGGTGCGTCGTCGCGCGGGTGAAGGCCGTGTAGAGGAGCTGATCGAGTCGATCGCCCTCCTCGGGCAGCTCGCACAGGATCACGACCGGCCGCTCCAGGCCCTTGAACCGGCGCACGGTCTCGAACAGCACCACGCCGTCGTCCTTCGGCTCGTCGGGCACGTCCTCGCCCGGCAGCCCGAGCGACTGACCTTCGTCGTCGATCGCCCCGTTCCACAGCTCGACGTTCCCGAACCGCCGCCGTTTCCACACCTCGCTCTTCGACGCCGTCAGCCCCGACAGCACCACGATCTGCCATGGCCGCACGCCTTCATCGACCAGCAACTGGTGCAGCGTCTTGCGAACCATCTCGACGGTCGGCTCGCCCGACGCCGCCTCCAGGATCGTCGGGGCCCGGCCGCCCTCGACCTGCGCCATCGGCTCCCCGGGCCCGCGGTAGAAGCGCGCGGCCAACGCGGCCACCGGCGCGGGTGACCGGTAGTCCTCGAACAGGTCCAGCCGCGCGAGCCCAAGACCCGCGACCACGTCGTCGCGGAACAGCGCCTGCCCGGGGTCGTGGAAGACCCACAGGATCCCGTCGTCGGGGTTCTCGAGGAGCAATTCGAGCCCGACCAGCCAGTCGGCGTCGAAGTCCTGGCCCTCGTCGATGACAATCGCGTCATACCGAACGTCAGGCAGGGCCTCGATCGCCGGGACGAGGTTGGCGGCGAGGCCGTCGAACCAGTCCGATCCGGGGTTGGCGGGCTTGGTTCCCAGCAGGCCGGCGCGGGTGGCCAGCGTCTCGGCCAGCCGATGGAAGGTCGAGACTAGCGGGTCGTCGATCGGCCGCGCTCGCCCTCGTCGTCGAACTCGCGCAGCACCGCCGTCGCCAGCGCCTGGTTGAAGCACACGAACAGCGTCCGCCAGCCCTCCTTCGCGAGGCGCCGCGCCTTCTCCACCGCGACCAGGCTCTTGCCGCTCCCCGCCGGCCCGACGACCTCGACCCGCCGCTGCGACCGCGCCAGGTTGAGGACCTGGAGCTGGGCGTTCGAGAGCCTGAGCAGCCGCTCGCTCCCCTCTTCCACGTCGTGACGCATGAGCCTGCGCAGCTCAACGGTGGGGGCGAGGAGCTCGTCGATCCGCGCCATGTCGGCCGCGGTCAATCGGTCGCCCCGGCTGCCGTCACCGACCCAGAATGCCCAGGCCCGCTCGAGCGCCTCCCGCGTCGCCGCCGCATCCGCGAACGCGTCCGCATCGAGGGTGATGTCGCGAGTGGCATCGGGTCCGAGGAGGACATGCCCGGGCCGGAGGCTGGCGAGGTCGACCTCGGGAAATGCGACGGCGTGCCCGGCGCGCAAGTCGTGGTTGGTCGGCCAGTCGGGCAGGTCCTCGATGGCCCGCCGCAGGTCGTGCTTGGCCGCCTCGGCCTGGGCGAAGGGCGAGCGCGGGAGCTCATGGCTGCCGATGAACCACTTGCCGTGAGCCATGCTCGGTGCGCCCGACTTGACCTCGATGACCAGCAGTCCGTTGTCGGGGTGGACGATGACGAGGTCGGCCTCGCCGTCGTGCCCCGGCCCGTGCTCGCGGGTCTTCGCCACGAAGCGCACGTTGGGGTAGCAGCGCGCGCCTTCGGGCAACGCGGCCGCGATCCGCTCCTGGACGAGCCGCTCGGCAGAGACCCCCATGGCCGGCGGAGCGTACCAGCGCACAGTCAGGCGGGAGCGATCACTGTGAAGCCGTGCACCCGAGCTGCCGCTGCGAGCCTCGCGTCGTAGGTGACGACGGCTTCGATCGAATCCCGGACCTCGATTGCTGTCGCAAGATGGATCGCGTCGAGCGATCGGAGCTCCACCGGTGCGAGGCCTGCAGCGCGGTCCATGATCCGGCGATCGACGTCGACGAGCTCAAGTCGGTCGATGATCTCGGTGGCTCTGCTCGCATCGAGTCCCGCCTTCCGAGCGAGCGTACGGCTGAGCTCCACGATCACGATCGAGCTTGCGACCTGGCTCGGGCGATCACGCAGGTGCGCTACGAGTGCAGCCGACTCCGGTTCAATGGCAACGAGCTTCACCAGCGCCGACGAGTCCAGGTAGACGGCGCCGGTCACCGGTCCTCCTCGTCGCGGAGTTCCTGCAGGATTTCGCTCAACGGCTTCCCGGCAACCGCCGGCGGCAATCCGAGGTCCGCGAGGTTGCCCTTGGACGGGCGCGCGCGACCCTCCGCGATGAGGCGCTCGATCGTCGACGCACCATTGCTGAGGGGCACGAGCCGTGCGACCTCGGTCCCGTGCTCGGTAACGGTCAGCGCCTCCCCCGCTTTCACCCTGGCGAGATACACGGACAGGTTCTGCCGCAGTTCTCGGACGCCCACGTGACCCTGTTGCCGTTCACTCATGTAGCACACAGTAGCACAATCGAAGTCGTGGGATTGCCGTTTGTTACCGGCGATACGCTGAGGCCCGGATAGCGCCACGGTCGTTCCACCGTGGGCGGCAACAGGAGGAAACCCACCATGGCTGAGCATCCGAACGTGGCCCTGGTTCGCCGCGCGATGCAGGCGATGAACGAGATGGACATGTCGAAGGCCGACGAGGAGATGGCGATCGTCGACGCCTTCATGGCCGACGACATCGTCTGGCACGAGATCGGCCGGGCCGAGCCGCGCCGCGGCAAGGACGAGCTGCGCGCGACCATGGGCGAGATGGGCGACACGATGATCCGGTACGAGCTCCACGACGTCATCGCCAACGACGACCACACGATCGCGCTCGGCACCGCCACCGCCACGCGCAACGGCAAGACCCTCGAATACCGGACCGCGGAGATCTTCCACATCCGCGATGGCAGGGCCACCGAACGTTGGGCCTTCTCGGACGACACGGCCGCGATCGTCGCGTTCTTCGCCTGAGGCACGTCGCTCGCCGGGCGGCAGCAACCCAGCATGCTGGTATGCTGGTCCGATGAAGGTGACGATCGACCTCGACGCGGACCTGTACCGGAGCCTCAAGGTTGAGGCCGCGCGCGCAGACCGGAGCGTGCGGGACGTGATGGCGGACGCACTCGGCCAGTGGCTCGAGCGCCGCGAGGACGAGGAGGACCGCGCGTCCGCTGCCGAGGCGCTCGCCGAATACCAGCGTGACGGCGGCACGGCGGCAACGGAGTTCTTCGAGAAGCACGCGGCCGAGACGAAGACGGAGTACGGGTCGGGCCGATGACCCGCGGGCGACCGAAAGGCCGCGAGCCCTACCGCGTCGAGCTCGCGCCGGCCACCGCCCGCCAGCTCCGCCGGCTCCCGCCCGGCGACGCCGCCCGCCTTCGAGCCCCGATCCTCGCCCTGGCCCTCGAGCCTCGACCGCCCGGCGCGACCCCTCTCGTCGACAGCGACTGGTGGCGGCTCCGGATCGGCGATCTCCGCGTCGTCTACGCGATCGACGACGTCCATCGCCTGGTCATCGTCCTGCGCGTCGCCCGCCGCGACGAGAGCACCTATCGCCGGTGAGCGCGTCGTCGCGGATCCCACGTTGGAACGCCTGACGTTCACTGTGACAGCCGGTTCGACGGTCCTGCGCTGTCTGGAACGCCCGGCGTGCCACAAGGTGCCCTTGAGCAGGCATTTGGAACGCCCGGGGTGCCGATGAATGGCTCGGGCCGGTGGAGTGAACGCTGGAGGTTCCACGGCCGGTGGGAGAGGCCCGGCGAGGTACCGCCGCTAGGTCTCTCCGTCCTTCGACGCCGGTCTGCAGCCGACCCAGCTCGTAGGTCGCCGACCCGTAGACCGAGAAGCTCTTCGTCTCGCCGGTCTGCTCGACGGTGAGGTCGAGGTCCGCGATCGACGAGTTGCGGACCGTGTGGGTGCCGCCCGCCGGGTCGTCGTAGGGCCAGGTGACGATCTCCCCGGCCCGCGCCGTGACGCGCCCGCGGATGTCGATGCCCGCGCCCGGGATCGTGAACAGGGCCCCCGACTCGCTCTCCTTCATGTGGAACGTGTGCGTGCGGCTGAAGCCGCCGAGCCTGTGGCGCTTGCCATCGAACTCGACGACCCCATTCACGATCCACGGCGTCAACCGACCCGCAGCGCGCACCCGGCCCGCGGCGATGTCCACGAACCCGTTGGCGCCGTCGATGCCCACGGCGTCGATCCACACCCACTGCTCGGCGTGCTCGGTGCCCCAGTTGTGGCCGACCATGCCGGGCCAGCCGGCGAGCTCGATCGTGCGGTCGCCGAGGCGAACCTGGCCCGAGAACCGCGTGCTCGGGTAGGGCGAGCGGACCTTCGTGCGCGGGAACGAGCGCGTGTACATCCAGCCGTGCGAGAGGTGGTCGAAGGCCTCGGCGCCATCGTCGAACGTGAGGTCCCAGGAGAGCTCGCCGTGGTCGCGGGCGATGCTCCCGACGGCGCGGCCGGGGGTCAGGCTGGCGTCGGCGATGGCGATGTAGCCGCCTGTCGGGAACGCGAGGCGATCCTCGGCATGGCTGACCTTGGCCGCGATCGGGGCGCCGCCCTTGGCATCGAACCAGGTGAGCCAGAGCGAGGCGACCGCCCCGGCACCAGGCGCGCGGTCGATGGTGTAGCGGATCCAGACGCCCTCGCCACCGCTCGGGCGGCTCGCGCGCAGGAAGAAGCTCTCGTAATGCCCGGCATCGGGCTTCAGGCCCGGGTAGCGCGCCTCGGTTCGCAAGGCCGGAGCGTACCAGCGCCGGGGTGCGCGCGGCCGTGCCCTGTCACAGGTCGGGGAGCCGGGCGTCTCTTGGCCGCGTAGGTGGAGATCGCTTTGGTCAAGAGCGCCATGGTGTCGTCGGTCCGCGGCATGCGGCTCGGGACGCTCATCCTCGTCGTCCTGATCGCATCGGCCTGCGGCGGGAGCCCCCCGAGCCCCGTGGCCTCGACGGCCGACGCTGGCTCGCCCCCGAGCACGGCCACGCCGCGGCCAACGCCGACCTCGGCACCGAGCGCTTCGCCCTCGCCGTCGCCGAGTGGATCGCCCGGTGAGCTCGCCCTCGCGGCGCTCGCCGATCCCAAGGCGCAGATCCACGCGGACTTCACCGCGACGATCGAGGGAGAGGCGGAGAGCAAAGGTACGCACACGCAATCAGGCGGTGACTTCCACACCGTCATCACGACGTCCGCCCATGGCGTCTCGTTCACGGTTGAGCAGATCGTCGCCGACGATCAGTCGTACCTGCTGAGCCCTGGGAGACCGTGGCTCCACGACGCCGAGGCATCCAACTCGGACCGCGCGCCGACCCTCTCGGAGGCGCTCGAATTCGGCCGGCGTCACGTCCGTCGGCACCACGGAGATCGATGGCTCCAAGGTCGAGCGGTACGAGTTGGACTTGCGGTCGTTCGGAGACCTGACAGCGTCAATGGGACTCAGCGACCCCGGAGCAGACGTCTCGGACACGTCGGGTTTCCTGTTCGCTTCGCCCGATGGCAAGCCGCTTGGGCTCGACCTCTCGTTCACCGTGCCTTCGTCCGACGGCACGCCGTATGCCTCCAACTACTCGTTTGTCTTCGACTCCGGTGTGGCTCCGATCACGATCGAGGCGCCATCCGATCCGTGGATCCGGAAACCCGACGGCCACGGCTATCGGATGTGGTACCCGGAGGCCTGGCGAGCCAACCCCGTCGACGAAAGCTCCGGTGGTTTCACGGAAGACTTCTATGGACCCGGCGTCGGGGTGCGAGTGACGTGCAACCCGAAGGCCAAGCTCAAGCTCAAGCAGTGGGCCGCGGACGGGCTGGCGTTCTACGCCAAGCGGTTCGGGGGCAATCCCGACCAGGTGGGCGCGGACACCTTCAACGGCATCCCCGGTCGCTGGTCCAGATGGGAGAACGGGACGATCGACGGCGTCCCGACGTTCATCGTGAACGTGGCGATGGTCAAGGGGCCGGTCGGGTGCGACATCCAGTGGTACCGCGCACCCGGACCGACCGGCGCCCAGGACGAGGTGTTCACGCAGCTGCTGAACATGTTCGCCCTCTCATGAGCAAGCCGCGACCGAACCTCGTCGACAGCGGTCACGCCGAGATCGGCACTGCACTCGCGACCTACCTGCCGTCAGACGCCGCCATCGTCCTGTTGCTGGCCGCGGTCCTTTACATCGGCACGCGCGTCGGCAGGTTCCTGCAGCGTCGATCTCGCATTTCATTCCCATCCAACGACCAGCCGCCGTAGGTGTCGTGACCGTGCTCTGCATTCCTCGCGTGAATGCAAGCGACGGACCTGGCGTGATCGATCGGTCGATGGTCCCCGAATCTGGACTCGTTCGGGTCGATTCCGACCGTCGAGTGAGCCTTGCATGCACAGGACGAATGTTGGGCGGAGTCCGCGGGCGACTCGTTGGCCCAGTAGTCGCCGGGCGAATACAAGGCAAGGTTCGAGGTCGATCCGGACGATTGCCATTCGCTTGATGAATATCTGGCGAATTCGGGCGGGCGCGGCGCGGTACGCATTCACCGGGCGAATGCAAGGCCGGAAAAGGCCCTCGAGCAGGGCCGGAAGCGCGCGGCGGCGAGGCGCGACGGTGCCACGCAGCACCACCGGGAAACCGCCACGGCACCGGCGGCGTCTACCGCCCGAGAAGGCCGGGCAGCGGGGCCCACCGGCCGGCGCAAGCGCCCACTGGCGGCGCGGATCAGGGACCCGGAACGGTGACCGAGAACCATGACTGACACCCAGATGCGCGGCCCGGGCCGCACGACCCTCGGCTGGATGGCGATCGCCGGCGTTGCGGCCCTCGCGGTCGGCCTCGTCGCCGGCCCGGCCCTCGCGGCCGCCACCAGCCCCGCCCCGCGCTACGCCGCCGTCAACGGCGCCACGGACCAGCCGCCCGAGCACACCATCGCCGTCACCGGCAGCGGCAAGGTCACCGTCGTCCCCGACATCGCAACGATCAACCTCGGCGTCATGATCGAGCGCAACACGGCCAAGGCCGCGCGCGAGGCGGCGGCCGAATCGATGACCAAGGTGGTCGCCGCGCTCAAGGCCCTGGGCATCGACGACAAGGACATCGCCACCTCGTCGATCTCCCTCCAGCCCGTCTTCGACTACAACAGCAACGGCGGCAACCCGCACGTCCGCGGCTACCAGCTGCAGAACGCGGTCACGATCACGGTCCGCGACCTCGACAAGCTGGGCGACGTGCTCGATGACTCCGTCGTCTCGGGCGCGACCCAGGTCAACGGGATCAGCTTCGACGTCGCCGATCGCACGGCCGCCGAGGCGAAGGCCCGCGAGGCCGCGGTCACCGATGCTCGTGCCAAGGCCGACAGCCTGGCCAAGGGCGTGGGCGTGTCGATCACCGGCGTGGCCTCGATGAGCGAGACGGTCACGAACCCGATCTGGTACGGCCGCGAGATGGCCGCCGGCGCGCTCGCGCCCACGGACGCCTCGACCCCGGTCATGCCGGGCACGACCGATGTCACGATCGACGTCCAGGTCACGTTCCTGATCCCGTAGTCGCGCGCGCTGCTATTTCGGGGTTCGTCGTCGAGGGCGTACCATCGATCGGCGAACCCTCGAAAATCGGCCGAGAGGCCGTCCGCAGCATCGCGGGACCAGGCAATCCATCCCGGAGGCGTTGATGACCAAGCATTCCCGCTACGAGCGTGAGCGGCGCGCAGCGAGCACCGAGCGCATGAAGGAAGTCCAGTCCGCGTGGTACGCGAGCATCCCTGCGGCGACGGCGACAGCCTTCACCCGCGAGGTCGAAGCCGCGATGGCCCGTGGTCCCCAGGCGCGACCGCCCGACATGGCCCCCGGAACGCGCCCCAACCCGCCGCGGCCGGGACGTGAGCCCAAGCCGCCCAAGGACGAGCAGCGCTCGCGCAGGTCCTACTGATGACCCGCAAGCGCAAGGTCGTCTACCCGCCCCCGCGCAGCTCCAAGGGCCCCGCGCCGGTCCGGGCACCGCAGGTGACCCCGGCGACCGTCGCCACGATCAACACGAAGGCCGGCGTTGGCCGCGCCGG
Organism: uncultured Chloroflexia bacterium; assembly: GCA_963779575.1. Taxonomy (GTDB): domain Bacteria; phylum Chloroflexota; class Limnocylindria; order Limnocylindrales; family CSP1-4; genus CAIXZV01. Next base: position 18,368 of record CAVZYT010000001.1, read on the forward strand.
GATCGTGCCGGGCATGCGGGTGATCATCGAGGGCTCGGGCCTCTACGCAGGCGAGACCGTGGTCGTGCAGTCGCTCGTCCCGGGCGTCATCGCCGCGGCCGTCGTGCGCACCGATGCAGGCCAGACGCGCCGCGTGCGGACCGTCGACCTCACGCCGGCCCCCAAGGCCACCGCCGAGCCCGCCGGATCCACCGGAGCGGCGGTCGCCGAGGCGTAGCCTCGGACCGGTTGACGCCGGTACGACCGCTGGTCATACTGAACAGGTGAGTCAGTACGACCCGCGGCCCGATCATGACGAGCGCCCGTTCCCGAGCTTCCGCGAGGCGCTCGAGCCGTATCTCGCCGCGACCGAGACCGGTCCCTTCGCGAAGCTCTCGATCAGCATCCCGGAACAGCTCCTGGCAACGGTCCGCGAGGTTGCGGACGAAGCCGGGACCTCCGTAAGCGGCGTTGTGGCGGCGTCCCTCCGCCGACTGCGCGACGAGGTCGAGCAAGCCAAGCTCGATGCCGCGCTCGAGGCGGATCGCGAGGAGAACCTCGAGTGGGCGCGAGCCGCGGCGCCGATGGACGCCAAGCTCCTCGAGGACGTCGAGTGGTAGCCGGGCCTCGTCGCGGCGACGTTCACATCGTCCAGTTCGAGGACATCGGCGGTCACGTCATCCGAGGGCCACATCCGGCTGTCGTCGTCTCGGCTGATCGCATGAACCGTGCGGACGGCACCGTGCTCGTGTGCTCGATGACGACGAAGCGTCGGGCTGTCCAAGGCGGGTGGATGCCGCCATACCTCGTTCCCGTGACCATGCGCGAGACGGGACTTGATCGCGATGGCTTCGTGAAGTGCGACCAGGTGTTCACCCGTCCGGCCACGTGGCTCGGCGCGCGCCTGGGGCGGCTGCGGCCCGAGGCGATGACCCGGGTGGACGCGTCCCTGCGGTTCGTGCTCGGGCTCTAAGATCGACGCGAACGGAGGAACAATGCGAATCGTCGTCACGGGCGGCAGCGGCAAGGCGGGTCGATGGGTCGTGCGCGACCTGCGCGAGCACGGTCACGACGTCCTGAACGTCGACACGAAGCACGACGGCTCGGAGCACGGCCTGTGCCTGCTCGCCGATCTCGCCGACTACGGGCAGACGGCCGAGGCCCTCGCGGGGTACGACGCCGTCGTCCACCTGGCGGCGATCCCGGCGCCCGGGCTCCGTCCGCCCGCCGACACGTTCCGCAACAACATGCTCTCGACGTACAACGTGTTCGCGGCGGCCGAGGCCAACGGGCTGCAGCGCGTGGTCTGGGCGTCGAGCGAGACCGTGCTCGGCCTCCCGTTCGACACGCCGCCGCTGTTCGCGCCGATCGACGAGACCATCGAGCCGCGGCCGGAGACCTCGTACGGGCTGTCGAAGCTCACCGGCGAGACGATGGCGACGCAGTTCGCGCGGCGGACCGGGATCCCGATCGTCGGCTTCCGGATCTCGAACATCATGGAGCCCGAGGACTACGCGGACTTCCCCTCGTACTGGGACGACGCGCAGATCCGCCGGTGGAACCTGTGGGGCTACGTCGACTGCCGTGACGTCGCCCAGGCCTGTCGCTTGGGCCTGTCGGCGGATTTCACGGGTGCCGAGGTCTGCATCGTCGCCGCCGACGACACGGTGATGACCCGCCCCAGCGCGGACCTGATGGCCGAGGTGTTCCCGACGGTGCCGCTGACCCGCGAGGTCAAGGGTCGCGAGACGCTGCTCTCGATCGACCGCGCGCGCCGGGTCCTCGGCTACGAGCCTGCCCACCACTGGTCCGATCACGTGGCGGCGCCGTGACTGGCGGCGAGTCGTCGAGCTTCGAGGTCCGCGACAACGTCGAGAGCCATCGCTACGAGGCGTGGGTCGATGGCGGGCTCGCAGGATTCAGCCAGTACGAACCGCACGACGGGTGGCTGGTGTTCGTCCACACCGAGGTCGATCCGGCGTACACGGGTCGCGGCGTCGGGAGCCGGCTCGCGACCGGGGCGCTCGATGATGTCAGGGCACGCGGCCTGAAGCTGACGCCGCAGTGCCCGTTCATCGCCGCGTTCATCAAGCGCCACCCGGCGTACGCGGACCTGGTCGTCGGCGTCCGCGGCACGTCCGCCCCGAGGCCGGGCACAGACCCGCGCGACCCCTCCGGCGGCCGCGACCTGCGCTAGCGTGCGAGCGTGCGCTCGATGCGGGTGTCGGGCACGATCCAGATCAGCGCGACCAGGACGTAGATCCCGAACGCGACGAAGGGCGCCACGAGGGCGATCGGGATCGAGACGAGGTACAGCAGCGGCGAGATCTTGCCCTTCGTGTCGGTGCCGATCGCGGCCGCCAGCGGCGCGTCCTCGGGCTGCGCAGCGAGCAGCGTCCGCACGAGGACGAAGTAGGCCATCGCCGCCGCCAGCAGGATCACGCCGTACAGCGCGACCGGCACGGGCGCGAACTCGTGCTCCCCCATCCACGCCGACCCGAACGGCAGCAGCGACAGCGAGAACAGCAACAGCAGGTTCGCCCACAGGACCCGCCCGTTCACGGCCCGGACCGCCTGGAACAGGTGGTGATGGTTGTTCCAGTAGATGCCCACGATCGCGAAGCTCAGGACGTAGCTGAGGAACGCGGGAATGATCGGAACGAGCGCCGCGAGCGTCGTCTCCTCGGGCGGGCGGAGCTCCAGGACCATGATCGTGATGATGATCGCGAGGACGCCGTCGCTGAACGCCTCGAGCCGGCCCTTCGTCATCAGCGCAGCCGCTCGAAGCCGTCGAGATCGACGCGGCCGTCACCCACGGGGCGGATCGAGATCGTGTGCAGGCCCGCCGCCGACCACGTCGCCCGGAAGGCGACCCTGCGGTATTTCGTTGATGCGGCGTGGAGGTCGATGGTCGCCCGCAGCACCCCGTCCACGTAGACCCTCGCGTGCCCCCGGTTCGCGCCCTTCGCGGCGACCCACGCGACCTCGCGGCCGGTGAACGCGTAGGAGGCGACGGCGCTCGATTTCGACGAGAACCGCGCCTTGCCGCCCCCGAACTTCGCGTTGGTCGCCGTCGACCACGACGCCCGTGTAGTGGAGGGATGAGCTGCTCGCCTCGTTCTTCGTGGCGACCGTGAACGTCGTCCCGGCGGCCGAGAACCCCTGGACGCCGAACGCGTCGTACGGGACGACCCGGAGCCGGTGCGTGATCGACGCTCCGGGCGACACGAGGATCGTGCGCGACCTGGACTTCCCGACCGTGCCGACGGTCGCGTACGAAGCGCCGTTCACGCTCTCCTGGAGCCGGTACGTGGCGGCGCCGGTCCCGGCGAAGGAGACCTCCAGCCCGGCCGTCCCCCGCTCGAGCATCGTGCCCTTGCCCGCGAGGTGCACGACCGGGGCCGAGACCTTCGCCAGCGGCCGCGCGAGCCTGATCTCCGCCAGGCGCCAGCCGGTGTTGACGAACGCCGCCGAGAGGCTGCCGTCGGCGCCGCGGACGAGCGATGGGCTCACGTCGTCGCCGAAGTCGGTGACCCGGCGGGCCGAGCCGGCACCCGGCGCGTCGTTCCACCAGCGCAGGCCGGGATGGGCCGAGCACAGGGGTGCGCCGCACACGTCGTAGTGGAGGCCGCCACCGGCGTACAGGACGTGGGTGTGGCCGGCGGCGTCGATGGCGATCGAGGGGTCCGTGTCGTTCGCGTTGCTGCTCACGATCCGGGTCGTCCAGGTCGAGCCGCCGAACACCTGGGCTCGGACCCCGATCCCCTGCCGGAGGTAGGCAATGCGGGCGTGGCCGGCCGAGTCAACGGCGATCGACGGGGCCAGGTCGTGCGGCGCGCCGGTCGTGCGGCGCGAGATCACCCACGACCCCGTGGCGTTGGTCGCGTAGAAGATCGAGGTTCGATCAGGCGACATGCCCGCCGACTCGAACGCGATGTGGGCGTGGCCCGCGGCGTCGACGGCGATCGACGGGTTCTCGTCCGCGGTGATCGCGGAGCTCGCGCCGATCGGGGCGACGACCCACGATCCCGACGCGTTCGTGGCGTACGCGATCCGCCGCTCGCCGGCGTCGTTGATGCCGAACGCGACGTGGAGCGTCCCGTCCGCCTCGCGCGCGATCGCATGGGTGCCCGTCGCCGCCTCCGCGGAGAGCTGGGTGAGCGTCCACGAGCCAGGCGTGCCCGTCGCGAGCCAGGCGGTCTGCACGGCGACCTGGTTCTCCACGCTGGCGTCCGACTCGCCATACACGATGGACGCGGTGCCGTCGGGCGCGACCACGAGGCCGACGCCACCGTCGGGCGCCGTGGTCGTCAGGCGTTCCATCGACCATGAGCCGCCGGCGTCCGTCCCGTACCAGACGCCCGGCTCGGTCCCCTGCCGCGCCACGGCGACGTGGTGGTGGCCGGCCGCGTCGACGGCGAACGAGGGGTCGAGCCAGGTCGAGGACCGCGTCACGACGTCGGTCGCCCAGGAGCCGGTCGCGTCGGTCGCGTACCGGATCTCGGGTGCAGGCGCGGTGCGCAGGTACGTGACGTGGACGTGGCCATCGGCGTCGACCGCGAGGCGGGGCGTCGCGTCGGCGCCCGCGTCCAGCTCCTCGACCGTCCATGGACCGCCGGAGCTCGTCGCGTACTCGATGCCGTCGGGCTCGCCGAAGGTGTTGGTGTGGCCGTAGACCAGGTGGAGCGTCCCGCCGTCCCGCACGAGGTCCAGGGAAGCGGCCCGGTCCGGGGACACCTCGACCGGCGCGGCCCAGGTGCCGCCGCTGCGCGTGGCATCGAACACGCCGGCCGGCCCCGCCCACGCGACGTCCAGCGTCGCCCGCGCCCGACACCTGCACGCGCGCCTGGCCCACGCCGGCATCGGCCGCCAGCGGCTCGATCAGCGTCACGACCCACGAGCCCGTCTCGTTCGTCGCGTGGTAGACGCCCTCGTGCCCGGAATCCGTGCGGACGAAGGCGAGGTGGACCGCGTCGTCCGGCCCGATCGCTAGGTCGGCACCGACCAGCCCGGACGGGACGCCAACGACGAGCTCCGAGGTCCAGGTGCCGTCCGCATGCTCAACCGCGTGCCACAGTCCCGGGTGGTTCCCGTTGCCGGCGAGCTCGCCCCGGATCCACGCGAGGTGCGCGGCACCCGTCGAGTCGCGCCCCGAGGCCGGCGCGCCGTCCACGCCGCAGCCGTCGCCGTCGTCGCCGCAGGCCTCGGTCACCCGGCTCGTCGTCCAGCCGGCCCCGGCCCCGTCGTCGGTCGCCGAAAGGATCCCGTTGTCGGTGTAGGCGGCGGGCGTCGTCCAGTCGCGCTCGACGGCGAGCCGGGTCGTGCCGTCCGGGTCAACGCGGAGATCCGGCGCCCCGTCCTGGTAGGCGCGCGAGACCACGTCCCGCGTCCACTCGCCGCCCTCGAACCGCGACACGACGGTCCCGATGCCGTACTCCGTCCAGGCGATCACCGGCGTGCCGTCCGGCGTCGCGGCGACCACCGGCGCGCGCAACGCCGCGCCGTCGGCGATCGTGCGGATCTCGGGGCCCACCCGCAGCACGATCGAGGCCAGCGGGGTGTGGTGGCCGGCGTCCCTCGCGATCGCGACGATGACGTGGGTGCCTTCGGTGAGATCGCTGCGGCTGAACGACGGGCCGGTCCCGATCTCGCCCATCCTGCTCGAGATCCAGCGGATCGAGGCGGCCACGTTGCCCTGCTCGGGATCGACGGCGGTCGCGGCGAACGAGACCTTCGCCCCGCGCAGCACCGACACCCCGGTCGCGGGCCTGGTGATCGTCACGCGCGGCGCGAGGTTCGTGGCCGGGGCCAGGGCGGCCGCCGCGTTGACCATGCCGCCGCTGCCAACGACGCCCTCGAGGCGCTTGACCGGGCGGACGGTGTCGAGGATCCGGTCGCGAATCTCCGCCACGGTCCAGCCGGGATGCGCGGCGAGCAACAGCGCCGCGACGCCGGCCACGTGCGGGCTGGCCATCGACGTCCCGCTGGCGAACGCGTAGGCCGAGCCGATGTACGTGCTCATGATGTGTTCGCCCGGCGCCGTGACGTCGACGCTGGCCGCGCCGGAGTTCGAGAACACCGCCAGCTGGTCGCGATCGTTCGAAGCGGCCACGGTCACGATGTTGGGCAGGTCGTACGCCGCCGGGTACTCGGGGACGACGTCGATGTCCGCCGACGCGTTGCCGGCCGAGACGACGACGAGCTGGCCGGCTGTCCCCGCGGCCCTGATCGCGTCGTACAGCGGCCGCGAGATGCCGCCCGAGTAGCCCCAGCTGTTGTTCGAGATCCGGACGCCGTGCCGGCTGGCGTAGTCGATCGCGCGGATGGCGTCGGACACGAAGCCCTGTCCGGTGTCGTCGAGGATGCGCAGCGGCATGACCTGGCTCGAGTACGCCACGCCCACGACGCCGATCCCGTTGTTGCCGATCGCGGCGACCGTCCCGGCGACGTGCGTCCCGTGCCCGAACTCGTCGTTCGGCTGGTTGTCGCCGTCGACGAAGTCCCAGCCGTGAACGTCGTCGATGTAGCCGTCGTTGTCGTCGTCGATGCCGTTGCCCGCGATCTCGCCCGGGTTCGTCCAGATGTTGGCGGCGAGGTCCGGATGGTTCAGCTGGACCCCCGAGTCGATGACGGCGACGACCACGCTCGGGCTGCCGGTCGTCGTGTTCCAGGCGGCCTTGGCGTCGATGTCGACGTCGCTCTTCTGGTCGAGGCCCCACAGCTGCGGGAGCCCCGGGTCGTTCGGGGTGAAGTCGGCCGAGATGACGCGGTCGGGCTCGGCGTACGCGACGCCCGGCATCTTCTCCAGCTGGGCGATGGCGTCGTTGACCGGGAGGCTGGTCTCGATGAGCTCGAGGCCCGGCACGAGGCTGAACGACTCGCGGTCCTGACCGTGGATAGCGGCTCGGGCCCTGGTCCGGGCGGAAACCGTCGCGGTGGGCCGGTAGCGGACGAGGATGCGACCGGTGGCCGCCTGCGGCGCGGTCGACGCGGCCGCGGACCAGTCGACGGTGGGCGCAGTCGTGAGATCGGGGGACGGGTCCGCGGCCGACGCCGTCGTCGGGGCAAGCATCGCTGCGACAAGGCCGAGTACGAGCACCAGCCGAGCGCGACGACCTGCCAACCGATCCTCCATGGCGCGGCCGCGGCGCGGCCCCGCCGGAACGATACCGGGGTTACCGGCGAGGGGCCATCGCGGTGATCCCGACACCGCCCAGCACGAGCGCGAACGCGAAGACGTCGACCGGGCCGAGCGACTCGCCCAGGATCAGCCAGCCCGACAGCAGGCCGACCACCGGGACCGCGAGGAAGCCCGTCGCCGACGCCTGCGGCCCGAGCGAGCGGGTGACCGACTGGCTCGCCCACGTCGCGAACGCGGTCGCGAGCGACCCGCTGTACAGGAGCACCAGGATCGTGACCGGCCCCCAGACGATCCCTTGGCCGCCCTCCATGACCAGCGCGAGGATCGCGAGCGGCACCAGCGCAACCAGTAGCTGCCACGGCTGGAGGTCGAGCGGCGACTGCGTCCAGCGATGCCGCCGGACGTGGATGGTCACCGCCGCCCACAGGATCGCGTTGAGCAGCAGCTCGGCGGTGCCCACGAGCTCGCCCGGCACGCCCCAGTCGACGACGGCGGGGTTGAGCAGCACCAGCAGGCCGCCGATGCCCATCACGAGGCCGACGAGCTCGTTGCGCCGCGGCCGGATCCCGAAGAACACGGCCAGCAGCAGCGCGACCCACAGCGGCATCGTGTACACGAGCACCGACGAGCGGCCGGCCGGCACGACCTGGAGCGCGAGCGTCATCAGCATCACGCCCGCGGCGATCTGGGCCAGGCCGACCGAGAACACGATCGGCAGGTTCGAGCGTTCCGGCCGCCGCAGCCGGCCCTTCCAGGCGAGCAGGGCGACGACGGTCATGAGCGCCGTCAGGACCCGCAGTGCCGCGTACGAGTACGGCGGCATGTAGTCGAGCCCGATCTTGACGACCGCCCAGTGCACGCCCCACACGAGCGTCAGCAGCGCGAGCAGGACGAGCGCCGCGCTGCGCGAGTGGACCTCGGCCACCGGCTCCTCCGTCGCGGAGGCGATGGGCGCGATCGGGTCGGTGGTCAGGGCAGGTGCGTCATGACGGCCGGCCGACGTCGACCCCGCAGCCGGCGTAGTCCTCGCGGGTGCGCGTCGCGATCGGCAGCGGCACGTCCGGCCGCCGGTACAGGTCCTGCTCGACGATGCAGAACAGGTCGCGGTCGAGTGACGCCAGCGCCGCCAGGATCGGGGGCATGTCCGGATCCCCGAGCGGCGAACACGTGCTCACTCGTCGCTCCTCATCTTGGAGGCGCGCTTGTCGGGATCCGGGAGGACGATGTCGCGCACGCTGGCGATCAGGTCGCCATAGCCGGCGAGGAACGACCGGAGCGTCCGGGCCGTCGGGCCGAAACCGTCGAACTCGGCCGCCTGCAGGCCGTCGGGCTCGTAGGCGCGGACGAAGTCGGGGACCCGCGAACACAGCTCGTCCAGGACGGCGGGCGCGACCGGCACGTCGATCCGCGGCACGGGCTCGATACCGCTGTCGTTGAACCGGACCTGCCAGGCGTGGGTCATCGTCATGACGATGTCAGCCCCGACGAGCTCCGTCCAATGCAGGCGATGCCGGTACGCAGCGGCGAGCAGGCGGGTCCGGTACCCACGCTCGCGGTAGATGCCATATGCACGCTTGAACACGGCGATCCCCGCCCAGTTCGCGGCGTCGGGCTCGAGCGCGATGTCGTCGCGCTCCACGAGCACCTTCACCCAGTCGTCCAGCCGGCCGATCATCAGCGAGCAGACGGGATCGAAACGGCTGGTGTCACCGCCGCCGGCCTCGAAGCGGGCCAGTCCCCGTTCCACGGCCTCCCCGACAGCCACCGCCTGCGCCACGGTGAACGCGACCGTCGCGTTGATGACGATGCCGCGGGCGGTCGCCTCCTCGATCGCCTCGATGCCCGCGGCCGTCGTCGGGAACTTGACCTGGATGTTCGGCGCGAGCGTGGCGAAGTGCACCGCCTGGTCGACCATGCTCACGGCGTCGCGGTAGTTGGACGGGTTGGTCTGCAGCGACAGGCGCCCCTTGCGCCGGTCTTCGCGCTCGTACACCGGGGCCAGGATCGCGGCCCCCCGCACGCCCATCGCCTCGATCAGCGCCCACGTGATCTCGACCTCGGTCCAGGTCGGATGCGCCGCCGCCAGGTCGCGGACGCGCGGCACCCAGTGGTCCGCCTCCTTCTTCATCACCTCGCCGACGATCACCGGGTTCGAGGTCGCGCCGGTCGCGCCGCGCTCGACCGCGTACTCGAGGTCCGAGATCGCGCAGGAGTCGTTCCAGTAGTCGGTCGACGTCGTCTGGACCATCCGCAGGAGCGGGCTGTCGATGGTGGCGCTGCTCAACGGGATGGCTCCTTCCCGGCGGCCGCCGGCGCCCCGGGATCCCAGTCCATCGCCCAGGCGTGGTCCGGATCCAGCGTGAACAGCCACGCACGGTTGGGACCGGCCATGACGTTGAGGTAGTAGCAGTCGTACCCGGGCGCCGCGCTGACCGGGTGATAGCCCCGAGGGACGCAGACCATGTCGTGATCCTGCGGGACGAGCGACTCGTCGAGCGTGCGGTCAGGGGTGTAGACGCGCTGCATCGCGAACCCCTGCGGCGCCGCGAAGCGGTAGTAGTACAGCTCCTCGAGGCGCGCCTCGGTCGGCGGCGCCTCCGTGTCGTGCTTGTGGGGCGGGTAGCTCGACCAGTTGCCACCCGGCGTGACGACCTCGAACGCGATCAGGCGCCCCGCCTCCGCAGCCGGCGGCAGCAGGTGATGGATGCGCCGCGCCGTGTGACCGGATCCGCGATCCTCGACGAGGATGTCGCCCGCAGGGATCGAGGCCGTTCGATGGACCGCCCCACCCGGCGCCGACGCGAGGACGACGAGCGCCTCGGACGTTGCCGTGACCTGGACCGCGCGCCCGGGCTCGACGAGCACGACGCCGGCCGGAGCCGGATCGAAGACGGATGGCGCGGGTCCCGATCTCGCCGACGTCGAGATCACCGGCGACCACGCGGGCGCGGCCCTCGAGGATCAGGGCGAGCCGTTCCTGATCATCGGCCGGCGTCTCGATCGCCTGACCGGCTTCAAGGCGATACGCCGCGCAGGTCACGTACTCCCAGCCTGCGGACTCGGGCGTGACGTGGTTTACGCGTCCGTCGGGATCCGGGCCGGCCGCGCGGCGGAGGAGTGGCCGCGCGGCCCCGGGGAGAACGTCATCCATCGTCGCCGCAGTTGCCTCCGCGCGGGGCCGGTCATCCGACGACCGCCCGCGGGTCGGCGCTCCGTTCCGCTCTGACCGTATGCGCGGCCCTCCGCGGTCGTCAAGCGCTGCTCGGTGGGCCGGGGCGGCGGGCCGCCGGCGACATCAGCTCTGCCGCTGCGACCGCCCGTCGGGCGTCCGCATCCGCAGCGAGGCGCTCGACGCGAAGTACTGCTGCTTGCGGGCCATCTCCGGCATCGCGGCGGCGTAGGCGGGAGCCTCGTCGCGCAGCTCCGCGACGATGCCGCGCAGCTCCGGATCCGAGCCCGCGTACGCCGCAACCCGCCGGCGCACGCCGTCCAGCGCCTGGCTCGCCTGGGCGTACTCGCCCCGGCGGTTGAGGGTGACGGCCTCCTGCTTCGCCCGCTCGGCGAACAGCCGCGCGACGACGCGATCGACGTCCCGGTCCCTCGGCTGGGTGTCGTTGGCCGGGGTGTCGCCGTAGGTCCACGCGATCGTGACCGGCTCGACGCCCGGCACCGCGCGCTCGAATGCCCCATCACGGTCCAGCACCCTGACGCCGACGCCCACCTCGCGCCCGATCTCGCCATAGTCGAAGGTCACGCGCAACACGATCGAGAGCACCTGGCCCGAGACCATGTCGCCGAGGTAGACGGCCACCCGGCCGCCCCGGCGCTCGACGCGGAACGGGGACAGCGAGTCGATCCGGACGGACTCGGGCAGGGTGAGCTCGAGCACGACCTCGCGGGCGACGACCTCGAGGGTCTCCCCCACCTCGCTCGTGATGTGGTCCCGCATCTGGGCCACGTCGCCGATGAAGTAGAAGTGGCCACCGCCTGCGTCGGCCATGCCCTGGAGCAGGCCCTCGTCGAAGTCCGTGCCGACGCCGAACGTGCTGGTCGACACGCCGCGCCGCCGCAGGTCGTACGCGAGGCTCGTGAGCTGGTCGTGGTCCGTGAGGCCGACGTTGGCAAGGCCGTCGGTCAGCAGCAGGACGCGGTTCACGCCCTCGGACGCGAGGCCCGCAGCGACCTGCTCGCAGCCCGCCAGCCAGCCGCCGTGGAGGTCGGTCGAGCCGCGGGCCTCGACGGTGTTGAGGCGATCCGCCGCCACTCGACGGCTCTGCCCGGTGGCCGGCGCGTTGCCGACGACCACCTCGACCTCGTTGTCGTAGACGACGGCCGAGAACCGGTCCGGCTCCTCGAGCCGGTGGATGGCCTCGAGCACGGCCTGGCGCGCGAGCCCGAGCTTGTCCTGGCTGCCCATCGATCCCGACCGGTCCAGCACGAAGCCGAGGTTCACCGGCGGCCGGCGGCGGGTCGGGTCCGGCTCGACGGTCGGCGCGACGAGGTCGACCAGGAGGAAGCGCTCGCTGCGCCCGTTGGCGCGGATGATGCGGCGATCCGGGCGCACGGCGAGGCGCGGGTCGAGCAGGTTGAGCTCTGTGGCGGGGCGGTTGTCGTTGGCGGTCATGGCGTGCCTCTCGTGGCTCAGGGCTCGTCGTCGAACAGGTCCCGGGCGATCCGGGCCAGCCGCTCGACGAGCTTGTTGGAGCGCCGGTCCAGTGGCCGGCGAACGTGGATCTCGATGTCGGGGGTGATGGACAGGCGCTCCCAGGTGCTGCGATCGACGGTCTGGGGGCGGGGCGTGGATGCGGGCGGCGCGGCCGGGATCCACATCGGGGCGGGGGCCTGGTGCGGCGCAGGCGGCGCCTGCGATGGGAGGCCCGGCGCGTCCCGCATCGGGAACTCGTCCGGCACCTCGCGGACCGCGTGGGAGCGCTTGAGGAGGGCCGGCGGGGCAGGCGCAGATGCCGGCGCCGGCTGGTCGTAGAAGCGCGGCGCGACGCCCGACCTCGTCATCAGGTCCCGCACGTAGGCCAGCGTCTCGTCGGTCGACATCGACGGCTGCGGGTCGCTCACCTCGGTGGCGGTGAGCGCGGCCTCCACCTCGTCGTCCCCCATCCGCTCCAGCCGCGCCCGGATCTCGGCCAGCGGCAGGTGGTCCCGCTGCAGGCGCCGGATCAGCCGCAGGCGCGCGAGATGCCCTTCGCCGTAGCGGGTCGCGGATCCGGCGGCATCCGGGGATGGGAGCAGGCCCTGGGCGACGTAGTAGCGCACGGTGCGCGGCGTGACGTCGGCCAGACGGGCCAGATCCGCGAGGGTGTAGGCGTCCTCAGGCATGGCGAGATCATGACAGTACTACGCGTCACTGTCAAGACATTGCCGAGACATCCCGCTGCTCAAGTGGCGCCAAGATCGTCGTAAGGCGCCGGTTCCGTGCCGCTGGCGAGACGTTGAGCAAGCGGAGTGCTCAGCCGTGCGTCGCGGGCCTGGCAGGCCCGAGAAGCGGGCTGGAGGTCGGACAGGGGCCTCCCTCGGGCACATTCCGGGCCTGGCAGGCCCGAATCCGCGGCATACGGCCGATCCGGCTGCCGTTCGGGTGCAAACGCGGGCCTGGCAGGCCCGCTGGGGCTCGGTCCACGCCGCAGCTAGGGCGCCGCCGCGAGCACCGCCGGTGGTCCTGCCGCGAATTGACACGTTCGCGGCATGGGCGGGCCGGCCCTTCGTCTGGCAGGCTGGAACCATGCGTCAGTCCATGCGCGCCCCGTCCATCGGCATCGGCCTCCTCGCGCTCCTCATCGCGCAGGCCGCCGGGCCGGCAACGGCAGCCGCCGCAGCGCCGGACTTCCCCGCCTCCATGAGCGGCTACCACAACTACCCGGAGATGGTCGCCGAGATCCAGCAGGCCGAGGTCGACTTCCCCGCCATCGTCCACGTGTTCTCGATCGGCAAGAGCTACCAGGGACGCGACATCTGGGCGGCGAAGATCAGCGACAACGTCGCCGAGGACGAGGACGAGCCCGAGGTCCTCATCGATGCCCTCCACCACGCCCGCGAGCACCTGACCACCGAACAGGCCCTCGCCACCCTGCGGTGGCTGACCCAGGACTACGGCACGGACGAAACGGTCACGAGACTCGTCGACAGCCGCGAGATCTTCATCGTCTTCGCGCTCAACCCCGACGGCATGCAGTACGACCTCACCGGCGACCCGTTTCGCGCCTGGCGCAAGAACCGCCAGCCCAACGCCGGGCCGTCGGTCGGCACCGACCTGAACCGCAACTACGCCTACCGCTTCGGCTGCTGCAACGGCTCGTCCAAGAACCCGAACTCGATCATCTACCGCGGCCGGTTCGCCTTCTCCGCGCCCGAGACCCAGGCGATGCGCGACTTCGTCCAGAGCCGCGTCGTCCACGGCGTCCAGCAGATCCGCACCCACATCACGCTCCACACCAACGGCCAGCTGATCCTGTGGCCGTACGGCTACACGAAGCACAACGTGCCGCCGGACATGACCACGCTCGACCACCAGACGTTCGTGTCCCTGGGCAAGGCGATGGCGCGGACGAACGGGTACAAGGCCGAGCAGTCGTCGGACCTGTACATCACCGACGGCGACCAGATCGACTGGCTGTACGCGCGCTACCGGATCTTCACCTACACCTTCGAGCTGTACCCGGCCGAGAAGAAGACCGTGTGGGGCGACCACTATCCCGACGACTCGAAGATCGCTGCCCAGACCGCGCGCAACCGCGAGGCGATCCTGCTGCTGATCGATCGCGCGGCGTGCCCGTACGCGACGCTCGGCGCCGAGGCGCGCAACGCCGACTGCGGGCCGCTCTACGACGACCTCGAGATCAACCGCGGCTGGGTCCGCGACGCCCGCGACAAGGACACGGCGAGCTCAGGCCTCTGGGAGGTCGCGAATCCCGCCTCCACGAAGTCCAACGGCCCGAAGCAGCTGGGCGGGGCGGTCTCGGGCTCAGGCTCGCTCGTCACCGGCTCGGCCGCGGGCAAGCGGGTCGGCTCGTTCGACGTCGACGGCGGCGTCACGTCGATGCGCAGCCGGCGGATCACGCTCCCGGCCGATGCCGCCGACTACGGCCTGCTGACGTTCTGGTACTCGTTCGCGCACTCGGCGGCCTCGACCGACGCCGACTTCTTCCGGGTCCAGGTCCAGGCCGAGGACGGGACGCGAACGACGGTGTTCGAGCGGCTGGGGTCGCCGAACAACCTCAACGGGTCCTGGCGGTCGGGGTCCGCCTCCCTCGCCGATTGGGCGGGGCAGACGATCCGCCTCGTCGTGGTCGCCAGGGACGGCGGTCCCGGCAATCTCGTCGAGGCCCAGGTGGACAACATCCGGATCCGCCGGCCTTAGCCCGGATCCAGGCTTTAGCGACCCTCCCTAGGAGGGCACGACGAGCTTCGTGATCGCAGCGCCGGTCACACCCAGGCCGGCGACGACCAACAGCGTCCCGAGGCCGAATACGATCGTCGCCGTCGTCCATCGGCCCCTGCCGCGTTTCATCAGCTCGTTGTCGGCGTGTCGCCCGCCGACCAGGTCGCCCCACGCGATCGCGACCCAGATCCCGGTCAGCGGCGCGGTCACGAGCTCGGCGATGGCCAGGGCGATGCCAGCGATCACGCGGTTGTCGCCGAACAGCAGGAACAGCGTCGATCCCCACGCGGTGACCGAGACACACAGCCCGATCAGGAGCGAGCAGGCGAACAGCATGATCGCGTTGCCCTTGGTCAGGCGCCACGTGCGCGGGATGACGCTGCCCGGCGACCCCTCCTCGAGCGCGATCACCGGCAGCACGACGGACAGTCGCGCCTGGACGACGACGCTGATGATCGCCCCGACGATCACGATCGGCACCGCGAGGAGGATCAATGCCGCAGCGCCGCTCGCGGCGGCCAGCGATGGGCGGCTCGCCGGCGTCGTCGCCATGGACGGCGCGATCAGGGTGGTGAGCACGACGGCCGCCGCCTGTGCCAGCACCACGAGCAGCCACACCGGGATCGCCCGCGGGATGCTCCGGAAGACCGTCGCGGCCGTTTCCACGATCCCGGGTGCCTCGCCCCGCCAGAGGCGATCGGCCGCGACAGCACAGGCCATGGCGCTCATCCCGACCGCGGTCGCCACGAGCACGCTGACCACGAACAGGGCCCACGGATCGCCGGGGCTGGCGGTGGCGGCAAACCGGTTCTGGACCTGAAGCTGGATGTCTACCGTCGGCGTGATCAGCAGCCGCAGGACGCTGGCCGCGGCCGCGGGGATCGCGAGCACCAGGAACAGGGACCACTCCCTGCCGAAGGTGTCGAAGGTGCGGCCGAGGACCGAGCCGACGTCGATCCGCGGGCCGGTGAAGGCGTTGGCGGGCGCGATCCAGGCCGGGTACAGCGGCGCCGGGGTATAGCCAGGTGCCGGATACGCCGGCGGCGTCGGCGGCAACGCGCCGTGGTCCGGGGGCGGCGGGGGCAGTCCCGGGGCACCCGTCGGTGCGTCGCCCGGCGCGGCATCGACGCCCGGCGGCGCCTCGTCCTCGTGCATCTGCCCTCCTCCCTGGTCACCGAGTATGCCCGGGTTGTCGACCCGTCATCGACCGGTTCGTGGCCCCGTCCACCGAGCCGCGCCCGTCCCGGCTGCGGGGAATCCCGCAGTCCCCGTCCCTCGCCGACCCTGCGCGTGGGCCTTCGCGCGCGTCACCCGCCGCGCTAGGCTGCCCGCGTGACAGGGCAGCCAATCCGCGTCGTGCTCGTCGACGATCACCCGGCGATCCTCGACGCCGTGGGCGGCGCTGTGCGTTCCGCCCCGGACCTGATCCTCGTCGGGTCGGCCCGCTCCCTCGACGACGCCCGGACGCTGCTCGCGGTCACGACCGGCATCGACGTTGTCGTCACCGACGTCCAGCTCGACGGTGAGGCGGAGGGCTTGCGGCTGCTCGACGCGATCGGGCCGGACGGGCCTGCGGTCCTCCTGCTGTCATCCTTCGACCAGCCGCCGCTCGTCCGGACGGCGTTCGAGCGCGGGGCCGCCGGGTATCTGCTCAAGACCAGCGAGGTCCCGGAGATCCTGGACGCGATCCGCACGGTCGCCGGGGGCGGGACGGCGTTCTCGGCCTCCATGCTGCGCGCCATCCGCAGCGCGCCGCGGCGGCCGTCGGACCGCGAGATCGAGGTCCTGGCGCTGGTCTGCGCCGGGGCGTCCAACGACGAGATCGGGGCGCGCCTGGGCGTGAGCGAGAAGACCGTCGAGAGCCACCTGCGGCGGCTGTTCGACCGCTACGGCGTCCTGTCGCGCACCGAGCTTGCCGTGCTCGCGCTGCGCGAGGGCTGGGTCCCGGACAAGAGCCGCCCGTGATCGCGGGCGTGACGACCGTGCGGCCCCTGCGGCTCGCGGCCGTCGCGACCGGCGCGCTGGTCGCCGGTGCCATCGTGCTGCGGCTCGCGAACCCCTACAACCTGCCCGGGCCGTCGGTCTCTGCGGTGGTGCCACTGTTGTGGGCGGTGGGTGCTTTCGTCGTCCTGCTGCTGACCCAGGCCTGGGCACCGACGCTCGCCTGGATCGCCGCGATCGTCGGGTCGACGGCGGCGGCGCTCGGGATCGTGGGCAACGACTGGGAGGCCCGTCAGCTCGTGGATGTCGGCGATGACCGCTGGCTCGGCCTGCTCGTGGTCGCGGCCCTCCTGATCCCCGTGGCGATCGCAGCGGCATACGCGGCGCTGGGCGGGCGGGGTCGGGCCGTCGTCGTGGCCGCGTGGGCCGCGGTCGGCGTCCTGACCGTCGGCCTGACATCCCGGTACGTTGCGCGGACGCTCGGGGGCGGCGATCTGGACGGCGCGCTGCCCGAATGGGCGTGGCTGCTGCTGATCGGCCTGCTCGCGGTGATCGGGCTGGCCCGTGACCTGCGGCCGGCGTTCGCGCGGACCCGGGCACGGCTGGCGGCGGGCGATGCGGGTGGGGCCGGCGGGCGTGGCGGCCCGGGCGCGGCGCTGCCGGCGCTCCGGGTGTTCATGGACGAGGTCGTGCCGGGTCGCGACGCGGGGCGCAAGGAGGCGGTCGAGACGGAGCGCGGCCGGCTGGCCGCCGATCTCCACGCCGAGGTGCTGCCGTCGCTGCGGCGCGCGCTGGCGGCCGCCGAAGCCGGGGGCACCGTGGAGCGGCTCGCGATCGACCTGCGGACCGCGGTGGACGAGGTCGAGTCGATGCTGCTGGCCCGACGGTCGATCGTGCTCGAGGAGATGGGGCTCCTGGCCGGGCTCGAGTGGCTGGCCGAGCGGGTCGAGGACCGGTCCGACGTCCGCGTCGAGATCACGGTCGAGGGCGGGGGTGACGCCGAGGCCGCCGACCGCCCGCCGCGCGAGGCAGAGCGGGCGGCGTTCCGGATCGCCCAGCTGGCGCTCGACAACGTCGTGCGGCACGCGCCGGCGAGCACCGCGCAGGTCTCGGTCGCGCTCGGGCCGCGGCTCATCCGGCTGCGGGTGGAGGACGACGCGGACTCGGCACCGATCGATGAGGCGGCGGCGGCCCGATCCGGCCGTCGAGGGATCTCGGACATGCGTGCCGAGGCGGCGGCGTGCGGTGGCGCCCTGGAGATCTGGCGCGGGGCCGACGAGCGCGGCACGGCGATCGTGTTCCGCTGGCCCGCCTAGCCGCGTCGTTCTCACCAACGCCCGTATGCGTACCAGGCTTAGCGGGCGGCACTTTCGCGATCGAGGGCCGGTCGCGAGCGATCTGCGCTCGGCGCATGCGTGGTACGTCTATTCAGGGCCGCAGCGGGGCGGATTCCGTGTTTCCCGGCGCGACGTGCCGTCCGTTGTCGACCGGCTAAGCGTGGTACGTATATCGCGACGGCATCGGCGCACGGGAGGAGGCGGCTATGGGCGACATCGAGGCGCTGCGCGGGGTCTGGAACATCGTGCCGACGCCGTTCCTGCCGGGCGGCGCGCTCGACGAGGCGTCGATCCCGACCTTGGTCGCGTTCGTGCGGGCGACCGGCGTCGACGGCCTGACGATCCTGGGCGTGCTGGGCGAGGCCGCGCGGCTGGGCGACGACGAGCGGACCACGGTGCTGCGGACCGCGCTCGATGCCGCTGCCGGCTCGATCCCGATCTGCGTCGGCGTGTCGCACGCCTCAACGGACCGCGCCATCGCCTACGCCCGTGAGGCCGAGGCCGCCGGCGCGCACTCGGTCATGCTCGCCCCGCCGCCCCTCGCCCGCCCCACCGATGCCGCCCTCCGTCGGCACTACCTCGCCGTCGCCTCGGCGATCTCGATCCCGGTCGTCGTCCAGGACCACCCGGCCAGCTCCGGCGTCCCGATGACCGTCCGACTTCCTGCTCGCACTGGCGGCCGAGGCTCCGTCCTGCCGCGTGATCAAGCTGGAAGAGGAGCCGACGCCGCCCAAGGCCGGCCGCCTGGTCGACGGCTCGCCCGACGTCATCGTGCTCGGCGGCCTCGGCGGCCAGATGCTGATCGAGGAGCTGCGCCGCGGGAGCCACGGGACGATGACCGGGTTCGGCTTCCCGGAGATCCTGGTGGCCGTCGTTCGGCGCTGGTTCGCCGGCGATCGCGAGGGCGCAACCGCCCTGTTCGACCGGTACGCGACCGTGGTCCGGTTCGAGAACCAGGCGATCCTGAACCTCGCCATCCGCAAGGCCGTCTACCAGCGCCGGGGAGCGATCGCCCACGCGACCCTGCGTGCGCCGGGCATGCCGCCCGACGCCGGGACCCTCGCCGACCTCGACGACCTCCTCCGCCGCACCGGGCTCGATGGGCACCTCGCCGCGGGGTCGCTCACGGACGTCGATTGACGTAGCCTGGCCGCTGTACTTCCGGGTCCTGGGCCGGACAGCGGCTACCGCCGCGAACACCGTCCAGGCGCTGGTCCTCGGGCTGCCGCTGCGGCTGCCGGCCCGCCGCGGTCAGGGCAGGGCGCGGATCATGCCGCCGTCGACGGGGACGATCGCCCCGGTCACGAACGACGCCGCCGGCGACAGGAGGAACGCCCCGACACGACCGATCTCCGCGACATCGCCGTAGCGCCCGAGCGGGATCGTCGCCTGCGTGCGGCGCGCGATCTCCTCGGGGGTCACGCCCGGCGGCCTCGGCGCGACGGCCATCGAGGTAGGCGATGCGGTCAGTGGCGATGCGGCCCGGTGCGAGCCCGTTGATCCGGATCGGCGCCAGCTCGGCGGTCAGCGTCTTCACGAGACCGGCGAGGCCCGGACGGAGCACGTTCGACGTCGTGAGGGCCGGGATCGGCTCACGCACGGACGACGACAGGACGATCAGGATCGAGGGATCCTGGCCGTCGCGCAGGTGCGGCAGGGCCGCGCGGATCAGCCGCAGCGTCGACTGGAGCGTGCCCGCGATCGCCTGTTCCCAGTCGGCCTCACCGAGGGTGTCGAACGTGCCGCCGGGCGGTCCTCCGGTATTGACCACCAGGAGGTCGAGGCCGCCGAGCGCCGCGACCGCCGCATCGACGGCCCCGGCCGGGCCATCGGGCGTCGACAGGTCCGCGACCACCGCCGTGCCACCGAGCCGCGCCGCCTCGGCCTCCAGCCTCGCCCCTGTCCGGCCGATCAGCGCCACCCGGGCGCCCTCGGCCGCGAGGACCGTCGCGATCCCGCCGCCGATCCCCGATCCGCCGCCACCGACCAGTGCCCGCCGCCCGTTCAGGCCGAGATCCATGCGCCGCCTCCCGTCCAGCCATCAACCAAGACGTCCAGCGTAGCCCGGAGCCGCCCGCGTAGCATCGTCCCCAATGACCTCGAGCGAACCGTCGGGGCTGCTGCCCGTCGAGCTGTTCATCGTGCTGCTCGCCCTCGCGACCGGCGTGGCGCTGGTCGCCCGGCGCACGGCGATCCCGAACTCCGTGGCGCTGGTCGTGGCCGGCCTGGCGCTGGCGGTCGCGGTGCCGGGCGTGGACATCGACATCTCGCCCGAGCTGATCCTCGCGGTCCTGCTGCCCGGGCTGGTGTTCGAGGCCGCCTACAAGATCGATCTCGGCGAGCTGCGCCGATCGTTCGGGATCGTCGCCATCCTTGCCGCGCCGGGCGTGCTGATCACCGCGGCCATCGTCGCGGTCGTCGTGTCGGCGTTGACGGGGATGGACATCGGGCTCGCGTTCATCCTGGGCGCGATCCTGTCCGCGACCGACCCGGTGGCCGTCGTCGCCCTGTTCAAGCGGCTCAACGCACCGACGCGCCTGTCGACGATGGTCGAGGCCGAGAGCCTCCTCAACGACGGCACCGGGGTCGTGCTGTTCGCGATCGCGCTGGCGGCGATCTCGTCGCCCGTGCCGATCCAGAACGGCGCGCTGACGTTCGTCATCACGATCGTCGTGAGCACGCTGGTCGGCGCCGTGGCCGGGTTCATCGCCGAGCGCCTCATGCGCATCGCCGACGATCACCTGATCGAGGTCGCGATCTCGGTCGTGGCGGCGTACGGCACCTACCTGCTCGCCGACCGGCTGCACGAGTCCGGGATCATCGCGACGGTCGTCGTTGGCCTCGTCCTGGGCAACGCGGGCGGCACCCGGCGGTTGAGCGAGCGGACGCGCGAGGCGCTGGACATCACCTGGGAGTTCGTCGCGTTCCTGCTCACGGCCCTCACGTTCCTGCTCGTCGGGCTGGCGATCAGCCCGGGCCAGCTGTCCGCCGCATTGCCGGTGATCGGCGCGGGCTACCTCGCGATCACGGTCGCGCGGCTGCTGGTCGTATACGGGGTGATCGGCGGTGGGGCGCGGCTGATCCCCGGACCGGAGCCGCTGCCGGTGGGGTATCTCCACGTGATGTTCTGGGCGGGACTGCGTGGGGCGGTGGCCGTGGCGCTCGCGCTCGCCCTGCCGGAGACGCTCCCGGAACGCGATCTGCTGACCGGCGCGGTGTTCGGCGTCGTGCTGATCACGCTCCTCGTCCAGGGCACAACGGCGGGCTGGGTCGTGCGCCGAGCCGGGGTCATCGACCCGGCGCCCTGACCCGGGCTCGCCGCCGCGCCCCTGGGCCATTCACGTGTGAATGGATTCCGGAGCCTGCGTGCAGGCGATGACGTCCGAACTGCCCGTTCGGCCACACCACCACGCTCGGCCGGGTCAGACCTCATTCACCTCCGGAGTGGATGCGAGTGACCCGGCGCAGGCGATGAGTCCGAACCGCCCGTTCGTCACACCACCACGCTCGGCCGGCGCTCATGCACCTGCGCATGCGGACTCGCGCAGGGCCTGGGCACGGCCATGTGCCAAGCGGCGGAGCGCCGAGCGCGCGCTCGACGCGGAGCCGGCCGTTTCGGTCCACAGCCACGCTCGAGGACCGTCGATCTGGCACATGTTCGAGCCAGAGGTGGACGCGGGCGCCGGGCGCCGGGCACGGATCGCGTGGCACCGGATCGCAACCGGACGAATCCCAATCGTGTCCGCCCCGACCCGAGCGCGACGGCTGACGGTTCACGCACGGAACCCGACCCTGCACACAGCCCGGAGAGCGACCGGGCGTCAACGCGTGGAGGGTCGATCGACTCATGAGCGTCCGAAAATTGCTGGCTGGCGGCGCTGCCGCGGCCGTGCTGACAGCGGCGCTGCCCGGCGTCGTCGCGGCGGCCGACGGCGGCGAGATCAACACCGGCGACACGGCATGGATGCTGATGTCGACCGCCCTGGTCATGGTGATGCTGCCCGGGCTCGCCCTGTTCTATGGCGGCCTCGTGCGGCGCAAGAACGTGCTGTCCACGACCATGCACAGCTTCTTCGGGCTGGCGCTCGTGAGCATCGTGTGGGTCGTGATCGGCTTCACCCTCGCGTTCGGCCCCGACGTCAACGGCATGGGCCTGATCGGCGGCCTCGACTACGCGCTGTTCAACGGCGTGGGCCAGGCGCCCTCGACCGTCTACGCCGTGACGATCCCGTTCATGTTGTTCGCCATGTTCCAGCTGATGTTCGCGGCGATCACCCCCGCCCTGATCACCGGCGCGTTCGCCGAGCGCAAGCGCTTCGGCTCGTTCGTGCTGTTCACGATCCTGTGGTCGATCCTCATCTACTCCCCGATCGCCCACTGGGTGTGGTCGGTCGACGGCTGGCTGTTCAAGCTCGGCGCGCTCGACTTCGCCGGCGGCACCGTCGTCCACATCAGCTCCGGCGTGTCGGCCCTCGTGGTCGCGCTGATGCTCGGCCGTCGCCGCATGAACGGCGAGAAGAGCGAGCCGCACGACGTCCCGATGACCGTCCTCGGCGCGGGCCTGCTGTGGTTCGGCTGGTTCGGCTTCAACGCCGGATCCGCGCTCACGGCCGGCGGCCTCGCGGCCAGCGCGTTCACCGTGACCAACATCGCGGCCGCAGCGGCCACGGTCACCTGGGTCCTCGCGAGCTACATGCACTCGCGCAAGGTCAGCGTCGTCGGGGCCGCCTGCGGCGCCGTCGCCGGCCTGGTCGCGATCACCCCGGCCTCGGGCTTCGTCACCCCCGGTGGCGCGCTCATCATCGGCCTCGTCGCCGGTGGCCTGTGCTTCAGCGCCACGCTCCTGCGGGCCCGCTCCCGCGTCGACGATGCGCTCGACGTGTTCGCCGTCCACGGTGTCGGCGGCATGTTCGGTGCCCTCGCGACCGGCATCTTCGCCTCGACCACGGTCCAGGCCGCCTACTCGGGCCTCCTCGATGGGAACCCGCAGCAGCTGGTCATCCAGTTCGTGGCCGTGGCGGCCACCGTCGGCTACGCCGTCGTCGGGACCTTCGTGATCGTCAAGGTCGTCGACCTCCTGCTCGGTCTCCGGGTGGCCGAGAAGGACGAGGAAGTCGGCCTCGACATCTCGGTCCACGGCGAGGCGGCCTACCAGGCCTGACCCCCCAGCAGCCCGGTCCGCTCGCCGGGCTGCAACCCCAGTGATCGGCCGTCGGTTCGCCCGGCGGCCGATTGGGAGTCTCAGATGACCCGAGACGGCGCCCCACAGCGACAGACCAGGATCCGCCGGCGTCACGAGCCGCCGCTCTACGACGCGCGCTACGAGCACGATGCCTGCGGGGTCGGGTTCGTGGCCGACGCGGGCGGCAGGTCGGGCTCGCGCGTGCTGTCCCTGGCACTCGGGGGTCTCGGGGCCCTCGGTCATCGCGGCGCATTCGCCGCCGATGGCGCATCGAGCGATGGTGCCGGGGTCCTCCTGCCCCTGACGCCGTCGCTCCTCCGCATCCTCGATCCCTCCGGCGGCGCCGGCGAGCGGCCCGGGGTGCTCACGGTCTTCGCGCCGGTTCGCCGTCGCGGTGCGCCCGAGACATCCGATCCCCGGGCGATCGTCGCGACCGCCCTCGCCGCCGAGGGCCTCGCCGCCCCCGCCTGGCGCCGCGTTCCCGTCGAACCCGACGCGCTCGGTCGAGAGGCGGCGGCGTCCCTGCCCGACATCCTCCATGCCCTGGTCCAGCGGCCCGCCACGCTCACCGATCCCGCCTTCGAGTTGGCCCTCGGCTGCGCCCGGCGCCGCGCTGAAGACCTGGCTCGGGGAGCCGGGCTCAGCGGCTTCGGCGTCGTC
The DNA here is from genome assembly GCA_963779575.1 of uncultured Chloroflexia bacterium. Classification (GTDB taxonomy): domain Bacteria; phylum Chloroflexota; class Limnocylindria; order Limnocylindrales; family CSP1-4; genus CAIXZV01. Next base: position 42,001 of record CAVZYT010000001.1, read on the forward strand.
TCGGCCTCGTCGCGGACCGTGGTCTACAAGGGCCTGGTCGCCGGTGGACGCCTCGCCCGGCTGTTCCCGGACCTCGCGGAGCCGATCGACGTGCCGTTCGCGATGTTCCACCAGCGGTACGCGACGAACACGCAGCCCGTGTGGTCGCTCGCCCAGCCGTTCGGGTTCATCGCCCACAACGGCGAGATCAACACCGTGCGCGGCAACCGCGAGGCCATCCGCGGCCGGCGCGACGATGCGGGCGTGCCCGGTCGCCGCCGCGAGGCCGCCGACCGCCTGCGCGCGGCCGGTCCCCTGCTCGCCCCCGACGGCTCCGACTCCCGCTCGCTGGACGAGGCGCTCGAGCTGCTCGTGGCGACCGGCTGGTCGCTGGAGACGGCGCTCCTCGCGCTGGTGCCGGAGGCGACGAGCCTTCGCCGCACGCCGCATCCGGCGGTCGCCGCCTTCCGGCGTCGCGTGGCCGGGTTCGTGGCGCCATGGGACGGCCCCGGGGCGTTCGTGTTCAGCGATGGCCGGCGGGTCGGCGCGCTGCTCGACCGCAACGGCCTGCGTCCCGCCGCGTGGTCCGTCACCGCCGATCGCCTCGTCACGGTGGCCTCCGAGGCCGGTGCCGTGCCGGTCGCGCCGGGCGAGGTCGTGCGCACGGGGCGCCTCGCCCCGGGCGAGCTGCTGCTCGTGGATCCGGCCGCCGGGCGCATCCTCACCGACGCCGACGCCAAGTCGTGGGTCCTGCGGCGCCTGCCGCTGCACGACGCCCCCCGCGAGGTCTTTGCCGACGGCGACGAGGCAGCGAGCAGTGGGCCGGTCGTCCAGGGCGAGACCCCAGCTGAGCCCGTCCCGTCCGACGCCCCGCTGCGCTACCTGTTCGGGCTGGACGCGGAGAAGCAGCGCCTCGACGTGAAGACGATGGCCCTCGACGGCCACGAGCCGCTGTGGAGCATGGGCGACGACACGCCGCTCACCGGCCGCGGCCGCGTCACGCGTCCCGTCAGCGACCACCTCCGGCAGGCGTTCGCGCAGGTCACCAACCCCCCGATCGACCCCGAGCGCGAGCGCGCGGTCATGGACCTTCAGATGGAGCTCGGCCGCCGGCCCGCGTTCCTCGGCGGCATGCCCGTGGGCGCCGCGACCGTCCGGGTGGCGCGACCCGTCGTCGTCGACCTCGACGCGCTGCTCGACGCCGTCCGGGACCGTTCCCGCGCTCCGCATCGCGCGGTGCGCCATCTGGACGCGACCTGGGCCGCCGACGCCGGGGCAACCGGGCTCGAGGCCGCCCTCGACCGGCTCGCGGCCGGGGCGCTCGAGGCCAGTCGAGCCGGGACCGAGGTGCTGGTGCTGTCCGATGCCGCCGCATCGCTCGATGGCACGGGCCGGCTCCCCGTCCCGTCCGTGCTCGCCGCCGGCGCCGTCAACACGGCGCTCGCCGACGCCGGCCTGCGCGGCCGCACCGACATCGTGGTCGACGCGGGTGACGTCCTCGACGTCCACGGCCTGGCGATGACCGTCGCCGCGGGCGCCCGGGTCGTCCATCCGCGCCTGTTGCTCGCCCTCACCCGCGAGCAGGCCGGCGCGCGCGGCGCCGAGGACGTGACGCCCGAGGCCGCGACCGCCAACACGCTCGCGGCCCTCGATGCGGGGCTGCGCAAGGTGCTCGCGCGGATGGGTATCTCGACCGTCGCGAGCTACGTCGGCGGCCAGCTGTTCGAGACCCTGGAGCTGGCGCCCGCCCTCGTCGCCCGCTGTTTCCCCGCGGCCGCGGCCTGGCCCGGCCGGCTCGGCGCGGCGGACCTCGCCGCCATCCAGCTGCAGCGCCTGGATGAGGCGAAGGCCCTCGCCGCGACGGCTCGGCCCGAACGCCTGCCGGACCCGGGCTTCGCCCGGTTCCGTGGCGACGGTGAGTTCCATCTCTACAGTCCGGCCAACGCGGGCGCGCTCCAGGTGCTGGCGGGGTCCACGAAGGAGCAGTTGGCCGCGGCCGCCGAGGCGCCCGTCCAGGCGCCCGACACGGAGACGGCCCTCGCGACGTACCGCAACGCGCTCAAGCGCGATCAGGCCCTGGTCCGCGACTCGTTCCTGGTCCGCGCGCCCCGCGGGACGACAACGGCCCCGCTGGACGAGGTCGAGGATGCGCGGTCGATCGCGCGCCGCTTCGTCGTGTCGGCGATGAGCGTGGGCGCGCTGTCGCCCGAGGCCCATCGCGTGCTGACGCTGGGCATCCAGGCGCTGGGTGGCGCGGCGAACACCGGCGAGGGCGGCGAGGACCCCGCGTGGTACGCGCCCGGCGAGGATGGCCGGGCCACCGACTCGAAGATCAAGCAGGTCGCCTCGGCGCGCTTCGGGGTCACCGCTGAGTACCTCGCCCGGGCCGACCAGCTCGAGATCAAGATGGCCCAGGGCAGCAAGCCCGGCGAGGGTGGCCAGCTGCCCGGCCGCAAGGTCACGGCGTACATCGCCTCGCTCCGGCGCGCGCAGCCCGGCCAGTCGCTGATCAGCCCGCCGCCGCACCATGACATCTACTCGATCGAGGACCTCGCCCAGCTGATCGCCGACCTGCGGGCGATCAACCCGTCGGCGCGTATCGGCGTCAAGCTCGTCGCGACGCGGGGCGTCGGGACGATCGCGTCGGGCGTGACGAAGGCAGGCGCCGACTACATCCACCTGTCCGGCCACGCCGGCGGGACCGGCGCGTCGCCGCTGTCGTCGATCAAGCATGTCGGCGCGCCGTGGGAGCTCGGCCTGTCCGAGGTCCACCAGTCGCTGCTGCGCAACGACCTGCGCGACCGCGTCGCGCTGCGTACCGACGGCGGCCTCCAGACCGGCAACGACCTCCTGATCGCCGCGCTGCTGGGCGCCGAGGAGTTCGCGTTCGGCACCGGCGCCCTGGTGGCAGTCGGCTGCGACATGGCCCGCCAGTGCCACCTCGACACGTGCCCGACCGGCATCGCCACCCAGCGCGAGGACCTGCGGGCCAAGTTCATCGGCACGCCCGAGATGGTCGTCGCGTTCTTCCTGCAGATCGCCGAAGACCTGCGGCGGTCGCTGGCCGCGGTGGGCGCCCGATCCGTCGGCGAGGTCGTGGGCGAGGGCCGCCGGTACCTGCGCGAGGGCAAGGGCAGCACCATCGACCTCGGCGCGCTGCTGTCGCCCGCCTGGGGCGCCTCGCCGGAGCGGCGCGCGACGCCGTGGGCTGCGTCGCGTGGAATCCAGCGCCAGGCCGCCTCTGCGCTCGAGACACGGCTGGTGGCGGCGCTCGGCGGCCAGGACGGCGACCTGTCCGCGTCGGGCCTGCGGGTGACCAACGCGGATCGCTCGTTCGGAGCGGCGCTCACCGGCGCGATCCAGCGCGGCGACCTGCGCGCGCCGGTCAGCCTCTCGCTCCGCGGTTCCGCCGGGCAGTCGTTCGGGGCGTGGGCCGGCGAGGGTGTCTCGCTCGTGCTCGAAGGCGCCGCGAACGACTACGTCGGCAAGGGCCTCTCGGGTGGGCGGCTCGTCGTCCGGCCGGCCCCGGAGATGCTCGCGGCCGTGCATGCCCCGGCCCAGCCGGCTTCGTCCAGCGCCCCCGTCGCCGTCGGCCCCGGCCCATCGACCTCCGGCGCCTCGTCGTTCGCCCTCGTGGGCAATACCTGCCTCTACGGCGCGACCGCCGGGCGACTGCACGTCGTCGGCAGGGCGGGGATGCGGTTCGCGATCCGGAATTCCGGTGCCGAGGCCGTGGTCGAGGGCGTCGGCCCGCACGGCTGCGAGTACATGACCGGCGGCGCCGTGGTCGTGCTCGGGCCTGTCGGGCAGAGCTTCGGCGCCGGGATGACCGGCGGCCGAGCGTACCTGTGGGACCCGTCGGGACGCCACGTGGCCGCGCTCCACGCCCCGTCCGTACGGGCGATCCGCCTCGCGGAGGCCGCCGCGGCACGCGACGACGGCCCGACGCTGGTCGGCGAGCTCCGCCGGCTCCTGGGCGCGCATCGGGACGCCGGATCTGCCCTCGCGGCACGCTTGTTCGAGGCCGGCGACGCGGTCCTTGCGGACGTCTGGCTCGTCGAGCCCGTGCCCGTGGGACCCACCACCGCCTCGTCGACGGCCACCGAATCGACGGCCGCAGTGCCCGCCGGCGCGGCCCCGATGCCGCGGGACGCGCAACCGAACCGCAACCGGGCCGTCGCCTGAGTGGTGTCGTCGGGCACCGGTGGATCGCGGGATCATCGACCCTCGGCGCCGCGTCCCTTGGCGTCGTGCTTCCCGGAGCCCCAATGACCTACCCCGCCTTCGACACCAGCCACATCGCCGAGGCCATCGACGGCCGCAGCGGCCCGATCACGTGCAGCACGTGCGGTTGCCGGCTGCAGCGCGCCGCCAACGGCGAGGAGATCTGGTTCCACTTCGCCCCGATGGGTGGCCGCGATGCGCGCGGCTGCCGGATCGATTGCGCCGACGCTGCGCACGACGCGCACGGCCGCGCGCTGGTCACCGCCTGACCAACGCTCCACGGCTCTGGCGCCCGCACGGCGCCCACCACATGCAACGGCCCCGGATCACGCTCCGGGGCCGTTCGAATTCACGGGCCGATGGGACCGCCTCAGCCGCCGGTCGTGAACGTCCAGTGCCGCGGGGCGAGGTGGTTGCCACCGCGATCGACGACGGCCGGCCCGACGACGACGCGATAGCGCGCGTTGGCGTTGAGCCGCTCGACCGGGTTGAGCACGAGGGTGTTGGTCCCCGCATCCCAGGTGTAGGTCGCGTGGACGAGCGCCCCGGTGCCGGCCTCCCGCAGGCGGACGTCGGTCTTGCGCACGACGACCGGCTCGGAGAAGCGGACGCGGACATTGGCGGCCGGATTGACGTGGCGGTCGCCGGCGTCGGGTGACCGGTGCGCGATCGCGGGCTTCACCAGGTCGAGGATCCGGATGTAGGGCGACACGGCGTCGGCGTAGTTGCCGTCCTCGTCGACCGCGGCCACGATCACCATGTAGCAGCGGCCGGACCGCAGGTTCGTGAGCTCGATCGTCGGGCCGAAGGGGATGTTCCGCACGTGCGGGTCCTTGTTGTTGCGGCAGTGGCCGTTGATCTGGGGCCACGACCCGAGCAGCGCGACCGAGTCAACGACCTCGCCCGTGATCGCGACCTCGACCGTGTACGTCGAGCCGGTCTGGTTCACCCGCGAGGTCGGGGCCACGATCTTGATGGTCAGCGGGGCACCGGACGGAGGCGGGTCGAGGTTCGGCAAGGGATCGGGAACGGCCTCCGTGAGCGCGGCGGCGGCGTCCACGCGACCATCGCCATAGGTCGTGTCGTGGCCCGGGTCGCCGAGATCGACCGCGCTCGCGCGGAGGACCGCCTCGAGCTCGTCGACGGCGAGGCCGGGACGGGCGGCCCAGGTGAGCGCGGCCACGCCCGCGACGTGCGGGCTGGCCATGCTGGTGCCCGAGTAGCGGTCGTAGCCGCCGCCGGGGACGGTGGAGATGAGGTCGACCCCCGGGGCGGCGATGTCGATCGCGCGCCCGGTGTTCGAGAAGTCGGCGATCTTGTCGTGGCTGTCGACCGCGCTCACCGACACGACGCCGTTGAACGACGCCGGGTACATCCGGTACGGGAGGCCGTCGTTCCCGGCGGCCGCGACCATCAGGATTCCCGCCGCGCGTGCGGCGGTGAAGGTGGGCTGGGCCAGCGCGACCTGCTCGGACGACAGCTGGCCGCCGAGGCTCATGTTGATGATGTCGGCGCCGTTGTCGCGCGCCCAGTCGACGGCATCGAGGATGTCCGAGAAGGACAGGAAGCCGTCGGCGTCGGCGACCTTGATCGGCATCAGCTTCGACTTCGGGGCGATGCCCGCGACCCCCACGCCGTTGTCGGTCTCCGCAACGATCGTGCCCACGACGTGCGTGCCGTGGCCGACCTCGTCGGTCACGTCGCTCGAGTTGTAGACCACGTTGCGCGGCGCGACGACCGAGACGCCGTCGAGGTCCGGGTGGGTGAGGTCGACGCCGGAGTCGATGACGGCGACCACGACGGACGGGTCCCCGGTGGTCGTGTGCCAGGCGTCCGGCACGCCGATCTGGGCGAGGTCGCCCTGGCCCCCGAACAGCGGGTCTGACGGGCTGCCGTCGTCGGGCCAGTCGAGCAGCGACATCTTGGCGTCGGGCACGACGACGAGGACGTTCGGGTCGGCGCGCAGGGCCGCCGCGACCAGCGCCGTCCGGCCGGGCTGCGTGGTGACGACCGATCGCATCAGACGCGAGGTGGCCTCGGTGGAGGCGACGCCAGCCATGCGCAGCGTCCGGGGTGCGGCGCCCTTCCAGACGACGATCAGGCGGCCCTCGTACGCCGCGGCGTCCGCGGCGACGCGGCCCGACGGCGTTGCGGCGCCCGCGGGGGCCGCAACCACCAGCACGAGCGACAGCGCAAGCAGCGCCGCGATGCGCGAGCGGGTGAACACCCGGTTGCCCCCTTCGATTGTTCGAGCTGACGACGAGGCCCGTCGTGACGGATCGGCCTCGCGGCCAGCGGGCCAGCGGGAGTGTAGCCCCCGGCCCATGAAGGCGCTATGGGCCAGTCGGCCCAATTCCCGCGCGCGTCATTCGGGCTCGCGAATCAGGCCGCTTCGTCGGCCTCGATCCGGTACCCGACCGAGCGGACCGCGACGATCCGCGGACCCCCGACGGCCTCGAGCTTGGAGCGCAGCCGGGCGAGGTGCGGCTTCAGCCACAGCAGGTCGGGGTCGGGCTCGGCCGGCCAGCCGGCGCGGGCGAGCCGGTGATGCGCGACGAGATCGCCGCCCGCGCGGACGAGCGCCTCGAGCAGCCGGAACTCGGTCGGGGTCAGGTTGAGCGCGGTGGCCCCGACACGCGCCTCATGGCGGGCCGGCTCCAGGGTCAGGGAACCCGCGGTCAGGACGCCCGCCGGGCCGTCGCCGTTGCCGCCGATGCGGCCGGTGCCCGCGAGGTCCACGCGGCGCATCACCGCCGAGATCCGCGCGAGCAGCTCCTGCTTGCCGAACGGCTTCACGAGGTAGTCGTCCGCGCCGATGCCCAGCGCCTTGACCTTGGCCGCCTCGGCGCTCTCGCCCGACACGACGAGGACGGGGACGTTGCCGGTCGCGCGCAGCTGGCCGATCACCGTGAACCCGTCCGGGCCCGGCATCGCGAGGTCGAGCAGCACGAGGTCCGGCCGCTCCTCGCGGTAGCGCTTCACGGCGGTCAGTCCGTCGTAGGCCGTGATGACCTGGTGGCCCTCGGTGCCGACCAGCGCGGTGATCGCGCCGACCATCGCCGGATCGTCGTCCACGACCAGGATTCTCAGGGGTCTCGTACCGATCATGTTCTCGCCCAGCCTTCCGTTGAACGTCGCACAAGCATCAAATCAGACCGCCACGGCGGCGGGGAGCGCGAGCACGAACCTCGCGCCGCCGGACGGCGCCGGCTCGCACCACAGCTGCCCGCCCATCGACTCGGCGAGGCGCCGAGCCGCGTACAGGCCGATACCCGAGCCCCGCGCGGTCGCGGTCTCGTGGCGCGCGTACGGCTCGAAGATCCGGTCGCGCCACTCGGGCGGGATCCCCGGGCCCTCGTCGGTCACCTCGAGCCGCACGATCCCCTCCTCCAGCCGCCAGTCGATCTCGATCGCGGTGTCGGAGGGGGCGTACTTGACGGCGTTCTCGAGCAGGTGCTCGAGCACCTGGCGCAGGCGTCCCCGGTCGGCCATCGCGTGCAGGCGTCGCGAACCGGCGATCCGGAAGCGGTGCCGGGCGAGCAGCGGGCCCAGGTCGCCGATCAGCTCGTCGACCAGCACCCCGAGGTCGATCGTGCGCAGGTCCGGCGGACGGTCGGGGACGACGCGCACGGACTCGAGGATCGAGTCGACCAGGCGATCCAGCCGCTCGACCTGCTCCAGCGTCCCGCGGTGCCAGGCGGCCCGGGTCGCGCGCCGCTCGGGATCACGGGACGATCGACCATCGAGCACCGGCTCGTCGGCGAGGAGGTCCGTGTACGCGCGCACGACCGCCAGCGGCGTCCGCAGCTCGTGGGTGACGAGCGCGATCAGCTCGTTGCGCGCCTGGTCGAGCGCCTTGAGCTGCTCGACCTGCGCCTCGGCCTCGCGCTGGAGCCGGCCCTTCTCGACGATGCCCGCCAGGAGGTCGGCGATGGCCGAGAGCTGGTCGACGTCGGTGACCGCGAACTCGCGGTGCTCCTCGGTCTGGACGTTGAGCACGCCGACGACCTGGTCGTGCCAGGTGAGCGGCACCGACAGCATCGAGGCGACGAACCGGCGCTGGTCGATGCCGCGGACCCACAGGAAGCGCGGCTCGGCGGCGACGTCGGCGATGACCATGGGCTCGCGTGTCGCCGCGACCCGCCCGGTGATGCCCTCTCCGAACGGGACGACCGCACGGCCGATCTGGAACCGGTCGAGGCCGTTGGTGGCGGCGAGCGTGAGCCGCGTCCCGTCGCGATCGAGGAGGTACAGCGAGGACACGCTCGCGCCCAGCGCGTCGCGCGTGCCGTCGACGACCGTCTCGAGGAGCTCCTCCCACGTCTGCGCCGTCGTGACGATGCCCAGGAGCTCGTGCAGGAAGTGGAGCTCGGCGATCGGGTCCTGCGGACGCTCGCGCATCGAGGGCGGCGTCGCGGGCTCGTTTCTGATGCCGGGGCCGCCGCCTGTCGTCACGTACCCGTCCTCGAGCCCGGCCATGGTCATCACCTTACAAGCCTAGGCCTCGTCGCTACCGAAATCGGTTGCGGCCGGGTACCGGGCGGGTGCCCTTGCAGTCGAACCGTAACCCTCTCCGGCTGGCGATCGTCACGTTGCTCCCCCATCCTGTGCCCGTGGCCGACCGCGCTGCCCGACCGGCTCGGGCCTCCTCCCGCACGCGGGGGTCCCGGTTCCCGGCCGCCGCGGCCGAGCCTCCGGGTCCCGGGATGGGTCGCGCCCGCGACCCGCTCGCCCACGAGGTGCGGTTCCTCGGGTCGCTGCTCGGCCAGGTCATCGCCGAGCAGGCCGGCCCGGAGCTGTTCGCGACGGTCGAGCGCATCCGGCGGCGGACAATCGCGCTCCGGCGGGGCGACCCGGAGGTCGTGCTCGAGCCGGACATCGAGCGCGAGCGACTCGGGGCGGAGATCGCGTCGCTCGACGTCGAGCGCGCGGCGGCCGTCGCCCGGGCGTTCACGCTCTACTTCCAGCTCGTCAACCTCGCCGAGGAGCGCCAGCGCATCCGGATGCTGCGCACGCGGGCGCGCCGCGCGAAGGGCCGGCCGATCGACGAGTCCATCGGCGAGGCGGTGGAGCGGCTCGCGCGGACGAACGACCGGGAGAGCCTCGAGGCCATGCTGCGCGCGGTCGAGGTGCACCCGGTGCTCACGGCCCACCCGACGGAGGCCCGGCGGCGGACGCTGCTCGTCGCCCTGCGCCGGATCCACCGGCTGCTGGACGCGCTCGACGACCCGCTCACGACGCCCGACGAGGACGCCGAGCTGCGACGACGCCTGCGCGAGGAGATCACGCTGCTGTGGCACACGGGCGACCTGCGCGCCGTGCTGCCCACGCCGCTCGACGAGGTCCGGTCCGCGCTCGCGATCTTCGACGAGACGCTGTTCACGGTCGTCCCGCGCTATGTGCGGGCGCTCGACCGCGCGCTCGATTTGGTGCCCGTCGCCCGGGACACGGCCGCCGACGCTGTGCCGGCCTGGGCGGTGGATGCGGGGCGGACCGGGACGCGCGCCGTGAGCGCGCCGTCGCTGCTCCGGTTCGGGTCATGGATCGGATCCGATCGCGATGGGCATCCCGGGGTGACCGCGGAGATCACGCTCCACGCCGCCCGCCTCCAGGCCGACCATCTGCTGCGGGGCTACGAGGCCGTCGCGTCGCGGCTGATGCAGACCGTCGCGGCCCGCGTTGCGCCCGATCACGTCGACCGTGGCCTGGGCAGCGCGCTTGCCCGCGACGCCGAGGAGCTGCCCGAGGTCGTCCGCCAGCTCCGCCGCCGCTTCCCCGAGGAGCCATACCGCCAACGGCTGGGCGCGATCGCGGAGCGCCTGCGCCGGACTCGGGCGTCGCTGACCGACGAGGCCGGCGCGCGGGCGGGCGGCTACGCGGACGCCGCGGCGCTCGACGCCGAGCTCGCATCGCTCCAGCACGCGCTGGTCGAGGACGCGCTGGGCCGGGTCGCCTGGGGCGAGGTCGCCGAGCTGCGCTGGCAGCTGGCGACCTTCGGGTTCCACCTCGCCTCGCTCGAGGTCCGCCAGCACGCCGCCGTCCACGCGGCCGCCCTGAAGGCGCTGCGCTCGGGCGGTGATCCCGACCTCGAGGTCGCCGCCGGCGTGACCGTGGCCGAGGTCCTCGCGACGTTCCGCTCGATCGCCCGGCTCCAGGCGCGCTTCGGCGTCGAGGCCTGCCGGCGGTACGTGATCTCGTTCACCACCAGCCCCGACGACGTCGCCGCCGTCCTCGAGCTCGCCCGGCTCGCCGCGGAGCCCGAACCGTTCGGCCGCCCGGTCCCCGCCCTCGCCGACCTGCCGCCAGGCCTACCGGTCCTCGACGTCGTGCCCCTGCTCGAGAGCGCCGACGCCCTCGCCGGTGCGGCGGAGCTGCTCGAAGGCCTGCTCGCCGACCCGGCCTACCGCGCCCACCTGCGGGAGCGGGGCGACGCGCAGGAGGTGATGCTCGGCTACTCGGACTCGTCGAAGGAGAGCGGCTTCCTCGCCGCCAACTGGCTCCTCTACCGGGCTCAGGAGGCGCTGACTGCGACGTCGCGGCGGCACGGCATCGCCCTCACGCTGTTCCACGGGCGTGGCGGCGCCCTGGGGCGCGGCGGCGGACCGGCGAACCGCGCGATCCTGGCCCAGGCGCCGGGCTCGGTCGGCGGGCGGCTGAAGTTCACCGAACAGGGCGAGGTCATCGCCGGCCACTTCGCCGACGTCTCGATCGCCCAGCGCCACCTCGAGCAGGTCACGGCGGCCGCGTTGCTCGCGTCCACGCCCGAGCACGAGCGCGCGACCGAGGAGGCCGCGGCGATCGGCCGGGCGACGATGACCGAGCTGACGGCGGTCTCGCGCACGGCCTATCGGTCGCTGGTGGAGCGGCCCGCGTTCGGGGCCTTCTTCCGCGCGGCAACACCGATCGACCTGATCGCGGGCCTGGGGCTGGGCTCGCGGCCGTCCGCGCGGCCGGGGGCCGGTTCCTCGGGCCCGGCGGCCGGGGCCGTGGCCGTTGCCGCTCCCCTCGACGTCGACGCCCTGCGCGCGATCCCGTGGGTCTTCGCCTGGTCGCAGGCACGGGCGAACCTGCCCGGCTGGTATGGCCTCGGGACGGCGCTCGAGGCGATCACCGAGCGGGGCGGCAAGGAGATCGTCGACCACCTCGGCGCCCTGTACCGCCGCTGGCCATTCTTCGCGTCCGTGCTCGACAACGCCGAGCTGTCGCTGGCCAAGGCCGACCTCGGGACGTTCCACCGGTACGCGGACCTCGCGGTGGGTCCGGAGGCGACCGCGATCCGGGGCGATGATCGAGGCCGAGTACGCCCGGTCGGTGCGGATGCTGCTGCTCATCACCAGCCGCGACCGCCTCCTGGCCGGCCACCCGACGCTCGAACGCTCGATCGACCTTCGCAACCCGTACGTCGATGCTCTCTCGGCCGTCCAGGTGGAGCTGCTCGGCCGCCTCCGCCGACCCGACCTCGCGCCCGCCGACGAGGCCGCGATCCGCAACGTCATCGGCGTCACGATCAACGGCATCGCGGCGGGGCTCCAGAACACGGGGTAAGTGGGCTGCTGGCCCGGCCCCAGCCACGCGATGACACCCGCGGCATCGGCCGGCTGTCGCTGACGTCCCGACCTAGCCCCGTGATGACACCCGCGGCATCTGATGTCCGGGGCGTCATCGTGAACGGGGGTGGCTTTCGCCCGGACCCGCACACCGTCGGCTGGATCGGGCATCGTAAGGGCATGCGCGAGATCCAGGCGGCCGTCATCGAACGCGCCGGCGAACCCACGACCGTCGAGACGCTGCACCTCGCCGACCCGGGGCCGGGCGAGGTCCTCGTGCGCATGACCGCGTCGGGCGTGTGCCACTCCGACCTCCACGTGCGCGACGGCGATTGGGAGCGCCCGGGGCCGATCGTGCTGGGGCACGAGGGCGCGGGTGTCATCGAGGCCGTCGGGGCGGGGCTCGACGCGTCCGCCGTGGGCCTGCTCCGTCGCCCTGTCCTGGTACGCGCCCTGCCTGCGCTGCCGCGAGTGCCAGCGCGGCCGCCAGTGGCTGTGCTCGGGCTCGCCGTCGCTCCACCACGCGCAGGCCGACGGCACGTCGCGGCTCGCCCGCGCCGACGGCTCGCCGGTCCTCGCCTACCTCTCGATCGGGACGATGGCCACCGCCCAGGTCGTGCCGGCGACCGCGGTGGTCCCGATGCCCGACGGCGTGCCGCCCGAGGTCGCCGCGCTCATCGGCTGCGGCGTCTCGACGGGCGTGGGCGCGGTCATCAAGACGGCCGAGGTGCCCGCGGGCTCGACGGTCGCGGTCATCGGCCTCGGCGGGGTCGGGCTGTCGTGCGTGATGGGCGCCGTGCTCGCCGGTGCGCGGCGGATCATCGCGGTGGATGTGAACCGGGCCAAGATCGATCTCGCCGGCTCGCTCGGGGCGACGCACTGGGTGCAGGCGGACCCGAAGGACCCCGGGGCGACGGTCGAGGGCATCCGGGTGGCGGCCGGCGAGGGCGGTCCGGACTACGTGTTCGAGGCGATCGGGCTGCCGGCGACGATCGAGCAGGCGGTGGCCGCGCTGCCGCCGGGCGGGACGGCGGTCCTGGTCGGGCTGACCGCGTTCGGGCAGACGGCGAGCTTCGAGGCATTCCCGTTCGTCGACGGTGGCCGCCGGATCATCGGCTCCAACTACGGATCGGCGGTGGCGGCGATCGACTTCCCCCGCTACGCCGAATGGTTCCTCGCCGGTCGCCTGCCGATCGACCGCCTCATCGACCGACGCCTGCCGCTCACCGACCTCGAAGACGCCTTCGACCGCCTCCGGGCCGGCCAGGCCGCCCGCCAGGTCGTCTTGTTCTAGCCGGCAGCCCGCCAGGAGCGGTAGACCGGCGGCCAGGCGTCGGGGTCGGCGCGCTCGCCGAGGAGGGCGTGGTCGATGCCGAGCTCGAACAGGCGGTAGGTGTCGTCGACCTCGAACTTCCAGTCGGCGGCGGCCGCGGCGCGCACCGCGGGGTCGGTCACCTCGGCAGCGCCGCCCCGAACCTGGAACTCGTGCGGGACCGCCGGGTCCTGGTGGGCGTGGAGCGCGTAGCGGCCATCGTCGAGCAGGTCGCGGTCCTTCGCGGAGCCGACGATCACGAACACCAGCAGGCGCCCGTCGACGATCCCTACGGTGACCGGGCTGATCCGCGGCGGGACGCCGTCGCGGACCGTGGCCAGCAGGCCGGACCCGCTCCCCGATCGCTCGAGGAGGCGGCGACCCGCCGAGGCCAGCTCGGGCGCCGCCCCGGCGAAGGTCGTCCAGTCGGTCACCGCCGTTACCGGTGCCGCGGATTCAGGGTCAGGTACCGCATCGATCGATGATCGTCGAAGCCGTCCCGCGTGTCCTCGCCGACGATCGCGGCGATGGTCCCGAAGACGGCGAAGAGAGCGGCAAACGAAGCGATGACAAAGAAGGTGTCCACGTCGGACCTCCGGGCTGCTGGGTGCGAGTTGATGGATCCATCGTGACGCAGGACCGGACCTCTGATAAGGTCCGGTTCGATGGCAAGAACGAGGACCAGTTCAAACCTCGAGCTGCTCGTGATCCTCGATCGCGACCGCCCGCACGCGCTCCACCACCAGCTGGAGCAGGCACTCCGCGAGGCGATCCGCGACGGCCGCCTGCCCGCCACCACCGCCCTCCCCTCAACCCGGGCGCTCGCCGCCCAGCTGGCGGTTTCGCGCGGCATCGTCGTGGAGGCCTATGCGCAGCTGACCGCCGAGGGCTACCTCGCCAGCACGCCGGGCGGCGCCACGCGCGTCGCCCGCAACGCCACGGTCACCGAGGTCCACCGCCCGAGCCTCCAGCCCCCGACGGTCGACTACGACTTCCGGCCCGGCCGCCCAGACGTTGCCGAGTTCCCGCGGGCCGCCTGGCTGCGGAGCCTGCGGCGCGTTCTGACCGGCGCCCCGAGCGAGCGACTCACGTACCTCAACGGTCACGGCATCCCGGAGCTGCGCGTCGCGCTCGCCACGTACCTCAACCGAGCCCGTGGCGCCTGCGCGGATCCGGCCGACGTCGTGATCTGCACGGGGTTCGCGCAGGGGCTCGCCCTGACCGCGCGCTCGATGCGGGCCGCCGGCGCCCGTCGGATCGCCGTCGAGGACCCGTCGGATCCCGAGTACCGCGCCACGCTCGCACAGGCGGGCCTCGACTCGGTCGGCGTCCCGGTCGACGAGCTCGGGCTTCGCGTGGACCTCCTCGATGGCCTCGATCTCGACGGCGTCGTGATCACCGCCGCCCACCAGTACCCGACGGGCGCCGTCCTCCCGCCCGAGCGTCGCGCCGCCCTGGTGGACTGGGCCGTCCGCCGCGGCGCGCTGATCATCGAGGACGACTACGACGCCGAGTTCCGCTACGACCGCGAGCCCATCGGCGCCATCCAGGGCCTGAATCGCGACAACGTGATCTACGCGGGCACCGCGAGCAAGATGCTGGCCCCGGGCCTGCGCCTCGGCTGGCTCGTCTCGCCGCCCCACATGACGGACCGGCTGATCGAGGCGAAGCAAGCCGCCGACATGGGCTCCGCGGCGCTGGACCAGCTGGCGTTCGCCGACGTCCTCCAGCGCGGCGAGCTGGACCACCATCTGCGGCGGATGCGCCTGATCTATCGTGGCCGCCGTGACTCGCTCCTCGCGGCCCTCGCGAGGAGCCTGCCCGACGTCCGGCCCGTGGGAGCGGCCGCGGGACTCCACGTCCTCGCGTGGCTGCCCGACGACGTCGACGAGGCTGCCGTGGTCGCCGGTGCCCAGGCGTCGGGCATCGCGATCGGCAGCCTGGCCACTCGCCGGATCGCGCCCGGCCCGGGCGGCCTGATCTTCGGCTACGGCGCGATCGCGGAGCCGGCGATCGAGCCCGGGATCGCGCGCCTGGCCGGCATCGTCGCGGCGAATCGGGGCAAAGCGGCCTAGACGCGCTCGGTCTCGCGTTCCTCCGCGTCGATGACCAGCGGCTCTTCGATGTGGGGCACCAGCGGCTGTCCGGTGATCAGCCGGGTCGAGCGCCCGCGGGTCAGGAACGAGAACGCCCAGCGCGTCGTGACGACGATCCGGTTCGCGAAGCCGATCAGGTACACGATGTGGATCCCCAGCCACAGCAGCCAGGCGATGAACCCGCCCTGGCGCCCGAACGGGCCCATCCACGGGATGTCGGTCACGCCGGCGAGCCGCCCGATCACCGCCACGTCGCCGCGGTTGCTGTAGCGGTACGGCTTCGTCGGCAGGCCGCGCAGGCGGGCGACGATCGTCTTCGCCGCGTACGTCCCGCCCTGGATGCCGCCCTGCGCGACGCCCGGGGTCGGCCGGTCCGGCTTCCATGGCTGGACCGCCGCGTCGCCCACCACGAAGATCTCGGGATGCCCGGGGATCGTGAGGTCGGGCTGCACGCGGATACGCCCGCTGCGGTCGGTCTCGGCGCCCGTCGCCGCCGCGACCTTGCGCCCGAAGGACGCCGCCAGCACGCCCGCCGCCCACAGCACGGTCCGCGCCTCGATCACCTCTTCGGTGCCGGACTCTGTCGCGACGCGCACGGAATGCTCGTCAACGCCGACGACCCGGGTCTTCGTCCGGACCGTTACCCCCAGCCGCTCGAGCTGCCGGCGGGCCGAGGCGGACCGGTCCGGCGGGTAGGTCGGCAGGAGGCGGTCCATCGCCTCCACCAGCAGGATCGTCGCGTCCCGCGGCCGGATCGAGCGGAAGTCGTTGCGCAGCGTGTCGTTCTTGATCTCGCCCAGCGCCCCGGCGAGCTCGACGCCGGTCGGGCCGCCACCGACAAGCACGAACGTCATCCAGGCCTTGCGCTGGGCCCGGTCCGCCTCGCGCTCGGCGGCCTCGAAGGCGATCAGGATCCGGCGCCGGATCTCGATGGCGTCGTCGATGGTTTTGAGGCCCTGGGCGTAGGGCGCCCAGTCGTCGTGACCGAAGTAGGCGTGATGGGCGCCGGTCGCGACGATCAGCGTGTCGTAGGGCACGGGCCCGCCATCGGACAGCCGGACCTCGCGCGCTTCGGCATCGACATCGACCGCCTCGCCCAGCAGCACCGTCGTGTTCCGGAGGCGGCGGACGATCGAGCGCAGCGGCTGCGCGATCTCGCCCGGCGACAGCGCTCCGGTCGCGACCTGGTAGAGCATCGGCTGGAACAGGTGGTGGTTGCGCCGGTCGATCAGCGTGACGTCAACGAGGTCCTGGGCCTTGCCGAGGTTCTTCGTCGCGTACAGGCCGGCGAAGCCGCCGCCGATGATGACCACGCGATGCCGATGGGCAACCATGCCCCGATCCTAACCCCGGGCTAGGGAATGGTCACGTCCGCCGAGGCGAGGATCCCGCGGTCGTCGCCGACCGCGTCGAGCACGATGTGGTACGTCAGCCCCGACGCCAGGCAGCCCACCCCGACCTCGCCCGACGGCGCCGGCCCGGCGGCCTCCAGCACGCCTTCGAGGCTCGTGTCGCCATCGGTCGTCGTCCCCTCCTCGGTCGGGAATGCGCGGACGAGCACGCTGTCGGCGTCGATCCCCGAGAGGGCATAGGTCACCGCCGCCTGCGTGCAGCCGCCGTCGGCAGGCGGGATGGCGCCCAGGTCCGCGCAGTAGCCCACGCCGCCGAACGAGATCTCGTCGTCGCACGACGACCCGCCCGAGATCGACGAGCTGCACGAGCGGCTGCGCGAACGCGTCGGGCGCCTGGTGCAGGTACGGCGACAGGCCATCCTGGAGCTGGAACACCGGCGACGGCGACCTGCGACAGCGCCACGTCGAACTGCTCGACGCCGTTGCCGGTCGTGAACTGGCCGACGGGGCTGCTGCCCACCGACAGGCCGCCGCCCGGCGATCGCCTGAAAGTCGTACGCCGTCGACGCGAGCACGTCGAGGTTCGCGAGCTGGATCGTCGTGCCGAACAGCGTGATCGACGACATCGACGACGGGCCGAGAACGGTCGCGGGCGTGCCGTCGTGCTGCCAGTAGTGAACCGTCGCCGGCGCTGGTGGGTCGACCGTGAACCCGACGATCGCGGTGTTGGGCCGATCCGAGTCGACGAACACGACCGTGACCGTGGGTCCCGGCGAGATCTGGAGCACGGTCGACGGGGTGTACTGGAACGTGGCCTCGACCCCCGTCGGACAGCCGGATGGCGGTGGGTCACCCAGGCAGATCTCGAGGATCGGGATCAGGATCTGGCCCCCGAGATCGGGGAAGGTATCGAACGGCGTGTCGACGGGCGGCGGAGGCGGCGGCAGGTCACCGGGCTCGGCCGATGGTGAGGGCGACGCGCTCTCGCCGGGGGCGGGCGTCACGCCGGGCGCCGGGGTCGACGAGCCGCCGCCACCGCCACCGTGCGGGATCGGCAGCACGTCCGGGCCCACCACCTCGGGCGGCACCCCGCCCGGCGGATAGGCCCACATCGCCGGGATGTGGCCGCCGCCGTACGCCGTCCCGAAGTCGTCGACCACCGACGCCGGCCACCAGTCCCCCTCGTACCCCGAGTGCGGCCGACCCAGTGGGTCGATCACGTAGTAGGCCTCCGGGATGTGCTTGGCCGGGGTTGCCCGGGTAGTAGCCATCGAGGTAGATCGCGTGGCCGCCGAGGAAGTCCTTCTGGAGGCGCAGCGAGCGCGGGATCTTGGAGTAGTCGCCCTGGATGACCGTGCCGTAGCCCTTGGCGAGCAGGTTCTTGAGCTGGTCGGGTCGGAGGTAGCCGGTCGGGAAGCTCACGCCGTAGCCGCGCCACAGCGCCTGGTTGAGGTCGTTGAGGTCGGTGCCGCCGTCCTGGTCGTCCTGGAGCGTGCGGAGGGTCGATCCGGAGGTCACGATGCCGTAGCCGAGGCGGGCCAGCATCGCGCCCGAGGTGAGCGTGCAGTTGGCGCCCTGGAACGCGCCGCCGTCGAACTGCGAGATCGGCGGGATGCGCGGGAACCCCGACGGGTTCTTGTACACCGCGGGCTGGGCGCCGAGGAGGCTGTCGGCGGCGGCGGTCAGGTCGGCCGGGGCGAGCGACTCGAGCGCCTCGGGCGAGCCCGATGGCTCGACGTTGAACGCGATGGGCTGGGACGACCCGCCGGGCGTGTCCGGAGCGCCGGCGAGAACATAGTCGGGCGCCTCGGTCGCCGCCGAGCGCGGCGAGCGGTCCTGGAGCGACTGGACGACGGCCGAGCTCACGACGAAGCCGACGACGACCATCACGCCGAACAGCACGACCTTGGGCAGGAACGCGACGACGCGG
This sequence comes from uncultured Chloroflexia bacterium, assembly GCA_963779575.1. GTDB lineage: Bacteria > Chloroflexota > Limnocylindria > Limnocylindrales > CSP1-4 > CAIXZV01. The sequence goes on from CAVZYT010000001.1 coordinate 60,441, forward strand.
CTCATCGGGTCAGCATCCCTGCGGGAAGTCGTAGGGCACGGAGACCTTGCCGGTCCCGCCGTACTTGTCGGTGGTCTTCATGAATGCGGTCATCGACCCGGTGGATGCCCAGTTGTTGGTGACCGGGATGTGGAAGATGAAGGTCCAGGTGCCCTTGGTGTCCTGGACGGCGCTGAACGGCTTCACCTTGAGCGTCGTCTTGTGCCCGTTCTTTCGCAGATAGGTGTAGGAGACGGTCGCGCCCGAGGCGGACAGCCCGTCGCGATCGCTCGCCTGGAAGTAGAGCGAGATCGTGCTCACTGGACAGGCCGCCCCGGTGCTGTCGCGGAAGAAGAGGGCCGCCGGGAAGTTGCAGCGATTGACCGTGAACGTCCGCGTCGCCGACTTGCCGGTCGCTCCAAGGTCGTCGTCGCCCGTGATGTAGTACGTCGCCTTGCCGTCCGCGTTGGGCCGCTGATCGACCGGCGTGACCTTCGCCTGCCACCGGTTCCCGTTCTTCGCCATCTTGGCGTCGCGGAACGAGCCGTCGCCCGGCAACCGGTAGTGGAGGGTGACCCCGGCAACGCCGTCGATATCCGTGGCATCGACCGAGATCGTGGTCGTCTTCGGCTTGGACTGGCAGGCCGCGAGGTTGGTGGAGACCGTGCCCGGGGCGGCCCGCAGTGAGGCCAGGGTGGGTCCGACGTTGGAGCAGTCGGCGACATCGATCGTCCGCGACCCGGGATCGGGGATGTGTGCCGCCCCCGGATTCGGCGCCGCATCGGTGGCGCTGACGAAGAACCGAAGGCGGCCTGGCCCGCTGATGCCGTCGGCATCGGTCGCGAGCGTCGCCTGCCACGTGTCCGAGCTGCCGGTCCGCGTCATGCGCTTGGTCGCGAAGTCGGATGCGCCGGGCCTCCGGTACGACAGGACCACGCCCGCGATCGGGTCCGGGTCGGTGACCCTGACGCTGATCGTGACGGAGCGCGCCGCCTTGGTGCAGTAGCGCTGGGGACCACCGGCGATCGTGCCGGAGCTCGCCGCCAGCCTCGACAGCGACGGCCCGCCGCCGCCGGGGGTGACCGTCGGCTCCGCGGTCGGACCGGGCGATGGGCTGTTGTCCTCGATGGCCGTCAGGCTGGAGCTCGGCTCCACGGACGCGGTCGCGCCGGCGACGACCGGCGAGCACGGCACGACCGGCTGCGCGGCCAGGGAGCCGTCGATCTGGAGCGGACCGGACGGGACCCAGGCTTCCGTTCGGCCCGGGAGCGGGTAGTAGATGCGCGCCCAACTGCCGTCGGCGTTCTTGCCGGTGACGAGGAACTTCTGGCCGGAACCCACAGTGGCGAGCGCGGGCCCCGAGTCCGGGCAGGGATAGATCGACAGCGTCGCCTGCGTCGTCCCCTGCTGGCCGGATCCCCCGCCGCCAACCAACCCGCCGCCGATGGCTCCGACCAGGAGGCCGCCCGCCACGACGATCGCGGCGATCTGCGGCCCGCCGAGGCTCCCGACGGCCTTGCCGACGCCGGCGCCGAACGCGCTCATGCCGCTCCCCTAGCCGCCCGGAACGCCGAGGATGGAGATCTCGCTCACGGCGGCGTCGTCGAACGGCGTATTGGGAACAGACGTCTTCGCCCCGGGGTAGGTCGACACGATCGTGATCCGCACGGTCCTCGCGCCGGACGCGCCGCCGAGGTTGACCTCCTGCTCCTTCATCACGTCCTTCAGGCGCACCGGGATCGGCGCCCCGCCGTTGATCGAGATCTCGACGTCCTTGAGGCGCCGATTGCCCTTGAACAGCGCCTGCGAGGCCCCGTAGCCGTTCCGGATGAGCAGCGTGTCGACACGCGACGGATCAAGCGTCACCTCGATCCACTCGCCCTTCTCCTGTGCCTTGCCCTCCTGCCAGCTGGTCGCCGGGTCACCGTCGATCGCCTTGCCCGCCGCGAACTTCGCCGCGACCTCCGACGATGCCTTCGCCCCCGACAGCGGCAGCGGCACCGCCGTTCCTGGCGCAGAAGAGCCATCGGGAGCGCCCGATCCCGCGCCCGCGCTCGACGCCGGTCCCGACGGACCTGAGCTTCCCGTCGCCCCGGTGCCGGGGCTCTGGCCGCGCAGCGCGATGCCCGCGAGCACGATCGCGACACCGACGAGCACGCCGATGAGGCCCACCCAGAGGACCCAGCCCGGGATGCCGCGCGACCCCGACGAGCCGCCCCGTGAATCCGACTTCCCGGTCGGCGCGGGCGTCGGGTCTGGCGTGGCCGTCCAGGCGACCGCCTTCGCGATCTGCTCGGGCGACGCCGTCTCGACAAGCTCCGCGGCGGCGAGGGTGGTCCCACACGACTGGCAGAACGTCCTGCCCGATGGGTTGGCCGTCCCGCAGGCGGGGCAGCGAACGAGGCCGTACCCGCTGCCGGGGTCTGCAGGGGCCGCCGTCGCCGGGACGGGCGCCGGCGTGTAGGCCGGCAGCGGGTCCCGCGGCGGGGCCGGGTCGACGACAGCCGGCCCGTCATCGACGGGCACTCCGTCCCACTCCAGGAACGTTCCGCAGGAGCCGCAGAACTGATCGCCCGGGATGTTGGTGAAGCCGCAGCGCTTGCAGATTGTCCGCGTGTCGTCGGTCATTCCGTTCTTAGCCTCGCATCAGGAGCACGAGGGGGAGGTCGATCAGGCGCCGGATCATGAGGAACCCGGGAGGCGCGACCGACGGGCGTGTCACGAGCATGGTCGCCGATACGGGTGGGAACGCGGAGGCCGCGACGGGCGTCGCGCGGAGGTCGCGTGGGCCGACCAGGTCGTTGTGGAACACGAGGACCTGCATCCGGAACCGTCCGTGCTCGTCGGTCCTGATCACCGGGATCTTGGGCGTGATGCCGAGACTCCACGACAGCCGGAGCTGGGTGTTGGCCGGGAACCCGGATCCCGTCGCGACCACCACGGTCCCCGGCGGGCCGGCCTCCTGGTCGAGCTGGAGGCGGGCCTGTGACCCCGACGCCCGCAACGCCACCGTCCTCGGCGACCCGGTGAACGAGTCGGGCACGGCGAGCGTCGCCGGCCGCGCGCCCTTCTGGTGCGGGGAGTACTCGACCGTGACGGTGCACGCCTCGGTGCGGTGCAGGACGCGGCCGTCGCACGCGTCGGCGACCACCCGGTAGTCCGCCCTCGCCGGTCCGGCGATCGAGGCGTGGTGCACGGCGAGCGGGCCCCAGCCGGTGTTCACGAGCGTGGCCGCCCCGGGGACGGCTGCGGAACCGACCGGGTGGCTGCCGAAGTTGATCGTGGCCGGGTTCAACCGGGGCACCGGGGGCATGTCGCGCAGGAAGACGTCGGCGTTGCCGAGGCGATCGTTGGCGACCAGCGTGTCCGCGAGCGAGGCGAACGCGACGAACCGTCCGTTGCCGCCGACCGTGGCCATCAGGCTGAGCTTGCCGCCCGGCCGGCCGTTGCGGGCGACCGACACGAGGACCGTGTCGTTCGCGACGACGTCACGCTCGTAGACCTCGGTCAGGGGCGTCGGCGCGGAGGCGGCGAGGTGGGCATCCGCGACAGCCGCGCCGAGCGACACGAGATCGTCCGCGGTCGACTGGAACGCGACCATCCGCCCATCGGCCGAGATCGCGGGCAGGCGGCTCTGGCCGGTGCCGGCGCGGCCATCGGGCGTCACCGAGACCATCGTCGTCTCGCCCGCATCACGGTCCCGCCGGAACACGTCCGGGGCCGAGTTGCCGTCGTCGGCGACCAGGTTCGAGGCCGCCGACTCGAACGCGACCACCGAGCCGTTCGCCGAGATGGCGGGCGCGCCCGACGCGCCGTCGGGGGCGTCGCCCCGCGCGAGGCTGATCTGCTCGGGACGGACCGCCGCGATGTCCCGGATATAGACCTGCATGCCGGAGCCCGTGTTCGTGTGGGTGATGACGTCCCCACCATCGGACGCGTAGGCGATCAGGCGGCCGTTCGCCGAGATCGACGAGGCGGCGCTGGTCGCGCCCGTCGGGCCGCCGTTGAAGCCGACGGAGACCAGGATCGTCTTCCGGCGCTGGCGGTCGAAGCGGAAGATGTCGGCGTTGGGGCCGTCACCCGCGACCATGTTCGCGTTCTCGGACGTGAACGAGACGAACCGGCCCGTCGCAGAGACGGACGGCTCGCGGCTGCGGTCCGCCGGGTTGCCGCCGCTCGTCCGCGAGACCACTGCGGATCGTCCGGTGGCGCGGTCCCAGGCGATCACGAGGGTGCCGACCGCGCTGAACCCCTGCGGTGGCTGGTAGGTGAAGGCGATCACGCTGCCGTCGGCGGAGATCGACGGGTCGCGCGCCTGGCCTCCGGCGGTCGAGCCCGGCGGGCAGCGGGAGCCGGATCGTCGTCCCGCGCTGTCGATCGCGGACGAAGACGGCCGGCAGCGTCCCCGTGGCGGCAGCACCGCCACCGGCGATGTTCGAGGCGGACGAGGCGTACGCGACGTACCGGCCGTCGGCGGAGATCGACGGCTCCGCGGAGGCGTCGTTGGGGAAGCCGCCGCCAGTCCGTTGGGAGACGAGCGTCGTCCGGCCGGGCGGAGGCGGCAGCGGGGCCTGGGGCGGCGTCTCGCGCCCGGGGAATGGTCCTTCCGGGGTCTGCACCGCGGCCGCGAGCTGCACGGACCCGGCAGGCGCCAGCAGCGCCAGGACGAGCGCGAGGGCGGCCACCGGTCGGGCCAGGGCTCTCAGGGCCGCACGTACCCGGAGTAGAACACCGCGGGATCGCACGACCCCGGGCTCGTGCAGGCGAGGGACAGGTTCAGGGTGTCGTCGGGCCCGACGACGATCGGCGTGACGAAGTGGAGGTCGTAGTCGCGGAAGTTCTCGAGCCGGAGCTGGAGCAGCGGCGTGTCGTTGCGCAGCACGACCAGCGCCGCCCTCGGCGCCGTTCGGGTTCGAGAACACGAAGTCGGTGACGAACAGGGTTCCGTCCGGGTCGACACGCGGGTGCTGAGCGATCAAGCCGCCCGTCCACCGGGTTGCCGAGGCCCGGGATCACGACGCCGGGCGTGCTGGACGGGGCCGCCGATGGCCCGCCGTCACCGCCGCTGGGTGCGGGCGTCGCGGCCGCGGGGGGCGTGGGGGCGCCGCCGCCGCCACCGGCGCTCGGCTCGGGCGCCATGGTCGGCAGGCCGGCGGCGCCCAGCGCGTCGTTGACGTCGGCCTTGAGGCTCGCCAGCGGCGAGGCGACGGCGTCGCTGGCGGCGGTCTGGATCGTCGGCTTGAGCAGCAGCAGCCAGATCAGCACGAGCGCGATCAGCAGCACGATCAGGGCCAGGAGCGCCTTCAGGAACCAGGGCGGGAGGACCGACTCCTGGAGCAGCGTGCCGTCGATCGTGATCGGGACGCCGCCCTCGGGCTTGACGAACAGCTGGAACGGGCGGGTCTTGGGCTGGCCGCGCCAGAACCGCTTGACCGGGCTGACCCGGACCTTGGCGAAGCCCGCCATGCCGGGCTCGACGACGACGCCCGGCGGGTTGATGTCGAACTTGAGGTTGCGATCGGCGTCCGTCCCCTCGACCTCGGCGTTGAGGCGCGCGTTGCCGCGGTTGTCGATCGCGAGGTCGTGGGTCCCGGTGCGCGAGCCGCGCGACGTGCGGGGCGCCAGCTCGGCGAACGGATCGAGGAACGTCCCGACGTTGATCGAGCCCTCTTCCACGGCGGATCCCGCGGGGTCCTCGCGGGAACGTGCCCGGAGCGCCGTACGGGACGACACCCGCCGGCGTCGAGGCGGCGCGCGGCGGCCGGAAGACGAGCTTGGCGGTGGCCTCGGCGCCCGGGGAAGAGGGAGATGACCGCGGGCTCGGCGACCGCCCAGCCGGCGGAGTCGCCAATGACGTCGAGCGAGAACTCGTCGACGACGCTGCCGGTATTCCGGACCCGCACCTCGGCGGTGGTTTCCTGTCCCGGCTCGACCGCCAGGGCAGGTGTGACCAGCGTGACGGATGCACCCACGAGCGTGAGTGTAGCCGCGTGCTCCCCACCCGAACAGGTCCCCGGGCATGGGCAGATAGTCCTTTCGGGCGTCCTTTGGGGGCATTTCCGGCTGCCCGTTAAGTGCACGTTGACTGGCCGGACACCCCCGGGCGGTAGGGTCCGCCGAGGTCTTCCGGCTGCCGCTCTTCCCGGGCTGCCGTTGGCGGGGACCGATGGGGAGTGCACGAATGGTCGCCGAACCTGATGCCCATCAAGGCCCCGATCTCGGTCGCCGTCCGGGCATCCGATCCACTGTCGAGGGCCGGCATCGCGAGCCAGCTCCGGCGGGCCCAGGGCTTCGTCGTGGTGGCCGACGACGTGCCGCCGGAAGACTCCGTTGCGCTCGTGGTGGCCGAGGAGGTCGCCCCGGAGGTCCTGGCGGAGATGCGCGCGCTGCGCGGCCGCGGCGTGCGACGAATCGTGCTGCTCGTCTCGCGCGTGGACGACCGCTCGCTGCTCGCGGCGGCCGAGGCCGGCGTGACGGGCGTGATCCGGCGCAGCGAGGCGACCGCGGGCAACCTGGCGGCCGCGATCCGGTCCGCCGCGGCGGGCGAAGGCACGCTGCCCCCGGACCTCCTCGGCCGGCTGCTGCGCCAGGTCGGGCAGCTGCAGCGCCAGGTCCTGTCACCGCGCGGGCTGACGTTCTCCGGTCTCACCGAGCGGGAGGCCGCGGTCCTGCGGCTGCTCGCCGATGGCTACGACACGGCCGAGGTCGGGCGCCGCCTGTTCTACTCCGAGCGCACCGTCAAGAACATCATCCACGACGTGACGTCGCGCCTGGAGCTGCGCAACCGAGCCCACGCGGTCGCGTACGCGATCCGCGAGGGCCTGATCTAGGCCCCGTTCAGGCCGGACCGGCCTGCTCCTCTTCCTCGGGCAGCTCCTCGCGCTGGACGGCCGGCACGCCCGCCTGATCGTCCGCCTCGAGCTGGGCGACCGCCGTCGCGCCGGACGAGGCCGCTGACGGCGTGGACCGCGCCGACGACACGGAGCCCATCACATCGTTCGCCGTTTGATCGGCGGCCCGCTCGAAGCGGTCCGACGGGTCGCTGATCCGGATGCCGCCAGGGGCATCGGTGCCATCGACCGGGCCGCTCGACTGCTGGACGACATGGGCGAGCTCGTGGGCGATCGTGCGCTGGCCGACCGGTGTGCCCGGGATCGAACTGACCGCTCTTGAACACGACGTCGGACCCGACCGTGTAGGCGTTGGCACCGACCGATTCGGCCGACTTCGACGCCCGGTCGTCGGTGTGCACGCGGACGTCCTCGAACGACTGCCCGAACGCCGACTCCATCGTCGAGCGGGTGCCCTCGTCGAGCGGCGTTCCCCCGCCCGACCCGACCACGTCGCGGACCGGCGACGCCTGCGCCTCCTCGTCCCCGGCGAGCAGCTGGACGACGCCCGCGTTGCCGGCCGTGCGCTGCAGGCGCATCAGCGTCGATGCGTCGAGCGCGGGCGACCGGCCACCGGCGAGCGGCTGCGCGGCATCCGGCGCCGCCGTGGCTGGGTCGCGCTCGGGCGCGCGGACGCTCCGCGTGGCCGCATCGAGCTCGAAATCGCGCATCGCGGTCCTCCTGTCGGTGGGTTCAGGATCGACCACCGCGGGCGCGTTCGCAATGGGCCCGGAGGGTACCGCCCGGAAGTCTGCCCCAATGGGCACCCGGCCCCGCGAGGGCGTCGATAGGATCGCGGACATGCGAACCCGCGCGGTACCCGTCCCCGGGCCGCAGGCCGCCGTCCGCGCGCCGGCGGCCGTCCCGCAGGCCCCCGGGCCGTCGACCGCGCCGGCGTCGTCGTCGATCGACGCGACCGTGATGACACCGGGCTCGCTCGTGGGTCTCCAGGCGACGGCGGGCAACCGCGCCACCGTGCAGGCCCTGAGCGCGCGCGCGAACGCCCCGATCACGATCCAGCGAGCGGTCGATGCCCAGCAGGCGGATGCGATCGCAAAGCGCCTGCACGACGCCATGGCGGGCTGGGGCACCGACGAGGAGGCCGTGTACGGCGCGTTGTCGGGTCGCACAACGGCCGACATTGACGCCATCCGCGAGGCCTACCTGCGCAACTACGACCACACGCTGCAGTCCGAAATCGACGATGAGTTCAGCGGCAGCGAGCTCGCGCGCGCCAACGCGCTGCTGCGGGGACAGGCGGCGCCCGGGGCGACCGCGACGGCCGACGAGCAGCAGGCGGCGACCGCCAACCGGGCGAGGGACATCGCGGTCCACCTCAAGGAGGCGATGGCGGGCTGGGGCACCGAGGAAGACGAGATCTTCAACGCGCTCACCGGGCGCGAGCCCGACGGAGATCCAGCGCCATCCAGCGGGAGTACCTCGCGCTGACGGGCAACCACCTCGACCGCGACCTCCAGGACGAGCTCAGCGGCGACGACCTGCGCAAGGCGCTCGACCTGCTCCAGATCCAGGCCGCCGGCACGTTCACCAACAAGATCGCCCAGCACATGACGGAGGGCGAGACCACCACCGTCCAGGGCCGGTTCGAGTACGTGCTCCAACAGCGCGAGCTGACCGTCCGCGTCCCGGTGGAGTTCAAGCCCGACGCCGGTGTGACCGTCCCCATCACGACCTGGCAAGGCCAGATCGACACCGTCTGGAACAAGTTCGCGGCCGTCGAGAGCGGCGGGCAGAAGGTCCCGATTCGTTTCGGCCTTGAGAACCGCCCCGGCGCCGAGAAGGCGATCCGCGTGAAACAGAACAAGACCCCCGGGGGACCACCAGCCCCGGAGGACCGCGCGAACGCCGGGATGTGGTTCCCGGCGATGAAGGCGTCGACCGCGCCGCACGAGTTCGGGCACCTCGTCGGTCTCCAGGACGAGTACCAGCGGACCCATGGCGACTACCGAAAGATCACCGCCCAGGACAAGACGGGTCCCGCCAACACCTCCGGCAGGACGGCAGCTGACATCGCCGTCGATCTCCACGCCGCGCTGTACCTGGAGGACGCGACGAAACGGGCTCCGACAGCTACGACCCTGCTGACCGGCGTCGGCCTGATCGTCAGTGGCGTGCCGGCCACCGCGCAGCAGGGCGACTTTGCGCAGCAGATCCAGACGGCGTACGACGCGAAGTACTCCGGCGTGTTCTCCAAGTCCCTCGTCGAGGCAATGCGCGACAAGCTGCCCGAGGGCAGCAAGTGGACGATCCAGTCCGTGTTCTCGTACGCGAGCCGGAGCATCATGGGCAACCCGGAGATTCTCGGCGGGACGGAGCCGCACGACCACGCCGTCGAGCCCCGCCACCTGGAGGAGTTCGTGCGCATCGTCCGCGCCGCCTACCCCGGCCTCATCTGGACCGCGGGGCCGCAATGACGCTCGTCACGTGGCGGCGGCTGTCGTCGATGTTCCCACCCGAGCGAGAGCTCCTGGACGTCGACGCCGACGGCTCGTTCCGGCTGTGGCGCTCGATCGCACCCGTGGTCGGCCGGTTCGGCGGCTCGCTGTCGGCCGGCTCCGCCGCGGAGATCGCGCGGTTGGTGGCGGCCGTCGGGTCGTCTGCGGCGCCAGGGCCAGGATCGCTGCCGGCGGACGCGAGCGTGGAGCAGCTCGAGATCGGCGAAAAGCGGTCGGTGTTCGAGGCTGGTGTGGACGTCGCGGCGCCGTGGGGAGACCTCCTCGCCGCGTGCCGGCGGCTTGCTGATGAGCGCACGGATTCGCCACTGGCGGCGATCGCCCTCGAGCCGGAGCTGGTAGCTGGCGGCCTTCGGGTCCGCCTCGTTCATCGGGGCAGCGGCGTCCTCCCCGTCGAGCTCGCGTCGGCGCGCGCAGAGGTCGGCGTCTGGCGCGAGCTGCTGAACCCGGAGAACGTCAGTGCCGGCTTCGACGCCGGGCGCGTGGACGCCGGCCCAGGCTGGGCGGTGGAGACGACGGCGCACCTCCCGGCCCTCGAGGCCGGCGACAAGGTGATGGCCACCGTGTCCGTCGTCGTCGACGATGGCGGCGTGTTCATCCCCGTGACGATCTGGGCGACCGTCGCCGTTCCCGGCTGAGGATTGGGCCTCGGACCGTCCCGCGAAGGCGGCCCGACTTCCTGCCACAACCGACGTTGTTGACCGTTCGCCGGTTCACCAAGCGTCGCCTCGGGCTCGAATCGCCCGAATTGCATGTCAGAAGCACTCCCGCGCGGCGCAGTGACATGAACGAAGCTGGTTTGGCCTGACGACGCGCCGGCTTACGGTCGCCAGCTTCGGTTCTGTCACGGTACGCGGGGCTGGTGGCGGGAGATCGCCGGGATCCGCGCGACGTCGCCGACCCGACCGCCCCGGCCGCGAGAGCGGTCAGTCCCGGGAGCCGGCCTCCGCCCATTGCTGGGCCGCCTTCGAGCGCTTCGCCTCCTGCTCGCGGTTGGCGGCCGCTTCCGCCTCCGCGGCCGCCGCGACCGCCCGCAGCCACAGCACGCGGTCGACAGCGCTGATGTATCCGCCCCGCCGGCTTGCGTACGCGCGTGCGGCGCTCAACAGAACGGGCGATGGCCGGTAGGCGCCGAGGTACCGGACGACGCGGCCGTCGGCGGCGGTCTCCCACCCGGGGTCGTGGCTGAGGTCATAGCCGGCCGCGACGAGGGCGGCCACGCCGTCGGCGATGAGCGACCGGATCGCGTTGTCGACCCGCGGCGGCAGCGGCTGGCCCGCGGACGTGAATGGCACGCGGTCCGCGTCCAGGATCTTGACCGGCGGGGTCGGGAACGTCCACGCCTGGGGCCAGATCGGCGGGCTGCCGTCCGGGGCGATCAGCCGCCGGCGGGTGGCGGCGCCGGCCTGGTCGCACCAGCCGTCGACCTCGGCCCGCAGCTGCTTGAGGCCCTTGCCACCCAACTCGAGGCTGTGATCCGCCTGCGCCTCGACAATCGCCGCGGCCTCGACCCGGACCGCGTCGGCGACGACCCTGGCCACGGCTTTGAACAGCTCGTTCGCCGCGTCGCTGAGGGCCTTCGCGCGCGCGTCGAGGGTCGCCAGCGCCTCGTCCAGCGGGTCGGGCGTCGCAGATCGATCAGCGGGCGGGGGCAGCATCGGGCATCTCCAGGGGCACGATTCAGGACTCCGTGGCCGTGACCAGGTCGTAGTACTCGCCGAATTCCGCCTCGACGGTCAGCCGGCCGAGCTTCCGGTACTCGCGCTCGGTGGCGCGGACGAGGTCGGCCATGCTCACCGTGCGATCGGCCGCGGCGGCGAGGTAGGCGGCGGTCACGCACACGTTGCGGATGTTGCCGCCGGAGATCTTGAACCGGCGGGCGAGGAAGTCGAGGTCGATGCCGTCCTGCACCGGGAGCTCGGGCGACAGGTTGCGCGCCCACAGCAGCCGGCGGTGCTCCTCCTCGGGCATCGGGAAGTCGACGATCGCGTCGAGCCGCCGCACGAACGCCTCGTCGACGTTGGAGCGCAGGTTCGTGGTCAGGATCGCCACGCCGTCGAAGCGCTCCATCCGCTGCAGCAGATACGCGACCTCGACGTTCGCGTACCGGTCGCGGGCGTCCTTGACCTCCGACCGCTTGCCGAACAGCGCGTCCGCCTCGTCGAACAGCAGGATCCCGTTGACCCGGTCGGCCTCGGTGAAGATCCGGTCCAGGTTCTTCTCGGTCTCGCCGATGTACTTGTCGACGACCGTCGAGAGGTCGATCACGTAGACGTCGAGGGCCAGATCGTGGCCCACCACCTCGGCCGACATCGTCTTGCCCGTCCCGGAGTCACCGGCGAACAGCGCGGTGATCCCGATCCCACGCGCGCCCGCCGTGCCCATGTGCCACTCGCCGACGACCCGGTCGCGGTGCCGGGCCCGGGCGGTCAGCTCGCGCAGCTGGGCCTCGACGACGCCGGGCAGCACGAGGTCGTCCCAGCCGACCGACGGCTCGATCCGCCGCGCGAGGCGCTCCAGACCGGCCGCGTTCTGCGCGCGCGCGCCGGCGGCCACGTCGATGATCGTCATCGTGCGGTCGGCAGCCGTCGCAGCGTGGCGGGCGGCCTGGGCGGCCCGGTCGATCTGTTCGGGGGTGAGACGGAACGCGATCGTTGCGGCGGCGGGATCGAAGCCGTCCGGCCGGTCGCCATCGAGCGATTGCAGCCACATGTCGTGGCGCGTCGCCAGCGCCGGGACCGGCGCCTCCACGATCAACGGCGGCTCGCGCGACCAGGCGGGGTCCCAGTCGCGCCCGCCGACCAGGATCACCGGGCCCGGCAGCTCCGCGAACGCCCGGACCGCGGTCGCGCCGCGTTCGACGAGCGGCTCGACCGGCCCGACGACCAGCCCCGCGCCGCGCAGCCTCGCCTCGCGTGACGCCGCGACGGCGATCAGCGCCGGATCGTCGCCCGCGGCCATCCGCCCGAGGTCCAGCCCGATCGTCGGGCGCCCGAGCCGGGCGAGCGCCGTCAGGCCCAGCGACTGCCCGGACGCGCCGGGCCGCTCGCGCACGTACACGAGCCCGAGGCCCGCGCTGAGTCCGCGCGCGACGACCTCGACCTCGTCGACCTCGACGGCGACCGATGGCGTGAGCAGCGCCTCGACGACCGGGTCCGGGCTGTCGTCGCCCAGCAGGTGGGCCGTGACGCGGTCCGGGACGCGCAGCGGGCGCGTGAGCGATGGCCGGTCGACGTCCTCGATGAGCAGCAGCCGTCCGGCAAGCAACGGCGCCATGGGCCCCAGGCGGGCGCGGATCCAGCCGCTGTCCCAGTCCGCCGCCGGACGGCACAGCTCGATGGCCAGGCCGACGCTCGCGCGCCGACGCGAGACGTCGTCGTGGAGGTAGCCGTACAGGCGCTCGAAGCGCGGATCGAGGTCAGGCGCGAGGGCGATCAGCAGCAGCTCGACGTCGACCGCCTCGAGACCGAAGGCGCGTGCCAGGGCGCGGAGCCGGAGCTGCGCGCCGGCACGCTCGTCCGCGGTCGCCCGGGCCTCGAGGTCCTCGCGCAGCGCGACATCGGCCTCGTCGACCCCCGGCACCAGCGGTCCCGTGGCGTGATCGAGCAGCCCGTCGACCTGTTCGTCCGAGATGTACAGGCCGCGGAAGCGATCCCCGGGATCGGCGTCGACCGCGCGACGGCGATCGACGGCCGCCCTGACGAGTCGCTCGACGAGCGACAGGCGCCCGAGCAGGTAGCGCAGGGACGGATCCGACGGTCCGAGCTCGGGCTCCGCGCTCGCCGGCGCGGCCTGGCTCATCGCCCGGTCATCGGCGCGGCGGGCGCCGGACGCCGCCGACACGGAGCCGGACGCCGCCGTCCTTCGCGCCCGCGTTCGCGGGCAGCAGCTCGATGGTGGACGGCTCGACCTCGAGCGGGCCCTCGTCACGGCGTCCGCCGCTGCGCCGCTCGCTGGCGCCGTTGGTCGACGAGATCCCGATCGACGGCCCCTCCTGGATCGGCGGCCCGAAGTACGCGCTCGAGTCGATCACGATCGGGGCGATGACGACGAGGTCGAGCGATGGCTTGAGCTCGCCGCCGAGCGCGGACCAGACGTCGGCCAGCGACCGCTCCTGGCTGGCCGGCTGGCCGACCTCGATGTAGACGGGCAGGTCGGCCTCGTTGAGGGGATCGTCGAGGTCCTCGGGCTTGATCATCGGGTTGCGCAGGAAGCAGGCGAGCAGCGAGGACAGCAGGCGGTGCTCGTCCTCGGGTCGCTGGGTCCACGCGGTCACGAGATAGGCGAGGCGGAAGCGTCGCGGCGGCTGCCGCCGTCGGGTCACGGGGCCGCCCGGCTCGCGGACGTCCTCCCACGCGGGCACGCGGCGCGCGATGTCCTCGCGGATGTCGTACAGGTACAGGTCGACCGCGGGCCCGCTCCTGCGCGCGACCCAGTCCTTGGTCGGCGCGTCGAACACGAGGTCGACGGACGAGCCGTTGAGCGCGTCGCGCTTGACCAGCTTCTCGAGCAGCTGATCGACGTCGTAGATCACGCAACGATCGTCGGCTCCGCCGGCCCCGGGCGCCAGCCGGTCGAGGGGCATCCGTCGGGGCACCGCTGGTGGCCCGTTCGGGCAATGGTGCCCGCCCTCCCGCGCGCCCTCTCGGGCCTTGTTCGGCCATCGAATGGGTGGGACGGTCAGCACATCGGGATCCCTGCATCCGGAAAGGGCAACGCATGCCGAACTATCTCTCGCCCGGCGTCTACGTCGAGGAGGTGGAGGCCGGGTCCCGTCCGATCGAGGGCGTCGGAACGGCCGTCGCCGCGTTCGTCGGGCTCGCGGCCCGCGGGCCGGCAAACGCGCCGACCCTGGTGACGAACTGGAACCAGTTCACGTCCACCTTCGGCGACTTCATCGAGGGCTCGTACCTGGCCCACGCCGTGTACGGCTACTTCCTGAATGGCGGCGGAGCCGCGTACGTCGTGCGCGTCGGCGCCGACGGCGTCGTGCCGACCGCGACCGCCGAGCTGCCCAGCTCCGCGGAAAAGGGCAAGCCGGCATTCCGGGTCGCCGCCCTCGAGGCCGGCCCCGAAGGCAACGACCTGAGCGTCGACGTCACCGCCTCCGGTGAGGAGGGCGCCTTCAAGCTGACCGTGAAGCGCGGCGGCAAGGAGATCGAGTCGTTCGACAGCCTGACGATGGCGAAGGGCAAGCAGAACGTCGCGACCGTCGTCAAGGCACAGTCCAAGACGATCACGATCGATGACGTCAGCGCGCTCGCGCCGGCGTCGGGTTCGACGGCGCTCGCCGGCGGCAGCGCCGCGACGCCGACCCGTGTCACGCCCGACGACTACGTCGGCAACTCGTCCGACCGGACCGGCTTCGCCGGGCTCGAGGCCGTCGACGAGGTCACGATGCTGGCCGTGCCCGACCTGATGGCCGTGTACGAGCAGGGCATGATCGACCTGGAGGGCCTGCAGGCCGTCCAGCTCGCGATGATCGCGCACTGCGAGCTGATGGGCGACCGCGTGGCCATCCTCGACGCACCGCCAGGGCTCAACGCCCAGCAGGTCAAGGAGTGGCGGGTCGACAAGGCCGGCTACGACAGCAAGTACGCGACCCTCTACTGGCCCTGGATCAAGGTCTTCGACCCCCTGTCCGGCCAGGCGAAGTTCGTGCCGCCGTCCGGGCACACCGCCGGGATCTGGGCGCGCAACGACGACACCCGTGGCGTCCACAAGGCGCCGGCCAACGAGGTCGTCCGGGGCGCGATCAGCCTCGCGCTGAACCTGACCAAGGCCGAGCACGACCAGCTCAACCCCAACGGGATCAACTGCATCCGGGCGTTCCCGGGTCGCGGCATCCGGGTGTGGGGCGCGCGGACGATCTCCAGCGATCCGAGCTGGCGCTACCTCAACGTCCGGCGGCTGTTCAACTACATCGAGGAGTCGATCTTCGAGGGCACCCAGTGGGTGGTCTTCGAGCCCAACGACCAGCGCCTGTGGGGCCGCGTCAAGCGGACCATCAACGCGTTCCTGCTGCGGGTCTGGCGTGACGGCGCGCTGTTCGGCGCGACGCCCGACCAGGCGTTCTTCGTCAAGTGCGACGAGGAGAACAACCCGCCCGAGGTCCGCGATGCGGGGCAGCTGATCATCGACATCGGCATCGCGCCCGTGAAGCCGGCCGAGTTCGTGGTGTTCCGGATCGCCCAGTTCTCCGGCTCGCCGGACGCCGAGTAACCGCCATGACCACGCAAACGGAAGGCCACGGAGGCTCGCATGCCCACGACTGATCCGCTGCTGCAAGGCAACGTCCTGCTGGACATCGACGGCGTCGGCGTCGTCGCCAACTTCACCTCGGTCTCGGGCGTCTCGAGCGAGGTGGAGATCGTCGACAACCCGTTCGTCAACGACCAGGGCAAGGTCACCATCGGCAAGCTCCCGGGCAAGCCGAAGACCCCGACGGTCACGCTCAAGCGCGGCCTCACCGGGGCGACCGAGATCTGGGACTGGCACAGCGCCGTCATGCAGGGGAACCCCGACCGTCGCAACGGCTCGGTGATCCTCATGAACACCATCGGCGAGGAGATCCTTCGCTACAACTTCACCAACGCGATGGTGTCCAAGATCAGCCTCTCCGAGGGTGGCGCCACGACCAGCGGCGTCCAGATCGAGGAGGCGACCCTGGCCTGCGAGACGCTCGTCAAGGCTTAAGCCAAGGTGCTGCCGATGCTTACTTGCATCTCATCCGCTGTGATCTGCTGCGTTCGATCGGCAGCCCCTTGGCTGCCGTGACCACAGCACTCCTGCCCGAGCTCGGCGACGAGCGCAGCAGCACGAACGCGTCCGACGCCCTTCGGACGGAATACGCGTTCGTGCTGCCCCGCGGCTTCGTCGACGGGTCCGGCACCGTCCATCGCGACGGCGTCATGCGCCTCGCGACGGCTCGCGACGAGATCATCCCCCAGCGGGATCCTCGCGTCCGCGAGAACGAGGCCTACCTCACGATCCTGCTGCTGTCCCGGGTCGTGACCCGGCTCGGGACGCTGCCCCAGGTCCACACGGGCGTCATCGAGGGGCTCTTCGCCTCCGATCTGGCGTTCCTGCAGGACCTCTATCGGCGGGTCAACCAGGAGGGCCACACCCAGGCGTCGGTCACGTGCCCCGCGTGCAATCACGCGTTCACGGTCGACGTGGCGGGTGAGCAGCGCCTGGGGGAATCGTGACGTACGCGACCGACCGGCTGTTCGAAGAGGTCGCGTACGTCGCCTACCACTTCCACTGGCCGATGGACACCATCCTGGACCTCGAACACCCCCTGCGGCTGCGGTTCGTGGATGAGATCGGCCGCATCAATCGGCGCCTGTCCGAGGAGGAGTGAGTCCCGTGCGTCTGCCGTGGCCCTTCGGCCGCAGCTCCGACGACGGGGCGTCCTCGACCTCCGGCGACGACGCCGGTTCCGGCGCGCCCTCGACGGCGCCGGCCTTCCTGCCAGCCCCGGCGGCGATCCCGCCCACCGGCGCCTGGCGCTACGTTGCCGCCCATCCAGCGCACCGCCGGGCCGCCGCCCGTGGTCGCGCCCGCGGCAGCGTTCCTCGCCGGCGTTCCCGGCCATCTCCCGCTGCCGCCGATCGTGACCCCGCTGGGCCACGACTCGAGTCCCGGCGCGCCCGCCGGCATCGTCGTCGCGCATCCCCACACCGTCCCGAGCCTGACCTCGGCCGCGCCGCTGACGACCCGGCCGGTGCAACGACAGGCCGCGGGTGGGCCAACCGCATCCGACGTCGCACCCGTTGCCGCGACCGCGCCCGACCCCATGGTCGCCGCCGCAGCGCCGGGTGAGTCGCCCGCACCCGAAGCCGACCTGCCGCCGATCCGCAGCATCTCGCCAGTGACCGCGGCAGCGACCGTCACGCCGGCCCCGCGGCCGCTGACGCAGGCCTCGCCGACCCTCGCGCCGCTCGCGTTGAGCTCGTCGCGGGCCTCCTCGGCCTCCGCCGACGCCAGCCGCGGGTCGCGGCCATCGGCCCTGTCGCTGCCGATCCAGGCGAGCGGCAGGATCCCGGTATCGACGCCACCGCCGACCGGCGCCTCCGACTCGGCCCGTCCGGCCCAGGCGCCGCTTCGCCGGTTCGCGGAGCTGCCCGTGGAGGCCCCGCGGCCCGTGGCGCAGCGTGAGCCGGGCGGCCCGCCCCGCCGAGCCGGCCTGGGCGCCCCGATGACCGTGCCCCCGGCGACGGCCACGGCCCAGCGCATGCCGATCGGTCCCGCAACCCCGTCTGTGCCGGCCCCCGCGGGCCCGTCGGCGGAGGTCGCCGCGAAGCTGACTGACCACCACGACAACCACGCTCCAGCAGCACCCGTCGCCTCGCGGCCGCTCCCGGTCCTGACGGTCGCCCGGCGGCGCCGCGACGCACCGGATACCGACGCGTCCGCCACGGCCGCCGCGCCCTCGGCCGGTGCAGCCCGGCCGCCCATCGGAACCGCCGCCACGCCCACCGTGTCGCGCTCGGCGTCCACGATCCTGCCCACCGTCGGCGCCCGGCCACTTCGCCCGTCCGTCGCCGCGGCCGGGGCTGACCGCTCGGCGGCAACCTCGGGCGGCGCCGTCCCGGCCGTCGACGACGCCCCGGGCCCCGTCCTCGCGCGCTGGGACTCGGGCGACGCCCTGCCGGCCACGGTGACGTCGCTGTCCGGTCCGGCCACACCCGAGCGCGATCTCCCGGTCCAGCTGTCGGCGATCCAGGGCACCTCCGCAGGCGCGACGCCGCAACCGTCGCCGGGACCGCGCGAGATCGTCTTCCCCGCCCGGGACGCGGGCGCCGAGACCACGATGGGCGACGCCGGCGGCCGGCCGGCGGCGATGAGCCTCGCGGCACCGGCCGCGACCGGCCCCCGCCCAGGCCTCGCCGGCCCGGCCCGCGCCGGCGCCGTTGACGCTCGCGCGGTCCGTCGCCCCAGCACCGGCGCCGGCGCCCGCCCCCGTTTCCACAACCCCGCAGCCGGTCGTCGCCCGGATCGTCGCCGATCCCTCGACGCCCGGGGCGCCGCCGGTCGTCCAGACCTCGCCGGCCGGCAACGGCATCCAGGTCGCCACGTTCACGGCGACGCCCGTCGTCCAGCGCGAGGAGGCCCCCCGCCCGGCGCCCCAGGCCCAGCCGACCGGCCGGTCGGATCGGGAGCTGGACGAGCTGGCCAAGCAGCTGTTCGGGCGCATCCGCGGCCAGCTTCGGGCCGAGGTCATCCATGAGCGCGAGGCCAAGGGCCTCACCTTCGACTCGTTCTAGCAGGGAGCACCGATGGGCGATCCGGCAGTCAGCATCGCGTACAAGTGCACGATCGACGGCTTCGTGCCGCTCGGCATGTGGACCAAGATCGAGGGGCTCGGCTTCGAGTTCGAGATCAAGGAGTTCCGCGAGGGCGGCATCAACGGCTACATGCACAAGCTCATGGGGCCGTGCAAGTACACGAACCTGCGGCTCAGCCGGCCCGTGGACTCCACCTCGTCGCTGCTGATGCTGTGGCTCCAGAGCAACATGATCAAGGTCGTTCCCCAGACGATGTCGCTGACCGCGATGACCGCGGGCGGCGAGGACATCACGACCTGGAACCTCGCCGGCGTGGTGCCGGTGAAGTGGACCGGCCCGAGCCTCGACATCATGAGCAACAGCGTCGCCACCGAGACGCTCGAGGTCAGCTACCAGGAGATCATCGGCCTGGGCGCGCTGGGCGGCATGATCGCCGGCGCCGCCTCGCTGTCCGCCACCGCGAACATCTCGTTCTGAGGGCGGCACGATGGTCATGGACGCGGTTGGTTCGGCGGCCTCGGCGGTCGGGCAGGCGCTCGGCCTCGTCAAGGGCACCAAGGCCATCATCAAGTGCGTCGGCTCCAACCTCCCCGAGCTGCCGCACGAGATCGAGTGCTCGTTCAACCCGACCGACTACACCCTGACCCAGACGGTCGATGTGCCCGGCGTGCCGTCGCCCCACGTGGAAGGCGGCAATCAGCAGTACGGCGGCACCGGGGCGATGGTGTTCACGACGAACCTGTTCTTCGATGCCTACTCGGAGGCGAGGGGCGACGTCACGCCCAAGATCACGACGCTCCTGAACTGGATGAAGCCGACCCGGTCGTCGACGTCATCCCCGGACGGCCGAGCCAGCCCCCCGCTCGTGCAGTTCAAGTGGAAGAACCCGCAGCTCGACCAGATCCGGGGGTTCCTGACGAGCTCCACGGTCAGGTACACGCTGTTCCGGACGGACGGAACCCCGATCCGGGCCGAGGTCGCGATCACCATCACGGCCCAGGCGAACGAGACGCCGCCCCCGAACCCCACCTCGCACGCCGCCCACAGCCGGCGGATCCACCAGGTCATCGAGGGCGACACGCTGCAGTCCGTCGCGTACCGGGAGCTGGGGAAGGCGACCTACTGGCGGTCGATCGCCGAGCTCAACGACATCGACGACCCGATGCGCCTGCCGGCGGGCACGATGCTGCTCATCCCGAGCGTCGCCGACGCGACGCGCACCTCGTGAGGCCGGGCGATGCCTGAGACCGCCTCCATCAGCCGCCTCATCGAGGTCGGCGGATCGGCGCTCCCCGCCGAGATCGATCGGCAGCTCGAGAGCGCGGTCGTCGTGGACCGGCTCGCGATGCCCGACACGTTCACGCTCGTGTTTCGTGACCCGGACCGCGACATCCTCGGGCGGGCGGGGCTCGAGGTCGGCTCCAAGGTCGTGATCAAGACGACGTCGACGAGCGAGGACAGCCCGAAGGAGCTGATCGACGCCGAGGTCACGTCGATCGAGACCGAGTACGGGGCGCATGGAACGCTCGCCGTGGTCCGCGGCTACGACCGGTCACATCGCCTGACGGCCGGCCGCAAGACCGCGACGTACCTGAACGTCAAGCACTCGGACATCGCGTCCCAGATCGCCGGCGCGGCCGGCCTCCAGACGGATATCGACGAGACGAGCGGGACCTACGACCACGTCTTCCAGACCAACCAGTCCGACCTCGACTTCCTGTACGGGATCGCCCGCCAGATCGGGTACGACTGCCGGGTGGACGGCGAGAAGCTCCGGTTCAAGAAACCGGTCGAGTCATCGACCGGCCCGGCGCAGAGCGATGGCTCGGGCGACCGGGCGACCGAGCTGATGTGGGGCAACGGCCTGTTCGACTTTCGAGCCCGGATGAGCGCCGTGGCCCAGGTCAGCAAGGTGGAGGTCCGGGGCTGGGACCCCAAGGAGAAGAAAGAGATCATCGGCACGGCCCAGACGACCGCGACGCACGCCGACCTCCCGATGAAGCCTGGCGACCTCGCCCAGAAGGTCGGTGGCCAGACCCACGTCGTGGTCGACCATGGCGTCGCGTCGCAGCAGGAGGCGGACCAGGTGGCTGCGGCCCGCGGCGAGCAGATCGGGTCGGCGGCGTTCGAGGCGACCGCCGTGTGTGCCGGATCGCCCGACCTCAAGGCGGGGGTGGCGGTCAGCGTCGCGGGCGTCGACCCCGCGCTGGCCGGCAAGTGGGTGATCTCGGGGTCACGCCACGAGTTCGGGGCCGGGATGTACCGCACGTCGCTCGAGTTCGCCGGCCGCCAGGACCGCTCGATCCACGGGCTGCTGGCCCAGGGCTCGGGGAGCGCGGGCGAGCGCATGGGCGGCGTCGCGATTGGCATCGTCGACGACAACAATGACCCGCTGGAGAGCGGGCGCGTGAAGGTGCGCCTGCCGTGGCTCGCGGGCGACGCCGTCTCGAACTGGGCGCGGATGGCCGCGCCCGGAGCCGGCAAGGACTCGGGCATGGTCTGGCTGCCGAATGTTGGCGACGAGGTGCTCGTCGCGTTCGAGTTCGGCGACATGAGCCGGCCGATCGTGGTCAGCGGCCTGTGGAACGGCAAGGACACGATCCCGTTCAACTACGACTCCGATCTCGACGCCGGCGAGGTCACCTCCCGGGGGTGGACGTCCCGGTCGGGCCACAAGATCACGTTCTGGGAGAGCAAGGACGACTCGTCGATTCAGCTGCTGACGACGAACGGCGCGGTGAGCATCGTGCTCGACGACAAGAACAAGGAGATCCGGATCGAGACCGAGGGCAAGTTGACGATCGACGTCAAGCAGGACGTCGAGATCAAGGCCGGCGGCTCGATGAAGCTCGAGGCCACGGGCCAGATGACGATCAAGGGCGCGACCGTTGCGATCAACTAGGAGAGCTGACGTGAGCGAGGAGTTCATCGGGCGCGGCTGGGCGTTCCCGCTGCGGACGGACGCGACGGGCGGCATCGCGCTGGTCACGCGCGAGCGCGAGATCGAGGAGGCGATCCGGCTCGTGCTGGGCACGGCGCCCGGCGAGCGGCCGATGCGACCCGAGTTCGGCTGCCGCATCCACGACTACGTCTTCGCGTCGGCCGACGGCGCGACCGCGGCGGCCATCTCGAGCGAGGTCAAGAGCGCGATCGCGCGCTGGGAGCCGCGGGTCGACGTCGACGACGTCGAGGTCGGGTTCGACGCCCGCGACCGGTCCGTCATGTACATCGACATCCGCTACGTCGATCCGGCACACGAACGACCGCCGCAACCTCGTGTTCCCCTTCTACGTGATCCCGGGAGGAGACTGACCATGGCCCTGCCGGTTCCCAACCTCGATGACCGCCGCTTCCAGGACCTGGTCGACGACGCCAAGCGGCTCGGTCCAGCAGCGCTGCCCGGAGTGGACCGACCACAACGTCTCGGATCCCGGGCGTCACGCTGATCGAGCTGTTCGCGTGGATGACCGACCAGCTCGTCTACCGGCTCAACCGCGTCCCGGACCGCAACTACGTCAAGTTCCTCGAGCTCATCGGCGTCAGCCTCTACCCGCCGACGGCCGCACGGAGCCCGGTCACGTTCTGGCTGTCGGCGCCGCAGCCCGATGTGGTCACGATCCCGACGGGGACCCAGGTCGCCACGCTCCGGACGGAGACCGACGACGCGATCGCGTTCACGACGATCGAGGACCTGCCGATCGTCCCGTCCGAGCTGGCCACGCTCGGGTCGATGATCGACGGCAAGACGCTGCGCGACCACATGGCGTCCCTCGAGAAGGGCGCCGAGGTCTACTGCTTCCAGAAGGTGCCGTCGCCGGGCGACGCGCTGTACATCGGCCTGTCGGAGGCCGTCCCGTCGAACGCCGTCCGCCTCCGGTTCGAGGCCGACATCGACGGCGTCGGCGTCGATCCGACCAACCCGCCGCTGGCCTGGGAGGCCTGGACGGGCGACGACTGGGAGCCGTGCGAGCTCGATTCGGACTCGACCGGCGGCCTGAACCGCGACGGCGACGTCGTGCTGCACGTCCCCCGGGGCCACGTCGTCTCGCTGATCGCCAAGCAGCGGGCCGGCTGGCTGCGGGCCCGGGTGACCGAGCTCGAGCGAAGGACAGCCGGCGTACAGCGCCTCGCCCGAACATCAAGGGCCTCAACGCGATCACGATCGGCGGCACCGTCGAGGTCGTCAACGCCGAGCGGATCGGCGAGGAGGAGATCGGCGTCTCGGAGGGCGTCTCGGGCCAGCGCTTCAGCCTCAAGCGCGGACCCGTGGTCCCGGGCGATGAGCCGGCCGTGCTCGAGGTCTCCGGCGACGAGGGCTGGGACGAGTGGACCCTCGTCTCGGACTTCGCGGCCAGCGGCCCGGACGACCGCCACTTCGCGCTCGACCTGTCGTCGGGCGAGGTCCAGCTCGGGCCGGCGGTCCGGCTGGTCGACGGTGCGCTGCGACGCTACGGCGGCGTGCCGGACAAGGGCGCTCACCTGCGCATGCGCGAGTACCGCGTCGGGGGCGGTCGCCGGGGCAACGTGTCGACGCGTTCGATCACCGTGCTCAAGTCCTCGATCCCGTTCGTCGCGCGCATCGAGAACCGGAAGCCGGCTCGAGGCGGGGTCGACGGCGAGGACATCGAGAACGCCAAGGTCCGGGGACCGATCCGCCTGCGGGCCAGGGGTCGTGCCGTGACGACCGAGGACTACGAGCAGCTGGCCCGTGAGGCCGCGCCCGAGGTCGCGCGGGTGCGTGCGGTGGCGGCCGGCGACGGGACGGACGCCGGGTCCGTACGCGTCCTGATCGTGCCGTCGGCGGTCGCCGACGACGGCCGGCTGCGGTTCGACCAGCTCGTGCCCAACCCCGACACCCTCCAGAAGATCACCGACCGCCTCGAGGAGAGCCGGGTCATCGGCACGCGCGCGATCGTCGAGCCGCCGGTCTACCGCGGGATCACGGTCGTGGCCAAGCTCCGGGCGCGCTCCCGAGTCAAGCCCGAGACGCTCCAGGAGGACGCGCTGCGCGCGCTGTACGAGTACTTCCACCCGATCAGCGGCGGCCCGGATGGGACGGGCTGGCCGTTCGGCCGGCCGATCAACGCGGGCGAGGTCTACTCGGTCCTCCAGGGTATCCGTGGGACCGAGCTCGTCGAGGACGCTCGCCTGTTCGGGGCGGACCCGGTGACCGGCCAGCGGGGCCAGCAGACGCAGCGCCTCGAGCTCGAGGCCCACGCGCTGGTGTTCAGCTACGAGCACCAGGTGCTGGTCGAGGGCGCCTGATGCGCGGCTTCATCCCGCGGCTCGTCAACCCGCATCCGCTGGGTCCGTCCCTGCCGGCGCTCTACCAGGACGACGACCTGGCCCAGCGGATGCTCGAGGGCTTCGATGCGGTGCTGGCGCCCGTGTTCAGCACCATCGACAACTTCGACTCCTATCTGGACCCGTGGCTCACGCCGGTCGACTTCCTCCCCTGGCTCGCCGGCTGGGTGGGGATCGCGCTCGACGAGGGCTGGGACGAGGACCGACGGCGGGCGATCGTCGCCCGTGCCGTCGAGCTGTACCGGCTGCGCGGAACGGCGGCCGGGCTGGCCGGCCAGGTCGAGATCCAGACCGGCGGCGCGGTGGAGATCGTCGAGAACGGCGCGACCGGGTGGTCGGTCGACCCGGGCGGTGACCTGCCCGGGACGGCAGATCCGATGGTGGTCGTGCGGGTCACCGTCCCCGACCCGAAGGCGATCGATGGCCAGCGGCTCGACGCGCTCGTCGCGGCCGCGAAGCCGGCGCACGTGATGCACCGGATCGAGATCGTGAAGGGCGCTGCGAAGGCTTGACCTCGCGGGCCGCAGCGAAATTGCTTGGCACGCATGCTTTCGTGTCGCCAGCGGCGCTCCGCTGCCTCGCACGCAACATGGCGACACGTTTTGCCGGAACCGCGCCGGATCGGAGCGAGATCCTTGCCCCCGGCGCACGATCGCGACACCTGTGACAGGAATCCTTGCCTGGCAAGCACGATCGCAGCCGATCGTTCCCGCCCGGTGAGCCGATGGGCGGCTCCCGCGAGCCCGGCGACCCGTCTATCCTCTGCGCGAGTCTCGCTGGACCTCGGAGTGATGGCTGAGTGATCGTCTGCGGCAACTGCGGGCACAAGAACGACGCGTCGGACGCGTTCTGCGGGAACTGCGGGCAGTTTCTCGAGTGGGTCGGCAAGCCCGAGGGCGAGGCCGAAGCTGCCGAGCCCGAGAGCCCGACATCCGACCGCGTCCAGGTCATCGAGCCTGAGCCCGGTTCCTGAGCCGGAGCCCGTTCCGGAGCCGGAGCCCGAGCCCGAGCCGGAGCCCGTTCCTGAGCCGGAGCCCGAGCCTGAGCCGGAGCCCGAGCCGGTTCCGGAGCCGGAGCCTGTTCCCGAGCCGGAGCCTGAGCCCGAGCCGGTTGCTGAGGCCGAGCCGGAGCCCATTCCGGAGCCGGAGCCCGAGCCGGAGCCCGTTCCTGAGCCCGAGCCTGAGCCGGAGCCCGAGCCTGAGCCGGAGCCCGTTCCCGAGCCTGAGCCCGAGCCAGGTCGAGCCGGAACCCGAGCCCGAGCCGGAGCATCCGAGCCCGTGGTTCCTGAGCCTCCGAGCCTGAGCCCGAGCCGGGTCCGGAGCCCGAGCCGGAGCCGGTTCCGGAGCCCGAGCCAGTTGTCGAGCCGGAACCCGAGCCCGAGCCGGTTGAGCCTGAGCCGGAGCCGGTTCCTGAGCCGGAGCCCGTTCCCGAGCCGGAGCCCGTTGCCGAGCCGGAGCCCGAGCCGGAGCCGGAGCCCGTTCCTGAGCCCGAGCCGGGCCGTTCCGGAGCCCGAGCCGGTTCCGGAGCCCGAGCCGGAACCTGAGCCCGAGCCGGAGTCCGTTCCGGAGCCCGAGCCGGTTCCTGAGCCCGAGCCGGTTGCCTGAGCCCGAGCGGCCGTTCCTGAGCCCGAGCGGGTTCCTGAGCCCGAGCGGGTTCCTGAGCCCGAGCCGGTTCCGGAGCCCGAGCCGGTTCCTGAGCCCGAGCCGGTTCCTGAGCCCGAGCCGGTTCCGGAGCTCGAGCCGGTTCCCGAGCCCGAGCCCGTTGTCGAACCCGAGCCCGTTGTCGAGCCCGAGCGCGAGCCGGTTGCTGAGCCCGAGCCGGAGCCCGTTCCGGAGCCCGTTCCGGTTCCGGAGCCCGAGCCCGTTGTCGAACCCGAACCTGAGCCCGTTGTCGAGCCGGAGCCCGAGCCGGTTCGAGCCGGAGCCCGAGCCGGTTGCCGAGCCGGAGCCCGAGCCGGTTCCCGAGCCCGAGCCGGATTGCCCGAGCCCGAGCCGGTAGCCGAGCCCGAGCCGGTTATCGAGCCGGAGCCCGAGCCTCAGCCTGAGCCGGAACCCGAGCCCGAGCCCGTTGTCGAGCCGGAACCCGAGCCGGTTCCCGCGCCCGAGCCCGTTGCCGAGCCGGAGCCCGAGCCGGTTCCGGAGCCCGAGCCGCCCGCTGCCCCGGCTGCTCGACGTGGTGGTCCGTCGAAAGCGACCTCAACGTCGCTCGCCGTCGAAGCCGCGGCTCAGGCAGCCGGGCCGGAGCCGGACGCAGTGCCCGAGCCGGAGCCTGAACCCGACGCTCCTCCCACCGTTGCTCCGCCCGCGCCGCCGATGGCCCGTCGGGGCGGTCCTTCCAAGAGCAAGTCGAGCCTGTTCGGACTCGGCGCCGTCGGTGCCGCCTCGGCACCCGACGAGCCCGGACCCGTGTCGCCATCATCGGCCAGCCCGGCGGCCGCGAGCGTGCCCGCGTCGTCGACTCCAACACCCGTCGCGGGCCCTCCGCCGCCCCCGCCGCCGGCGCCTGGACCGACCTCGCCCGCGACTCCGACGCCCGCCGAACCCGCCGCGCGGCCTCCGGTCGCCGCCCAGCAGCAGCCTCCAGTTCGTCGCCCCGACGCCGTCGTCGGTGCCGCAGCCGCGCGACAGGCAACGACCCAGGCGCAGCCGGACGCCCGCCAGCCGACGACCCAGGTCGCACCGCGACCCAAGCCCGCCCCGACGCAGGACCGCCGCGTCCCTCAGCCGGGCGACAGGATCTGCGGGAACTGCAGCGAGGCCAACGACGCCACGCGCAAGTTCTGCCGGCGCTGCGGAAACAGCCTCGTCGCCGCCCAGATCGTGGCCGAGAAGAAGGTCCCCTGGTACCGGCGAATCTTCGTTCGCAAGCCCAAGCAGCCCAAGCCGATGGCGGCGGGCGCGCGCGTGAACTCGATGCAGGCCGGCGCGAAGTCCGGCTGGCGCGGACTCATGAAGGTGCGGACCTTCGTCGTCGGGATCCTGGCGGTCGTCATCGGCCTCGGGATCATCGGCTACGTCGGCGTGCCGGGCGCGTCCAAGTACGTGAGCGAGTTCACCAGCGGCGGCCTGCCCGGCATCGCCAACAAGATCGGCAACTTCTTCAACCCGCCGCAGGTGCTGGTTCGACCGGTCAAGGACGAGCTGACCGCGAGCAGCGAGGTGACCGACCACTCGATCCAGCTCTTGTTCGATAGCCGGTCGAACACGGACTGGCGAGCCAATGGCACCCGGCCGAGCGCCAAGGTCACCTTCACCGACAAGGTCGACCTGCTGTCGACCTACGTCTATTCGGGCACGGCGGGCGACGACTTCGTCAACCTCCGCCGGCCGGCGACGCTGCAGTTCACGTTCCCCGACGGGACGTCCCAGACCGTGACGCTCCAGGACATCCACGACAAGCAGTTCTTCGAGCTCAAGGCATCGGGGGTCGACGAGGTGACGATCACCGTCCTCACCACAACCGGGCCCGAGGACGCGCCGGTGGCGATCTCGGAGATCGAGTTCTTCAAGAAGGGAGACGGGTCCGCGCCGGCTCCCACGAACTGATCAGGCGGGGCCGGCCGCCGCGGAGACGGCGCCACCCACGCCGAGGCCCTCGAGGATGGCCGCGTACTCGCGCCGATCGCGGCTCGCGGCGCCGGTGTCGCCCGCGCGGTCGCGCGCCTCGATGAGCATCCGCCACAGCGAGTCCTGGTAACGGTCGATCTCGAGGCCTGACCGGCACGCGCGGACGGCCGTTGCGTAGTCCCCCGCCAGCATCGACTCGGATGCGAGCTCGCCCGCCGCCTCGACCGCGGCCTCGCGGTAATGATCCCGGCGCGGCACGATCCACTCCGACGGCCCTTCCTCGGGCAGCAGCTCGCCTCCATACAGCTCGAGGGCGAGCGCAAAGGCGGCCGATGCGAGCTCGCCGCGTGCCCGGGCGGCGCGACCCTCCGCAAGCGCCCGATCGAAGCGCCCCAGGTCGAACGCGTCTGTGCCGACGTCGAGGCGGTAGGCGTCACCCTCGCGGGCGACGAGCGCCCCGCCGATCGGGGCGGCGACCTCGTCCAGCCAGCGTCGGAGCGCCGACAGCGCGACGTGGAGGCTGCGGGCGCCGGCGGTCGCGTCGGCGTCGGACCACAGGGCCTCCTGGATCACCTCGCGATGGACGGCGACGCCGGCGTGCACGGCGAGCAGGCGCAGCAGGCTGCGGACGCGGGGCTTGGCCCCGTCGAGGAGGACCCGGCGACCGTCGACGTCCAGCGCGAAGCCGCCGAGGGTTCGGATGCGCACCGTCGGGGCATCGTTCGAAGCGCCGTTCATGTGGACGTGGACGCCGTTCGTACCGCTCCCGCGTGCCCGTTCGATGCGACGTGCCCGTTGGTCAGCGCATCGGCCGCCATGACGCCGATTGCCTCGCGGCCATCGACCTCGTCGACAACCGAGCCCGCCCTGGGCACGATCAGTCCGGTGTCGGCGGCCACGCTCTCGGCCAGGAGCGCGTACTCGGCGCCGCGGACCTCGTCCACGTCCGCGAGCGCCGCGTAGGCGTACATGCGCGCCGGCTGCGACCCGGCGGCACGACCCGCCGACTCGGCGCCCAGCGCGGCGTCGCGCGCGTCCGGGGTACCGAGGCTCGCCGCGGCGAGTGCCGCGAGGCCGCGTGCCCATGCCTCGAGCACGCCGGCGCCGAGGCGCCGGAAGTGGCCGGTGGCAGCGTCCGAGGCCGCGAGCCTGCCCTCGGGGTCCGACGTCGCCGCCCAAGCTGAGGCGAGGTCGAGCAGGGCCCGTCCCCACGGGTCCTGCGAGGCTTCGTCCGTGGCCGGCACGTCCGCGACCCGGCGCGATCCGACGCGAGGCGCGAGGCACGCCGCGAGCGATCGCCCCAGCCGCGCGAGCCACGGTGACCCCGCCCGTTCTGCCTCCTCGACCGCGCGGTCCATGGCACGCGCGTCCCACGGCTGGCCCGCGAGGCGCGCCGCGACGACCGCCCCGAGACGAGCCGCGGCGCACGCGACCGCACCCGCCTCGCCGGCGTCGGCGGTCGCGCTGAGCAGCCGCTGGGCGGAGACCACCTCACCGGCCGCGAGCAGCAGGAGCCCGCGGGCCACCGGTGCCGCCGGGTCGTCCAGCCGCGCGGCATCGCGGGCGCCGATCACCGGTTCGCGGACGAGCCCCGTCCGCAGCACGCCGACGGCGTCGGGCGTTGGCATGGCCACCGGATCGAGCCAGGCGGCGATCCGCTGCCGCTCCCGGCGCGGGGCGTCGGCCGCGCGCGACGGCCCGAAGACGGCCTCGGCGTGGATATAGCCGTCGATCGCCGTCGACCAGCGGCCGTCGTTGCGGGCACGGCGCGCGGCGGCAAGCGCGACCCACGGGTCGTGGCGCTCGATCGCCGGCGGCACCGCGTCGACCCACGCGCTCTGCTCCGTGGCGGCGAGCCGCTCGCCCTGGCCGCCGAGCAGCCGCCGCACGGCGTCCCAGTCCTCGGCGCGACAGTAGGCGCGCAGCGCCTCGGGCAGGGCGCCATCGGCCTCCAGGACCTCGCCCGCCCGGGCGTGGCGAGCACGGGCCTCGGCTTCGCCGTACCCCTCCACGAGCATCCGGTCGAGGTGCTGACGCAGGACCTCGTGGTAGCGGAAGGCCTCGTCGTCGTCCTCCACCGGCACCGTGAACACGCTCCGGCGCGCGAGCTCGTCGAGCAGGACGCCGCTGCCCGTCGTCCCCCGCAGGCGATCGCACAGCGGCCCCGACAGCCGGCCCAGCACGCAGGTGTCGACGAGGAACTCGCGCAGGTCCTCACGCAGGCCGAACAGCACGTTCTGGGCGAGGTACTCACGCAGGAGCCGCCCGCTCATCTCGGCGCCGCTCAGCACCCGCCGGCGCTCGTCGGCCGACCGGCCGCGGGTCGCGAGGTGGAACAGCTGGAGTCCCGCCGCCCAGCCCTCCGTCCGGCGGGCCAGCACCGCGAGGTCGCCCGGCAGCACGGGGTCCTTGTAGACGTCGCGGAACAGCTGCTCGACCTCCCAGGCCCGGAACCGCAGGTCGTCCGCGCCCGAGCTCCAGGAGCTCGCCCGAGACCCGCAGCCGCGGGAGGTTGATCGACGGCGGCACGCGACAGGCGACGACCACGGCCAGCCACGGCGGGGCGTAGTCGACCAGGCGGCCGAGCGCGGCTTCCGCGGCCGTGCCCTCGAGGGCGTGCCCATCGTCGATCACGAGCGCCGCCGCGGGCGCCGGATTCGACTCGAGGGCCTTGGCGACGTCCTCGACGCTCGTCCAGCCACCGGGCAGGTCCGGCAGCGCGGAGCGGAGTGCGGCCTCGATGTGGCGGACGAACGAGAGCTCGTCGGCGTCCCAGGTCTCGGCCCGGTACCAGCCCACCGGGACCGTCGCCCGGGCGGCGAAGCGGGCGACCAGCGTCGTCTTGCCGGAGCCCGCGGGCGCGACGACCAGCGTCAGCCGGTGGCGCCAGGCGTCGGCGAGCCGGGCCTCGAGGCGCTCACGGGGCAGGGCGTCCGGCGACGGCACCCGGATCTTCGCGGGTACCACGAGGGGCACGGCCACACGCGCAGGCCGTCGCCCTTCCCGAGCCGGACGTTGCCCGTCTCGCAATCGCCGCCCTCCAGCCTCGCAACCCCCGTTGGCGGGGCCGTCTATGGTGCACCCGGGGCGCGCCCCGGTCCACCCGTGATCCCGTCCCGGTCGGGATCTGATGGTCCGGTTACTGCGGTCCTGTTACTGGGTCCAATCCGGCTGCATCAGCGTCGCGTTCGGGACGCTGAGCGACTGGATGACCGTGCCTGTGGCGACGTCGACGATGTCGATGCCGCCGGTATCCCCGTTGGCGACCGCGATCATCGTCGCGTCCGGCGACCACGTCGGGTCGCTGACGTCGCCGGTGAACGACGCCCACCTGTCGTGCGTTCGACCCGTCGTCCTTGGCGACGAACAGCTGCTTCTGCGCACCGCTCGCGGAGCGGTGCGTATAGGCGAGCAGGTCGTCCGTGCGCGAGTAGGTCGGGTCGTCGAAGATCGCCGCCACCGAGGTCGAGCGCCTTCTGCTTCTTCCCGTTCGGGCGTCATGGTGAACAGCTTGGCCGTCACCGTCGCGCTTCGAGACGAAGACGATCGTCTTGCCGTCGGCCGACGTACGCCGGATCCCAGTCGTCCGCCGGGTCGGCGGCGAGCAGGCAGGTTCGGTGGTCGTCGCGTCGATGAGCGGGCGGCAGTAGATGTCGAGGTTCTTGTTGTTGGCGTGAGTCGCGGGTCGACGCGAAGGCGATGGTCTTGTCGTCGGGCGACCAGGCGGGGTTGCGGTCGACGTCGTGGTGGGTGAAGTCGGGCACCGTCGCCGTGCCGCCGTCGGCCTTGACGATCCGCAGGCCCTCGCCGGTCGAGCCGTCGATCGGGTCTGAAGGCGCCGGTCGTCGAGACGTACACGACGCTTCGAGCCATCGGACGAGTACGCCGGGTCGGTCTCGTCGAACTTGGCGCCGCCGACGAGGGTCGTGCGGCTTGCTCGTCGGCGAACGACCAGACGTGACGACGTCGGCGTTGTCGTCCTTGACGACGCTGAACACCAGCGTGCCGAGGGGACGGGCGGGCGGCGGAGCGGATGCGGCCGAGGCTGGGCGGGGCAGACTCGACGCTCGGCCGATGGCTGGCGCCGAGGCTGACGACGGCTGAGGGCGACGTTGGCTTCGTCGCGGCGGCGGTTCGGTTGCCGGAGCTGGCCCCCGCGATCGCGGCGGGATCTTCGGCACCAGGAACACGAATGCCAGCACGCCGAGCACGAGCGACGCCGCCGATCGGCGGCGACGATCGCGACGGGCGGGATGCGCCGCCGGAGGTCGGCGCGGCGCGACGACCGCGATCCGTGCCGCCGCGACGGCCGCGAGCTCCGTCGCGCAGCGCGAGCAGTAGACGCGCGTCGGGTCGTTGGCCATGCCGCAGTTGGAGCAGATGATCGAGCCCGGCGGGGACCGGCTCCGGGTCGGCGGGATCGGAACGGGGACGGGCTGGGTGTCGACGATCGGCCCGGGGTCGCCGGCAGTCGGTCCGGGTCCGGGCGGCGGGACCGGCGGCGGGCCACCGGGCGTCGCCACCGCTGCGGTCGCGCCGTCGGGCTGGACCTGCTCGCCGCTCCACTCGAGGAACGCGCCGCACGTGCCGCAGAAGGTCGCCCCCTGCTCGTTCGTCGCGCCGCAGACCTTGCAGACGATCACGCCGGGCTTCTCCGCACTTCGATCCGGGGGGCCAGTCTAACCGGCACCGGGAGCGGCGCCAGCCGTGCGCGCCCGCGACCCCGTCCGGCCGCGGCCCTCCGCGTAGACTGCGGCGGACATGAGCGCCGTCACGACCCTCTCGCGCGCCGACCCGACGGTCGATCCCGGCGGTCAGGCCGCGATCACGATCACGATCCGGAACTCGGGGCTCGATCGTCGACCGGTTCGACGTCGACGTCGTCGGTCCGACGGCCGGCTGGGCCCGCGTCGATCCGCCCGCTGTCGCTGTTCCCGGGCGTCGAGGGCACGGTCACGATCACCTTCTCGCCGCCGCGCGCGAGCACGCCGCGGGCCGGGCTCCACCCGTTCGGCATCCGCGTCCGCCCCGCGGCCGATCCGTCCGGCTCCACGGTCGAGGAGGGGCGGATCTCGGTCACGCCGTTCACCGACGGTGGCCGCCGACATCGTCCCGCAGACGTCGCGCGGCTCCCGCGTCGGGCGCCACCAGGTCGTCGTCGCGAACCGTGGCAACGCGCCGTCCGACGTCACCGTCAACGCCGAGCGACCCCGATCGCCGGCTCAAGCTCGACGTCCAGCCGCCTCGCGCCGTCGTCGCCCCGGACGCACGCATCGAGTTCGGCGTCCGCGTCGAGGTCGAGGACCCGTTCCCGTTCGGCGCGGCCCGCCAGCGCCCGTTCCAGATCAGCGTGGAACCCGGCCGCCAGCAGCCGATCGCGCTCCGTCGCCGCGCTCAGCCAGCGGCCGATGCTGCCGGGCTGGATCCCGCCCGTCGCCGGCGGTCGTCGCGATCGTCGCGGTCCTGGGCATCGGGGCGTTCCTCGCCAAGGCCGGGCCGTTCGCGCCGAACGCCACCCCGATCCCGAGGCCTCGTCGCCGAAGCTACCAGCGCACCGCCGTCCACGCCGCCTTCAGCGGAGCCGCCCAGCGAGGCACCCCCGAGCGAGCCGCCGCCGTCGGAAGGGCCGCCGACCCCATCGCCGACGCCCGCGCCGCTCAAGCCTGGCGACTTCAAGCTGACCGTGACCGGCGACGACGTCGAGCTCGGCGGCGGCCTGAGCGTCCTGTGCCCCGCCACCGACAAGCCCTGCCGCAAGGCCGCCAAGGAAGTCGTCCTCGCGATGGTCAACGAGCTCCAGCAACCCGTACACGGGCCAGGGCATCGTCAGCACCGGCTCCCTGTCCGTACCCAACACGCTGCCGCTGCGTCATGTCGGCCGATCGCGACTTCGAGCTGGGCCCAGGCGGGCTGGCGGCGAGAAGGGCACGACGCAGAAGGTGCGTGCTCGACCTCGAGCCCGCTCCTGGCATCGCCGCCGACCGTCGCCTACGCGGTCGTGACCACGCCCGACGGGATCCCCGGCACCGGGTTCGTCATCGATGCCGGCCTGGCCACGCAGCTGTTCGACAGCCTGTACCAGCTCGGCCGCTTCGGCGATGTCGATCGGCACCCGCGACGCCGCCGCCGGGCGGCGTCATCACCGATCCGATCTGCGACGGTTCGCCGTCTGGTCGAGATCCGGCCGTGCGATCACCGGTCACGCTCGTCGGGATCACCCCGACGACCGTACGACGCCGACGTTCGGCTGGTAGGCCGCATCGACCCTACTTGTCGTTCTCGGCGCTGCCGGCGAGCACGGCCTGGGCCGCCGCGAGGCGCGCGACCGGGACGCGGAACGGCGAGCAGGACACGTAGTCGAGCCCGATCTGCTCGCACTTGTGGATCGACTCCGGGTCGCCGCCGTGCTCGCCGCAGATGCCGAGCTCGAGGTCCGGCCGCGTCGCCCGCCCCTTGTCGACGGCCATCTTCATCAGCCCGGCGACCGCGTCGTCGAGCGTCTGGAACGGGTTGACCGGCAGGATGCCGTCCTCGACGTACTTGAGCAGGAAGCCGCCCTCGGCGTCGTCGCGGCTGTAGCCGAACGTCATCTGGGTCAGGTCGTTGGTGCCGAAGCTGAAGAAGTCGGCGTGGTGGGCGATCTCGTCGGCGGTGAGGGCGCCGCGCGGGACCTCGATCATCGTCCCGAACTTGTAGTCGACCTCGATGCCGCCGGCCGCCTCGCGGACGTCCTCGGCCTCGGCCTCGAGGAGCGCGCGCGTCGCCGCGAGCTCGTTCACGTGCCCGACGAGCGGGATCATGATCTTGGCGATCGGGTGGCCGCCGGTCTTGCGGACCGCGATCTGGGCGTTGAGGATCGCCCGGGTCTGGATCTTCACGAAGTCCGGGATCATCAGCCCGAGGCGGCAGCCGCGCAGGCCGAGCATCGGGTTCTGCTCGTGCAGCGACTTGATCGTCGCCAGCAGCACCTTGTCCTCCTCGGACGCGCCGCCGTGCTCCTCCGCGCGGGTCACCTTGACCAGCTGCTCCTCGAGGTTGGGGAGGAACTCGTGGAGCGGCGGGTCGATCAGCCGGACGACGACCGGCAGGCCGTCCATCGCCCGGAAGATGCCCTCGAAGTCGCCCTGCTGGAGGACCTCGAGCTTGGCCATCGCGGAGTCGAAGGTGGCGACGGCCTCCTGCTCGTCGGCGGTCAGCTTGTCGCCGGCCGCGGCCTTCGCCTTGGCGCGGGTCGCGCTGCATCGCGACGAGGATGGCGCCGCGGACGATCTCCAGGCGGTCGCCCTCGCGGAACATGTGCTCGGTCCGGCAGAGGCCGATGCCCTCGGCGCCGTAGCCGCGGGCCTGGGCGGCCTCCTCGGGCTTGTCGGCGTTGGTCCAGACGCCCATGCGCCGGATCCCGTCGGCCCAGCGCAGGATCTGCTGGAGCTCGGGCTGGTCCTCGAACCGCGCGCGACACGGTCGGCAGCGCGCCGAGGTACAGGGCGCCGGTCGAGCCGTCGAGGCTCACCCAGTCGCCCTCCTTGAACTGCGTCCCGGTCACGTTGCAGTGGGCCTGCTTGCCGGCGTAGTCGACGATCAGGTCGGCCGACCCGGCGACGCACGGCTTGCCGATCTGGCGGGCGACGACCGCGGCGTGCGAGGTGGCGCCGCCGCGCGCGGTGATGATCCCCTGGCTCACGGCCATGCCGTGGAAGTCGTCGGGCGAGGTCTCGATGCGCACGAGGATCACGGGCTCGCCGCGGTTGACCCATTCGACGGCATCGTCGGCGTCGAACACGGCGCGGCCCACGGCGGCGCCGGGCGAGGCGTTGAGGCCGTTGACGATCTTGGTCGCGCCCTTGAGCGCGCCGAGGTCGAAGGTGTCGCGCAGGAGCTGGTCCACCTGGGCCGGCTCGATCCGGCCGACGGCCTCCTCCTTGCTGATCGTCCCCTCGGCGACCATGTCGACGGCGATCTTCACCGCGGCCGCCGCGGTCCGCTTCGCGTCGCGCGTCTGGAGCATGTACAGGCGGCCGCGCTCGATCGTGAACTCGAGGTCCTGGACGTTGCGGTAGTGCTGCTCGAGCTGCTGGCCGATGCGCACGAACTCCGCGTAGACCGGTCGGCATGTCCTGCGCCATCTGCGCGATCTTGGGCGCGGTCCGGATGCCGGCGACGACGTCCTCGCCCTGGGCGTTGGTCAGGTACTCGCCGTAGAGGACCTTCTCGCCCGTGTTGGGGTCGCGGGTGAACGCGACGCCGGTGCCGGAGTCGTCGCCCATGTTGCCGAACACCATCGTCACGACGTTGACGGCGGTGCCGAGGTCGTGGGCGATGTGCTGGCTGTTGCGGTAGTCGTTGGCGCGCTTGCCGAACCAGGACGCGAACACGGCCTTGATCGCGAGGTCGAGCTGCTCGTACGGGTCGCTCGGGAAGTCGCGGCCGGTGTCGGCCTTGACGATGGCCTTGAACTCGTCGACGAGGGCCTGCAGGTCGTCGACCGTGAGGTCCGTGTCGGCCGCGTTGTGGCCGTGGAGCTCCTTGCGGGCCTCGAGCGGGCCGTCGAACCGGGCGCCGTTCACGTCCATGACGATCCGGCCGAACATCTGGATGAACCGCCGGTACGCGTCCCAGCCGAAGCGCTCGTTGCCCGTGAGCGCGATCAGGCCGTGCAGCGTCTGCTCGTTGAGGCCGAGGTTGAGGACGGTGTCCATCATCCCGGGCATCGAGAACTTGGCGCCCGAGCGGACCGAGACGAGGAGCGGGTTGGCGACGTCGCCGAAGCCCTTGCCGGAACGGCGCTCGACCTCGTGCATCGCCTCGAGGACGTCGTCCCAGAGCCCCGCCGGCAGCTCCTTGCCCGCGGCGAAGTAGTCGTTGCAGGCCTCGGTCGTGATCGTGAATCCGGGCGGCGTCGGCAGGCCCGCGATCGTCATCTCGGCGAGGCCCGCGCCCTTGCCGCCGAGGAGGTCCTTCATCCGGCCGTTGCCTTCGGCCGTCCCCTCGCCCCAGGCGTAGATGTAGCGCTTGGCGGCCTGGTGGGCGCGATCGGTGCCGGGTGCGGCGGTCGTGGCCATCGGGACGGTACTCCTCGGAGTCGGCGCCGCGCGTGGGCGGGCGCGGGGAAGGCTTCGCTGCAGGTTGCGATTGTACGCGCGGCCTTCGGTGGAGCTCGGGTTGCGGATCGGTGTCGGGGGGCCGATCGGCACCCATCGAACCGCCCGTCCGGCCCCCGACTGCAACCACCTCCCGCGGTACCATCCGCTCGACGTCCGTCACGACCGGAGAGCAGAGCCCGCGATGACCGAACCGATCACCGCGCCCCCGATCACCGACCCCACCTCCGGGTTGTCGATCGTGCCCGATGCGCCCGTCTACAACGCGCAGCCTCATCAGGCGCGTGGACGAGACCGACTCGCTCGCCTACTTCTGGGTCCGCTTCGACGGTGAGCCGACGCCGTTCGAGCCCGGGCAGTACATGACGATCGGGGTCATGGTCGGCGAGAAGCTGCGTCCAGCGGCCGTACTCGGTCGCGTCGCCGCCCGCCGTCGCCGGGACCGAGGGCTACGAGTTCTACGTGCGGCGCGTCCAGGGCGGGACGTTCACGCCGCTCCTGTTCGAGCTGCCGGTCGGCCACCGGATGCGGATGATCGGGCCCAAGGGCAAGTTCACGCTGCTCCCCGACGACGACCGGATCCACATCTTCATCTCGTCGGGCACGGGCAACGCGCCGTTCGTGGCGATGATGCGCCAGCTGCTGATCGACGGCGCGCCGCGGCGGGCGGTGTTCCTCAACGGCGTCTCGTACGCGAGCGAGCTCGGCTACCGCGACCGCGTCGAGGGCTGGGAGCGGTCCGGGGAGTATCCGGTCACGTTCGTCCCGACGGTCTCGCGACCCAACGACCCGCGCAACGCGGGCTGGATGGGGCGGACCGGGCGGGTGGAGTCGATCCTCGGGCCCGGTGCTGGGTGACCTGGGACTCACGCCCGGCCAACTCGATCGCCTACATCTGCGGCAACCCGGACATGATCCTCTCGGCCGAGGAGACGCTGCTAGGCCGCGGCTACCCGGAGGAGCAGGTCCACAAGGAGCTCTACTGGCCCAAGGGCAAGGAGCCCCGCGGCATGGCGACACGTCGACCTCGCCACCGCCATCGACGATGGCCGAGTCGAACGACGACCAGTAGACACCCGGCCCGCTTCGGGCCGTCTAAATCCGACCGTCTGACCGGCCAGCTACCGTGGCAGCGGTTTCGCAGCTTAGCGACGGACACATTGCTTCGTCGGCTTCGCCGTCGCTGTTGGCCACTGGGCGTACTCGCGGTCGTGGTCGTCCTTGGTCGGGACTGACAGCACGACCGCGCTGTCGGCGGCGATCAGGATGGTCGCGGGCGTGGTGAATGAAACGTCAACGCCGTGCTGCGCCCAGACGACGTCGCAGTCGGCTGTCACGACCGCGACGTCCCCGCGCCATGTTGGTCCCTGTTGAAGAATGATCTTCAGGTCGCCGTTCGCAGGAATGACGTAGGAGTACGTGCCTGCTTCGCCGACGCTACGGCTGAACTGAACAACCAGATCAGAATTCGTCTGATTGCGGGCGCGGTAGTAGGTGAACCCTGCCTCGTCGCCGCATCCTCCAGCGACCAGGGCGGTCAGGATGCAGATGGCGGACCACCCTATGCGGCTGCGCGACATTTTGCGCAGTTTGACGATGTGTCACCTGGCATCGCAAGCCATGACATCCCGTAATGAGGGCGACATGCCCCACGTTCGGGCTATACCGCCCCGTTCCGGAACGTCGTCTAGTGGTCCCGATGGAATCTCACATCGACGACCTATTCCGCCACCGTGCCGTCAAGTGGTGGATCGCGGTTCAGGTCGTCGGCATCGTCGCCTGGCTGGCCGTGATCGCCGTGATGACGTGGGTTGGCGCGGACTTCCTGGTCGTCGCCATCGGGGCCGTACTGCTGGCATTTGCCGCTGGCTTTGTGTTCGACCCGCGCCGCCCTTGGTGGGGCGCTGGACCAACCGCCGCGCTCATCGATCCGGCAGCTCGCCGCCGATACCAGCGTGTGATGACCATCTGGCTGGTCGCGGCACTCGCCCTGATGTTCGTCGTTCCGCTGGTGATGATCGCATCGGGCATCCTCGCCGCAGCGAGCGCCTAACAGCCTTCGACGCGTCGCCCCTTAGGCTTCGGTCCGCGCCTACCGCCGGGTGCTACCCGCCGCGCGCTGTGGTGCCAGCGTGCGTGGCAGGCATGAATCTCGGTTCGAACGGCGGGAATCGTGCTTGGCACGCATGGTGACGACGCGAATCGGGCCCAATCGGGGGCAGATCGACGCGAATCCTTGCGTGCCACGCAAGAAATAGGTCCTGGCGACACGAATCCGTGCGTGCGACGCAGGATCGAGCATCGGCCGGCGCCGCGGGCGGGGCCGGGCCCAGCGCTACGGGCCGTTGACGAGACCGCTGGTGTCGACCACCTCGAGGTTCGAGCCATGGAACCGGTCGAGCTCGTGGAGCACGTCGTCGTTGAAGCGCGGGTCGCTGGCCCCGGAGATGTACCAGGACGAGCCGTTGTCGGCCAGGATCATCCCGTAGGTCTGGAGCGCGACGGCGATCACCTTCGCGTCGTGCGAGAGCCCGCTGAGGTCCGCGTTCGCCTTCAGCCGCACCCGCATGCCCATCGGCGGCAGCGACGAGCCCGCTGAGCCCGCCTCGTGGCGCGCTGGGTAGATGTACTGGTTGCGCGTCTCAGGTGCCGTGAACCGGAGCGCGTGGGTGATCTCGCCCGAGGCGACCTCGTCCCAGCGGACCAACCCGGGCAGGATCGGCAGGCCGGCGGCATCGGCGCTGGTCCAGCCGTCGTGCCGCAGCGCGTTCGAGTCCATGTCCCAGATCGCGCCGGAGCCCGCGTGCCAGGTCCCGCTCGCGGACTGGCGGGCGGCGAACAATTCGTACAGCTTGCAGGTGTCGCGATCGACCATGAGCATGTGGGCGTCCGAGCCGTCCTCGATCAGCGGGAAGGCCGGGATGGGGTACGGACCGGCATCGGACTCGTCGGCGTAGTCGAACACGACGTGCCGCTTCGTCGTCGAACTATCGACGACCTGGTACGGGATCCCGTACCCGGCGTACGAGCCGAAGTCCATGTGGAACGAGCGGCCGCTGCCGATGGTCGAGATCATCGTCGAACTGTTGGAGGCGACACCGAGCCCGTCCACCTTCGCGTTCCAGACGTTGTCGGCCGGGAATACGGTGCAGGCCGGCGCGCCCTGGAGGACCGGCGCGTCGACCACGCTCACCGTCTCGTCGCCGTCGACCGTCCCGTCGTTGTCCGAGTCGGCATCCTTGGGATCGAGGTCGCGCACGACCTCCTCGATGTTCATCAGGCCGTCGGCGTCGGGATCCTCGCGACCGTCCGACTTGCCGTCGCCGTCGGTGTCCTTGAGGCCCGGGTTCGTCCCCACCCGCTGCTCGACGCCGTTCGAGAGCGCGTCGTCGCGGGTGCCCTCGTTGCCGTCCCAGCGGCCATCGTTGTTTGAGTCAGGGTCGCGCGGGTCGGTGCCGGCCCGGAACTCGGTGATGTTCCACAGGCCGTCGTGGTCGGGATCCTCCTTGTCGTCGCGGATCCCGTCGCCGTCGGTGTCGGCCTTGCGCGGATTCGTGTGCGCGGCCTGCTCGCGGGCGTTGCTGAGGCCGTCCTTGTCCGGGTCCTCCGCGCCGTCCTTCTTGCCGTCGCCGTCGGTGTCCTTCTTGCGCGGGTTGGTCCCGGCGAGGAACTCGTACCGGTTCGACAGGCCGTCGTGGTCGGGATCCTCGTTCCCGTCCTTCGTGCCGTCGTGGTCGGTGTCCTTCTGGTGGGGGTTGGTGTGCGTCTTCTGGCGCTCGAACTTGTTCGGGAGGCCGTCGTGGTCAGAGTCGGTGTAGGCCGACGCCGCTCCCGGGATGCCGAAGGCGCAGACCGCCAGCAGCAGGGCGATCCCCACGCCCAGCGCCTTGCGTCCCCTGCTCGTCCCGGTCATCCCGCCTCCCCTGTGTCTGGGTGGGCGCGACCGTCGAGCTCGATCGTCATGCTGACCGGCCTGGCGACCGCGCCCATGCCGGGGATCCTCGCTCGCGACGGGAGGGGTCGGCGATGACCCGGAGGTCCCGTTCGGTGCCGACGGGCACCGCAGTTCGCAGTCAGGACCTCAGCCGCCGCCGAAGAAGGCGAACAACCTGGCGCCGGCGGCCACGCCGATGATGGCGGCGGCGACCATGAGCAACGGCACGATGCGGCGGGAGATCGTCACGAGCGGGCCTCGATCTCGTGCATCACGGCGTCCTTGGCCGTCTCGTACTCCTCGGGCGTCAGCAGGCCGCGATCGCGCATGTCGGCGAGGCGCTCGAGCCGGTCGAGCAGCGCCTGCGTTCCCTCGGGGAATTCGGCCGGGTCGGCGGAAGCCGCATCGCTCCCGGGCGCGCGCTGCAACGGGTCGACGGGCGTATCGGCCACGGCATCCGCAACGGCGGCCCCGAACAGCGCATCGATGGCCTGGAGCTGCTCCTTGCGCACGGGTCCGGCGACCTCGACGCGATGCTCCGGCGCGACCGGCGGTGGCGCCGACTGCCCGGGTCCGCGCAGCGTGTTGGCGGTGATCGTGGCCCGCGCGGGCGAGCGACCGATACCCGACCCCGATCCGCGCATCGTCGCGACCACGAACACGACCGGCACCCAGGCCATGAGCTGGAACATCACGCCGGGGATGACGAATCCCCACTCGATCCCCTGTCCCGCCGGCGGGTTGAAGAGGCCGTAGTCGAGAAAGTTCCAGCCCAGCGTCGCGAACAGCCCGGTCCACGCGAGCAGTGGCAGCCAGCCGTAGCCGCCCATCCGGGCGCCAACCACCATCCCGAGGGCGCCGAACCCGAACAGCCCGAACACGCCCAGCAGCATCGCCGCCGTCGTCCCGTCCGGACAGGGCTGGGCCGAGACGTACGGACCGCCGTCGGCACATGCCCCGCCGACGTCCATCACGGCTCGCATCGCGAGATAGATGAGGGTGATGCACGCTGCGAGGCCCGCGATCGAGATCGCGAGCAGCAGCACGTCGCGCAGCCGCGGATCCTCGCGCGTGGCTCCGGTCACCGATGCTCCTATGTCAAGCGGCGGTCGCGAGCGGAGCCCGCGCTGTCGCCCGGAGATGCTCATCGTGGCGCATCCGGCGGTAGACCTCGTCGCTGATCCGCCGGCGCAGCGCCCGGATCGCCTCGGTCTTGCTGTCGCCGGCGGTGCGTCGGTGCTCGTAGTAGGCGCGGCCCCGATCACCCAGGCGCATCTGGGTGATAGCGATGCGGTGGAGCACGACGTTGACCTGGCGGTCGCCCTTGCGCGACAGGCGGTGCCGTTCGGTGTTGCCGGACCAGACCGGCAGCGGGGCCGAGCCGTTGTGGCGGGCGAAGGCTGCGGCCGAACGGAAGCGGCCGGCTCCCGCGACCTGGCCGACGAGCTTGGCGGCTGACAGCGACCCGCAGCCGGGCAGGGCGAGCAGGGTGGGTGCGCTGATCGCGACCAGGCGCTCCAGCTCGTGCTCCAGTCCCCGGATGACCCGGGTGAGCTCCCGGATGCGGGTGACGAGCTCGCGCGCGATCCGTGCGACGGTGCCGGGGACGTCTGCCAGCCGCACCTCGAGCGCGTCGAGCACGACCGCCCGGTCGAGCGAGCGCGGTCCGGGCTCGTTGCCGGGGTCCAGTTCGTGGAGGTGCCAGCGCAGGCGGTTCTGGGCCCGCGTCCGCTCGGCGACGAGGTCCTCGCGGTGGTCGACGAGGAGGCGCAGCTCGCGCTCGGGGCCCTCGAGCATGGCCACCGGCAGGTCGAGATCAGCGAGTGCAGCCCGGGCCACGGCGAGCGCGTCGATCGGATCGCTCTTGCCCTGCTCGCGGCCGTGCCGACGGGCGCCGGCCATGAGCCTCGTGGGCACCCAGGTGACGGCCTCGCCCGCCCGCAGCAGGTCGGCCGACAGGCGGCGCGACAGGTGCCGGGTGTCCTCGAGCGCGAAGCGGCGATCCGGGAAGCGGGCGGCCCAGCGGACGAGCGCCAGGTGGCCCTCGCCGGTTGCTGCAAGGGTGACCTCGGCCACCTTGCGGCCGTTGCCATCAGCGGCCACCGCAGTGTGCGTGCGCTTGTGCGAATCGATGCCGATAACGATCATCTCCTCGTCGCCTCCTGATCAGCGGTGACACATCCGGACCGGCCGGTGGACACGCCTGAGTGGGGGCGGTTGCCACGCTCCTATGAAGTCACACCGGTCGGTCCGAGCCATGTCCGGCGGCCGGCAGATCGGTGACATGCCACACCCGTCGGCGGGCACGGAGTCTATGAGCCAAGCCGCCGGACACCACAAAGGGTGACACTCAGGCTCAGTCTAGCGAGCGCGTCAGGGCCGGACGGCGGCCATCCGGTCGAGCAGCAGGCGCTTGACGCCCTCGAGCGGCACGCGCTCCTGGGTCATCGTGTCGCGGTCGCGGATCGTCACCGCGCCGTCCTCGAGCGAGTCGACGTCGACCGTCACGCACCACGGCGTCCCGATCTCGTCCTGGCGCCGGTAGAGCTTCCCGATCGCCGCCGTGTCGTCGTACACGGCCATCAGGTCGCGCTTGAGGTCGGCCAGGAGGCGGTGGCACATCTCGACGATCTCGGGGCGCTTCTTGAGCAGCGGCAGCACCGCGACCTTGTACGGCGCGAGGTCCGGGTGCAGGCCGAGGACGACCCGCGTCTCGCCGCGGACCTCCTCCTCGCGGTAGGCGTCGATCAGGAACGTGAACGCCGCCCGGTCCGCGCCCGCCGGCCGTCTCGACGACCCACGGGATGAAGTGCTCCTCGGTCGCCTGGTCGAAGTACTCGAGGTTCTCCCCCGTCGCCTTGGCGTGGCTGCCGAGGTCGAAGTTGCCCCGGTTGTGGATGCCCTCGAGCTCCTTCCAGCCGAACGGGAAGCGGTACTCGACGTCGATCGCCTTCTTGGCGTAGTGCGCGAGCTCGTCGGGCGCGTGCTCGCGGAAGCGAAGCCTCGACGGCGTCACGCCGTAGGCCTCGTACCAGGCCCGCCGCCGCGGCAGCCAGGCCTCGAAGGCCTCGCGGGCGCCCTCCTCGGGCCGCACGAAGTACTGCATCTCCATCTGCTCGAACTCGCGCATCCGGAACACGAAGTTGCCGGGCGAGATCTCGTTGCGGAACGACTTGCCGATCTGCGCGATGCCGAACGGGATCTTCTTGCGCGAGCTCTGCTGGACGTTCTTGAAGTTGAC
The DNA here is from genome assembly GCA_963779575.1 of uncultured Chloroflexia bacterium. Taxonomy (GTDB): domain Bacteria; phylum Chloroflexota; class Limnocylindria; order Limnocylindrales; family CSP1-4; genus CAIXZV01. The sequence goes on from CAVZYT010000001.1 coordinate 104,217, forward strand.
GTAGCTGCCCTGCGCCGTCTCGGGGCGGAAGTAGACGATCGACGCCTCGTCCTCCACCGGGCCCATGTGCGAGGTGAACATCAGGTTGAACCGGCGGGGCGCCGACAGCGGGCCGCCGTCGTTGGGGCACACGAGGCCCAGACGGGCCACGATCGTCTCGTCCCGCAGGTCCGTCGCGCTCAGGTCCTCGGCGCCCGGGAGCTCGTCGAGGCGGTAGCGGCGGCGGCACGTCCCGCATTCGACCAGCGGGTCGCTGAACGAGCCGACGTGCCCGGACGTCACCCAGACCTGGGGGTGCATCAGGATCCCGGCGTCGAGGCCCACGATGTCGTCGCGGTCCTGGACCATCGCCCGCCACCAGGCGCGCTTGACGTTGTTCTTGAGCTCGACGCCGAGGGGCCCGTAGTCCCACACGGCGTTGATGCCGCCGTAGATCTCGGACGAGGGGAAGATGAAGCCGCGCCGCTTGGACAGCGAGACGATCGTGTCGAGCGCGGCAACGGCGGGCGCGACGTCGCCGGGGTCGGCGTTGGGGGTGCTCACAGGGTGCTCCGCTGGTACGCGACCGTGGAAGGGCCGCGCGGGATGACTGGTGGCCGGATGGTAGCAGCCGCGCGCGGATCCTCCCCGCCCAGCTCGCCGGGCGACCAGTTCAGCGGATCCGGGGCTACTTCGCTCGCCCGACGCTCAGTTCACCGGAATTCGACCCCTTGCCCGCCATTTCGCACGTCGGGCGACCAGGATCGTGGGAGAACCCGCTGCACTGAACGCTGGGCGACCAACTGGATCACCCCGAACCCGGCGCGGGGGCTTGACACGAGTCGTATGGTTCGGTCACACGACCGATGTCGGTCGATCGACCGACTGACACGAGTCACGGACCCGCGGAATGCGGGTCGGAAACCAGTGCGGAGGACCCCGGACCATGGCATACGACATCGAGGGCAGGCTGCTCGAGGTCTGCACCTGCAACGTGCTCTGCCCGTGCTGGATCGGCGAGGATCCCGACGGCGGGACCTGCGACTCGGCGCTGGCCTGGCACATCGACAGCGGCTCGATCGAGGGCGTCGACGTGACCGGTCGCACGGTCGCCCTGTCCGTGCACATCCCGGGCAACGTGCTCGTCCCCGCCTCGTGGAAGGCGGCCGTGTTCGTCGACGACGGCTCGACCGACGAGCAGCAGGGAGAGCTGCTCAAGGTGTTCACCGGCCAGCTGGGCGGCGCGATCGCGGACCTCGCCGGCCTCATCGGCGAGGTCGTCTCGGTCGAGCGTGTGCCGATCACGTTCACCGTCGACGGCGGCGAGGGCCGCCTGACCATCGGCGAGGTCGCCGACGCGGACCTCATCCCCTACAAGGGCGCGACCGGCAAGACCACGGTGCTCTCGGAGACCGTGTTCTCGACGATCCCCGGCTCCCCGGTGTACGCCGCCAAGTCAGGCCACTTCACCCGCGAGGGGAAGCGGTACGGCATGCCGGACGTCAGCCGCCAGGGCAACAACGCCCTCCAGGGCCACTTCCGCTTCGCGGCCTGACGGGACGCCGAGCGATGTTTGCGGTCGGACATCTCCGCGACCCGCGGCGCGACCGGGCGATCCTTGCCGGATCGCTCGTCGCGCTGTCCGGCCTCGCCTGGCTGACGCTGTGGGTGTGGGCGGCCTCGCCGTATGGCCGCTACCTCCACCACGAGGGCGGCATCGCGCCGCTCCCGGTGGAGGCGGCCCTGTTCTCCCTCGGCTGGCTGCTGATGATCGTCGCCATGATGCTGCCCTCGAGCGTCCCGCTCGTGGTCACGTTCCGGGCCATCGTCGGCCGCCGGCCCCACCCGGGCCTGCTCGTTGCGCTGCTGGTCGCCGGCTACCTCGCCATCTGGGGCGCGTTCGGGCTGGGTGCCTGGGTTCTCGATCGTGGAATCCACGCGGCGGTCGACGCCTCGCCGTGGCTGGCCGCAGCATCCCGCAGCTGATCATGGGCTCCACGCTGGCCATCGCCGGCCTGTGGCAGTTCACGCCGTGGCGTGCCCGCTGCCTCGACGAGTGCCGCAGCCCGCTCGGCTTCGTGATGAACCGCTGGCAGGGCGTCGACATCCGCCGCGAGTCGTTCGCAATGGGCATCGCCCACGGCGCGTTCTGCGTCGGCTGCTGCTGGTCGCTGATGCTGGTCATGTTCGGCGTCGGGCTCGGCAGCGTCACGGCGATGCTGGCCCTCGGCGCCCTCACCGCTGTCGAGAAGAACATGCCCTGGGGCCACCGGCTCACACGTCCCCTGGGCTACGTGCTGCTGTTCGCGGCCGTCTACTCCGTCGCCTCCGTCGCCTGATGGGGTCGTATGCTCGTGACGACGTGGACGAGACCGTTGCCGCACCCGAGACGCGGGCCGAGCGCCGGGACCGGGCGACGGCCGACACCCGCGCGACCATCCTGGCCGCTGCCCGGGAACGGCTGCTCGCGGTCGGCTACGCGAACCTCTCGACCCGCGCGGTTGCCGAGGCCGCCGAGGTCCCGCTCAGCCAGATCCACTACCACTTCGGCAGCAAGCAGCAGCTCATCCTGGCCGTGCTCGAGGGCGAGAACGCCCGGCTCCTCGAGCGCCAGCGAACGATGTACGCGGGACCCGAGCCGCTGTGGCGCCAGTGGGACCAGGCCTGCGACTTCCTCGAGGAAGACCTCGAGTCCGGCTACGTCCGCGTCCTCCAGGAGATGGTCGCGGCCGGCTGGTCGGACCCCGAGGTGGCCACCGCCGTCCGGGAGTTCGTCGGCGGCTGGTACCGGCTTCTCGCGGATGTCGCGGAGCGCGTGTCCGGTAGCCGCGGCGGACTCGGACCGTTCACGCCGACCGAGGTCGCGGCCCTGATGGGCCTGCCGTTCCTGGGGGCGGAGTCGATCATCCTGCTCGGGTTCACCGAGGCCGAGCTGCCCGCTCGATCCGCGCTGCGCAAGCTCGGCGATGTCATCCGGACGATGGAGGAAGCGTAATGACGATTGATCACGAGCCTGTCCAGCCGCCGGTTCGCCCGGCGATCACGGCCGACGACGACGCGGCGATCCGCGCGACGATCGACGACTACTACCTGGGCTGGTACGACGCCGATGGCGAGCGCATGGCGCGCTCGCTCCACGCGGATCTGGCCAAGCGCGGCTGGCTGGCCGATCCGGCTGGTGGGTGGGAGGTCGTGCCCGACACCCGGGGCTCCATGGTTCAGTACGCATTCGCCGGGGAGGGGCGGCGGACCCACGACGAGGGGCGCGGGTTCGTCGTCGAGGTCAACGACGTCTACGGCGACATCGCGGCGGCCGTCGTCCACGCCGTGCCCTACGTCGACTACCTGCACCTGGTCCGGACCGCGGACGGCTGGCGCATCCTCAACGCGCTGTGGTGCCGGCCCTGAGGCCATCGGAGGACGATCGATGGCGGTGGCGAGCCGCGATGGGACCGGCGGGGCCGCGCGAGAGCAGACGCGAGCCCGGTATCCGGACGCGGAGGGCTTCATCGAGCGCGACGGCGTACATGTCTTCTGGGAGCAATACGGTGAGGGCGACCCGGCCATCCTCCTGATGCCGACGTGGTCGATCATCCACTCGCGCCACTGGAAGCTCGTGATCCCCTACCTCGCACGCCACTTCCGGGTGGTGACGTTCGACGGGCGCGGCAACGGCCGCTCCGATCGACCTCCGGGGCCGCCCGCCTACGCGGGCACGGAGTTCGTCGCCGACGCGGTCGCGGTGCTCGACGCGACCGGCACTGGCCAGGCCGTCGTCGCCGGCCTCTCGATGGGTGCCGGGTACGCCATGAGCCTGGCGGCCCTGCACCCGGATCGCGCGCTCGGTCTCGTGCTGTTCGGCCCGGCCATCCCGATCCTGGATGGACCGTCCGACGCGCCCGAGGCCGTGGCGAACGCCTCGTTCGAGGAGCCGCAACCCGACGACGAGGATTGGCATCGGTACAACGCGCACTACTGGCGCCGGGACTGGCCCGGCTTTGCCGCCTGGTTCGGGGGCGAGAAGGTGTTCTCCGAGCCACATTCGACGAAGCAGGTCGAGGACACGGTGTCCTGGATGCTGGAGACGGACCCCGAGACGATCATCGCGACGGAACGGGCGTCGTTCATGCAGCCGCCAGCAGACTGGGGCCCCCGGCCCCCGGGAGAAGCCGCCGGCGTGCCGTTCGCGCGTCGCGTCCGTTGCCCGGCACTCGTCGTTCACGGCACCGCCGATCGGATCATCCCGATCGAGCACGGGCGTCGGCTCGCCGGGGTCCTCGGCGCGCCGCTGATCGAGGTCGACGGGGGCGGCCACAACGCGCTCGGTCGCGATCCGGTGCTCGTCAACCTGGTGCTGCGGGACTTCGTCCGTGACCTGGCGACGGCCCCGTGATCAACGAGTCCCGGGTTACCCCCTTCGATCGCGACAGCGGCCGCGCCCGCCTTCCGGATGAGACCGGATTCGCGGCGTCGGCCGACGGTGTTCGACTCGCCTTCGACGTCTACGGCAGCCGCGGGCCGACGATCCTCCTGCTCCCGTCGGCCCCGATCATCCACTCGCGCCAGTGGAAGGCCCAGGTCCACTATCTCGCCCGGCACTACCGCGTCGTGGCGTACGACGGACGCGGCAACGGTCGCTCCGATCGACCGACGAACCCCGCGTCCTACCACGACGATCGGTTCGCCGACGATCTCGAGGCCGTCATGGACGCGACCGACACGCCGCGGGCCGTGCTCGTCGGCCTGTGCACCGACGGCGTGTGGCGCTCCGTCCGATTCGCCGCGACGTACCCCGCGCGCGTCGCCGGGATCGTCGCCTTCGGCATCGGCGTCCCGCGGATCGCGCCCATCCAGCCGCACTACGCCAGCGCGATGGCCGTGTTCGACGAGGAGCTCCCGACGACGGACGGCTGGGCCAAGCTCAACCGCCACTACTGGCGGCGCGACTACGCCGACTACGCCCGGTTCTTCTTCACGCAGATGGCCCCCGAACCCCACTCCACGAAGGCGATCGACGATGCCACCGGATGGGCGCTCGACACATCGGTGGACGTGATGCTCGCCGAGGGGGACGCCCCGTTCGACTTCGACGCCGAGACCATCGAGGCGGCCTGCGGCGCCGTCACCTGCCCCCTGCTGCTCGTCCACGGCACCGAGGACGCGTGCCAGCGGCCCGCACGCGCCCACCGCCTCGCCGAGCTGACCGGCGCACCCCTGGTGCTTGTCGAGGGCGCCGGTCACATGATCCCGGGGCGCCATCCCGTGCTCGCCAACCTGCTCATCCGCCAGTTCGTCGACTCGCTGCCGGAGGTCCGCGCATGACCGCGCCCACCACCACCTGGACCCGATCCCTGTCGCGGCAGCGACGCGCCCTCTACATCTCGTCCCCGATCGGGCTCGGGCACGCCCAGCGCGACGTCGCGATCGCCGACGAGCTGCGCAAGCTCCATCCTGACCTCGAGATCGACTGGCTCGCCCAGCACCCGGTGACCGCCGTGCTCGAGTCGCGTGGCGAGCGGATCCATCCGCTGAGCGCCGAGCTGGCCTCGGAGTCCGCGCACCTCACCAGCGAGTCGTCGGAGCACGATCTCAACGCGTTCCAGGCGATCCGGCGCATGGACGAGATCCTGGTCGCCAACTTCATGGTGTTCCACGACGCCGTCGAGGAGGGCGAGTACGACCTGGTCATCGGCGACGAGTCCTGGGACGTCGACTACTTCCTGCACGAGAACCCCGAGCTCAAGCGCACGGCGTTCGCCTGGATGACCGATTTCGTGGGCTGGCTGCCGATGCCCGAGGGCGGTGATCGTGAGGCCTTCCTCACCGCCGACTACAACGCCGAGATGATCGAGCACATCGAGCGCTTCCCGAGGATCCGCGACCGGGCGATCTTCGTGGGCGAGCCCGACGACATCGTGCCCGACGCCTTCGGCCCCGACCTGCCCTCGATCCGGGCCTGGACCGAACAGCACTACGCGTTCAGCGGGTACGTGACCGGGTTCGACCCGGCGCCGCTCATCGCGGATCGCGAGGCGTTGCGCGCGGAGCTGGGCTATCGCCCCGACGAGCGGGTCGTGATCGTCACGGTCGGTGGGTCCGGGGTCGGCGAGGCGCTGCTGCGCCGGGTCATCGCGGCGTACCCGGAGGCCGCGCGGCGGGTCAACGGGCTGCGCATGATCGCCGTCGCGGGGCCGCGGATCGAGCCCGAGCGGCTGGACGCGCCGGCGGGCGTCGAGGTCCGCGCCTTCGTCCCCGAGCTGTACCGGCACCTCGCGGCGTGCGACCTCGCGGTCGTCCAGGGCGGGCTGACGACGACGATGGAGCTGGCGGCGGCGCGGCGGCCGTTCCTCTATTTCCCGCTGCGCAACCATTTCGAGCAGAACCGCCACGTCCGCCACCGGCTCGACCGCTACGGCGCCGGCCGGTACATGGACTACGACGCGTCGGACCCGGACGCCATCGCCGAGGCGATCGCGCAGGAGATCGACCGCCCAGTCACCTCGAAGCCCGTGGAGCGCGACGGCGCCGCCCGGGCGGCCGCGCTGATCGCCCCGCTGATCTAGCCACGATCGAGTCCGGCGTCCCGCGCGCCCATGACAGATCGGCAGTGGGTGACCGTTAGCCGGAAGCCGAAGCGATGGGCAGGGCTAACCGCCTGACAGCTCACCGAAAGCGCTCGTATCTGTCAGTGTCGGAGCTCAATAGCGCACGGATTCGGACGCCTGATGCCGCTGCAAAACCGGCAAGCGGTCAGCAACTTCGGATATGTCAGGGACGGGGGCGCGCGGACCATGCGCAGGCGGCTCAGGCGCCGGGCAGCGTCTCGGCGAACAGGCGCAGGGCGTTCTCGCCCATGACCGCGCGGATCGCCGGCTCGTCGAGGCCCGCCTCGAGCAGCGCGTCGGTCAGCGCCGGGAGCCCGGCTGCATCGAACGGCACGGGCACGGCGCCGTCCCAGTCGGAGCCGAGGCCAACGTGATCGGCGCCGACGATGCCTACCGCATGGACGATCGCGCGCGCGATCGACGCGGCGTCGTTCCCGCCCGTCGCCGTGTCCCAGAACCCGATCCCGACCAGCCCGCCGGTCGCCGCGATCCCGCGCAGCTGATCGTCGGACAGGTTCCGCCCGTTGTCCGCGGTCGCGCGGACCCCCGTGTGCGACGCGACGACCGGCCGCGCGGCCATGCCCAGGACGTCGTCGATCGTGGCGACGGACGAGTGGGCCACGTCCATGACCACCCCGCGCGACTCCATCTCGCGCAGCAGCTCGCGGCCCAGCGGCGTGAGGCCGCCCTTCTCGATTCCGTGCGCCGAGCCGCCGTACGCCGTGTCGAAGAAGTGGGCGGGCGAGATCATGCGGAATCCGGCCTCGACGAGCGCGTCGAGCGTCGAGAGGTCCGGGCCCAGCGCGTGCGCGCCCTCGATCGAGAGCACGCCGGCGGTCAGCCGCCCGTTCGCCTCCCGGTCCACCAGGTACGCCGCGAGGTCCTCGCGCGTCCCGATGAGCCGGAACGTCCCGCCCGATCGGTCGGCCAGCCGACGCGCCCGCTGGGCGAGGAACAGGGCGCGCTCGGTGAGGCTGTTCCACGTCCGCGGCGGCCATCTCGAGGCGATCGCGAGCCTCGTGACATCGTCCGAACGATCGTCGTTGCGCTCGATGTTCAGGTGGCGCGGCGACTTCACCGCTGCGGAGAACACCTGGAGGACGACGCCGCCCTCGACCATCCGCGGCACGTCGAGGTGGCCGCGATCGCCGCGCACCAGCAGGTCACGCCCGAACAGCAGCGAGTCGGCGTGCAGGTCGACCGCGCGCAGGGTCGCGTGCAGCGCCAGGGCCCGCTCGGAGGGGTGCGGCGGCGGCTGGGTGACCCGCATCAGCCGCCGCTCGACGCGCCCGACCAGGCGGTCGAGGACGGGTCCCGCGAGCGCGAGCCCGGCCGCGGTCGCGGTGCCGGCGGCAACGACGGCCGTCGTCCGGCGGCGGCTCATGCCCCGAACGCCCTGCCGCGCGTCGGGCGGATGCGGACCGGGACGTTGTAGATCGTTGCCAACTCCTCCGGGGAGTTCAGCTGGTCGCGGATCAGGTCCCCGTACTTCGCCAGGTACGCAGGGTTCTCTGGCACCGGGGCGGTCGACACGTCGATGTGCGCCTCGCCCTCGACGATCACGACGTCGCCGCCGCGGCCATCGTCGTTGAGGTGGAGCACGACCCTCGGGTTGGCCCGGATGTTGCCGTTGCGCTTCGCGCGGCGGTCGCTGTAGATGAGCGCCTCGCCGTCCACCCAAAGGAACCAGATCGGGAACGTCTGGGGCTGGCCGTCGGGCGTGACCGTCGTCAGCCAGCCGATCACCTCGGTGCGCAGGCGCTCGAGCGCGTGCCGATCGGTCTCGGTGCCCGAGTCGAAGACCATCCTCTCCTCCTGGTGGCGCGTTGGTTGGTGGTTGCCGATCAGGCGGGCGCGGGAGCGGTCCGGCGCCGGGACCGCACCTCGTCGAGGAACGCGAGCGAGCGCGGGTCGCGCTCGAGGGCGATGCGCATGAACTCGCGCATCGCGGCCTCCACCTCGCGGTCGACGTCCTCGGGCAGCCGGAGGGCGGCGATCGCCTCGATGTCCAGCCGCTGATAGGCCTTGAGCAGCTTGAGCGCGTCGAGTGAGAGGCTGGTCCGGTCCGCCGGCGGACCGGGACAGCGCCCGCACAGCACGCCGCCCAGCGGGGGGACCCAGCGGAACGTCTCGGTGGCCTCGAGCATCCGGTCGCACTCGACGCAGCGGTCGACCTCGGGGCGCTGCCCGAGCTCGTCGGCGAGGTGCATCTCGTACCAGCGGGCGACGCGACCCGGCGCCATGCCGGCGTCGAGCAGCTCGTACGCCCGGTGCAGCAGCGCGTACAGCGGCTCGGCCGCGTGGCGCTCCTCGAGCGAGCGGTCGGCGAGCTCCGCGAGGTACCAGGCGGTCGCCGTGCTCTCGAGGCGGTCGCGGAGCGCGAGCCAGGCGTGGCCGACGTGGACCTCGGTGACGACGTCGAAGGTCCGGCCCCGCGCCAGCGTCACGCGCAGTTCGGCGAACGGCTCGAGCGAGCCACCGATGCGCGACGAGGGCCGGCGGATCCCCTTGGCGATCGCCTTGAGCTTGCCATCGTGCGGCGTGATCAGCGTCAGGACGCGGTCGGCCTCGCCCAGGTCGAACCTCGAGAGGACGATCGCATCGGTGACGTATCGACGAGGCGCGGGCACCTCCGGACGGTACCACTCGCCCGTCGTGAGACGCCCGTCGTGAGACGGCCGATGCCGGCGTTGCCCCCCTCCGCCGTTCGCTCACGCACCCTGGGGTGCGCTCGCTCGCGTGCTCAGGCGGCGCCTTGGCCTCGGCGCGTTCACGACGGGCTTCGATGATTCCGGCGTTGCCGCCTTGCCAACCAACAGGCTACTTTTGACGGACACGTTTGCGTCCGGAGCCGGTACACTGCGGGGGCCATGGCCATTTCGCGCGATATCGACCTCTCGCTCCTCCTCGCGGACACCGAGGACGAGATCATGCGGGTCGTCGCGGACCGCGACGCGTCGACCACCGGCGTCTACGAGATGGTCCGCTACCACCTGGGGATGGACGGCGACGACGGCCCGCGCGGCAAGCGCATGCGCCCCCTCCTCGGGCTGCTCGCCTACGCCTCGATCACGGGCGACCATCGAGCGGCCCTGCCTGGCGCAGCCGCGGTCGAGCTCGGCCACAACTTCAGCCTCGTCCACGACGACATCGAGGACGGCGACACCGAGCGGCGCCACCGCGCGACGCTGTGGGCCATCCACGGCGTGCCGCAGGCGATCAACACGGGCGACCTCATCTTCAGCCTGTCGCGGGTCGCGCTCCATCGGCTGTCGGACCTCGGGTTCTCGGACAAGAAGGTCCTGCGGCTGATGCGCCTGTACGACGAGACGTGCGTGATGCTGTGCGAGGGCCAGTACCTCGACATCGCCAGCTCCGCGTCCGACGAGCCGATGTCCGTCGACCTCTACTTCGACATGATCGGGCGCAAGACGGCCGCCCTGATCGCGGCGTCGATCGAGGCGGGGGCGCTGCTGGCCACCGACGACGACGAGGTCATCGCGCGCTACCGCCGGTTCGGCTGGTCGCTGGGGATCGCGTTCCAGGTCAACGACGACCTGCTCGGGATCTGGGGCGAGGAGCAGCAGACCGGCAAGGAGCCCACCGATCTCGCCCGCCACAAGAAGACGCTGCCGGTGCTCTACGCCCTCGAGCACGGGGCGCCCGACGATCGCGCCCGCCTGGCCGCGCTCTACGTGAAGGCCGACCCCGATCGGGACGAGGTCAGCCGAGATCGTCCGCATCCTCGAGCGCTCAGGGGCTCGCGACTACACGCGAACCGAGGCGCGCCGCCATCGCGACGCCGCGCTCGCCGAGCTCGCCGGCCTCTCGATCGTCGACCAGGCCGCCCGCGACGAGCTGACCGGCATCATCGAGTCCGTGATCCGCGCCTAGCCGCTGGCGGGCTACTCCTCGTCGTCGTCCGCCGAGTCGTCGTCGACCTTGCGCTCGCGGACCACCAGCACCTTGCCAACCCGCCGGCCATCGGTGGTCTCGACCGTCAGACGGAGACCGTCGAGGTGGATCTCGTCGCCCGGCGACGGAACCCCGCCGATCCGGTGGTACACGAGGCCGCCGACCGTGTCGTACTCGTCGTCATCCTCGAGCTGGAGGCGCAGGTCCCACAGCTCGAGCAGGTCGTCGACCGATGCCCGACCGTCGACTCGCGCCCGGTCCTCGCCCAGCTGCTCGACCAGCGGCTCCTCGACGTCGTACTCGTCCTGGATCTCGCCCACGATCTCTTCGAGCAGGTCCTCGATCGTCACCAGGCCGGCGGTGCCGCCGTACTCGTCGAGCACGATCGCGATATGCACCTTGCGCCGCTGGAACTCGTGCAGCAGGTCGTCGATCGTCATCGACTCCGGCACGAACACGGGCGTCCGCAGCAGCGACCGCAGGTCCGGCGTTTCCGTCACGGTCGACTTGAGGAACGGGAGCAGGTCCTTCGCGTACAGGATGCCGACGACCTCGTCGACCGACGTCTCGTAGACGGGCACGCGCGAGTGTCCCTCCTCGATCACCGTGTCGATCGCGTCGTCGAACGTCGACGACGCGGGCAGGGCCACGATCGTGGTCCGGGGCACCATCACCTCGTGGAGGCGCCGGTCGCCGAGCTCGATGACCGCGTTGATCATCTGCTCCTCCTCGGCCTCGAGGATCCCCTGCTCCCCGCCGCGCTCGACGATCAGGCGCAGCTCCTCGGCCGTGATCTGGGCCTCGGAGGTGACCTCGGCGCCGAACAGCCGGACGATCCAGCGGGTGATGCCGGTGAGGACCGCGACAATAGGCGCGAGGAGGCGCCCGATGAAGTCGATCGGGCCGGACAGGGCGAGGGCAAAGCGCTCGTTGTTGGCGAGGGCGAGGGACTTCGGGACGAGCTCGGCGAACACGATCGTGAACAGCGCGAGCACGACGGTGACGGTGAGCAGCGCCACCACGTCCGCGGTCGAGCGGCTCATGCCGGAGCCCGCGAGCGCCTCGGCCAGGCCGTCGGCGAGGCTGACCGCCGCGTACGCCGAGGCGAGGAAGCCGATGAACGTGAGGCCCAGCTGACCGACGGCGAGGAACCGGCCCGGGTCGTCGAGCAGGCGCCGCACCCGTTTCGCGCCGGGCTTGCCCTCGTCCACCAGCTGCTCGACGCGGCTGCGCCGGATCGAGACGAGCGAGATCTCCGCCGCGACGAAGAACGCTTCGAACAGCGTGAGCACCACGAGCAGCAGGATCGTCCCGAGCACGTCGGTCACGAGCCTGCGTCCTCGGCGACCACCGCGGCGGCGGGCTCGGCCTCGGGCTCCGTCGCAGGCGGGGGCGGACGGCGCGGGCGGCACGGGCGCGTGCGGCTCGCGGATCCGCGCCGGAACCCCGACCGCAAGCTTGCCCGGCGGGACGTCCCGGGTGACCACGGCCCCGGCACCGGTCTTCGACCCGTCCCCGAGCGTCACCGGCGCCCGGAGCATCGTGTCGACGCCCAGGAAGACCCGCTCCCCGATCGTGGTCCGGTGCTTGTTGACCCCGTCGTAGTTGGCGGTGATCGTGCCCGCGCCGACGTTCGTGTCCGCGCCAACGTCCGCATCCCCGAGATAGCTGTTGTGGTGCTGGCGCACGTGCTCGCCCAGGATGCTGTTCTTGATCTCGGCGAAGTTGCCGATCTCGGAGCGCCGCCCGACGTGGCTGCCCGGCCGCAGGTGGCTGTACGGGCCGATCGTGACGTGGTCCTCGACGACGGAGCGCTCGATGACGCTCGCCCAGATCACGCAGTCGCGTGCCGATGCTGGATTCGAAGATCTGCGAGCCGGTCGCGATCCGCGTCCGCTCGCCGACCGACGTGTGGCCCCGCAGGACCACGTTGGGCTCAAGCACGACGTCCTGGGCGAGGTCCACGCCGTGGTCGAGATACACCGTCGAGGGATCGAGCATGGTGACGCCCGCGTGCATCCAGCGGTCGTTGAGGTCCACGCGCATGTCCCACTCGGCGCGCGCGAGCTGCGCGCGGTCGTTGATGCCCGTCAGCCGCCCGTCGTCGTCGGTGTCGAGCGCGGCCACGATCCGTCCGTCCTCGCGCGCGAACGCCACGAGGTCCGTGAGGTACAGCTCGCCGGTGGCCTCGCTGGGCCGCAGGTCGCCGATCCGCCGCCGGAGCCAGGTCGCATCGATCGCGTACAGGCCCGCGTTGATCTCGGCGATCTGACGCTCCTCGTCGGTCGCGTCCTTGTCCTCGACGATGCGCTCGACCGTGCCGCCGTCGTTGCGCACGACCCGTCCCAGGCCCGTCGGGTCGATCGCGTCGACCGCGACCAGCGCGATGGCCGCGTGATCCAGCCCGCGGAGCTCGAGGAGCGACTCCAGCAGGTCCTGCTGGACGAGCGGCACGTCGCCCGAGACGACGAGGAGCTCCTCGGCGTCGTCCGGCACGGCCGCAAGCGCGGCCCGCAGCGCATCGCCCGTCCCGCGCGGCTCGTCCTGGAGCGCCGTATCGGCCCGGGACTCGACCGCCTCGCGCACGGCGGCCGTGGCCGGCGAGTAGACGACGACCGGCCGGCTGCCCGTGGCACCGATGGCGGCGTCGAGCACGTGGTCGACCATCGGCCGGCCGCACACCGGGTGGAGCACCTTGGGCAGGCTCGACTTCATGCGCGTGCCGAGGCCGGCCGCGAGGACGACCGCGACTGTTCGCCGCGTGGGCGTACCTGGACTCGAGGAGGTCATGAGCTCGGGCGCCTGCGCGATCGCGCCCGGAACGCCGCAGGTGGAGCGGCGGGGCCGGGGCCCGAGGTGGAGAGCGAAGTGGTCATCAGGAGTGGCGCGGATTCTGCGGGCGGGTCTGCGGGAGTGTCAACCGACGCCGCCGCCCGCCGCGTTTCGGGCCCGCCGGATCTGGGCCGCGTGGTCGTGCGCGTGGGCCGCGTAGATCTCGAGCCAGCGCTCGACGTCATACGCCCCGCTGTCGGTGTGCGACCCGCTCCGGCCCCACTCGGCGTCGGTGAGGCGGTCGAGGAGGTCGGCGGTGGTCGAGCGGGCGGCCGCGAGCGCATCCAGGGAGGGCGCGATCGGCCGCTCGTCGTAGTGCAGGCGCCGCGCCCACTCCGCCTCGTCGTAGCCCGCGATCACCGGCTGCTCCTCGGCGAGCAGACGACGCAGCCGGATCGCCGAGGTCATCTCGCTGTCCGCGAGGTGGTGGACGATCTCGCGGGGCGTCCACTCGTCCACGCCGGCGGGCCGTGTATCGAGCTCCGCGTCGGTGATGCCCTCGACCGCGGCCACGACGGCACCATGACCGGCGCGGTACCGCGCCACGAGGTCGGCGCGCTGGTCGGGGTCGAGGCGATGGGCGGTCATGGGGCACTCCCGTGGGTCCTTGAGCGGGCGACGAGGCTCGCTCCGCCAAGGATAGGGCCGGTGGTCGCCTCAGCGGCCCGCAGCGCGCCCCGCGATGACCTCGATCTCCACGAGAGCGCCCTTGGGGAGTGCCCCGACGGCGAACGTGGAGCGCGCGGGCGGCGGGTCGGGCATGTGGCTCGCGTAGACCGCGTTCACGGCCGCGAAGTCGCCGATATCGGCGAGGAAGATCGTGGTCTTCACGACGTCGGCCAGCGTGCACCCCGCCGCATCGAGGACGGCCGAGAGGTTGCGCAGGGCGCGGTCCGTCTGGGCCTCGATCCCGTCGGCCAGGTCGCCCGATGCCGGGTCGAGCCCGAGCTGGCCGCTGCAGAACACGAAGCCGTCCGTGACGATCGCCTGGCTGTACGGACCGAGCGCGCCCGGCGCGCCCGTGGTCGAGATCGCCTGTCGGGTCATGGCTGCCTCCGTGCCTGCTGGTTGCCGTTGATGATTCGCGCCGCCGCGATGAACGGCTCACGTCCGCCCGGCGTGGGCAGCGCGCCGTCCGCGAACGCCCCGCGGACGCGATCGGCCGCCGCGGCGGCATCGCCGAGCGAAGGATAGAGGGCCCAATGCGTGGGTCCGGACCCGGATAGCCCGACGGGTCGGGCGAGCAGCCGCAGGAGAGCCCGCTTGAACGGCACGAGGCCGGGCTCGACGACGGCCGCGGCCGGCGCCAGGTCGTTGGCCGCCGCGAGCACGCTTGCCCGCGCGAGCAGGTCGACCACCCGGAGGCCCCTCCCCAGCTCGTCGCCGAGGTGCGCCGACGCCTGGCGTGCGGCGCCGCCGGCCAGCCGCGCGCCGGCGTCGAACGCCGCGAACGCGGCGGGCGTCGAGATCCCGACGGCGGGCGTGACCAGCAGCAGGCCGGGTCGATCGTTCGCCGCGTCGGCGTCGCGCAACCAGCCCAGCGGCGTCACCCGCTCTCCGCGACCCTCCACCAGCGCCGGGCCACCCGCGAGGAAGAACGGCACGTCGGACCCGAGCTCCACCGCGATCCGGTGGCGAGTCGCATCGTCCGCCTCGACCCCCCAGGCCTCGAGGGCAGCATCGGCGGCCGCCGCCGCATCGGACGAGCCGCCGGCCAGCCCGGCGGCGACGGGGATCCGCTTGTCCAGGCGGGCGGCGAGGGACGGGAGCGGCTCGCGCCGTCCGAGGAGCTCCGCCGCGTGCCGGCGAGCGACGACGATGGCGCGCAGGACGAGGTTGTCGGCGGCTGGACCCGGGTCGAAGCCATCAACGTGGAGGCTGTCGGGCGCACCCGGCGGCAGCACGGACAGCGCGAGGCGGTCCGCGAGGTCCAGCGGGACCATCACGCTGTGGAGGTCGTGGTAGCCGTCGGGGCGGGTGCCGAGCACGGCGAGCGTGAGATTCACCTTGGCCGGTGCCACGCGGACGACTGGGGCGAGGCGGCGATCGGGGTCGGTGGCGGGCGTGGTCATCACGAGGCGGGGATGGGGCCGATGGCCTCGGCGAGGGCGATCCACTCCCCGACCGCGACCGTTTGCGGCCGGCGGTCGCGGGCGATCCCGACGCTCTCCAGGGCGGCGTCGACCTGCTCGGGCGGGATCGGCAGCTGGCGGGTCAGCACGTTGTGGAGCATCTTGCGGCGCTCGCGGAACCCGGCCTGGACGACCCGCCACAGGTGCTCCTCGGCCGCCGCGTCCAGGCGGTCATCGTCGGGGAACGGCTCGAGCACGAGGACGGCCAATTCCACCTTGGGCGCGGGCTCGAAGGCCTCGCGGGGCACGCGGAACGCGACCCGGGCCTTCGCGTGGTACTGGACGAACACCGACAGGTAGGACATGTCGCCAGGCGCGGCGGACACCCGCTCGGCGACCTCGCGCTGGAGCATCAGGACGAGGCGCTCGGCGCGGGGCGGCTTGCCCAGGAGCCGGTGGAGCGTCGGGCTCGTGATGTGGTACGGCAGGTTGGCGACGACGTCGTACGGCGGCGGCACGAGCCCCGGGAGGTCCTGGTCGAGCGCGTCGCCCTCGATCAGGTGAAGGCGCCCCTCCTCCACCTCCGTCGCGTACTGGTCGAGCAGGAAGCTCGCCATGCCGCGGTCGAGCTCCACGGCGGTCACCGTCGCCCCGGCGGCGAGGAGCCCGCCGGTCAGGAAGCCCAGGCCCGGGCCGATCTCGAGCACCCCCCGGTCGGGCGACGGATCGGCCTCCCGGAGGATCCCCTCGAGGACGTCGACGTCGGCGAGGAAGTTCTGGCCGCAGGCCGTGCCGGGCGTGCAGCCCTGCGACCTTGAGGGTCCTGCGGACGTACTGCGGGTCGAGCCGGAGGTCCGATGGGCTCATCGGGCGAGCGGCAGCGACGGACGGGCATCGAGGTCGAGCCCCGCCCGCACGCCGGCGTCGAAGCGCCGGGCGCCGGCGGCGCCGATCATCGCCCCGTTGTCGGTGCACAACCCAGGCCGCGGCACCACGAGCGGGATGCCGCGCGCCCCGGCCTCGCCCGCGATCCGCTCCCGGAGCGCCGCGTTGGCGGCAACACCCCCGCCGAGCACGATCCCCCGCGCCCCGACCTCCTCGGCCGCCCGGATGGTCTTCCGCGTGAGCACGTCCACGACCGAGTCCTGGAAGCCCCAGGCGAGCTCGGCGACGACCGATTCCGGGAGTGCGCCGTCCCGCTCGTCGGCCGGCAGGCCCTCGTCGGCCCGCGCCTGGGTCACGATCCGCCGAGCGGCCGTCTTGAGGCCGGAGAAGCTGACGTCGTACGAGTCGCCCATCCACGCCCGCGGGAAGACGCGGTCCTTCGCCCTGGCGCCCTCGGCCGCGCGCGAGATCGCCGGCCCGCCCGGATACCCGAGGCCCAGCAGCCGCCCGACCTTGTCGAACGCCTCGCCGGCCGCGTCGTCGACGGTCTGGCCGAGGAGCCGGTAGGTCGAGGTGGTCGCGCATCTCGACGAGGAACGTGTGGCCGCCGGACACGACCAGCGCAACGAGCGGGAACGGCGGTCCCTCGCGCTCGCCCTCGCCGGGGTCCAGCAGCCAGCCCGCGTAGACGTGGCCCTCGAGGTGGTTGACCGGGATCAGCGGCTTGCCGTGCGCCCACGCGAGCGCCTTGGCGACAGTTGATCCCGACCAGCAGCGACCCGGCGAGCCCGGGCCCGTAGGTGACCGCGACGGCGTCGACGTCGCGCATCGTGACGCCCGGCGGTGCCCAGGGCCTCGTCGAGCGCCGGCACGATCCAGCGGAGATGGGCCCGGGCCGCGACCTCGGGCACGATGCCACCGGTCGGGGCGTGGAGGGCGATCTGGCTGGCGACGACGTTGGCGTGGATCCGCCGCCCGTCCTCGACCAGCGCGATCCCCGTCTCGTCGCAGCTGCGACTCGATCGCGAGGATCAGCCGGCCGGTCACGCGGCGCCCTCCCCCGCCGGAGCGGGATTGGGCTCCGGCGCGGCCTGATCCGGCGACAGGTCGGGGTCGGGTGACGGGGCCGGCGCGGCGTCGAGCTCGACCCGCAGCCGCGCGATCCGATCGACCATCGGCGGCGACGCGAGCTGCTCGGTCGTCATGATCAGGGCGTCTTCGCCGTTGTCGCTGTAGTAGCGCGGCCGGATCCCCACCGGCCGGAAGCCGTACTTCTCGTACAGCCGCCGGGCGCCCAGGTTGGAGAGCCGGACCTCGAGGGTCGCCTCGGTGGCGTGGCGGTCGGCCGACAGGTCGAGCATCGCGAGCAGCAGCCGCTCCCCGATCTTCCGGCGGCGGAACGCCGGGTGGACGGCGAAGGTCGTGATGTGGGCCTCGTCGACCATGAGCCAGATGCCGCCATAGGCCACGACCTCCCCGCCCAGCTCGCCGACGAGGTAGTGGGCGAGCCGGTTGCTCTCGAGCTCCTGGCGGTACGCGTGCGGCGGCCAGGGCGTGGTGAACGAGGCGTGCTCGATGTACTGGACGGCCGCGCAGGTCACTGAGTCCCATCGGGCGGATCGTGAGCACGGCCCCGCGTCACGGCGCGTCCGCCGCCGGCGTGATCGCGACGCCGCCGTCGCGGCTGGCGGGGCGCCGAGGACCCCGCGAGGCAGCGTGACGTACTCGGGGACGAGGCGGGCGAGGTCGTCGGGCGCGCCGACGGCAAACCGCGCGGCGCCCGCGTCGAGCAGGGCGGCGGCAAGGCCGGCGCGGGCAGCGCGGCCCAGGGCGACGGCGTCGGGCGCCGCCCGCGCGTCGAGGTCGACGGCGACCAGGCGCTCGCCCGTCTGAAGCCCGGGGTCCATGTCGCCCGCCAGGATGCGCGACGGCTCCCCGGGCCGCGTCAGCACGCGGTCCGACGGACCCGCGGGCTGCACGAGCACGAAGCCCGCCGCGTCGATCGCCGCTCGCCGCGCTGGCCGCCCGCGCGGCAGCGAGCAGGCCTTCGCCCGTGGGCACGCCCACGATCGGGCAGGCCGAGCGCGTGGGCCAGCCCCTTGGCGGTCGCCAGCCCGACCCGGAGGCCGGTGAACGCGCCCGGGCCCTGTGCCGACGACGATCCCGCCGAGCATCGGCCGCCGCGACGCCCGCGTCATGCGAGCAGCTGCGCGATCCTGCATCAGGAGCTCCTCGCCGTGCCGGTAGCCGGCCTCCCAGCGAGCGCTCGGCGATGCACGTCGCCGTCCGCGGGTGCCCAGGGCGATCACGGCCGTGCGTCGTGGCCGTGTCGATGACGAGCAGCAGGCCGCCGGGGTCATGCCGCGGCCTCGAGGTAGCGGCAGTAGTCGTCGTCCTCCGCCCGCAGCGCGATCGGCGCGGCTCGTCGCCCGTCCCGTCGATGACCACGTCGAGCCGCGCGCGCGGGCAGCGCGTCGCCGAGGCGCTCCGCCCACTCCACGAGCGCGACCCCGTCGAGCTGTCGCTCGTCGAGGAGCCCGCCGGCGAATGCGTCGGAGGCGTCGTCGAGGCGGTAGAGGTCGACGTGGAACATCGGCAGCCGGCCCGCGTACTCGGTCATCAGCACGAACGTGGGCGAGCTGACCGTGTCCTCGATGCCGAGCCCGACGCGCGAAGCCCTTGGCGAACTGCGTCTTGCCCGCGCCGAGGTCGCCCACGAGGCACAGCAGGTCGCCGGGGCGGGCGACGGTCGCGAGGCGCGCGGCCAGGGCGCGGGTCTCCTCGGCGTCGTGCGTCGCGATGACGACGCTCGCGAGGCGGGGTCTCTGGGCACCGAGGGTGCCCGAGGGTAGCCGAACCGGCCGACGCGGGGTGGGTCAGGCGAGGCGCTCGAGGTCGCCGATCGGGATCGCCACCGGCGCGTCGGCCGTCGAACGCCACCCGCGCCGACTCCAGCTGGACGCCGCCGGCGAATCGCCGCAGGCCGGCCAGCCCGACGACGCCGTCCCTCGAGCGCCGGCGCTGGGACCACCGCGCACGCGGACCCAGTCGTCGTCGATGACCGGCACCTCGTAGCTCGGTCGCCTCGAACACCAGCGCGGGCGGGTCGACGAGGATCGCCACCTCGCGCCGGCGATGCCGCTCGAGCAGGGCGGCGATCGGGGTCGGCGATCGCGCGCCGGGCGGCGCCGTCGAGGACGAGGACCCCGAACGGCAGCGACGGATGGAGCGCGGCGCGCTGGCGGCGCTCGGAGGCGCTGGAAGTCGCGCAGGTCCTTGCCCGGCAGCGACGCGACGACGATCCCGCGGACGCCCATCGCCCGCGCGCGGGTGAGCGCCTCGGCATCGATCCGTGAGCCGACCACGAGGATGCTGCCCGCCCGGCCGACGTCGATGCCGCCCGGCCGCAGGTCGCCGAACGGGTCGGTCGCGAGCTCCAGCTGGCCGTGCGCGGGAACGCCGGCCGCGAACGCGCCAGGGAGCGCCCGGCCGGCCACCCGGATCCGGACCTCGCCGCCGGGCCGCACGGCGATGACCTCGCCGCCGACCGACGTGTCGATGGCGTCGCGCTGGTCACCGACCACGATCCGCCACCGGTCACGCTGCCCGGGGACGATCGAGAGGAGCTCCCCGTCCGCCGCCTCGTCGCGGCGCAGGCGGCCCCCCGCCGCCTGGGACCATTGCTCGCCGGCGGTGTGCCGGGCCTGGTCGTCCGTCCCGGCGGCGATCGCCACCTCGTCGATCCGGCGGTCGCGGAGGTGCTCGAGCAGCGGGTCCCCGGGCTTGACGACGTCGCCGGTCACGACGAGCGCCCGGTCGCCCGGCATGAGCACGAACCGCGCCTCGAGGCTGTTCTCGAGCATCGGCCGCACGGGGATCTCGGCCCGCCAGCGATCCACTGCCGTCACGCGTCGCTCCCCGCCCAGCACGTGGACCTCCCACGCCGCCATCGCCTCCCGGCGCATCTCGAGGCGTTCGGGCAGCCGCAGCGGGACGTCCCGCAGGTCGACGAGCAGGCCAGCCATCCCGCCCGTGACCTCGACCGCGGCATGGCGCACGCGGGGCCCGAGGTCGACCGCGTCGCGGAAGCGCAGGTCGGCGATCGCCACCTCGCCGGCGGGCAGGTCGATGAGGTCGAGGTTGCCGGGCACGAGGTCGAGCAACGTCTCGCCGGTCACCGAGCGCAGGGTGAGCTTGCCCGCCGGGCGGCCGGTCCGCAGGCCGGCGGGCATCACGACGCTCCCCAACGGCAGGACGAGCTCGTCGCGCAGGTCGTCGATGATCAGCCGCCGTTCGGCGGGGTCCGGGATCGTGCCGAGGGGCGCGAGCAGCCGGGCATGGTCGAGGCCGAACGCGCGGACGCCCGGCCGCCGGATGACATCGGCAGCGGCCAGCGCCACCGCGGACGGCGGCGCCACGTTCCACGCCCCACCCGCCGACGATCACGAGCTCGGGCGGCGGCAGCGCATCGATCGTCGGCGTGGCCGCCAGCAGGCGTCCGACCGCGGCGCGCGCCGCCGCCAGCCGCAGGAGTGCCCCATCGCCCGCTGCATCGCCCCACGGCGCGAGGGCGAGCTCGCGGAGGCGGTCGCGGACGCGGAGGCGATCGAGCGGCACGCTGAGCCAGCCGATGATCGCGTCGAGGTGCGCGTCGCCGAAGCCGCGGGGCAGGAGGGCCGCGTCGGCCACGATCGCGCCGTACGCCGCCGCGCCGGACGGCGCCGCGGCCACCCGGGCACCGGCGGACTGCCCGATCTCGACGACCTCCACGCGGCGGCCGAGCACCTCGGCCAGGGTCGCGGTGGCGGCGACCAGCGCACGGCGGCCGTCCGACGCGTCGCCACGCAGCTCCTCGAGCAGCAGCCGCAGCGCCGCGCCGCCACCCTTGGCCGGCGACGGTGCCGTGAGCGTCGCGCCCGGCCGGTCGGGCGGCAGCGCGGCCTCCATCCGCCCGCCTGGCTCCGCGAGGCCGCCGGCGAGCACGGCGACCATCTCCGGGCGACGCTGCACGGCCGCCGCGACGATCGCGACGAGGTCGGGGATCAGCGGTCGCTCGTCACCGCCGGGCGGCTCGCCACTGCCCGCGAGCACGGCGGTAACGGTCGGGTCCGCGAGCGCGCCCGCAACGGCCAGGATCTCCGCGCCGTCGAGGGCGAGGGGTCGCACCCGCCAGCCGGCGGCCGTGGCAGCCGCGACCAGCGGCGTCAGCGCCCGTCGCGTCGCTCCGACCACCGCCATCTCGGGCGGCGCGGCCGTCGCGCAGGCGACCCGCGGCAGGTCGTCGGCCGAACCCGGCGAGGCCAGCAACACGGTCGCGGCCAGGTCGGGATCCGACGCCGCGAGCCGTCCACGCAGGCGTTCGAGCAGGGCCTCGGGCGGGACGGACGCCGGGCCCGCCGTCGCGCCGAGCAGGCGCCAGCGGGCGTCCACGCGTCCGATCAGGGAGACGGCGGTCGTCGCGGTCCCGCGATCGACGGCGGCGAAGGCGCGGGGTTCGCTGCTCACCCGTCCGATCCTACCCGACCGGGCGGGCAAGGCCGCCCGTGGAGACGCCCTCTAGGCGTCCCAGCCGTCGGCCTCGTCCAGCTCCTCGAGACGGTCGATCAGCGCCTCGATGCCCGCGTCGTCGCGCAGCAGCTCGGACGCCGACGGGATCTCCCCGCCGAACACCTCGCCCAGGACCGGGTCGAAGAACAGCATCGCCGGCGCGCCCAGCGGCCGATACGGCCGGCTGGCCTCGAGGAAGTGCACGGCGGGACCCGTCAGGCCGCGCAGGCGGATCTCCCGCGCGACCGCTTCGACCAGCGCCTCGCGGCGCTCGTCGACGGGCTCCATCTGGAAGCTCACTCGGTCGCGCTCGCCTGGGGCGCCTTCGCGATCAGCGGCCTGGCCGGCGCGGGCTCACCGGCGGACAGGGCGTGGGCATAGGCCTCGTACGCGGCGGCGCCACGCAATGCGAAGACCACGTGCTCGATCGTCGAGGGCGTGGCCAGCTCGTCCCGCACGGCTCGTACGGCGACCTGCGCCGCCTCGTCCATCGGAAAGCCGCCGATCCCCGTGCCCAGCGCGGGGAATGCGACGGATGTGAGGCCCAGCTCGCGCACCCGCGCCATGGCGTTGCGCGCCGCACGATCGATCGCGGCATCGTTGGTCCGGCGATCGCGCTCCAGGGACACGGCGTGGATGACCACCTTGGCCGCGAGCTTGCCCGCGGGCGTGACGATGGCGTCCCCGAGCTTGACCGGCCCCTGGCGGACCGCCGCGAACTCGATCTCGTCGCCGCCGATCCGCTTCAGCTCGCCCGCGACGCCCGTGGACATCCACAACGACGTCGATGCAGGACTTACGATCGCGTCGACCTCGAGATCGCAGATATCGCCGTTCCAGAGCTCGATACGTGCCACTCGGACCTCCCGTCCGCGAGCGTCCGGACCTCAACGGGTGAACGCGCGGCATGGTACACCCGGGGCAATCGGCGGGACATCGCCGTGACGATCTCGTAGCTGATCGTTCCGCACGCCGCGGCGAGGTCGTGCGCGGTGATCCGCTCGTCCCCCTGGCCACCCAGCAGGACGAACTCATCCTGATCGTGCACGGGCACGCCGGGAACGTCCGTGACGTCGGCCATGACGGCGTCCATGGCGACCCTGCCGACGAGGGGAACGCGCGTCCCGCGGACGAGCGCGAAAGACCGGTCCGAAGAATCCGTCGCCAGCCGTCACCATATCCGACGGGCAGCGTGGCGATCCGCGACGGCCGGGCGGTGATGAACGTGGGCCCGTAGCTGACGCCGTGGCCCGCGGGCAGGTCCGCGACGCGCACGGGACGGGCGAACAGGGCCATCACCGGGCGCAGTGCCGCCGCGTCCTGCGCGGTCGCCGAGGGCGGCGTGACGGCGTCGGGCACGAGGCCGTAGGTCGACAGGCCCGGCCGCACGGCGTCCCAGCGCTCCGTATCCGCGGCCAGGATCCCGCCGCTCCCCGCGAGGTGCCGGCGGACGCCGTCCGGACCCAGCTCCACGGTGTCCACGAGCGCTCGCACCGCCGACCCGAACCGCGCGTCCTGGGCGCGCGTGCCCGACAGGTCGTCGGCGGCCACGAGGTGCGTCCAGACGCCGCCCAGGCGCACGCCGGGCGTGCCGGCGATCGCGGCCACGGTCGCCGTGGCCTCGCCGGGCAGCGCCCCGCCACGGCCGAGGCCCGTCTCGACCTCGACGTGCACCTCGAGGTCCGGCGCTCCGCCCGCCGATGCCAGGCGCGCCGCGTCCAGGATCCGCTCGGTCAGCGCCCCCGACCCGACGCTGACGGCGATCGCCGCCCGGGCGGCGGCGGCGACGTGCTCCGGCGGGATGGGATAGAGCACCAGCAACGGCAGGCCCACGCCGCCGTCCCGCAGCTCGATCGCCTCGTCCAGCGTCGCGACCGACAGCCCGTCGGCGCCCGCCTCCTCAAGCGCACGAGCGATCGGGACCGCGCCGTGGCCGTACGCATCAGCCTTGACCACCGGCTCGACTCGCACGCCCGGCCCGACGACGCGGCGGATCGTTGCGAGGTTGTCGCGGAGCGCGTCGAGGTCGAGCTCGAGCCAGGCGGTGCGCGGGAGGGCCGGGAGCCCCGCCGCCGCGAGCCGCGACTCGATCGACGCGCGCCCGGGAGCGGCCTTCCGGCTCAGGCGGGCGCCCCGTCGCTGGTCGCGCCGGGATTCGCTGGTCGGACGCCGAACCCGAGCCGACGGCCCGTGCGTTCGCGCTCCGCCATCCGTGCCAGCCGCTTGCGCCCGATCGGCAGGGCATCGGGCAGGTCGCCGGCCAGCAGGCCGGCGTCCCCGATCCGGTCACGGACCGCCTCGCCCGCGAGGCCGTGGAGGTACACGCCGAGGCGCGCCGCGTCGAACGGCGCCAGTCCCTGGGCCAGGAGCGCACCGATCGTTCCGGCGAGCACGTCGCCGGTTCCGCCGCTCGCCATCGCCGGGTTCTCGAACGGCGCCACGCCGACGGATCCGTCCGGCGCCGCGATCACGGTCTTCGCGCCCTTGAGCACCACGACCTGCCCCCACTCCCCCGCCGCGGCGACCGCCGCGCGCACCCGCGCCGCGTCGTCGGCCTTGAGGTCGCCGTCGTCGTCTTCGCCGTGCCCGCTGCCCGCGCGCAGGCGCGTGAACTCGCCGGCATGCGGCGTCAGGACGCACGGCCGCGTCACCCGCGACCACCAGCCGTCCACGGACGCGAGCGTCCGCAGCGCCTCCGCGTCGAGCACCGCGGGCGGACCGGTCCCCTCGGACTCGGTGAGCAGGAGCCGCAGCAGCTCGGAGATCGCGAGCGACGGCCGCAGCCCGGGTCCGATGACGATGGCGTCGTGCTCGTGATCGAGGACCGCCGCCAGCGCGGGCTCCGGATCGACCTCCTCGACATCGTCCTCGGGCAGCGCCATCGTCGTCGCCTCGACGACCTTCGCCGCGAACAGCGGCTGGAGCAATTCGGGCACGGCCAGCGTGACGAGGCCCGCCCCGGTCCGGCCGGCGGCGCGGCAGACGAGGAGCGCCGCCCCCGCGTAGTCGAGCGACCCCGCCAGGACCAGCAGCCGGCCGAAGCTCCCCTTGTGGCCTCGCTTGTCGCGCTCGGGGATGAGCTTCGCCATCGTCTCGTCGTCGAGCTCGGGCGCCGCGGGAGCCTTGGGGTCAGCCGTCTCGGGCGCCGGGGCCTCGACCACCGGCTTGCCAAACCCGACGGCCCGCTTGTCAGCCACGCCCGGCCTCCCCTGCCTCGGCCCCATCGACCTCGGCGGCCAGGGCCCGCGTCGCGTCGTGGATCTCGCGCATGCGCTCGAAGCGTGCCATCAGCTGGCGCTCGCGGTCGTCCAGGCGCGCATCGATGTCGAGCGGGAACACGTATCGCCCGCCCGCCGTGCGCACCCCGAACGCCACGGCAACGGCGTACTCGGCCTCGTGGCTGATCGAGACGGCGATGCGGCCCATGCCGAGCTGCTCGGCGCGCGCCGCGGCCCGCCCGTTGAGGCGCACGGACGGCTGGCCCGTCGGCAGCCGCTCGATCTCGATCTCGGTCCAGCCGACGCCCCGCACGCCCAGCCCGAGCACCTTGGACACGGCCTCCTTCGCGGCCCACCGGCCAGCGAAGTTCTCGGGGCGGTTGCGGACGTACCGCCGCTCGGCGTCAGTGAGCACGCGCCGCGAGAAGCGCTCCCCGAACCGCTCGATCGTGTGCGCGATCCGGTCGACCTTGATGATGTCGATGCCGAGCTCGGTCGTCCCCTCGGGAACCGTGCCCGGCGGGATCACGGGATCGGCGGCCGGGCCGGGGCGCGCCATCGCTACTCGACCGTCACCGACTTGGCGAGGTTGCGCGGCTGGTCGACGTCCGTGCCGCGGGCGACCGCCGTGTAGTAGGCGAACAGCTGGAGCGGGATCACCGCGAGCGCGGGCGAGAGCGCCTCGTGGGTGTCGGCGACCCACAGGGTGTCGTCCGCGAACCGGTGGATCGCCCCATCGCCCTCGGTGGCCACGGCGATCACCCGCGCGTCGCGCGCCCGTCCCTCCATCACGTTGCTCATCAGCTTGTCGTAGGTCGCGGAGCGGGTGGCGATCGCGACCAGCGGGCACTCGGCGTCGAGCAGCGAGATCGGCCCGTGCTTCAGCTCGCCCGCCGCATAGCCCTCGGCGTGGATGTAGCTGATCTCCTTGAGCTTGAGCGCGCCCTCGAGCGCCGCCGGCAGCGAGTACCCGCGGCCGATGAACATGAACCCGCGCGAGTTGACGTAGCGGCGCGCGATGGCGTCGATCCCGGGGTTGGCGGCGAGCGTGCGGGCAGCGCCGTCGGGCAGCGCCCGCAGCGCGTGACCGAGCTCCAGCTCCCGGGCCTCGTCGAACGAGCCCCGCACCTTCGCGATCGTCGCCGCGAGCACGATGAGCGTCGTGACCTGGGTCACGAACGTCTTGGACGCGGCAACGGCGATCTCGGGGCCGGCCTGGAGGAACATGACCGCGTCGGCCTCGCGGGTGATCGCCGAGCCCATCGTGTTGGTGACGGCGACGATCGGGCAGCCCTGCTGCTTCGCCCAGCGCGTCGGCGCGATCGTGTCCGCGGTCTCGCCCGACTGGGTGACGGCGATGACGAGCGCGTTGGCGTCGAGCGGGGGCGGCGAGTACCGGAACTCCGAGCCAACCGTGACCCGGGCCGGAAGCCCGGTCCAGTCCTGGATGGCCGCCGCACCAACCAGGGCGGCGTAGGAGGCGGTGCCGCAGGCGACGATCTCGACCCGGGTCGCCCGCCGGAACGCGTCCACGAGCCCGTCGACCTCGGGCGCCTGGATGTGGCCGTCGGACGTGACCCGGCCGGCAAGCGACTGGCGCAGGGCCTCGGGCTGCTCGTGGATCTCCTTGAGCATGAAGTGCTCGTAGCCGCCCTTCTCGGCAGCCTCGGGCGACCAGTCGACCGTGGTCTCCTGGCGGTGGCGCGGCGTGCCGTCAACGCCGGTGATCACCACGCCCGTCGGGCGGACGTCGGCCACATCGCCCTCCTCGAGGAAGATGATCCGGTTGGTGTGGGCGAGGATCGCAGCGACGTCGCTGGCGATGAAGCTCTCCTCGCCGTGCAGGCCGACGACCAACGGCACGTCCTTGCGGGCACCGACGAGGCGGCTCTGCTCGCGCTTGTGCATCACGACCAGCGCGTACGCGCCCTCGAGCTGGCGCAGGGTGGATCGCACGGCATCGGCCAGGTCGCCCTGGTAGGCCTCCTCGACGAGGTGGGCGATCGCCTCCGTGTCAGTCTCGGACGTGAGGACATGGCCGCGGGCCTCCAGGCCGTCGCGCAGGTCCCGGAAGTTCTCGATGATCCCGTTGTGGATCACCGTGATGTTGCCGGTGCAGTCCTGGTGCGGGTGGGCATTGAGGTCGTTGGGCCGCCCATGGGTCGCCCAGCGCGTGTGTGCGAGGCCGATGGCAGCGTGGGGCGTCCGGTCCGCGATCGCGGTCTGGAGGTTGGCGAGCTTGCCCGCCTTCTTCTCGACGAACAGGTCGCCCTGCTCATCGACCAGGGCGATGCCCGCCGAGTCGTAGCCTCGGTATTCGAGACGCCGGAGACCCTCGATCAGGATGGGGCCCGCCTCGCGGGGCCCGGTGTAGCCGACGATTCCGCACATGCGCCTGGGGGATCTCCTTGGGCTGGGAGCTCGCGGCCCCGCCGCGGCTGGCTAGTGTAGACGGTCGCCCGCGAGCGCCGCGATGGCGTCGGCGAGCTCGGCGACCAGCGCCGCGTCGGGACCTTCGACCATCACCCGCAGCACGGGTTCCGTGCCCGAGGGACGGACGAGGACCCGCCCGTGCGGCGCGAGGCGGCGCTCTGCGTCGGCGATGGACGCCCCGAGGACGTCGTCGGCCTCCCACTGGTCGCGGTGGCGGACCCGGATCGCGCGCTGCTGCTGGGGCAGGAGCGGGACAACGCTCGCGAGCTCCGCGATGCCCGACCCGGCCGCCGTCATGACCCGCAGCAGCTCGACGGCGGTCACGATGCCGTCGCCCGACGTCGTGTGCTCGCGGATGATCACGTGGCCGCTCTTCTCGCCGCCGAGGCCGGCCCCGGAGACCAGCATCGCCGCGAGGATGTGCTTGTCGCCGACCGGCGTGCGCACGATCCGACCGCCGGCCGCCTCCACGGCGGCCTGGAGACCGCCGTTCGAGAGCACGGACACGACCAGGCTGCCGTGGTCGAGCGCGCCGCGCGCGAGCCGCTCGAGGGCGAGGATCCCCAGCAGCTGGTCGCCGTCGACGAGGTTCCCCTGCGCGTCCACCGCGACGCAGCGGTCCGCATCGCCATCGAGGGCGAACCCGACGTCGGCGCCGGCGGCCTTGACCGCCTCGGCCAGTGATGCCGGCGCGGTGGCGCCGCTCGCGACGTTGATGTTGTCGCCGTCGGGCGAGTCGTGGATCACCGTGACCCGGGCGCCGGTCGCGCGCAGGATCTCGGGCGCGACGTGGTAGGCGGCCCCGTTCGCCGTGTCCAGGAGCACGTGCAGCCCCGAGGCGTCCACGGCCTGGGCGAGGCCTCGGCGGTGGGTGACGTAGCGCTCGAGGAGCGCCGTCCCGTCGACGGTCCGCCCGATCAAGGCCGGCGCGACGCCAGGCAGCTCGTCCGCACGCAGCACCGCCGCCTCGAGCTCGTCCTCGACGTCGTCGTCGAGCTTGAGGCCGCGCGGATCGAGCACCTTGAGCCCGTTGTCCTCGGCCGGGTTGTGCGAGGCCGAGACCATGATCCCGGCGCCGAACTGGGCGTCCGCGGCAAGGAACGCGAGGGCGGGCGTCGGCACGACGCCGACCTGGTGGACGTTCGCGCCCATGCTCGTGGCGCCGGCCGTGATGGCGGCCACGAACATGTCGCCGGACCGACGCGTGTCCTGGCCGACGACGAGGGAGCCGCCCACGCCGACGACCTGGTGGGCGGTCGCCTTGCCCAGCGCGAAGGCGAGCGGGGGCCGCAGGTCGACGTTGGCCACGCCGCGAATGCCGTCCGTGCCGAACAACCGTGTCATCGGGGTCCTCGCGTGATGGGGCGGTGCGTCCGGGTCAGGGCGCGGGCGATGGCTGGATCGATGCCTGGGCCGCCGGCTCCGTCACTGTGACCGTCACCGTCGCCGGTGCCACCTCCACAAGGGTCACGGTCGAGGGCAGCGATGGGACCACCGGCAGCTCGTGCGCCCCTGCCTCGAGGCCCGCGACGTTGACGGCGACGACGATGGGGCCCGAGCCGAGCCGGTCAAGGTCGGCAACCGGGCCGAACAGGGTCAGCTGGGCCTGCGACGCGGACAGGCCGTACTCGAGCGTCGGCTCCCGGCCGTCGAGCCGGATCCCGGCCGAATACGTCCGCGTCTCGGTGACGACCTCGATGTGCACGGTCACGCGGACGGTGCCCGCGTCGACGGCGACGACGCCCGATGGCAGGGCGAGGGGCACCGCCATCGCGACGTCCCGGGTGGCGCCCGAGACCGAGACCGGCGCCGTATCCGCCTGGCTGAGGGCGGCCAGCTGGTCTGCGTCGCCCTCGACGGACACCACCAGCGGATCCGAGGTCACGGACGCGATCCGGAAGCCCTGGGCCGGTGTGCCGGTCACCACCGGGTTCACCGGCAGCGTGCGTGATTCGCGATTGGTGAACAGGGGGATCGTCACGTGGACCGTTCGAGGGTCGAGCTCGACGCCCGCGACGACCTCGTCGGCATCATCGACGGCCCTCGCTTCGACCTCACGATCGACGTCGATCCCGTCGGGGTCGAGGGTGACGACGACGCGGGCGGACACGACGCGGGCGACCGCGGAGCTCGGGCCGGTGACGGCGACGTCGTGAGGGTCATACGTCACCTCGCCGACGTCGATACCCGCGGGCGCAACGCCCCGCTGGATGTCGACGGGGACCATCTTGGTCGTCAACCCGTCCAGGACCACCTGGATGGAGCGCGGCTGGAAGTCGAGGACGGTCACCCTCGGATCGATCGCGTTGACGGCCACCCGCACGTTGCTCGGCTGCCCGTCCGCCTTGACGTTGCTCAGGTCGACGGTCGCCTCGAAGTCGTCGGCTCGCAGCCGACCGACCTCGAGCGGGGCGATATACCGGATCTGGTCGAGGTCGCGCAGGTCGTTTGTGACGACGGTCCCGTCGGGCTTGTTGATCGCCGTGACCGGCACCGGGCCGGGCATGACGCTGCTGTCCTGGGACGCGACCAGGCCGGCGTAGAGCAACGTGGCCAGGACGATCGCCGCGAGCTTGAGGGGCCAGTTGTGAACGACGAACCGGACGGCCCGTCGAATGCGTGAGCCGAGGCTCATCGCCCCGCCACGGCCGCCGCCGCGCTGCTGCCGTTCTCCTCGCCGGCGGGCGTCTCGGGGATCGGATCGAGGCCGGGTCCACCGCTCGGCGGCAGGATCGTGGACGAGCTCGCGGTCGCGCTCCCGGGGACGGCCGGCTGGCCCGTTGCTATGGCGGCCTGGGGGCCGCCCGCGCCAGTGCCCGCGATGCCGCCCGAGGAAGCACCCGGTGCGGACGGCGGCGCCTCGACGCGGGCCGGCGTCGTCCGGATACGCAGTCGCCCGCGTGTGCGGCCGCGGAACACCGATCCCCGGCGGCGACTGAGGCCGGGCGGCGTCGCCGGGGCTTCGAGCAGGGCGGCCAGCGCCCGCTCCAACTGCGTCTCCGACGGAACGCGCACGATGCGGGCACGCTCGACGACGCTCATCTGGCCGCTCTCCTCGGACACGACCACGGCGACCGCGTCGGTGTCCTCGGTGATGCCGAGGGCGGCCCGGTGCCGCGTCCCGAACCGCTCGGACAGCGTCATCTCGGTGAGCGGCAGCAGCGCGGCGGCGGCGAGGATCCGGTCGTCGCGGATGACCACCGCGCCGTCATGAAGCGACGTGCGCGGCGCGAAGATCGTGCACAACAGCTCGCTGGACAGGTCGGCGTGGATCATCACGCCGGTCTCGGCAATCTCTTCCAGGCCGGTCTCGCGCTCCAGCACGATCAAGGCCCCGTGTCCCTCGCGCGACAGCTGTCCGGCGGCCTTGGCGACCTCGGCCGCGACATGCTGGATCGTGCGCTCCCCCGACGGCGCGATGAGCCAGCCGAACGTGCCGACCCGTCCGATGCGCTCGAGCCCCCGGCGCAGCTCGGGCTGGAACACGACAACGAGCGCGAACAGGCCGACGACGGCGCCGGCCTGGAGGATCTGGGTGAACAGCCGCAGCTGGAGGAACTGGGCGAG
Source organism: uncultured Chloroflexia bacterium (assembly GCA_963779575.1). GTDB lineage: Bacteria > Chloroflexota > Limnocylindria > Limnocylindrales > CSP1-4 > CAIXZV01. The sequence goes on from CAVZYT010000001.1 coordinate 135,270, forward strand.
CGCGTAGACGCCGAGCAGGATGGAGACGCCGATGACGAGCGTGACGGCCCGCGTGCCCCGGATCAGGCTGAACAGCCAGTAGATGAACAGCGCGGTGATCGCGATGTCGAGCAGCGTCGTCAGCGTGACCTGTCGGACGAGCGATTCGACGAACGGGAGCATCTTCTGGCGAGTCTAGCACCGGGCTCCCCCCAGTCCGGGACCCCTACGATCGGGCCGGGGGTCCTCCCTGGCCGCGTGCGCCGCGCGTGCCGGCGAGCAGGGCGACGTGCGACGCATCGGCATCGAGCGCGGCGAGGCGGTCGAGCAGGTCGAGCTTCTCCGTTGCCAGCGTGGACCAGCCGCGCTCGTCGTAGAGCTCGACGAGCGCGAGGTGGAGCTTGAGGTCGTCGGGCGCGATCGACAGGGCGAGGTAACAGGTGTCGAGCGCGGCCTCGGCATGGCCGGCGCGCTGGTAGGCGGTCGCGAGATCGAGCAGTCCATCCAGCCCGACGCCCTGCACGCGGCGCTCCAGCGTCTCCTCGGCCACGCGCGCGAGCTCCGCGAGCTCGAAATCGGGCGGCAGGTCCCGGTCGAGCGCGCGGCGGGGGGCGGGCACGGGCTCGGGCTCGACGTGCTCGGGCTCGACGGGCTCGAGCAACTCGGCGGCCGCCTCGACCGCGATTGGTTGCTCGTACGCCTCGCCGGCAGTCTCGATCTCGCCGGGCGCTTCGACCGCGGGCGTTTCCTGCGCGCGCTCCACGACCGGTGGCTCGACGGGTGACGTGGCAGCCGGCTTTGCGGACCCGGACTTGGCAGACGGGGCCGCCGTCGACCTGCGCGGCTCGACGGCCCGACCCTCGAGCACCACGAGCGCCCGCTCGAGCGCGACCCTGCCCGGCTCGGCCGGCTCGGAGGCGCGGAGCCGATCGATCAGCTGCTCGAGCGTCCGTCGCCGTTCGCGACCCTCCGCCAGCTCGAGGCCACGCCGCGCTGCATCGACAGCGTCGGCGAGCTTGCCGTTCACCGCCAGCGCATCGGCCGCGGCATCGTAGGCATCGGCGGCCTGCGGCCGTCGCCCCATCGCGGTGAGGGCCTGCGCGCGTCCGAGCAGTGCCGCCTCGTCGTGAGGTGCCAGCCGGACGGCCGTCGCGTAGTGACGGACCGCGTCGGCCGGGCGCTTGCGACGCATCAGCGCGGTTCCGGCGCTCGTGTGCGGCGTCGCCCGCTCGGGCGCGATCGCGGCCGCCTCAGCGTAGGCCGTCAGGGCCTCCTCGAGCCGGCCGCGCAGCGACGCGACGTGGCCCCGACGAAGCGCGTCCTTGTAGCGCTCGTACAGGGCCTCACCGCTCATGTCGCCTGTCTCCCGTCGCCTGGCTCGTCCCCGAGCACCTCGACCAGCAGCGCCTTCTGAGCGTGCAGGCGGTTCTCGGACTGGTCGAACACGATGCTCCGCGGCCCGTCCATCACGTCCGACGTGATCTCCTCGCCGCGGTGCGCGGGCAGACAGTGCATGACGAGCGCGTCCGGCGCCATCGCCAACAAGTCGCCGTTGACCTGGTACCTCGCGAAGGCGTCGCGCCGCTCCTCCGCCTCGGCCTCCTGGCCCATCGAGGTCCACGCGTCCGTATAGATCACGGCGGCGCCCTCGACGACGGCCCGCGGATCAGCGTCGAACACCAGCTTTCCGCCTGACTGGCTCGCGATCTCGGCGGCTCGCGCCACCAGCCGCTCGTTGGGGCCGTAGCCCGCCGGGTGGGCGATCCGGACCTCCATGCCGAGCGTGGCGCCCATCAGGGCCAGCGAGTGGTAGACGTTGTTGCCGTCGCCTACGAAGGCAAGGGGCAGCCCGCGCAGGTCACCGAACCGCTCGTGGAGCGTGAACAGGTCGGCCAGCGCCTGACAGGGGTGCTCGCGGATGGTGAGCCCGTTGACGACCGGGATGGACGCCTGCGCCGCGAGCTCCACGACGACCTCGTGAGGACCCGTGCGGGCCATGATCCCGTCGACGAACCGTTCCAGGTTGTGCGCAACGTCGGCGACGCTCTCCCGGCCACCGAGGACGACGCCTTCGGTGAGGTAGATCGCGTGTCCGCCGAGCTGGGTCATCGCGGCCTCGAACGTCACCCGCGTGCGCAGGCTCGGCCGCTGGAACAGCATGGCGAGCGACCGTCGCTCCAGCGGCGGTCGCGCGTGGCGCCGGTCCTGCGCGAACTCTGCCTTGAGTGCGGTCGCGCGCTCGAACACCCGACCGACCTCGTCGGCCGACAGGTCCGCCGCAGAGATGAAGTCCCGCCCCCGGAGGCTGGTGCTCGTCACGGCTCCAGTGTACGGAGCCCCGAGGCGACCCTTGTGACCCAATGGGGCCTACCCGGCTCGAACATGTGCCACCACGCAGGTGACCACGCGTGCCCGCGCTGCGATGTTGAGGTCAAGCTCCGCCAGCCACGCTCACCAGACGGCCCCCTGGCACACAACCGTGCCGCGAGCATCAGCCGCCGCGAGGACGAGGAGCGAGCGCCCGCAGCGGCCAACGCACGCAGCGGGCGTCGGGGCCGTGGCGCGTTACCTCTTGGTGTACTGGGGGGCTTTTCTCGCGCGCTTCAAGCCGTACTTCTTGCGCTCCTTCATCCGCGGATCGCGGGTGAGGAGGCCGGCCTGGCGCAGCGGGAGGCGGTTGGTATCGGCATCGATCTGCAGCAGGGCGCGTGCGATCCCGTGACGGATCGCGCCGGCCTGGCCGGTGACCCCACCGCCCTCGACCTTGATCATCGTGTTGTAGCGGCCCTCGGTCCCGGTCACCCGGAACGGCAGGAACAGCTCGGACTCGGCGAGGACGCCACCGAAGTGCTCCTCGGGCGAGCGGCCGTTCACGACCATCTCGCCTTCACCGGGGATGAGGCGAACGCGGGCCACCGCCGTCTTGCGGCGGCCGGTGCCCCAGTAGAACGCAGGCGTCGACATCAGGGCTCCTCGATCAGGCGAGCGGCTCGGGCTTCTGGGCCTGATGCGGATGTTCGTTCCCCGCATAGACCTTGAGCTTCCGGAGCATCTGGGTTCCAAGCCGGTTGTGCGGCAGCATGCCCTTCACGGCGCGGCGGATGACTTCCTCCGGCCGGCGGGCGAGCAGGTGCCCGAGGGTCTCTTCCTTGAAACCCGCGGGATAGCCGCTGTGGCGGGCATAGACCTTGGAGGTGAGCTTGTCCCGGGTCACGGTGATCCGGGCCGCGTTGAGCACGATCACGTGGTCGCCGGTGTCGAGGTGGGCGGCGTAGGTCGGCTTGTTCTTCCCCTCGAGGACACGCGCAATCCGCGTCGCGAGCCGGCCGAGCGTCTCGTCCGTCGCGTCCACGACGTACCAGCGTCGCTCGATCTCGCTCTCTCGAGGCGTATAGGTCTTCGCGTTCATTCCTCGTCTTCCTCGTCGTCCGACGGTCGCCCTCCGAGGACGACTCGCCGTAGGCACAGGCCCTTGGCGGGGGCCGATGCCCCGTTGAGTGCCGGCCCCGGACCGGCTAGCGCCGCCCGGAGGCCATCGGTGTCCAATGTTCCCAGCCCGACCTCCAGGAGGGCGGCGACCATGCGCCGCACCTGACCCCGGAGGAACGAGTCCGCCTGGACGTCGATCGTCACCAGGCGGCCGTCCCGTCGGACCCGGACCGAGTGAACGGTCCGGACCGGCGACCGGTCCGTGCCGCCGAAGGTCGAGAAGTCGTGCCGGCCTTCGAAGACCGATGCGGCGCTCGCCATGGCGGCGATGTTGAGTGGGCTCCGCATCCCGAGCGCCTGGCGCTCGCGAAGCGGGCTGCGCGGCCCGTTCCAGACGGTGTAGCGGTACTCCCGATACCGTGCCGCGTAGCGAGGGTGGAACCTCGCCGGGGCCCGACGCACGTCGCGGATCGCGACGTCCGGCGGGAGCAAGGCGTTGACCGCCTGCCGGAGCGCCTCTGCCGTGAGCGCGCCACGGTAGGTGAAACCGATCACCTGCCCCGTGGCGTGCACACCGGTATCGGTGCGTCCCGCCCCGTCGACCACGACCCGCTCGCCTCGTTCGAGGCGGGTGAGCGCGGCCTCGAGCTCTCCCTGGACCGTCCGGGCGTTCGGCTGGAGCTGAAACCCGGCAAAGTCCGTTCCGTCGTATTCGACCGTCGCGCGATAGCGCACCGGCGGGCCCTCTCGGAACCCTGCTAGATCAGACAGTCTGCGAGTCGCAGCTCAGCCGCGGCCAGGCGAAGGCGCTCCCGAGTACCCGAGCGAGCGCACCTGAAGGTGCGTGAGCGAGGGGCGGAGGGAGCAACGCACGCGTGGCCCGGATCAGCGGCGACCCTCAGACCAATTCAATCTGGACAATTTCAGCTGCATCGCCCTTGCGCTGGCCGATATGCACGAGGCGGGTGAAGCCCGACTGGCGATCGGCGTACTTGGGGGCGATCACTTCGAACAGCTTGGTCACGACGAGCGGCTCGTTCGGCAGCTCCGAGACGACCGTCCGTCGCGCGGCCAGGTCACCGCGCTTGGCGAGCGTGATCATGCGCTCCACCTGCCCGCGGATCTCCTTGGCCTTGGCCTCGGTGGTCTGGATCCGCTCGTAGCGGAGCACCGACACCGTGAGGTTCTTGTACAGGGCCATGCGCGGTCCGTGCTTGCGCGAGAGCTTGCGACCGTCGATGCGATGCGCCATCGCTCAGGCCTCGTCTTCGTCGCCGAACGGCTCTTCGTCGCCGTCGAGGACCCCGTCGTTCTCGGACTCGGGGAGGATGAAGCCGCGCATACGGAGGCGCTCCTTCATCTCGTCGAGCGACTTCTTGCCGAAGTTGCGCATCCGCAGCAGGTCGTCGTCCTTGAGCTGCAGCAGCTGGCCGACCTTGACGATGTTGTTGCGCTTGAGCGAGTTGTAGGCCCGCATCGGCAGGTCCAGCTCCTCGATCGGCATGTCGAGCATGTTCGGCGGGAGCTGCGGCACGCCGGACGGCGCGCGATCGACCGCGACGGCCTGGACGCCGATCGTCACGAACGGCTGGAACTGGCGGACGAGGATGTCGGCGGAGCGCGACAGCGCCTCCTCCGGCGTGATCGTCCCGTCGGTCTCGATCTCGATCGTGAGCTTGTCGAAGTTGGTCATCTGACCGACCCGCATGCCCTCGACCCAGTAGTTGACCTTGCGGACCGGCGTGAAGATCGCGTCGACGGCGATGACGCCGATCGGCAGGGCCTCGCTGCGCTCGGCGGCGAGGTAGCCCACGCCGCGCTCAACGGTGAGGTCCATCTCGATCGTCACGTCGTCCGAGTCGATCGTCATGAGCACGAGCTCAGGGTTGACGATCTCGACATCGGCCGACTCGGCGATGTCGGCGGCGATGACGGGGCCGGCGCCACTCTTGATCAGGCGCAGCTGCACCGGGTGGGTCGCGAAGCTCTTCAGGCGGAGCTTCTTGACGTTCAGGACGATCTGGGTGACGTCTTCCTTGACGCCAGGGATCGTCGAGAACTCCTGGTACACGTCACGGACCTGGATGGACGTGACCGCGGCCCCCTCCAGCGAGGAGAGGAGCACGCGCCGGAGCGCGTTGCCAAGGGTCACGCCGTAGCCCGCCTGCAGCGGACCTGCCTCGTACTTGGCGTACGTGCCGGCTTCTGCGATGGGCTCGATCTGCGGAGTCTCGAGTTCGATCATGGAACGGCGGCTACCTCGAGTAGTACTCGACCACGAGCTGCTCGTTGAAGTCGAGCGGCATCTGGTCGCGGCGCGGCATGGCGACAACCGACCCGGCGAGGTTCGCCGCGTCGAGGCTCAGCCAGTCCGGCGCCTGGTGCGAGCGGATGGTCTCCTTGACGACCTTGAACAGCTCCCGCTCGAGGTGCGACTTGCGCACCTCGACCTTGTCGCCGATCTTCAGCCGATAGGAGGGCACGTTGGTGGGGACGCCGTTCACGGCAAAGTGACCGTGGGCGACCATCTGGCGGGCGGCTGCGCGCGAGGGCGCGAAGCCCATGCGATAGACGCCGTTGTCGAGCCGCAGCTCGAGCGTCCGCAGCAGGGCCTCGCCGGTCACGCCGGAGTGGCGCGACGCCTCGAGGTAGTAGTTGCGGAACTGCTTCTCGAGGACGCCGTAGACGCGGCGGACCTTCTGCTTCTCGCGCAACTGCAGGCCGTAGTCGCCAACCTTGCGGCGGCGGACGCCGTGCTGGCCGGGCGGCGTCGGGCGCCGCTCGAACGAGCACTTCTTGGTGTAGCAGCGGCTGCCCTTGAGGTAGAGCTTCAGTCCTTCCCGGCGGCAGAGCCGGCAGACGGCGTCGGTGTATCGGGCCATGGTCTCTTCGTGCTCAGACGCGGCGCCGCTTGGGCGGGCGGCATCCGTTGTGCGGGATGGGGGTGACGTCGGTGATGGCCGAGACCTCGAGGCCGGCGGCCTGCAGGGAGCGGATGGCCTGCTCGCGGCCGGCGCCGGGTCCCTTGACGTAGACCTCGACCTGGCGCATGCCATGCTCCATGGCGCGCTTCGCGGCGCCGTCGGCGGCCAGCGCCGCTGCGTACGGTGTGCTCTTCCGGGAGCCCTTGAACCCGGCGATGCCCGCGGAACCCCACGAGATGACGTTGCCACCCTGGTCGGTGATCGTCACGATCGTGTTGTTGAAGCTCGCCTGGATGTGGACGTGTCCCTGCGGAACGTTCTTCCGCTCCCGGCGCCGCTGCTTGACGGCGCGCTTTCGTTCGGCCATGCCTTAGCGGTTCCTCGTCACTTGGTCTTCTTGCGGGCGCCGACCGTCTTCTTGGGCCCTCGGCGCTGGCGGGCGTTGGTCTTCGTTCGCTGCCCGCGAACCGGAAGATTCCGGCGGTGGCGGAGCCCGCGGTAGGAGCCGATCTCGATCAGGCGCTTGATGTTCAGCGCGACCTCGCGGCGGAGGTCGCCCTCGACCTTGAAGCTCCGGTCGATCACCTCGCGGAGGCGGTTGACCTGGTCTTCGGTGAGGTCCCGAACGCGCGTGTCGGGGTTGATGCTCGTCTGCTTGAGGATCTTCTGGCTGGAGGACAGCCCGACCCCATAGATGTACGTGAGTGCGATCTCAACGCGCTTCTCGCGCGGGATGTCGATGCCGGCGATACGTGCCATGACGTCAGCCCTGCCGCTGCTTGTGCTTTGGATTCGAGCAGATGACCATCACGGTGCCGTGGCGCCGGATGACCTTGCAGTTGTCGCACCGCGTCTTGACGGACGCTCTGACCTTCACCGGTTCCTCGTTTACTTCAAGCGGTAGGTGATCCGACCCCGCGTGAGGTCGTAAGGAGACAGCTCCACGCGGACCCGGTCCCCCGGGAGGATCCGGATGAAGTTCATCCGGAGCTTGCCACTGATGTGCGCGAGAACACGATGGCCGTTCTCGAGCTCGACCGCGAACATGGTGTTCGGCAACGGCTCGATGACGGTTCCTTCGACTTCGATCGCGTCCTTCTTCGGCAAACTTGTTCCTTGGGTCCTCTCAGCGCGAGTGCCGGCCCGGGCGGGCCGACACACGAACGGCGAGGATATCAAGGCTGCGCACTTTCGACAACTCCCTAGACCGTCGTGAGGATCTCGGGAGACCTCCGACCGAGCGCACGCGGGCGCTTAGCTCGGTCGTCGGTGGATTCATCACTGATGAGGATTCTCCTCGCCATCGATCTCAGACGGTCGTCAGAATCTCGGGTCCATCCGCCGTTACGGCAATGGTGTGCTCGAAGTGGGCCGCGAGCGACCCGTCCCAGGTGGCGACCGTCCAGCCGTCGGCGAGCGTCTGCGTCGCCTCCGAGCCCAGGGTCAGCATCGGCTCGATGGCCAGGCACAGGCCGGGCTCAAGCTTGAGGCCCTTCGAGCGCGAGCGGAAGTTCGGGACCTGCGGGTCCTCGTGCATCGAGGTACCGATCCCGTGCCCGACGTATTGCCGGACGATGCCGTAGCCGCCGGGCGTCGCGATGTCCTCGACAGCGCCCGAGATGTCGCAGATGAAGTTCCCCGGCTGGGCGGCGTAGATGCCGGCCATCAGCGACAGCCGGGTCGCATCGACGAGGCCACGCGCCGCCACCGTCGCCGCCTCCGGGCCGCCGCAGATGAACGTCCGAGCCCCATCGCCGTGCCAGTCGTCGTAGATCACGCCGACGTCGACCGACACCAGCTGCCCGGCTTTCAGCTCGCGGTCGCCGGGGATGCCGTGGACGATCTCGTTGTCGATCGAAATGCACGTCGATGCCGGGTAGGCGTGCGGGTCGCGGGCGTCGTACCGCCGGCCGCCCAGGTAGTTGAGGAACGACGGCACGCCCTTCGCGGCGCGGATGTGACGCTCTGCCGCACGGTCGAGCTCGGCCGTCGACACGCCGGGCTGGAGGCTCTCCTCGACCAGGGCGAGGACCTCGGCAACGATCCGTCCGGCGGACCGCATGCGCGCGATCTCGGCCTTGGACTTGCGGGTGACGTGCATCAGGCGCTCGGGGCGTCGCCCGAGGGCGAGGAACGCTGGAGGCCGGCCTCCGCCACGACGGCGGCGATCTCGCCCGCGACGTCGTCGATGTCCTGGAGGCCGTCGACGGTCCGCAGGACGCCCGACGCTCGGTAGTGGTCCACCACCGCACCCAGCGCGCCGAGCTGCTGGGTCATGCGCGCGCGAATGGTCTCGGGGCGGTCGTCGGAGCGCTGGTAGAGCTCGGAGCCGTCGAGGTCGCAGATGCCCGCGACGTGCGGCGGGCTGAACAGCTCGTGGTACGGGTGACCGGCTGCGCGGCAGATCCAGCGCCCGGACATGCGGCGGATCAGCTCCTCGGTCGGGACGTCTACCAGCACGGCTACGCGCACCGCCGAGTCGCGGCTCGCGAGGGCGTCGTCGAGCGCCCGCGCCTGGACGTCGGTGCGGGGAAATCCGTCGAGGATGACCCCGCCGTCGGCGTCCGCCCGGGCGAGCCGGTCGAGCAGCAGGCGGACGGTGATCTCGTCGGGCACGAGCTGCCCCGCGTCCATGTAGTGGCGGGCCTCGATCCCCAATGGCGTGCCGTCGCGGACCGCGGCCCGGAACAGGTCGCCGGTGGCCACGATCGGTACTGCCAGTCGCTCGGCGAGCAGGGGCGCCTGGGTCCCCTTCCCGGCGCCAGGTGCGCCCAGAAGGATCACCACGTTCACGCGACCGCCCGCCTGGCGCCCGATGCGGGCGTTGCCGCCTCCGGGCGCTCGCTCGCGCACGTCCGAGTGCGCTCGCTCTCGTCCTCGACGGCGCCTTCGCATCGGATCGCCATCCAGGCGGTCATCAGCGAATGAAACCCTCGTACTGGCGAATCAGCAGCTGCGCCTCCACCTGCTTCATCGTTTCGACGACGACCGAGACCACGATCAGGATGCCCGTGCCACCCAGCGCGAGGCCCTGGTACTGCGGCTGGATCATCGCGATGAACGGGGGCAGCGCGGCCACGACGCCCAGGAACAGCGCGCCCGCCACGGTGATCCGGGTGACCACCTTGGCCAGGTAGTCCTGGGTCGGCCGACCGGGCCGGATGCCCGGGATGAACCCGCCGTTCTTGCGCAGCTGCTCGGCGGTCTCGTCCGGCTTGAACGTGAACGCCGTGTAGAAGTACGTGAAGCCGACCGTGAGCAGGAAGTACAGCGCCACGTACAGCCACGAGCCGCTGCTGAGCCAGGTGACGATCCAGTTGGCGATGCTGCCGACGATCCCGCCGGAGTTCACGAAGTAGCTCGCGATCTGGCTCGGGAACAGCAGGATGCTGACCGCGAAGATGATCGGGATCACGCCGGCCTGGTTGACGCGGAGCGGCAGGAAGGTCTGCCCGCCCTGGTACATGCGCCGGCCTCGGACGCGCGAGGCGTACTGGATCGGGATCCGGCGTTGGCCCTCCTGGATATAGATGATCACGGCGACCGCCGCGACACCCAGGATGGCGAACAGGACGAAGCGGGCGAGGTCAGGGCTGTTGATGAACGCCTGGAGCGCGCCCGGCGCACGGCTCACGATGCCCGCGAAGATGATGAAGCTGATGCCGTTGCCGATCCCCTTCTCGGTGATCAGCTCGCCCAGCCACATCAACGTGATGGTGCCCGCGGTCAGGGTGACGATCTGCGTCAGCGTCTCCCAGCTGCCGAGGTTGAAGTCGGTGCTGAGCACGCTGTTGGCCGAGAGCAGCGCCAGCAGGCCGTAGGCCTGGAGCAGCGCCATCGGCACCGACAGATAGCGGGTGTACTGGTTGATCTTCGTGCGGCCGTACTCACCCTCGCGCTGCAGCGCCTGCAGCGAGGGGACGACCCCGGTCATGAGCTGCATGATGATCGACGCGTTGATGTACGGGTTCACGCCCAGCGCCACGACCGAGAAGTTCGTCAGGCCTCCGCCCGAGAACAGGTCGAGCAACCCGAAGATCGCGTTGGTGTTCAGGAAGTCGTGGAGCTGCGCCGAATTGACGCCCGGGATCGGGACGTGGGCGAGCATCCGGAACACCAGCAGGATCCCGGCGACGAACAGGATGCGGCGCCGGAGGTCCGGCGCGCGGAACGCGTTGAGCAGCCCCTCGAACACGGGCGCTAGCCGTTATCGGCCGCTTCGGCCTCGTCGGCCTCCGCGGGCGTCCCGGGCTCGGTGGCGTCCTCGGATGCGGCGGCGTCGGTGGCCGGCTCGGTCGCCGCGTCGGCGACCACGTCGTCGGCGGCGGTGTCGTCAGTGGCCACGTCGGCTTCGACCACGGCGGCCTTCGTGCTGGCCTTGGGCGCGCGACGCGGCTTGGCGGCGGGCGCCGATTCCTCGGCCGGGACGTCGACCCCGAGCGCCGCGAGCGGGCTGGTGGGGATCTCGATGACCTGGGCGGTTCCGCCGGCGGCCTCGATCTTCTCCCGCGCGCTGCGCGTGAAGGCGTCGGCGAGCACGAACAGCTTCACGCTCACGTCGCCGTTGCCGAGGATCTTGAGCGGCAGCCGGTCACGACGGACAAGGCCGGCGCCCTTGAGCGTGTCGGCGTTGACGGTGACGGGTGCGCCCTTCTGGACCTCGAGCTTGCCGCCCTCGATCGCCGCGCTGATTGCGCCGACGTTGACGACCTCGTACAGGACGTCGTTGATGTTGCGGAAGCCGCGGAGCTTCGGGATGCGGATGTGGAGGGGGGTCTGGCCACCCTCGAACCAGGCCGGGATGGAGGCGCCCGCGCGCGAGCGCTGGCCCTTCGTGCCGCGGCCGGCGGTCTTGCCCTTGCCGGCAGCGATGCCGCGGCCGACCCGGGTCCGCTTGGTGACCGACCCCTCGGCGGGGCGCAGGTCGTGGATCTTCATCAGTGCTTCTCCGGGGTCGTCTCGTCCGCGCCGGCCGGGAGCTCCTCGACCGTCACGAGGAACCGGACATTGCGGACCATCCCGCGGACGGCGGGGTTGTCGGGCAGGGTCGACGTGCTGCCGATCCCGTGCAGGCCGAGGGCGCGGATCGTCGCCCGGTTCCGGGCGATGTGGCTGATCGTGCTCCTGGTCTGGGTGACGCGCAGCCTACCGGGCATCCGTCGCCTCCCGTCGCGACAGGGAAGCGGCCGGCTGGCCGGGGACGACCAGGCGGAGCTTGATGCCGCGGCGCCGCGACAGCTCCTCGACCGAGTGGAGGCTGCTCAGGGCGTTGAGCGTCGCCCGGGTCACGTTCACCGGGTTGGTGGAGCCGTGGACCTTGGCCAGGATGTCGCGGATGCCGGCCGCCTCGACGACGGCACGCACGGCGCCACCGGCGATGACGCCGGTGCCCTGCGAGGCCGGCTTGAGCATGACGCGCGCGGCGGAGTACTCCACGCGGACTTCGTGCGGGATCGTGGTCCCGACCATCGGGATCCGCACGATGTTCTTCTTCGCGTCCTCGACGCCCTTCCGAATGGACTCCGGGACGTCGCCCGCCTTGCCCAGGCCCACGCCGACGTGGCCGTTGCCGTCGCCCACGACGATGACCGCCGAGAACGAGAAGCGGCGGCCGCCTTTGTGGACCTTGGCGACGCGGTTGATCTGGACGACACGCTCTTCGAGCGCGAGCTTGTTCGGGTCGATGCGGGCCACAGGCGTGTCCTCTAGAAGTCGAGGCCGGCTTCGCGAGCCGCCTCGGCGAGCGAGCGAACCCGCCCGTGGTACTTGTTGCCCGCCCGGTCGAACACCACCTGCTCGACGCCGGCGGCCTTGGCCCGCTCGGCGACGAGCTTGCCGACGCGCTTCGCATCGTCGGTCTTCGACCCGTCGGAACTGCGCAGACTGGCCTCGAGCGACGACGCGGCGGCCACGGTGTGGCCGTTCGTGTCGTCGATGACCTGCGCATAGATGTGATTCAGGCTCCGGAACACGGCGAGCCGCGGGCGGTTCGTCGTGCCGGCGAGACGGAGGCGGAGTCGCTCGTGACGCTTGGTGCGCGCCGACGAACGGGTGGCTGTGTTGGCCATGGCTACTTCTTCCCGCCGATCTTGCCGGCCTTGCCCGCCTTGCGACGGACCTGCTCGCCGGCGTAGCGGACGCCCTTGCCCTTGTAGGGCTCGGGCTTGCGGGTCGCGCGGACCTTCGCGGCAACCTGGCCGACGAGCTCCTTGTCGATGCCCACGACCGTCAGGCGGAGGGGGGTCTCGACCTCGAAGCTGATCCCGGCCGGCGGATCGATCTCGATCGGGTGGCTGTAGCCGAGCGCGAGATGGAGCTTGTCGCCCACCTTCTGCGCCCGATAGCCGACGCCGACGATCTCGAGGCCCTTGCGGTACCCGGTCGTCACGCCGACGACCATGTTGTTGACGAGGGTCCGGGTCAGGCCGTGGAGGCTCTTGTCGAGCTTGTTCTCCGTCGGCCGGGTGACCACGATGGTGCCGTCCTGCTGGGCGACGTCGATACGCGGCGGCAGCTCACGCGTGAGGGTGCCCTTGGGGCCCTTCACGGTGATGATCCGCCCGTCGAACGAGACGTCGACGCCGGCGGGGACGGTGATGGGGAGACGACCGATACGGGACATCGTGCTTACCAGATGTAGGCGAGGATCTCGCCACCCAGCTGGGCCTGCTTGGCCTGTGTTCCGGTCATGATCCCGTGCGACGTGCTGACGATCACGACGCCGAGGCCGCCCAGGACGCGCGGGATGTCGGTCTTGCGCGCGTAGACACGCAGGCCGGGCTTGCTGATCCGCTTGAGTCCGGACACGACAGGCACCTTGCCGTCGACGTACTTGAGCTCGATGCGCAGGAGCTGCGCCACGCCCTCGCGCTCCTCGTGGACGTCGGCGATGAAGCCTTCCTCCTTGAGGATGCGGGCAATCTCGCGCTTGGTGCGCGAGGCGGGCACGATCACCTCGGTGTGGCGCGCCCGGGACGCGTTGCGGACACGCGTGAGCATGTCGGCGATCGGGTCGGAGACGTTCATCTTCTTACCAGCTGGACTTCGTGACGCCGGGGAGCTCGCCGACGAGCGCTCGCTCGCGGAAGCAGATCCGGCACAGCGCGAAGCGGCGCATGTACGCCCGCGGACGTCCGCAGACGAAGCACCGGTGGTACGCCTGCACCGGATGGTGCGGCGTGCGCTTTGCCTTCGCGATCATGGACTTCTTGGCCATTCCGACTCCTCCCGCGCCTAACCGGCGAAGGGCATGCCGAGGAGTTCGAGCAGACGCTTCGACTCCTCGTCGGTCTTCGCCGTCGTCACGATGCTGATCTCCAGCCCGCGGAGACGGTCCACCTTGTCGTAGTCGATCTCAGGGAAAGCAAGCTGCTCCCGGAGGCCGAGCGAGTAGTTGCCACGGCCGTCGAACGACCGCCCGGGCACGCCGCGGAAGTCGCGGATGCGCGGCAGGGCGATGCGCGTCATGCGCTCGAGGAAGTCCCACATCCGCTCGCCGCGAAGGGTCACCTTCACGCCGATCGGGTTGCCCGTCCGGACCCGGAACTGCGCGATCGACCGCTTGGCGCGGGTGACGATCGGCTTCTGGCCGGTGATGAGCTGCAGGTCGCCGACGGCCGCATCGACCGCCTTGGCGTTCGACAGGGCCTCGCCGAGACCGATGTTGAGGACGATCTTCTCCAGGCGCGGCACGCGCATCGGGTTCTCGTAGCCGAACTGCTTCTCCAGCGCCGGCACGATCTCCGTCTGGTAGCGCTCCTTGAGCTGGCCGCTCACGACTGCACCTCCAACGGCTCGCCGCAGTGCTTGCACACGCGGACGCGCGAGCCGTTGTCGAGCGTCCGGTGGGCGATGCGGGTGGGCTCGTTGCAATGACCGCAGACCACCATCACGCGGCTGGCCGGGAGCGGCAGGGCATGATCGAGGATGCCGCCGGGATCGATGGTCGGCATCGAGCCCATGCCGCCCGACGAGCGCTGGCGCGGCTTGGTGTGCTTGCGGGCGATGTTGAGCCCGTCGACGACCACGAACACGCCGCCCTTAAGCGACGTCCGGCGGTAGCCGGAGCGCACGGGCGACGGCGAGGCGTCACGCCGGATGACGTGGGTGACCTTGCCCCGCTTGCCGGAGTCCTTGCCGGCGAGCACCACGACGGTGTCGCCCTTGCGGATCTCGGGCACCTTGGTCGAGCGCTCGATGGACCTGACGGTCATCACAGCACCTCCGGCGCGAGGGACACGATCTTCATGTAGTTGCGTTCGCGCAGCTCGCGCGCGACGGGCCCGAAGATCCGGGTGCCGCGCGGGTTGCCCTGGTTGTTGATGAGCACGGCCGCGTTCTCATCGAACCGGATGTAGCTGCCGTCCGGCCGGCCGATCTCCTTCACCGTGCGCACGATCACGGCGCGCACGACATCGCCCTTCTTGACGGGGGCGTTGGGAATGGCGGTCTTGACGCTCGCGACGATGACGTCGCCGACACCGGCGGTGGTCTTCCGCGAGCGGCCCATCACCCGGATGCACTGGATCGTCCGTGCACCCGTGTTGTCGGCGACGCGCAGTCGCGTCTGGGACTGGATCACGACTCCGCCTCCTCGGCGGCCGGCTCCTGGGCCTCGGTCCGACGGCCCGGGTGGGCCGCGCCGTGGATGGCCTCGGTGGTCTCGGCCTCCTCGGTCACGATCGACTCGCCGGCCCGCTCCTCGCCCGCGCGGGAAAGGACGGACACCAGGCGCCAGCGCTTGGTGGCGGACAGCGGCCGGGACTCTTCGATGAGGACGGTGTCGCCGATCCGGGCGTCGTTGGTCTCGTCATGGGCGGCGAACTTCGTCGACGCCTTCATGACGCGCTTGTACAGGGGGTGGCGGGTCAGTCGCTCGACGGACACGACGATCGTCTTGTCCATCTTGTCGCTGACCACGCGGCCGACCTTGGTCTTTCGCTGGCCCTTCACGGGGTTGGTGGCTCCTGCGGTAGTCATCCCGGCGCTCCTACTCGGCCACGCGCGGTGCGGTTGCCCGCTCGCGCTGGACGGTGAGGATCCGAGCGATCGTTCGTCGCGTCGCCGGGATCTGGCTGTAGTCCTTGAGCTGTCGTGTCGAGAGGGCGAAGCGTGCCTGCCACAGGTCCTGCTTGGCCTCCCGAAGGCGGTCGTCGAGCTCGGGATCCGAGAGCTTCCGGACCTCACCGATCTCCATCGGCGGCCTCCTTGCCGGTGTCGCGGGTGACGACGTGCGTCGCGACCGGGAGCTTGTGCGACGCGAGGCGCATGGCCTCGATGGCGGCCTCGTGCTCGACGCCCGCCATCTCGAACAGGATCCGGCCGGGTCGCACGACGGCGACCCAGTGGTCGGGTGCGCCCTTGCCGGAACCCATGCGGGTCTCGGCGGGCTTCTTGGTCGCGGGCTTGTCGGGGAAGACGCGGATCCAGATCTTGCCGCCGCGCTTGACCGAGCGGGTCATCGCGCGCCGGGCGGCCTCGATCTGGCGAGCCGTGATCCAGGCGGGCTCGAGCGTGGCGAGGCCGTACTCGCCGAAGGCGACGGTGTGTCCGCCCTTGGCCATCCCGGACATCCGGCCGCGCATCACCTTGCGGTGCTTGACGCGTCGGGGCATCAACATCGCGTCAACCCCCCTGGCCGGCGGCTGCGGCCGCACCGACGGCGGCGGCGGCCTGCTCGCGGCGATGGCGCTCGACCGGGATCTCGCCCCGGTAGATCCACACCTTGACGCCGATGCGCCCGTAGGTCGTATGCGCGTGCACCTGGCCGTAGCTGATGTCGGCACGCAGCGTGCCGAGCGGGATGCGACCCTCGCGGTCCCACTCGCGGCGACCCATCTCCGAGCCGCCGAGGCGACCGGCGAGCGCGATCTTGACGCCCTTGGCGCCGGCCTTCATCGACCGCTGGATCGACTGCTTCATCGCCTTCTTGTAGGCGACGCGGCGGGTCAGCTGCTGGGCGATGTTGAGCGCGACGAGGTACGCGTCCAGCTCCGGCTGGCGGATCTCGCGGATCTCGAGCTTGACCTTGCGCTTGGTCAGCTCGCCGATCTCCTTGCGCAGGATCTCGACGTTCTGGCCGCCACGCCCGATCACGATCCCCGGCTTGGCGGTGTGGATGGCGACCGTCACGTGGTTGATGCCACGCTCGATCTCCACGCCGCTGACGCTGGCGTTCGCGAGCCGGCGATCCAGCAGCTGCCGGATCGAGATGTCCTCCTTGAGGAGGGTCGTGTATTCCTTGTCGGCATACCACTTGGCCGTCCACGATCGGGTGTAGCCCAGGCGGTAGCCGTACGGATGGACCTTGTGTCCCATGCCTAGGCCTCCCGGTCCGCGACGGTGATGGTGATGTGCGTCATGGGCTTGTGGATCGGGAACGCCCGACCCTGGGCCCTCGGGCGCCACCGCTTGATCGTCGGGCCCTCGTTTGCGACCGCGTCGGCGATGTAGAGCTCATCGGCCGAGCGGCTCAGGTTGTTCTCTGCGTTCGCGGTCGCACTCTTGAGCACGCGCGCGACGTCCTTGGCGGCCGCCTGCGGCATGAACCGCAGGGCCGCAGCGGCGTCCTCGACCGGCATGCCCTTGATCGCCTCGGTGATGAGGCGGGCCTTCCGGGTGGAACCCCGCAGGTACTTCGCTGTGGCGGAGACGCGCATCAGGGCTCCCCTACCGCAGCCCGGCGGACCGGTCGGCGGTCCGGCCATGCCCGCGATAGGTGCGGGTGGGCGCGAACTCGCCGAGTCGATGGCCGACCATGTTCTCGGTGACGTACACGGGCACGTGCTTCCGGCCGTTGTACACGGCGATGGTGTGCCCGATGAAGTCGGGGAAGATGACGGACGCGCGCGACCAGGTCTTCAGTACCTTGCGCTCGTTCCGCTTGTTCATATCCTGGACCCGGCCGAGGAGCCGGGGCTGGACGAACGGTCCCTTCTTGACCGATCGCGACATGCTCTAGCTCCTTCCTACGACTTGCGATGACGGCTGCGGACGATGACGCGGCTCGTCGCCTTGCCACGTCGCGTCCGGTAGCCCATGGCGGGCTTGCCCCACGGCGTCTTGGGAGGCATGCCCGTGGGGCTCTTGCCCTCCCCGCCGCCGTGCGGGTGGTCCCGCGGGGTCATCGCGACGCCCCGGACCTCCGGACGCAGGCCCATGTGGCGGGCACGTCCGGCCTTGCCGAGGCTCTGGTTCTCGTGATCGACGTTCGAGACCTGCCCGATCGTCGCCATGCAGCGGATGCTCACCCGACGGACCTCGCCCGAGGGCAGGCGCACCTGCGCGTAGTCGCCCTCCTTGGCGAGCAGCTGGGCCGAGACGCCCGCGGACCGGACGATCTGGCCACCCTTGCCCGGGATGAGCTCGATGTTGTGGATCGTGGTGCCGAGCGGGATCTTGGCGATCGGCAGCGCGTTGCCCAGCCGCGCCTCGGCGTCAGGACCGGAGACGACGATGTCGCCGACCTTGAGGCCGTTGGGCAGGAGCATGTAGCGCTTGGCGCCGTCCCGGTAGTGGAGCAGGCCGATGCGGGCCGACCGGTTCGGGTCGTACTCGATCGTGGCGAGCTTGGCGGGGACGCCCGGCTTGTCACGCTTGAAGTCGATGATCCGGTAGTGGGTCTTCTCGCCGCCGCCGCGATGGCGCACGGTGAGCCGGCCCTGGTTATTGCGGCCGGAGCCGCGCTTCTGCGGCTCGAGCAGCGGCTTGAACGGCTTGTCGGTGGTGATCTCCTCGAAGGTCGAGCGAGTCATCCACCGGCGGCCGGCCGAGGTTGCCTTGTAGCTTCGGAGCGGCATTCCTACACCCCCTCGAAGAACTCGATCTTCTGGCCGGGGGCCAGGGTCACGATGGCCTTCCGCCAGGAAGACGTGTGGCCGACGATCCGCCCGCGCTTGGTACCGCGGCGCTTCTCCTTCGCCTTGGAGGTCAGCACGTTGACGGCGACGACGGTCACCTTCTCCTTGCGGTACAGCTCCTCGACGGCGGCCTTGATCTGGATCTTGTTCGCGTGCGCGTGCACGGCGAAGGTGTACTTGCCGCGACCCGACTCGTCGATCGACTTCTCGGAGATCACGGGGCGCAGGATGATGTCGGCGGCGGTCAGGACGGTCACGCGTACACCTCCTCCATCTTCGCCAGGGCCGGCTGCTCGATCAGGACGGCGTCCGCGTTGAGCAGGTCGACGACGTTGAGCGAGTCGGCCCGGATGACCGTGACCGAGGGCAGGTTCGACGCCGAGCGGAGCAGCAGCGCATCGGCCGTCGGGGCGACGACGAGGACGCGGCGCTGGTGGCCGTCGCCTGCGCCGAGCGCCTCGAGCACGGCGACGAACGCCCTGGTCTTGGGCTCGTCGTCCATGCCGAAGCGGTCCACGACGCGGATCGCGTCGTCGCCGAACTTGGCCGTCAGCGCCGAGCGGAGCGCGATGCGCCGCATCTTGCGCGGGAGCTTCTGGTCATAGGAGCGCGGGTGGGGGCCGAACACGACGCCGCCACCACGGTAGTGCGGGGCGGTGCGCGAGCCCTGGCGCGCGCGGCCGGTGCCCTTCTGGCGGTACGGCTTGCGGCCACCGCCGCGGACCTCGCCGCGGGTGCGGGTGTCGTGGGTGCCGAGGTGGCGCCCGGCGAGCTGGGCGACGACGGCCTGGTGGAGGACGGCCTCGTTCACGGGCGCTGCGAACAGCGTCTCGGCGAGGTCGACGTTCCCGAGGTTCGCGCCGGTGCGGTCGTAGAGGATGGTCTGCGGCATCGTCAAGCCTTCCGGACGAAGGTGAGCGCGCCGGGCGAGCCCGGGACCGAGCCCTTGACGAGGATCAGGTTCCGCTCCGGGTCCACGCGGACGACACGCAGCTTCTTGACCGTGACCCGCACGTGGCCCATGTGGCCGCCCATCTTCATGCCCCTGTAGACGCGACCTGGCGTTGTGCCGGGGCCGATGGAGCCCGGCCTGCGGTAGTTGTCCGACCCGTGGGTCTTCGGGCCGCGCGAGAAGTTGTGGCGCTTGACCGTGCCCGCGAAGCCGTGGCCCTTCGAGACACCGGTCACGTCGACGATGTCGCCGTCGGCGAACACGTCCGCGACCGTGATCTGCTGGCCCACGCTGTACTCGTCCGCGCTGTCCAGCCTGAACTCGCGGATCGTGGCGACCCGCGGCAAGTCCTTGAGCTGGCCCGCGACCGGCTTCGTCAGCTTGCGTCGCTCGCCCGCGCCCAGCTGGACGGCGGTGTAGCCGTCGCGGTCGGGAGTGCGGAGGCGGGTGACGGTGTTCGGGGTGATCTGGACCACCGAGACGCCAACCATGGTGCCGTCCGGCAGGAACACCTGTGTCATGCCGACCTTGCGCCTCACCGAATCTGAACGGCCTCAGCGCACGGTCAGCCGGCCGAAGGCAAGGCGGAGCCGAGCACCGGGCGAGCGCGCACGTGCGTGAGCGAGGAGGGGAAACGCGGCCTCAGGCCGTGCTGTGCGTCATCACATCTTGATCTCGATGTCGACGCCAGCGGCAAGGCTGAGTCGCATCAATGCGTCGACGGTCTTCGACGAAGGATCCAGGATGTCGATCAGCCGCTTGTGGGTGCGGATCTCGAACTGCTCCCGCGAGTCCTTGTCGATGAACGGCGACCGGAGGACCGTGAACTTCTCGATCCGGGTCGGCAGCGGCACGGGGCCGACGACGTCAGCGCCGGTGCGCTGCGCCGTCTCGACGATCTGGGCTGCCGACTGATCGAGCAGCCGATGGTCGTACGCCTTGAGTCGGATCCGGATCCGCTGCTTTGCCATCTCGTCAGGCCGTGATGCTGGTGATGGCGCCGGCGCCGACGGTGCGGCCGCCCTCGCGGATGGCGAAGCGCTGGCCGACCTCGAGCGCGATCGGGGTGATCAGCTCGACCGACATCTCGACGTTGTCGCCGGGCATGATCATCTCGGCCCCGCCCGGGAGGCCGATGGCCCCGGTGACGTCGGTCGTGCGCAGGTAGAACTGGGGCCGGTAGCCGTTGTAGAAGGGGGTGTGCCTGCCGCCCTCCTCCTTGGTCAGCACGTAGACCTGGGCGTTGAACTTGGTGTGGGGCGAGACCGAGCCCGCCTTGGCCAGCACCTGGCCGCGCTCGATGTCGTCACGCTCGATGCCCCGCAGCAGGCAGCCGATGTTGTCGCCCGCCTGGCCCTGGTCGAGCAGCTTCTTGAACATCTCGACGCCGGTGACCACGACCTTGCGGGTGGCATGGACGCCGACGATCTCGACCTCCTCGCCGACCTTGACGATGCCGCGCTCGACACGGCCGGTGGCCACGGTGCCCCGGCCCTTGATGCCGAACACGTCCTCGACCGGCATCAGGAACGGCTTGTCCACCGCGCGCTCGGGGGTCGGGATGTAGGAGTCGACCGCGTCCATCAGCTCCTGGATCGGGGCGTAGGCCGGATCGGCCGGGTCGTCGGAGGCCTCGAGGGCCTTGAGCGCGGAGCCGCGGATGACCGGGATGTCGTCGCCCGGGAAGGCGTACTTGCTCAACAGCTCGCGGACCTCGAGCTCGACCAGATCGAGCAGCTCGGGGTCGTCGACCATGTCGACCTTGTTGAGGAACACCACGATGTAGGGCACTTCCACCTGGCGCGCGAGCAGGATGTGCTCGCGGGTCTGGGGCATCGGGCCGTCGGTCGCCGCGACGACCAGGATCGCGCCGTCCATCTGCGCGGCGCCGGTGATCATGTTCTTGATGTAGTCCGCGTGTCCGGGGCAGTCCACGTGGGCGTAGTGGCGGGCCGCCGTCTCGTACTCGACGTGGGCGATCGCGATCGTGATCCCCCGCTCCCGCTCCTCGGGCGCGTTGTCGATCGTGTCGAACGCGCGGTACTCGGCGTCGCCCTTGAGCGCGAGGTACTTGGTGATCGCGGCCGTGAGCGACGTCTTGCCGTGGTCGATGTGGCCGATCGTGCCGACGTTCACGTGCGGCTTGTTGCGCTCGAACTTCTTCTTGGCCATGTCCTTCGTGGACTCCCTGCTCCGCGCTCGCTCGGGGGCGAGCCGACCCTTGTGTTAGACCTTCGACTTGGCGACGAGCTCTGACGCGAGGTTCGGCGGAACCTCGGCGTAGTGGCTGAGCTCCATGGAGTAGCTGGCCCGGCCCTGGGTCATCGACCGCAGGTCCGTGGCGTAGCCGAACATCTCGGCGAGCGGCACGGCCGCGCGGACCACCTGGGTGGAGCCGCGGGGGTCCATGCCCTCGATCTGGCCGCGCCGGCTGTTGATGTCGCCGATGACGTCGCCCATGAACTCCTCGGGCATGGTCACCTCGACCTGCATCATCGGCTCGAGCACGACCGGGTTCGCCTTGGCGACCGCGTCCTTGATCGCCATCGAACCGGCGATCTTGAACGCCATCTCCGACGAGTCGACCTCGTGGTACGACCCGTCGATGAGCGTCACCTTGACGTCGACCATCGGCACGTTCGCGTAGATGCCCGATGCGAGCGTCTCGCGGATGCCCATGTCGATCGGCTTGATGTACTCGCGCGGGATGGTGCCGCCGACGATCTTGTCGACGAACTCGTAGCCCGCGCCCTTCTCGTTCGGCTCGGCCTTGATGACGGCGTGGCCGTACTGACCCTTGCCGCCGGTCTGGCGGACGAAGCGGCCGTTGCCCTGGGCCTCGCGACGGATGGTCTCGCGGTAGGCGACCTGGGGCTTGCCGACGTTGGCGGCGACCTTGAACTCGCGGACCATGCGGTCCACGAGCACGTCGAGGTGCAGCTCGCCCATGCCGGCGATCAACGTCTGGCCCGACTCCTCGTCGGTCTTGACGCGGAACGTCGGGTCTTCCTCGGCCAGCCGCTGGAGGGCGATGCCGAGCTTGTCCTGGTCGGCCTTCGTGCGCGGCTCGATGGCGACCTCGATGACCGGCTCCGGGAAGGTCATCGACTCGAGGATCACCGGGTGGTCCGGGTCCGAGAGGGTGTCGCCCGTGAAGGTGTCCTTGAGGCCGACGGCCGCGGCGATGTCGCCCGCGTAGACCTCGTCGATCTCCTCGCGGTGGTTCGCGTGCATCTGGAGGATGCGGCCGATGCGCTCCTTCTTGCCCTTGGTGGCGTTGAGGATGTACGAGCCCGACTTGAGCGTGCCCGAGTAGACCCGGAAGAACGCGAGCTTGCCCACGAACGGGTCGGCGGCGATCTTGAACGCCAGGGCGCTGAAGGGCTCCTTGTCGTCCGGGGTCTTGAGGATCTCCACGTCGGTGCCGGGCCGCAGGCCGATGACCGGGGGCACGTCGAGCGGCGATGGCAGGTAGTCCACGACCGCATCGAGCATCGGCTGGATGCCCTTGTTCTTGAGCGCCGAGCCGCACAGGATCGGGACCCACTTGTACTGCAGCGTCGCGAGCCGGATGCCGTGCTTGATCTCGGCCTCGGTGATCTCCTCGCCCTCGAGGAACTTGTGGGCGAGGTCGTCGTCGACGTCCGAGATGGCCTCGAGCAGGTGCTCGCGCCACGTCGCGGCCTCGTCGACCATGTCCGCCGGGATGTCGATCTCGTCGAAGGTGTCGCCGAGGTCGTCGCGCCAGATCAGGGCCTTCATCCGGACGAGGTCCACGACGCCCGTGAAGGTGTCCTCGATGCCGATCGGGATCTGGATCGGCACGGGCTTCACGCCCAGGCGCTCGGTGATCATGTCGACGTCGCGCCAGTAGTTGGCGCCGGTGCGATCGAGCTTGTTGATGAAGCAGATGCGCGGGACCTGGTAGCGGTCCGCCTGGCGCCACACCGTCTCGGACTGCGGTTCCACGCCGGCCACGCCGTCGAACACCACGACCGCGCCGTCGAGCACCCGGAGGCTCCGCTCGACCTCCATCGTGAAGTCCACGTGCCCGGGCGTATCGATAATGTTGATCCGATGATCGTTCCACGCGCAGGTGGTTGCCGCGGCAGTGATCGTGATGCCGCGCTCCTGCTCCTGGGGCATCCAGTCCATGGTGGCCGCGCCCTCATGGACCTCACCGATCTTGTAGATCTTCTTCGTGTAGAAGAGGATCCGCTCGGTCACGGTGGTCTTGCCCGCGTCGATATGCGCAATGATTCCGATGTTCCGCGTTCGTGCGAGCGGAACGGCGCGTGCCACGGTGGGTCTAGCTCCTCTGGGTCCGGACTACCACTTGAAGTGGCTGAAGGCCTTGTTGGCCTCGGCCATCTTGTGGGTGTCCTCTCGACGCTTCACTGCCGCGCCGAGGCCGTTCATGGCATCGACGAACTCGGCGGCGAGCTTCTCGCTCATGCTCTTGCCGTTGCGCTTGCGTGCGGCCTGGACGAGCCAGCGCACACCGAGCGACATCCGGCGTTCGCCCCGGATCTCGACCGGGACCTGGTAGGTCGCGCCGCCGACTCGCCGAGGCTTCACCTCGATGATCGGGGTCGCGTTGCGGAGGGCCGCCTCGAGCACCTCGAGCCCCGGGCGCTTGGCCTGGAACTCGGCGCGGGCGAGCGCCTGGCGCAGGATGCGATCGGACAGCGTCCGCTTGCCGTCGTGCATCAGCTTCGCGCGGAAGCGGTCGGTGACGCGGACGGACTCGGGCTGGTACTTCGCCTTGCGCGGGATGGACGTTCGACGCGGCATCGCTACTTCTTCCCGATCGCCGGGGTGGCCTTGGCGCCGTACTTGGACCGGCCCTGCTTGCGGTCCTTCACGCCGGCGGCATCGAGCGTCCCGCGGATGATGTGGTACTTGACCGACGGGAGGTCCTTGACCCGGCCGCCGCGCACCAGCACCACCGAGTGCTCCTGGAGGTTGTGGCCGATGCCCGGGATGTAGGCCGTGACCTCCATCTGGTTCGTGAGCCGCACGCGCGCGATCTTCCGAAGCGCCGAGTTCGGCTTCTTCGGGGTCATCGTCCTGACCTGCAGGCAGACGCCGCGCTTCTGGGGGGCACCCGGAATCGGCACCTGGCGCTGTCGCAGGCTGTTCCAGTTCTTGCGCAGCGCGGGAGCCTTGACCTTCTCGATCTTCGGCTTCCGCCCATGGCGCACGAGCTGGCTGATGGTCGGCACGGAGACGCGGCCCCTTTCATGGTTCTGAACGTCTGGTGGTGGTCTGGCCGGCGGTCCACCCCGTTGGCCGGGAGGGCCCGACCGGGGACCGCTGGAACTCTCGGGAGGCGGTGTCCGCGACGCCCATGGCGAGCGGGGCCCCCTCGAGGCCACGAGCGCGGAGTGTAGCAATCACGCTCGCGGAGTGTCAAACGTGCGGCCCCGCGCCGCGGCCCGCGTCGGCCGCCAACGAGGAAGCGGCCCATCGGGCGATGAGCCGCTTCGGTCGGCGATCAGTTGGCGGCTCGGCGCCGCCGCGGTCAGGCCTCTTCGGTCACCGCCTCGGCGGCGTCCTCGAGGAACGGGTTGAACGCCGGATCCTCGGCCGGCTCGGGCTCGGTGCCCTCGGCCAGGAACGGGTTGCCCGAGGCATCGTCGTCGGCCTCGTCCTCGTCGGCGCCGGCGATGGTCGCAGCCAGCGCGAGGCCGGCCGTCTCGTCGTCGGGACCGCGCGTCCCGTCCTCGAGGAACGGGTTGTACTCGGCCTCGCCGAGGCCCTCGATGGCCTCGCCGGCGAGCGCCTCGAGGGCGGCCCGCCGCTGGCGCTCCTTGAGCGCGGCGATGTTCTGCGGCGCGCCCGACCCTGCCGGGATGAGCTTGCCGATGATGACGTTCTCCTTGAGGCCGATCAGGTGATCCTTGGCGCCGTTGATGGCGGCCTCGGTGAGCACCCGGGTCGTCTCCTGGAAGGAGGCGGCCGCCAGGAACGACGACGTGTTGAGCGATGCCTTGGTCACACCGAGGAGCACCGTCTGGGCCGTCGCCGGCTCCCCGCCTTCGGCAAGGACCCGGTCGTTGCCCTCCTCGAAGTCGAGGCGGTCGATGAGCTCCGTCGGCAGCTGCTCGCAATCGCCCGGCTGGTCGATCCGGACCTTCTTGAGCATCTGGCGAACGATGATCTCGATGTGCTTGTCGTTGATCGTGACGCCCTGGCTGCGGTAGACCCGCTGGACCTCCTTGACCAGGTAGCGCTGGACGGCGTCCTTGCCCCGGGTGTCGAGGTACTCCTGCGGGTTGATCGGGCCGTCCGTGATCGCGTCGCCGGAGCGGATCTCCTGGCCGTCCTCGACCAGCAGCTTCGCGCTGTGCGGGATCGAGTACTCGCGCTCCACGATGTCCTCGCCGCGGACGACGATGCCGTCGCTGGTCTTGGCGAGGAAGCCCGCGACCGGCGCCAGCGTGTCGCCCGTTGCGGCACGGGCGAGCACCTGGTTGAGCGCGACGAGGTCGCCCGGGGCTGCCAGCAGCTCGGCGCCGTCCGGGAGCTCGAGCGGCGTGTCGAACGCCTCGCGGCTGATGACCTTGACCTTGCGGCCGGTGTCGCCGGCGATGACCTCGACGATGCCGTCGATGTGGCTGATCTCGGCCTTGCCCTTGGGGATCCGGGCCTCGAACAGCTCCTCGACCCGCGGCAGGCCCTGCGTGATGTCCTGGCCGGCGACGCCGCCGGTGTGGAAGGTCCGCATGGTCAGCTGCGTGCCGGGCTCGCCGATCGACTGCGCGGCGATGATGCCCACCGCCTCGCCGATGCCGATCATCTCGCCGGTGGCGAGGTTGCGGCCGTAGCAGATCCGGCACACGCCGTAGCGTGATTCGCACGCGAGCGGGGACCGGACCAGCACCTCGTCGATGCCGGCCGCGTCGATCGTTCGCGCGAGCTCCTCGCTGATCATGTCGCCGCGGGCGACCACGATCGGCGCCGTCTCGCCCTTCTTGACCTTGACCTTGGGGTCGACGAGGTCCGCCGCCGCCAGCCGGCCGACGAGCCGGCGCTGGAAGGCGTCGGGCTCATCGGCGGACTCGGCGCGGATGATCCAGCTGCCCTCTTCGGTGCCGCAGTCGTCCTGGCGGGTGATGACGTCCTGCGCGACGTCCACGAGGCGCCGGGTGAGGTACCCGGAGTCCGCGGTGCGGAGCGCGGTGTCGGCGAGGCCCTTGCGGGCGCCGTGGGTGCTGATGAAGTACTCGAGGACCGTCATGCCCTCGCGGAAGTTGCTGCGGACCGGGACGTC
The DNA here is from genome assembly GCA_963779575.1 of uncultured Chloroflexia bacterium. Taxonomy (GTDB): domain Bacteria; phylum Chloroflexota; class Limnocylindria; order Limnocylindrales; family CSP1-4; genus CAIXZV01. The sequence goes on from CAVZYT010000001.1 coordinate 161,688, forward strand.
GATGATCCGGCCGGACGGGTCGGCCATCAGGCCGCGCATGGCGCCCAGCTGGCCGATGTTGCCCTTGTTTCCGCGGGCGCCGGAGTCGGTCATCATCCGGACCGGGTTGTCTTCGCCCAGCGACTCCATCATCCGGTCGGAGACGTCCTTGGTCACCCGCTGCCACAGCTCGACGACCTGCTCGTACCGCTCATCCTCGGTGATGAGGCCGCGCTGGAACTGCTTGTCGATCGAGGCCACGGCCTCGTCGGCTTCCACGAGCTTCTCGCGCTTCGTCTTGGGGACGACGATGTCCCACAGGCCGATCGTGAGCCCACCCCGGGTGGCGAACTTGAAGCCGACGTCCTTGATGCCGTCGACGAGGTGCGCCGTCTCGACGGGGCCGAGCAGCCGGTAGCAGGTGTCGACGAGGCGCTTGAGGTCGACGCGCCGCATGGCGTCGTTGGCGAAGCGCATCTGGTCGGGCAGGACCCGGTTGAAGATCACCCGGCCGACCGTCGTTCGGACGACGCGTTCCGTGAGCGCCTCGGTCTCGGTGTCCCAGCCGAGGACCTCCACGTCCACCGGCTCGTGGAGCAGCAGCTTCGCGCTGCGGTGCTTGACGGGCGACACGTCGCCCTCGTCACGCTCGCTGGAGATCCGGCTCGCGTGGTCGATTCCACGGGCACCGAGCTCGTAGGCGATGATCGCGTCGTCCTCGCTCGCGAAGGCGCGCACCTGGCGGTTGCGCACCGTCGGGCCGTCCATCGTGAGGTAGAAGCAGCCGAGGACCATGTCCTGGGTCGGCGCGACCACGGGCGAGCCGTCCGCCGGCGACAGCAGGTTCGCCGTCGAGAGCATCATGGCCCGCGCCTCTTCCTGCGCGGCCGTGGACAGCGGGACGTGGACGGCCATCTGGTCGCCGTCGAAGTCGGCGTTGAACGCCGTGCAGACGAGCGGGTGGATCTGGATCGCCGAGCCCTCGACGAGCACCGGAATGAACGCCTGGATGCCCAGGCGGTGGAGCGTGGGCGCGCGGTTCAGCAGGACCGGGTGGTCCTTGATGACGTCCTCGAGGACGTCCCAGACCTCGGGCCGGACGCGCTCGACGATGCGCTTGGCGCTCTTGATGTTGTGGGCGAAGCCCTTCTCGACCAGCTGGCGCATGACGAACGGCTTGAACAGCTCGAGCGCCATCTTCTTGGGCAGGCCGCACTGGTGGAGCTTGAGCTCCGGGCCGACGACGATGACCGAGCGGCCGGAGTAGTCCACGCGCTTGCCGAGCAGGTTCTGGCGGAACCGGCCCTGCTTGCCCTTGAGCATGTCGGACAGGCTCTTGAGGCGGTGGTTGCCGGTGCCCGCGATCGCCCGGCCGCGGCGGCCGTTGTCGATCAGGGCGTCGCACGCCTCCTGCAGCATCCGCTTCTCGTTGCGGATGATGATCTCGGGCGCGCCGAGCTCGAGCAGCCGCTTGAGGCGGTTGTTGCGGTTGATCACGCGCCGGTACAGGTCGTTGAGGTCCGACGTCGCGAACCGGCCGCCGTCGAGCTGGACCATCGGGCGCAGGTCCGGCGGGATGACCGGCAGGACCGAGAGGATCATCCACTCCGGCCGGTTGCCGGAGCGGCGGAACGCCTCGATCAGGCGAAGGCGCTTGATCGCCTTCTTGCGCCGCTGGCCGGAGCTGGTCCGGACCTCGGCGTGCAGTTGGCGGGACAGCTCCTCGAGGTCCATGCGCACGATGATGTCGCGCACCGCCTCGGCGCCCATGCCGGCCCAGAAGATGCGGCCGGTCTTGGCGCCCGAGCCGTACTTCTCGTCGAGCGAGCGGAGCTCGATCTCGCCGATCGTCATCAGCGGCTTGAGGGACTCGATCTCGTCGCGGGTCTTGCGCAGCTCGTCCTTCTGGCCCTGGGCGTCCGTGGCGAGGGTCTCGCGCTCGGCGCGCAGCGCCTCGTCCATGGCCGCGACCAGGTCCTGGACCTTCTGCTCCGTCTGGCGCTCCTCGTCCGCCCCGCGGGTCTGGATCTCCTCGGTGACGCGCTCCGTCTCGGCGGCCACGATCTTGCGCAGCTTCGCCGTGGCGTCCTTGCCGCCCTTGTCGCCCGCGGCGACCACGACCTCGCCCGTCGGGGCGAACGCGATGGTCTCCTCGGCCGCGCCGGTGCCGAGCGCCTTGAGGGCGGCCTCGACCGCCTGGGCGTCGCGGACCAGCTCCTCGGTGCGCGTGTTGCGCTGGGCCTCGAGCTCGCCCTTGGTGGTGGCGAGGGTTGCCCGGAGCTCGTCGCGCTGGCGGTTGACGTCCGCCTTCAGCTGCTCCTCGAGCTCGGTCAGGCGCTGGCCACCGGTGCCGCCCCGGCCCTCGGACTGCTCGTCGAGCGCGCGCAGGGCGCGCTGGCGGGCCTCCTCGTCGACGTGGGTGACGATGTACAGCGCGAAGTAGAGGATGCGCTCGAGGTTGCGCGGGCTGACGTCGAGCAGGATGCCGAGCCGGCTGGGCGTGCCCTTGAAGTACCAGATGTGGCTGACGGGGCTGGCCAGCTGGATGTGGCCCATGCGCTCACGGCGGACCTTGCTGCGGGTGACCTCGACGCCACACTTGTCGCAGATGATCCCCTTGTAGCGGATCCGCTTGTACTTCCCGCAGTAGCACTCCCAGTCGCGGGTGGGTCC
>CAVZYT010000002.1:0-278115 GCA_963779575.1 uncultured Chloroflexia bacterium
TGGAAGGTATGAACGCGTTGTCTAGGGCTGTCTTCCTACGCCTCCGCGTCTGTCTCGGGGCCAGCCGGGCGACGCGCGACAAATTCTGAGACCGCCTGACAGATCTTGGGATTCGGGCTCCAGAAGTCTGGGATTCCTGCTGACGGAATCCTGCGACCTCACAAGGGGGGCACTCGGTCGCCGCTCCCCTTGCTGGATCAACCGGTGCTCCCATCGAGTGGCGATGTTGCCCGGGATCAAACAGAACACGCTCCCTTGTCCTTGTATTGACGACTGTGCGGGCGACGCGCAAGATCCCGTGCGAAAGACAGGCGACGATGACGCTGGCTTCCGACGTCCAGGGCGCACCTGACCGTGCGAGTTCGCGATCGAACGAAGGCTCGGTCGGATGGCGGCTGACCGGGATCGCGGTCGTGGGTGTGGCAATTGCGCTCTCGGGTCTTGCGTTGGTCGCATCCGTGCCGTTCGATGGTCCTGCGCGGATTGCCGTTGGTGCCAGCCTCCTCACGGGCGTGCTCGTCGGCGCCGCGCTCATCGGGATTGAATACGCGCTTGACCAACGGCGAGTAGCGCGAGAAGCCGCCCTTCGGGAGCAACTCTTCCATCTCATCGGCGAAGCCGCCGACGACAGCTTGGCGACATTCGTAGCTGCGCACTTCGAGTCCGCATGGGGTTGGTTCGGGTCCCTAGTTCCCGACGTCGTTGGCGGTGACGAAGTCGCGATCGATGACATGCCCGCGCTCGCCCGGCCGTCTGGCTGGATCTGGCCTCAAGACGCTCGGGACCTGAGGATGTCGCTGATGTGGCGCATTGAGGAGATGGCAGACGACCGATCGTGGTGGAGATCTCCCGAGGACCTTGCCGCGACCGACGCGATCTTCTTTGCGGTAACCGATATTGCGGAACGTTTCGGTCTCGGCCTCGATGCCGCAGATGACGCGAGGCTTCATGGTGCCGGGACCGCAACCCTCCGGCGCCTCATGGGCATTGCCCAGCGCCTAAGCGAGGCAGGCGATCCGATTGGAGCGTCGCGGATCGATCAGCAGGTGAATGCGATCAGCTTTCGGGACACCCCTTCGTACGCACCCCGCCTCCCCGGCTGGGGTGATGAGACGTACGACTACATCATCCCGAACGAGGAGAACCCTCTTCGCACATTGCGCAGGGAGTTGGCATGGATTACCGCCGAGCTTCGCACGTCGAAGGTCCGGGTCGATCGCTTCGGAGACTCCCTCGAGGCAGCTGCCCCGAGTCCGGCAGAGTTTCGCTGGGGAGCATTGCTCGGTCCATCTGACTCGGCTGAGGAGATGTGGGACCGACGATTCGAGCAGGGCTCGTGGTTCCGCCGACTAATCTCGCAGGCTGCGGAAGACCTGCGGCGGACCAGACTCGGTCGGATCGCGAGCATCGAGGCACCGCTGCCCTCTGATTGAGCCCTGGCTATCCGGCGGCCGACCCTGGGGCCGCGTGCGGACGCGCGCTGCCAACGACGGATTCCGCAATCAGGAAGCCTCCGATCTGGGTGACGACGAGCAGTACCAAGGTCACCGGAACCCCCGCAACGCCGGCCAAGCGCTCGAACCCGCCGCCTTCGTTGAGCACGGCCGCGACGAGACTGACTACAACTCCGACGGTCGCCGCCTCGGCCCACCGATTGGTCGCAACCGCTCTCAGGATGCGGACGCTCCTGAAACGCAATCGCAGGCGCGCAAACTCGATCACGGTTGCGACGACCGTCGACCCGACGACAACTCCGACGATCGCGCCCAGGATCTCCTGGGAGGTTGCAGGCGTACCGGAGTTGTAGCTGGACAACGCGAAGATCGCAGCCATCACGATGCCGATGAATGACCCGAGCAGGGCGCGAGCCGCCCCCCGGATCATGTCCAATCCGAAGGGTGGGATGCCGGCGCGATGCGGGGCGGAGACCTTGTTGACCTCCTGGCCGACCTCTTCGACACCCGCGTTGTACACGTTCGTGATGGTGATCGGGGGCGTGGGCGCGACGTGCGGCATCGGCACGAACCCCGGAGACGTCGCGGCCGGCGGCGCGATGTCGCCAGAAAGGACTTCCGTCGCTCGTTGTGCGACCCGTCGGCTGTCATCGCTCGTGAGCGTCTCGAGGGCGCCCGTTGCCGCCTGTGACATCCGCTCGTCGGTTGACGACCGGATCCGCTCGAGGTCAATGATCGCCTCGAGACGGTCGATCGTTTCCCGGCTCTTTAGGAGCTGCTGCACGCGTTCGGGGAGGAGCTGAACGCTCGGAACCCGAGTGCTCCGGGCAATCACCCAGTCGCCGGTCTGATTGACTGCCGACTTCGTCGGCGTTTGTGAGGGCGAGCTCTCACGCACCCGCTGTTCCAGGAAGTCGAAGAGTTCGTTGATCGAGACGTTCCCGTCCTCGTCCCGGTCCGCTTCGCCAGTCCGGAGGCCGTCGACCAGCGCCTGGGTGAACGGCGACGGGCCTGGTGGTTCGCCGACCTGTTGCCCACCCTCGAACGCGTACTGCATCGCGTCCGAGGCGGTGATGACGACCGTCCCACGTCCGGTGAACTTGTCCTTCACGCCTGCACTCTCACCAGCGGCGCGCCGCGTCATGCCCGACGTGAATGCACCGGCAAAGCAGCAATCGAGAAAGACGGCGATCCGCTCTGAGCGGCACCGGTCCATGAGGCGGTTGACCCAGTCCGCATCGATCCCAGTGGACATGAGCCGATCAAGCTTGGTATCCGACGCCGCGAGGAACAGCTGGCCGTCGTCGTCCTTGAGGCCGTGGCACGAGACGCTGATGACGAGAAGATCCTCCCGTGCTCGATCGGTGAAGAACGCCTCAAGCGTCTCGCGCATATGCGTGGACGTCGCGTTGAGGAGCGTCTTGACTTCAAATCCGCCGATGTCGTCCGAACCCAAGACGGCTTTGAGCGCTGTCGCGTCCTTGGCCGGTCCGCTCAGTGGCGGCAGGCGCGGGTCGGCGTATGTGCTCGTCGCAATGATCAGCGCGCTGCGGCCTGCCGACATCGCATTGCGCTCGTCAGGATTCTGGCTGCGGGTGGCGGGCCATCCACGCGCCGATGATCTTGTGCTGGTCTGCCTCGGTCATCCCCGTGAGCTCCAGTGAGTCACCGCCGATCGTGAGCTTGGCGGTGCGATCCGGCGAGCGTGCGGCCCACGCCTGCACGACGGCGACGACCTGCCCGAGGATCGGCCCGACCTTGCCGAGCTCGATGATCAATTGGCCGACGATCGCGAGGTCAATGCCGCGCGCATCCGCAGGCGCGGGACCGGCGGACGGGCGATCGACACGCTCGATATCCAAACGCAGAAGCTCGCGCCGGAGCGCGGCGGTGAGCTCGTCGAGCTACCCTCTGCGGATGCGTCCTCGCCGGCGTCCAGGCTGATGCCGAGGATGCTGCTATTCGGGTCCACTGCCCACCCCTCGCCCGACTGCGAGCCTGAATGGTACGTCTCGAATGCAAGGTGCAAGCGTTGCATCCTGCGCAGCCGACTTCGACTCTTATCGACCCGGCGTGTCCCATCTGCCCGACGAAGTCGCGGCCGACCGTCGGGACGCTGGGCTGACCCTCCCCTACCCCGTTCGCTACCCTCGACCCGTGACCAGGTACGTGGTGCTCCTGCGCGGGATCAACGTCGGCGGCAAGAACCCGGTGCCGATGGCGCGGCTGCGCGAGGTGCTCGGCGAGCTGGGCTATCGAGGATGTCGTCACGTACATCGCGAGCGGCAACGTGATCCTGAGCTCCGACCACAAGCCGGATCGGATCAAGCGGGAGATCGAGGCAGCCCTGCCGAAGGCGTTCAAGCTCCACTCGCGAGCTCATCGCCGTCCTGGTCCTGAGCGCGGCCCAGATCCGGGCCGTCGTCGCCGACCGGCCGAAGGGCTTCGGCGATCAGCCAGGCAAGTACCACAGCGACGCGATCTTCCTGATTGGCATCGACGCGACCGCCGCGATGGAGGCGTTCGACCCACGCGAGGGCGTCGACGCCGTCTGGCCGGGCAAGGGCGTCATCTACTCGCAGCGGCTGAGCGCCCAGCGCACGAAGAGCCGCCTGAGCAAGATCGCGGTCAGCCCGCACTACAAGTCGATGACGATCCGCAACTGGGCGACGACGACGAAGCTCGCGGAGCTGGTGGACGCGCCCAAGGCTGGCGCCTGATCGTCAGCGCTTCTTGCCGCCGGCGAACGGGCTTCTTGGCCGCCTGCTCCATCCAGGACGCGAGCTGGCGTTCATCGATGTCGTCGACGGATGTCGAGCTCGACACCGCGTGTGGCCTTGCCCATGCCGATCGGCGTCACCGGCGGTTCCGGCTCGAGCTCGGTGCCGCGGATGAACATCACGGCCACGTGGCCGCCGAAGGCCCCGGCAGCGAAGCACCAGCCGCCTTCCGACGCCGTAGTACGCCATCCCCCACTTCACCGCGCGCCGGAGGTCGGGCAGCGTCCTGGCTGCCAGGGCATCGATCTGCTCTGCGATGCCTCGCTGCGGCTGGGGCAGGCTGGCGATGTAGGCGAACACGGGCGCGTCGCCGTCCGCCGTCTTCGCGTCGCTTGCCTTGCCCGTCATGGCGGTACGCAGCTTGGCGTCCGTCATCGGAGGTCCCTCCCCTACCTGCGATTGGGCCAAGAGCTACCGGACGCGCACCTTCTGCCCGGCGAACACGAGCCCTGGGTTGTCGCGGAACGCCTTGTTCTCAGCAAACGCCAGCAGCTGCTTGAGCGTCAGCTCGAACTCGTTCGCAATCCCGCTCAGGGTGCTCCGGGGATTGGGAGACGGCTTGACCTTGACGAACAACGGCCCGGAGTCATCGGCCGGGTCAGGGTCCAGCTCGTCGTCCGGGTTGAAGTCGAGATTGTCGTCCGGGTTCGGTTCGAGCTCTTCGTCCGGCTTGGTGTCCGGGATCGGGTGGTCGAAGAACGGCTGGAAGTATTCGACCTTGGGCCGCAACCTCGAGTCCCGATAGAAGCTGATGTGTGTGTGCCAAAAGTGCGATGCGTCGCCGTTGGCCTCGTTGACGACATGGATGGATCCGTCCTTGTGCCTGCGCAGCGAGACGATGACCTTGTCCAGGTGCGAGTCCCAGCGCCGGACCTCTATCCCGTCGGGGGACCAGATGATCTCCCTGATATCCGGGGTCAGGCCGGCCTCGGCCTGCGCCACGAGCCAGTTCGAGAACTTGCGCAGCTTGCCGATGCGCTTGTGCAGCCTCCCGAGATCCAGCGCGGATGCGGATTCGGTCAGGCCCTTGCGGTCGCGTTTGAGCTTCGTCGAATACGCGCCGGCGATGAGGTCGGACCTGCCCAGGTGGTAGCTCGTGCCCCCCTGCTTGTGCTTCGTGTCCCCCACGATGCCGAGGTTTCGCCCGCCGTGTTCGTCCCAGAACGAGGCGAGCTCCTTGATGGACTTCGGTGCCTGCGTCATCCGACCACCCTCCCCTATCGACAGCCATGCGGTGTCGACCGAATCGGGGTCATTCTGACGTACTGGACCTGCTCCGAATAGCCCCCTGGCGTGGTCGGCGAGGTTAGGCCGGCGTCAGGAGTTCCTGGTCCCGATCACGGTGACGCCGTCGACCGCGGGGTAGTTCGAGAAGTACCGCTTCCGCCAGTGGAGCTTGCCGTGGTCGTAGATCGACACGGTGACCCACACCTTGGCGCCGTCCGCCGGAGCGTTGTTGAGGTACCGGTACCCCACGGGCTTGGTCGAATCCCTCAAGACCGTGCTGCCCGCACGCGGGCCATGGATGATGACCCGGTTGCTGATCTTGTAGGTCCGGTGGTTCGGCACGCTCCAGATCTTGAACGTGAGCCATCGGATGCCGCCGGCGTAGCGGATGGTCCGCTGGATCAGGATCGGGTACTTGGTGTCGTTCCTGAAGCTCATCGTCTGCTTGGTCCCGCCGACGATCCACACGGTGGCATCGAGGCCCGGCGGATACCGGGTGATGAACTCGTTGTGGTTCTGTCGGGCGAGCGGCACCATGCCGGCCCGGAACGCCGCGTTGAACAGCGTCGTGGACGTGGTGCAGATGCCGCCGCCGAACGCGCCGGTGACGGTGATCTTCCCGCCCTCGATCGCGTTGCCCGGGCCTTCGCCCGGGAGCTTGTGCAGGTCGCCGACGACCTTCCAGAAGTCGAACTTCGCGCCCGGCGGAACGACCGTGCCGTCGATCTTCGTGGCGGGCGCCTCGATGTTCCCGCCCCAGTGGTTGTTGACGATGACGTAGTAGAAGACGCTGAACGAGCTGATGACCTGCATCTTGGGGGCGAACGCCTTGGCGGCCGTTGCGGTCAGCTTCGGGTCGACGGCCTTGATGACGGCCTCGACCGGCGATGCAACGGCGCCCGCTTGGCGGGCCCCGAGCTCGCTGATGATCGCGGCCTTCATGCCGGTAGCCTTGAGCGTTCGGCCCTCGCGGCTGGTGCCGGTGGCGACGACGTGTCCGCCGACCCGCTTGAGGCCCGCCTCGCGCACGGTCTGCTTGACGTTCTTGGCCAGGGTCTTGAGCATCGGGTCGAGGCCCGCCTCGTCGAGGACCGGGGTGATGCTCCCGTCGGTCGAGGTCGAGAACGAGATCAGCGGCGCGAGGCTCGTGCCGGCGATCGTCCAGGTGTCCTTGCCCCGGGCGACGACCACGTCGGCGGCCATTCGATCCGCGGCCGCTTTCGCCGCCTCGGCCGAGGTGGTGGCGACGGCGGGTGCCAACGTCGTGACCGGCACGGCCATGGTGATCGACGCCGGCGTGCCGAGCGCCGCGAGCGGCTGATCAAGCGCGGCCAGCAGGGCCGCCTTGTCCACGGCGCGACCGTCCTTCGCCGGGGAGAAGCTGAACTTCCCGCCTGCGCCGGCCGACGCGTAGGCGTCCGTCGGGGTCTGGTCGATCGTCGTGGCGAGGGTCTCGACGGCGGCTGCCAGCTTGTCGCGGTCATAAGTAACGGCGGAGTCGAGCGTCACGCCGTGCATCGCGGCCTGGGGTCGGCCGATGAGGTTCGCGAGGAGCTCGCGCTCTCGGCCTGCCGCAAGTGCCGCGTCGACCAGCGCCGAGGTGTCGGGGCCGCGGCCGACGTCGGCGTAGCTGATCGTCGTCGTCTCGCCATCCGGGCCGGTGAGCGTGATCTGCCCGGAAGCGAGCGACCCATAGGCGTTCGCGATCTCGGCCTCCGCCTGCTCGCGGGTGAGCCCGCCGAGGGGCGTGCTGCCGACGCTGACGCCGGGCAGGACCCGGGCGTCGTACTGCTGGCCCCATGCGTACAGGGCGCCGACGCCGACGCCGACGGCGAGCAGGAAGCCCAGGACGAACGAGACGCCGAAGCGGAGGGCGAGCGACCGCCGGCGCCGCCGAGGCGGTGACGGGGGCTCGCCGTCGGTCACGGCAGCCGCGATGGGCAGGACCGGCACGGCATCGATGGCGGGCTCGGAGGTCGGCGACGTGTCCGCCGGGGCGGCGTCGGTTGGCTCGCCCGGCGAGGTCGAGTCCGCCGCGGCTGCGGTGACATCGACGACGGGCTCGGCGGCGTCCGCCCCGGCCTCAGGCGTGGCATCGCCGGCGGCGGGGACCGCCGAGGAGGTGCGCCGGCGCCTGCGGCTCACGAGGGCGACCAGCGAGGGTCGCCGACGGGCGGCTCGCCGTCGGGTGTGGAGGCGTTGGCAGCCCGGTCGGCTGCGGAGCTGGGCAGGTCGGTCATCAGATACTCATGCGGGGTAGGCCGGCGCCGGGCCTCGTCCCGGGCAGCCGCGACAGTTTCGCCCGTGCACGCGAATTTGTCACGTGACGGTCGTTCGGCTCGGCCGACGGGACTGGGACGCGAGACGCCCCTCGGACGTTGCGCGGGTCCTGCTCGCTCACCAGATGACCCGAACGTCCTCAGAGGACTCGGCTGCGGCGCGCAGTCGGTCGTCCTTGCTGACCAGCGGGACGCGCAGATCCCGCGCGGTGCCGTAGAGCAGGCGGTCGATCGGGTCGCCCGGGAATGTCTCGGCCAGTCCGCCCGCCCACGCGGCTGCCGCCGGCGAAAGCGGTGCGCTCGCGATGCGCTCGCCCTCGAGCAGGTCCCGGATCCATTGCGTCGGATCGCGATCGAGCTCGATCCGACCGAGCCGATGCAGGGTTGCGATCTCCCAGCACGTCAGCGGACTGATGAGGATCTCGCCCGCGGTGTCAATTGCGCGAGTCGCCGCACGGGTCAGGCGATGGCCCCCGGCCTGCCACCAAAGCACGACGTGCGTGTCGAGGAGAACGTTCATCGGGCGTCGGGATCGGCGTCCCAGCTCTCGCCGGTTGAGTAGTACGCGTCGTCCTCCTCGGCGACGAGCCGGACGCTCCCCATCGTCGGCCGCGCTCCGTCGCTCTCGAGGGGCACAACCCGCGCGACCGGCCGGCCATGCTTCGTGATGGTCACCGAGATCTTCATCCGATCGACCTGGTCGAGGATCGCCAGGCACTCCGCCTTGAAGCGGCTGGCCATGATCGTCCGTTCCGCGGGTGTCTTGCTCATCTGACCACTGACTATAGTCACTGGTCAGCATGCCGTCAAACCCCGTAGAGGTCGACGTGGGCTACGGCGGGGTCGCCCGCTCGAACGCCAGGGCGAAGTCCTCGGAGGGGCCCGCGTGACCCGCCGACTCCTCCGCCGTGTGGGTGCGGGCGAAGGCGAGGTGCGCGGCTTCATGACGCACGATCGTGCGGAGCTCGTCCAGGCTCGTCCAGTTGGCGAAGATCCAGATCACCGTCGGCCGATCCGTGGTGTACGAGCCCTTGAAGCCGTAGCGCAGCCCATACCTCGGCGGCGGGACAACCGTGTCGACGAAGGCGAGGTCGGCGTGCGGGATGCCCAATTCGCGACAGGCCTCGGTCAACGCTGCCAGCGCGGCATCGACATAGGCCGACGACGGCGCGGCGATCCGCACCCGGTCCGACTGGATGTGGACGCCGAGCCGCGCGAGCCGGGCGAAGTCAGGAAACGCCTCCCTGCCGATCACGAACGTCCCGTCGGGCGCGGTGACGTCGATGTGCGCGATGCCGACCCGAGGCTCCATCCACGGAGTGTGCTGGATCGGCGAGCCCTACGCCCCTCTCGGCGGCCCGAACCAGGTGGTCAGCGCGTCAGCGAGCCCCAGCTGCTCCTGGTCCCCCACCCACGCCACGTATCCGTCGGGCCGAATCAGGACGGCGGAGGGAGCGGTGACCGCCCCGAGTGCCGGAAGCTCCCACGTGCCGTCGTAGCTGGCGTCGACCAGTTGAACTCGATCCGCCCACGGCGTGATGTCGATGCCGCCAGGCTCGCCTAGATCGAGCAGCACCGGCCGGGCTTCGTGCAGCAGGGTGAAGACCCGCAGCGGACCGTTGGCGGTCGCCAGGTCGAGATCGGGCATGCGGCGTCCGAGCAGCGGGTGGCCCTCGCCGAGATCGTAGTGAATGTCCAGGCCGGACATCATCGCGGCGAAACGTCGGCGAGGCTCGTCCATGCTCAGGAGCTCGGACACGCTGTCGCGCAGCGCCTCGGTGCGATCGTCGACGCGCGTCAGCGCGACCTGCGCCATCGAGGTGCGAAGCACGCGGGCAGCGACCGGGTGCCGCTCGCCGTGGTACGTATCCAGCAGGCGTTCCGGCGAGATCCCCTTGACCACCTGCGCCAGCTTCCAGCCCAGGTTCACCGCGTCCTGCACACCGGTGTTGAGGCCCTGTCCACCGATCGGGGAATGCACGTGGGCGGCGTCGCCGGCAAGCAGGACCCGTCCCTCGCGGTAGGCAGCAGCCTGCCGGGTCATGTCGGTGAACCGGGTGATCCAGGTGGGATTGTGGATCCCGTAGTCGGTCCCGTACACGGCGATGAGGCCCTCGCGCAGGTCGCGCAGCGTGGGCTCGTTGGTGCCGACCTCCGACTCGGTCAGCATGACCCCGACCGTCCCCCCTGGGCCGTAGACCACCGCGCCGTCCTTGACCTCGTACTCGACCTTGCCCAGGGCGTGCGTGCCCGAGGGTGTGCGGCGAACGCCCAACGGCGGCTCCTCGGTCATCTCGACCTCGGCGAGCAGGGCACTCGTCGTCGGCTCCCAGCCGGGGAATTCGATGCCGGCTCCCTTGCGGACCAGGCTGCGTCCTCCGTCGCACCCGACGAGGTACTGCGCCCGTACGCGTTGGCCGTCAGAAAGCGCGACGTCCACGCCGGCGTCGTCCTGCGCGAATCCGGTCACCTCGGTGCCATAGTGGATCGGGACCTTCATCTCGGCGACCCAGCCGGCGAGGATGCGCTCGATGTGTTTCTGCCACAGCCCGAGCCCGTAGGGATGCCGGGTGGGAAAGTCGCTGATGTCAAGGCGGATCATGGCGAACCCGGCGACCTGGGCCACCTGGCCCTCCGCAAGGAACCGATCGGCGATCCCGCGCTGATCGAGGACCTCGATGGTGCGTGACTGCAAACCGCCCGCGCGCGAGCCCGGGAGCTCCTGATTGGGGCGCCGCTCGACGATCGCGACATCGACGCCGGCCAACGCCAGCTCGCCCGCCAGCATCAGCCCAGTCGGACCGCCGCCGGCGATCACCACCGCATGCTCCGCCATCACACGCGTATAGCACATCGGCCACCGGGTGGACCCTTGCCCTTGTGCGCGTCGGTAAGATCGAGGCCGTTCCGTCGAGGGCGTATCGAGGAGACTCGAGGAGGTTCGGGACACCATGCGAACGCTTCTGGCAGCCGTGGTCCTGCTGATGACCCTCCTGGCCGCGTGCAGTGGCAGTGCGGCCCCCGGGGCCGGCCAGGCGACGAACGCGCCGACCACCGGCCCGGACGCGACCGGGGCGCCCGGATCGGTCCCTGCGGCCACGGATGGGGCCAGCGCGGCCTCGACGACCGTCATTCCCCCCGAATGTGCCAAGGGCCTGGGCGAATACCTCGTCGCCATCGAGCCACTCGTGTCCAAGTTCGATCCCGCCAAGGACACGCTCGGCGACCTCTATGACGCCGACGATGCTGCCGCCGGCAAGGCGGACGAGCTCCTCACGGCCAACGACAGCAAGGCGCCGTACAGCTGCTCCGAGGTTGGCCTCGAGTGGGCGTACTTCGACTTGAATACGCCGTGGGATGCGGTCCTGGCGGTCGCCGCTGACACCGCCCCAGGCACCGTCGGGTACCTCAACGGCCTGCGAGCCACCGCCGCTCTGGATGCGGCGAAGTTGGCCGACTACGGCATCGACGGCTGTGACGCCGCGGTCACCACCATCAAGAAGGCCGTCAAGGGCCAGTCGGTGTCAGGCGTCGACAAGTTGGACTTCAAGGATGCTGTCGAGCTGCTGGGCCGGTACAAGGCCTACATGAGTGACGTCCAGGACGAGGTGTGCCCACCAGACGCGCTCGGCAACAAGGAGTTCGATTTCATGGCGCCCGGGCAGTGAGCGCCATGCCCGGGCCGAAGGCCGCCTACTCGCTGGCCTGGTAGACCAATTCGACGTACGTCGATCACGTGAGCCACGTGGGCCCCTTTGGCTGTATGAACCTGTCGGTTCAACGCTAGGTCGCCTCGTCTGTCGGCGGCGGCGTCGTGTCGCCGTCCGGCCAGACCGCGATGCAGACGCGGTTGCCGGCTCGGTCTGCGAGCGTCCAGTGCTCTGCCGATTGGCTGACGATGCGGCCACCGGCCGCCAGGGCGGCGGCGAGTCGCGTCGGGCCCTGGCCCTTGCCGACGGACACGTCCACGTGCATCGCGTGCCGGAGTGGCTTGGCCGCATCGAGCTCCTGCATCCATACGGTCGAGCTATGCGCCAGCGGGTCGACGCCGTTGTCGGGCGACATCGGCTCGTAGCCGAGCACGGCACGCCAGAAGTCCAGGCTCACCTCGTCTGGCTTCGCCGCGACCGCCAGCTGGACCTCCTGGACGGACTCCGGTTCGGGTGTCGCGCGCTCCGACAGCGCGACGGCGGAGATCGCCCGGGCGAGATCCACGTGGTGCGGTTCGAGGCGCCACATCTCGCGCGTGAGCCGCACCGTCAGTCGCGAGCCGGCGATCGTGAGCACCGCGCCGGCATCGGCGACACCCGGAACGCCGGTGATCGCCTCGGCCAGGCGGGCGGCGTCCCCCATCGAGCCGGCGCGGAAGGCGGCCGTCGCCCCGCCGTGGAGGACGACCCAGTCGTCGACATCGTCGGCGGCCAGGAACGCCCGCCAGCCCGCTTCGCTCATCGGTCGAGCCACGCCCGCACGCTGGGGACGTGCTCCTCGTGGAGATGGTCGGTGAAGTCGGCGTCAACGAGCGGCCCGCCGATCCATGGGAAGGCGTCGGGGTCGGTCAACAGCTCATCAGGCAGCGCCTCAGCTGCAGCGGCGAGCCGGTCGTAGGACGTGTCGTATTCCGCCACCAGATCCCCGGGCGACCGGCCCGCGTGCTGCTCCTGGATCCAGTCATTGATGGTGGCGTCGTCGTCCATCGCGTCGTCCAGCGATGTCGGCCAGGGCGGGGCGGGTTCCGGCTCGCCGCGGGCCGCTGCTTCGAGGCGCGCGATCGTGCGCGTGCGCCAACCCGCGAGGTGGCCGGCCATGTCACCGAAGGTCCACTCCCCCATCGGGCCGGGCTCCGCATAGCGATCCGGTCCCACCTCAGCGGCGAGGTCCCGCCAGAAGCGCTGGTCGGCGCGGATCGCCGCGAGCAGCTCCGCCTTCGTTCGCATGGGACCCTCCGTGATCGTGCCATTTCGACTGTTCCTGGCCGCAGCGTACGCGCCAGCCGGACAGACGACGGCATGAATGACGCCGCGATCGGCGCCTCCCCGATACGTTCGGCGTCCTTCAGGGAAGGCGGTGGAGCTCGAACACGGGTCGGCCTTCGGACGCGGTCTCCGGATCGTTGAGATCAGTCCGGAGCAGGGTGCGCATGAACCAGACGCCCAGCGGCATGGATCGGGCCACTGGGACAAGGACGTCGCGGAAGAAGTCCGCCCGCATCGCCGGTTCCAGCTCGGTCGCGGTCACCTCCTCGCTCCGGTGGCCGGCCGTGATCGTCGCCTCGCCGGCGGCGCGCAGGTTGCGCACCCAGTCGACCTCGCCGTAGGGCGCCCAGATCCAGCGCCTGCCGGAGTGCTCGATGATGGCCAGCGGTGTCGTGCGCGGCTGGCCGCTCGTCCGGCCGCGGATGGTCACGAGCACGTTGGGGCCCATCGGCGTGCCCACCTTGAGCATGCGCCGGGCGAACACGTTGAACAGCGGGACGAACCGCGGGACGTGCGCGCGGGGTGGTGCGCCGGCGGGGCCGGCAACTCGGTCGATCATGTGGGTCGCTCCTGCTTCGTTGATCTGGGCTTCTGCAGGGATGACCCGCCATCGGGCCCGGACGTGACCGATCAGCCGGCGACCTCGGTGAGATCGAGCCGGCTCAGCCGATCCGGATCCGCCAGCACCTCGATGGCCACGATCCTGCCGCCCCGAACCGTCATGGCCAGGACCGCGACTGGACGACCGTCGGGTGCCCAGGCGACGCCGCCGGGGATGCCATTGACCAGGACGCGCGTCGACGTCGCGGCGAACTGGCGGAACGTCAGCGCCTGACCAGCGACGGCCTGCGCGCCCCGGACCATCGCGGTGAGAGTCGGGCGCCCTTCGCCGGCATCGGCCCGCAACACGACGTCGGGGTCGAGGACCGTCAGGAGCCGCTCGAAGTCGCCATCGCGCGCGGCGGCGAGGAAGGCGTCGACGACGGCCCACTGGCCATCGAGGTCGACGTCCGGAACCGGCGCGCCCTGCACCCGGCGGCGGGCGCGGCTGGCGAGCTGCCGGGTCGCCGTGGGCGTGCGGCCGACGATCGGCGCGATGTCGTCGAACGGCACGGCGAACACGTCGTGGAGCACGAAGGCGATCCGCTCCGCGGGCGTGAGGGAGTCGAGAACGACGAACAGCGCGAGCCCGACGGCGTCGCCCAGGAGCGCCTCCTGCTCGGGATCACTCCCCTGCTCCGGGCCGACGATGGGATCCGGGACGTGGGTCTCGAGCGACCCCTCGCGCCGCGTTGCGCGTGCCCGCAGCATGTTGAGGCAGACGCGTCCGACGACCGTCGTCAGCCACGCGCGCAGGTTCTCGACGTCGCTCGTGTCGGTGCGGCTGAGGCGGATCCACGCCTCCTGGACGGCGTCGTCCGCCTCGGACACGGAGCCGAGCATCCGGTACGCGACGCCACGCAGGTGCGGGCGGTTGGCCTCGAAGCGGTCCGCCAGCCAGGCGTTGTCATCCATGGGTCAGAGTCTCGCGCACAAGAAGGGTCACTGAGGGGACCCGGCCCACGCGACAAACGTGACAGGGCTACTTGCGCTTGGTCGCCGACCAGGGGCCGCCGATGTTGAGGTTTTCGGGCGGGCACCCGACGGCCGTGAACGTGCCCGACATGGTCTTGCCGCTGAGGGTGCCCTCAAAGTCGACGGGTTCGTAACCGGCGAGAGACCACCGCATCGTGATCTTGCTGCCGGAAACCGTGCCCGTGACGTCGGCCTGGTGGACGCAGTTGGGACCGGTGAACACGCTCGTGCCCTTGAACGCGGTGCCCTTCTGGACCAGGGACAGCGTGAAGTCGTTGGTGACGTTGTACCCGCTGACCTCCGCGATCCCGTCCCAGGTGCCCGTGATGTTCTTCGTGCAGTAGTCGTCGAGCTTGATCCCGTCGAGGGTGCCGGTCGTGCCCTTCGGGCCGCCGGTCACCCCGATGGCGACGGCGTCCGCCGTCGAGGGCGAGCATCGGCGGCTCGTCGGCTGACGCTCCGGGGCACTCGCAACCGGTGGGCAGCATGCAGAACGTCCCGTCGCCGTCGTCGGCGAGGTAGTCGTGGCCCGCGCTGTCCGACAGGCGCGCCCGGCCCGAGAACGGTCGTCAGCGAGCACGTCGGGCGTCTCCCCGAACACCGCGATCTCGTTGGTGTAGGCCGCCGCCGACTCGCCCGACCGAGCCGCCGTTCGAGAGCTGGATGTCGACGGGCTTCGCCTTGGCCTCGTCGGGCAGCGCGGGTCCGGTCATCTGCCAGGCTGCCGGCCCGCGGCCGTCGCGCAGCAGGCTCGATGCCCAGGTGTCGAGGAACGGGTCCGCATCGGCGCCCGCCGCCGTGAACGCCTCGGCGTTCGACGCCGCCTTCGAGGATCGGCTCGAGCTCGACCCCACGGATCGATGCCGGCGTCGTTGAGGTGGGCATAGAACCCGACGGCGTCGTACGTCCGCGAGAACAGGGGCAGCGTCCGGCTTGATGAAGTAGTCCCAGTAGGCCTGGGCGCCCAGCGGCGCGTCGGGTTCCACGCTGTTGCCGACCCACTCCGCCTCTCCCTCCTGGATCCACGCGGCGAGGTCCTGGCTCCAGTAGCGCGCCGGGCCGACGATCTGGCCCTCGAAGCAGTGCCACACCTCGTGGGCCATCTGGAGGTCGACGTCCTTCTCGTCCTGGGCGTCGCCGAGCCACGAGACGACGATGACGCACTTCGCCGCCGGGCCGCTGGCGCCGCCGTTGCCATCGAACACCCCGGTCTCCATGCCCGAGTCGGCTTTCTTCGTCAGCCCGAAGTGGGCGTCGACCGCGAGGTTGAGCTTGATCGGCGGGTCGAGGCGCGGGCCGATGTCGGCGGCCATGAGATTCGCCAGCTGCGTGTAGTAGGCGTTCGTCCGGTGCTGGGCAGAACCCGGGAACCCGGTGGGGCGCGGCGGCTCGTAGGCAGCGGCGAGCCTTGCCGTGGGCACGCTGGCCGTGGCCCCGATCCCGGCCAGCTCGGGCATGGCCTCGACGGCCGCAGCCCGCTGCTCGGCCGTCAGCTTGTCCCAGTAGCTCACCAGCCAGCGGAGCGCCGTCGTGCCCGAGGCGATAGTGCCCGGGTCGCCCGCCGGCGGGGTGACGCCCGGCATGTCGACGCCCGAGGCGAGCGCGAACGCCTGGAGGGCGGTGTCCCTGGATACGTGCCCATCCGCGTCGACCTGGGCGAGAACGGCGGTCCACGCGGGACCGGCGGTGATCGGCGGGGCGCTCTCGCCCGCGGAGGAGGCCGAAGGCGAGGCGATCCCTTGCGGGGCGCTGGGCCCGACGGTGGGCGACGAGGATCCACAGGCGGCGACCAGGATCGCCGCCACGATGACCGAGGAGCGTCGTCGACGGTCCATCAGGGGACGCGAATTTACGCGCGCCGCGAACACCCGGCAAGATCGTTCTTTGCTGTCGGCCGCCTCTTGCTCTGGCGCTGATCAGCGGTGAACGTGCCCCCTCAGCCGGCCGCCACCGACGACCCCGACGCCTTGCGCGCGACCTCCAGGGCGTCCGCGATGCCGGCGAGCAGCGGCGCGGTGGTCAGCTCGTGGCCCAGGAACGCCGCCAGCCGCTCGCCGGGCGGCACGAACGGCCCGGGTGCCAGCACTTCCCGGACGTATCGGCGGCCGGTATCGCCGTTCAGCCACCCCTCGCGGGCGAATGCATCAAGGATCGCGTCCCGGACCGACATCGCGTACGAGATCCCGTAGAGGGCCGCGTCGTAGCCCGAGACCACCATGATCATGTTGAAGGGCTGGAAGTGGTCTGCCGGCTGCGGGAGGGGATTCGGCGCCCATGCGCGGCGCCAGGCCTCATCGAGGTCGATCGCCTCGGGACCGTGCACCGCAAGGTCGAGCCGGCCGAGCGAGAGGTACCGCTCGAGGAAAGGCAGGTTGTCGAGGCCCTGCATCGCCGCCACGGTGTTGACGGCATCGGCCGAGATCGACTCGCCGGTGTCCGGGTCCCGCGCGAACGTCGCCAGGATCTCGGGCGCCCGCGCCCAGAAGCCCATGAAGAACGAGGGGCCTTCCACCCAGTCCAGCCCCCACCAGCTGGGGTCGAAGACGGGCGACCCGCGCGACCCGATCGTGAAGTCCAGGACGTGCCCGAACTCGTGGAACAGGCCATCGACGTCGTTGAGGGAGAGCTGGACCGGCCGGCCGTCGCCGGGCCGATCGAACATCGTCACGAGCATCGTGACGCACGGGGGCTGGACGCCGTCCGCCGCCGGCCCGTCGGCCGCGATGAGATCCATGTACGCGTCCGTGCTCGCGGCCTTTCCTTCCCGCGCGTACGGATCGAACAGGCACAGGCCGAGCTCCTCGCCGCTCGCCTCGTCGATCAGCGCGAGTGTGCGGACGTCCTCGTGCCACCCGAGTGACTCCGGGCGTTCCTCGACCCGGATGCCGAACACCTCGCCAGCGAGATGGAACAGGGCGTCGAGCACACTCGACAGCGGCAGGAACCGCCGCAGGCTCTCGCGATCCACCCCGAGGCCGCGCCCGAGCGCGGCCATGGCGGCGAACTGGTCCCACGGCTGGAAGCCGTCGTCGCCGCGCTGATCGCCGAGTGCCGCGGCACATGCGGCGACGAAGGCCTGTGCCGCCGGTCGCGCCGGGCCGTCGAGCGCGTCGAGCGAGGCCGTCGCCGCTTCCACCGTGCGCATCGATGCCGTCGACGTCCTGAGCTCTGCCCAGGACGCGAACCCGGCGAGCTGCGCGATCCGCCGACGCACGTCGAACAGCTCCCGCAGCGGCTCGCGGTTGGTCTCGGCCGACCGTTCCCCGAGCAGCCACCAGTAGCGCTCGCGGACGTCACGCCGGCGGACGCCGGTCAACACGTCATCGCGCGTCGCAAACTCGACCCGAAGGCGTCGCGTCCCGGGCTCGGCGCCGGGCTCGAGCGTGTCGAGCAGCTGAACCGGCAGCCCATCAAGCTCTTCGAGCGTCAGCTCCATGACCGGCACCTCGGCCACAAAGCGCTCCGGGATCTCGACCGAGAGCTGCGTCGCCCGCTCCTGCGCGGCCTTCAGCTCGTCCCGCGCCGCCTCTTCGAGGTGGGCGCCGTTGATCCGGCCGTTGGCGCGCCACAGGTCGAGGTGACGTCGCTCCGGTGCCGATAACGAGGTGCCGTCCAGGCCGTCGAGCGCCGCGTACAGATCCTGCCGGGCGAACACGCTGGCCTGCCAGGCTTCGAAGCGCACCTGTGCGCTACCAGCCGCCTCGCGAATGGCCAGGTCCGGATGGACTTCCCGCAACGCGCCCGATCGACCGTAGGCAGCGATCGAGTGGCGCGCCGCGCGCAGGAGGTGGCCCAGGACGGCCCCGACGTCGCCGGTTGCCGCAGTCGCGGTCGCCTCGTCGATAGCGGCGTCGGCGAGAGCGATGCTGTGCTCAAGTTCTGTCCCGAGGTCCGCCGGTTGCAGCCCGGCGTAGGTCTTCATCGTCAAGCTCTCTCCGACGCTCGTCCCCGGCCCCCTTGGCGCACCTGCAGCGTAGTCGGTTGAATTGTGGGGAGAGGGCGGGATCGGGCCTATCCGCGCTTCGCGAGCGACGCGAGCCACGCGTCGCGGTCGAGTGGGCTGGGCGTCGAGCGCGCGCGCCGAGGCGGGTCGCCGCCGATCGGCTGGTAGCCGCCGGGCGCGACTCTCGAGGATGCCCTCCCCCATCGACAGGCCGGGCAGCTGGTGCTGCAGCGAACGGACGCGCGCGACCGGCATCACGGCGCTCGCCTTGGACAGGCCGTTCGCCGAGAACTGGCCGGTCACCCGCCCGCCGAGCCGGCCGAGCGCGCCCGAGCACGCCCAGGTGCGGTCGAAGTCGGCATCTCGAGCGCGAGGTCTGCGAGCGGCTCGCAGACCCACGTCCCGGCGCGGTCCAAGCGCGGTCGTCAGCACGAGCTGGGTCAGGCGCCGGTAGTCGGCGGCCGATGTCGCCGGTGACATGTAGCCGCAGTCGGTCATCGTGACCCGGCAGTCGGTCACCTGCCAGCCGGCCAGGCCCTCGGCGAGCGCCTCGGTGGACGTAGGCCTCCATCTGGGCGACGAACGTGTCGAGGGTCTTGAACAGGTAGAGCGGCACGAGGCGAGGCTCGACGTCGTGGCGAAACTCGATCCCGGACCCGACGGGCGCGGGCTCGATCCGGAGCGCGAGCGTGGCCAGGAACGGGTTCGTGCTCTCGGGCGAGCTCCGGCCGGTGATGTTCGAGTGCGTCTTCGACGCGGATGATCTCCTCGGCCTCGCCGACCGTCGCCGGGCGCTCGATGCACACGACGGTCGTCTCGCGGAAGTCGGCGGCGATGCCGTAGTCGCGCTCGAGCGTCGCCCCGATGACCTCCTTCTGGACCTCGCCGTAGAGGGAGACCGAGATCTCGTGACGGTGGTCGTCCTGGCGGACATCGATGAGCGGGTCCTGCTCGGCCAGCTGGGACAGGGCGGCGCGGAGGCTGCCGGCCTCGTCCGGCTGGAGCGGGAACACGACGGCCTCGAGCGCCGGGCGCGGGAAGCGCGCCGTCTCTTCCTGGCCCGGCGGCGGTTCTCCGATCGCGTCGCCGACCCGGACGGCACCGAGCCCGCGAATCGCCGCCATCTCCCCGGCCGCGAGAACGTCGCGCCGCGGTGCACCGGCCGGCGCGAACACCTTGATCGACGTCGGCTTCGCCTCCTCCCCTCCCCCGACGCGCACGCGCTGGCGTGGCCGGAGCGTGCCCGCGAACAGGCGCACGTAGGCGACGCGCTCGCCCGCCGGCGTGCGCTCGATCTTGAACACGCGGCCGGAGACGTCGGCCTCCGGATCGCCGCGGGCGCCCGAGAGGAGCTCGTCGATGCCGGCCAGCAGCGCCTCGATCCCCTCCCCTCGCGCCGCCGAGCCGAAGTACACCGGGTGCACCCAGCCCTGCCGCGTCTGCGTCGGCGAGCTGCTCGCGCAGGCGCGCGTACGGGAGCCCTGCCTCGTCGCTCGACGAACGACCGCATGATCCCCTCGTCGTGCTCGGCGAGGACCTCCGCGAGCATCGTGCGGTGCTGCGCCTCGGACGTGATCAGCCGGCGGGCCCATCGGCAACGACGCCGGCCGACAGCCGCCGCGCCATCGCCTCGACGACGCGCTCGGGATCGGCCCCCGCCCGGTCGATCTTGTTGACGAAGAGGAGCGTCGGGACGTGGAGCCGCTGGAGCGCGCGGAACAGGAGCGGCGTCTGGGGCTGGACGCCTTCGACCGCGGAGACGACGAGGACCGCGCCGTCGAGCACGCCGAGGACGCGCTCGACCTCCGCGATGAAGTCCGGGTGGCCCGGGCGTGTCGACGAGGTTGACCGCGAGATCGCCCACCAGGAACGAGGCGACCGCGGACCGGATCGTGATGCCGCGTTCGCGCTCGAGGTCGAGCGAGTCGGTCTGGGTGGTGCCGGCGTCGACGCTGCCGACGCGATCGATGGCGCCGGCGGTGAAGAGGAGTCGCTCGGTGAGGGTGGTCTTACCGGCGTCGACGTGCGCGAGGATGCCGAGATTGAGCGTGCGCATGGGACCTCATGCCTTCCAAGGAGGTGCTGACCTTCTGGCTGGACACGGGTGCTCCCATGTGGCTCCTCACTCTCATGTTCGGTTCGGCGCGGCTGCGCACGATGAGGGTTGCACGCCGCGTCAAGTCCGCCGGCGCCCGGGGGCGAGTCGCGTGACGTCGGCCATCGACGAGCCTTGACATGCATCCCGTAGTCTCGGGACATGACCGGGTCGCCGCGGCGCGAGCGAGGCACGGGAACGCGGGCTGATCGGAGCGATCAGCAGCCCTTGTAGACGTAGCCCTTGTCGGACGGCGTCACGAGGTCGAGGTCGCGCAGCACGATCGACAGGTTCGGGTACGCCGCGCAGCCGGCGTGAAGTCGCGGCGGCGGTACTCGATCACCAGCACGTGGTCGCCGTAGGCGCTCGTGTAGGCGTCGCACTCGTTCCAGCGATCGCATTCCTCGGCGACGGCGAAGTCGGTGCCCATCTCGGCTCGCCGCCCGGTGATCTCGGCCGAGTTCTTCTGGGCGATCGGCAGCCCGACGGCGTGCGCGGCATCGGCGAACAGGCGCACCTGGGCCACGGCGTCGTCCTCGGTGATGAGCCCGTGCGAGCGCGTGTACGTGTCGAGGTTGTCGATCTCGACGGCGTCGAAGCCGTCCGCCGCGCACTTGGCGATCCACGCCCCGATGACCGCGGCGAGCGCCGGCGCGACGCTCTGGCGTGGTGGGGTCGAGCATGATCTCGTTCCAGTCGCGGTCGATGACGATCTTGCCGTCCTTGTCGCGCAGGATCAGATCGGGGTGGTTGGCCTTCCACCACTTCACGTCGTCGGGCTGGATCTGGAAGCCGTTGACGTAGCAGATGTTGTAGAGGCTGGGATCGGGCGCCTCGGTGCGATCGCGCGAGACGACGGTGACGCCGGCCGGCGGCGGGTACGCGCCGCCGAGCTGGTAGTCGAAGCCGGCGTTCGGCGGCGGGAGTCGGAGGGCGGGGGCTGACGGCGAGGGCGAGGGCGCGACGATGGTGGGACTCGGGTCGGCTCCAGGACCGGCGGCAATGTCGGGCTGGATGGGACCACGGACGGCTCGATCGAGGGCCGCAGCTGCGCCGATGGACTCGGGCTGGAAACTGCGCTGCACGCCGAGGACAGGATCGCGACCAGGGCGCCGACCGTAGCCAGCATCTCCCGGGACTTCGACCGCTCCGCCATGAACGGAGTCTAGGCGTCACACCCTGGGTTCGTGAGACGCGGTCCGGCTTTCCTGCCACAACCGAAGGTGGCAACCGTTAACCAGCGCAAGGCACCCTACCGGTCGGCGAATGTCGATCCCTGGGCTGTCGTCCGGCGCTGTCCCCGCACGACACCGCACCAGATGACCTCTCGAGCGGCTGAATCCGACGACGCCCGGCCCCGCCCGGGGGCAGCAATCCCGGCAAACGGTCAGCCTCTTCGGATCTGTCATGGACGCGGGGCTTGAGGTACGGAGAGCAGTGCGCAAACTCGCGCTTGACGCGGCCGACATACAACCGTATGGTTGTATCAATGACCGCCACCTTCGAGGCCGACCACATCTTCTCCGCCCTGGCCGATGCCACCCGGCGTGACATCGTCCTGCGGGCGCTCAGCGGCAACGAAGGTGTCGCCGAGCTCGCCGGGCACTACCCCATGAGCTTCGCGGCCGTGCAGAAGCACGTCGCGGTGCTCGAGCGGGCGGGCCTGGTCACGAAGCAGCGCACCGGCCGCCGCAAGGTCGTGCGCACCAACATCGAGGCGCTGCGCCTGGCACGCGGCCTGCTCGACCAGTACGAGGCGCTGTGGCGCGGCCGCATCGACCGCATGACGGACCTCATCACGCGGAGCATGGAGATCGACGCATGACTGTCACCGCCGTCCGCAAGGACCCGGAAACCCTGACCTTGACCCTCACCGCCGAGTTCGAGGCGTCGCCCGAGCGCGTCTGGGACCTGTGGGCAGACCCGCGCCAGCTCGAGCGCTGGTGGGGACCGCCGTTCTGGCCCGCCACCTTCACGACCCACGACCTGGCGCCCGGCAGTCGTGTCGAGTACCACATGACCGGCCCCAGTGGCGATCAGCCGCACGGCTTCTGGGACATCGTCGAGTCGGAACCGCCGCGCCGGCTGGTCTTCCTCGACGGCTTCGCCCACGAGGACGGAACGCCGGACGACACCTTCCCGCGCAACGAGGGACGGGTGACGATCGAGCCGATCGATACCGGCCGCACCCGGATGTCGATCGAGAGCCACTTCCCGAGCACCGAGGCGATGCAGCAGGTCCTGGCGATGGGCATGGAAGAGGGCCTGACACAGGCGGTCGGCCAGATCGACGCCATCCTCGCCGAGGACGCAGTCACGACAGGAGACGCACGATGACCACGATGGCCGAGCAGACGACCCTGACCCTGGACGCGCCCGGTGCCGTCGTGACGTACGACGTCCGCGGCGCCGACTCGGACGTGACCGCGCCCGTGCTGCTCCTGATCGGCTCCCCGATGGGCGCCAGCGGGTTCGGCACGCTCGCCGGTCACTTCCCGGATCGCACGATCGTGACCTATGACCCGCGCGGGGTCGAGCGCAGCACCAAGGCCGATCCGTTGAGCCCGTCCACGCCGCAGGAGCACGCCGACGACCTGTCACGGGTCATCGCCGAGCTCGGCACCAACCCGGTCGACATCTTCGCCAGCAGCGGTGGCGCGGTGAACGCGCTCGCCCTCGTGGCGGCGCACCCGGAGCAGGTCCGGACGCTGGTCGCGCACGAGCCGCCGCTCGCGTCCGTCCTGCCCGATCGCGAGGGCGCTCTGGCGGCGTGCCAGGCGGTCCACGACGCGTACGAGCGCAGCGGGTCCGGTGCCGGCATGGCCCTGTTCATCGCCGCCGTGAGCCACCAGGGACCGTTCGGCCCCGACTATGCCGACCGGCCGGCGCCGGATCCCGCGATGTTCGGGATGCCCACCGAGGACGACGGCAACCGCACCGACCCGTTGCTGGGCCAGAACATCGTCTCGTGCACGAGCTACGAGCCGGACTTCGAGGCGCTTCGCGCGGCCCCGACCCGCATCGTCCTGGGCGCCGGGGCGGAGTCCAAGGGCCAGATGGCCAACCGCGGCGCGCTCGCCGTGGCCGAGCGACTCGGCACTGAGGCCGTGATCTTCCCGAGCGACCACGGCGGTTTCCTGGGCGGCGAGTACGGCCAGAAGGGCGACCCCGACAACTTCGCCGCCAAACTGCGGGAGGTCCTCGACGGGGCCTGACCTCACGTTCATCGCCCATCGCCAATAGCCTGCCACCCGCGCCGGAGGAGATCCGTTCTCCTCCGGCGCATCCGTCTGTGTCCAGCCCTAGTACTCGTTCTGGTGGGTCTCCGCCAGCGAGCCGAGCGCCGCGGAGTCAAGGGCATCGTTGGGCACGCTGGCCACGCGGCCGGGCGTCCGGGCCCACAGGGTCGCCGTTCGGGTGCCATTCGACATCCCTGCCAGCTCGCCGACCACCGCGCCCGGGCCGATCTCGGCGACCTGGGTATCGTCGACCTCGACCACGAAGATCCCGTCGAGGATGAGGAATACGTCCGTGCCGGGATCGCCCTGGCGGACCAGGTTCTCGCCCTCCTTGACCTTCCGGATCTTGGGCTTGGCGCCGCCGCGCATGATCGCGTTCGACAGCGATCGCTCGAGCGACGACTCGACGGCAGCCGTGACGGCCGGCGAATCCTGCGTGCCCCATGGGGTCCGATCGCCGTACGAGTTGTTGAACCACTTCCCGAAGTCGATGGCGCCGGACTTCTCCACGAGCCGCCCAACGTTGTCGTAGATCCAGTGGCGTGGGAACGGGCTGGCTCCGACGAGCTCGTGGCTGGAACTGCCATCGGTGTTGATCGTCAGGGCGAGTGTCGTCCACGCGATCGATGGCCAGAACTGCACGAACGGCGGGTGTGGCACGGGCCGGGGCGTCGGGAGGCCCATCCGGCCGCCGATGGTCTGGACGAAGCGAACGGACGACTCGCCGACCTCGGGCTCGGACTGGATGTCGGGCAGCTGGACCGCGGGAAAGCGCATGGCCGCCGGCCCGACTCGCACGGTCGTCGCGCCGATGTGGCCCTGGCCGAGGTGGCCGGAGCCCACGATGCGGCCGTCCTCGACCTCGATGAACGCACGCAGCTCGTTCGCCTCGCGGAACCGGTCGCTCGTCCGGAGCTGCTCGAGGCTCTCGAGGTGGTCGGGCGGCGGGTCGTCGTAGTGGGTGACGCCGAGCTCGAACGGGATCTTCGACGGCCCGCTGATGGCCTCGGACGGGATCCACGAGACCGCCGTGACGGACGACTCGTAGCGCTGCACTGCCACTGGATCTACCTCGTGCGTGAAATCGGCCGATCGGAGCCCGGCGGCTTGATGATTATCAACGTCTCCCGTCGCAGGCGACGGCCGCACAGGCGGCACGCTCAGCGACGTCGCCGCCATCACGTAGCGGCTCGCCGCCTGGCGGCCGGCCTGACGATAGGCTTCTCCGATGACGAACGCGGTTCGGGTGATTCTCGAAGTCGGCAGAAAGCGGCGGGTCGTGGCTGGTGCCATGGACTGGCCGGGCCTGGACCGCTGGGGCACGTCCGACGAGGACGCGATCGAGAAGCTGCTCGCCTATGTCCCGCGGTATGCGGCG
This sequence comes from uncultured Chloroflexia bacterium, assembly GCA_963779575.1. Taxonomy (GTDB): domain Bacteria; phylum Chloroflexota; class Limnocylindria; order Limnocylindrales; family CSP1-4; genus CAIXZV01. Next base: position 24,947 of record CAVZYT010000002.1, read on the forward strand.
GTCGCCGAGCGGGCGGGCATGGCGAGCGAGTTCGATGCGGCGCGCGACGTCGATGTGGTCGAACGCGTGCCGGGGTCGAGCTCGACCGACTTCTGGGGGATCGCCCATGTCCCATCACGCATCGAGGCCCAGATCCTCTCCCCCACTGACCTCGAGCGCCGGCTGGACCTCCTGCGCGCCTGCTGGGCCCAGTTCGATGTCGTGGCCGAACGCGTCTCACGCGAGCTGCGGCCGGGCTCACGCAGCGGTGGGCGCAGTCGTGAGCAGATCGTCCGCCACGTGTACGGCACGGAGCCCGGCCAGCTCTCGCGCAAGGTCGAGGTCCGGACCCCGCTCGAGGTCGTCCTCACCCCCGACGGCCTCGCGAGCCATCGGCTGGCCTACCTCGACGCCATCCGGGCGTACAACGCCGAAGGCAAACCGGCCAGGACGTGGCCGATCCAGTTCCTGATCCGACGAACGGGCCACCACGTGATGGACCACGCCTGGGAGCTCGAGGATCGGGACCTCACCCCGGCTGAGTGATCAGGCGGGCGCGTCGGACGGCGGCGCGTAGAACGCGGTCGTGTTCGCGACGGCTGTCGCCGCGGCCTCAGGATCCGCCCCTGCGGCTACGTTCGCGGCGCCCCACGCCTCGCTGCAGCGGGCCGAGAACTCGCGTCCCTCGTCGGACAGCTGCCAGGCCACCGGATCCGCCAGCGACCCGCCATGCAGGTGGAACGACAGCCCGAGCAGGCCGCCCTCCCAGCCGACGCCGACGGCGCCCGGCCCGAATTGGTCCCACATCTCGTCGGGGACGACAGCCGTGTGCTCGAGCTCGAACATCGTCGAATCGTCGCCGACGGGCGAGAGCCTGAGCTCTAGCTCGGATCCGTCGGCACCGTCCATCTCGCCGAAGCCCCAGCTCACCCGCAGCCGGTTCGGCCGCTCGCAGGCGAGAATCGTGCCGCCGGCGTTGCCCTCGAACTGGAAGCGCCCGCCGATGCCGTACTCGCCGCTGACCGGGAGGAACCAGCGGCCGATCCGTTCGGGGTCCGTCAGCGCGTCCCAGACGTCGTCGATCGGCGCGTCGTAGGTGCGGCGCAGCGTGATCCGGTGCCCTTCGCCGACCGCGATCCGGCCGCTGCCGACCTCACGCTGGACGGCGTTGATCTCACGGGCGATGTCAATCATCGATTGCGGTCCTCCTTGGAAGGGGCGGTCGTCGCTGCGGCGAGGCGGCGATCCCGCTTGCCACGGGCGAGCTCGGTGGCGAGCGAGTCGAGGCGCTGTTCCCAGAAGCGGCGAAACTGGTCGAGCCACGCATCGACGTCGCGGAGTGGCGTGGGCTCGACGGCGTAGAGCCGCCGGGCGCCGTCGGGCCGGACCGTCGCGAAGCCGCTGTCGCGAAGCACCTTGAGATGCTGCGATACGGCCGGCTGGGAGATCCCGAACTCGGCCTGGACGATCTCGCTGATCGCCCCCGAAGGCTGCTCCCCTTCGGCGAGGAGCTCGAGGATCCGTCGCCGGACGGGGTCGCCGAGGACATCGAACGCGTGCACGAACGCATCGTAGAAGATCGGACTTATATAAGTCAACGCTTAGTGTGGTCGACCTGCCGTCAGCCGAGCTCGACGATGCGTCCCTCGATCTGGCCCGCGTCCGGGTAGTCCTCGCGGTGGGCCAAGCCGACCTCGGCCACGCCCAGACCCTCGCAGCTGCATCCGTCATGAACAGGTACGGTCGGTTCCCGATCTGCGCTCGGACGGTGTTCTTGAGCAGTCGATGCGCGATCGTCACCGCCGGCCGAGCAGGTCGCTCCCAGTGCCGACCGCCTGGCGGACCGAGACGCCCCGATGGAGGACGACCTTGAGGTCGAGGTGTGCGACGGCGGGGCAGGCCGTGCACACGTGGTCCGCGGCTGGGATCGCCGCCGTGCGGTGGTCGATGAATGATCGGTACATGGCCCCGAGGTCCTTGAGGACCCGGGGGCCTTGCCCGTCGAGGCTCCCGCCGGCGCGGCGGCGAAGACCGCGTCGCCCTCGAGCTTCACGACCCCAAAGTCATGCTCGACGCCCTCGATGACGGAGTTCAGCAGGTCACCGAGCACCCCGTACGCCGCCGGGATCCCGCCGCTGAAGTCGACCCCGTGCTCGTGCTCGACGCCGGTCATGAAGCCCGTGTAGCCGGTGATGTCGGCGAGCAGCAGGTACCGCTCCCCTGCCGAAGGCTCCGCCGTCGGTGACCCGGTTGCCTGCATCACGCCTCGTCCGGGCCTTCGGAACCGTCGCCCGCCGTGCGCCACGAGCCCACGCCGTAGACCTTGTCGACCTCGACGTGAACGGTGAGCCCCGGCGGCATGTCGCGCATCGGGAACAACTGGCCGGGGCCGATGTAGAACTCGGCGAGCTGGTCCATCACGTCGAGCGCACCGCCGTCCTCGATCGTCGCGCGGCCGCGGATGACGAGGTACGGGTGGAGCACCTCTCCCCCGCTCTCGTGCGCCTGGAACGACAGCGTCACGCGCGGGTCACGGCGGAGGTTGTCGAACTTGGGCTGGTCCGAGAACGACGACCAGATCAGGCCGTCGCCGTCGACGCCGGCCCACGCGAGCGTGACGTGCGGCGTGCCGTCGGCGTTGATCGTCACCACGTGTGCGAGCGGGCCTGTCGCGAGGAAGTCGCGGGCGCCCTGGGGGATCGTTGCCATGCGAACGATCATACGTGGCGCACGGGGTCAGGCGAGGACGGGCGCCTCCATTGACTTGAGCTCCTTGGCGATGTCCTCGGCCCAGGCCTCGATCGCCGGCCAGTCGCGGAAGTCGCCGGCCGGCAGCGCGTTTCTGGCCGCCGGGAGGACCCGCATGAACCCGGACATGACCTTCTCGGCCGTACCGACGGAGGGCGCCTCTGGATCGTAGGCACCGAAGAACACGCGCTCATCGCGCGGCTTGATCGTCCGAGCGAACTCGGCGAACTCCTTGGGTGCGGACGTCGTCAGCAGGTCACGCCCCTTCGCATCGACGGTGTCGGCGCTCGTCGGACCGCTGCTGAACAGCCATGTCGGCCGGCGCGCCAGCAGGTCGCGATTGTGGCGAACGAACGTCGTCGCGCCGCCCAGCCACCCGCCCATGTAGGCGGCGCTGCCGATCACGAAGGCATCGAATCCATCCAGGTCGCCGGCCTGATCAACCCGGCGCAGTTCGACGTCGAGTCCGCGCGCGCCCATCGTCTGCGCGATTCGCTCAGCGATGCCCCGGGTCGCGCCGTGGCGACTCGCGTAGGCGACAAGAATTCTTCATGGCTGACCTCCAAGCATCGATCAGCGTCGCCCCGGTACGCCGTACCCGACAAGGGCCGAAGGTCGTCTCGTGCCGGGCCTCAGTGCGAGGGCACCTCGACGTCGCCGGTCGGATGGAGCTCGAACGCGATCGGGTCGCCGTAGAGCCAGCTGGCGAGGAGCTTCGTCTCGGCCTCCGTGTAGTCGCCCGTGAACACGAAGTTGCCCATCGCCGTCTGGCCCTCGATCGGGAGCGTCGCCAGAACCGTTCCGTCGAGGACGACGGCGACGTATTCGCCGGGATGGGCCGCGGCGTAGGCGCGGAACGCGTCGGTCGCCGGGTTGCCGAGATGAAACGCGACGCCACGGCGCCCGGTCACGGGATCCACATGGGACCTCGTCAGGCCCGCGCCGGCGGCCGGCGCGATCGGGGCAAGGGTCGGGTCGATCTGGCTCCCCACAGCCGGCAGCGCGGTTCCGCCCGGCTTGGCGACCGAGCCATACGTGCTCGGGGGCAACGGGATGACGTTGAGCGCCCCATGGGCGGCGATGAGGCGGCGATCCCCGTCGGGATCCGTCGTGTCGCAGATCGTGACCGTGAGCCGGTCCGGCGCCACCACGTCGACCTTCACGGGGCGGTTCGAGATGTCGAGTCGTGTGCGGATGGCGACCCCGATCGCATCGAGATCCGCTGCGGTCGGGCCCGTCCCGTTCGAGGGCAGCACCTGGAACTCGAGCCGAAGGTCGGCCGGTGGCTGACTCGGCCGGACGGGGTCCGGCACCGGCTGCACGGGCAGCTGGACGACGTTCGACGCGTCATCGGGCCGGGTGATGTCGAATGCGATCAGGAACCCGTCGTCGATGTCCGCGCCGGTCGCCGCGTCCTTGTGGCTCCCCTTGCCCGAGACCCGCGCGGCTGTCAGATAGCCGCCGTCCGCGGCGATCCACAGGTCCGCGGCCACGTCACCGTCGAACTGCAGGGCATCGGCGTACGCCTTCTCGCCGCCGGCGGTTCGCCGGAAGTGCTCGGTTGCCACGCCACCGTGCTGCTCCGTGCCGACGCGACGGTAGCCGGCCGCGAACGGTGTCACGATCCGGCCGGCCAGACCCTCGGGCGCGAGCGCCGCGATTCCATCGACGGCCGATTGGGATGAGCTGGGCTCGAGGACCCCAGACACGTTGTCGGTCGTCCACAGGTAGCCCTGGCCGACGACGGCCCGATCCGTTGCCGAGAACGCGGCACTTCCATCCGGTTCGCGCATCCGCGTGCCGACGAGCGTGTCCATCGCAAAGCCGCTCGAGTGATCGACCGTCGCCACGCAGCCCGAAGTCGACCAGCGCGGGCGCGAGGGCGTTGATGTCTCGCCCGGAGATCTCGCTCGTGAACTGGTAGGACCCGAGGGCGGCGAGCTGGTCGACGGCGCGATCGACCGCGGCCTGGGCGTCGGCATCTGCGCCCGCGATATTCGGTGCCGGTGCCGGTGCAAGCGTCGGGTCGGCAGGCGGCCCCGGCCTCGATGTGATCAGGTCCGCGCAGCCGAGGTCGACATTCGGCGGGGGCGTGGCTTGCGGTGAAGGCTCGACGGCGGCCGACTGGATGGTTGCGGGGCTCGGTGTGGTTTGCGCCGTCGCGCCGGTGCTGGGTGCCGGGCTCGCCTGCGCGACGCAGCCGACCGCGACGAGCATCGCGCTCGAGCCGGCCACAAGCCACGCGCCAAACCTGTGGGTGCGTGCGGTCACCCTCGTGCCTGCGCCGTCCTTCGCCACGCTGGACCTCTTACCGTCGCTGGCGGGTTTCCCGGCAACGTAGCAGCCCGCACGGCCGCCGTCCTCTCGATCGCTGGTACCGGCCAGGGCACGCGTTCGGCTGGTCGCGACTCAGCGACGATCCGCGGATCGGTCGGCGACGACTCGCTTCACGAACTCGAGCATCAGGGCCTGATGCCCGATCGACAGCTCGTCGCTGCCGCCCATGTGGCCGGCGTCGAACCACTCGACCTCGACCGGGTGCCCACGCGCCTGGAGCCGCTCCACGTAGCGCTCGACCGGCCGTGCCGGCGTCCGGGTGTCGTTCCGGCCCTGGATGATCAGCACCGGGGCGCGGACGTCGTCGACGTAGGTCAGCGGCGACCCTGTCCGCATCGCCTCTGCCTTCTGCTCCGGGTCCCCGCCGAACAGCATGCGCTGGTACGACCGCAGCAGATCGCTCGAGTCCTCGTAGTTCATCACCCAGTCAGCGACGGCGACACCGGCCATCCCCCCGGCCCACAGATCCGGCTGGCGCCCCAGGCCGAGCAGTGTCAGGTAGCCGCCGTAGGACCACCCGGTGAGCAGGATCTGGTCGGCGATCGCGATCCCGTTCTCGATCAGCCACGCGCGGGCCGCCGCCATGTCCTGGATCTCGAGCTCGCCCAGCCGGCCCCAGATCGCCTGCTCGAACTCGCGCCCGAACGTGGTCGACCCGCGGTAGTTGAGCGACAGGAACGCGTACCCCTCGTCGAGGAACGCCTGCGCCTGGGCGTGGAAGGTCGCGAACGTGGCCGCTGTGGGGCCGCCGTGGGTCTCGAGGATCACCGGGTAGGGCGGGTCGCCGTCCGGTACGCCGAGCCAGGCCTGGAGCGGTGTGCCGTCACCCGACGGGAACGAGACGCTGCGGAACGTGTGGCCGGCCGGAACGTCGCCGGCCGCGAGGATCGTCCGGGTCTGCCGCCCGGTGACCGGGTCCAGCCCGATCAGCCGCCGCGGCAGGCCGAAGTCCTCCCACCGGCAGACGATCTCGCTGCCGTCGGGCCGGAAGTACGACGCCATGAGTCGCAGATAGCCGAGGACGGCCCCGCTGGGGTGATCGAGGACCCGGATCGCGTCCGACTCGATGTTCCAGATCAATAGTCGCTGCTCGGCCTGATCGATCCGGCACAGGAGAGCCTCTCGCCCGTCGGGTGACCAGTCGAGGGCGAGGATGTCGCCGCTGGGCGCGTCGGCGGGCAGGTTGCGCCGTTCGCCGGAGGAAGCGTTCCAGATGAAGGCCCGCTCGCGGCCCGAGGCGTTGGTCGTCGCGAGCAGCCGGTGGTCGTCGTGCCCTGGCGCGAAGGCATGGACCTGGATGCTGGTCCCCTCCCCGTCCCACAGCTCCGGGCCGGGCTCGCCACGCACGGTGTCGGCCGTCAGCAGGCTCAGCTCGAGCCCCGTCGACCGATGAGCCGACCCGAATGCCACCGTCGACCCATCGGCGCTGATGGCGAGTGTCGTCAGACCCGCCGCCGTGTGGTGAACGGTCTGGAGCTCGCCGACCCCGCCGTCCTCCGCGATGACCGCGACTCGAACGGCGAGCCGGTCGTCGGACGCCGTGATGAACGCGACCCGGCCGCCGAACCGGCTGAACGCGATGTCCTCCGAGGCGTAGGGCGCGATGTGTGGGCTCAGGTCGATTGGCTCGCCCCCGACCGACGGCACGGCGACCCAGTGGCCGATCTCGTTGCCGCCCGCGTCGCGGAGCCAGATGACCCATCGGCCGTCTGGTGTGAGCCGCCCGAGGATCCGGCCACCCGGCTCGAAGGTCAGCTGGGTCAGCTCTCCCGTCGCGGTATGCCAGCGGTACAGCTGGGGGGCGCCGCTGGCGTTCGAAGACACGAGGCCGACGTCGGGCGCGTCGATCGCGATCGTGCTCAGGAGGACCGCGGAGGCGCGGAACCGCTCCGCCCAGCCAGGACCGGTCGCAACCGGCGGATCGGATTGGATCAGCGACAACGGCCGGACCTCCAGGTGGGTGTCGTTCGCATCATGCGCGGCCTGTTCACCGGTGTCTCGCCGCGCCCGCTCCCGTCTGTCAGGATGCGGAGGGTCGATCAGACGCCCGGCGACCTCATGTGGGCAGGGATCTTCGGACCCGTGCTCTTCGTCATCGTGTTCGTGGTCGAGGGAGCGATCCGCGCCGGGTACGACCCGGTTCGTAGGCGGCCCTGCCTGGATCGCGGCTTTGGCGGCGATCGGGCTCCTGGATTTCGTCCCGCAGCCGTTTGATTGACCCATTTGCGTCGTTGCCCGCCTCTCTAGGGTGTGACGCCAATGAGGGAGACGAGCGACGTGGCCGCGGACGACGAGGCCGGGTGGGTCACGGCCCACGACGTTTCGAAGATCTGGCGCCTGCCGCTCAAGTGACACGGCAGGCGCATAAGCGGCGTCAGGACGCGGGCTGGTCCCCGGCGACCTGCTCGGCCGCGAGCTGCTCCAGGAAGATCTTCCGGAGAGCGTCGATCATGGCCTGCGCCTGGTCGAGGTCCTTCTGGTTCGGCTCGGCGTGGTCGGCCATGATCCCGCAGTACACGTCGTGGATCGCCTGGCTCATCGTCTCCTGGTCGGCAACCGCAAGCCCGCCCTCCTGGATCCGTTTGACGGTCTCGCTGTCGGCCGGCAAGTGCATCGTCTCGACCAGCGACGCTCGCATGCTCATCGACTTCTCCTCGTTTGGCGGCGGGACGCGAAGCCTACGCCATCGGCGACGTAGAGTTCGAACCGACCTCACCGGGCAAGGTCGCCGGCGCCCGCCGCAGGATTCCTGACGTGGCCTGTCATCAACGCGTCCCAGACTCTGTGGCGTCAAGCCGGGACAACGGGTGGGAGGAGCGCGAATGACGGTCGTGGAGTGGCTGCTGGATGCGGACCCCGCCCTCCGCTGGCAGGTGATGCGGGACCTGACCGACGAGCCCGCAGAGGTCGTGGCCGTCGAGCGAGCCAGGATCGCCATCGAAGGTTGGGGGGCACGGCTGCTCGCGCTTCAGGCGCCGGACGGCCTGTGGGCCGGCAACGCCTGGTCACACGACTGGACGGACACCTTCCACGTGCTGGAGCTCCTCCGACGGTTCGGGCTCGACCCCGAGAGTGAGCAGGCTCAACGGGCCGTCGGCCTCGTCCGCGAGCATGTGACGTGGGGAGACGGCGCCCCGTGGGAGAGCGCCTGGGCCGCGAACCGGTTCTTCCAGGGCGAGGTCGAGCCGTGCATCAACGGCAACGTGGTCTCGACCGGCTCCTACTTCGGCGTGGACATGTCGCCGTTCGTGGACCGGCTCCTGGGCGAGCAGCTCCCCGACGGCGGCTGGAACTGCGAGGTCGAGAACGGTGCGACCGTGTCGTCGTTCGGGACCACGATCAACGTCCTCGAGGGCCTGCTCGAGCACGAGCGGGCGATTGGCGGCTCCGCCGAGGTTCGTGCGGCACGCGGCCGCGGCGAGAACTACCTGCTCGAGCGCGGGCTGTTCCGGCGAAAGTCGACCGGCGAGGTCATCGACCCGAGCTGGCTCCAGTTCGCCTTCCCGACCTGGTACCACTACGACCTCCTGCGGGGGCTCGATTACCTGCGTAGTGCCGGCGTCACGCCGGACGAGCGGGTCGCCGAGGCCATCGCACTCGTCGAGCAGAAGCGCGGTGAGGACGGCCGATGGCCTCTCGAGCAAACGTACGAGGGCGAGGCATGGCTGACCATGGACGACGGCGACGGCCAACCGAGCCGCTGGATCACCCTGGGTGCCATGCGGGTCCTGCGCTGGGCCGGGCGCGCCACACATTGATGCGCTGCAGCAGGAGGTCCGCGCGATGACGAGTGCACCGATCATCCTCGTGCCCGGGTTCTGGCTCGGCGCATGGGCGTGGGACGAGGTCGCGGCGATCCTGCGATCCGACGGGTATGGCGTGACGGCGATGACTCTGCCGGGCCTCGAGTCGGCCGATGCCGATCGTTCCAGCATCTCGTTCGATGACCACGTGGACGCGATCGTGGCCGCCCTCCGCGCCGCGCCATCGTCGGCCGTTCTCGTCCTCCACAGCGCGACCGGGTTTTCGGGCTATGCCGCGAGCGACATCGTCCCGGATCGGATCGCCGCGATGGTCTACGTCGATACGGCTCCCGGGAAGGGCGCTCTCGATCCGGCGTTCGAGGGCGACGAGAAGCCGATGGTGTGGGAGGAGATCGAGGCGGAGGAGAACCTCGACGGCCTGAGCGAGGAGCAGCGTGCGACGTTCCGCGACCGGGCAGTGCCGGTGCCGGGGAGCCTCATCCGCGAGGGGCACGAGTTCACCAACGACGCCCGCAGGGACATCCCGGCGACCATCATCGCGACCGGCTACACCTCCGAGGACTACCAGCGCTACGCCCGGGAGCACCCGGACTGGGCGTTCCTCGCCGGCCTCCCCGAGCTGCGCAACCTGACCTGGATCGACTTGCCGACGAGCCACTGGCCGATGTGGTCGAAGCCCGCGGACATCGCCCGGATCATCGGGGACATCGCGACCCGCGCAGGCGCAGGCGAGTGACTGCGTCGCTCCTCGACGACGCGCTGGCCCACCACATCTGGGCGACCGAGCGCCTGATCGACGCGTGTGCCGCCCTCGCGCCCGAGCAGCTGGCGACGCCGGCCCGCGGGACGTACGGCTCGATCCTCGACACGTTCCGACACCTCGTCGGCACGGATTGCTGGTATCTCACCTTCTTCCGCGAGGGACCGCGCGCGATCGACGAGGGTGCCGAGGTCGACGCGGGCCTGGACGTCCTGCGAGCGGCAATCAGCGCGAACGGCGAGGCCTGGATGGCGGTCCTGGCCGCGAACCCGGACGGCGAGACGGACATGGTCGAGCACGGCGATGGCTGGGACTTCCACTCCCCGCTCGGGTTCCGCCTCGCCCAGGTGATCCAGCACGGAACGGACCACCGCAGCCAGATCTGCACCGCGCTCACGAGCCTCGGCGTCGAGCCACCGGTGATCGACCTGTGGGCCTACGGCGAGGCGACCGGACGCACTCGCGGCGTGTACCTGTAGCGTGTCGCGTGGCGTAGAGTCTGGGTGTGGGTAGGCCGATCGACACGTCACCGGATGCCTACCGCAGGCAACTCGAGATGCTCCGGGCGATTCCCCCGGCACGGCGCCTGCGGATGGCTGATGAGATGAGCTCCGAGGTACGTGAGCTCGCCGAATCCGGGTTGCGGCACGCATGGCCCACGCTGAGCGACGACGAGCGGCACCACGCCCTCGCGGAGATGCTTCTCGGATCGCACACGGCAGGCGCGGGTCGACAGGAGCGTTCGGACCGCCCCCGGTGACCTTCGCGGATCTCCTCGCGGACATCGTGGTCCGGCTCGATCAATCTGGTGTCCCGTACATGGTCACCGGTTCGCTCGCGAGCTCCTACTACGGCGAGCCGAGGTCGATCGCGAAGCTCGAGTGGGCGTCCTTGTCCGACTCTGACCGCCAGCGACGCGACGTCATGGCGATCGTCAACGTAGTTCGCACGTTGGATGCCGCCTACATTGATCGCTGGGTTGCGCGACTCGGACTCACCGGGCAGTGGCAGGCCGTTCGCGACGTCACGGGCGAGGGTGACGCCCGATGACGGTCTCGGTCCTCGACGACGCGACGTCGGTCAGCGGCCGGCCAAGCCGACGAACGGGCGAACCTCGATTGGCGTGCTGATTGCGAGCGTCACCTTGCCTGCCCACTCGACGGCCGCGTCGAGGTCCGGCGCCTCGATGATGTAGAACCCACCCAGGAATTCCTTGGTCTCCGCGTACGGACCGTCGGTCGTCCGGATCCGCTTCTTCGAGGGGCGGACGACCCGCGCCCGATCGGGCCCGTCAAGACGGCCGCTCAGCACGAATGCACCAACCGCACGCATCTCGGCCTCTACCGCGGCGACCTGCTCGAAGCCGCGACGCATCTCTTCGTCGGTCATGGTTCGCGTGAGGTTCTCGGCGCCCGTGTGGACCGACAGCAGGTAGTTGGGCATGGTGGTCGCTCCTTCGTGTTTTGGGCGAGTCACGTACCCGCCGCTCGAACCGGTGACGAGCGGTTACGTTGCGGTTCGACATTTTTGCGCGAACAACGGCACAGCTCGCGACGGCGTGTCCCTCGCGATCAGGCCACGAGACGCTTGTACCTGATCCGGTGGGGCTGGTCCGCGGAGGTGCCCAGCTCCTTGTGGCGGAACGCCTCGTAGTCGCTCACGTTGCCCTCGAAGAAGCGGACCTGGCTCTCGCCCTCGAAGGCGAGGACGTGGGTCGCGATCCGGTCGAGGAACCAGCGATCGTGGCTGATGACGACGACGCAGCCCGGGAACGACTCCAGGCCGGCCTCGAGCGCCCGCAGCGTGTCCACGTCGAGGTCGTTGGTCGGCTCGTCGAGGAGCAGCACGTTGCCGCCGGTCTGCAACAGCTTGGCGAGATGGACGCGGTTCCGCTCGCCACCAGAGAGCGTTCCGACCAGCTTCTGCTGGTCCGTGCCCCTGAAGTTGAAGCTCGAGACGTACGCGCGCGCCGGGACCTCGCGGTTGCCGACCTTGACCACCTCGACGCCCTCGGTGATCTCCTCGAACACCGTCTTGCCGGCGCGGAGTTCGTCCCGGCCCTGGTCGACGTAGCTGAGCTGGACGGTGTCCCCGATCGTGACGCTCCCGGCGTCCGGCGCCTCCTGCCCGACGAGCATCCGGAACAGCGTCGTCTTGCCCGCCCCGTTGGGCCCGATGATGCCGACGATGCCCGACCGCGGCAGCGAGAACGCGAGGTCCTCGATCAGCAGCCGGTCGCCGTAGCCCTTGCGGAGGCCGGCGACATCGATGACCTGGTCGCCCAGCCGCGGTCCGGGCGGGATCGCGATCTCGAGCTCGCGGGTGGTGTCCTTCGCGTCGTTGGCCTCGGCGAGCAGCTTCTCGTACGCCGACAGCCGGGCCTTGCCCTTCGCCTGGCGGGCCTTCGCGCCCATCCGGACCCACTCGAGCTCGCGCGCCAGCGTGCGCTGGCGGGCGTCGGCGGTCTTCTGCTCCTTCGACATCCGGTCCAGCTTCTGCTCGAGCCAGCCCGAGTAGTTGCCCGAGAACGGCATGCCCCTGCCCCGGTCGAGCTCAAGGATCCACTTCGCGACGTTGTCGAGGAAGTAGCGATCGTGGGTGACGGCCACGACGGTGCCCGGCGTACTCGTCGAGGAAGTGCTCGAGCCACTCGACCGACTCGGCATCGAGGTGGTTGGTCGGCTCGTCGAGCAGCAGCAGGTCGGGGTGACGGAGCAGGAGCCGGGCGAGCGCGACGCGTCGCTTCTCGCCACCTGACAGCGTCGTGACGTCGGCGTCGTCGGGTGGGCAGCGCAGGGCCTCCATCGCGATCTCGACGTTGCGCTCGACGTTCCAGGCATCCGCCGCGTTGATCCGGTCCTCGAGCGAGGACTGTTCGGCGCCGATCGCCTCGTAGTCGGCGTCGGGCTCCGACCACTTGGCCATCACGGCGTTGTACTGGTCGAGCAGCGTCTGGACCTCGTGGACGCCATCCATGACGTTGCCCTTGACGTCCTTGGCCGGGTCGAGCTGCGGCTCCTGGCTCAGGTACCCGACGGTGAAGCCGGGCGTGAGCCTCGCCTCGCCGGTGAACCCGTCGTCGAGCCCAGCCATGATCCGGAGCAGGCTGGACTTGCCCGCGCCGTTCGACCCGATGACACCGATCTTGGCGCCCGGATAGAACGAGAGCGAGATGTCCTCGAGGACGGTGCGGTCCGGCGGATAGTGCCGGGCGAGCTTGTAGGTGCTGTAGATGAATTCGGCGGGCATAGCCGCTAGGGTATCGGTCGCGTCGTGATGAGGGAGGAATGGAGCCCGATGGCCGTGGTCCAGCTACGCGACATCGTGACCGACGCCGAGCGGTCGGCCGTTCTCGAACTCCGGCGCGGACCCGGGCAGGAGCGCCATCTCGGCTCGATGGAGAGCCACTTCGAGGACGCGATCGCCGACGCCCACGCCTGCCCGCGGATGTGGTCTGTCCACGACGGCGACGTCCTGGTCGGGTTCGTGATGATCAGCGACGGGATCCCGGAGGAGCAGCTGGCGGCCGACGATGACATGGTCGGGCCGTACTTCCTGTGGCGACTGCTCATCGACGAGCGCTTCCAGGGACGCGGGTACGGGGCGGCAACGATCGATGCCGTGGTGGTCTATCTCCGGACCCGACCGGGCGCGGCCATCCTGTGGACGAGCTGCAAGGCCGGACCGGGCTCACCGCAACCCTTCTACCTGCACTACGGGTTCGTGATGTCGGGTGACGTCAAGTGGGGCGAGGACCTGCTGCGGCTCGACCTTGACGACGCGACGTCAGGCGATCGCGACCGGGCGCTCCACGGCGGAGTCGGGCTGGAACCGACGGTCGACTAGGACCCGCACCACGTAGGTGACCGCAAGGTCGGCGCCGTCGAACGATGGCGCGGCGTCCGACGGGACGGCGAGCACAGCGCGAGCGGTCCCCGCGCGCAGGGCGTCGGAGTCGGTGGTGGCGACGGCGATGATCCCCTCGACGCCGTTGGGCGCGTTCGTCCGCCGATGCAGCTCGATGCGGCCCGAGCCGCCGGGTGCACCCGGCCAGGCTGCGGCGACGCCGATCTGCGAGCCGACGGCCGCCGGCAGCGGCGTCGTCACCGAGATGGTCGCGCCCTCGACGTCGACGGCGTCGAGCAGCGCCGTGCCTCCCTGCTCCCCAACTCCGGCACGAATGAGGTCGGGGTGCTGGGCGACCGGCAGGTAGGTCGCGACAAACGCATCGTCGTCCCTCGCGATGTCCCAGTGGACATCGAGCGCCCAGGCAACGATCGCCTCACCGAGGTGCGCGGTCGGCGGCCCGAGGGGAGGAGCGGGGACGGCGAATCGCGTCTCGAATGTCTCGCCCGCGCCCAGAGTCGTGGGAATCACCGGTGACAGGAACTCGTCCGCGATGAACAGGCGGCCGTTCGCCTCCACCCAGTTCTCCGTGCGGGTGGTGTTGGTGCCCGTCCCGTGGGTCTGACTCTTGCGCTCTTCGACGAGGCGAAGCCCGAGCAGACGCAACGCCGCCTTGCGGGCCGAGATCGCGTCCCGTGCCGTCACCCGCAGCGTCCCCTCGATGCCTTCGCCGACCCGGACCGGGTGATCGAGGATGAACTGGCCGTCGACCTGGTCTGACGAGGTCCGAACCAGCTCCTCGGCGCGGACGAAGTGCAGGGGGTGCGAACCCTCGGCGCCGCCGAGGCGCGTCCCGTTGACCGCGTCGAACGGTTCCGGGCAATGGCCTTGGTGCCCGCTGCCGAAGATCATCGACCCCATCGTTCCCTCACTCTACGCTGACCAATGAGGCGCATAGTGGTCGATATCGAGTTGACCAAGGAGGGTTCCTGCAATGCCGTTCTACACCGCGCTGAAGGGGCGTTCCGCGCTGACGGTCCCGCCGGACGTCAGGGAGCGGACCGCCGGGAACCTCCTCAAGCTCAAGACCGAGCTCGCGAAGATCCCCCAGCACTCGATCGACCAGCGGGTCCTGATCGCCACCTGGAACATCCGCGAGTTCGACTCGGCCAAGGGCGGCAAGCGCGGCATCGAGCCCCTGATGTACATCGCCGAGATCATCAGCGCCTTCGACCTGGTCGCGGTCCAGGAGGTCCGTGACGACCTGACCGCGCTCAACCGGCTGCTCGGCTACCTCGGGTCGTGGTGGAACGTGCTCGTCAGCGACGTCACGCGCGGCGCCGGCGGCAACAGCGAGCGGCTCACCTTCCTGTACGACTCACGCAAGGTGCGCTTCGGCGGGTTGGTTGGCGAGGTCGTACGACCGGATCCCGCAGGCCACCCGAGTGGGGTCTTCGTCCAGCAGTTCGCCCGGACTCCGTTCCTGGTCGGGTTCCAGGTCGGCTGGCAGAAGTTCACCATCTGCACGGCGCACATCTACTACGGGAGCGGCCAGAAGGACCCGCGCCGGGTGGCCGAGGTCGGCTGGCTGGCGCAGCACCTCGCCGACCAGACCCTCGAGAAGCACGCCTGGGCACAGAACGTGCTCATGCTGGGCGACTTCAACATCTTCGACGCGTCGGAGGACGCGGTGAAGGCGATCGGCGCGGCCGGCTTCCACATCCCACCCGAGCTGACGGCAGATCACACCGACCTGGGCGACATCCATCACTACGACCAGATCGCCTGGCTCGAGGATCCCAAGAAGCCGGCCCGCTACCCCATCACGCTCGCGAACGCCGGGGTCTTCCGGTGGGACGACGTCGTGTTCACGGATGCCGACGAGGCGACCTACAAGCCGGATATGGGCGCCTTCACCAGCTACGCCGAGTGGCGGACGTACCAGATGTCGGACCATCGGCCGATGTGGGTGGAGCTGACCACCGACTTCAGCGCCAAGTACCTGACCGACCTCGCCGCGGGCGGCGAACAGCCTGCCAGGGAGGACGTCACGCCGGCGATCCTGCCGACACCGGCGTGATGCCGGGTCAGGGCCGGTAGAAGTCCGTCACGACCCGGGTCCGGCCGTGATCGCGCCAGATCCCGATGCCCACGGCCTTGTAGGCCGGGTTCTTGATGTTCTTCCAGTGGCCGCCGCCAGAGCCCTTCTCGGCCTGCATGGCGAGGTGGCTGCGCCAGGACCGCGCGCTTGACGGTGTCGTAGTTGTTGCAGCCGACGTTCTCGCCCCAGGCGGATCCGCGGTAGCCGGCTTTCGCGAGCCGGGCTCCCGGGTTGCCGTGGGCGCAGTCGTTGGCGGCTACGAGGTGCTTCGCCCACCTGCGCGCGACGCCCGACAGGCCCGACCTGCGCTTGAGCGGCTTCACATACTTCGAGAACGACCCGCTGCCGTAACTGTCGCATGACCCGTTGGACCGGACCCAGCCGCCTGTCCTCGTGCAGTTGACCAGGCCGAGGTAGTACGTCTCGACGTCATGCCAGCGCGACGCGCCGAGGGTCGAGCCGGGTGACGCGGCAGACAGGGCGAATCCGAAGGCCGACATGAGCACTGAGGCGGCGATCACGACCGCGATCCGCGACCGGAGTGACGCCCGCTGGGCGCCGTTGTGAACCAATCCCACGATCATTCCTCTCTGCCGGGCGTCACGGGGACGACCCGCGACGGCGATGCTCAGCCACCGTTGCGGGTGACAGCGACCCCCCGGGCCGGACATGACCCTAGCCCAGGCCGCGCGTGGTGCGCCACCCTGACGGTCGTACCGTGCGGGGGATGCCCGATAGGCCCCGAGCCATCAGACGGTGATGACGACCTTGCCGCGGGCGTGGCCCTCGTCGACGTACCGCAGCGCGTCGACGATCTCGCTCGAGGGGGTAGCGCCGGTCGATCACCGGGGCGACGTTGCCCGCGGCGATCAGCTCCAAAAGGGTCGCCACGTCGTCGGGCCGGAAGGGCTTCCACCACAACATCAGGCCCATCGACTTGCCCGAGGCGATGGACGCGACCGGCCCGACGGTCATCGCCTGCAGGATGGCCGAGCCGGTCCCGCCAAGCGTCACGTAGACCCCGTTCGGCCGCAGGACGCGCCGGATGCGCGGGATCGAGTGGTGGGAGTCCGTGTCGACGATCCAGTCATAGCGCTCGTCGCCCTGCGTGTAGTCGACGGCGGTGTAATCGAGCACGTGGTCGGCGCCGAGCGAGCGCACGAGGTCCACCTTGCTCGTGCTGCAGACGCCAGTGACCTCGGCGCCGCGAGCCTTCGCGATCTGGACCGCGAACGGGCCCACGTTCCCCGACGCGCCATCGATGAGCACCTTGTCGCCCGGTCCGACCGTCCGGCCGTCGCGGCGTCGCAGGCCCTGGACCGCGAGGATCGCGGAGTGCGGGAGCGTCGCGGCCACCTCGAACGACATCCCGACGGGGATCGCGAAGAATGCCCGCTCCGGCGCACAGACGTACTCGGCGAACGACCCCTGTCCGAACGGATACAGGTCGGCGAAGACCTCGTCGCCCGGCTTGAACCGGGTGGCCGCCGGGCCGACGGCCTCTACGACGCCCGCGGCGTCGATGCCGATCCGGTGGCGCCGCGGGCGTCGCAGCCCCAGGAACAGGCGGGAGAACGACGGCTTGGGCAGCAGCTCGTCGAGGTCGGCCCGATTGACCGACGCGGCGCGGACACGCACGAGCACCTGGTCCTCGACCGGGACCGGGCGCTCGATGTCCCGGAGCTCCACGACGTCGAGCGATCCGTAGCGGTCCTTGATGGCGGCCTTCATCCGAGCGCGAGATCGAGGAAGGCGAGCACGTCGGCACGCTCGTCGATCAGCTTGCTGATGGGCTTGCCCATCCCGTGTCCGGCATCGGTGTCGATGCGGATGAGGATCGGCGCGTCACCCGCCTGCGCCGCCTGGAGCGCGGCGGCGAACTTGAACGAGTGGCCGGGAACCACGCGGTCGTCGTGGTCGCCGGTGGTCACCAGGGTTGGCGGGTAGTCCGTCCCGGGCCGGCAGTTGTGCAGCGGCGAGTACGAGAGGAGCGTCTGGAACTGGTCCGGGTCCTCGGCCGAGCCGTAGTCGCTGGTCCATCCCCAGCCGATCGTGAACCGGTCGAACCGCAGCATGTCCATGACGCCGACCTCGGCGATCGCGGCGCCGAACAGCTCCGGGTGCTGGGTGATGCTGGCGCCGACCAGGAGCCCGCCGTTCGACCGCCCGCTGATTCCGATCCGATCCTCGCGCGTCCAGCCCGACGTCGCCAGCCAGCGCGCACACGCTGCGAAGTCGTCGAACACGTTCTGCTTGTTGGCCAGGCGGCCGGCGTCGTGCCAGGCCTTGCCGTACTCGGCGCCCCCGCGCAGTGACGCGACGGCCAGCAGGCCGCCACGCTCCATCCAGGCCAGCCATTCGGGCTTGAACATCGGCCCGATGGCGATCTGGAAGCCGCCATAGCCGTACAGCAGCGTCGGCACGTCCCCTGTCGGCTCCAGATCGCGGCGGCGGGTCAGGAACAGCGGCACCTGGGTGCCGTCGTCCGACGCCACGAACACATGCTCGCTGACGAAGTCGTCAGGATCCCATGGCAGGTCCGGCTGCCGCCCGGCTGCGCGCACCGAGCCGTCCGCCATGGACACGGCGAGCGTCGATGCCGGGGCGCTGAACGTCACGAACGTGAGGAACAGCTCCGTGTCAGAGCGTCGACCGGCCAGGTCCTCGACCGTGCCCAGGCCGGGCAGGCGGACATCGACCACGCGCGTGCCGTCGAGCTCGAAGATCGCCAGCCGGTGGTGGGCGTGATGGAGGGAGACCGCGGCGAACCGGTCACCGACGAGCACCACGTGCTCGAGCGCGTCCTGTCCCTCGGGAATGACCTCGCGAGGGTGATCGGGATCGTCCACGTCGACAGCGATCACCCGTCGGAGCGGCGCGTCGAGATCCGTCAGCAGATAGAGCGTGCCGTCGATGGTGGCGATGTGCTCGTATTGGGCGTCCGCCGCGTCGAGCAAGGGGCGAACCTTCGCGGCGTGGACGCCGCCATCGAGCGAGGCGACATGGATGCGGTTCTCGGGGTCGGTGCCCCGGGACACGGATACGACGAGCAGGCGGCCAGCGTCGGTCACCTCCGGCTCGAACCCCCAGTCGGGCTCGTCCGGTCGCGCCAGGACCAGGACGTCCTCGGCCGGATCGCTGCCGAGGCGGTGGTAGCGCAGCTCCATGTCCCGATTCGGCGCGTCGAACGCCGCGTCCGCGGGCGGCTCCGGGTAGCGCGAATAGAAGAATCCGGCGTCATCGCTGGTCCAGGCGGCCGACGAGAACTTGCTCCACGGGATGCGATCCGGCAGCTCCTCGCCCGTCGCGACACGGCGCACGGTCCACGTCCGCCAGTCGGACCCTGCGTCGCTCACGGCACACGCGACGAGGCCGCCGCTGTCGCTCACCTCGATCGCGGCCAGCGTCGTGATTCCCGAGTCGCTCAGGCCGTTGGGGTCGAGCAGCACGCTCCCCTCCCCGTCCGGGCCGTCGGCGGTCCAGAGCACGTTCTGGTCCTGCAGGCCGGTGTTGCGGAGCTGGAACCAGCGGTCGCCGCGACGCCACGGGGCGCCGGCA
Source organism: uncultured Chloroflexia bacterium (assembly GCA_963779575.1). Lineage (GTDB taxonomy): Bacteria > Chloroflexota > Limnocylindria > Limnocylindrales > CSP1-4 > CAIXZV01. Next base: position 44,040 of record CAVZYT010000002.1, read on the forward strand.
CGCGGGAAGTTCCAGAGCTCCGCGAGACGGCGTCGGATCGCGTCGCGGCCGGCGGACTCGCCGAGGACGTGGTTGGTCAGCACGTTCTGCGCCTCGATCCACGCGCGCGTCGCCGGTGCGTCGCTGTCCTCCAGCGGCCGGTAGGGATCCGCGATCCGGTGGCCGTGGTAGTCGTCGACCTGGTCTGCGGTCGGCGGCTCCGGGTAGGCCAGCTTGATCACCGGACTACTTCGTGCCCTTGCCGTCGGCGTCGGGCGCGGCCGACGCCTGGCTGGCGCGGTAGTCGGCGAGGTCCTGCTTCGCCTTGCGGTCGATGAACGGGATGATGAACGGCATCATGCACAGGCCCGCGACGAGGAGCGGGACGAACAGGATGACGAGCGTCCCGATCCCGGACGGCAGCTCCAGCCCTGACACCAGGCGAGCTGCCACGGCGTAGCCGATGATCCCGGCCGGCAGGGCCAGGACGAGCAGAAGGTTGGGCACGAACCGCATCGTGGGATCGTAACCCGCTGGCCGTGGTGACTGGCCGGGTGCATGATGTCGCAGCAGGGCATGCAGCCCGAAATCTCGCTGGAGGATGCGCGGTGGACAAGAAGGCGAAGGTCCCGAAGAAAGCAAAGACCGCGAAGGCGAAGCCCGCGAAAACAGCGTAGGCGGTCAGCCGCCGCCAGAGGCGCGCCCTGTCACTGATCGGCGATCAACCGCTCCGAGAGGTGCTCGGCGAGCATGATCGTGACGAGGTGCGGGAAGCCCGCGGGCGCGTCCGGGATGATCGAGGCGTCGACGACCGACAGGCGTTCGGTACCGTGCACGTGGCCGTGGGCGTTCACGACGGCTCCATCCCGAGGCTCCGGGCCCATCGCGCAGGTGCCCACGACGTGCGGGTTCGAGTAGGCGTTCTCGACGATCCGGCGCCGCCAGGCCTCGGGGGTCCCGGGCTCGGACGGCGGCGCTTCGGTCGCAAGACGGCGGATCTCGGGTCGATTGGCAAGCTCGAGGCCGAGCGCATAGGCCTCGACGAGGCGTTCGATGTCGGCGGGCGCGCGGACCCCGGGCAGGGTGATCCGGGGTGACGCCGTCGGATCGGCCGAGCGAAGCACCACCGATCCGCGCGACTGCGGCTTGAGCAGGATCGGATCGAGCCAGAAGCCGGGCTCGTCGCCGTCCGGATCGCTCATCCAGAACATGAGGTCGGGCGCCCCGTCGACTGGCGCCGCGGAGCTGCGGAGCGTCGCGATCGAGTGCAGGGCTGGGCCGCCGGCCGCGGATCCCCGCCAGCCGGTGTCGAGATCGACGCCTGGGTGGTCCGCCAGGTTCGCGCCCACGCCGGGAAGATCGACGCGCACAGCGATGCCAACGGTTCGCAGGTGGCCGGCAGCACCGATGCCCGAGCGCATGAGGATCGCCGGGCTGCTGTAGGTGCCCGCCGCAAGGACCACCCCACCGGCGGAGATCTCCGTGCCATCGACCAGGCGGACGCCTGTCGCCCGGGTCCCGTCCAGGATGACGGTGGCGACGGGCGAGTCCGTGCGGATCTCCAGCGTCGCGGGTCGCTCTGATCGAGGGAGGTACGCGTCGGCGGTCGTGACACGGACGCCGTTGCGCGAGCTCATCGGCAGCCTGCCCACGCCGACCGCCTCCGGGGCGTTGTGATCGTCGACGAACGGAATGCTCGCGGCGGCGAACGCTTCCAGGGCCGCGGCGTAAATCGCCGACGGCGCAAGCCCCGGGTAGCGGGTGATCGGGATCGGGCCACTGTCGCCGTGCCACGGATCGGCGCCGAATTCCGCGTCGGCCTCGAGACGCCGAAACGCCGGGAGCACGTCCGCGAAGCTCCAACCGGGATTGCCGCGCGCCGCCCAGGCGTCGAAGTCGGCGGCCGCGCCTCGGACGGCAAAGCGGGTGAGCCACGACGTGCCGCCCATGAGCCTGCCGCGGCGGAGCCGGGTCCCCGGTCCGGCATCGTCCGGCTCGGACTCGAACCCCCAGTCCGGCAGGGTCGGGAGACGCCACCCGTCGTGCCACTCGGCCGGGGTCTGATCTCCGGGGTCAGGGCCGGCCTCCAGCAGCACGACCCGCCTCCCCGACTCGGACAGGCGCCTGGCGACCACGCAGCCCGCGGCGCCGCCGCCGACGACCGCGACATCGAAGGACGACGGAGCAGTCACCGGATCCCGGCTACTTGGCCGCCCAGTAGACGAAGTCGGTCGCCTTGCCCGGCACGTTGGGCAGGAAGCTCACCTGCGTCGGGTGGCGGCCTTCGCCGACGAGGAACAGCGTGCATGTCTCGAACTGGTCGCCCGGCGCGAGGGCTCCGTCGCGCTTGTCCGGGCACGGCGCGTATGGATCCCCGCCGTAGTCGAAGATCACCACCGAGCTGATCAGATTGCCGTCCTGATCTTCGAGCGAGACACCCAACCGGCGGTCGATCGTCTCGGTGCCCTTGTTCTCGTACCGGACATCGACGTAGACCGGCGTCTTGCCGCGGTCCTCGTCGTCGATCTGGAACCCGCCGGCCTCGAGCTCGGCGATCGTGCCCGTCCGGACCGCGAGCGGCGTGATACCGAGCTTGGTGGTCGGCCCGGGAGAGGCTCCGCCGAGCTGGGCGTGGTCGACGACGACCTCCTGGCCCAGCGGGACGGCTGCGGGAGCGCTGCTCCCACCACAGGCGACGACGGCAATCAGCACGAACGCCAGCGCAAGCGCGCGGCGCACCCCATGCGGGTTCACGTGCCTTCTCATCGTGCCGGCATTGTGCCTTGGCGATGGCACGGATTGCTCGGCGCCTGGACCGCCCGTTGGCGGCCACCGCCGGCGCCGCAGATCGCTGTTGCCATGCGCCCGGTCTCGCCCATGCTCCGCGCGATGTCGGCCCGAGATCCCTTCGCGCGTTTCAAGGGCGTGCTGATCCATCCGGATCGCCCCGGCGTTGCCCGTCGCCTGACCGCCCGTTCAGCCGATCGGCTCCGGTAGGCTGGACGGACGCGCCGCGACCAGCGAGCCCAAGCGACCGGAGGCCGAGGGGTTGAGCAAGAAGCACCACACGGAGAGCAGCCACTCGCACAACGCGCGCAAGGAGCACGATCGCAAGGCGCGCCAGCACGAGGAGGACGTCTCCAACCCCTGGCACCAGTCGAAGAACGCCCGGATCGCGATGGGCGCCATCGCGGTGATCGCGGTGGTCTCGATCTCGCTGCTGTTCATCGGCGGCGTGATCCGCTGGTAGCGCAATCGCCTGGATCGCAGACATGGTCGATGACGGCCTGGACGTCCGGCTGAGCTCGGAGCCGGCTGCCGCGGCGGAGCAGATCGAGTCCATCATCGAGTCGATCAACCGCTGGAACATGCGGGTCACCGGCGTCGAGGACTTTCACCAGGTCGCGATCTTCCTGCGCGACGACGCAGGCGAGATCCGCGGCGGCATCACGGGCGGCATCTGGGCTGGCTGGCTCCACATCGTCGGGCTGTGGGTCGACGAGGCGCTCCGCGGCCGAGGCCTCGGGACCCGGCTGCTGCTCGCCGCCGAGGCCGAGGCCCTCGCGCACGGCGCGCACGACGCGTTCCTCGAGACACATACGTTCCAGGCGCCCGGGCTGTACCGGCGCCACGGCTACCAGACGATCGCGGAGATCGAGGACTATCCGCCCGGCGAGTCGCAGCTGATCATGCGCAAGTCACTGGGCTGACCGGCCCTTCTGCACTCCCCAGCGTTCGACCCGTTGCGGCGGGCTGTAGGATCGGCCGGACATGGTGACGAGACACGTGGAGCCACTGCTCCGGATCAACAGCTTCGAGGTCCTGATCGGCGAGCAGAAGATCGGGTTCGCCGAGATCAGCCGGTTGAGCTCCGAGGATGACCCGGCGTTGCCCGCCAAGCACGCCCGCCGGTTTGCGCCGGTCGTGTTGCGGCGCGCACTGACCACGTCACCCGAGCTCTACGGCTGGCGACGAGCGATCGTCGCCGGGATCGACGACCGACGCGACGTCACGATCCGCCAGCTCGCCGAACCCGGCGGCAGGGTCGTGAACGCCTGGCGCCTCCTGCAGGCATGGCCGATCCGCTGGTCCGGGCCCGCCTTCGATACGCAGGACGACGGGATCGCGACGGAGGAGATCGAGCTCGCGTTCGACGACCTCATCTGGGTCGACGAGAAAGCCCCCGTGAGGTCGCGTCCCGCTCCGCGTCGCTGACGCGTAGCTGCGGCCTCAGCCCAGACGGGCAGCCGCCAGGCGCTCGGCCTCGCGCAAGGCGATCGGCGAGCCCGTCACGCCCGCGAGGAACTCGTCGCGCTCGAGGGCCCACAACGAGCCGTCGGTTGCCGCGGTGACCGTCGCGGTCCGCGGGACGTCGCGGAGCAGCGCGATCTCCCCGAACGCGTCGCCCGGGCCGAGGCCGTTGCGAGGCTGACCGCCGATCGCCACGTCGAACGTGCCTCGCTCAACGAGGTACCACCGGTCGCCGACGTCTCCCTCGCGGATCACGATCGCACCGGCCACGACGGGCACCCGGACCAGGTGCCGCGCGAGCGTCTCGATCGCCGCGGGTCCGAGCGGAGCGAGCATCGAGACCCGGCGAAGCGCACGGAGCTCCGCCTCTGGCAGCCTTACCCGTGCATCGATGCTGGCGAACCGCCCGACGGCCAGCAGCGCGGTCAGCGGCAGCATCAGCCCGATGGCGATCGCCGCGCCCTGCAGGCCGAGGATCAGCGCGAGCGGCGGGACCATCAGCGAGCCGACGGCCTCGCCAACGAGGATCAGCCCCTCGAGCACGCCGAACACACGAGACCGCACGGCGTCCGGCGTGATCCGCTGGAGCAGGGTCTGGCCGGCCGTGTCGATGATGGCGAACCCGACCCCCGAGACCACCACCAGCAGCGCCGCCGTCCGAGCGGCGGGGTCGACGCCCAGGAGGGCGATGGGCACGCCGATGACCACGGCCGCGACGCCCAGCCACGGCGCCAGGCGCCGGCGCCCGACGAGGGCGAAGGCCGCGGTCCCCCCGATGATCCCGCCGAGGCCGACCGCGCCCACGAGGGCGGCCGCCCCGGACTCACCGATGCCGAGCAGGTCGATCGCCGTCAGCACCAGGAGGATCTCGAGGCCGCCGTAGATCACGTACTCGCCCGTGAGCAGGGCGACGACGACGAGCAGGTCGCGGTCCCGTGCGACCTCGCGCAGCCCGGCGAGGATCGAGACGCCTCGGTCAGACGCGTCAGGCTCGTCATCGACGAGGGCGAGCGGCGCGTCCGCCGGTCCCCTGAGCCCGATGAGCAGGACGCCACCGGCGGCGAGCACGCCCGCGGCCACGAGGAACGTGACCTGCGCATCGGAAACCGCGAGCAGGATCGCCGCCCCCACCGGCCCGAGGAAGCCGCCGATCCCGATGAAGATCGTCGACCACGCGTTCGCGGCGGTGAGCTCCTCCGGGCTGCGGGCGAGCTCAGGCAGCAGCGAGGCGAGGATCGGCCGCGTCTGCGTCAGCGAGATCGACGCGAGCGCAGAGACGAGGTAGACGACGATCGGCGACGCGCCGACGATGATGGCGACGCCCGTCGCAGCGAGCAGGAGTGACTGCGCGAGAACCAGCCGAGCAGCACGCTCGCGCGCGGGAACCGGTCGCCGATGTTGGCGAGGAGCGGGGCCGCCACGGCGCTGGGGATGAGCTGCAGGATCGCGACGAGGCCGACCGAGCCGGGGCCCGTCGCGCCGTAGGCGAACACGAGGATCGTCGTCCAGCTCGCCATCTCCACCGTGTTGAACGCGAGGTACGCGACCATCGCGCGGCGGATCGAGCCGTTGCGCATCGCCGTCGCCGAGACCGTGATCGAGCGCCGGATCGATTCCAGCAGGTCGCGCATGCCGCCAGCATCGGGCGTGACGGCGGCCTCGTGTGAGGCATTCGCGCCGTTCGTGGCGCAGGCGGCGTACACGCTCGGCCGAGGCTGGCCCGGCGGCGTTACAGTGGACCGCCTGCGGCAGCCCGGATGCGAGCCGGCCCGCAGCGCCGGTAGCCGGGAGCGTGCACGTCACCGATGACTGAACAGCCGGATGGTCGCGTGTCGGTCGCAGTACCTCAGATCGTGCCGGACTGGCTGATCAACCTCGCCGCCCTCGGCTGGCGCATGTTCGTCATCGCGGCCCTGGTCATCGCGCTATGGCTCCTCGCCTCGCTCCTGTGGACCGTGACGGCGTCGATCATCGTGGCCATCGTCATCGCCGCGACGTTCGCTCCGATCGTCGTGCGCCTCCGGACGCGCGGCCGATCGCGGACCGCCGCTGCCGCGATCGTGTGGGTTGTCGCGATCGTGGTGCTGCTGACCGCGGGTCTCCTGCTCGCCCTGGCTCTCGTTCCCTACCTGGTCGAGGTGCTCCAGAGTGTCGACGCTAGCATCGCCAAGGTGCAGACCGACCTCGCAGCGCTGAACATTCCGCCCGCGGTTGGGACGGCGCTGCGCGACATGTTCGATGCCGTCCGCGGCACGAGCGGCGACTTCGTGTCCGCGGTCGTCGCGGCGGCCGCCGGCGCGATCACGATCGCGATCCTGGCGACGTTCCTGGTGTTCTTCTTCCTCCAGGACGGCGACAAGGCGTGGGTCTGGATCTTCCAGGCTGCCAGCGACCAGAAGCGCGAGCGGATCACGGATGCCGGCGATGACGCCCTGTGGCGCGTCGGCGGATACCTCCGCGGCACGACGGTGTTGTCGGCGATCATCGCGATCACCGATTACGTCTTCATGTGGATCCTCGGCGTGCCGCTTGCCGGGCCACTCGCACTGCTCGTCTTCTTCAGCGGCTACATCCCGTATTTCGGCGGAATCATCTCGACCGGGCTCATCCTGCTGGTGACCTACGCTGCCCTGGGCTCGGGCGCCGTGATCGCAATGCTCGTCCTGATCAGCATCAGGAACGTCATCCTCGGCTACGGCATACGGCCGGTTGTGTACGGGCGCACGGTGAGCATCCATCCGGCGATTGTCCTGGTCGCGCTCCCCGCCGGCTACGAGTTGGCCGGGATCGTCGGCCTGTTCGCTGCCGTTCCCGTAACGGCGATCATCCTCGCCGTCGCGAACGCAACAGTCAGCATCATCGATCCCGGGGCACGCCCCGAGCTACCGGCGCTCGTCCCGGCCTGGATCGACCGGGTGGCCCAGTGGAGCTGGCGGCTGCTCGTGGCGGCCGGCCTCGTCGCGCTGTGCGTGGGCATCTTCTCCGCGATGCCCCTGGTCGTGATCCCGGTCGTCCTCGCGATCATCCTGAGCGCCACGCTCGATCCGCTGGTGCAGCGCCTGATTCGGGCGCGGCCGGTCACGTGGCCGTGCCGCGGCGATGGCTACGGGCGGCGGCTTCCTGGCGGTGGTCGCCATCGTGGCGGTGACGGTGGTCGTGCTTGTCGATCAGGCCGCCGAGATCAATGCCACGACGACGTCAGGTGCGTCGTCGGCGAATGCCTCGAGCGGTGGCCAGCTCGGCCTGTTCGACTGATGCCGTGTCCACAGGCGGGGGCGATGCGCTGCGGACGATTGCGGGTGCGGCATCTGCCATCGGCGAGATCGCGGTGATTGTCGTCCTGAGCACGCTGCTCGCGTTCTACTTCCTCAAGGACGGCGTTGAACTGTGGTCGCGGATCATGACCCACGTCCGCGACGACGTCGCGCCGGAGGTGAACGCCGCCGCCAGCCGCGCCTTCGACGTCCTGGGCGGCTACATGATCGGAACGGGCGCGATCTCGCTCGTGGGAGCCGGCAGCCAGTTCGTGATCATGGTCTTGCTGGGGCTCCCGCTCGCCTTGCCGGTGTTCGTGCTGTCGTTCTTCCTGTGCTTCATCCCCTACATCGGCGGCTTCATCTCGACCGGCATCGCGTTCCTGATCACGGTCGCCGTGGGCACTCCAGCGGACATCGTGATCATGGCCATCTGGACATTGGTGTTCAACATCGTGACCGGCAATATCGTCACCCCGCTCGTATACGGCCGGACCGTCCACCTGCATCCGGCCGTGGTGCTCGTCGCGATCCCGGCCGGCGCAGCGGTAGCCGGCATCCTGGGCATGTTCATCGTGGTCCCGGCGCTGGCGGTGGTCGCGGCGACCTGGCGGACCGTCCTGGCCGTCATTGGCACCCGGCGCTCCGATGCCGCACGCGCCGCGGCCCTGGCGGCGTCGGAGCCGTCACCGATCGCGCCGGACGCTGTCGCGCCTGAGCCGGCCTAGCCGTGCGCACGTCGAGGCTGGTGATCGCCGCTATCGTCGGCCTCGTCGGGCTGGTGTGGATCGGTCAGGGCAGCGGTCTGATCGCCGGCTCGGCGATGAGCGGCAGCCCGTTCTGGCTGGCCGTGGGCGTCGCGCTTGTCGTCGTCGCGGTGATGATCGTGGTCAGGGAGTCCCGCGCGCGGCCGAAGACCTGACCTCAGACGAGCGCGGCGAGCGCCGCGAGCCGGGAGCGATCGGTCGCGGCGTCATCGGCGTCGACGGTCGCCATCCTGGCCGGGGCGCGCCGAGGCCTGATGCAACCGCCTGCCGGCCAACCGTGTTGAAGCACTCGCAACGGTTTGCAGGTGTCTGGAAAGATGGATCGATGAGCAATCCCGCGGCGGTGACCCGGTGACGCAACGCGGGATCATCCTGTTCGCGTTGATGGCCGTGATCTGGGGCATCCCGTACCTGTTCATCCGGGTCGCGGTCGCCGAGATCACACCGGCAACGCTCGTGTTCCTGCGCACGGCGATCGCCACGGCGATCCTGCTGCCGATCGCGCTGTTCCGCGTCGACCTTCGCGCGGTGCTGGTCCACTGGCGCTGGGTGGCCGCGTTCGCCGTGATCGAGATCGCCATCCCGTGGGTCCTGCTCGGGTCCGCAGAGCAGCACCTGTCGAGCTCGCTCACGGGGCTGCTGATCGCGACCACACCGCTCATCGGCACGGTGTTCGCGGTCGTCACCGGCGGCACCGATCGGCTGGGGCGGACCGCCATCGCCGGGCTCTTCGTCGGCCTCGCGGGCGTCGTCGCGATCGTCGGTGGCGACTTCGCGACGTCTGACGTCATGTCGCTGGTGCAGGTCTTCCTGGTCGCCGTGTGCTACGCGATCGGGCCGGCCATCCTCGCCCGTCGGCTGGGCGGCGTGCCGTCGCTCGGGATCATGGCCCTGTCACTGGCCGGGTCGATGCTCCTCTACGCACCGATCGCGGCCCTGCAGTGGCCGGCGGCCGCTCCCTCGACAAACGTGATCATCTCGGTCCTCGTGCTGGGCACGGTCTGCACCGCGGCCGCGTTCATGATCTTCGCGGCGCTGATCGGCGAGATCGGGCCCGTGCGGTCGACGGTCATCACCTACATCAACCCGGCTGTCGCCGCGATCCTGGGTGTCCTCGTGCTCCAGGAGACGTTCACCCCGGCGATGGGTCTCGGCCTCGTGCTGGTGATCCTGGGGTCTGTGCTGGCGACGCGACGACCGTCGCCTGCGTCGGTCGCGCCATCAGTGGGCCTCACGCCCGAGCCCGCGGAGGCCGGGTAGCGCCCGCGATCCCCTACCAGGCGCGCTCCCAGAGGTAGACCTCGCCACACGCGCACATGAAGGTCCAGCGCTCGACCCGGTCGCCGCCGAGGGGTTGAACGACGGTCGGCGTGCGCTCCCGCTCGGCCCGGAGCGTGCCGTTGGGGTGGCGGTGCCACACCGTCGGGAACTGCTTCGGACCCGTCTTCACGTCGACCACCCACTCCGCCATGACGCGGAGTATAGAACACCCGTTCGATATCAGTCGGCCAGCGACGCCAGGTAGCGGGCCGCGCTCGCGATGTCCGCGAGCTCGTCGGCCGGCTGGTCCTGCTCCGCGATGTACCAGTCCACGCCGGCATCCCGGGCGGCCGCGACGATTGCAGGAAAGTCGAGGACTCCCGAGCCAGCCGGGGCATCGTGCGGCTCGACGCCCGGGGCCCGGTCCTTCATGTGGAGCATCCGCACCCGGTCGCCACCCGCCCGGATCGCCGACACGGGATCGCACCCACCGACCGACACCCAGTACACGTCCACCTCGAGCTCGATGCCCGCCGGTAGCTCGGCGAGGAGCACGTCCCAGGCCGTCGACCCCTCGAGCGGCGCGAACTCGAAGTCGTGGTTGTGGTAGCCGAGCGTGATGCCCCGCGCACCCAGCGTCTCCGCGATATGGCCGAGCTCGGCGGCGAAGCGGCGGACATCGTCGAGCGTCCGTCGATCGTCCGGCGGCATCCAGGGCACGACGACCCGCGGGCAGCCGATGGCGGACACCCGATCGGCCACGGCGGCGGCATCAGCGCGCAGCTGGTCGATTCCCTCGTGGGACGAGACCGCAGTCAGGCCGGCCTCGGCCAAGAGGCGGGTGAGGTCGCCCGGCTCGACCGCGGGCAGGCCCGCGAGCTCGATCGAGCGGTAGCCGGCCTCGGCGACGGCGCGCAGGGTGCCGGGGAGGTCATCCGCCGTGAGCCGGCGTACGGTGTACAGCTGGAGCGCGATCTGGTCGTGACGCATGACCTGACGGTACGGTATCGCCCGTGCGCGATGGAGCGGCGCATGCGGGCCGGGATCACGTAGGCTCGGGCTCATGGAGCCGCTGGGCATCGGAATCGTCGGCACGGGCAACATCGCGGGCGGGTACGCCCGCGACATCCCGACACACCCGCAGATCCGACTCGTTGCGGCAACCGACGTCGACCAGGCTCGCGCGGCGGCCTTCGGCGAGGCCCACGGCTGCCGGATCCACGCCTCGCTCGACGAGCTGCTCGCGGACCCGTCCGTCGACATCGTGGTCAACCTCACGGTCCACCAGGCCCACGTCGAGGTCACGAAACGCGCGCTCGAGGCCGGGCACCACGTCTACAGCGAGAAGCCGATGGCGCTCGCCGCCACTGATGCGCGGGACCTGATCGCGACCGCCGAACGTCATGGCGTCCGCCTCGGCTGTGCCCCCGCCACGTTTCTCGGCGAGGCGCAGCAGACGGCAGCCGCGTGGATCCGCGACGAGCGGCTGGGCACGATCCGGGCCGTGTATGCGGACGTCAGCCATGGGCGCATCGAGACATGGCACCCGTCCCCCGAGGGGTTCTTCGACGTCGGCGTCCTGGTCGATGTCGCCGTCTATCCGCTCACCCTGGTGACGACGATGGTTGGCCGCGCGACGTCGGTCCGGGCCTGGGGCTGGGACCTCCTGCAGGATCGGGTGACCATCGCCGGGACGCCGTTCCGCATCGGCAGCCCGGACCTGATCGTGGCGGCCGTCGAGCTCGAGGGCGGCGCGGTCCTCCGCCTGACCGCGAGCTTCTATGTCGGGCGGCCCGCCAAGCACAAGGGCGGGCTCGAGTTCCACGGTGACGCCGCCTCGCTCGCGCTGGGCAACTTCCAGGACTTCAACGCCGCGGTCGAGGTCGGCCCCTACGACGGGGACTACGCGCCGGTCCCGTTCGTCCGCGAGCCGTTTCCCGGGATCGCCTGGGGGCGCGGCGTGGCGGACCTGGCGTCCGCGATCGCGGAGGATCGCCCGCATCGGGCGTCGGCCGAGCAGGCCGCCCACGTCGTCGACATCCTCGAGGCCGCAGGCGCATCGATGGCCGGCGATGGCCGCCGCATCGAGGTCAGCTCGACGTTCCCCGTCCCGGCGCTGATGCCGTGGGCGACGCTGCCGGAGGCGGACCACGCCGGTGGCGGCTGACGGCGGCCGAACCGTCGTCTGCGCGACTCGAGGGACGAGCGGGGCAGCCGCTACCTTGCGGCGACCCTGGTGGCGGGCACACTCCGGATCGAGGGCCAGGACCTCGGGCAGGCTGTCGAGGACATCCTCGGCGACCGCGAGTACGAGTGGACCTGGACGATCGCGGCGGCCGCCATCCCCGCGGCCGTCAGAGCGCTCGGCGGCGGGCCGGGATCCGACCCGCTCGCCGTCGTCGCGACGTGGTCGGCGGCGAACGATGGCGCGGACCCGGGCCCGCGGCTGAAGGAGTCGGGCGTACCGGTCGAGTTCTGGAGCCGGCTCGGCGACTGAGCGTCCCTCAGCGTCCGGCGACGACGAGGCGCCATACGCGCTCGCCGTCGACGAGCTCGTCCGTCGCCCGCAGGCCGGCTCTCGCCGCGACCGTCGCCGACGCGGCGTGATCGGGATCGACGTATGCCTCGATCGTGCGGACGCCCGCGGACGCGAGCCAGTCGACGAGACCTCGGGCGGCCTCGGTGGCGTACCCGTGGCCCTGCCATGGCGTGCCGATCACCCAGGCCACAGCTGCTCGTCGTTCGCTGGTCCAGACCGTTGCCTGCACGGTGCCGATCGCCGGGCCCTGGGCCACGAGCCGGGCGATCCAGTTATGCCAGGCCGCCGCCGCGGACGTCGGACGGCCCGGCGACCAGCTGCCCGTAGGTCCGGCGCAGCGCTTCGAGGTCTGGCGGTTCACCGCCGGTGAATGTGTAGAGCGCCGGATCCGCCAGCACGGCGACCATCTCGTCCGCATCGGCGACTCGGAGCGGATCCAGGACGAGGCGCTCGGTGCGCAGGTCGGGCGTCTCCACGGCGGTCGGCGTCAGGCCTCCTGGAACGACAGCGGCTCGAGGTCCGGCGCCGCTCGCTCGGGGTGCAGGACGAGCTCGAGCCAGCCGAACGACTCGCGATGGTAGAGCGCGCGAGCGTTGATCTCGCAGTGGTCGCCGGCTCCCTCCGCCTCCCGGAAGTGGACGTACTCGTGCTCGCAGGTCAGCGCGGCGGCCAGCTGACCCGCCGAGGCGCTGATGTCGTCGCCTTCCGCACTGCATAGCCACGTCGGGCAACGGATCGCCCCGGCGCGACCCTCGAGCGTGAACGGCCGCAGCGCCTCGACGTAGTCGATCACGTCATCGACGCCATGGACGAGCATCCCGCGGCGCAGCACCCAGCCCGCCGTGGGGTCGCGTGCCATGCGATCGAGGATGCGGCGCATGAGCGCGACGGCGGGCCGCCGGCCACGATCGAACGGGCCGGCGAGCGGGCCTGGAACGCGGGCGAGAAATGACGCGTAGAGGTCGAACGATCCGCAGTCGGCGATGCACGCCGCGAGCCGGTGCTCGGCGCTCGCGGCTCGGGGTGCGAGGTGGGCGCCGAGGCTGAGCCCGATGAGCGCGATCCGCTCGGCGTCGACGTCGTCACGCTTGACCAGGTAGTCGACGACCGGGGTTATCACGGCCTCCCAGTCGGACCGTATCGTCAGTCCCCGGTCGAGCAAGGCCGCGCCTTGCCCCGGTCCGTCGAACGCGAGCACGTTGTAGCCGCGCTCGAGGGCCGCCGCGCCGTTGAACAGGTACAGCTCCTCGGCCGTCCCGTCGTAGCCCCCGGTCAGGATCACGGTCTCGCGACGGCCGTCGCCGGCGCTGAAGAAGTAGCCCGGCAGCGTGGTCGCCTCGTACGGGATCTCGACCAGCTCCGGAGGGCGGGGCAATAGAAACGCGGCGCGCCGGAACAGGGCCGTCTGCCGGGCCTGGGACGCGGCCAGCCGCTCGTCAACCGGCTTCCCGAGCAGCATGACGCCGGCATTGCGTGCGTAGTTCGAGGCCCGCAGGAAGGCGCCTCGCGCGGCGTCGTCGTGTCCCTCGTCGATCTCGTGCTCTCCGATGGCCTCGGCGGCGCTGGCCGCGCCCATCCAGGCGACGTACCAGCTGATGAGGTCGGCGCCGCGCACCCGAGCGCAGGCGGCCAGACACTCGTCCCGGTCGGCGCCGCCGTAGATCGCGGACCCGGCGACGCGCAAGGCCTGGGCGTCGAGCAGCGGGTCGTCGAGCGCGAAGTGGGTCATCGTCCCGCAGCATATCGGGAGCCCGCCGACCCGCGGCTGCTAGGCTGACGCGCGTGCCGGATGACATCCTCGATGGCTGCCGTGGGCGCGTCGTCCTGTCGGACAACCTGGTCACGCTCGCGGCGCTGCCCGCTGACTCGGTCGACCTCTCGTATGACGATCCGCCGTTCAACACGGGCAGGCGCCAGACGCTCCGGCGGCTGCACACGGTCCATGACGAGGCCACTGGCGATCGGACGGGCTGGGCCGGCAGGCGCTACCGGACCGAGACGCTCGGCGTCCACGCCTATGACGACATCCACGACGACTACCTCGGGTTCCTCGAACCCCGCCTCGTCGAGATCCGCCGGGTCCTGAAGCCGACCGGCAGCCTTTACCTGCACCTCGACTGCCCGCGAGGTGCACTACGTCAAGGTCATGCTCGACGGCATCTTCGGCCGCGAGTGCTTCCTGAACGAGCTGATCTGGGCGTACGACTACGGGGCACGCACGTCGAAGCGATGGCCGCCCAAGCACGACACCATCCTCGTCTACGTCAAGGACCCGGCTCGGTATTTCTTCGACGCGGAGGCCGTCGACCGGATCGCCTACATGGCTCCCGGCCTTGTCGGCGCCGCGAAGGCCGAACGGGGGAAGCTGCCGACGGACACCTGGTGGCACACGATCGTGCCCACGAGCGGTCGCGAGCGGACGGGCTACCCGACCCAGAAGCCCCTCGGCATCCTGCGCCGGATGATCCAGGCCTCGTGCCCGGACAACGGGATCGTCGCGGACTTCTTCGCCGGCAGCGGTTCCTCGGGCGCGGCGGCCCACGAGCTCGGGCGCCGGTTCCTGATGGTCGACGACAATCCGGAGGCGTGCGGGATCATGCGCGACCGCTTCGCCGGCTACGAGCGCATGAGCTACGTCGGCCTGGACGTGGTCAACGCGGCCGACCGGGCCGGTTCATAGGAGCGAATGGCATGCCCCTGACCGGCGAGTACGAACCCGGGACGGCGCGCTACGCGCGCGATCAGGCCGAGCGCTACGAGGCGTCGGGCGGCGCTGTGGCCAGCGACCTCCGCGGCCGCCCGGTGATCGTGCTGACGTCCGTGGGCGCGAAGACCGGCAAGCTGCGCAAGACCGCCCTGATGCGCGTCGAACACGACGGCGTCTACGCGGTGGTGGCCTCCCTTGGCGGCGCCCCCAAGCACCCGGTCTGGTACTACAACCTGCGGAGCGAGCCCCACGTCGAGCTCCAGGACGGGGAGGTCAAGCGGGACTACCTGGCGCGCGAGGTCACCGGCGACGAGAAGGCGACCTGGTGGGCGCGCGCCGTCGAGGCGTGGCCCGATTACGCCAAGTACCAGGTCAAGACCGAGCGCCAGATCCCGGTGTTCGTGCTGGAGCCGATCGCGTAGCGATCGCGGTCGGACGGGCTACCCGCCGGCCTCGCGCAGGTGGCGGTCGGTCATCGGCGCCGTCTTGGCCATCCCGTTGACCGTCTCGAGGACGAGCCGCACGGCGACCCCGTGATCGATCGCGTCGCGCACCCGGGCGAGCTCGACGACGAGGGCGAACGCGCACGTCGGCGGCCACTCCGACGCCGGGACCTGGTGCTCCGCGAAGATCGCGCGGACCGGCTCCCGCAGGTCATACGCCTGGCGGAGCGGCGGGACGAACGGCCGGTTGTCCTCGGGCACGCTGAGCGGCACGAAGCCCCACGGGGCCGCCGGCCCACCGCCACCGAGAGTCCCGGCGAAGAGCCGGATCGGTTCGTCGACCGGCGGGAAGTCGTCTTCACCGTATCCCTGGGCGAGCGCGCCGCCGCGGACGATGCCGAACACGCTGGTGGCGGCCGTGGTCCAGTCGGAGGCGTCCGCGCACAGGATCCCGTTGACCCGGTCCGACAACACGGGCACTCCGGGCGTGAACGTATGGTGTTCGAGATCGAAGTCGCCCGCGGCCGCGATGCACGCCTCGCCGCAGACCGCGGCGGCCGCGCTGAGCAGGTCCTCGACCCGGATCCGGCCGTCCGCGTCGGCGAGCCTCGCCTCGAACATGGCGCTGAGCGCGTTGGTCGCCTCACGCATCCCGTCGGGATCCGTCGGGGGCTTCTCCGGTGACGGCCGGTTGGCTTCCCCCTTGTCCTCGCTGGAGCGGCGGCCGAACAACGGCATGACGCTCTCCCCTCCATGCGCTATCGCCCACCCTACGCGCATGCGGCGGCCCGGTCGCGGTCACCGCACTAGGGAAGGTTCCGCATTGGGCGACGGCGACGACGTTGCGCTGCACGGCGCGGCCGGGCATGCTGCACGCGATGGACGACGACCGGAAGCGCGGCGCGCCTGCCCGCGCCATGGCCGCGGCCGCATTGCTCGTCGCGCTGCTCTCGGGCTGTTCGCCCGCGACAACCGTGATGTACTCGACGGCCTCCGAACCCGCAGCCTCGACCGTGATCGCGGCGGCCCCCTCCTCGCCTCCCTCCTCGGCACCGTCCGCGGCGGCGACCGCGTCCATGAGCGACGCCCCGGCGCCGACGGCAACGGCGCCCGCAACGCCGGCGGCTAGCCAGGCCCCTGCCTCAGCCACACCGGCGGCTACCCAGCCCGCCGCCTCCGCATCGACTTCGTCGTCGGGACCGCCGGCTGCCTACGTGTTCGCCCCCTACTTCGAGACCTACACGTCGGACTCGCTCGCCGACGTCGCCAAGGCGTCGGGCGTCGGTCACTTCACGCTTGCGTTCCTCGAGACGACGTCGAAGACCTCGTGCGACCTCGCCTGGAACGGCGACAAGGCGCGTCCCCTCGCGGCGGGTACGTATCTGCCTGAGATCGCCGCGCTGCGGGCGAAGGGCGGTGATGTGATCCCTTCCCTGGGCGGTTGGAGCGCGGACCAGGGCGGCACCGAGATCGGCGACTCGTGCAAGGACGTCCACAACATCCTGGAGGCGTACAAGCAGCTCGTCACCACCTACGGCGTCAGCCGGATCGACATGGATATCGAGGGTCGCTCGCTCGGCCGGACCGCCGCCATCGACCGCCGCAACCAGGCGATCCGGAAGCTCCAGGAATGGGCCACGGCCGAGGGCCGGCCACTGACGATCTCGTACACCCTGCCGACGTCGGCGACGGGGCTCGAGCCGGACGCACTGGCCGTGCTCCAGAGCGCGGTCGCCAACGCGGTTCGGATCGATGTCGTCCAGCCGATGGTGTTCGACTACTACGACGGCGAGACCACCGACATGGGCGCCGCCGCGATCTCGGCCCTGACCGGCCTCCACGACCAGCTGCGGGTGCTGCTCCCAGACAAGTCCGGCGCGGAGGTGTGGGCGATGGAGGGCGCGACGATCATGCCGGGCATCGACGACTACCCGAAGAAGACCGAGGTCACCACGCTGGCCCACGCGCAGGCGCTGCGCGACTTCGCGGCCGAGCACGGCATGGCCGCCCTGTCGATGTGGGCGATCCAGCGCGACAACGGCGGCTGCCCCGGCAAGGCGGGCTCCGACGGATGCTCGGGAATCGAGCAGTCCCCGTGGGCGTTCAGCCAGATCCTCGACACGTCTGCGAACCCCTGAGGCGGTCGGCCGAGTTGGGCATCGATGATCCGGCGGACTGGGGCGAGTTCGGGGTGGCCCTCGTCGGCGCATCGGCCGCGCTCGCGGGGCTGATCGTCTGAAGCGGTCAGTCCTCCGCCGAGGGCGTGATCCGGATCACCGGGATCACCCGGCCCGATTGCGCCGGGTACTCCGCGAAGTTCGGTAGCTCTTCGACGTGCTGCTCCCACAGGCGGTCGCGCTCACCGGGGTCGACGATCGTCGCGGTCGCGGCCGACACCCGGTTGGCGACCTCGATGGTCACCTGCGGCTGCGCCTCGAGGTTGTGCACCCAGGACGGCGTGGTCGGTGACCCGCCCGCGGTCCCGGCGACCACGTAGTCGCCCGCGTCTCGCGTGTACGTGAGGATCGCCCGTCGCTCCTTGCCGCTCTTCGCCCCAACCGTCGTGAGGATCAGCAGCGGGTGTCCCGCCAGCGGCCCGTTCGTGACCACCCCGCCGTGCTCGCGCATGTCGGCGATCATCGCGTTCTCGAAGGTATCCCGGTCCCAGTCGGCCATCGCCTGCGTTCCCCCTGCGTCTCGGCATCCTCGGCAGTCCGCCCGAAGAAGTTGCACGTGCAACGATGACACGGATCGTCGGGCGTCGCCAGCGGCGGGACGGTTTGCGGTCGATCGGCCGTGGAGCCATGCTTCGGGCGTGACCGCGTTTCCCGAGCCCGAGACGGCCCTTACCCACATCCTCATCGTGTCTGACGTCGTCCGATCCCGGGCCTGGTACACGGAGGTGCTCGGCGCCACGGTCTACCGCGAGTACGGCGGCACATCGGTCGTCCTCAGCTTCGCGGGGACGTGGCTGCTGCTCACGACCGGCGGGCCACCCACCGACGACAAGCCCGGTGTTACGCTCGCCGCCCCTTTAGACCCGGGCACTCGTGACGGCCTGTTCACGATCCGCGTGGCGGACTGCCAGGCCACGTACGACCTCCTCCTCGGGCGCGGCGCGACCTTCCTCACGCCGCCCGTCGCCCGGGGCGCGGAGACGCGAGCCTTCTTCGGGGACCCCGACGGGCACCTGTTCGAGATCAGCGAGTACCGCTCGGGCTGACTGGCCGGTCACTCCAGACCCGGCGCTGGTCGTTCAGACCAGCTCGTGCGCCCGGGCCTTGCGCAGGTGCTCGAGGAAGAACGCGTAATGGGGCGGGCTGGGGATGAGCCGCGCGAGGTAGATCTCGTAGTGGGCAACCGCCTGGTCGAACTCCGAGAGCCGGTGATGCGTCTTCCCGATCAGGGCCTCGGTGTTCTTCACGATCTCCTGCAGGCCGAGCTCGCGGGCCTCGTCCCGGACCTTCTCGAGCACGGCCAGCGCCGGCCGTGGTTCCGTGATCTCGGGATCGTTGGCGGCGACGGCCCGGGCGAACATCGGGGCGATCACGGTGAATGGCACGTCCACCTTCATGAAGCTGTCCAGGGCGTGCCACGTCGTCGCATCAGCCTCGCCCGTCTGCTCGATGCCCACCGCCTGCTGGAACGAGCGCGCCTTCTGCACGGTCGTGTCGTCGAAGCCGTTGCCGGGTGCGAGGTTCGGCGCCCAGCCGACCATCATGTTCGCGAGCTTGCCCTTGAACAGGTCGATATGCGGTCCGGCCTCGCCGGACTTCGCCGGGATGCGCGCCTTGATGCCGCCGCCCGCGTGCGTGTCCGCTCCCGAGCCGGGCTTGATCCCGGGAAGCGCGGGCTCGGGGTCGGGCGTCTGCTCGGGGGAGAACCGGTTCTGCCGTGACTCGGTCAGCCGGTCGAGGATCTCGCGCCGCAGCGCCTCCTGGTTGAATCGTCCCGACAGGGCCGTCTCGTAGGCCTGGACCGCCGCACCGAACCGGCCGCGCGCCTGGTGGCAGATCCCGGCTCGGGTCATCGCGGGCCCGATCATCTCGGGCGAGTTCGCGTTGAGGGCGATGTCCTGGTAGATCGCGATGGCCCGGTCATAGCTGCCCGGCACCTCGAGCGTCCTGGCGTGCGCGAACCGATCGTCGTTCGCGATCTCGGTCTCCTCGACCGGCGACTGCGGCACCAGCGAGTCGAGCGCGTGCCAGGTCCGGAGCCCGGCCACCCCATCGGGATCGAGCCCCGTGTCGGTCTGGAAGTCGACGACATCGGCGTGGGTGAGGGGGCCGAAGATGCCATCGATGCGGGCCCGCCTGGCGGCGTCCCTGTCGTGCTCGCGCTCACGAATCTGGCGCAGCTTCATCTGCAGCACCTTCACGTCGGAGCCCGTGTCGCCGCGGCGCAGTGTGCGTCGCGCGGGCGTCGCTCCGCCGCCCGCTCCGGCGTCGGGCTCGCCCTCACGTTGCACCGTCCCCTGAGACTGCGCGTCGCGGACGAGCTGCGCCGTCGCGGCGTTGCCTGCGAGCTCCTGGATGCGGCGCAGGCCCGACTGCGGCGACGGCTTGGCGCGCGTCGTCTCGGCCCGCTTGGGTGCCGTGGTCCGGCGGTCGTCGAACATGCTGTGACGCTGAGCATCCGACGACGTCGGGCCGGAATCAATGGGCGCCGCTGTGATGTGCCCGTTCGGGC
This sequence comes from uncultured Chloroflexia bacterium, assembly GCA_963779575.1. GTDB lineage: Bacteria > Chloroflexota > Limnocylindria > Limnocylindrales > CSP1-4 > CAIXZV01. Next base: position 63,929 of record CAVZYT010000002.1, read on the forward strand.
AGGCCGCTTGGACTGGCCTACGTCCAGCTGATCGCCGCGACGTGGACCGGGGCGCTCACGCCCTTGACCTCGGCGTCGCGCGCGTCGGTCGTGGTGACGTCGCCCGCGTCTGCGAGCACGTCGGATGTGACGAGGATCTCGCCAGCACCCGCGAGGGCACTCACCCGTGCCGCGATGTGCACGCCCATGCCCGAGTAGTCGTCGCCGCGCCGGTTCGCCTCCGCCGTATGCAGCCCCACCCGAACCGACAACGCGAAGCCGGTGTCGTCGGGATGGTCGCGCAGCGCCCGCTGGATCGCGACGGCGCAGTCGATGCCCCTGCGGGCGGCCATGAACGCCGCGAAGAACCCGTCGCCGGTCGACTTGACAATCTCGCCCCCACCCTCCGCGACAACCCGTCGCAGCATGTCGTCGTGCCAGCGCAGGAGGCGCTCCCAGGCCACATCGCCGAGCGCCTCCGCGAGCACCGTCGAGCCCACGATGTCGGTGAACATGAACGTCATCCGGACCTGCGTCGGCCCGGAGCGCCGCTCCTCCGCGTCGCGCAGCTCGCGCTCCGCCGCGGCGGCGTCGACCGTCGCGCCCAGCCGCTTGAACTCGTCGAGGGCCGCGCGCTGCTCGAGGTCCGCGCCGTCGTCGTCGAGCATGCGCAACGTCGACGCCAGGAGTGACCGCGCACGGGCGACCTCGTACGGCGACCCGACCTCGCGCCAGCCCTTGATCGCGCCCCGCAGCGCCTGGCTCGCACCGACGCCCTCGCTCTCGGCGATCAGCACCCGGCCCAGGGCCACGAGTCGCCCGGCCTCGAGCGCGGGTGCCGGATAGCCGCTCACGATGCCGCCGAGCTCGTCAACGGTGGTTCGCGCGAGGGCGATGTCGCCCGCAGCGATGGCGATCTGCACCTTGGCCGGCAGCAGCCTGGAGCGGGCCCACTGGTCCCAGCTTGCCTCGGCGAGCGCCGCGTCGATCGCTGTCAGGGCAGCCTTGGGCTTGCCCTCGGCGAGACGGATGAGCGCGAGAGCCGGCTGGGGCGACCGACCGCGCGCGTGCGCCTCTCGAAGGGCTTCCTCAGCGCCGGCGAAGTCGCCCCGCAGCCTGCGGATGTCCCCGATCGCGTAGTACCCATCCGCCTGCGGCGGCGTGGCGTTGAAGCCGCCAAGCTCGTCCGTCGCGCGGACGAGCTCCTGCTCCGCGGTATCCCAGGCGCCGCCGACGGCCTTCACCTCCGCGCGGTGGACGCGACACACGCCGGGGAACCCCGACACCGCCTGGCGCTTGCAGTAGGACTCCGTGGCGTCGATCCATTCGGACGCGCGGCGGTAGTCGGTCAGGTCACGGCAGGCCGAGATCAACCGGCAGCAGGTAATCCCGCTGACGACCGGCGACAGCTCGTCGTTGATCGCCGCGATCGAGGCCTCCTCCATCAGCGCGAAGCCGGACTCGGCGTCCCCGCCAACGATCTTGAGGTAGCCAAGGTTCGACTGCGCGGACGCTCGCAGGTCCGCGTCGGCCACCCGGTTGCCGATGTCGATTGCCTCCTGGGCCAGGGCCAGCGCCTGCTCCGGGTCTGCGACCATCGCGGCCTCGCTGCGCAGCAGCACCGCGTAGCCGTTGGCATACGACTCCGGGAGCCCGGCGAGCTGCTGCTCGGCCTTGCGCATCCACGCCGATGCCATCGCGTGACGGCCCGCGTAGCCGTGCTCGTGCGCGATGTCGAGGGCCAGGTACGCGGCCCGCACAGCGTTACCCTCGGTGACGTATGCGCGGTATGCCCGTTCCTTGAGCTCCCGGCCGGCCTCGGCCTCGGCGGAGAAGAACGCAGCGGTCGAGAGCGACTCGAGGTCCTCGCCGCGCAGCGAAACCGCCCGGTCTGCCTCTCCAAGCCGCTCAAAGGCCTCGCGCCACTCGTGCCGCCCGTAGGCGGCGCGTCCGGCCGCCAGCGGGTCGGCGGAAGGGCTGCCGGTGGTGGTCGTCTCGGTCATCGGGGGGATTGTGACACCGGCCGCGATCGGGCTATTGCGCCCGGGTGCGAAGATGCGCGCATGGTCGAGTACGGACAGGGGGTTGGTCAGGCGACGGGCGTGGGCGCCGGGTCCCATGGCGGTGGCTCCCAGGATCTGGGCGCCGGAGCCGCGGCGTTCATGCACGACGCCATCAACCAGCTCAACGCGCTGCCGCCGACGACGCTGGTGATCATCGTGGTGCTCATCTTCGTCGGCCTGGTCATCGTCCGCCGCGCGTTCTGATCAGGCGCCAGGTCGGTCGACCAGGACGTCCATCGACGTCTCGCGGCCGCGCACCTCGACGGTTCGCCGTTCCAGCCCCTCGATCGCAATCCCGGCCGCGGCCACCGCGTCGGTCGAGATCAGGAGCTCACCTCCGCCCGCCAGGGACGCCAGCCGTGCGGTGGAGTTGACGACGTCACCCAATGCCGTGAAGTCCGAGATCTCGCCGCTCGCCCCCACGCTGCCGACGTACGCGATCCCCGTGTGAACGCCGGCGCCGACCGGGATCGGGCCCGCGCCGGACGCATCCGACCGGCCCACGGCCGCGAGCAGGTCGCGCCCAGCCGAGATGGACCGGGCCGCGTGGTCGCGACCCGCGAAGCCTGGGATGAACAGGCCGATCGCCTCGTCGCCCACGAACTTGTCGACCACGCCCTCGTTCTCGGTGATCGCCTTGGCCGCGAGGCGGTAGAAGGCGTGCAGTAACCCGGAGAACTCGGTGGGGCTGAGACGCTCCCCGATCGACGTTGACCCGCGGATGTCGGCGAACAGCAGCGAGATCTCGATCTCCGCGCCGCCTGGCCCCTGCTTCGCGAGATTGCCGATGCACGCCTTGCACAGTTGCGGGTTCTTTTCCCACGGGCCGAACCAGGGCTTGAGCACGAAGCCACCGATCCCGCCGAACGGGGCGTGGCACATCTTGCAGCGCGGTGCCGATGGGACGCGCCGGAAGTTCCGGCGCAACGCGAGCGCGCCCGGATTGTCCGGGGCGAGCATCGCCCGCCATGCCTCTTCGTTCGAGCCCGCGACCACGCCCTCGAGTGTAGGCTCCGGGCGCGCGATGGCAACCGGTCGGTCGAGCCGGCCCGCGGGTCAGGCGGCGTTCGGCGCCGCGGCGTCGGCGGCGTCGGCGGCGAGGCCGTCGAGCGCACGGCGGACGCGTGTCGCCAGCTCGAGGCCGTTGTACGGCTTGCCCAGCACGTCGAGACCAACGTGGTTCACGCCGCGGGCCGCGAGGGCGTCGAGCGTGTACCCGCACGCGAACAGGGTCCGCGCGCTCGGCCGTGCCCTGCGCAGCGTGGCAGCGAGCTCCGGGCCGATGCCGTCGGGCAGGACCAGGTCACTGATCAGGAGGTCGATCGGCGCGCCCCCCTCGATCGCCACGGTGGCCTCGCGCACGCCGTGGACCACGGTCACGTCGTACCCGAGGTCCGTGAGCGACCGCCGCGCGAACGCGGCGACGGCGGGCTCATCGTCGACCAGCAGGATCGATTCGGTGCCGGTCGGACGGCTCGTCGGGGCGTCGTCGGACACGTCGTCGGCCCGCGCCCCCACGAGCTCCGGGAACAGCAGCTCCACGGTCGTCCCGGCCCCGGGCGTCGACACGAGGCGGACGCTGCCGCCCGACTGGCGGACGAAGTCGCGGACCATGGCCATCCCGAGGCCCGTGCCGCGGCCGGTCTCCTTGGTCGTGTAGAAGGGCTCGAACACGCGCGCCATGACGTCGGGTGTCATCCCCGACCCGGTGTCCGATACGGCGACGGCGACGAACGGTCCCGAGGCGTCGGGCTCATCGGCGATATCGCCCGCGGCAACGCGAACGCGCCGCATGCAGACGGTGAGCGTACCGCCGTCGACCATCGCGTCACTGGCGTTGACCGCGAGGTTGATCAGCGCCTGCTGGAGCTGGCCGGCGTCGACGCGGGCCATGAGGGCGTCGTCGGGCGGGCGGATCGTGAGCGCCACCGAGCCGTCGAGAAGGCGATGGAGCATGGGCTCGACGGAGGCTACGGCCGACCGGATGTCGACGATGGTCGGCTGGAGCGTCGAACGGCGGGCGAAGGCGAGGAGCTGGCGCGTGAGCTGGCGCGAACGATCGACCACGTCGACGATCGTCGCCGCATCGGCCCGGACCGCGGGATCGGCGGTCTCATCGCTGATCAGGGCTGCGAAGCCCCCGATCGCCGTCAGCGTGTTGTTGAAGTCGTGGGCGATGCCGCCGGCGACCCGCCCGATCGCCTCCAGGCGTTCCGCATGCGCGAGCTGTGCCTCGATCGCGACGCGTTCCGTGACATCGGCCAGCTGGCCGGCGACGCCGATGGGACGGCCGTCGGCCCCGTGGAGCACCGAGCCGTAGATCTCGATCCAGACCTCGCGGCCGTCCTTCGTCAGGCGGCGGACGCGGTCGCCGCGCGTGGGCTCACCCGCGACGGTCTTCCGGATCCGCTCGACAGATGACTCGCGCTCGTCGTCGGGCATCATCGCGGGCGGCAGCGGGTGCCCGATGATCTCGTCCGCGGTCCAGCCGAAGATCCGCTCGGCGGCGGGGTTCCAGATGGTCACCGTCCGGTCCAGCGTGAACGCCTGGGTCGCCAGCGGCGATCCGTCGACGAGCGCCGACAGCAGCGAGCTCGTGCGTGCCAGGCTGGCTTCGGCGGCGTTGCGTGCGGCGATCTCGGACTCGGCGGCGTCCAGGGCCTCTCGGAGGCGATGGGTCGAGCGCCAGTCAAGCGCGAGCGCGAACGCGACCATCGCCGTGAAGCAGCCGATGACGACGGGCGCGGCCGTGTTCACGAACAGGATGTGGGCCGGACCAAAGAGGACGGCGAGCGTGACGCCGACGGTCGCGACGATCGCCGCGGCAACCGATGCCCACAGCAGTGGGCGCGTCTGGAGCAGGTTCTGCACCAGCGCGATGCTGATCATCGGCAGGACGATCGCGACCGCGATCCCGGCCGGCAGGATCGCGCCGGCGGCCAGCGCCTCGACGTTGAGGAGCACCGCGGCGGCGATCAGGAAGCGGCGATTGACGAGCCCCGCACCGAGGAAGACGACGGTGATCGCCGGGAGGACGACGCCGGCAGCGACGAACGCCGGGTTTTCGACCGGACGAAGCAGGAGTCCAACGCACGCACCGACGAGGGCGAGCACGGGACCGGCGACGAGCGTGACCAGGAGCCACGCGTTCTCCTGCAGCGACAGGACGGGCTCGAGCTGGATTCGCGATGACAGGGTGGCGTTGAGGCGCGGCAAGCAACGAGTCCTTCGGATGACAGGAACGCCCACCGGCCAACCCCGACCGGCGACAGACCTGAACCCGTTGAGCCTATCAATTACGATACAGAGCGTCGAGTATCTAATATGGTAAAGTCTCCGACATGTCCGGGTCGTCCGTGGATCGCGAGCTCTCCCCCAGCGAGCATCGCCATGCCGGCGGACGGCCGCGCCTGCCGGACACGGATCGCGCGATCATCCAGGCGGTCGGCGACCTGCTGACCGAGCAGGGCGTGCGGGGGACGACCATCAATGCGGTCGCGGACCGTGCAGGTGTCGCCCGCGGGACCGTGTACCGGCGGTGGCCGAACCGGTCGGCGATGATCGCCTCGGCGATCCGGGCGTCGCGGACCCTGGAGCCACTCGAGCTCAGCGATGACCTGGAGGGCAACGTCCGGCGGCAGGCCGAAGAGGCACGGCTCGCGCTCGCGGAGCCGTCGTTCCAGGCGATGATCCCGACCCTCGCGGAGATGCAGCTCAACGGCGAGTCCGACGACATCGTCCGCTCGACGATCTTCCCGCGCCGGCGTCAGATGGCCGAGATGTACGAGCGGCTCGCGGGGGACGCGGGCTACCGGACCGACATCCCACCCGAGCTGCCCAACGACCTGCTCATCGGCGCCATGCTGTATCGCCTGTTGTACGACGGGCGGCCGCCCACCACGGACGACGTCCAGGGCATGGTCGACGTCATCCTCGACGGGATACGGCGGCGCGATCCGCGGGCCTGACGGGCCGCACCTCGTGTAGGGTCCACGCATGCGACTCGGCTACGGGCTTCTCACCGCACAACGACACCCCGACGACGCGCGCGACTGGGCAGCGCTGTACCGCGAGGCCATCGACTACGGCGTCCTCGCCGAGAACGGTGGCCTTGACTCGTTCTGGACCAGCGAGCATCACTTCGTCGACGACGGCTACATGTCGGCGCAGCTGCCGGTCCTGGCGGCCGTCGCGGCGCGGACCGAACGGATAAGGCTCGGGACCGGCGTGCTGCTTGCGCCGATGTTCGAACCCCTGCGCCTCGCCGAGGACGCGGCGACCGTCGACCTGATCTCCGGCGGGCGCCTCATCCTCGGCCTGGGCATCGGCTGGCGGGACGAGGAGTTCGAGGGATTCGAGGTCGACACGCGCCAGCGGGGACGCCGCCTCGACGACACGATCACCGTCCTGCGCCAGGCCTGGGGCGACGGGCTGGTGACCGGCGACGGGGTGTCGTTCCGTTATGCCGAGCCCGGCCTCAACGTCACGCCCAAGCCAGTCCGTGGCGCCGCAACGCCGATCTGGATCGGGGCGGGCGCGGAGCCGGCGGTCAGGCGGGCCGGCCGGGCCGCCGACGGCTACCTCGGCAGCGGCGCCTCCCCCGCCGCGCTGGCCGAGCGTGCCGCGTGGATCCGCGACGAAGCCGAGACCATCGGGCGGGACCCGGCTGCGATCGAGATCGCCATCCACCGGACGGCGTTCCCGTGGCGCGGTCCCGACGCGTGGGAGCGCGTCGCCGGCGCCGCGCGCTACATGACCTGGAAGTACGAGGACATGGGCGCTGCTCACGGGTCGCTCGAACGGCGCCGGCCACCGGCCATGGACGCCGCAACGGCCGAGGGCCTGCGGTCGCGCACACTCGTGGGCACGCCCGAGCAGGTCGCCGACGGCGTGCGTGCCTACGCGGCGACGCTCGGCAGCACCGGGTCGTTCGTGTTCCGCGGCCATTTCCCAGGCCTGGACCCCGGGATCCAGCGCGAGGCCTTCGACACGCTCATCGAGGAGGTCATCCCGCTGCTCCGGGACTGACCGCGGCCCCGCGCCGTGCCCCACAATGCGCCGATGCACCTCATCGCCGTCGCCGCCGCGCTTGTCGCTGCCGCCATCCACCTGTGGTTTTTCGTGCTCGAAAGCGTCCAGTTCACCCAGCCCAAGGTCTACGCGCGCTTCGGACTGCACTCGGCCGAGGACGCCGCGATCGTGCGCCCGATGGCGTTCAACCAGGGGTTCTACAACCTGTTCCTGGCGATCGGGATCCTCGTCGGCCTCGCCCTCGTCGCCGTGGGACAGGTCGACGCGGGCCGCGCGATCGTGCTGTTCGCGTGCGCCACGATGGTCGGCGCGGGCGTCGTGCTGCTGGCGTCGAACCGGCGGTTCCTGATCGGCGCGTCGATCCAGGCCGTGCCGCCCCTCGTCGTCCTCGTCGTGAGCCTGATCGCGCGCTAGCGATCCAGGCGACGTAACCACGGTCGAACCGCTACGGGGCCACGGCGACGACCCCGAACATCGTGAGGCGCATCGAGAACTGACCTCGCCGCGCGGCGTCGTGGATCGTCGACACGAACCGCCGGCGATCGGCGGTCGCCAGCCGACCGGTGGCGACGAGGTCGTCGGCAAGGCTCTCCATCGAGAAGCAACCAAGCGGTGCCGGCGACTCGTCGGGGTCCCAGGTCGTCCAGGTCTGCGTCGCCTCGGTTCTCGCGAGCGGGACGCAACCAGCGGCGCCGACGAGGTCGTGCAGTCGCCGGCCGACGTTGGAGGGTCGATTCCGCTCCGTTCGCATCGCGTCGCGGACCCGTGCAGCGAGTGCGTCGTCGCCGACATCGATCGTGAACGTCGACCAGTCGGTGTCGATCAGCGAGATGCGCCCGCCGGGGCGCACCACCCGCACCATCTCGGCGACCGCGGCTGCGGGGTCGGCGAGCCACTGGAGCGTGCGTTCGGACCGCGCGGCGTCGAAGGAGTCGTCGGGCTCGTCGAGGGAGCACGCATCGCCGACCGTGAAGCGCACGCGACAACGGGCGGCTCCGGCGTTGGAACGGGCGACGCGCAGCATTCGCTCGGACTCGTCGATGCCGACGACCTCCCCGTCCTCGCCGAGATCCTGGGCGAGCCCGAGCGCCGCCTCCCCGAGGCCGCAGCCCACGTCGAGCAGTCGTTCGCCATGAGCCAGGCCGAGCTGTGCTCGCTCCCACGACCGCAGCCGGAGCGTCGCGTCCCATCCGGCGGTTCCGTCCATCGTGGCGATGAGCACGTCGACGTTCGGATTGTCGTCGACCCGGTGGTACCCGAGCCCGTGCGTGTCCTCGGTCGCCATGCCGCAAGGGTACGAGGTGGTCGGCCGGCTACCCTGCGAGGAAGATGTCGCCGTCGGCGAGGCGGCGGCGGAACCCGCGCCGCTCGATCACGGCCAGCACCGCGACGGGCAGGTGATCGGTCCACACGAGCGCGAGCGCCGGATCCTCGATCCGGTCCGCGACCGCCACGAGCTCCAGGACCGTCGCGGCGAGCTGGTCGGGCACCAGCCACTCCTCGGCCCGGGCGCGCCGCTCCAGGAGCAGGCGGCGGTGACGCTGCCGCGGCGTGAGCTCGGTGATGGCCGCCTCGCGACGCTGCTCCAGCTCACACAGGCGGTCGAACGCGCGCAGCGTCGCCTCGCACAGCCGGCCCGAGCTCACCGTGTTCGGCATCCGCTCCCTCCACTGCCGCGCCCGCGGTCCCAGCCGCGGACAGCCACCATCGCGTAGACGACGAAAGTGGTGCGTCCTGTCACCACAGCATAGGTCCCGGGGCGACGGATGTCGGGTCCGATTTGGCGTGTCGGCGCGAGCCGGCGGGCGACGCTAGTTGAGCGCCTCGTCGGCCGCGAACTTGCGCATGAGCTCGGTGTAGGCGGGCAGCCCGCGCTCGTACCCGATGGCCCAGAAGCCGCTTCCCGCGAGGCCCCGCTCGCGCGCCAGCTGGAGCTTCGTGGCCAGCGTCTCGGGCGAGTCGACGTACACCGCGTTCCAGTGGACGGGAGGAGGCGACGTCGATGGCCGGGCAGACTTGGCGGGCTTGGGTGTCGCCGACGGTGACGGCACGCTGGAGGGCGACGAAGAGGGAGCCGCGCCGGGCGAGGCCGCGGGCGAGGCGGTGGGCGGCGGCCCGACGGAGCCGTCGGACCCGAGCGCGTACACCTCGACCGACTCGATGTCGTCACGCTGCGGCACGGCCTTCGGGTCGGTCAGCAGATCGAGGTGGTTGCGCAGGATCCAGGCCTGCTCCCCGGCCCGTCTCGGGGGCCCCGATCTCGGGACCCGTGACCGGCCAGGTCACGCCGTACAGGGGCAGGCCGAGGAGCAGCTTCCCGGGTGGGACGCCGAGCGCCCCGTACAGGTCCAGGGACCACGGCAGGTCCTTCTCACTGCCGTCGCGCCGATCGAGCGGCGAGGTCGCGCCAGGCGCCGATGCGCCCGTCCGGTAGTCGTACGCCATCATGAAGATGCGGTCGGCGCCGGCCTGGTTCGCGCTCGACGCCATGGTCGCCCCGAGCAGGTTCGCCTGGGTCGCGACGGAGACCTGGTGCTTCGGGTCGGCGGCCACGAGCGCATCGCGGAGACGGCTGACGAAGCCGCCGTAGGCGACGATCAGGTCCGGATCGAGCGCCTCGATGTCCACGTTGACGCCATCGACACCCAGGTCCCCGACCATCGCGACGAGAGAGGCGATGACCGCGTTCTGCAGGTCCTCGTGCCGCAGCAGCTTCCGGTTGCGCGCCTGCCCGAAGCTGGAGTACACGAGCTCGACCCGCTGCCCCCGCTTGTGAGCCTCCTCGATGACCTGGCGGCCGACGTCGCCGGCGATGCGCTGGTAGCCGGGCGCCGTCGTCCGCAGCGAGCCGTCGGCGGCGTGGGTCACGCTGAACAGGCCGATGGTCGAGAGGGGCGTGTCGGCGAGGTGACCGGCGATCCCCGCGTCCATCTCCCAGTACGGGACGAACCCGTACAGCTCGTGACCGGGTTCGGGCGGCGGCCCGGCCGAGACGCTGGGCTCGGGCGCCACCAGGGCATCCGAGGCGGACTGGCTGGGGGTGACCGTCGGGGCAGGTTCGCACGCGACGAGCGCGACGAGCGCGACGACGAGCAGTCCCGCGAGGCCGATGGTCGCCCCCGGCGGCCGGCGTTGAGCGCTCCGGCCGCGTGTCACGCCCGTCAGGCCAGCCCCGCGAGGAACCGGAACACCGGGATCGCCGTAGCGAGCCCGACTGGTGCCGAGTCCCTGCCGTCAGCGGCCGTCGCGGTGCCGCCAAACGGGAGGCTCGTCCCTGGGACCACGGAAGATGCGGACCATCCAGACCAGCCCGGCGACCGCAAGCGTGACGGCGAGCGCGGTAAGCGCGACTCCGCCGGGCAGTCCGAGGGTCGTTGGCCGGTCGCAGGACAGGCACGGGTTGGACAACGCGCCAGCGGCAACAACGATGGCGACGATTCCGACGCCAAGGATGCCGACGCCGAGGATGATCCGCGCTGGCCAATAGGCGAAGGTTCGCTTCATGGGCGTCATCCTACGACGTCCGCCGCGTTGAACAGCTCCGGCCGTCGGGGTTCATCGGCGTCCCCACTAGACGCTCGCGAGGTAGCGCAGGAGCGGAGTGCCGATTGCGAACGCCTCAGCGAGTGCAGCTGGCAGTGACGGGCTGAACGCGTCCTCGTCGGACAGTTGGCGGCCGAACGTCACGTTCTTCTTCCGTAGCAGGTCTGCCGCGGGATGGTCCGGCGGATAGCCGGGCGGTACGCGCTTCAGCGACTCGCCGTCATCACTGACCGAGCCGAAGGCAGCCACGAACTCGGGCGCTTCGACAATCGCCCGAAACTCGTCCGTCTGGTGCGCGACGCGGTCGCGGAACCCCTTCAACCACGACGGGTCAGGATGCCAAACACCGCCGCCGACGTAGATGTTGCCGGGCTGGAGATGGAAGTACCCGCCCGAGGCGTGGACATTGTCAGCGTGTGAGCGTCCCTCCGCCGCGCCTCCATCGCCGAGCCATGCGAAGCTCGCGGACGCGGCGGTCTTGTACGGACTCTTGTCCTTGGAGAAGCGCACGTCACGGTAGATGCGGAACGGCGACCTGACCGGGTCGGCGTGGAGAGGGATGCCCCGTGACCGAAACTCGCCATCGAGCGCGATGCACAGCGCTGCCAGCGGTTCCTTCAGAAGGTGTTCGTACTCGGCCTTGCGCGGCTGAAACCAGTCTCGCGAGTTGTTCTGTGCCAGGTCCAGGAGGAACTGGATTGCCTCGTGGCGGAAGCCGGTGAAGGCAGCCGGTGAGCTGACAGCCATTTCCTAGCTCCCTGCGAATGTCGTCGTGACGGCCACGCTGGCGCCTCCTGCTGCGCCCGGAGTCTACGCCGGGAGCGGCGTTTGGCCTCCGGCGCGTGTCGTGCGCGTGCGATCCTGTCGCGATGAGCCCCGCCGAACCACGTCGGGCGATGGACGGCTACCCCGTCCCGCCGTCCACGATGACCGACCTCTACGAGCTGACGATGGCCGCCGGCTATTGGAAGCTCGGCCGGCTCGGCGACGACGCGATCTTCACGCTGTTCTTCCGCCATGCGCCGTTCGACGGCGGCTTCACCCTGGCCGCCGGTCTGGAGGGCGTGATCGCCTTCATCGAGCGCTACGCGTTCTCGCCGGCCGAGCTCAGCCACCTTGCCGGGCTGCTCGGCAACGACGACCGGCCCCTGTTCGAGCCGCGCTTCCTCGACTACCTCGCCGACCTCCGGCTGCAGGTCGATGTCGACGCCATGCCCGAGGGCACCCTCGCGTTCCCCCACGAGCCCCTCCTCCGCGTGTCGGGTCCCCTCCTCCAGGGCCAGCTGCTCGAGAGCGCGTTGCTCAACCTCGTGAACTACCCGACGCTCGCGGCGACCAAGGCCGCGCACGTCGTGATGGCCGCCGGCGGGGCGCCCGTGATGGAGTTCGGCCTCCGGCGCGCCCAGGGACCCGACGGCGCGCTGACGGCGTCCCGTGCCGCGTACCTGGGTGGCTGCAACGCCACGTCCAACGTGCTCGCGGGGCGCCTGTTCGGAATCCCGGTCCGGGGCACGCACGCCCACTCGTGGGTGCTGTCGTTCGCGAATGAACAACAGGCGTTCGACGCCTGGGCAGACGTCATGCCGGGCAACGCCGTCCTGCTGGTCGACACCTTCGACACCGAGGAGGGCATCGCCAACGCGATCGTGACCGGCCGCCGGATGCGCGAGCGTGGCCAGAAGCTGGCGGGGATCCGGCTCGACTCCGGCGACCTCGCCTACCTCTCGGTTCGGGCGCGTGAGCTGCTCGATGCCGCCGGCTTCGAGGACACCCAGATCGTGGCCTCGAACGACCTCGATCCGGCCACGATGGAATCGCTCCAGGCGCAGGGCGCCCGAATCGACAGCTGGGGCGTCGGGACCAAGCTCGTCACCTGCTACGACCAGCCGGCGCTGGGCGGCGTCTACAAGCTGACGGCGATCCACGAGGCCGGCGCTCCGGCCGGCACCTGGCGGACGCCGGTCAAGGTCAGTGCCGACACCGCCAAGATCACGGTTCCGGGGCGGCTGGCCGTCCGCCGGTTCTACGACGCCGACGGCACGGCCCGCGCCGACATGATCTGGGACGAGCTCCACGAGACCGACGGCTCCCGGGTGATCGTAGACCCCGTGGACTCGCACCACCGGCTGACCGTCGATGCGGCGTGGACGTCGCGTGAGGTGCTGGTCCCGGTGTTCCGCGGCGGCGCGCGCGTCTACGACCCGCCGCCGCTCGATGTCGCCCGCGACCACGCCCGTCACGAGCTGGGCACGCTGCATCCTGCGATCCTGCGCCAGCTTCGGCCGCACTGGTACCCGGCCGGCCTGGAGTGGGGCCTGCACACGCGTCGCGAGGCGCTTATCGAGGCCGAGCTCACGCCCGATGCCACGGGAGTGCCGGCCCGCTGACCCGCCTCAGGCGCGTCCGATCGCCATCGCGGCGCGGACGAGCGAGCCGGCGAACACGATCAGGGCGACCAGGACGAGGACGACCGCGACGCCGGCCGGGACCACGATCGCGGGCGCTCCCGTCGGCCCCTGCGCGAGGGTCGCACCCACGCCCACGATGCCTGCAGCGACTCCCGCGATCGCCAGCGCAACGTCACGTCGCGTGAAGCCGATGCGCCGGTACGACGTGCGAGGGCCCTTCGCCCCGAACCCGCGCGACTCGAGGCTGATCGCCAGCTGACCGACGCGCTCGACCGTGCCGGCGAACACGGGCACGAACGCCGGGACGACCGCGGCGAGCCCGGTGCCGGGCATCCCCCTTGAGCGCTGCGCCGCGAGGACGATGCGGACCTCGCGCTGGAGCACCGGGACCAGCTGCAGGGTCAGCGCGATCATCACGTTGAGGAGGTACGGGACCCGCAGCCGGGCGAGCGCGGCGAACAAGTCGGACGGATGCGTCGTCTGGAGCACGAGGATCGCCACCGTCTCCATGGCCAGGATCCGGAGCACGAAGGTCACGCCTCGAGCGACGCCCTGCTCGTAGATCGTGAGCGGGCCCAGGTTCGCGATGGGCGTGCAGGCGCCGCCGCAGGCGGCCGGCGCGATCGACTGGAGCAGGAGGATCGCCGCCGCCAGTGGCGCCAGGACTGCCAGGGCGCGAAGGACGTTGACGAAGATCCCCGCCGTGGCCGCGAGCACGAGCGCGACGACCACGATCGACCCCAGCACCGGCGCGTTGAACGAGACGAACGCGAACACGACGGCCGCCGCCAGCCAGGCGAGCTTGGGGATCGGGCTCAGCCGATGCAGCCAGGACGCACCGGGCACGTAGCCCATCCCGCCGGGTCGTTCGCTCATGGCGCACCCGCCCGGTGACGGCGAACGGCGTCCGCCGCCTCCTCGACCGACAGGGCGGGCCATGCGCCCGACCCGGCACCGAGCGCGAGGGCGAGCCGCGTGATCTGCGGCGGCGCGAGGCTCGCCCGGTCCATCGCGGCCCTGTCGGCGAAGACGGCACGCGGGGTCGCGTCGACGGCGATCCTGCCCCCATCGAGGACGACCAGCCGGTCCGCCACGTCCGCGATCAGGCGCATGTCGTGCGAGATACAGACGATCGTCGTTCCGCCGGCGGCGAGGTCGGCGATCAGCCGGCGCACCATCGTGGCCGTCCGGCGGTCCTGCCCGGTCGTGGGCTCGTCGAGGATGAGGACAGGCGCGCGCATCGTGACGACCGCGGCAATGGCAACCAGCTTCCGGGCCCCGCGCTCGAGGTGGTACGGATGCCGCTCGAGGACGCCATCGAGGCCCAGCCGCGCGGCGGCCTCGGCGACGCGCGCCGCAACCTCGGCCTCGGCGACGCCGAGGTTGCGCGGCCCGAACGCCAGCTCGGCGGCGACGGTCGAGGCGAACAGCTGGTGGTTCGGGTTCTGGAACGCGTAGCCCGCGTGAGCGGCCATGCGCTGCACCGGGTTGCGCGCCGTATCCAGCCCGTCGACGACCACCGTGCCGGCCGTCGGCCGCAGGAGACCGTTCAGCAGGCGCGCGAGCGTCGACTTGCCCGACCCGTTCCGGCCCGCGACCCCCACGACCTGGCCGCGTGGCACCTCCAGGTCCAACCCGTCGAGGACCAGCGGCCCGCCGCGGTCATATCGAAAGGCGACGTCCCGCAGCGTGATCATCGGGCCCGGCGCGTCGCTCACCCGCCCGCCTCGAGCCAGGCCATCGCCTGTGCGACGGTGACCGGCAGCACGTGGCCCGCGCCATCGCCGAGCAACGCGGCCAGCGCGGTCACCTCCGGCACGCCGACGCCGGCGTCGTCCCGTCGTCGCCAGGCGCCCGAAGACCTCCGCCGGCGGCCCGTCCATGACAATCGACCCCGCGTCGAGCATGACGATCCGGCCCGCGTGCTCGGCCAGGGCCTCGACATCGTGCTCGGCGACGATCACGGTCATCCCGTCCTCGCGGTTGAGCCGGACCGCGATCTCGAACACTGCCGCTCGACCCGCGGGATCGAGATTCGCCGTCGGTTCGTCCATGACCAGGACCGACGGTCGCATCGCGATGGCACAGGCGATCGCCAGGCGCTGCTGCTCGCCGCCCGACAGCGTCGCCGGGTCCCGCCCCTCGAGGCCGCCCAGGCCCACCGACGCCAGCGCCTCGCGGATCCGGCCGTCCATCTCGTCCCAGGGCACGCCCAGGTTCTCGAGACCGAACGCCACCTCGTCGGCGACGGTCGGCTGGCTCACCTGGGCATCGGGATCGTCGAACACCATCGCGACCACGCGGGCCATCTCGCGGACGGTCGTCGCCGCCGGGTCCAGGCCGCCGATCTCCACGCTGCCGGCGCGCTCGCCCGGCAGCAGGTGGGGTACGACGCCGTTGAGCGCCAGGCACAGGGTCGACTTGCCGGACCCGTTGGCCCCCACGATCCCGACGAGCTCGCCCGGCGCAATCTCGAGCGAGATCTCCCGCAGCGCGGGCGCCGACGCGTGAGCGTGGGTAAACGAGAGCCCGCGGATCGAGACGCCGGCGCCGGTCATGCCGCGCGAAGCCGGCTCAGGCCGCGGGCGGCGGGGCGAGTACCACCAGGTAGACCAGCAGGATCCCGATGCCCGCCACCGTGCCCAGCGTCGCGACGAGCAGCGTCCGCGTCCCGACCTCGGCTGGCAGCGGCAGCCCGTGCGTGTACCGCGGCGGAAGCGCCCCGATGATCGCGATGGCGACGAACCCGCTGATGACCTTGTCGGCGACCGAGGTCAGGATGCTCGAGGTGAACACGGCGTTGGCCAGAGCGCCACCGGCGGCGATCAGCGCGGCGGTGACCACGTCCGATGGATGGCCGGTGGCGCCGCCATAGACGAACAGCGCGATGACGGCGCCGGCGGCTCCGGTCGCGATCCCGACGATCACGCACAGCACGAAGAACGTAAGCGGGTTGCGGCCCATCCCGAAGGACCTGACCCCGTAGCCCCAGATGAGCGCCGCGAGGACGTTGGCCAAGGCGAACGGGATGTTGCTGGGACCGAAGAAGAACGCGCCGCCGACGTTGGTGAGCACGCCGGTCAGGGCTCCCCACCACGGGCCAAGGACGATCGCGATCACGCAGGTCCCGATCGCATCGAGGTAGATCGGGAGGCCCAGCGCGACCGCAACGTAGCTCGCGACGATGCTCAGCGCGGCGGCCGCTGGGATCAGCGTGACGATGAAGGTCGTCGGGATCGCGGGCGCCGGCGCGCGCAGGGTCGGCGCGGCCATCAGGCTTACTGGCCCCCGGTGAACGGCGCCTCATCAGGCCGGATCGGCCGGAAGCGCAACGCCGACCAGGTGTCGTCGACGGCGACCTGGGTGATCGGGCGGAGGCCGTAGGGCGCGATCATCCGCCACAGGGTGTCGCGGTTGACGTCCGTCCGGTTGGCCTTGGGGTACAGGATCCAGACGACCGGCACGCCAAGGAGGGATCCGGCCTGGGCATCGAAGACCGAGCGCACCGAAGCCGCATCGTCGGCGATGACCACGGCCACCCGATCCTGGGTGCCGTCCACCGGGCGTCCACCGACGAGGCCCGTGCCGTCCGGCAGCGGGCCCAGGAGCGACCCGCGGGTGGCATCCGAGAGCCAGACGGTGTCACCGGGCTTGATCAGGAGCTTCGCCGCGACCGGCCGGTCGCTCATCGCGGTTCGGGCCCCGGCGGGATGTTCTGGTTGCGGTGGAACAGGTTCTCCGGGTCGTACCGGCGCTTGATCTCGACGAGCCGGTCCCAGGTCCCGCCCGGGTAGGCCTCGCGCACGCGCTCCGGGCCCTCGTCGGCCAGGAAGTTCGCGTAGGCGCCGGGACCCTGGCGCAATGCCCCGACCAGGTCGGCCACCCACGCCTCCCGGCGCGGCTTGTCCTCATCGGTTTCGTAGAACGTCGCGACGCTGACCATCAGGGCGCGGTCCCGATGGGCGAAGGCCGTGTGATCCGGCGCGACCCGGGCCATCGCCCCGCCGAGCACCCGGAGCTGCGCCACGCGCATGGCCGCATCGGAGGCCTCGAGGTGGTCGACGATGACCTGGGCAAGATCACGGTCGATGGCGTCCATGAAGAACGTCCGCGAGATCGCGAGCGGGTGGTAGTCGGGGTCCTCCGGCTGGTACATCGCGGTGTATGACACCGGGGCAAGGAAGTCGGCCACGGGCGTGGCCAGGGCGCGGAACGGCGCCAGGGCAGCGGGACCTTCGTCGACCGGACCGGCCCAGCACATCAGCGCCAGGATCACGAGCGTGCCGTGCTGCTCGGGCGGCGCGAACGGCATCGGGGGCAACGGCATGACGTTCGCGATCGCCGACAGGTCGTCGGGCGCGGCCGTTGCGGCGGCGAAGAAGCCGTCGATCGTGTCCACCGTCGCCGGCAGCGCGAGAAGCCCACCGTAGATCCCGGGCAGCGCGTGGAGCCGGAACTTGAACCGGGTCACGACGCCGAAGTTGCCGCCGCCGCCGCGGACGGCCCAGAACAGGTCCGGGTGGTGCTCGTGATCGATCTCGAGGATCGATCCGTCCGCGGTCACGATCTCCGCGGCGAGCAGGCTGTCGATCGTCAGACCGTGTTTGCGCACGAGATAGCCGATGCCGCCGCCGGTCGTGATCCCACCAAGGCCGACCGACCCCGTGTCACCGAAGCCCGTCGCCAGGCCTCGCTCGGCCGCGGCCGTCGTGTAGGCACCAGCGGTGAGCCCGCTGCCGGCCCACGCCGTCCTCGCGTCTTCGTCGATCTCAAGGCTGTTGAGGGCGCGCACGTCGAGCACGATGCCGGCGTCGACCGAGCTGTGGGCCGCACCGCTGTGACCGCCGGATCGCACCGCGAGCTCCAGGCCGTGCTCGCGAGCGAACCCGATGACCGTCCTGACGTCCTCGGCATCGGCCACCCGGACGATGAGCGCCGGTCGCAGGTCGAATCCGCCCATCATCACGAGGCGCGCCTCGTCGTAGTCGGGGTCTCCGGGTGCGATCACGGCACCCGAGACCTGCCGGCGGATCTCCATGGGGTCGAGCTGCACGAGCTCGTCGGTCTGCGGCGTCATACGCATCCTCGTTCGATCGGGTCAAGGGTACCCGGCGGGCAGTGCCCGATGTCGGAGCGCGTGCTCCCGCGAACCCGCCGGGCGCGGCGGCGGTAGGCTAGGTCGACCGACAGCCAGACACGGCTGGCAGCTACTGGAGATCCTCATGACCGAGCGTTGCGTCCTCCTCGTCGGCACCCCCAAGGGCGCCTTCGTCCTCGACGGCGACGCCGACCGGCGCACCTGGAATCTGCGTGGCCCGCTCTGCGAGGGCTGGCCGATCCACGACCTTTCGGTCGAACCAGGGACCGGGGCGATCCTCGCCGGCGGCGGCAGCCCCTGGTACGGCCCGGCGGTCTGGCGGAGCGAGGACCTCGGCCGGACCTGGACGCACTCGAGTGAAGGCCTCACCTATGGCGACGACGGCCCGAAGGTCGCGACGGTGTGGAACGTGACCGCGGCCCACGACGCGATCTACGCCGGGGTCGAGCCTGCCGGCCTGTTCCGCAGCCGCGACCGTGGCCGCACCTGGGAGCATGTCGAGGGTCTCACCAACCACCCCAGCCACGGCGAGTGGCAGCCCGGTGGCGGCGGCCTGATCCTGCACTCGATCGTCCCGCACCGCGACGATCCGGAGCGGGTGTGGGTCGGGATCTCGGCCGTCGGCGTGTTCGAGACCCGGACGGCGGATCGACGTGGGAGACCCGCAACCGCGGCGTGCGGGCCGGGTTCCAACCCGACATCTACCCCGAGTTCGGCCAGTGCGTCCACAAGCTGGTCATGGCGGCCGACGGCGGCGAGCACCTGTACCAGCAGAACCACTGCGGCGTCTACCGCTCGGCCGACGGCGGGGCGCAGTGGGAGGAGATCACGACCGGCCTGCCCTCGGAGTTCGGGTTCCCGATGACGGCGCACCCGCGCGACCCGCAGACGGTCTGGACGATCCCGCTCAACGGCGCGGACCAGGGGCGCTACATGCCCGAGGCGGCGGCCGGCGTCTGGCGGACGCACGACGGCGGCAGCACGTGGGAGCGCTCGGGCGACGGGCTGCCCCAGCAGCGACGCCTACCTCGGCGTGCTGCGCGAGGCGATGGCGAACGACGGCATGAACCCTGTGGGCGTGTACTTCGGGACGAGCACGGGGCAGGTCTTCGGCAGCGCCGACGAGGGCCGCTCCTGGTCGCTCATCGCGGATCACCTGCCGCCGATCTGGTCCGTCGAGGCCGCCGTCGTTGGCTGACGGCCGGCCGGCGATCGTCCACCTGCCGCGCTCGCTCGTCGTCCTGTTTCCGGGGGCCGCTCGCAGGGTCGAGGCCCGCGGCGCCACGGTCGCCGAGGTGATCGCGGACGTGGACCGCCAGGTCCCGGGCCTGGGCAACCGGGTGCTTGACGCCGGGCCGTCGATCCGCTCCCATCTCAACGTGTTCGTCGCCGGCGAGCGCGCCGGGCTCCGGACGCCGGTCCCCGCGGGCGCCGACATCCACATCATCCCGGCGGTGTCGGGCGGCTGACCGCCGGCACAGCGGCGCCCGGATCAGCCCGGCTCGCGGCGGTACGGCGCCTCGTCGTCGATGTTGCCCACGAACTGCGGCAGCCGGGCGTGGCCGAGCTGCTGGCGGATCGCCTGGTTCTCGCCCGTGTGGTACCAGTAGTGGTAGATCAGGCGCTGCATCAGGTTGCCGAAGGTCGTGCCGATCGGCCGGCCGCGGCTCACCGGCTCCTCGAGCAGCGTCGCCGTCGTCACCGCGTCGAGCCACGGGTCCGCCTGGCTGCGGTGATCGCTCGCCACGCCTTGAGCGCCTCGGCGAGGTCGGGCGTCGTGCCGGGTGCGCCGTACGCGTACGCCTCCTGGACGTCTGGCCGCGGCGTGATCCCCTGCCCCCGGGTCAGGAAGTAGCGCTGCTCCTGCCAGGCCAGGTGGCCGACGTTCCAGCTGAGGCTGTTCATCGGGCCCAGGCGGCGCTTGGCGTCCTCCGCCGGGACGCCGCGCACGCCGCGCAGGAACTCGGCGCGCGTGAACCGGAGCTGCACGACCAGCGGGTGGGGCTCGTTCATGGCCCGACCTTACCCGTCGATGGCGTCAGGACGTGACAGGTTCCGCTCGTCCCGCCAGGCCAGGAAGTCACGGCCGTGCTCGACGGCCCAGCCGGGTCCGTTGAACCCGAGCGTGAACTGCGTGAACCCGAGGTCCACGTAGCGCTCGGCGTCCTCGCGCAGGAAGCGATCGAGGTCCTCGGGCTCGACACCCAGCCCCCACTCGATCTCGGCGGGGTCGCGCCCGATCTCCGCACACCAGCGGCGCAGGGCGTCCACCTTGGGGACGAGCTCCTCTGGCCGATCGGGGAAGGCGGCGTGCCAGCTGTCGGCGTAACGGGCAACGAGCCGGAGCGTCCGCTGCTCCCCGGTGCCGGCGATCAGGATCGGCATCCGCCGCAGCGGCGGCGGGTTGAGGACCTCGAGGCGTCGACCGATCTCGGGCATCGCCCGCGACAGCGTGGTCAGCCGGTCGCCCACGGTGCCGAACTCGAACCCGTACTCGTCGTAGTCGCGGCGGAACCAGCCGGCCCCGAGGCCGAGGATGACCCGGCCGCCGCTGACGTGGTCGACGGTCCGGGCGATGTCGGCGAGCAGGTGCGGGCTGCGGTAGCCGATGCAGCTGACGAGGGGCCCGAGCTCGACGCGGCTGGTCGCCTCGGCCCAGGCCGCGAGCAGGCTCCAGCACTCGAAGTGCGGGCCCTCGCGATCACCGTAGAGCGGGTAGAAGTGATCCCACGTGTAGAGCACGTCGTAGCCCATCTCGTCCGCGGCGACGGCCGCGCGTCGCAGGTCGGGCCAGGCGCCCTGCTGGGGATGAAGTTGGGCGGCGATGCGAACAGGGTGCATGGCGTCCTCCCACGGTATTTCCACACCCGACGGTACCCCTCGTCGATGGTTCGGGATCAGTCTTCCGTCGCCGCGGTGCCCTGGGCCGGCCAGCCGAGCCACGCGAGGATCGCGTCAGTCACATCGGCGAGGGGCCGGTTTGCGTCCACGACCCAATCGGCGGGCATCGCGGCCTCGGCGCCGGCCGCCAGGTCCCTCGCGGCGACCCGAAGGTCGTCGGCTCGCGACGCGTTCGCGTCGCCATGCAGTCGCGTCTCGATCACGTCCAGGGGCACATCGAGGCGGATCACAGCCAGCGGCATGCGGAGCGCATCGCGCAGTCCGGCGAGATGCGCGTCGGTGCGGACGGTCCCGGCCAGGACGAACAGGCGGACGCCCACCCCCAGGTACGTCCCGCGCATCGCGGCGAGGTTCGCCAGGCCGATCCGCGGGTCATCGTGCTCGTCCCAGTCGATGGGCGCGTCGAACCAGTCCAACCAGTCGAGGTCGATCGCCGCCGCAGCGGCCCCCGATGCCCCGAGTCGGTCGACGAGCTCGATCGCTGTCGTCGACTTGCCGGCCCCGTAGACGCCCGTCAGCAGCACTGCACGCGCGTCGGCCGGAGTCACCGCAGCCTCGGTGCTGGCGGGTCTCCGTGCCGCCGACCGCTCGCGACCAACCGGCCTTGACCCTCCCGCGAGAACGGCCGCGGCTTCGTCGGGGGCCGCGCGCTGCGCGTCGGTCTGCCGATGACGCCGGTCGTGGCTCGAGGTGTGCGAGAAGCCGTCGAGCCGGTCCCGGAGCTCGATGAGTCGCTCGATCTGCCGGGCCTGGACCCGTGCCCATGCGGCCGGCGCCGGGCGGACCGTCATCAACGCCAGCACGTGCTCCAGGCACAGGGGGGCGACCGAGGCGGCTTCGGCCCATGCCGGAGTGGCGGTCAGCCCGACGAGGCTCTCGACCTGGCTCGCGTCCGACCGCGCGACCCGCTCGCACGCCGGGCACGCGGGCTGCCGCGACGCCTCGCCCACCCGCCGGGCTCGCGTCCATCCACGCGCGGCGTTCGCCGCCTCCAGCTCGCGGATGCGCGGCGCCAGCGTCGCGCGGAGCAGGATCGCCGCACCGAGGCTCCCCGCTCGCGCCCGGTCCGCGCGGAGGATCGCCGCGGCGTGACGGCCGCAGAAGCCGCGGCCCGCGTCGAGCGCCTGGCGGAACCCGACGTCGTTCACGCTCTCCGCGAGGATCGACTCGAGATAGGCGGACTCGGAGCGTTCCCGCTCGCGGCACAGCGGGCATCCGGGAGCGCCGAAGGCGTCGGCCAGGTGGACGTCGGCGCCGGTCCTGACCGGGAGCCGGCTCACGGCGTGGTACCAGGGCCCGACCACGAGATCGTCGTCATGCCGCCATCGTCGCCCACTCCGGGCGCGTCTGCCTGCCCGCCTGCACAGGTGACGATGGGACCGGGGTGGTCTGGGACCTTCCAGTGATGTTCCGCGGCGGGCCAAGGGTGAAGACTCGAAGGCCTCGCACCCGCGAGACGACCGGAGCCATGCCCCCGTGCGACGCCTGCCCACCGCCGTCCTGACCGCCGCCCTGATCTCGTTCATGCTCGGCCTCAGCCTCGGCGCGCTGCCCGTGGCCGCCGGGTCGACGGCGAAGGTCGTGATCGTCGTGGGGCCGGTCGGCGACCACAACCCGCACTACAAGTCGGATGCGCGGGCGATCGCGGCCGAGGCGCGCAAGCACACGACCAACGTCGTGACGCTGTTCACCCCAAACGCGACGTGGTCGGCCGTCAAGGCGGCGGCGCAGGGCGCCAGCGTGTTCGTCTACCTCGGCCACGGCAACGGCTGGCCGAGCGTGTACGCGCCGTTCCAGACGCTGACCAAGGACGGTCTCGGGCTGGATCCGTCGTCCGGCGCCGATGGCTCCAGGCACGTCTACTACGGCGAGGACTACATCCGGGACAACATCCGGTTCGCGCCCAACGCGGTCGTCCTGCTCTACCACCTGTGCTACGCGTCGGGCAACACGGAGCCCGGGCTTTCGCAGGGCACGTTCGCCGAGGCGCGGGAGCGCGTCGACAACTACGGGGCGGGGTTCATCGGCGCGGGCGCGCGGACGGTGTTCGCGGAGGGTCATCCGGCCCATCCGGCGGGCTACGAGATGCGCCAGCTGTTCACGACCCGCCGCACCATGGCCCAGATCTTCCGCAACGCGCCGACCTGGCACGACCACCTCCAGGGCCCGTTCGCGTCCCAGCGCACGCCGGGCCTCTCGTTCGCGATGGACGCCGATGCGCGGTCGCCGTCGGGCTTCTACCGCTCCGTCGTGGGCGACCTTGGGCTGCGCGCATCGGCCGTCACGGGCACCCTGCCCGTCGCGACCGGCAACAGCCCGGCGGACTTCGTGGTTCCCGGTGCGGCCGAGGTGACCGATCCCGACGGCGTCGGCCTGTTCGGCTCGCTGGCCAAGGCCCAGGACCCGTCGGCGACGGCGGCCAACTCGATCCCCCGCTCCACCCGGCTGCGCCTCACCAAGGAGCAGGACGCCGCCAAGGGCGGGACGCGCGTGTTCGCCGTCACGGTCCTCGGGACCTCGACCAAGGGCTACGTCCGGGCGACGGGGATCACGCCGCGCGATTCCGCCGCGACGAAGACCTGGTCGCTCGACCGCAGCGGAGGCCTGCTCTCGCCCAACGACGACGGCCTCCACGACGAGCTCGTGGTGGCCGCGCGGTTCTCCGAGCGTGTCGACGCGACCCTCACGGTGAGGAACGCCGCCGGGCGGACCGTGCGCTCCCAGACCCTCCAGGGCGACATCGTGCGCTTTGCGTGGCCGCTCACCGGCGCCTCGGGCGACGCGGTGAAGGACGGCCCGTATGCCTGGTCCCTGCGGGCGAAGGACGACTGGGGCAACGCCGGCATCACCGCCCACGGCAGCTTCACGCTCGACGCGACCGCCCCGATCTCGAAGGCGACCCAGCGCTCGACCGCCGGGCTCGACGGCTGGAAGGTGTCGCCGGTCGAGCTGACACTGACCGCCCGTGATGCCCTCTCGGGCGTGCACGGCATCACCTACCGCGTGAACGGCGGCGGCGCGAAGGCCTACGCCCATGGCGTGACGATCGCGGGCAACGGCCGGACGACGATCGACTACCGCGCGGTCGACAAGGCCGGTAACCGGGGGGCGTGGCATCACCTGGCGTACCGGATCGATACCCGGCCGCCCGCGATCGCCGTGGCCATGAACGGCACGGCCGGCGACGCGGCCTCGACCTGGCGGAGCGAGGTGACCCTCAAGCCCGCCTTCGCCGACGCGACCTCGGGCGTCGTCGGCAAGCTCGTGGCCATCGACGGCAAGGCCGCCAAGGCACTCACGTCGGGTTCCGTCGTGATCAAGAAGGACGGCGGCCACGTTGTCGCGTTCACGGCGACCGATGCCGCCGGCAACCAGGCGACCACGAGCCGCTCGTTCCGGATCGACACGGTGGCACCGGTCCTGAAGCCCACCGTGCCCGGCGACGGGCCCCCGACCGTTTCGCCCAACGGCGACGGCACGGGCGAGACCGTCACGATCCCGTTCACGGTCTCCGAACCCTCGACCGTCAGTGCGACGATCGCCGGTCCGGACGGCGTCGCCGTGCGCACGCTCACCTCGACGGCGACCTCGGGCGGGTCGATCCGCTGGAACGGCCGGACGTCGCGCGGCAAGGCCGTCCCCGATGGCCGGTACACGGTGACGCTGGGAGCACGCGACGTCGTCGGCAATACCGACACGGCTGCCCCCATCGACGTCGACGTCTACGCCGCTCTCGCCGGCCTCGAGCGTTCGACCGCGCTGTTCTACCCCCAGGACGCGGACAAGCTCGCCGCCCGGGCCGCGGTCTCCTACCGCCTCTTGTCGAGGGCAAAGGTCACCGTCCAGGTCGTCGACGCCCAGGGCGCCGTCGTCCGCAGGGCCAACACGGACAAGGTGCAGAAGGCCGGACCGGCGACCTGGTCCTGGAACGGCAGGGTCACCGGCGGAGGCTTCGCGAAGCCGGGCGCCTACCGGATCGTCGTCTCGGCCACCAACGGCACCCAGCACGCGACGCAGTCGGTATCCGTCACCGCCGACGCGTTCCGCCTCGGGGCATCGGTGTCGACCGCGGTCCGCGGGAAGCGGTTCACGCTCACCGCCCGGTCCGCCGAGCCGCTGTCCTCGACGCCGATCGTCGTCGTCCGCGAGGCCGGCGTGAGCCCGTGGACGATCACGATGACCCGGACCTCCGGCTCGACGTGGACGGCCACGATCACGGCCCGGCCCCACGGCTCGGCGGGCACGCTCGCCCTCTTCGTCAAGGCCCGCGACGAAGCCGGTGGCCGGAATCGAAGCGCTCTGCGATTGACCCTGCGGTAGTTGCCGGGAGTTGCATCCGGGGCGATAATCGGGCTGTCGATCTCCCTCCCGCGTGGAGGTCTCCCGGAGGTCCGGAGATGACGATGCGAACGGCCCCAGGGCTCGGCTCGCGACGGCGCTGGCTGACATCGAGCCAGTCGCCTGCGAGCGAAGACGCGTCGTGCGGCGCCTCGAACGTGGCGACCATCCCCCGCGCGGGCAACATCTCGAGCGACACCCGCGCCGGTTGAGCCGGGCGGTCCGGGCACGCGCCCGCACCGCCACTCGAGATGGGGCCGGTACTGCGCCCGGCCCCAGGAACGCACTCGTCGGCCGTCGTCCCACAGGACGGCGGCTTTCATGTGTCCCGCCCGCGTAGACTCCCGCCCCATGGATGACCCCGCCACGAGCCCCGACGTCCGGCCCGCCACGGCCGCCGAGGCGGCCGACGTGCGCGGCATGCACGCCGCCACCCGGGCCGCCTGGGACGAGGCCGCCGAGCGCTACGAGGGCTGGTTCGACGAGGCTGTCGAGCTGATCCGGGCCGGCGGCTCGAATCCTGCTGCCGGTCGAGCACGACCTCATCGGCGACCTCCGCGGCCGGTGCCGCCGGGCGATCCACCTCCAGTGCGCGGGCGGGCGCGACACGCTCTCCCTGTGGACCTCCGGCGCGGACGAGGTCGTCGGGGTCGACTTCAGCCCGCGCATGCTCGAGCTGGCCGCGCGCCTCTCGGCTGCCACCGGCGCCCCCGCCCGATGGGTGGAGGCCGACGTGCTCGACACCCCCCACGATCTCGACGGCACCGGCGACCTCGTGTACACGGGCCGCGGCGCGATCCTGTGGCTGCAGGATCTCGACGCGTGGGCCGCCGTGCTGCGCCGCCTGCTGGCACCCGACGGCCGCCTCGTGATCTTCGACGGCCACCCGGCCGAGTGGCTGTTCGACGCCGATCCCGACGGCGGCTGGCTGCTCACCGACTACGACTACTTCGCGGGACCGGAGGCCTCACGGGGCTGGGCCCCCGAGTACATCGACCGGCTGTCGCTCCCCGACGCAGAGCAGCACGAGAAGTTCGCCCGATCGTGGACGCTGGGCGAGATCGTGACGGCGCTGCTCGGCGCCGGGCTACGCCTGGAGCGCGTGACCGAGCACCCGGTCGACTGGTGGGCCGGGCACCGCGACGTGCGGCCCGAGGAGCGCGGTCGGCTGCCGCTGTCGTTCTCGATCGTGGCGAGCCGCGGCGCCTGACCGGCACAGGTCCGGCCGAACGCCGCCGTGCGGCGGATCGCGCACGCGACTCGCGACCGCCAGGAATCGAAGAGCCCGGACGGCGGCGCCGCCCGGGCTCAGGTAGGGCGAGGTTGGCGCCTGGGTCAGGCGGTCGCCTTGGCCGGCAGCCAGCCCGGCTCAGGATCGCCGAACTTTGCGAGCAGGTAGTCGCGCGAGGCCTCGACGTCCTTGCGGGGGGCGCTCGAGCGACGCCGCCAGCTTGAAGTCCTGCTTGAGGATCTCGCCGTCGACGATGACGGTCTTGACGTTCGAGACGTCGGCCGCGCAGACCACGGCCCCGACCGGGTCGATGACCGGGGCGACGTTCACCGCCGACCCGTCGATGATCACGATGTCGGCCTTCTTGCCGGGCGTGATCGAGCCCGTCCGGTCCGCGATGCCCGCGACCTGGGCCCCGCCCAGCGTCGCCCACGAGAGGACCTGGCGCGAGGTGATGAGCCCGGGCGACGCCTCGAGCCCGTCGAGGTTGGCGTCCCACGCCTCCTGGTGCTTGCGACCCCGCTCGGAGCCCAGGATCGAGCGCATCTGGGTGAACTGGTCCGACGGGGCCGTCGTGGCGACGTCGGACGAGAGCCCGATCGGGACGTTGTAGCGACAGCGCCGTGACCGCCGGAGCCCAGCCGTGGCCCATCTGGACCTCGATCTGCGGCGCGAACGACACGTTGCCGCCCGAGTCGCGGACCAGCGCCCACTCCTCTTCGGTGAAGTGCGAGGCGTGGACATACGTGGTGTTCGGGTACAGCAGGTCCATGTCGCGGAGCGCCAGGACCTGGAGCTTCGTGTAGCCGAACCGGTCCATGGCGACATGGACGGTGATGTTGACGCCGAGCTCCTTGGCGAGCTCCCAGTCGTGGCGGACGACGTCGGGCTTGCAGAAGCCCGGTCCCGCGCGTGGCGAGGGCCATCGTGATCAGCGAGTCGTCGGAGCTGAAGTACTGCTTCCGCAGGCGGCGGGCGTCGGACCCGTCGGAGGTGAGCACGCTGCCCGTGTAGTCGGGCCCGAACCACCAGTCAACGAGCGAGGTGTTCCCGAAGCCGTACGCGAACACCGACCGGATGCCCGTGTCCGCGAGGCCAGCGATCGCGGCGTCGGCGTGGTCGGGGGTGTTCATGATGTGCGACCAGTCGACGAGGGTCGTGATGCCCGCGTTGATGCACTCGAGCGCGCCCCAGCGGTTCGCGGCGAGCACGTCGTCCGGCCGGTAGTGCGGGGCGAACTTGTCGAGGATCGAGCCGAAGTAGGTGATCAGCGCGAAGTCCGGGGCGCACGTCCGGATCGACGTCTCCCACGTGTGGCGGTGGGTGTCGATGAATCCCGGGATCACGATGTCGCCGGCGGCGTCGATCACCTTGGCGCCGTCGGCGGCGAGGTTCGGCCCGACCGCGGCGATCTTGTCGCCCTCGACGAGGACGTCGGCCTGCGGCAGCTCGCCGATCGACGGGTCCTGGGTCAGGACGATCGCGTTCTTGATGAGGATCCGGTCAGCCATGGGTGCCTCCTGCATGCGACGTCATCGATGACGACTGGTGCGGGCGTCGGCGGCGTCGGCCGTGACTGCGTCTCGGGCGATGGTCGCCCCTCCTCGTTGGCGCGCCCGCGCGCCGGCCGCGACCGGCCGTCGGGCCTCGCGCGCAGCTCCTCCGCGACGGTCGAGAAGTCCTGGCCCCCGCGACCGCCGGTGGATGCCGACGCGGATGAGGGCGAGGTTGGCGGTCGCCTGGGGCATGGGACGCCGAGCGTGTCGGCGAGCGCGGTGATCAGGCGCAGGTCCTTCTCGGCGAGGTCGAGGGAGAAGGCCACGGGCGTGCCCTCGGGGTCGACGAACGCCGCGCGCTTGTAGCCGACGAACGGCGCCCCGACCGCGCTCGCGGCGAGCACGTCGTAGGCCGCCGCGCGGTCGATGCCGGCGAGCTCGGCCAGGACGAGGCCCTCGGAGACCGCGCCGTTGAGGCCGAAGATCACGGTGTTGACCGCGAGCTTCATCGCGGCGCCGGTGCCCAGCGGGCCGAGGTGGAAGATCGCCTTCGCCAGCGGCTCGAGGGCCGGCCGGGCTCGTTCGAGGTCCGCGGCCTCGCCGCCGACCATCAGCGTGAGCTGCCCGGACTCCGCGGTGGCCGTCGAGCCGCTCACCGGCGAGTCGAGCAGCCCGACGCCCTGCGGCCCGGGCGGCGGCGGCGAACGCGCGCAGCGCCTCCGGCGTGACGGTGCTGAGGTCGACGAGGACGGATCCCGCGCCGGGCTCCGGCGAGCAGGCCGCGCGCGCCGCCGAAGACCTCGGCCACGGCCGCGTCGTCGGCGAGCATCGTGAGCGTGACGTCCGCCGCGGCGGCGACCTCGGCCGGGCTGCCGGCGACCCGCGCGCCCAGCTCGTCGGCGAGCGCCTGCGCCCGGTCGCCGGCTCCGGTTGTGGACGACGAGCGGCACGCCCGCCCGGGCGAGCGCCCTGCGCCATCGCCGAGCCCATGCGGCCCGTGCCGACGAGGCCGACGGTGGTGCCGGAACCGGCCGTCGGTCACTTCGCCTCCTCCATCCGGCGGCGGACGGTGTCGACGATCCGGTCCACGCCCGGGACCGCGAGGTCCTCGAGCGACGCCGCCGACGGCAGCGGGATGTGCGGCGTGGTGATCCGGCCGATCGGGGCGTCGAGGCTCCAGAATCCCTCGTCGGCGACGATCGAGACGATCTCGGCGCCCCAGCCCAGCAGGCGCGGGTTCTCCTCGACGGTGAACAGCCGGCTGGTCTTGGCGACCGACGTCGAGGATCGCTGGCGACGTCGAGCGGGACGAGGCTGCGCAGGTCGATGACCTCGGCGTCGATCCCGTGGTCGGCGTGGAGGCGTCCGGCCGCCTCGACGGCCCGCGGGACCATCGCCGCGAGGGCGACGATCGTGCAGTCGGACGCCCTCGCGGACGACCGCGGCCTGCCCGAGCGGCACGACGTGCTCGCCGTCGGGGACCTCGCCCTTGCTCGCGAACAGCGACTTGCTCCCGCAGAAGATCACCGGGTCGTCGCTGCGCACCGCCGACGCCATCAGTCCGACGACGTCGGCGGGCGTCGACGGCGCGACGACCTTGAGGCCCGGGATCGCCATCGCCCAGTTCTCGACGCTCTGGCTGTGCTGGGCCCCGAACCGCAGTCCCGAGCCGTTGGCGGTCTGGAGCACGATCGGGATCGATACCTGGCCGTCGGTCATGTAGCGCGCCTTGGCGATCTGGTTGATCACCATGTCCCAGGTGACGGCGAAGAAGTCGCTGAACATCAGCTCGGCGATCGGGCGCAGGCCGGTCATCGCGGCGCCCATCGCGGCCCCGACGATCGCCTGCTCGCTGATCGGCGTGTCCCGGACGCGCCTCGTCGCCGAACCGCGCGAACAGGCCCTCGGTCAGCTTGAACACGCCGCCGGCCGCGCCGACGTCCTCGCCGATCAGCACGACGGACGGGTCGCGGTCCATCTCGCGGGCGATGCCCTCGGCGACCGCAGCGCGATAGGTGAGTTCGGTCACGAGCCGTCACCCCGCCACGACGACCCGCCGTCGGCCCAGACCTGCGTCTCGAGCACGGCGGGATCGGGCTCCGGCGCCTCGCGCGCCTCCTGCTCCGCCGCCGCGACCTTGTCCCGCGTCTCGGCCTCGATCGCGGCCAGCGGTCGCCTCGTCCGCGCCGGTCGCCAGCAGCCGCTCGCGGTAGCGCGGGAGCGGATCGCGGGCCAGCCAGGCCTTGACCTCGTCGTCGGGGCGGTACTTGCCGGGATCGGCGCGCGAGTGGCCGCCGTGGCGGTAGGTCAGGGCCTCGATCAGCGACGGGCCCTCCCCCGCCCGCGCGCGGCGGATCGCCTCCGTCGCCACGACCCAGACGGCGTCGGGGTCGTTGCCGTCGACGACGATCGGCTCGAGGCCGTACGCGCTCGCCCGGTCCGCCGCCGGCCGCGGGACGGCGGTCACGGCGCCGATCGGCGTGTACTCCATGTACTGGTTGTTCTCGCACACGAACACGACCGGGGCCTTCCAGACGGCGGCCATGTTGAGCGCCTCGTGGAACGCGCCGATGTTGGTCGTCCCGTCGCCGAAGAAGCACACCGCGACCTGGCTCGTGCCGCGGTACTGCGCCGACCACGCCGCGCCCAGCGCGATCGGAAGGTGGGCGCCGACGATCGCGTAGCTGCCCATGACGCCGTGCTCGACCGAGGTCAGGTGCATCGAGCCGCCCTTGCCGCCGAGCAGCCCCGTGCCGCGCCCGAACAGCTCGGCCAGGATCGGCGCCATCGGCACGCCGCGGGCGAGCGTGTGGTTGTGGCCGCGATACGTGCAGAACGTGTAGTCGTCGGTGCGCATCGCCGCGGCGACCCCGGCGGCGACCGCCTCCTGGCCGATGCCGAGATGCGTCGTGCCCGCGCACCAGACCCTCGAAGAACAGCTCCTGGGCGCGCGTCTCGAACGCGCGGCACTCGACCATCGTGCGGTAGATGCCGAGAGCGGTCTCGAGGTCGGGCGCGGCGACGGCCGCGTCGGTCATGCGTGCGGGCCTCAGTAGGCGTTGGCGACGAACAGCTCCTGCGACGGGAACTTCGTGATCACCTGCGGCCCGTCGGCCGTGATGACCACCTCCTCCTCGATCCGGGCCGCCGAGTAGCCGTCCTTGGCCGGGCAGTACGTCTCGAGGGCGATGACCATGCCCTCCTTGAGCTCCACCGGGTGCTCGAGCGAGTTGAGGCGGCTGATGATCGGGCGCTCGTGGAGGAACAGGCCGACGCTGTGGCCGAACTGGAGGCCGAAGCACTCCATCTCGCTCGAGAAGCCGAACGCCTCGGCCTTGGGCCACACGGCGGCCACCTGGTCGGTGCCGACGCCCGGCCGCATGAGCTCGATCGAGGCGTCGATCCACTCGCGCGCCTTGCGTGTACGCGTCGCGCTGGGCGTCGGTGGCGCTGCCGACGACGAACGTCCGGTAGTAGCAGGTCTTGTAGCCGACGAACGTGTGGATGATGTCGAAGAAGGCCTGGTCGCCGGGCCGGATGATCCGGTCGCTGAACACGTGCGGGTGCGGGCTGCAGCGCTCGCCGGAGACCGCGTTGATGTTGTCGACGTGCTCCGAGCCGAGGTCGAACAGGAACTTGGTCACGTCGGCGACGAGGTCGCTCTCGCGGACGCCCGGCTTGAGCCGCTCCGACGAGCATCTGGTAGGCGCCGTCGACCATCGAGCAGGCGGTGTTGAGCAGCATGATCTCGTCGATCGACTTGACCTCGCGGGCGTCGAGCATCACCTGCTGGCCGTCGCGGACGATGATCCCCTCGGCCTCGAGCGCGGCGATCATCGGCGGCTCGACGATGTCGACACCGAGCGGCATGTCGAGCACGCCCTCGGCCTCGCAGGATCTCGCAGATCTCGCGCGCGGCGCGCCGGAACAGGCCGGCGTCGGGCGCGACCGCCCCGCGCAGCCCGACCATCCCGGCGTGGATGTTCTCCTGGGCGAGCCACGGGACAGTTCAGGCGGTGGTGCTTGGCGGCTGACCCGAAGTCCCAGATGTGCGGGCGTGCCGCCGCGCGTCTGGAGCGCGTAGCGGGTCATCTTGTCCCGCGCCCACTCGCCGATGTGGGTGCTGGTGACGTAGCGGATGTTGTTGAAGTCGAACAGCAGGAGCGCGCCGAGGTCCGAGGCCGTCGAGGGCGGCCCTGGCGCGCCCGAAGCGGTACGACCGGAGCCGGTCGGGGTTGACCCGCTCCTCCCAGTCGACGGTCATCGCTCCCGGCGACGCGAACGTCCTCATCGGATCCTTTCCTGCAGCGGGCTCGCCGGGCGCGTCGGCGTCGACCGCACCGTTCACTAATGCTACACAGCCAGCGGAGCTCGGCGCAACCCGTCGCAACGTACGTCGACAGGTAGCGATGGATTGGCGCGCAACAGCAAGCGAGGGAGATCGCGTGGGCCTCGAGCGGCGCAGTGGATCGACGGAGCCCGAGTACGCCGACATGGGCGACCGGCTCCGCCAGGCGCGCCGGGCGCGCGGCCTGAGCCTCCGGCGGCTCGCCGAGCTGGTCGGCGTGTCGCCGAGCCTCATCTCCCAGGTCGAGACCGGGCGCGCCAAGCCGTCCGTCAACACGCTCTACGCGCTGGCCAACGAGCTCGGGCATCTCGCTCGACGTCCTGCTGTTCATGGACACCCAGCCACCGGTCGTCAACGGCGCGGGGGCCGACGCCGTTCGACGGGCACCATGTCGAGACCACTTCGCCGCACGTTCCCGTTCAGCGAGCCGCCTCTCGATCCACGATCCGGCTCGGGTCGGGCGTGGTCTGGGAGCGCCTGACGACCGAGTCGATCCGCAACGTCGACTTCCTCCACGTGACCTACGAGGTCGGCGGCGAGTCGAGCCCCGCGGACGCGTTCCAGCGCCACACGGGCCAGGAGTGGGGCTACGTCCTGAGCGGGACGCTCACCGTCCGCATCGGGTTCGACGAGTACCTCCTCCAGCCGGGCGATGCGATCAGCTTCGACTCGGCGTCCCCCACCGGCTGTTCAACGCCGGCGACGTGCCGGCCCGCGCCGTCTGGTTCGTGCAGGGCCGCGGATCCGTGGACGTCGCCAAGCGCTGACTCCGGCCGGCCGCCCATCACCGGGCCGTTACAGCGAGTTGCAATCCGGCTTGACAGTGCGTTCATTGGCTTTGCACACTCGCGAACGTCGTGGCGAGCCACGCCGTGGAGGAGGACACATGCGCGCTGGTCTTGATTCGAGTCATGCCGTCATGCGGGTAGCGGTGCCTCGTCGCCGGGGCGGCGGTCGCACTCGCCGCCTGCAGCACGCCAGCGGCGTCCGCCGTTGCATCGGCCGTGGCGTCCGCCGCGGCGGCGACCCCGGCCGCGGCGACCCCGAGCGCCGCCGCGAGCGAGGCGGCGCCGAGCGCGTCGGCGGCGATCGTCAACAACGATCCGCTCGAGCTCGGCTACATCTCGTTCGCCGTGGCAGAACAGCTACGACGCGCCGATGCTCGAGGCCGCCCAGGCCGCGGCCGCGGCCAACAACGCCAAGCTGACCGTGTTCGACGGCAACCTCGACCCCGGCACGCAGGTCAAGGCTGCTCCAGGACGCGGTCACGTCGGGCAAGTACGACGGCGATCATCCTCCAGCCGGTCTACGGCGCAGGCCTCGTCGAAGGCGCCAAGGCCGCCATCGCCGCGGGCGTCGCGATCGGCAACATCGACCAGATCCTCGGCACCGACAACACCACTGCGGCCCTCCAGGTCCCGGGCCAGCTGTCGAACGTCGTGTTCGTCCCGAGCGAGCTCGGCCGCAAGATCGGCGAGCTCGTCGTCAAGGCCTGCGCCGACACGAACCCGTGCAACGTCGGCTACATCTGGTCGGTCAAGGCGGCCGCGCTCGACGCGTCCCTTCGGGAGGCATTCGACAAGGCGACCGCGGTCAACCCGAACATCAAGGTCGTCGCCGAGGGCGAGTCGTTCTACACGACCCCGACACGGCCTCAAGGCGGCCCAGGACATGCTGACGGCGCACCCGGAGATCAACGTGATCACCGGCGCCGACCAGGCCATCACCGGCGCGCTCCAGGCCGTCAAGGCCGCGAGCGTCGCGGACAAGGTCAAGCTCGTCGGCTACGGCGGCGGCGACGTCGCGTTCAAGGGCATCAAGTCGGGTGAGCGGTTCGGCACCGTCATGCAGGCCCCCGCGACCGAGGGCAAGCTGGGCACCGAGCAGTTCATCCAGGCCATCCGGACCGGCGTGCGCGGCGGCGGGCGTCGACGTCCTCGCCAACCTGCCCGACGGCGGCGTGGTCACCCAGGACAACGTCGACAAGTTCCTGACCCTCGCGGAGTGGCCGGGCTGACCATCGTCCGAGGAGCACGTCATGGGCCAGGGCGACGTCCACCTCGAGATCATCGGGGTCGGCAAGTCGTTCGGCGGCACCAGGGCGCTCGACGAGCGTCTCGGTCGCGATCAACGCCGGCTCCGTTCACGCCTTCGTCGGCGAGAACGGGGCCGGCAAGTCCACGCTGGGCAAGATCGTGGCCGGGGTCTTCCCGCCCGACCAGGGTCAGCTGTCGCTCCGCGGCGAGCCGGTCTCCTTCGGCTCGCCGCGCGAGGCGCTCGAGCGCGGCATCGCGCTCGTCGCCCAGGAGGTGGCGGTCGTCCCCCAGCGCACGGTGGCCGAGAACGTCTTCCTCGGCAACGAGCCACGCCGGCTCGGCTTCGTCCAGCGACGCCGGCTGCTCGAGCGGTTCGAGCGGCTCGTGGCCGACACCGGCCTCGACGTGCCGGCCGACGCGGTCGTCGGGTCGCTCCCGCTGGCGAAGCAGCAGCAGGTCGAGATCCTCCGGGCCCTGGCCCGCGACGCCGAGCTGATCGTGTTCGACGAGCCGACCGCGGCGCTGTCGGCGACCGAGGTGGCAGCGGTTCCACGAGATCGTGCGCGGCCTCACGGCCGGCGGGCGGACGGTCATCCTCGTCTCCCACTTCCTGGGCGAGGTGCTCGCCCTCGCGGACACGATCACCGTCCTGCGCGACGGCCAGGTCGTGAAGACCGAGCCCGGCCGCGGACGAGACCGAGGACACCCTGGTCGCCGCCATGCTCGGCCGATCGGTCAGCCGGACCTACCCACCGAAGCAGCCGCCGGCCGCGGAGCGCCGGCCGCCCTCACCGTCCGCGACCTGACCGCAGCGGGCGTATCGAGCGCGTCGCTCGAGATCCGGGCCGGCGAGATCGTGGCCCTCGCGGGCCTCGTCGGCGCCGGCCGATCCGAGCTCGCCCGGGCGATCTTCGGCGCCGCGCCGACCACCGCCGGCGAGATGACGGCCGGCACCACCCGCCTCACCGGCACGCCACTCGGGTCGCTGCGTGCCAACGTCTCGATGATCCCCGAGTCGCGCAAGGACGACGGCCTGATGCTGCGCCGGCCCGTCCGCGAGAACGTCAGCCTCGCCAGCCTGCGCGTCGCTCGGCCGGTTCGGGTTCGTCCGGCGTGGGCATGGAATCGACCCTGGCCAAGGAGGCGCTGCGCAAGGTCGCCGCCTCCGGCGACCTCGAGACCACGCCCGACCACCCTGTCGGGCGGCAACCAGCAGAAGCTCATGTTCGCGCGGGCCCTGCTCGCCCACCCCACGGTGCTCATCGCCGACGAGCCGACCCGCGGCGTCGACGTCGGGGCGAAGCGCGACATCTACGAGCTGATCGTCGGACCTCGCGGCGAGCGGCGTCGCGATCCTGCTGATCTCCAACGAGATCGAGGAGGTGCTGGGGCTCGCCCATCGCGTGATCGTCATGCGCGGCGGCCGCGTGGTCGCCGAGCTCTCGGGCGACGACATCACCGAGGAGGCGATCCTCGCCGCGTCGTTCGGCCGGGCATCGAGCGCGGCATGACGGCGACGACGCCAGCGGCCGAGGCGGCTCGGGCCCAGCGCGCGGGCCCGCGCCCAGTCGTTGATCCGCCGGGGCGGGATCATGATCCCGTTCGTCGGTCGCGTTCGTGATCCTGAGCATCATCAGCGGGCCGTTCCTGCGCTTCCAGAACCTCGCCAACATCCTCGACCAGCAGTCCGGGATCATCATCGTCGCCGCGGCGGGCACGCTGGTGCTGATCGCCGGTGGCATCGACCTGTCCATCGGCGCGATCTACGGCCTCGCCGGCGCGACCGCCGCCCAGCTCGCGGTGTCGTTCGGGCCACCGGTCGGCGATCATCGCCGGCGTGCTCGTCGGGCTCGTGATCGGCCTCGCGAACGGCGTGATCGTGACCCGCTTCCGGATCAACGCGCTGATCGGCACCCTGGCGATGTCGTTCGTCGTCGGCGGCATCGGCGCGATCGCCACGCACGGCAACCTCGTCGTCGTGTTCGACCACCCGGAGTTCCAGGTGTTCGCCGGCACGAAGATCCTCGGGCATCACGAGCGCCGCCTGGATGATGATCATCGTTCGCGATCGCCACGGCGATCCTGCTGAGCCGCACGACGTTCGGCCGCTACGTCTACGCGACCGGCGGCAACGCCGAGGCGGCCCGGCTCGGCGGCGTCCGGATCAACACCGTCCGCGTCGCGACGTTCGCCCTGAGCGGCGCGGCGGCCGCCCTCGCGGGGACCATCGACGCCTCGCGCGTCCTGAGCGCCCAGGCGTCGGCCGGGAGCTTCCTGACGTTCACGGTGCTGACCGGCATCATCGTCGGCGGGACGAGCATCATGGGCGGCGAGGGCTCGGTCCAGCGGACCGTCCTCGGCTGCCTGTTCGTCGCCCTCGTGGCGAACGGGTTCAACCTCCTGGGCCTCGACCCGTACTACCAGCAGATCACGCTCGGGATCATCCTCCTGCTCGCGGTCGGCACCGACGCCTGGTCGCGCCGCCAGGCCTGAGCGCAGGAAGCACGGGGGCACCCATGCATCACGTCGGCCGCATCGACTGGTCGTTCGCCGACACGCCCATCACGGGCTCGCCGACGTCGTCGGGGCTGTCCCGCGCCGTCCTCGTCGGGCCGGCGCAGGGGGCGGCCCACACGGAGCTCGCGGCCGGGGCGCTCGCGCCCGGCGGCTGGCTCGGGCGGCACATCCACTCGTTCGAGGAGGCGCTGTACGTCCTCGAGGGCGAGCTGATCTTCGAGATCGACCGCCGCGTGCACCGGCTCGTCGCCGGCGACTTCGCGCTGATCCCGATCGGGACCCACCACACGCTCGCCGGCGACCGGCGACGACCGGCGTCCGCTGGCTGTCGGTGTCCACGCCGCCGCGCCGGCCGCCCGACGCCCCGGTCCCGGACACGATCTTCGCCCGCGGCCGGCCCGAACGTGGAGGCGCTGACGGCCGCCGCGGTGCGCCCTCGGTCGGCCGGACCCGACGCGGCGCTTCGTCGGCCACTACGACGGGCACGCCGCCCCAGGCTCGAGGCGCTGCGCGGTCAGCGGACCCGGCCCGCGGCCGCGAGCCCGCCGGCATGGACATCGCGATCCTCGCCTACAGCGGGATCTCCGTGAAGATGCTCGTCGACAAGCCGTTCGGCGCCGACCACATGACGATGTTCACGGTCGACTACGAGGTCGGCGGCGCGGCCCAGGCGCACGACCACCCGTTCGAGGAGGCGTACGTCTTCCTCGCGGGCGAGGTCCAGGCCGAGCTCGACGGCGAGCCCTACACGTTCCGCGCCGGGCGACGTCGTGTTCTCCGGGCGTCGGCAGCCTCCACGGCTTCTGGAACGACGGGCCGGACCGGGTCCGCTGGCTCGAGACGCAGGCGCCCCAGCCGCCGGCCCGCAACTCGTACCGCTGGCAGCCCACCTGGGCCGCGCTCGCGGCGCGGCATCGAGGCCTGGCCCGGCGAGACACCACCGAACCCTGATCGCACACGTCGAGGAGGTCCCCATGTCGAACCCCGGATCCGTCGTCATCGTGGGCGGCACGCGCGCCATCGGCCTCGAGCTCGTCCGCCACTACGCGGCGCTCGGGCCGCGACGTCGTGCTGACCGGCCAGTCGTCGGAGAACGTGGCGGCGGCCGTCGCCGACGTCGGCGGGTCGGTCCGCGGCATCACGTTCGACCTCGCGGAGCCCGAGACGATCGCGCCGGCGCTCGCCGACGTCGGGCCCGTCGACCGCCTCGCGCTGGTCGCCATCGACCGCGACCAGAACACCATCGCCGACTACTCCATCGAGCGCGCGATCCGCCTGGTCACGCTCAAGCTCGTCGGCTACACGACGGTCGTCGAGCACGCTGCGCGACCCGGCTGACGGACACGTCGTCGGTCGTGCTGTTCGGCGGCATGGCCAAGGAGCGGCCGTACCCGGGCTCCACGACGGTCACGACGGTCAACGGCGGCGTCGTCGGCCTGACGCGGACCCTCGTCGAGGAGCTGCGGCCGATCCGCGTCAACTCGATCCACCCGGGCGTCGTCGGCGACAGCCCCTACTGGTCCGAGAAGCCGGCGGCGATCGCGCGCTACACGTCCGAGACGCCGATCGGGCCGCCTCGCGCAGATGGACGGAGATCGTCGATGCGACGGTGTTCCTGCTCGAGAACGGCGCGGTGAACGGCGTCGACCTGATCGTCGACGGCGGCTGGCACTGCCGCTGAAGGCGGCTCAGCGCGGGCTGAACGACCGCGCGAAGCGTGCAGCCAGGGCGCGGTCCGCGGCGTCGGTCGTCGCCGTCGTCTCGAGCGTCGACCCAGTAGTAGTTGCGGCCCTTGACCGCGAGGTAGCCGATCCGCCCAGTAGCGCTGGCCCTTGTAGCGTGTAGCTGGAACTCGATCCGCCGGGCCGTGAGCGGGCCGAGGCGCGCGGGCCGGTTGCGGTCGATCTCGAACTGCGGCACGCCGGAGATCTCGGGCAGGTAGCGGGTGAGCGCCGAGGACAGGTCGCTTGAGCGTCAGGCCGTGGTTCTTCGCCCGGGACGCGAACAGGCGCCGTGCCCGCCGAAGCCGTAGGTAGGCGTCGGCGTACTTGCGGTTGCCGGGCCTTGACGACCCAGTCCGACCGGGTACGCCATCCGGTACGCGAAGCGCTTCGAGGTCCGTGAGGTCCACGTCGTCGGGACTCGACGGCCGAGCGGCGGTGCCGACGGCGGCGGCGAGACGCTCAGGACCGGACTCGCGGTCGGTGCCGGGGCGTCGGTGGGAGCCGCGCTTGACGCGGCGGATTCGGCCGGGGCCGTGGGGGACGGCGTCTCGACATCCGGCGGAGCGCTCGTGGCGGACGGGGTCTCGACGACGGCCGCGGCTGATGGATCGGCGGGTGGCGCGACGCCGCTCGCGGGCGCCTGGGTCGGCGTCGTGCTCCCGCAGGCGATGACGCCTGCGCCGAGGGCGATCGCGCACAGCGTGGCGCGGATCAGCGGCATCGCGGTGGAGACGAGGTGACCGGCCCGCATGTCGGGCGCATCGTACCCGGCCGCCGGCACCGCCCGTTGACGAACGAGGCCGATCAGCAGCACGATCCGCGCATGGACGACGACCTCGACCCGCGCGAGATCGCTCGCGACAAGCGGCGGGACCATGACGCCGAGGCGGCCCGGCGGGCGCTGATGCGTCCGGGCATGGGCAAGGTGTTCAAGCAGATCATGGACCGATGGGCGGAGGAGACGCCG
Source organism: uncultured Chloroflexia bacterium (assembly GCA_963779575.1). Classification (GTDB taxonomy): domain Bacteria; phylum Chloroflexota; class Limnocylindria; order Limnocylindrales; family CSP1-4; genus CAIXZV01. Next base: position 103,609 of record CAVZYT010000002.1, read on the forward strand.
CCCGATCAGCGGCGCGCTCACAAGAGAGCTGGACGGGGCGACGGCGGGCCTCGGTAGCTCGCCTCGGTGCAGCAGGGACGCGCGAACCACGATCGCGTCGCCCCAGCCCTGCCAGGCGGCCGCTGATTTCTGCCAGTCGCCTACACGGGCCCGTCGACTGTCGCGTTCAGCGCTGCGTTTCGCGTCGTCGCGTCAGCCGGCGCAGTTCCTGCACTTGCCGTGGCCTTCAACGTCGTCCTCGTCGAACGGATCCATCGCGAGGTCGTGGTCCATCGTTCTGTGGAGCTCGGTCTCCCGCACAACGTAGTCCTCGTAAGCCTGGCGACGCGCCTCGACGTCCGGTGGCTTTATCGTTCCCTGGTCGCTCATTGCTTGGGCTACCCTCTGCTGGCCGCCAAACGCGGATGGGCACATCGTAGGGCGATCCGCCGGGCCGGATCCTGTCGCGCATGCGACACCGTGTACGGCGATGAGGAACCCTGACCGGCCTGGTCAGCGCGGGCCGATCGCGAGTGAACGCACCGTCGGTCGCCCGGAGCATCCGGCGGACCTCGACGACCGACGACGGGTCGATCGGGCCGTAGACGTGCGGGTAGCAGCCGCTCCGGGTCGTCGAAGCGCCACGGGCTGCCCGTCCGCTCGAGGTCGAGCGTGAGCAGCAGGAACGGCCGCGGGTCGCCGGCGTAGAACCGGTTCGCGACGTCGACCATCTCCGTCGTCGCCGTCGGTGCAGTGGACGAACCCGTCGTCCGGGTACGCGGCCGGCAGGTACGGCGTCGCCGGGTCGTGCGCCGTCCCAGACCGCCTCCGGGACGAGGTGGAGCGTCAGCCGCGGCATCGCGCGTCCCGTCACGCCGTCGCGGGCTGGTCCACCGAGACCCAGCGGCGGTCGAGCGCGAGCTGGATCACGGTCGGGCCCGAGGCCGCGAGCGCGGTCCGCAGCGCCGGCTCGAACCCGGCGTCGGTGTCGACGCGGACGCCCCGCGCGCCGCAGGCCCGCGCGGCGGCGGCGAAGTCGATCGGCCCGAGGTCCGTGCCCGGCGACGTCGGGCTCCCCTCGCTGCGACCTGGTGGGCCTGGATCATCCCGTACTGCTCGTTGTCGAACACGATCGCGATGACGTGCGCGCCCTCGCGCACGGCCGTCTCGACCTCGGCCAGCGACATGCCCATGCCGCCGTCGCCCGAGCAGCGCGACGACGCGCCGCTCGCGATGGACGAGCGCGGCCGCGAGCGCCGCCGGGAAGCCGTAGCCCATCGCGCCGGACGTCGGGCCGAGGAACGTGCCCGGCCGCCGGAACCGGAAGCCGCGCGCCGCCCAGCCGCCGAACGCGCCGGCGTCGGTGGTCAGGATCGCGTCGTCGGGGAGCAGGCGCCGCAGGTCGGCGATGATCCGCCCGGGATGGACGCCGGGACCGTCCCACGGCGTCGCCTTCGACCTCGGTCGCGGCCTCCCAGGCCGCCCGGTCCGCGCCGTTGTAGCCGTCGCGTGCCGCGACCGGGCGCCGCGAGCAGGACCGCCTCCTTGAGCCGCGCGACGGCCGCGCGGAGGAACGCGCGGGCGTCGGAGCGGATCGCCCGCTCGGGCGCCGGCGACTCGCCGACGGCCCCCTCGCGCGGCTCGAGGTCGACGTGGATCCAGCGCTGGCCCGGGGCGGGGATCGCGTAGCCCGCCGGTCGTGACCTCGCCCAGGCGCGAACCGATGACCAGCAGCGCGTCGGCGGTCCGGATCCGCTCGCGGACCACCGCGGGGCTGCCGTAGCCGGCCATGCCCAGGTACAGGGGATGATCGTTGGGGATGACGTCGCCGCGGCGCCAGGCGGCGATCGACGGGGACGTGCAGCAGCTCCGCGAAGCGCACGAGGTCGTTCGAGCAGCGGGCGCGCAGCACGCCGGCGCCCGCGAGGATCACCGGGCCGCTCGGCAGACGCGAGGAGGTGGAGCACCGCGCGGACGTCCTCGGCGCGCCGGGGCCTCGGGGTGCGCGCGCACGACCGGGCACCCGCGTGCCCTCGGGCAGCGCCAGGTGGAGGACATCCTCGGGCAGCGCGAGCAGCGCGGGCCCGGGCCGGCCCTCGACGGTGGCCCGGACGGCCGCCTCGAGGGTCGCCGCGGCGGTCGCCGGGTCGTCGATCTCGCCCGCCCACTTGGCGAGCCGGCCGATGGTGTTGACGAGGTCGACCTCCTGGAACGCCTCGCGGCCCGCGGACGCGAGCGGTCGACCTGGCCGACGAGCACGAACATCGGCGTCGAGTCGGCGGTCGCGGTGTGGATGCCGATCGCGAGGTTGGCGGCACCGACGGCGCGCGTCCCGAGGCAGGCGGCGGGCCGCCCGGTGAGCTGGCCGTAGGCCTCGGCGGCGAACGCCGCGCCGCCCTCGTGGCGCGTGGCGACGATCCGGATCCCGGCGGCCTGCAGGGCGTCGAGCACGGGCAGGAAGCTCTCGCCGGGGACGGTGAAGGCGATGCGCACGCCGGCGGCCCGCAGGGTGGCGGCGATCAGCTCGGCGACGGTCGACGGCGCGGCGCGGCTCGGCGACGGCCTCGGGCTCCCCGGCCTCGTCTCGCTCGGCGGCCTCGTCGGCATCGGTGGCTCGTCGGCTCGCGCTCGCCGTCCGCGGCTGGGGCGTCGCTCGCGCCGTCCACGTCGTCGGGTCCGTCCGCCGCTCGGGGCGTCGACCGCCGCCGTGGCATCGAGGTCCATGACGCCGACGGGCTCGCGGGTGTCGAAAGGTTCGCCGATGGCGGTGGGCTCCGTCGGCGTCGGCGGGTTCGGCGGCCGGGTCGTCGCCGAGGCGGTCTCCTCGGGGTCGAGCGGCTCGTCGAGGTGGGCGTGCATCGCGACCTCCTGTGGCCGGCCTGGGCGGCGGTCCGTCCGGGGCCGGGGCGTGCGGAACGTTGTCGGGCCGCTAGCGACCCGCTGGGATGGCCGCGGTCTGCGAGCATCGCCGCGAGCATGCCCGCGACGACGACGATGGCCACGATGACCATGACGATCCGTGGCGGTGCGTCCAGATCCGGGCATCGCGGCGCCTACCGGTAGTTCTCGAACTGGAGCGGGACCTCCAGGTCCAGCTCGCGCAGCCGGGCTGATGACCCGCTGGAGCTCGTCCTTGCTCTTCGCGGAGACGCGGATCGCGTCGCCCTGGATCCGCGGCTGGACCTTGGGGAACTCGTCGCGGATCTGCTTGACGAGCTTGCGCGCGAGGTCGTCGGTCAGGCCGCGCCGGAGCGTGATCACCTGGCGGACCTTGTTGCCGCCCGACGGCTCGACCGTGCCCCAGTCGAAGATCTTGAGCGACAGGTTGCGACGGACCGCCTTGGACTCGATGAGGTCGCGCACGGCGCGGGCCCGGAAGTCGTCGTCCGTGACGAGCACGAGCTCGCGTCTTCTCCTGGGTCAGCTCGACGGTCGCGCCCTTGAAGTCGTAGCGCTGCTGGACCTCGCGCCGGACCTGGTCGAGCGCGTTGCGCAGCTCCTGCTCGTCGAAGTCCGACACGACGTCGAACGAGACCTCGCCCGCCATCGCGCTCCTCTCTAGCCCGCGAGGTGCTCGCGGGTCACCGTCCACAGCCGCAGGCGCACGATGCGCCCGTCCCCGCCCACCTCGGCGGCGAGGAAGCCTGCCTGCCGGACCGTCGCCTCGTCCGTGCGCCGGTTCCAGCTGGCGTGCCACGCGGCCAGGACGGTGTCGCCCGAGACCCAGTGGCGCTCGATGGCCAGGTCGTAGTGGCGTTCCGCGTCGGCCGCCTGCAGCAAGTATGCCCGCAGCGCGTTGTGACCGGCGAGCGGCGGGCTCGAACGGGTCGAGGACGAGCTCGGCGTCGTCGGCGAACAGGTCGACGAACGCGTCGCCGTCGTAGCGCTGCGCGCCTTCGCGAACGCCTCGAGCAGGTCGTAGCCCGCGGGATAGCTGAGCGGTCATCGGTCCTCCAGGCGCTCGAGCAGCAGCTCGCCGATCCGGTACGAGCGGCCGCCGCCCATCACGAGGACCGCGTCGCCCGGCGCGGACCTCGCCCGCGAGCCACGCGGCGGTCGCCTCGACGCTGCCCGGCGCGGCGACGGGGATCGCCGGCGCGCGCGCGGCGACGGCCTCCGCCAGGCCGGCCGCCGAGCTGATCGAGGTGTCCGGGTCGCGGCCGGCCCAGATGTCGGCGATCGCGACGGCGTCCGCGCCCGGCGAGCGCCTCGGCGAACGCGTCGAGCAGCGCCGCGGTCCGGTGGTAGGTCAGCGGCTCGTAGACGGCCCACACGCGCCGGCCGGGCTCGCGCTGGCGGACCGCCGCGAGCGTCTCGCGGATCGCCGTCGGGTGGTGGCCGTAGTCGTCGTAGACCACGACGCCCGGCCGCCTCGCCCTTGCGCTCGAGCCGCCGCCCGACGCCGCCGAACCCGGCCAGCCCCGCGACGACGGCGGCGGCGGCAACGCCGACGCGCCGCGGCGGCACCGGCGACGCCGAGCGCGTTCGCCGCGTTGTGGCGGCCGGCCGTCGGCAGCCGGACCGGGCGGGGGCCCGCGAGCGGGTCGAGGCCGGCGATCTCGAGCGTCGTCGCGTCGGGCTCGCTCGGCCGTGATCCGGCCGAGCAGCGTGTCGGCCGGACCCGTCGCGCTGCGGAACCGCTCGGCGATGCCCCGGGCGAAGCTGCCCAGCCGCTGCGGCGCCGCGTCGACGAGCGCCGTCGCGAGGATCCGCCCCGGCCAGTCCGTCGAGCCGGTCGACGAGCTCGGCGACGCCGTCGTCGCCGACGTTCGCGACGAGGCACGGCGTGGCTCCGTCGGACCCATCGCCGCCATCCGCCGCCCGCCGGATCCACGCCTCGAAGGCGGCCAGCACCGCGGCGCGGTCGGCGAACACGTCGGGGTGGTCCCACTCGGCGGAGGTGAGCACGATGACGTCGGCCGGTACGCGTCGAAGTTGCCGGCGTACTCGTCCGCCTCGACGACGAACGCGTCGCCCGCGCCCCGGCGCGCCGTCGCCGGCGACGCCGAGCCCGGTGAGCGTCGCGGGCAGGAGCGCCCCGACGAACGCGCCCGGGTCGCGACCGGCCGCCGTCGAGGACGTGGACGAGCCAGCCCGCGGACGTGCTCTTGCCGTGCGTCCCGGCGATCGCCGATCAGCCGGCGACCCGCGGCGGCGTCGGCGACCACCTGCTGCCAGGGCTCGAGCGGGATGCCCGCGCTCGCGAGCGGCGGCCAGCTCGGCGTTGCCGGGGTCGATCGCGGTCAGCGCCTTGGTCACCGCGAGCCGAGCCGGCGGCGTGCCGGCCCCCGCAGACGTGCGACGGGTCGTGCGCCGGCGCGACGTCGATGCCGGCGGCGTCGAGCGCCGGGGTGTACGGCCCGGACCCCCCGGGTCGCAGCCGTCGACCGTCGCGCCCGCCCACGCGGCCAGCAGCGCCGCGGCGGACGCGCCGGCGCCCGCCGCGCCAACGACGTGGATCCGCTCGCCCGGCACGGATCGGCCGGGCGGCTCGCGCCGGCGCGAGCCCGGCGCCGACGTCCGCCGCCCCGCGAACGCTCATCGGCCAGTCCTGGCGGCGGGAGCGGCTCCCGCCGACCCGGCGGCGTCGGCCGGCCCCACCTGCTCCAGCAGCATCTCGAGCGCCGCGCGCGCGGAGTCGCGCTTGTTCTCGGTCCGGTCCCCCGGCCACAGGAACCGCCGGACGACCGGCTCGCCGGCCCCGGCAACCGCGACGTAGACGAGACCGACGGGCTTGGCCGCCGTCCCGCCGTCGGGCCCGGCGACGCCCGTGACGGCGACGCCGAGGTCGGTCGCAGCCGCGTGCGCACGCCATCGGCCATCGCCACGGCGACCTGCGCGGACACGGCGCCGTGTGCGGCGAGGACGTCGCCGGGCACGCCGAGCTCGCGCTCCTTGACGGCGTTCGAGTAGGCGACGATGCCACCGACGAGGTACGCGGACGACCCGGGCACCTCGGTGATCAGGTGGGCGACCAGGCCGCCCGTGCACGACTCGGCCGTCGCGAGCGTCAGCCCGCGCGCCACGCAGCGCGCCTGCAGGCGCTCGGCGAGCTCGACGAGCGGATCCGCCACGTCAGGTGCGGTTGGTCCGGACCGGATCGGTCGGGTGGCGCGAACAGCCAGGTCTCGGGGTTGCTGTTGCTTCGACATCCGCCCGAGGTTCTCGCCGTTGAGCGTGAAGTAGGTCGCGCTCGACTTGCCGGTGCGGACCTCGACCGAGTTCTTGGCCGTGAACGTCACCATCTTGCCCGGATCGTAGACGCGCCCCGCGGCGCCCGGTGACGTCGGACAGCTTGCCGTCGACCCAGACCTTGAGCCAGGCCCGCGAGCCCTTGATCTCGACCACGAGGTTGACGCCCTTGTACTTGATCGAGACGTTGCGGGTCAGCGTGACGGTCTTGCCCTCGGCGGAGCGTCGCCGTGATCGACGATCTGCCACTTCCCCGCAGCGAGGTCGAGCGGCGCGTCGAAGGATGCCGTCCGAATCGACGTCGACGGTGATCGGGCCCACGTCGGGCGCGCCTCCGGACGGCCGCCGGGCGCGGTGCCGACGCCGGGGCGCCTACGCGCGGCTCCGGTGAGGATCGCTGAGATCGACACCGTCTTCGCGTTGGTCGTCGATGCCCTTGACGGGGATCGCGCCGTTCTCGAACTGCGCGCCCTCGGCCGGCGAGTCGACGTCGAGCGTGGGTGCCTCGACGACGTTGAACGGGCACGGTGATGAACACGCGTGCCGGCGTGTCGGCGTTCTTGCCGGTGTCCGGGTCGAGCGCGTTGATGTCGAACTGGTTGCGACCCGCGCCGCAGCTCGACGTCGACGCTGCCAGTTGCCCGCCGAGTCGGCCGACTCGCGGTACGGCTGGTCCTTGCCCGCCGCCGCGACGGTGATCGTCGCGTTCGGGATCGAGGTGCCGCGCAGCGTGTAGCTGGTCGTGTCCTCGGCGACGTCGATCACGGCGGTCGTCGGATCGGTCACGGCGAGCGTCGGCGGCTTCGCGAACCGGATCAGCTGGACGCCGATGAACACGGCGAACACGGCGATCAGGACGGTGAGCAGCGCCGCGACGACGACCGCCGGCGAGAACGTCAGGCCCTGGCGCGGCGCCTCGAGCGGGCTGCGGGCACGGCGAGCACCGGCTCGGCGGGGATCGGCGGCGTCGCCCCGCTCGCGCTTCCACTGGCGGATGACGTCCTCGGGGTCGAGCCCGAGGTACAGCGCGTAGTTGCGCAGGAAGCCCTTCGTGTAGACGGCGCCCGGCAGCTCCGCGTACTCGCCTGCTCGAGCGCCGCGAGGTAGCGCGCCCGGATCTTGGTGTCGCGCTCGGCGCGGTAGAGGTCGACGCCCTTGCGCTCGCGCGCCTCGAGGAGCCGCTCGGGCAGCGCCGGGGCCGGCGTCGGCGCGTAGCCCGTCTCGACCGTCGGCGCGCGCGTCGACACGAGCCCGTCGCAGCTCGTCTCGCGTCGTCATCCGTCGTCCTCGTCCTCGCCCCGGGCGGCGGTGTCGTCCCGTCGCAGGACCACCCGGGCGTTCGATCCGTCGAACGCGCCCACGTACCCCCGCGCCTCGAGCTGGTCGATGATCCGGGCGGCACTCGCGTACCCGATCCTGAGACGCCGCTGGAGGAGCGACGCCGAAGCACGATCGTACTCCCGGATCACGCCGATGGCATCGGGCAGCAGTTTGTCGGCCTCTTCGTCCGCGAGGTCGTCGACCGAGCCCGTCGAGTCCTCGTCGTCCGCGATGATCGCGAGGTCGTAGTGCGGGTCGTCGATCTGGGCACGCCAGTGGTCGGTGACCCGCCCGATCTCGGGGTCCGAGACGAACACGCCCTGGAGGCGCATCGGCCGCGGCAGGTCGGACGGCTGGTAGAGCATGTCGCCGCGCCCGATGAGGTCCTCGGCGCCCGGCGCATCGAGGATGGTGCGGCTGTCGATCTGGGACGCCATCGCGAACGCGATCCGGCTCGGGAAGTTCGCCTTGATCAGGCCGGTGACGACGTTGACCGACGGGCGCTGGGTCGCGAGCACCATGTGGATGCCCGTCGCGCGCGCCTTCTGGGCGAGGCGGACGATCGGATCCTCGACGTGCTTGCCCTCGCGCATCATGAGGTCGGCCAGCTCGTCGATGACGATCACGATGTACGGCAGCCGGTCCGCGGGATCGACCCGGCTCTCGTTGAAGGCCTTGATGTTGCGGGCGGTGGCGCCGGCGAACCGGCGGTAGCGGTTCTCCATCTCGTGCACGGCCCACTTGAGCGCGGACTTCGCCCGCTCGGGCTCCGTGATCACCGGGACCAGCAGGTGCGGCAGGCCGTTGTAGCCCGCCAGCTCGACCCGCTTGAGGTCCATCAGGATCATCCGTGTGTCGTCCGGGGTCGCGTTGCACAGCAGGCTCGTGATCAGCGCGTTGACCATGACGCTCTTGCCCGAGCCCGTCGCGCCCGCGATCAGCAGGTGGGGCATCTTGGCCAGGTCGACGGCCATCGCCTTGCCGGCGACGTCGCGGCCGAGGGCGAACGTCAGCGCGGATTCGGAGCCCCGGAAGTCGACCTCGTCGAGGATCCGCCGCAGCGCGACGACGTTGAACTCCTTGTTGGGCACCTCGATGCCGACCGCGCTCTTGCCCGGGATCGGGGCCTCGATGCGGATGCTCCGAGCCGCCAGGGCCATGGACAGGTCGTCGGACAGCGCCTCGATCCGGCTGACCTTGATGTGCGGGGCCGGCTGGACCTCGTACTGGGTCACGACCGGGCCGGCGTTGCGGCCGACGATGCGCGCGTCGATGTCGAAGCTCTTGAGCTTCTCGATGATCCGGGCCTCGTTCCACGTATGGACCGCGTCCGCGGTGGCGCCGGCTGCGGCCGTCGGCAGCTCGTTGAGGTCGAGCAGCTCCGTCGGCGGCAGCACCCAGGCGATCGCCTCGCGGCGGGCCGGCGAGTCCGCAGCATCGGTGACGTCCCCCGGATCGCGGAGCGCGGTCGCCGCGACCGCCATGGCTGGCGCAGCCGCGCCTCCGGGCGTGCGGAGCGGCGCGATGGTCGCGGAGGTGGGCGGTGGATTCTGGACCCCGTAGGGAACGCCGGCGCCGTCGTTCTCCGTGCCCCAGACGCCGGTCTGGCCCGGGGCGTCGACCGCCGGGACCTTCGGCGCGCGCCCCTTGCGGCCGGGTTCGGCCATCACACCCACGCCCACGGCGACCTCGGCCGCGCGCGAGTCGGCGGCCTTGGCGGCGACGACCGTGTCGGCGGCCCGCGTCGTCCGATCCTGGAGCGTCGTGCCGGCGGCCTTGGCGGCGCGGGTTGCGGGTGAGAGCAGCGCGCGCAGCGGCATGTCGAAGGCGATCAGCAGCCCGGCGATCGTGAGGCTCAGCATGATCACGAACGCCCCGGGCGTCGTCAGCAGCGGCTCCAGCAGGCCGACCAGGAAGCGCCCGATGCGGCCGCCCGTGAACTCGCCCGAGAACTCGATCAGCTGCATCAGGCCGAGCACGCCGACGTACGCCATGGCGATTCCGAGCAGCGTGCGGCCCCACGGCGCGCCGGGCTCGCGGCCCGGACCCCACTCGAGGTACCACCCAGACAGCAGCAGCACGAACGGCAGCAGCCAGCGGCCCGTGCCGAAGTACGGCACCGCGAGGTTGCGCCACCAGTCGGTCAGGGCGCCCTGACCAGGCAGCATCAGGGCGATCAGCGTCACGGCGCCGAGCACGAGCAGCACGATCCCGACCAGCGAGCGCCCGACCGCGGGGGACATGCCGAGCGACAGCCCGCGCGAGGACGACCCGCTCGCGCGCTTGGCGCGCGCGGCCTGCGACCGCCGGGTTGAGGCGCGTGACGTGCTGGTCCGTCGCCGGGTCGCCACCCGCTAGACCTCGACCACGACCGGGAAGACCATCGGGCGGCGCTTGGTCTGCTCGTACAGGAAGCGGGACACGCTGTCCTTGATCTGCCCCTTGAGCAGCGCGATCTCGCTGATCCGGTCGCCCGGCTGGTCGAGCGCCTGCCGGATCCGGCGGATCGCCTCCTCGATGATCGGGTCCTCCTCGTTGCCGTGGACGAACCCGCGGGTGATGATCTCCGGCCGCCCGACGACGCGCCCCGTCTGCTTGTCCACCTGGACCACGACCATGAACATGCCGTCGTTCGCGAGCGCCCGGCGGTCGCGCAGCACGACGTCCCCGACCTCGCCAACGGAGAGACCGTCGACGTAGACGTAGCCCGCGGCGACCGGCTGGCCGCGGCGCGCCGAGCCGTCGGGCCAGATCTCGATCGGCGTGCCGTTCTCGATGATGAACACGTTGTCGGGTTTGACGCCCGTGTCGATCGCGAGGCGGCCGTGCTGGACCTGCATCCGGAACTCGCCGTGCATCGGGATGAAGTAGGTCGGCTTGGTGAGCCCGAGCATGAGCTTGAGCTCCTCCTGGCTCGCGTGACCGGAGACGTGGGCGCGCTTGATCGTGTGGTAGTACACGTTCGCACCCGCCTTGAACAGGTTGTCAATGGTGCGGGCGACGTATTCCTCGTTGCCGGGGATCGGGCTGGCCGACACGATCACGGTGTCGCCGGGCTGGATCTCCACGAACCGGTGATCCCGGTTGGCCATCCGAGCGAGACCCGCCATCGGCTCGCCCTGGGCGCCCGTCGTCGCGATCACGAGCTTGCCGTCGGCGACGTCCTTGATCTTGTCCTTGGCGACGATCGAGGAGGCCTCGTACTTGAGGTAGCCGAGGTCGGTGGCGATCTTGAAGTTCTGCTCCATCGAGCGGCCGATGACGGCGACCTTGCGGTCCATCTCGGCCGCCGCGTCGAGCACCTGCTGGATGCGGGCGATGTTGCTGGCGAAGGTCGCGACGATCACCCGGCCGTCGAGCGGCTCCATGATCTCGCGGAAGGCCTCGCCCACCGTGCGTTCCGAGGGCGTGTAGCCCGGGTTCTCGGCCCGCGTCGAGTCCGACAGCAGGCAGATGACGCCCTCCTCGCCCAGGCGCGCGAGGATGTGGAAGTCCGAGAGCTTGCCGTCGACCGGGGTGTGGTCGAACTTGAAGTCGCCGGTGTGGACCACGATCCCGACCGGCGTGCGCAGCGCGATGCCCATCGCGTCGGGGATCGAGTGGCCGATCCGGAACGGCACCGCGGTGAACGGCCCGATCGCGAGCTCGTCGCCGGGCTCCAGCTCGAGCAGCGGGTTGTTGTGGAGCTTGTGTTCCTTGATCTTGTTGCCCAGCAGGCCGCGGGCCAGGGTGCTGGCGTACACGGGCACGCCCGGGAACTCGGGCAGCACGTAGGGCAGGCCACCGACGTGGTCCTCGTGCGCGTGCGTGATCAGGAAGGCCTTGACCTTGGAGCGGTTCTCCTTGAGGTAGGTCACGTCGGGGACGACGAGGTCGATGCCGAACATCTCCTCGTCGGGGAACATGAGGCCGCAGTCGATGACGACGATGTCGTCGCCGTACTCGAAGCAGTACATGTTCTTGCCGATCTCGCCCACCCCGCCGAGCGGGATGATGCGGAGCGGCGTGCTGGGATCTGTCATGTGGTCCTTTGTCCGTCCGGTCAGAACAGCGTCAGCTGGGACGCGTCGTCGGACGTGGCGTCCACGACGTGGATGGGTGACGCGTCGGCGTCACGGGTGGGCGGTGCGGTCGGAGTTGCCGCCGGCACGACGTCCGGAGCGGCGGCGACGACCTCGGCCGGTTCCTGCGGCGCCCCGGCGTTGTCCCGGCGGCGATCGCGGGCCCGGATCAACACGTCGGGGACGAGCGCGATGTCCGCGTAGCTCTCGCGCTCCAGGGCTGGCGTGCGCAGCGCGGCGGCCGGGTGGTACATCGCGAAGGCGAGCGCGTCGCTCGGCCCGAGGTCAGGATCGACCGGCGCCGTCGTCCCGTGCACCTGCCCGATGCGGGCGCCCGGCATGAACGTGCCCATCGAGTACCGGCCGAGCGTGACCACGACCGCGGGATCGAGCGCCTTGAGCTGCCGCTGGAGATACGGCGCACAGGCGGCGATCTCGTCGGGCTGCGGGTCGCGGTTGTCAGGCGGCCGGCACTTCACGACGTTGGTGATGAACACGTCCTCGCGCCGCCAGCCGATCGAGCCCAGCAGCTGGACCAGCAGGCCGCCCGCGCGGCCGACGAACGGCCGTCCCTCGCGGTCCTCGTTGAAGCCCGGGCCCTCGCCCACGAACACCACCTCGGTGTCGGGGTCGCCCTCGCCCGGCACCGCGCGCGTCCGACCCTCGTGCAGCCGGCAGCGGGTGCACGCTTGGACTTCGGCAGCGATGGCTTCGAGCGCCACCTGGCGCTCGGCACGCGTCACGCGGTTCGTCCCCCGGACGCCCCGACCGGCTCCCGCTCGCCCGCGCTCGCGGTCGCATCCCCGCCCGCAGCCCGCGCATCGCGCGCGCTCGCCCGCCGGACCCAGCCGCGCTCGACCAGCACCTCGGCGATCTCGACGGCGTTCGACGCCGCGCCCTTGCGCAGGTTGTCCGAGACGACCCAGAACGCCAGGCCGCGGTTGCCGTCGATCGACGGGTCCTGGCGAACGCGGCCGACGAACACGTCGTCCGAGCCGGCGGCGTTCTCGGCCAGCGGGTACTCGTTGGCCGCGGGATCGTCCTGGACCACGACGCCCTTGACACCCGCGAACAGCGCGCGCGCCTCGGCGGGCGTGATCGGGTCGCGGGTCTCGACGTGGACCGCCTCGGAGTGGCTGACGAAGACCGGCACGCGGACCGCGGTGCACGAGAGGCGCAGCTCCGGCAGGTGGAGGATCTTGCGGCTCTCGGTGACGACCTTCCACTCCTCCTTCGTGTACCCGTTGTCGAGGAACACGTCGATGTGCGGGAGCGCGTTGAACGCGATCGGGTGGGGATAGACGCTGGCGACCTTGGGACGGCCCTCGACGTGGGCCTTGACCTGCTCTTCGAGCTCAACGATGGCCTTGTGCCCGGTGCCGGCGACCGACTGGTAGGTATCCACGATGACGCGCTCGATGCCCACCGCATCGCGCAGGGCCATCAGCGGCGGCACGAGCTGCATCGTCGAGCAGTTGGGGTTCGCGATGATGCCCTCGTGCCAGGCGAGGTCGTCCGGGTTGACCTGGGACACGACGAGCGGGACCGCCGGGTCCATGCGCCACGCGCGACGAGTTGTCGATCACCGTCGCGCCGCGCTTCGCGGCCTCCGGAGCCAGCGACTTCGACGTGTCGCCGCCGGCGCTGAACAGCGCGATATCGACGCCCTCGAAGGCTTCGGGGGTCGCGAGCTCGACCTCGATCTCCCGGCCGCCGACCTCGATCAGGCGACCCGCGGACCGCTCCGAGGCGAGCAGCCGCAGCCCGGTCATCGGGAAGGACTTCTCGATGAGGACCTGGGTCATCGTCCGGCCGACGGCGCCGGTAGCGCCGACGACTGCGACGATCAGGGAATCGGGGGCAATTCGGGGCATGGTCCGACCTTTTGCTGACAGGTTGTCGGGCACCGGCGGAGTATACCAGCGGGTTCCGGCCGTTCCGGGCACGGCACGGCCGGCGAGGCGCCTGCGGTGCGTGCGGGCACCAGGACCGCGACGTGACGTGGACGGCGCGTCAGGCTGAGGCCACCCTCGTCCCGTACGTCGCCAGGTCGGCCTGGATGCCCGCCGCGACCTGGCAGGCGATCTCGACGAAGGCCGGGCGCGCCGGCGAGCGGTAGCGGTCGCGGTGCCAGATGAGCGCGATGCGGCGGGCGGGCAGGTCGGTCGGGATGATCGTGATGGCGGGATCGGTCGTGTCGACAGCGAGGAGCGGGACCATGGCCGTGCCGAGCCCTGCGCCCACCATCGCCTGGACCGTGCCGTTGTCCTCGGATCGGAACACGAAGTTCGGTTCGGCGCCTCGCGCGCGCATGTGATCCTCGACCCAGCGGGTGCTGCGGCACGACCGGAAGCCGATCAGGCGCTGCTCGCCGATGAGCTGCATGGACGGCAGGCCGATGAAGCCGGCCAGCGGCGAGCCGGCGGCAGTGACCAGCACGAATGGGTCATCCAGGAGCTCGACCGCCTCGAACGGGCCCTCCTGGAGGGGCAGCACCCCGAACGAGACGTCGAGCGCGCCCGGCCCGAGCAGCTCGTACAGGCCCTGGTCGCTGTTGGCCTCGGTCAGGCGGATCTCCACGTTGGGCCACGCCTCGCCGAACCGGCCGATGATCGCCGGCAGCACCCGCGTGCCCACGCTCTGGTACACGCCCACGCGCAGCGTGCCGGTCTCCCCGGCCGCGTAGGCGAGCAGGTCCGCGCGCGCGGCCTGGAGGCGGTCGGTGATCGTCACCACGTGACGTAGCAGCAGTCGGCCGGCCTCGGTGAGCTCGACCGTCCGCCGGCCACGCCCCCGGTCGAACAGCCGGACGCCGAGCGCCGCCTCGAGCCCCATGACGTGCTGGCTGACCGCGGACTGCGTGTAGTCGAGGGCGTCGGCGGCCCCATGGAACGAGCCTTCGTCCGCCACGGCGCGGAAGCTCAGCAGCTGGCGGAGGCTGAGGTCGGTGAGCGCGTCGGGGAGCACGGCACCGGCTGTCAGGACCGGCGTCAGGCTGCCGGTCGAATAATCAGTTGTCATGATTTCTTATTGGATCACATCCGATTGCTCTGATCAATCCCCAGACGCAAGATGACGGCATGGAACTCCTGATCGCCTCCCTCGTCATCGTCATCCTCGGCCTGCTCGCCAGCGTGGCCGGCGTCGACTCGCGCGACACCGACACGCGGTTCCAGCCCCGCGCCTGGTAAGTCCGAACCCACAGCAGCGAGACCCCCGGTGGTGGACCCGGGGGTCTCATCGCGCGCGGCGCTCGAATCGCCGCTCGAGCGGGCCTGCGAGGCCCGCGAATCCGAGCGAAGGCCATCGGCCGGGCCGTCAACCCGTCGATTCGGGCCTCACAGGCCAGAATCCGGCCTAAGGAAGGTTCTGGCGACGGGTTGAGGCCACATAGCGGGCCTGCCAGGCCCGCTGAGGCGGCCGCCCATCGAGCACCGCAAACGAGAAACGCCCCCAGGGAGCCGAAGCTCTCCGGGGGCGTCGTGCGTGACGAGGTCTACTTGGCGAGGTGCCGCTGCATCGCCGCCTTGCGGCTGAGGTTGACGCGGCCCTGGCGGTCGATCTCCATGACCACCACCATGACCTCGTCGCCGACGGACACGACGTCCTCGACGCTCGGCACGTGGTAGTCGGCCAGCTCGCCGATCCGGACGAGGCCCTCACGGCCGGGCAGGATCTCGACGAACGCGCCGAAGTTCATGAGCCGGGTGACCTTGCCCAGGTACAGCGCGCCGACCTCGACGTCGCGGGTCAGGCTCTCGATCCAGTTGATCGCCTTGCGCGAGTTCTCGCCCGAGACGGCCGCGATCTCCACGGTGCCGTCGTCCTCGACGTTGATCTCGGTCTGGGTCTCTTCCTGGATCTTGCGGATCATCGATCCGCCCTTGCCGATGATCTCGCGGATCTTCTCGGGGTTGATCTTGATGGTGATGATCCGCGGGGCGAAGTCGGACATCTCCTCGCGGGCGGCCGGCAGAACCGCGGTCATCTTGTCGAGGATGAACAGGCGGGCGGCGAGGGCCTGCTTGAGCCCCTCGCGGATGACCCGCTCGTCGATGCCCTTGACCTTGATGTCCATCTGGAGGGCCGTGATGCCCGTCGTGGTGCCGGTGACCTTGAAGTCCATGTCACCGATCGAGTCCTCCTTGCCGAGGATGTCGGTGAGGACCACGAAGTTGCCGGACTCGGCGTCGAGCACGAGGCCCATCGCCGCGCCGGCGACCGGCGCCTTGATCGGCACGCCCGCGTCCATCAGGGCGAGGGTCGAGCCGCAGGTCGAAGCCATCGACGTCGAGCCGTTGCCGGCGACCACCTCGGAGACGAGGCGGATGACGTACGGGAACTCCTCCTGGCTCGGCAGGACCGGGAGCAGCGCGCGCCCGGCCAGGTTGCCGTGCCCGATGTCGCGCCGCGAGGGCCCGCGCATCGGCTTGTTCTCGCCGGTGCTGTAGGGCGGGAAGTTGTAGTGGTGGAGGTAGCGCTTCTCGGTCTCGGGGCTGATGGTGTCGATCCGCTGCACGTCCGAGGACGCGCCGAGCGTGGCGACGGTCAGCGCCTGGGTCTGGCCGCGCGTGAACAGGCCGGAGCCGTGTGCGCGCGGGAGCAGGCCGACCTCGACGGAGATCGGGCGGATCTCGTCGGTCGCGCGGCCGTCCATGCGCAGGCCCTCGGCGAGGACGAGCTTGCGGACGGTCTTCTTCTGGACGAGCCCGAACAGGCTCTTGCTGAAGCGCGCATTGCGGCGCGCGGCCTCGATGAGCTTCGCCGACTCGGCGGCGTCCTTCTTCGCGGCGCGGACCCCGGTCGCGATCCCCTCGCCCAGCGCGTCGATGCGGCCCGGGAGGTCGTTCGCGAACCAGATCAGCAGGTTGGCGGTCGCCTCGGCGTCCGGCAGCGCCCGGTGGCTCTCCTTGAGCTCGATGCCGAAGAAGTTGGCCAGCGTGCCGAGCTTGTAGTTCTCGAGGTCCGGGTAGCCCGTCGCGGGCGATGACCAGCGTGTCCAGGTACGTGCCCTGCTCCACGCGGGTGCCATCGCCGAGGGCCTCCTCGAGGAAGGCGATGTCGAAGCCGACCGAATGGCCGACGAACGGCGCCTTCCCGACGAAGTCGAGCGCCTTGCGGGCGGCCTCGGCCGCGCTCGGCGCGCCCTTGACGTCCTTGTCGGTGATGCCGTGCATCTGGTTGCCGACGATCGGGCGCCCGGGGTTGACGAAGGTCGACCAGCGGTCGGTGATCTTGCCGCCCTTGACACGGACCGCGGCAACCTCGACGAGGTCCGCCATCTTGGGGTCGGTGCCCGTGGTCTCGACGTCGACGACGACGAACTCGCCGCCCGCCTTCGCCAGCTCGGCGAACTTGAGCACGGAGTCCGTCGCGGGCTCGATGTACGGCACGCGCTTCGGCTTGCCCACGAGCTCGCGCAGCTTCTCCTGCAGCTCGACGAGCGGCAGCAGCGAGCGGTGCCCGAACAGGATGGCCTCGGCCATGACGTCCTCGGGCAGGATCTTGACGCCCGCCTCGACCATCATGATCGCGTCGCGGGTGCCCGAGACGACGAGGTCCAGCTGCGACTCCGCGAGCTGCGGGTAGGTCGGGTTGAGGACGAACTCGCCGTCGATGTACCCGACCCGCACGGAGCCGACCGGGCCCTGGAACGGGATCTCGCTGATCGTCAGCGCGGCGGACGCGGCGATGGTGCCGAGGATGTCCGGGTCGTTCTCGTGGTCCGTGGACAGGACGGTGATGACGAGCTGGATGTCGTCCTTGTAGCCCTCGGGGAACAGCGGTCGGATCGGGCGGTCCGTCAGGCGCGCGGCGAGCGTCGCCGCCTCGGACGCGCGGCCCTCGCGCTTGATGAAGCCGCCCGGGATCTTGCCGGCGGCATACATCCGCTCTTCGAAGTCGACCGTGAGCGGGAAGAAGTCCAGGCCGGGTCGGGGCTCTGAACGGTTGGCGGTCCCGAGGACCATCGAGTCGCCGTAGCGAAGCGTGACGGCGCCGCCGGCGAGGCCGGCGAGCTTGCCGGTCTCGAGCGTGAGGGTCCGACCGCCGAACTCGATCTCGAGCGTGGTGGGTGTGGGCACGTGTGTACGACCTCCTTGGTCGTGCGTGCGCGATGGATCTGCCGTTGTGGCGGGGCGGGCGCAGGTTCCGGACACGAACGACCCCGGGTTTCACGACCCGGGGTCCGTGTGGCGAGTCCTAGCGGCGCAGCCCCAGCGAGCCGATGACGGCCCGATAGCGCGTGGCGTCCTTCTTCACGAGGTACGCGAGCAGGCGCCTGCGCTGTCCAACGAGCTTGAGGAGGCCGCGGCGCGAATGGTTGTCCTTCGGGAAGCGGCGGAGGTGCTCCGTCAGGTCCCGGATCCGCTCCGTCAGGAGAGCGATCTGGACCTCCGGGGAACCGGTGTCGCCGTCCTTGACGGCGTACTGCCCGATCACCTCTTGCTTCTTTTCCCGCGCGAGCGGCACTCGATCCTCCGACACGAACGATGGCGTGACTGTATTCCTTGTTCTTTCGACCGGCGGAGAATATCAAGCGCCCTTGATTTGGGCAAACGTCCACGGCCCCGGCGGGCGCTCACGCGATCTCGCCACGCCGCGGATGTGCGCACGGTGCACATCCCCGACCCGGGTGTGCGCCACGTGCACATTCCGGCGATCCCGACTCGTGCCGGCGCGGGATGTGTGCGCCTGGCGCACCTGTCCGGTCGCTGGGTGGACGACAGGACTCCAGCGGCACCAATTCGTGCACCCAGCACACGCGATCGGCAACCTCGTAGGGGATTCGCCACTGGAGCCGGCAAGGATGTGCGTCCAGCGCACGCGGGTCGGGCGAGCCGGTCGCGATGGCATCCAGCGGCGACGGCGAGATCAGCCGGCGACGGTCAACGCCCGGTCGGGCCGGAGCAGGAACGGCGGCAGGCACGCCGCGAGGTTCGACAGCGGCAGCACGTCGGGGTGGAGGTCGATGCCCAGCTGGTTGCGCATGAACGACCGCCGCGCCTGGATCCGCGCCCACGCAGCTGGATAGGCGGCGGCGAACGAGGCGCGCAGGCCATCGTCGGCGAGCGCGATCCCATCCTCGATGTTGGTCGTGAAGTACGGCGTCCCCGTGGCCGGGATGATGTCGACCTGCATCGCCATCCCCGACCGCAGCTCGACTGTCGAGTCGCGCCAGACCGGCGAGTTCACCCACTCGTCGAGGTGCAGCTGGTGGCCGGGGTTGAGCCCGATGCCGAAGAACGGGTCGCCCAGCCGGCGGTCGATGATCTCCTGGAGCGCGCCGCCCACCTGGCCGACGTGCAGCGCGCCATACCACTCCGCGACGGCCTCGAAGTACGGCCCAGCCAGGCGCTCGACGTAGTCGCGAATGCCCGCGGGCAGCTCGGCGGCGTCCTCGACCAGCCAGCCGGCGCGACAGGTGAGCGCGCCCCAGACCCCGAACGCGACCGTCAGCGGCTCGCCACGCCCGATCGGGCGGTCGCCGGGGCTCAGGAGCCCGAGGGCCGCCCGCGGACCGGCGGTCAGCATCAGGTGGCACGACAGCGGCATCCCGTTCCAGCGCAGCAGCCGGACCGCCTCGGCCTCGGTCATCCCGAGCTCCAGGCCGGCAAACAGCCGGCGGAGGCCATCGGAGGTCTGGCACGAGGCGTGCTCGAAGACCGCCAGCTGGTCGACGTCGTTGATGATCCGCAGGCCATCGGCGGGGTTGATCAGCAGGCCGTTCGCGTTGCGCACCGAGCCCGCGGCGCCCACGAGGTCGCGCAGCTCGTCGACGATGAACGCGGGGATCTCGATCCGCGCCGGGTCCGCGTACGTCTTCCAGCCCAGCACCCCGACCCGCGTCCCGGGCCCGATCCCCTCCCCCGCCAGGATGTCGCGCAGCGAGCGCGACCGGTCGCGGGGCTGGCTCGGCAGGCTGAAGTCCTGGAAGCGCTCGCGGCGCATCGCCAGCGGCGAGGCCCCGGCCATGCCGTAGCACTCGTTGCCGACGAGGATCAGCGGGTCGCCGGCGGGCCCGACGACCAGCATCGCCTCCTCGAACCGGGGGTCGAAGCCGGACAGGAACGCCAGGTTGGCGCTGTGCTCGCGGTCGGCATAGACGACCAGCCGGTCGAAGCCCGCGGCATCGGCCCGCTCGCGGAGCGCGGCCAGCCGCTCGGCGTACCGGTCGCCCGGAACCTCCGGACGGACGTCGGGCATGCCGAAGTCGGGCAGGTCGACCGTCGTGAGCCTCGCCGTTACCAAGGTCGATCCTCCTTGTCAGCTGCCCGGTGGCGTCCAGGGCGCCGGCCCCGCAGCGCCCCGCTCGATGTCCACGAACTGGTTGGCCGCGATCGTCATCCACGGCCCCGCCTCGCCGTCCGGCCAGGTCACCCGCACCTGTGCCTCCGACGCCGGGCCGAGCCCGAGGTGGGTCCAGCCCAGCTGGCCCCCGATATGCCCGCCGCCGACCGACGTCTCCCGGCGGGTGACGGCGTCGCCCACCTTGCTCTCGATGATGGCGCCGATCGCGTCACGGTTGCCGCCGGGCTGGCCAAGGCGCAGCGCCAGCCAGTTGCCCATTGGAGCCGGCGCATCGATCGTACCGGCCCCCACGTTGCGCCACAGGCGCACCGGCGCACCCAGGTTGGCCTCGATGAGGTCGAGCAGGCCGTCCCCGTTGAAGTCCGCGAGCGCAGCGCCGCGACCCTTGTCGAACGACACGATGCCGGCGGCCTCGGCGCCTTCGACGAACGTGCCGTCGGGCTGGCCGAGGAACAGGTTGCTGGGATCGCGCATCGCGTAGTCGGGCACGTCGCCGACGTTGCCCTTGGACACGAACAGGTCCATCAGGCCGTCGTTGTTGACGTCCTCGAACTCCGGATGCCACGCCGTGGACGGCAGGGCGTCGCCGCCCGTGAACGGCTGGGACGCGGTCACACCCCGGGCCAGGGCGATGTCGCCGTAGGCGGGCTGCGTCGGTCCGCCGGTGAGCGCCTGGAGCTTGTTGTCGCCCTGGCTCGTGAGGTAGACCTCCGGCAGGCCGTCACCATTGAGGTCCTGGCTGGCGATGCCCATGCCCCAGATCTGCATGGGCACCCAGCCGTCGGCGGCGGTGTACTCGCGCGGTGGCTCGCCGGGCGCGACCCGCCACAGCTGGTCGTTCCCGGTTTCGTAGTAGTGGCGGTCGTTGGTCACCCGGAGGTCGCGGCGCCCCGAGCCGTCCCAGTCGCTGAACAGGATCGAGAGCGTGCAGTAGCCCGGCGACAGCGCGATGGCCGGCGCCATAGCCCGTGCCGGACGCATCCGGCCGGTACAGCTCGTTGTCCGCGCAGCCTGACGCGACCTCGCCCGCCGCGTCGAGTGAGACGTAGTTGCCGAACGCCATCGTCGGGCGCGTCGCCTCACCTTCCCAGGTCGCCGAGAACGCGGTCGTCCACGCGGGCGGCGGCGAGACGCCCCAGGCCTCGTTCGCCGGCTCGAAGCGGCAATCGCCCAGGCCCCGCAACAGCATCGACTGGCCGACCCGCAGGACGGCGAGATCCGTCACGCCGTCGGCGTCGACGTCGAGCGGGTACGCGCCGGTGACGGCGGCGAGGTCGGTCCCCGAGCCCGAGCACCTGCGTGAAGCGCAGCGCACCGCCGGCGGGGCTCTCGTTGCGATACAGCGCCGCGGGGTGCTCCCCGCCGGCGAGGTACACGTCCGGGCGGCCGTCGCCGTCGCAGTCGAACACGGCGACCCCGCCGCCGGTCAGGTATGCCAGCCCGCCGTCGAACGTGTGCGCGATCCCGGCGCTCGCGGTCTCCTCGACGAAGTGCGGTGCCTGGGGCGCCGGAGCGCCCCGCGACGCGACGAGGACCGCGGCTCCCCCGCCCATGGCGACGATCGCCACGACGACCACCACCGCGGCGGCCAGCCAGGATCGGCGTGTTCCGCGGTCACGGCGCCCCTCGCGGTCCGTGACGCCATCTGCCTCCGACATGCCGCGCGATGGTACGTCGGCTCGCCGCGCAGGGCCTCGGGCCCGGGGGATCCCCGCCGATCAGCCTCCCGCGGCGAACAGCGCGTCGAGGACCCGCATGTTGGCGACGGCGTCCTCGGGCTCCACCGGCAGCGGGACGCCGTCGAGCACGGCGTCCGCGAACCGGTCCGCCTCGCAGGCATAGGGATCGGCGGTATCGAAGGTGAGCGTCTCCGTCGCCGGCGCGACCGGCGGGTCGCCGCCGGCCGTGACGAAGATCCTGGTCGGGCGGTCGGGCGGGATGTTGAACGGGATCTCGACCGAGATCCGGCCCCGGGTGCCGTACACGTGGACGCGCTGGTCGGTCTCGGTGCGGGTGGAGCACGTGAACGTCGCCACGCCGGTCGGGAACGCCAGGATCCCGCTCGTCAGCACGTCCACGCCGAGATCGGGGTCGCGCATGATCGTCGACTGCACGCCGACGGGCTCGGCGTCGAACAGCATCCGCGACAGGTTCACGCAGTAGCACCCGATGTCGTACAGCGCCCCGCCACCCGCGTCGCGGATGTTGCGGATGTTGGCGGTGTCGTCGTTGAAGTACGAGAACCAGCTGTCAATGGCGGCCACGCGCCCGATCCGGCCCGACCGGACGAGCTCCCGGACCGCGATCCACGACGGGTGCTGGCGGTACATGAACGCTTCCATCAGCAGGACACCGGCATCGCGGCACGCGTCGACCATCACCTGGGCCTCGGCCGCCGTCAGGGCCAGCGGCTTCTCGCACAGCACGTGCTTGCCGGCCCTGGCCGCCGCGATCGTCCATTCCGCGTGGAGGTGGTTCGGCAGCGGGTTGTAGACGGCGTCGATGTCCGGATCGGCGAGCATCGCCTCGTAGGACCCGTACGCCCGCGGGATCCCCAGCCTCGTCGCCACGTCGCGCGCGCGCCCGTCCTCGCGCGACGCGATTCCGATGACCTCGCTGCGCGGCGAGCGACGGAACCCGGGGATCACCTTCTCGGTGGCGATGTTCGCCGTCGACAGGACGCCCCAGCGAACGCGCCGCCCCGCATCCCCGAGTCGCTCCACCAGCCGTCCTCCCGTGCGCCACCAGCCGGCGCCGACTTGACACGATCCCGCCCGTGGACGAGTCTTGCACACGTTTGCAAGAGAGGATCACAAACCTTGCGAGACGGGCGCGTCGACGTAGGCCAGCGAAGCGAAACCGCCCATCGGGCGAACCTGAGCGCCATCGTCCGCGGCCTCCACGAGCACGGTCCCCTGTCCCGGTCCGAGCTCGTTGCTGCAACCGGGCTCACCCGGAGCGCCATCCGGGCCCTCGTCGGCGAGCTGGCGGCCGCGGGCCTCGTGTCCGAGGGACGCGCCGTCCACCTCGGGACGCCGGGCCGGCCCTCCCCGCTGGTCCGCCTCAACCCGACCGGCGCGGTGGTCCTCAGCTTCGAGATCCTCGTCGACTCGATCGCGGCGGCGATCGTCGGGCTCGGCGGCGAGACCCTCGAGCAGGTCCGGCTCGACCGGCCGCGCATGGAGCTCTCGGTTGATGACGTGGTCGCCGACCTGGCGCGGCTCGCCGCGGTCCTGCGGGCGCGCGACTGGCCGATCATCGGCATCGGGGTCGCGGTCGCCGGCGTGGTCCGCCGCAGCGACGGCCTCGTCTCGATGGCCCCCAACCTCGGCTGGATCGACGTCCCGCTTGGGGCACGCCTCGCGCGCGCCCTCGCGATGGCGCTGCCCATCGCCGTCCTCAACGACGCGGATGCCGGCGTTCTCGGCGAGAGCCGGCGTGGCGCGGCCGTGGGCGTGGACAACGTCCTGTACGTGGCCGGCGAGGTCGGCGTCGGCGGCGGCATGATCGTCGACGGCCGGCTGGTGTCGGGTGCGGCCGGCTTTGCCGGCGAGATCGGCCACCTCACGGTGAACCCGGACGGGGCCACCTGCCGCTGCGGCTCGACCGGCTGCTGGGAGACCGAGGTTGGCGAAGGCGTCCTGCTCGCGATCGCGGGCCACCCCGCGGATGCCGGCCGGGCCGGCATCGACGCGGTGCTGCGCGAGGCCGAGGCCGGCTCGGAGCCGGCACTGCGCGCCCTTGCCCATGTGGGCCGCTGGCTGGGCATCGGGCTGGGCGGGATCGTCAACATCCTCAACCCGCGCCTGATCATCCTCGGCGGCCCGCACGCGCGCCTCCACCCGCTGGTGCGCGCGAGGCTCGAGGTGGAGCTCGGCCGGTACGCCCTTCCGGCGTCCCGCGCAATGGTGAACGTCGTGCCCGCGGCCCTCGGTGTCAACGCCCCGCTCGTCGGGGCGTCGGAGCTCGCGTTCGAACCGCTCCTTGCCGACCCGGCGGCCTTCTTCGGTCGCCGGAATCACTCGATTCACCTGGCGAGTGCCTGACGTGGGGGCTCGCGTTCGGTCCATTGAAGGCATGAACCGCCGCGAAAAGCGGCGACCGACATGAAAGGGGTTTGCCTAACGATGTAGCCTACGCGCCGGAGATGCGCACAGGAGGACGACGACGTCCGTCGTCATCTGGAGGAGGAGAACGCACGCATGAACATTCGTAAGCTGGCCGCGCTCGCGGGCGCCAGCGCCGTCTTCGTCGGCGCCTGTTCGTCGAGTGGCGGCGGGACCGCGTCGGGTGCGGCCCCGTCGGCGGGCGGCAGCGCGGCCGCCGGTGCTTGCACCGTCGGCATGTCGTGGAACAACTACCAGGAAGAGCGCTGGGCCAAGTGGGATGAGCCGGCCCTCAAGAAGGCGATCGAAGACGGCGGCGGCACGTACATCTCGAACGACGCCAAGTCGTCCGCCGAGACCCAGGCCACCAACGTCGAGAGCCTGATCTCCGGCGGCGCCAAGGTGCTGATCATCCTGGCCCAGGACGACGTGGCCATCAAGCCGTCGGTCACCAAGGCCATCGGCGAAGGCATCCCGGTCATCGCGTACGACCGGCTCATCGAGGACCCGGGCGTCCTGTACCTGACCTTCGACAATGTCGAGGTCGGGCGCATGCAGGCCCGCGAGATCTTCAAGGCCATGCCCAAGGGCAACTACGCGATCATCAAGGGCAACGAGGCCGACAACAACTCGCGCTTCCTGCGCGGCGGCTACGACGAGATCATCGGCGACGCCGTCAAGGCGGGCGACATCAAGATCGTCGGCGAGCAGTTCACCGACGGCTGGAAGCCCGACATCGCGCAGACCAACATGGAAGGCATCCTGACCGCCAACAACAACAAGGTGCGACGCCGTTCTCTCCGAGAACGACGGCATGGCGGGCGGCGTCATCGCGGCGCTCAAGGCCCAGGGCCTCGCCGGCAAGGTGCCGGTGTCCGGCCAGGACGGCGACCAGGCGGCGCTCAACAACGTCGCCCTCGGCAACCAGACCGTCGAGCGTCTGGAAGGACGCCCGCGAGCTCGGCAAGGCGGCCGGTGAGGCAGCCATCGCGCTGTGCAAGGACAAGGACGTCACCAAGGTCGCGAACACCGCGCCCTTCACGACGCCCAAGAACAACACCGTGACGTCGCAGCTGCTCAAGCCGCTGCCGATCCTGAAGGCCAACCTCCAGGACGTCGTCGACGCCGGTTGGATCACCAAGGACGCCCTGTGCAAGGACGTCGCGGCTGGGTCCGTCCCCGCCTGCGGCTGATCCTTCGCTAGCCAGCTTTGCGCCCTGCCTGTGGCTCCGCCGCAGGCAGGGCGTGTCACTACCCCCGAGTCGCGTAACGAGGCGCCGAGATGAGCGAGGCCATCCAGGGCTCAACCACCGTGACGCAGGAGCCGCCGAAGCGATCGCCGATGGCGTTCGTCCAGGCGCTCGAGGTCGACACCCGCCTGCTCGGCCTGATCCTCGCCACCCTCGCGATCTGGGTGGTCTTCAACTTCGTGTCCAACGGCCTGTTCCTGACGCCGCGCAACCTGTGGAACCTCTCGGTGCAGAGCGCGGCCGTCGCGATCATGGCGACGGGCATGGTGCTCGTCATCGTGTCGCGCAACATCGACCTCTCGATCGGGTCGACCCTCGGCTTCACGGGCATGTTCATGGCCATGATCCAGGCCGAATGGCTGCCCAAGGCGCTCGGGCTCGGCTTCAACCAGCCGTACACCTGGCTCATTGCCCTCGCGTTCGGATTGGCCGCCGGCGCCCTCATCGGCGCGCTGCAGGGCTTCACCATCGCCTACATCGGCGTGCCGTCGTTCATCGTCACCCTCGGCGGCCTGCTCGTGTGGCGCGGCCTGGCCTTCCAGTTCTCGCAGGGTCAGACGATCGCGCCGATGGACGGCATCTTCCAGCTCCTCGGCGGCGGCCCGAAAGGCTCGCTTGGAGGGACGCTCAGCTGGGCCGTGGCCGGCATAGCGATCGTCGGAATCATCTACAGCCTGTGGGCGAGCAGGCGGCGGCGGCGGAAGTACGGCTTCCCGGTGCGGCCGATGTGGGCCGACGTCCTGCTCGGGGTCCTTGGCTGCGCGGTCACGATCGGTGCGGTCGCGGTCGCGAACAGCTATCCGTGGCCCGAGAACCTGGCCCAGCAGTACGCGGTGGAGAACAACATCCCGGTCCCGCCGGGCGGCCTGATCATCCCGACCGGCATCGCGAATCCGGTGCTGATCGCGATCGGCGCGACCGTCGTGATGACGTTCCTCGCCACCCGCCGCAGGTTCGGCCGGTACGTCTACTCGATCGGCGGCAACCCCGATGCCGCCGAGCTCGCCGGCATCAACACGCGGCGCACGATCATGGGCACGTTCGTGATCATGGGCATGCTCGCGGCCCTGTCGGGCGCGGTGCTGTCCGCTCGCCTCAACGCCGCGACCGTCGGCACCGGCACCCAGAGCGAGCTCTACGTCATCGCTGCGGCGGTCATCGGCGGCACGTCGTTCGCCGGCGGCATCGGGACGATCCCGGGGGCGGTCCTGGGCGCCGTGTTCATGCAGTCGCTGCAATCGGGCATGGTCCTGATCAAGGTCGATTCGCCAGTGCAGGACATCGTCGTGGGTCTCGTCCTCGTCGCGGCCGTCGGCCTCGACACGGTCGTCCGACGTCGCGCCAGCTGATCAGGGAGGACGACCCAGTGAGCCTGGAACCACAGCCCGAGATCACGACTCCAATGCCGGTTGCCCCGCCGGCGGTCACGACGAGCGCCGAGCCCGACATGACGGGCCTCGGCGCTGCGCCGACCGTTGCGCCTACGTCGGCGCCGCTCGTCGAGATGCGCAACATCCGCGTTTCCTTCGGCGGCGTCCATGCCGTCGACAAGGTGAACGTCGACCTGCGACCGGGTGAGGTCGTGGGACTCGTCGGCGGCAACGGCGCGGGCAAGTCAACGCTGATGCGCGTGCTTTCGGGCGCCCACCCGGCGGACTCGGGCGAGATCCTGATCGAGGGCAAGCCCGTCTCGATCGGCAACCCGCGCGACGCCAAGGCGCTTGGCATCGAGACGATCTACCAGACGCTCGCCCTCGCCGACAACGTCGATGCGGCGGCGAACGTGTTCCTGGGTCGCGAGCTCAAGACGCGCATCGGCAACCTCGACGACGCGGCCATGGAGTCGGCGACCCGCAAGGTCATCGGCCGCCTCAACCCTCGGTTCAAGAACTTCAAGTCGCCGGTCAAGTCGCTGTCCGGCGGCCAGCGGCAGTCGATCGCGATCGCCCGCGCCATCCACTTCAACGCCCGGGTCCTGATCATGGACGAGCCGACGGCGGCCCTCGGCCCGGCGGAGACGAACCAGGTCCGCGAGCTCGTCGCCCAGCTGAAGCAGGAGGGCATCGGCATCTTCCTGATCAGCCACGACATCCACGACGTGTTCGACCTCGCGGACCGGATCACCGTCATGCTCCAGGGCAAGCTCGTGGGCACCGTCAACAAGGACGAGATCACGAAGGACGAGGTCCTGGCGATGATCATCATGGGCCGCAAGCCCGGCGAGGTCACCGAGCGCGACCTGGCCGAGCTCCACGGCTGATGCGGGGCGGCCGACCGCGCTAGTGCCCCTGCCTCGTTACAGGCGGCGGAACGAGGGCGCCAGCGCCGGGTAGAGCTCGCGATAGCGGGCGTGCAGTTCCGCGTAGCGCGCGCGGTCGGGCCCGGGCTCGGCGGTCGGCGTCGTGACCACGACGGCATCGGCCGCACCCTCGACCGTCGGGAACCAGCCGGCGCCCACGGCCGCCAGCAGCCCCGCGCCGTAGGCCGCGCCCTCCGTCGTGCTGACGGTGGCGATCTCCGCCCCCAGGACGTCCGCGAGGATCTGGCGCCACAGCGCGCTCGCCGTGCCGCCGCCCGACGCCCGGATCTGGGCCGGGGCCGGCATCCCGGCGTCGGTCATCAGGTCGAGCCCGTCACGCAGGCCGAAGGCCACGCCCTCGAGCACGGCGCGCGTGAGGTGGCGCCGGTCGTGGGCCAGCGTGAGCCCGACGAAGGCTCCACGCGCGAGCGGGTCCGGGTGCGGGCTCCGCTCGCCCGACAGGTAGGGCAGGAACAGCAGGCCGTCGCTGCCCGCGGGCGCCTCGGCGGCCCCGTCGACCAGCTCGCCGAACCCCGTCCCCGGCGCGACGGCGTCCCGGAACCAGCGCAGGCTGCCCGCCGCCGAGAGCATCACCGACATCATGTGCCACTTGCCGGGCACGGCGTGGCAGAACGCATGGACGCGGCCCGCCGGCTCGAACAGCGGCGAATCCGTGGTCGCGAACACGACGCCGGACGTCCCCAGCGAGAGGGCCACGCGGCCCGGCACGACGGCGCCGACCCCGACGGCGTTGGCCGCCTGGTCGCCGCCACCCGCCATCACGGGCGTCCCGGCACGCAGGCCGGTCGCGCCGGCGGCCACGGCCGACACCACGCCCGTCACCTCTGGACCCTCGAACGTGGGCGGCATCCACGCGGGGTCGATGGCGAGGGCGTCGAGCATGACCGGTGACCAGTCGCGGGCCGCAAGGTCGAACAGCAGCGTCCCGGCGCCGTCCGCCTTGTCGAGCGCGTACTCGCCGGTGAGGCGGTAGCGCAGGTAATCCTTGGGCAGCAGGACGTGGGCGACCCTCGCCCAGACGTCCGGCTCGTGCGCCCGCACCCAGGCGAGCTTGGGCGCCGTGAACCCGGTCAGGGCGTCGTTGCCGGTGATCTCGACGAGGCGCGCCGGGCCGACCGTCGCGCGGATCGCGTCGCACTCGGCGGCGGTCCGCTGGTCGTTCCACAGGATCGCCGGACGCAGGACCTCGCCCGCCGCATCGAGCAGCACGAGGCCGTGCATCTGGCCGGTGAGCCCGATCCCGTCGACGTCGGTCGCCGCGACACCGGCCCCGGCAAGCGCCTCGCGGATCGCCGTGACGGCGCCGTCCCACCACAGCCCGGGGTCCTGCTCGCTCCACAGGGGTTGCGGCTGCTCGAAGCCGTACGCCGCCGTCCCGATCGAGCGCACGGCGCCTGTCGGGTCGAGGACGACCGCCTTGGTCGCCGTGGTCGAGACGTCGATCCCGAGGACGACGCCCATCGATCAGGCTCGCCGGGGCCGGTCGACCGCCCAGATCGCCTGGTTGACGACGTTCTCCAGCCGCTCCTGGCCGCCGGATGAGCGTCCCGGGTCGATGGACCCATCGGCGACCCGAGCCTCGAGGGCCTCGAGGCTCAGGGAGCCCCCGAGGATCGCCGCGCCAAGCTCGCCGTCCCAGGCGGCATAACGCCCATCGCGCAGGGCCGCGAGCTCGCCGCGCTCGACGAGATCGGCGGCCACGAGGAGGGCGCGGGCGATGGTGTCGAGGGCCCCGATGTGGGCATGGAACAGGTCCGTGCGGTGGCTGCTCTGGCGGCGGAGCTTGGCGTCGAAGTTGAACCCGCCGGGGGCGATGCCGCCGGCGCGCAGGATCTCGTACATCGGCAGCGCCAGGTCCTCGACCGAGTTCGGGAACTGGTCGGTGTCCCAGCCGTTCTGGGGGTCGCCGCGGTTGGCATCGATGCTGCCCAGCATCCCGTTGGCGGCGGCGAACGCGACCTCGTGGTGGAAGCTGTGGCCCGCGAGGGTCGCGTGGTTGGCCTCGATGTTCGTGCGGTACTCGCCCTCGAGACCGTTGCGCACGAGGAAGCCGTGGACCGTCGCGACGTCGTAGTCGTACTGGTGCTTGGTGGGCTCCATCGGCTTGGGCTCGATCAGCAGCTGGCCCTCGAAGCCGATCTTGTGCTTGTGCTCGACGACCAGGTGCAGGAACCGGGCGAGCTGGGCCCCCTCGCGCCGGAGGTCCGTGTTGAGCAGCGTGTCGTAGCCCTCGCGGCCACCCCACAGCACGTAGTTCTCGCCACCCAGCCGCTTGGTGACCTCGAGCATGTGCTTGACCTGCGCGGCGGCGTAGGCGAACACCTCCGGATCGGGGTTGGTCGCGGCGCCGCCCTGGTAGCGCGGGTGCGTGAACAGGTTTGCGGTGCCCCACAGGAGGCGGACGCCCGTCCGCTCCTGGTAGCCCTCGGCGTCGTCGACGAGCGCGTCGAGGTTGGCGCGGAACTCGGCGAAGCCGCCGGTCTCGGGGGCGACGTCACGATCGTGGAAGCAGTAGTAGGGCGTGCCGAGCTTCGCGAAGAACTCGAACGCGACGGCCATCTTCGTCCGGGCCGCGTCCATCGGATCCGCATCGGGGGCGAGCCAGGGCCTGTCGAGCGTCCCGGCGCCGAACATGTCCATGCCCGGCCATGCGAACGAGTGCCAGAAGCACACGCCCGGGCGGAGGTGGTCCACCATCCGCTTGCCCAGGACGATCCGGTCCGGCTGGTAGACCTTGAACGCCAGGGGATCGTCGCTGTCGAGGCCGCCGAACGGGATCGGCCCCTCGACGTCGGTGAAGAACGGCTCGCCCACCCTTGGCATCCTCCTGCGTTCCGGCCACCGGGCGCCGCGGAGCGCCGGGGCCGCCCCACGGGTTTGTGAGGCGCTTGCACAATCCTACCGGGCGATGTTCAGCGACGGGCGATGAACGCCACCCTGATGCGCCCCGCATGGCCGTCGCCGGGCAGCGTCACCGCCCCATCGGCGACCACGGCCTCCGCCTCGGCCGCGTCCTCGTCGGATGAACCCGTGCCCACGCGGACGCGGTATGTCCCATGGGGGGGCAGGGCGACGGGGAGCGGGTACCGGAGCGCGCTCCCCTCCCCTGCCGGTCGCCGCGTCGCCGACCACGGCGTGGGGGCGCCCGAGCATCCGGGCCGCGCCCTCGAGGTCGCCGGCGGCGATGGCCGCCCGGACCAATGTGCTGCTGACCGGACGCCCATCGACCTCGAACGCCGGGACCACTGCGACGTCGAAGCCGCGCGCGCGGCCGAGCTCGGCGAGGGACGCCGGCGTCCCGGCCCGCTGGTAGCCGAAGGCCGCATCGGGCGTCATCAGGAAGCCTGCGAGCCCCGCGCGGGCGGAGACCCGGTCGACGAACGCCTCGTACGGCGTCTCGCGCAGCGCGCGATCGAAGTGGACGACGACCGTGGTCTCGACGCCCGCCGCGTCCAGGCGCTCCAGGCGCTCCTGCGGGTCGCACAGGATCGGCGGGGCATTGCCGACCAGCACCTCGTCGGGATGGTGGTCGAACGTGATCACGACGGGCCGGGCGGATCGACGCGCCGCCTCGGCCACGAGATGGTCGAGCAGGTAGGCGTGGCCGCGGTGGAGGCCGTCAAAGACGCCCACCACCACGAAGGCCGGGCTTGACGACGCCTCGATCGCGTCGAGGCCGATGGCCACACGCATCTCAGCCGGCCTCCGCCTCGGCTGGGCGCGCCGTCTCCGCGGCCGCCTGACCGCGGTCGCGCGGCGTCATGTCGCGCTCGACGAGGACCTTGTGCGGGTGCAGGGCGCCGGCGACGGCGCGACAGACGGCCACCACGCGACCGTCGGGCCCGACCGCGAGGACGATCGGCGCCTCACGCACCACGAGCGGGGTCTTGGGCGCCGTGATCAGGCCCTCGCCGAGCCGCCGGATCTCGTCCGCGGTGATCGAGGCATGGGGCAGGTCCTCGAGGCCCGCGTCGATCGGGCCCAGGATCCGCTCGATGCCCGCCGGGCCGTCGCCGGCGTGGGCCCGCAGCTCGTCGAGCGCGATCGCATCCTCGAGCCGGAAGCCGCCGGACGCGGTCCGCACCAGGGCGCCCAGATAGGCGCCGGTCCCCAGCCGCTCCCCGATGTCCCGCGCGAGCGCGCGGATGTACGTCCCGGCGGAGCAGGCGACATCGAGGACCGCGATCGGGCGCGCGGGGTCGACGTCGTCCCACTCGAGGAGCTCGAGCGCGTGGATCGTCACCTCGCGGGCCGCGAGCTCGACCGGCTGGCCCGAGCGCGCGAGCTGGTACGCCCGCCGGCCGGCGACCTGGACCGCGCTGTAGTCCGGCGGGACCTGGCGGATCGGGCCGGTGAACGCGGCCAGGGCCTCGGCCAGCGCCTCGCGGGTCACGGGCGGGCCGTCGACCGGGGTGCGCTCGCCGTCGATGTCGTCGGTCGTGGACCGCGCGCCGAGGCACATCGTCGCCCGATAGCGCTTGGGCGCGCCGAGGTGGTACTCGACGAGGCGCGTGGCCCTGCCGAGGAAGACCGGCAGCACGCCGGCCGCGAACGGGTCGAGGGTCCCGCCATGCCCGACCCGCCGCGTCGACGAGAGGCGCCGGACGAGGCCCACGACGTCGTGCGACGTGGGCCCGGTGGGCTTGGCGACGATCAGGACGCCGTCGAGCCCGCCCGACCGTCCCGCACGGGTCACCGCGTGACGACGGCGGCGAGGCGCCCTGCCTCGGCGCACACCGCGGCGGTCGCCGGCTCGAGCGGCATCCCCACCGTTGCGCCGGCCGCTCGGGCGTGGCCGCCGCCGCCGAACGTGCCGGTGAGGACCGTGGCGTCCACGCCGCCCGGCTTGGTTCGCACGCTGAGCCGCGTGGTGCCGTCGTCCTGGGCCTTGAGCAGCATCGCCACCTCGGCGGTCTCCGACTGGGCGAGGAGGTCGATGATGCCCTCCGAGTGTGCCGGCAGCGCGCCGGTCGCCGCGAGGTCGCCGGGGAGCAGCGTGGACCAGATCACGCGACCGTCGGGCGATGTCTGCAGGCGATCGAGGACGCGGCCGAAGAGCCGCAGCTGGGCGTCGGGCTTGGAGCGATAGAGCCGGCGGGAGATGTCCGAGAGCGGCGCCCCGGCCTCGACGAGCGCCGCCGAGACGGCGAGCGTCCGCGGCGTGGCGTTGGGGTGGGCGAAGGTCGCCGTGTCCATCACGATCCCGGCCATGAGCGCGTTCGCGAGCGCCCCGTCGCCGGCGTCGAGCGGGATGCCCAGCCGCACCGCGAGCAGCGCGACCATCTCGCACGTCGCGGCCGCACCCGCGTCGACCCAATCCCCCGCTCCGCCCGCGTCGTTCGACGCGTGGTGGTCGATCACGACGCGAGGCAGGTCGCGGAACAGCTCGGGATGGCGCCCGGCGACCGGGCCAACCCGCTCCGCCGTCGCGCAGTCCGACAGCACGAGCAGGTCGTAGGTCACCGACGGGTCGGGGTCGGGGTGCACGCGCTCGACGTCGGGGATGAACGCGTACAGCGGCGGCGGTGCGTCGGAGAACACGGCGGTCGCCCTGCCACCCAGCGCCTCGACGAGCCGGCAGACGGCCAGCGTCGCGCCCAGCGTGTCGGCATCGGGGTTCTCGTGGCCCACGGCGAGCACCTGGCGAGCGCCGCGCAGCCGCGCGACCACCTCGTCGGGGACGGCGTCGCGGGCGAGGGCGGCGAGGTCGACGGCGGTCGTCATCCGCGGGGCGGTTTCGATTTGCCCGACCGCGGCTTGCCAGACGGCGCCTTGCCCGTCCCCGTCTTGCCCGCGCCCGTCTTGCCGCCGCGCCCCTTCGGCGCATGGCCGCCGGCGCGTACCGGGTGCGGGCCCCGGCGGGCCGGGGGGCGCTTCCGGGCGGGCTGCGGTGTCGGCTGGGCCGCCGGATCGTCCGTGTCGCCCTCGTGCGGGAGCCGCTTGACCGGCTTGGGCAGCGATTCCTCGAACGGGACGATCGCCTGGGGATCTGCCCCGGCCTCGAGCTCGTTGAGCAGGTGCAGCAGGCGGGTGCCACGTTCGGCCGAGTCGTCGAGGCGCACGTGAAGCTCGGGGATGCGCCGGATCCGGAGCCTGCGGCCGAGCTCGTGGCGGATGTAGCCCATCGAGTTCTGGAGCGCTCGCAGCGTCTCGTCCCGATCGGCCTTGCCGCCGATCACGCTGACCCAGACCTTGGCGTGGCCGAGGTCCGGTGACGTCTCGACGTCCGTGATGGTCGCAAACCCGATCCGCGGGTCGGCGATCTCCTTCGCGAGCAGCGCCCCGATCTCCTGGCGCAGGAGCTCGTCGACGCGATCGGTTCGCTGGCTCATGGGCGCGACGACGTCAGCCGACAACCCGGCTGCGGGTCTGGTTCGTGAAGCACTCGATGATGTCGCCCTCGACCAGGTCGTTGTACCCGGCGAGGCCGATCCCGCACTCGAAGTTCTGGGCGACCTCGCGGACGTCGTCGCGGAAGCGCCGCAGCGAGTCGATCTTGTCCGTCTCGATCACCTTGCCGCCACGCCACACCCGCGCCCCGCCGTTGCGGACGATCCGCCCGTCGGTGACGTAGCAGCCGGCGATGACGGTGCTCTTGCCGACCCGGAAGATCTGGCGCACCTCGGCACGACCCTCGACGACCTCCACGATCTCCGGCTCGAGCAGGCCCCGCAGGGCCGCATCGATGTCGTCGGTCAGCTTGTAGATGATGTCGTACAGGCGGACGTCGACACCCTCGCTCTCGGCGGCCCGTCGTGCCGTCTCCGTGATCGCGGTGTTGAACCCGACCACGATGGCGTTCGACGCCGTCGCGAGCATGATGTCGTTGTCCGTGATGTCGCCGGCGGCCTCGAGCAGGATGTTGATCTTGACCTCGTCGGTGCCGAGCTGCTCCAGCGCGTGGTTGATGGCACCCAGCGAGCCCGACACGTCGGCCTTGAGGATGACCCGCAGCTCCTTGGCCTGCCCCGCCTGGATCTGGCGGTAGAGGTCCTCGAGCGTCGCGCGACCGCCGCCGCCGCCCTCGCGGGCTGCCTGCTCGTTCTTGCGCGTCTCGACCTGCGAGCGCGCGGTCTTCTCGTCGCCCACGACGCGCAGGATGTCGCCCGCCTCGGGGACGTCCGCCAGGCCGAGGATCACCACGGCCGACGACGGTCCTGCCTTCTGGACGCGCTTGCCTTCGGCCGTCTCGAGCGCCCGGACCTTGCCGAACGTGTTGCCCACGACGACCACGTTGCCGACGCGCAGCGTGCCGGTCTGCACGATCAGCGTCGCGACCGGGCCGCGACCCTTGTCGAGCTCCGCCTCGATCACGGTGCCGACCGCGTCGCGCTTGGGATTGGCCTTGAGCTCCTGCAGGTCGGCGACCAGCAGGATGATCTCGAGCAGCTCGTCGATCCCGACCCGCGTCTTGGCGCTGACGGGGACCATCGGCGTGTCGCCGCCGAACTCCTCGACGACCACGCCCGCCTCGGCGAGCTCGGTCTTGACGCGGTCCGGATTGGCCTCGGCCCGGTCGATCTTGTTCATGGCGATGACGAGCGGGACCTTGGCGGCCTTCGCGTGGCTGATCGCCTCGAGGGTCTGGGGCATGACGCCGTCATCGGCCGCGACCACGATCACCGCGATGTCCGTGACCCGCGCGCCGCGGGCGCGCATCGACGTGAACGCCTCGTGGCCCGGGGTGTCCAGGAACACGATGTGCTTGCCGTCCTTGGTCGTGACCTCGGAGGCGCCGATGTGCTGCGTGATGCCGCCGCGCTCGCCCGACGCGACGGTCGTGGAGCGGATGGCGTCGAGCAGGCTCGTCTTGCCGTGGTCGACGTGGCCCATGACGGTCACGATCGGCGCCCGGGCGACGAGGTCCTCCTCTTCGTCCTCGTCGAACAGGATTTCCTTGGTGGCCTCAGCGGGCGGGCCGCTCCCGTCCTCCTCGTCGGCGCCGGCGGTCGCCGCTGCGACCTCCGCGACCTCGAAGCCGAGCTCGCTTGCGACAAGCGAAGCCGTGTCCCGGTCGATGAGCTGGTTGATCGTCGCGAAGATCCCGCTCTTGATCAGCTCGCGGATGATGTCCGCCGGGCTGACGGCAAGCAGCTCGGCGAGCTCCTTGACCGTGATCGTGCCCGGCAGCTCGATCGCGCCGCGCTCAAGCGGCTCCGCGACCGTGACGGCGCCGGGCGTGAAGGCGCCGGTTCGGCGCGGGGGCTTTCTGGGGCCGCGTCGGCCGCGGGTGCCGCTCCTACTCCTGGCCACGCGTTCCTCCTTGATGGTCAGTGTCGATGGTGATGGCCGGCGACGAGGCGCCGGCGAGGGTGGTTGTGGTGATCGGGGCGTCGGGTCCCGCCGCGAGGGCGGCCGCGACGTCCGCGGGAATGGTTGCCTTGAGTGCGTGCTCGAGGGCCCGCTTGCGGGCCGCCGCGTCCCAGCAGGATGCGTCCCGGCACAGGTAGGCGCCTCGACCGGGCGCGCGGCCCGTCGGGTCCACCGCGATCGTGCCGTCGGGTGCCCGCACGATCCGGACCAGCTCTCGCTTGGGTCTCGCGGTGCGACACGCGACGCAGCTCCGGGTCGGGAGCCGCCGCGGCGGTGTGGGCCGGGTCCGCCCGGCCGCCGGCGCTACGACGACACCTCCTCGTCGACCTTGACCTTCCGGGTCCGCTTCGGCTTGGCGGGCGCGGCCGCGGCCACCGCCTCGGGCTCGGCTGCAGCGGCGTCCGCGGGCACGGCGTCGGCGGGCGACTCGACCGCGACGGCCTTCGCGACGATCGGGGCGGCCTCGGTGGGCGACTCGACGACGGCTTCGACGGCTTCGACAGGCGACTCGACCGCGACGGCCTCGGCGCCATCGGCCCCGGGGACGTCGGCCTCGGGCGCCTCGGCGGCCGCCACGTCGCTGCGGATGTCGATGCGCCAGCCCGTGAGGCGGGCGGCGAGCCGGGCGTTCTGGCCCTCGCGGCCGATCGCGAGCGAGAGCATCCGCTCGGGCACGGTGACGTTGGCGATGCGGTGCTCGGTGTCGATCTTCACGCCCAGCACCTGGGCGGGCGACAGCGCATTGGCCACGAACACCGACGGGTCCTCGTTCCACGGGATCACGTCGATCTTCTCGCCGGCGAGCTCCGCCACGACGGCCTGGACGCGCGCACCGCGCTGCCCGACGGTCGCGCCCACCGGGTCGAGACCCTCCTGGCGTGACGAGACGGCGACCTTCGAGCGGCTGCCGGCCTCTCGGGCGATGGCCTTGACCTCGACCGTGCCCGCGTGGATCTCGGGGACCTCGAGCTCGAACAGGCGCTTGAGGAACCCCTTGTGGGTGCGGGAGACGAGGATCTGGGGCCCGCGCGCGGACCGGCGCACCTCGAGCACGTAGGCCTTCACGGGCTGGCCGATCCGGTAGTGCTCGAGCGGGCTCTGCTCGCTGGTCGCGAGGATCGCCTCCACGCCCTTGCCGACATCGAGGATGATCGCGCGCGGCTCGACGCGGCTGACGGAGCCGGTGAGCAGCTCGCCCTCGCGGTTCGCGAACTGGTCGAAGACCTGGTCGCGCTCGACCTCGCGGATGCGCTGCAGGATGATCTGCTTCGCCGTCTGGGCGCCGATCCGGCCGAAGTGCTCGCCGTCGAGCTGCTCGATCTCGATCACGTCGCCGGCCTGGGCGTCGTCCTTGGTCTGGCGCGCCTCGTCGACCGTGACCTCGACCATCGGGTCCTCGATCTCGTCGACGACGTACCGGCCGCGGTACACGTCGATCCGGCCGCTGTCCGGCTCGACGCGGACGAAGATGTCCTCCTCGCCGGCGACCCGGCGATACGCGGCCTGGATGCCTTCCTCGAGTGCCCGGACGAGCGCCTCTCGCGAGACCTGCTTCTCTGCGTTGAGCTGGAGCAGCGCACCGACGAAGTCACGACTCATCATGTGCCTCCCTGCTGCCTGCTCGATGGCGACGAGGCCTCCCTGACACGAAGAGACGTGGGTTGGTCACCCACGTCCTTGAGGCGGCCTCTCGGTATTGGCCGGGAGTATACACCGGGCACGTGGATCGCCACGCTCAGCCACGCTCAGCCGGCGTGGCCCCGAGGGCTCCGCGGACCCCTTCCGTCAGGCGGTCGCAGAGGCCTCTGGGGCGCCGTATCGGCGGTCGACGTAGTCCTCGAGGATCGTGATGAATTCCTCGACGATGGCGTCGCCGCGCAGGGTCGGTCGAGCCTGCCGTCGACGTAGACGGGCGCCATCGGCTCCTCGAACGTGCCGGGCAGGGAGATCCCGATGTTGGCGTGCTTGGACTCGCCCGGGCCGTTCACGACGCAGCCCATGACGGCCACCTTCATCTCCTCGACCCCGGGATGCGTTCGCGCTTCCACGCGGGCATGCGGTCGCGGAGGTGCGTCGGTGATCTCCTCGGCCATGTCCTGGAAGAACGTCGACGTCGTCCGGCCGCAGCCGGGGCACGCCGTCACCTGCGGCGGGAAGCTGCGCAGGCCCATCGACTGGAGGATCTGCTGGGCGACCTGGACCTCTTCGCGTCCGTCGCCGGGCTTGGGCGTGAGCGACACGCGGATCGTGTCGCCGATCCCCTCGTCGAGCAGGATCGACGAGGCCGGCCGTGCGTGGCGACGATCCCCTTCATCCCCATCCCCGCCTCGGTCAGGCCGAGGTGCAGCGGGTAGTCGCAGCGCGGCGCCAGCCGCCGGTAGACGTCGACGAGGTCGTGCACGCCCGAGACCTTGGCCGACAGGATGATCCGGTCGTGCCCGAGCCCGATCTCCTCGGCCAGCTCCGCCGAGCGGATCGCCGACTCGTATCATCGCCTCGATGTATCACGTCGTGCGCGTCGCGCCGGCGGCTCGAGGCGGGCGTTCTCGTCCATCAGGTCGCGTGAGCAGGTCCTGGTCGAGCGAGCCCCAGTTCACGCCGATCCGAACCGGCTTGTCGTTGTCGATGGCGACCTGGACGATCGTCTGGAAGTTCTCGTCGTGGCGCTTCGCGCCGACGTTGCCGGGGTTGATCCGGTACTTCGCGAGCGCCGCGCGCCATCGTCGGGGTAGTTCACGAGCAGCAGGTGCCCGTTGTAGTGGAAGTCACCGATGATCGGCACGTCGACGCCGAGGTTGTCGCGCAGCTTGCGCATCATCTCCGGGACGGCGGCCGCGGCCTCCTCGGTGTTGACGGTGACGCGCACGAGCTGCGAGCCGGCGTGCGCCAGCCGGGCGACCTGGACCGCCGTCGCGTCCGGGTCCGCCGTGTCGGTGTTGGTCATCGACTGGACGACGACCGGATGCGCCGAGCCGACCGGCACGCCGCCGACGTCAACGGACACGGTGGGCCGCCGTACCGGGCGGAGCTGGTCGGGCGCTGTCACGGGGTGCCGCTGACCTGCTTCGCGATGTCGAAGACCGTGATCCAGATCAGGAACGTGAACAGGGCCACGAAGCCCACGGCGTAGGTGAGCTGCTCCGCACGCAGCGAGATCCGGGTGCCGTAGCGTGGCACGGCCTTGAGCAGGATGACCAGCATCCGGCCACCGTCGAGCGGCGGGAACGGGAGGATGTTCACGAGCGCGAGGTTCGCCGACAGCAGTCCGGCGAGGTACAGCACGTACAACGGGCCGAGGCCCCACAGGACGTCGCCCAGCTCCACCGCGATTCCGACCGGCCCCGACGCCTGCGGTGGCGCGGTGGGGTTCGTGACGATCGACCGGCCGAGGTCGGCGAGCCCGACCAGGATGAGACCGAAGGCGTCGATCGTGCGCTGGGCACCGAGGCGAACCGCCTCCGGGAGCGTGTACTGGATCGTCCCGACCTCGACGGCGACGCGCGAGCTGATGCCGAGCGCGCCCTGCTGCTCGTTGGCCGGGATCCGGAGCGTGACCGTGATCTCCTCGGTCGTTCCATCGGCGTGCTTGACGCCGATGGCCACGGTGTCGCCGGCGTGACCCCGGAGGTCCGCTGTCACCTGGCCCGGCGTCCCGAACGCGGAGTAGTGCTTCCCGTCGAGCGTCACGATCGTGTCGCCGGCGACGAATCCGGCCGCCTCGGCCGGCGACCCCGGCGCGACCGTCCCGATCGTGATGCCGATCGCGGGCTCGCCGTACAGGGCGATGCCCGTGAAGATCACGAACGCCAGCAGCAGGTTCATCGTGACGCCGGCGATGAGGATGCCCATCTTGATCGGCAGCCGCGCCCGGACGAACGAGTGGGGGTCGTTGGCGGCGTCGCCGTCCTCGCCCTCGAGCTTGACGAAGCCGCCGATGGGCAGCCAGTTGAGCGTGTACAGGGTCCCGCTGCGGTCGGCCTCGACCTGCTCCGCCACCTCGAGGAACGCGAGCGCCTCGGGCGAACCCGGTTCCATGCCCGGTGGGAGCGCCGGCGGCGTCGCCGGGCGCGCGAGGTCCAGGGGATCGGGCTTGCCTCGGCCGAGGACCTTCGCGCGGGGCGGGAAGCCGATGCCGAACTCGAGCACGCGCACCTTCGCCCAGCGCGCCGTCACGAAATGCCCGAGCTCGTGGATCAGCACGAGCGCGCCGAGGATGAAGATGAACAGGAGGATCGTGATCGCGGACTGGACGACCGGGATCACGCGCGCGCAGCCTCGATGGGACCCGTCGCGTACGCCGCGCGGACCTCCGCGTCGAGCGCGATCAGCGCGTCAACGTCGGGCGCCTGGTCGGCGCCCTGCCCGTAGCGGCCGATCGCGGCCTCGAGCAGGCGCGGGATCCCCGGGAAGTCGAGCGTGCCGTGGACGAAGCGCGAGACCGCGATCTCGTCGGCGGCGATCAGCGCGGCCGAGGCGCGGCTGCCGATCCGGCCGGCGTCGCGCGCGATCCGGAGCGCGGGAAACCGCTGCTCGTCGGGCGCGCGGAAGTCGAGCTGCGCCGCGGCGACGAGGTCCGGGGCCATGGCCGGCGACGCAAGGCGCTCTGGATGGGTGAGGGCGTACTGGATGGGAAGTCGCATATCAGGGGTGCCCAGCTGGGCCTTGAGCGAGCCGTCAATGAACAGGACGGCCGAGTGGACGACGCTCTGCGGATGCACGACGACGTCGATGGCGTCGTAGTCGACATCGTACAGCCAGTGTGCTTCGACGACCTCCAGGCCCTTGTTCGCGAGGGTGGCCGAGTCGATCGTGATCTTGGCGCCCATCGACCAGGTCGGATGGCGCAGCGCCTGCTCGGGCGTCACCGCGGCGAGCACCGCAGGCGAGGCATCGAGGAACGGCCCGCCCGACGCGGTGAGCACGAGCCGGGCGATCGCCGAGCGGGGCTCGCCGACGAGACACTGCCAGATCGCCGAGTGCTCCGAATCGATCGGGCGCAGCCAGGCGAGCGGGGTGGCGAGCGGGTCGGCGGCGTCGATCCGCGCCCGCTCGGCCGCCCGGGCCTTCGCCTCGGCCATCACGAGGTGGCCGCCGGCCACGAGCGTCTCCTTGTTCGCGGTCGCGACGATCTTGCCGGCGCGCAGCGCCGCCAGCACGGGTCGCAGTGACACGACGCCCCCGGTACCGACCACCACGAGGTCGACGTCGTCTCGCGTCGCCAGGGCCTCGAGGGCGTCGGCTCCCCCGATCCGCTCGGTCCCGGGCGGCAGGTCGAGCAGCGCGCCGTCGCCGGCGAGGCTGACCACGGCGGGTCGGATCCGAGCGGCCTGGGCGCTGAGCTCGGCGGCGTTGCGGCCCGCGGCGAGCGCGACGACGCGGAACCGGTCGGCATGGCGCTCCAGCACGTCGAGCGCCTGCGTCCCGATGCTCCCGGTCGAACCCAGGAGTGCGACGCCGATCCGCCGCCGCTCGGCGCCGGGCGCCCCGTCAGCGGGAGATCGCGAGGACATACAGCGCGACGACCGGGGCGGCGAACAGGAACGAGTCGATGCGGTCGAGGATGCCGCCATGCCCCGGGATCAGCGTGCCCGAGTCCTTCGCGCCGGCGGCGCGCTTGAGCATCGACTCGGCGAGATCGCCGGCCTGCGCCACCAGCCCGAGCAGGGGCCCGAGGATCAGGGCCCCGAGCGGCGACAGGCCCAGCCCGGCCATCATCGCCCCCACGACCACGGTGCACGCGATGAGGCCGCCGATGAGCCCCTCGACCGACTTCGATGGCGAGATGTGGGTGAGGAACTTGTGGCGGCCGATCTGGCTGCCCACGAGGTACGCGCCCGTGTCGTAGCTCCACACGCCGAGCACGAGCAGCAGGATCCAGCCGCGCGGGGCACCCAGCCAGGCGAGGGGCGCCGATTGCGAGACCGGCGGCGCCATCGCGGCCACGTACAGGATGAAGGCGATCAGGCCGATGTAGAGGGCGCCGAAGACGGTCGTGATCCACGCGGCCAGACCGTCGCGCGGGTCGAGGCGGACCAGGCTTCCGGCCCCCGCGAGGATCGCTCCCAGGGCGATCAGGACGAGGCCCTTCTCGGGCTCGGGCGCGAACCCGGCCTGGAGGACGATCGCGACCGCGAGCACGGTGCCGAACATCGCGAGCGATGGGTAGCCGGCCCCACGCAGCAGCTTGTAGACCTCCATCCCGGCGAGCCCTGCGACCAGCGCGAGGACGAGCGCGATCGCCTGGACGCCGATGTACAGCGCGACGAGCAGGACCGGGACGAGGACGAGCGCCGAGAGGGCCCGGGTTCGAAGCACCGAGGCGGCCGCTAGCGCCCGAACCGGCGCGTGCGGCGCGCGAACTCGAGGAGCGCCTCGTCGAGCGCGTCGGGACCGAAGTCGGGCCACAGCCGCTCGGTGAACACGAGCTCGGCGTATGCGGACTGCCAGATGAGGAAGTTGCTGATCCGCTGCTCGCCGCCGGTCCGGATCACGAGGTCCGGGTCCGGCAGGCCGCCCGTGTACAGGGCGTCGCTGATCGTGCGCTCGTCGATCGCGTCGGCCGGGACGCCCGACGCCGCGATCCTGCGGAACGCGTCCACGAGCTCCGTGCGGCCGGCGTAGTTCCAGGCGATGTTCAGCTGGAGCCGCGTGCCATCCGAGGTCTGGTCCAGCGCGTCCCCGATCGAGGTCCGGGTTGCCGTCGGCAGCTCCTCGAGGCGCCCGAGGAGGCGCACCCGCACGCCCTGGGCGCGCAGCTCGTCGGTCTCGTCGTGGATCGCCTGGCCGAGGAGCTCGAACAGGCCCGCGACCTCCTCGTCGGAGCGGGCCCAGTTCTCGCGGCTGAACGCGTACAGGGTCAGCATCGGGACCCCGCGGCGGACCGCGTGCTTGAGGAGCTCGCGGATGGCCTCGACGCCCGCGGCATGGCCCTCGAAGTCCGCCAGGTCGCGTGCCCGCGCCCAGCGGCGGTTGCCGTCCATGATGATCGCGACGTGGCGGGGCAGGTCCTCGGGCGGAAGGAGCGGCGCATCCCCGGCGGGCGCGACGTCCTCGCCCGGCTCGCCCGACCCCTCGTGTGCGAGCGGTGGGGCGTCGGTCGGCCTGGCCAGCGAACGATCGAGCGGCGCCTGGGCCACTAGACCTCCAGGACCTCCTGCTCCTTGGCGTCCCCCAGGCGGTCGACATCTGCGACCACCCGGTCCGTGATCTTCTGGAGCTGGTCCAGCTGGCGATGGGACTCGTCGGTCCCGACGTCGCCGTCCCGCTCCTCCTTCTTGAGGGCGTCGGCGGCCTCGCGGCGGAGATTGCGGATCTCGACGCGAGCCTCCTCCATACGCCTGTGGACGCTCTTGACGATGTCCCTGCGACGCTCCTCGGTGAGCGGCGGGATATTCAGCCGCACCAGCGTGCCGTCCACGTTCGGCGTCAGGCCGATGTCGCTCTTCTGGATCGCCTTCTCGATGGCCCCGATGACACCCCGGTCCCAGGGCTGGATCACGATCTGGTGGGACTCGGGAACGCTGATCGACGCCAGCTGGTTGAGCGGGGTCTGGGTGCCGTAGTAGTCGACCGTCAGACGCTCGACGAGCGACGTCGACGCCCGGCCCGTCCGCAGGCCCTGGAAGTCGCGCTCCATCGCCTCGACCGCGCGCAGCATCTTGCGCTCGGCTCCGGCCAGGATCTCGCTGGTCATCCGGTGACTCCTCCCCGCTGCGCCGAGATCAGGGTACCCACCGGCTCGCCGCGGGCAACCCTGCTGATGTTGTCGGGGGCGTTGAGATCGAACACGACGATCGGCAGGTCGTTCTCGAGGCACAGCGACACGGCGGCCGCATCGAGCACCTTGAGCTGGTCGCGCAGCAGGTCCTGGTAGCCGAGGCTCGAGTAGCGGGTGGCGTTCGGGTCCGTCATCGGGTCTGCGTCGTAGACACCGTCGACCTTGGTCGCCTTGAGCAGCACCTCGGCCCCGATCTCGACCGCCCGCAGCGCGGCCGCGGTGTCGGTCGTGAAGTACGGGTTCCCGGTGCCGGCCACGAAGATGGTGACGCGGCCCTTCTCGAGGTGGCGCACCGCGCGCCGGCGGATGTACGGCTCCGCGATCTCGTTCATGGCGATGGCGCTCAGCACGCGGACCGGGATGCCGATCTTCTCGATCGCGTCCTGGAGTGCGAGGCCGTTCATCACGGTCGCGAGCATGCCGATGTAGTCGCCGGTCGCCCGGTCCATGCCGCGCGCGGCGGCCGCGAGGCCGCGGAAGATGTTGCCGCCGCCAACGACGATGCCGATCTGGACACCGGTCGCGTGCACCTCGGCGACCTGGCGCGCGATGAACGCACAGAACGCCGGATCGACGCCGTACTGGCGCTCGCCGAGCAGGGCCTCGCCGGAGAGCTTGAGCAGGATCCGCTGGTAGCCGATCCGTCCGTCGCGCGGGGTGGTCGACCCCGTGCCGGCCGGGGATCGACGACCGTCGTCGGTCACAGCTCCTCCCCGAGCGCATAGCGGGTGAACCGGCGCACGCGGATGTTCTCCCCCATCGTCGCGATCTTCTCGGTCACGAGGTCGCGCACGCTGCGATCCTCGTCGCGGAACGGCTGCTCGA
This sequence comes from uncultured Chloroflexia bacterium, assembly GCA_963779575.1. Lineage (GTDB taxonomy): Bacteria > Chloroflexota > Limnocylindria > Limnocylindrales > CSP1-4 > CAIXZV01. Next base: position 148,062 of record CAVZYT010000002.1, read on the forward strand.
GCAGGCAGACGTCGCGGTACCACTTCCTGAGCTGGCCATCGACGATCTTCTCGCGCACGGCCTCGGGCTTCGCCTGGACCGTCTCGTCGGCGATCAGGGCGGCTTTCTTCGCCTCGAGGACGTCCGCCGGGATGGCGTCGATGTCGACGTACAGGGGGGCAAGGCCGGCGACCTGCATCGCGAGGTCGCGGACGAGCTTGCCGAAGTCGTCGGTGCGGGCTACGAAGTCGGTCTCGCAGTTGACCTCGATGAGCACGCCCACCCGGCCGCCCGTGTGGATGTAGCTGCCGACGAGGCCTTCGCGTGCGTCTCGACCCGCCTTCTTGGCGGCCGACGCCACGCCGCGCTCGCGCAGCAGGGTGACGGCCTTGTCGATGTCGCCGTCCGTCTCCTCGAGCGCGCGCTTGCAGTCCATCATGCCCGCGCCGGTGCGCTCGCGCAGCTCCCTGACGGCTTCGGCCGTGATTGCCATGGGCGTGGTGCTCCTGTGTCTAGCGTACGGCGTGCGCACCCGGCGCGCGCCGTCAGTTCTTCGTGGTCGTGGCGCGGACCCGCGACGCCGCCGCGGGTCCGGCCGGGATCAGTCGGCGGGCGCGTCCTCGGCCACGGCCGCCTCGGGGGTGGCCTCCTCGGCGGACGGGGCGTCCGTGGGGGCCGGTCCGTCGGCGCGCGGCGAACCGGGGAGGAGGTCCTCGTCGTCGAGCTCGGGGTCGAAGGACAGGGTGCCGCCGGCCGCAAGCTGGGCGACCAGGTCCGCCGCGGCGGTCTCGTCGAACTCCGGCTCGTCGATCGCCTGCTGCTCAGGCACCTCGGGCTCGGACGAGGCGCGCGCCGCACGCTGCTGCGAGCCCTCGATCGCCGCGTCGGCGACGAGCTGGCACAGCAGCCGGATGGCGCGGATGGCGTCGTCGTTGGCCGGGATGATGTAGTCGAGCTCGTCCGGGTCGACGTTGGTGTCGCCCGTGCCGATGACCGGGATCTCGAGCTTGTTGGCCTCGGTCACCGCGATCCGCTCGCGGTGCGGGTCGACGATGAAGATGGCGCCCGGCAGGCGCTTCATCTTGCGGATGCCGCCGAGCATCGCGTTGAGCTTGTTCAGCTCCTCGGTCAGCCCCGCGGCTTCCTTCTTGGGCAGCCGGTCGAAGTCGCCGGCGAGCTGCCGGGCCTCGAGCTGGTCGAGCAGGCCGATCCGCTTCTTGATGGTGACGAAGTTCGTCATCATGCCGCCGAGCCAGCGCTTGGTGACGTACGGCTGGCCGGAGCGCATCGCCTCCTGCATCACCGGTTCCTGCGCCTGCTTCTTGGTGCCGACGAACAGGATGCTCTCGCCACGGGCGGCGGTCTCGGTGACGAACTCGAGCGCCGTGTCCAGGCGCTTGACCGTCTGGGCCAGGTCGATGATGTGGATCCCGTTGCGCTCCGCGAAGATATACGGGCGCATCTTGGGGTTCCATCGGCGCGTCTGGTGGCCGAAGTGGACGCCGGCTTCGAGCAGCTGGCGCATCGAGACGGTGGGCACGCTGTGTCCTCCTGCGGTTGTCCCTCCGCGGATCCCCTGCGGGGCCGTCGGCTGGTCTCTCGACCGCTGCCTGTCCGGCACCGTCCCGCTCGGGATCGTGATCCGCGTGTGTGCTCCGTGCCGGATGGTCCGGCGCGGGCCAGGTACGCCACGGCGTGTCCGCGGCGGCCGGGAGTGTAGCACGGGTATCCCGCGTCCCCGGCCCGGGCGCCCGATCACGGCCGGAAGCCGCGGTGGTGGCGGATGGACGGCCCTCCGTCCGGTCCGGGGTCGACCGCGACGAGGTCCACGCGCAGCGGCAATCGCGGCAGGGGTGTTCCGTCCGGGAGCTCGCCGGTCCCGATGAGGTTGCCGATTGCCCGGCGCAGCGCGACACGCTTGCGGTGGTCGAGGCTTTCCTCGGCCAGGCCGAAGTCCCGCCGGCCGCGCCAGCGGACCTCGACGACCACCAGCGTCCGCGGCGGGCCCGGATCGATCCCGATCAGGTCCAGCTCGTCCCGCCCGAACCTCGCGTTGCGGGCCAGGATCTCCCATCCCTCCCCGATCAGCCGGCTCGCGACGAGGCGCTCGGCGGCGGCGCCCACGTGCTGCGACGGGCCGGCCGGGTACGTCATCGACCGGATGTTGAGCAGACCCACTCATCCGGGGCTTATCGGTCGCCGATGGCTCCGACCGCGAAGGCCTGGTCGGCCTCGGCCAGGTCGCCCATGGGGACGGCCACCAGGCTCGCCTCGTCCGCGACGGTCCCACCGACGTCGAACATCCCCAGCTGGTCGCCGGCGAGCAGCACCTGGAGCGCCTGCCAGCTCTTGCGATGGTGCGGCGTCAGCCCGTGGGCCCGGATCGCGTCGCGGTGCTCGCGGGTGGCATAGCCCGCGTTGCGATCCCAGCCGTACTCCGGGTAGCGCACCGACAGCAGGTCCATCATCCGGTCGCGGACCACCTTCGCGACCACCGACGCACACGCGATCGAGTACACGCGCGCGTCCCCATCGACGATCGCGGTATACGGCCCGACCTGCGCCTCGAAGTCCGCGATCCGCAGGCCGTCGACCAGCACGTGGTCGTGGCCGCCGACCCTGGCGATCGCCCGTCGCATCGCGAGATGGGTCGCGTGGTAGATGTTGAGCCGGTCGATGTCGGCCACCGACGCGGCGCCCACGCCGACCGCGACCGCCCGTCGCCTGATGATTGGCGCAAGGCGCTCGCGCTGGGCCGCCGAGAGTGTCTTCGAGTCGCGCACACCGGGGATCCGGTGGCAGTTCGGGGCCATGATCACGGCCGCCGCGACAACGGCGCCACAGGTCGGGGCGACGCCGACCTCGTCCACGCCGACGATGCGGCTCGCGCCATCGCGCCACAGGAGGCGCTCCCAGCGCAGCGTCGGGACGATCACGGCCATCGGGCCCTAGCGTAGCGCCCCGGGCTGGACATGGTGCGACCCCCGGCGGGCCGGGGGTCGTCGGGGCGTTGCGGTCGGGGCACGCGTGGCGCCCGGGCGCGAGGTGCCTAGCGGCGCTCGCGGAGCGTCGTCGCGGCCTTGCCCACGCGGTCGCGCAGGAAGTACAGCTTGGCGCGCCGGACCTGACCGTGGCGAACGACCTCGATCCGGTCGATGCGCGGGCTGTGGAGCTTGAAGGTGCGCTCGACGCCGACACCCGACGCGATCCGGCGGACCGTGATCGTCGACGCGATGCCGCTGTTGCGCATCCGCATGACGAGACCCTCGAAGACCTGGACGCGCTCACGATTGCCCTCGACCACCTTGGCCGCGACCTTGACGGTGTCGCCCGGGGTGATCACGGGGAGGTCGGTGCGCAGCTGGTCCTGGACGATCTCGTTGAGCACGTTCACGGTGGCGGTCCTTGTTGGGTCGACGGCAGCCGCGGCTGCGGAGGGCGCAATTCTGACGGGCGGCAAGCCGAAGACGGCGGGGCCGACGGCGGAGGATAGCACGGCGGGTGGCGGGTGTCAGGCATCCGGGGCGTCGCCCGTCTCGTCGGGTTCGGCGCGAACCTCGTCGAGCAGGCGCGTCTCCTCGGGCGACAGCGGACGGCCCTCGAGCAGGTCGGGACGGCGATGGAACGTGCGGCGGAGCGACTCGCGGAGGCGCCACTGGCGCACCTGCTCATGGTGCCCGGAGACCAGGATCGGCGGCACCGACACGCCGTCGAACGTCGCCGGGCGCGTGTATTGCGGGTACTCGAGCAGCCCGGCGGCGAACGATTCCTCGGCGGTGGACGCGTCGTCGATGGCGCCCGGGAGCAGGCGCAGGACGGCGTCGATCACCACGAGCGCGGCGAGCTCGCCACCGGTGAGCACATAGTCCCCGATCGAGATCTCCCGGTCGACCATCGCCCGGATGCGCTCGTCCACGCCCTCATAGCGCGGGCACAGGAACACGAGGTGAGCCGCGGCCGCCAGCTCGTGGGCGGTCGACTGGCGGAAGACCGCGCCCGCCGGGTCGAGCAGGATCACGATCGACTCGGGCCGGCGGAGCGCGGCAAGGGCGCCGGCCACCGGTTCCGGGCGCAGCACCATGCCGGCGCCGCCGCCATACGTGTAGTCGTCGACCGTGCGGTGCTTGCCGATGCCCCACTGCCGCAGGTCGTGGACGCGCACCGTCGCGAGCCCCTGCTCCTGGATCCGGGCCGGGATGCTCTCGGCGAGCGGGCCCTCGACCATCGCCGGGAACAGCGTGAGGACGTCGACCTCCAGGGTCACGAGGAGGGCGGCTGGTCCGGGGGTGCCGGCGGCCGCGCCTTCGACGATGGCCGGCGCGGGTTGCGCGGCCGTCGGTCCCGCGGGCGCACGTAGTCATCCTCGACGGGCCGCGCGTCGAGGTCGAGCGCCTCGAGGTCGACGATCATCTCCCCGCGCTCGGGTGCGAGGTCGAGCACGATCCCGTGCACGCCCGGCACGTCGAGCTCGCCCCGCGGTCCCCGGACCACGAACACCTCGGCGCCCCCGGCCCGGTACAGCTCGGTGATCCGGCCCAGCTCCTCGCCCGTTGCGGAGCGGACGGCGAGGCCTTCTAGCTCGTGCCACAGCCAGCGGCCGGGCTCGCGCGGCTCGTCGGGCGTGTCGATCTCGAGGTACGTGTCCCGGAGGGCCTCGGCGGCCTCGCGGTCGCGAACCTCGGTGAACTGGAGCCACCAGCCCGGCCCGCCCTCGACCGGCGACGCCTCGGCGATGGTCAGCCCGCGGCCGGCGCCTTCCGGATAGAGCACGGCGCCGGGCACGAAGCGGTCGTCCGGGCGGTCGGTGAGGACCTCGACGCGGACCTGCCCGCGAAGGCCCCGCAGGCCGCGGACGAGGCCGACCGCCAGCCGCGCCGGAGTCGACGGCCCGGACGCCGCAGGGTCGCTGGGATCAGCCGCTCCCGGATCGCGCGCCCCGGAGGGCGCGCGTCCGCGCGACGGCGTGGAGGGAGCCAGGGCAGGCTCCCTAGATGATCTCGAGGCTGACGGGCTCACCCGTGCGCGCGGAGGTCACCTTGAGCAAGGTCCGCAGCGCCTTGGCGACGCTGCCGTTGCGCCCGATGACCTTGCCCATGTCGGACTCGGCCACGTGGAGCTCGATAATGGTGCCTTCCTCGCCGTTGACGACCTCGACCTTGACGGCATCGGGGTCGTCGACCAGCGACTTGGCGACGTATTCGACCAGATCGGCGGCTGCCATCGTCCGGCCCCCTACTTGGCTGCGCCGGGGATGACGCCGGCCTGCTTGAGCAGGCGGCGGACGGTGTCGGACGGCTGGGCGCCCTTGGCGAGCCAGTCCTTGGCCTTCGCCTCGTCGACCGAGAGCTCGATCGGATCGGTGCGCGGGTTGTAGTGCCCGATGGTGTCGATCGCGCGCCCATCGCGCGCGGATCGGCTGTCGGCGACGACCAGCCGATAGCTCGGCTGCTTGGTCGCCCCGACACGGGTGAGGCGGATGCGGACGGACATGGGCTGTGCTGCTCCTCCTGGGCTGGCCGCTCCCCGGGGCTGGGGAGCGGCCCTTGGTTCGCGGTGCAGGCCGCGGCTTGGGCGCTAGTTGCCGGTGACGCTGAGGACGAGGGTGCCCTCGTCGACATCCCCGGCGACGTTGGTCGCGATGACGCTATCGAACGGCTCGAGGTACGGCTTAAGGTTCGACTCGTACTCGGTCTTCTGGTCGCCCGACATGAGCGGCTCGGCGATGGTGCGGATGCCCGTGACGTCGACCCACAGCAGCGTGCTGTTGACGGCGTTGACCTTGGCCAGCGCCGACTTGAACTGGTCGGTCGAGGCGAGGTTCGAGCCGGACGGCGCGTCGATGACGGCCTTCACGAACTCGACGCTGGAGCCGAACACCACCACCTTGTCGGTCACGGCGTACGCGACCTTGATCTCGTTCGGCACGGCGACGGCGCCACCGGTCAGGGCGCCGGCGCCGGACAGGTCGACGACGGTGATCGTCGCCCCGTTGTAGGTCTCGTCGGTCAGCTTGATCCCGGCGCTGCCGCCTGCGAGCTCGATGAACCCGCGCAGCTGGGTGAACAGCCGCTGGGCGTCGGCCGGGTTGGTCGGCACGATCACCAGGCCGCCGGCGACGGAGCCGCCGGTACCGGTGACGGCGATGCCGGTCTCGCCGACCCAGCCGACCGCGGCGTCGAAGCCGCCGATCAGCTTGAGGGCATCGTCGACCTTCCCGACGCCGTCCTTGAGCGACGGGTCGGTAGCGAGCATCGCCTTGAGGCGCTTCAGGGCAGCGCCGACGTCGTGGGCGTCGATGAGGGCGATCGTGTCCGCGGGCACGAGCGACGGGATCGTCGACTCGGCGTTGTTGACGGGCCCCAGCTTGTCGACGTGGGGCATCCGCGTCTCGACGACGAGCGCGTTGTTCTTGGCGAGGACCGCGCTGGCCAGCCAGGCCGGGTAGATGTCATCGAGGAACGCGGGCATCGACACCGCGGTCATGTCGGTGACGGCGGGCGCCATGGCGCTCGCGGCGCTGACGATCGCGGCCGTGTCGACGTAGGCGAACGCGAGGCGGTCGCCGGTGATGGTCGCCGACGCCGTCTTGAACTGGGCGTTGGTGTTGAGGCCCGACTTGCCGCCGGTGTCGATCGCCGCCTTGACCGACGCGAGGTCGCCGAGGGCGAGGACGGGGCCTGTGACGGCGTACGCCGGCTGGACCGCCTTGGCCATGACGCTGAGGTCCGACTTCGGCTGGATCACGGTGATCGTGACGCCGTTGTAGGTCTCGGTCGTCGAGGTGGCGCCGGACGCGGCGAGCGTGCTCGCGGCCCAGGCGCTCGCCTTGGCGGCGTCCTTCACGCTGGCGAGGGCCAGCGCGCGGACCTTCGTGGCGTCGGAGCCCGAGGGCACGGGGCCGACGCTCACGCTGAGCTGGCCGCCGAACCAGGGCTGGATGTCGGCCGTGTAGCTCTGCTTGCCGTCCGAGGCCTTGCCGACGAGCTGGTCGAGGACCTCGTTGATCTTGGTCGGGAACGCGGCCTGGTCGTCGAACCCGGGGAACGCGCTGACGACCTTGGCGAGCTCGGCCTGCTGGTTGCCGGGGAGGTCGAGCCGGACCTCGGCGTAGGTGACGCTGTCGGCCGGCGTCCAGGCGAGGACCGAGGGGGTCCCCGAGGCGCCGGTCAGCAGCGCGGCGGCCGCGACCGCCGCGCCCGCGACCAGCGCCACGACCACGAGCGCAACGACCCACTTGAGCGGGCTGCGGCGCTGCTTCGCGGGCGCCGCCGTCACGACCGGTGCGGTGGCCACGCCGGCAGCGGCCGCCTCCGGCGGCGCGAAGGTCGGCATCGGGGCCGCAGGCGGAGCGGCCTCGAGGGCCGGCGGGGCGGGCGGGGCCGCGGGCGCGACGTACGCGGCGGTCGGCGCGACATCGGCGGAGGGGGCCACCGGGGCGGGCTCGGCCGGCGTCGAGGGGACGGGCGGCTCGGCGGGCGGTGGCGTGTAGGCCTGGGTCGGATCCTGGTCGGTCATCGGTTGGGTCCCTCTAACGGCGGCCGAGCATCTGGCCCATCGCCGCGCGACGGCCACCTGCTCCGGAAAGTTGCTTCATGAGCTTCTGCATCTCTGCGAACTGCTTGATCAGGCGATTGACGTCCGGGAGCGTCGTCCCGGATCCGTTGGCGATCCGCCGCCGGCGCGACGCGTTGAGCACACCTGGCTCGCGGCGCTCACGGGGCGTCATGGACAGGATGATGGCCTCGACCCGCTTGAGGTCGCCGCGATCGACGGCGTCCTGGGCTTCCTTGGCCATGCCACCCATGCCCGGGATCATCGACATGACCTGGCCCATCGGCCCCATCTTCTGCATCTGGCGCATGGAGGACAGCATGTCATCGAGCGTGAAGGCCCCCTTGCGCACCGACTCCTCGAGCCTGGCGGCCTGCTTCTCGTCGAACGCCTCCTGGGCGCGCTCCGTGAGCGTGACGATGTCGCCCATGCCGAGGATCCGGCCCGAGAGACGGTCGGGGTAGAACACCTCGAGCGCGTCGGTCTTCTCGCCGGTGCCCAGGAACTTGACCGGGATGCCGGTCACGGCGCCGATTGACAGCGCGGCGCCGCCTCGCGCGTCGCCGTCGATCTTCGTCAGCACGAGCCCGGTGACCGGGACGGCGTCGGCGAACCCCTGGGCCACCGTGACGGCCTCCTGGCCGGTCATCGCATCGACCACGAGCAGCGTCTCGACCGGCTTGACGGCCGCGTTGATCGCGCGGATCTCGTCCATGAGGGCGTCATCGATCGTCAGCCGGCCCGCGGTGTCGATGATCACGACGTCACGACCGGTCCGCTTCGCGACCTCGATGCCGCCGCGGGCGATGTCGACCGTGGGCGTCCCGACGGGCGCACGGTGGACGGCGATCCCGAGCGACTTGCCGAGCGTCTCGAGCTGGTCGGCAGCCGCCGGTCGGTAGGGGTCCGCGGCGACGAGCAGCGGCTGGCGGCCGAGCTTGGCGACGTGCTTGGCGAGCTTCGCCGCCGAGGTCGTCTTGCCGGAACCCTGGAGGCCCACGAGCGCGACCACGGCCGGGCTGCCCGAGAGGCGGAACGTGCGGTCGCCGGTCGAGAGGAGCGCCGTGAGCTCCTCGTGGACGATCTTGACGACCTGCTGGCCGGCGGTCAGGCTCTCGAGGATCTCGGCGCCCACGGCGCGCTCGCGCACGCGAGCGACGAACTCCTTGACGACCTTGAAGTTGACGTCCGCCTCGAGCAGGGCCAGGCGGACCTCGCGCATCGCGGCGTCGACGTCGGCCTCGGACACGCGGCCCCGGCCGGTGAGCCCGGCGAGGGTCTTGCGGAGGCGATCGCTGAGGCTGTCGAACATGCGGAGGCGGCAACCCTGTGCTGTCGATTGAGATCAGGCCGGACGGCGAACGCCAACCGGGTGGTGCGCGGGTTCTGGCGACACCGAGGCGGTGGGAGTGTACGTCATGACCCCGAAGGTCGCCCCTGGCCGAATGGTCCTGGGCGGCCGGGCAACGGCCTCGTGGCGTGAACGGCGGCCGGTACCCTTCGCGCGGTGACCGCGGACCCGCTGCTCGACCCCGCCCCGCCGACCCACGACATCACCCCGACGTCCGGGCTGTGGCGCAACGGCGCGTTCCTGCGGGTCTGGTCGGCGGCCACGATCTCGGTGTTCGGCAGCTTCGTCACCCGGATCGCCCTGCCGTTCGTGGCGATCCTCACCCTCCACGCCGGCCCGATCCAGGTCGCCGTCCTGCGCAGCCTCGACCTCGTCGCCGCGCTGGTCGTCGGGCTGGTCGCCGGCGCGTGGGTCGACCGGCTGCGGCGGCGGCCGGTGCTCATCTGGGCCGACCTCGGGCGGGCCGTCCTCCTCGGCAGCATCCCGGTCGCGGCCATCGGCGGCTGGCTCACGCTCGCCCAGCTGTTCATCGTGTCGGCGCTCGCCGCGGTGCTCACGACGTTCTTCGACGTCGCCGACCGAGCCTACCTGCCGACCGTGGTCGGCCGCGACGAGCTCGTTCGGGCCAACGGCGCCCTTGCCGCCACCAGCTCGGCCGTCGAGTTCGTGGCCTTCGGTATCGCTGGCTTCCTCGTGAATCTGCTCACGGCGCCGATCGCCATCGCCATCGACGCCGTCTCATTCGTCGTCTCCGCCGTGCTCCTGGGCACGATCCGCCGCCCCGAGCCGCCGCCACCACCCGCGGCCGATCGGGAACCCGTCATGCACGAGATCCGGGAGGGGCTGCGCCTGGTCGTCGGGGATCCCGTCCTGCGCGGGCTGGCCTGGGGGACGATGGGCCTCGCAGCGATGTGGGGCGTGTTCGGCGCGACCTGGCTGCTGTTCGTGACCGACGACCTGCATCTCGATCCGGCGGTGATCGGCGTGGTGGCCGCGCTCGGGGGCTTCGGATCGCTGCTAGGCGCGCTGCTCGCCCAGCGGGCGGTGGTGCGGTTCGGCGTGGGTCGCGTCGTTGTCGTGTCGCTGTTGTTCGCGGCGCTGGGCAACCTCCTGATCCCCCTCGCGCCGCCGGCCCTGCCGGTCATCGCCATCGCCTGTCTCATCGGCCAGCAGCTGATCGGCGACACGGCGGTCACGGTGTTCGACGTCACCGAGGTCTCGGTGCGCCAGGCTCGAGTCGGCGACCGCCAGCTCGGCCGGGTGAACGCCACGGTGCGCGTGGCGATGGTGATGGCCCAGCTGGCGGGGACGCTGCTCGGCGGCCTGCTGGCAGAGGTCATCGGCCTGCGCGGGGCGGCGTTCCTCGCGCCACTGTTCGCGCTCCTCGGCGCCTGGGCGATGTTCCGCTCGCCGGTCCGTGGCCTACGCCGCCTCGAGCGCGCGGACGAACCGGCGACGGCAGTCTAGGTCAGGTGCGGGCGCTCACTCAGGGGCCTCGTCCGGGCAGTCCGCCGGCTTCGTCAGCTCGGCGCACACGGTCCAGACGACGTCGGTCCCCTCGCCGACCTGTTCGGCGCCACCGTTGAGCCGGTACCGCAGGCGCAGGTTGGACACCTCGTAGCGTCCCGGTCGCTGCGGCGTCATGCGCCCGACGATCCCGACGTCGTTGTCCGGGCCCGGAGACACGCTGACAGCAGTCAGGACCGCGCCCTCGAGGGGCTCGGACACCAACCCGATCGTGTGGTCGCCATTGGGCTCGATTACCGGGCGCGACAGGAGCATGGTGACGGCGGCACCATCGAGCGTTCCGATCGCCTCGGCCCCGAGGAGCTCGATGTGGTCGCCCGGACGGACCTCGATCCAGACGAGCACGGCATCCATCGGCTCACCTACCTTGGCCGGGTTGCTTTGCCGGATGTTCGGCGGATCGGCAGGCAATGGGTAGGGATCCCCGGGGCCGAGGGTGCAGGCCGCGAACAGGACCGTGATCACCGAGGTCAGCAGCGCCCGACGCCCCGCGCGGCCCATCAGTCGAACAGGGCCTCGACGAAGGCGTCCGGGTCGAACGGCAGGAGGTCGTCGGCCTGCTCCCCCACCCCGACGAAGCGGACGGGCACGCCCAGGTCGTGCTCGATCGCGAACACGATGCCGCCCTTGGCCGTCGAGTCGAGCTTGGTGAGGACGACGCCGGACAGGCCAACGGCCGCGTTGAACGCCAGCGCCTGCGCGAGGCCGTTCTGGCCGGTGGTGGCGTCGAGCACGAAGAACGTCTCGACGGCCGCTCCCGGGAGGCGCTTGTCGATGACCCGGCGGACCTTCGCCAGCTCCTCCATCAGGTTCGACTTGGTGTGCAACCGACCGGCGGTATCGGCGATGACGATGTCCGCGTGGCGCGCAACGGCGGCGTCAATGGCGTCGAACACCACGGCCGCGGGGTCGGCGTTCGGAGCGTGGGCGACGATCTCCGAGCCGGTCCGCTCGGCCCAGATCCGCAGCTGGTCGATGGCGGCTGCGCGGAACGTGTCGGCGGCCGCGAGGACGACGCGCCGGCCCTGGGCCCGCTCGCGGGCGGCCAGCTTGCCGATGGTCGTGGTCTTGCCGGTCCCGTTGACGCCGACGACGAGCACGATGGCGGGGCCGCCATCGACCGCCGGCCTGGGCTCCCAATGGTCTGCGTCCCGTTTCGCGAGCAGGGCGGCGAGCTCGGCGCGGACGGCGGCCTCGGCAGACAGGTCGCGACGCTTGCGCGCCCGCTCCACGATGTCCATCGCCAGGGCGGCGCCGACGTCGCCGGTGATCAGGATCTCCTCGATCTCCTCCCAGTCGGCGCCGTCGGCGCCGCCGAACGCGCTGCGCAGCCGGGCGCCGAACCCGCTCCGAGACTTCTCGAGCCCCTGCTCGAGCTGCTCGCGCTCGCGCTCGCGCCGGGCGGCATCGGCCTTCTCGGGGCTGTAGTCGGCGCCCCAGGCCCACTCGACCGCGGGTTCCGCGACCGGCTCGCGGTGGTCGACGGGCGCGACCGGGGACACCTGACCAAGGATCGCGTTCGGCTCGCCCGCGAGGTCGAGCTCGAGCGCCGATGGCTCAGGCACGGGGACATCGTCGGGTGAGGCCGCGGTCTGCCACTCGTCGCCGATCAGGTCGTCAGCGGGCCCGTCGTCGGTCGCCGGCTCCTCAGCGGGCTCCCAGGGCGGTGTCTCGGCGGGCTCGTCGGCCGACTGGGCGTCCGAGTCGGCGTCGGACGGGCCGCGGCGGAAGAATCGCATCCGGGACTCCGCTTCTAGCCCGGCTCGCCGGCGAGGACGGCACGCGCCTCGGTCCGGCGATCGTCGGCGATGGCCTGGGCCTCGTCGAGGCGGAGACTGATGACGCGGCTCACCGAATCGTCGCCGACGGTCACGCCGTACAGCGCGTCCGCGACCTCGATGGTGCCCCGGTTGTGGGTGATGACGATGAACTGGGTGCGCTCCGCGAGGCTCCGTAGCGCGTCCGTGAACCGGCCGACATTGGCCTCGTCGAGCGCCGCGTCGACCTCGTCCAGTACGCAGAACGGCGCCGGCCGGACCTCGAGCATCGCGAACAGCAGCGCGACCGCCGTGAGCGCCCGCTCGCCGCCCGACAACATCCCCAGCGCCTGGGGCTTCTTGCCCGGCGGGCGCGCGGTGATCTCGATGCCGGTCGACGACAGGTCGGCGGGATCGGTCAGCGACAGCTTGGCGAAGCCGCCGCCGAACAGCTGCTGGAAGCGGGCATCGAAGGCGACCTCGAGGGCCGCAAAGGTCGCGCGGAACTGGGTGGCGATGAGGACGTCCAGATCGGCGATCAGCGATCGGGTGCGGCCGATCGCGTCGCGCAGGTCACGATGCTGGGCCTCGAGCGCGTCCAGGCGGTCGCGGACCGACCGGTATTCGTCGACGGCAAACGGGTTGGCGGCCCCGAGCTCGTGGAACCGGCGTCGGAGCACGGCCAGGCGGCCGGGTGTGGGCGGCTCGACCGCGGGCGGTGCGGCGGCCCAGCTCGGGGCCAGCGCTTCGAGCGCCGCCTCGAGGGCGGTCCCCTCCGCCGAGCCGTCGGTCTCCGTCTCGGGCTCGGGTGCCGTATCCATCTCGATCCCGGCCGCCTCGGACAGGTGGCGGATCCCGACTTCGCCGATGCCCGCCAGCTCGACCAGGACCTGCTCCCGAAGTCCCTCGAGGTTGAGCCGGGCCTCCATCGCGGCGACGTCGGACGCCCTCGCCCGATCGTCGGTGACCCGGAGCCGCTCGCGCGCCGCCGTCGCCGCCCGCTCGGATTCGGCAAGGCGCGTGCGTTCCGCACGATCGTCTGCGACCAGTGACTCCACGGCGCTGAGCGCCGCGGCCTCGCGGGATGTGGTCTCGGCGAGGGCCGCGGCGACCGCGGTCCGTTCGTCGGCGGCCGTGCGCTCTCGATGGTCGAGGGCCTCGATGTCTCCGGCCGCCGTCACGATGCGCCGCTCTGCGGCGATGACCGCGGCCTCGGCGCCCGCCCGGCGGGCGTCGGCGTCGCGCCGCGCGCGGTCGTGGGTCGCGGCATCGGCGGCCAGCCGGTCGCGTCGTGCGCGGAGCTCCGCCAAACGCGCCTCCCAGGCCCCGATGGCGTCCGGCCCGGAACCTCCGTTGGCGTCGGTTGCGCGGCCGGCAGCGTGCGCGCCGGCGACCCCATCGGCCTCGATGACGGCGAGGGCCTCGCGCGCGCGCTCGGCATCGATCATCAGCCGGTCGGCCTGGGCCCGGTGCCAGGCGGCCTCGCGTGCCGACGCCTCGAGGGCACGGCCTGCTCCACGCTCGGCCTCCTCTGCCCGGCGTCGGGCCGCCGAGGCCTCCGACTCCCCGGCCCGCGCGGTCTCGAGCGCGCGACGCCCGTCGGCGACGGCGGCATCGGCGGCCGCCATCTCGCGTTCCGCCTCGGTCGCCTCGAGTCGGAGGGCGTCCACCTCGCGAGCCAGCCGATCAGCCTCGGCGCGCGCCTCCAGCGGCGCATCGCCGCGGCCCACGCGGATCGAGAACGCGTCGAGCACAGCCTCGCCGTCGCGCGTGGCGACCAGCCAGCCGAGCGGCAGCAGCGACTGGAGGCGCAGCGCCGCGGCGAGGTCCGGGACCCAGACCGCACGTTCGAGGAGCGCCCGCGCGGCGCCCGCGGCGTCGCGACGGATCGCATCCCGGAGGTGTCCGCCGCCGGCCGCGGCCAGCGCGTCCTCGAGCCGCCGCATCTCCGCGGGCGTGCCGCCGCCGGGGACCCGGTCGGCCGCCTCGATCCGCTCGCGGACGGCCAGCCGGCCGCGCTCGGCCCCGAGGCCACCCGCAACGGCCTGATCCACGACGTAGGCCCTGGCCAGCTCGCCCAGCGCGGCCTCGACCGCGGCCCGCAGCGCCGGGTCGACGCCGAGCTCCTCGTCCACGCGCCGGCCGCCGACCTTGCGCGCCGCCTTCGCGATCCCGCGCGCCTCCTCATCAGCCAGGCGGCGCTCCAGCGCCTCGAGCCGGCCGGCCGCGGCGGCCACCGCGCTGCTTGCCTTGGCCGCGCGATCTGATGCGGCGCGACGCGCGCCGTCGGCGGCGTCGACGGCGAGCCGCGCCGCGTCCCTCGCGGAGACAGCAGCGGCCTCGTCGGCCTGGGTGGCGACGAACGCCGAACGCGCCGTCGCGAGCGTCTCCTCGAGCCCGGATCGGCGCAGCTCGGACTCCGTAGCCCGGTTTGCCTCGTCGCTCGCGCGGCGAACGACGTCGTCGTGCCGCCGGCGAGCCGTCTCCGCCTCTGCCGTGCGGGCTTCCTCGGCACGGCGCACGGCCGCGAGCTCGTCGCCGCGAGCCCGGGTGGCGGCACGCAGGGCGCCGAGCTCGGCGAGCCCCTCGGCGAGGGCCCGGTCCGCGTCCGCCAGGGCTGCCTCAAGGGCGAGGTCGGGCTCGGGGACCGGCTGCGCCAGTCCCCGTCGATGGGCGTCGAGATCCGCCTCGGCCGCGGCTCGCTCGCGCTCGATCCGCACACGGTCGCGCGTCGCCGACTCGATCTCGCCGAGGGCTCGCGCCTCCCGCAGCGCGAGCCCCGTCCGCTCGACGCGAGCCGACTCGTACGTGGCGCGGCGCTCGCGCTCGAGCTCGGACCGAGCCGCCATGGACGCCGCGATGTCCGCCACCTCGGACTCGGCCTGCTCGAGCGCCTCGAGCGCCGCGCCGCTCTGTGCTCGCAGCTCGTCCCGTCCCCGCTCGGCCGTGGATGCGCGGGTCGCCGCCTCGTGCCAGCGCCCGTGCGCGGCGACGATCAGGGCCGCGGCCAGCTCCTCGCCCGCCGTGAGCCGCGTGGCCTGCTGCTCCGCCAGCTGGCCGAGTCGCCGGGCCTGCGGGCGGAGCTCGGCCAGGATGTCCTCGACCCGGGCGAGGTTGCCCTCGGCCTCGGCAAGCTGCTCCTCCGCCTTGCGGCGGCGGCGCTCGTGGCGACGGACCCCAGCCACCTCTTCGAACAGCGGCCGCCGCTCTTCGGGACGCAGCGCGAGGGCCTGGTCGACCATTCCCTGCCCGATGAACAGGAAGGCGTTCTCGGCGAGGTTCGCGCTGTCGAGGAGGTCGACGAGGTCGCGCAGCCGGACGCGCTGGCGGTTGAGCAGGTAGTCGTTCTCGCCCGACCGGTAGAGGCGCCGGCCGAGCTCGACCACGCTGTACTCGACCGGCAGCAGCGCGTCGCCGTTGTCGAGGACGATCGTGACGTCCGCCATGCCCTGCGCCGATCGCCGCTCGGAGCCGGCCCAGATGACGTCCTCGGAGCGCCGGATCCGGAGCGACCGGCCCTGCTCGCCCAGCGCCCAACGGAGCGCATCGGCGAGGTTCGACTTGCCGGAGCCGTTCGGCCCCACGACCGCGCTGATCCCGGGCCCGAACTCGACCATCGTCCGCTCGGCGAACGACTTGAAGCCCTGGACGCGGAGGCCAAGAAGGCGCGCGGGCGCGCTCACGACTCGTCGCCCTCCGGGCCGTCCAGTTCCTCGTCGGCCGGCGCGGTCCGCGCCGATCGCGACGCCGCCCGTTCCTGGCGCAGCACCTCGAGCGCCTGTGCCGCCGCCGACGTCTCCGCGATCCGCCTCGACGGCCCCTCGCCGATCCCCAGCGTCCGCCCCTCGACCTGGACCTCGATCTGGAATTGCTTCTCGTGGTCGGGCCCGACCGCCTCGACGAGGCGGTACACGGGCCGCTCCCCCGTCGTGCGCTGGGTGTGCTCCTGGAGCCGGCTCTTGGGGCTCTTGAGGGCGGTGATCGCGTGGTCGGCCGCGAGCTCGTCCGCGGCGAGCTCACCGATCCAGTCGCGGACCGCGTCCCAGCCGAGGTCGAGGTAGATCGCGCCGACCAGCGCCTCGAACGCCGATGCGAGCAGGGACGGCCGCACCCGTCCACCGCGCTGGGCCTCGCCTTCGCCGAGCATCAGGAACGAGCCCAGCTCGAGCCGGGCGGCCAGCCGCGCGAGGCCGGGTGTGCTGACGATCGCGGCGCGACGCGCGGACAGCACGCCCTCGTCATCGGCCGGATGGCGCTTGTACAGGGCCTCGGACACGGCGAGGCTGACCACGGCGTCACCGAGGAACTCGAGCCGCTCGTTGTGGCCCAGCGCTGCATCGGGGTGCTCGTGCAGCCAGCTGCTGTGGATCAGCGCCTGGGCCAGCAGGTCGGGGTCGTTGACGGGAAGCCCGAGGCGCTCCGCCAGGGCATCGGCCGGGTGCATCGCGCCCCCGGTCGAGCGATCTAGGACGAGTGCTCGTCGATGTAGTCGACGGCGTCCTGGACGGTCCGGATCTTCTCCGCGTCCTCGTCGGAGATCTCGGTCCCGAATTCTTCCTCGAGGCTCATGATGAGCTCGACCAGGTCCAGCGAGTCGGCGTTGAGGTCGTCGACGAACGACGCCTCGGGAGTGACTTCTGCCTCGTCCACCCCGAGCTGCTCGATGACGATCTTCTGCAGCCGATCGTACGTGCTGGCCACTGGCTCCCTCCTGGGCTTCCGGGGGTTGGTTAGCGGGCTGCGTCCGTGTCGCGGGCCACTCGCCCGAGCACGCCGTTCATGAGCCGTCGCATCGGTTCGCCTGAGTATGTCCGTGCGAGCTCGACCCACTCGGCGATCGCCACCCGGGCCGGCGTTGCGGGCGAGTGTAACACCTCGCATAGGCCGCAACGAAGCAGTGCGCGGTCCATCCGGGCGAGCTGGACGACGGGATATTGCGGGGCGGCTTCGCCGATGATGGCGTCGAGCAAATCGCGGTACGCGACGACGTTGGTGACGAGCTCCCGGGCGAGCACCGCTGTGTCCGGATCGCTGTCCATGGCCAGGTGTCGCTCGAGGATCGCGTCGGCCGTGCGCTGGCCGAACTCCGCCTCGAAAACCGATGCCAGGGCCAGCCGCCGGCCCGCGCGCCGGCTGCGGACGTGGGCGTCGCCGGACGAGTCTCGCCTCGCGCGGGGGGCCTCAGGCTCCGACGCCATCGACCAGCACGGTGACGGCGCCGAGCTCCATGCCCAGGAGGCGCTCGACGGCCGCACCGACGGCCTCGCGGACCTGAGCGGTGAGCGGGACGAGGGGCTGTCGAGGCCGTGCGACGAGGCGGAGGGTGACGTCGACGCGGCCGTCGCGGATGCGGATCCGGATCGGCGACCCGCCGAGGACGTCGCGCCAGCGGGGTCCGCCGCGACCGACGCGCAACACGCCCGGCACCTCGAGCGCGGCGAGGCGGATCGTCTCGCGGATCACGCCCGGGCCGACGGACAGGATCGGCGTCACGTCAGGACCTCCGAGATCATCGCCGGGGCCGCGGCAACGCCGGGCTCGTCGTCGGCCTCGCCGAGCGCCACGCCGATCCGCTCCGGGACGCGCTCCCGCGCGGTCGTGGCACCGACCCGGACGGCGTGCTCGATCATCCGCCGCCGGGCTCGCCCGTGGGTGATGATCACGGCCCCGCGGACGCCGAGCAACGGGGAGCCCCCGACGACCTCGTAGTCGAACACGCCGCGGATCCGCTTGATGCTCGGCCGCATCAGGACGTAGGCGAGACGGCCGCGGATCGACCCCGTGAACTCGGCGCGAAACAGGTCGAAGATGAACCCCGACAGGCCCTCGAAGAACTTGATCACGACGTTCCCCAGGACCGCGTCGCAGACGACCACGTCGGCCATCTGACGGGTGAGGTCCTTGCCCTCGACGTTGCCGATGAAGTTGAGGTCGGTCTCGTCGAGGAGCTCGGTGGCCCGCTGGATCCGGGCATCGCCCTTGCCCTTCTCCTCGCCGATCGAGAGCAGGGCGACGCGCGGCCGCTCGACCCCCAGGACGCGCTCGGAGAAGATCGCGCCCATGCGGGCGAACTGGGCGAGGTTCTCGGCCGTGGAGTCGGGGTTGGCCCCGATGTCGAGCAGGACGAACGGCCGGCCGGCGGAGATCATCTGGACGGCGAGCGCCGGGCGTTCGATGCCGGGCAGGGTGCCCAGGATCAGCTTCCCCGCGGCCATCCCGGCGCCCGTATGGCCAGCGGTGACGACGGCGTCCGCGTCACCCGCCTTCACGAGCTCGGTCGCGACGACGATCGAGCTGCGCTTCTTGCGCACGAGGGCGCGGGCCGGGTGCTCGTCCATGCCGATCAGCTCGGGCGCGTGCACGATCCGCACGTTGCCGGGGAGTGTGCCCGCGTGCGCGAGGACGACGGCCTCGTCGCCGACGAGGATCACCGTGTCGGCGGGGTTCGCGCGGGCGTAGGCGATCGAACCGGGCACGACCTCGGACGGGCCGTGGTCGCCGCCCATCGCGTCGACAGCGATCCGGACGCCGCGCTGGGCGCCGGCGTCGACGGCCGCGGTGTCCAAGCTCGAGCTCACGAAACGGTTACGAGGACTCCTCGCCCCCGGCCGGTCCGCCGACGGCCTTCGGCTCCACGGCCTGTCGGCCGTTGTACCAGCCGCAGGCGGGGCAGACCCGGTGCTGCAGCTTCGGCTCGTGGCAGTGCGGACACTCGATGAGCGTCGGCAGGGTGATCGCGAGGTGGCTCCGGCGTTCCATCTGCCGCGCGTGAGCGACCTTTCGCTTCGGCACACCCATGTCGGTCGTAGCTCCTTCGAGGACGGTCAGGCGGACGCAGGGCCCGCGACGCAATCTGGTGATGATCTGGTCCGAGGACGATGGGCGCGCGAACGAGCGACCGCTGGGTCCTGGGGCCGAGCGGGGAGTCTACCCGCTATCGTCCGAGCCGTCGACCCGGAACGCCCGCAGCGCCTCGAGGCGCGGGTCGATCGCGGCGTCGTCGTGGACGTGCCCGGGCACGAGTCGCTCGCCGCACTCGAAGCACAGGCCCGGGCAGTCTGGCTCGCACACCGGGGCGATCGGCTCGACGATGTTGATGGCCTCGATCACGAGCGGGCGCAGCTCGAGCTCGTGGTGGTCGGTCAGGCGCGGCGCCTCGGGGTCACCGTCCTCCTCGAGCGGGACCGGCATGCCACTGCCGAGGTCGATCGACGGCAGGACCTCCTCGTCGATACGGACCTTGACCGGGGTCACGACGGGACGCAGGCACCGGGCGCACTCCCCGGCGATGGCGGTCGTGAGCCGCGCATCGACCACGAGACCGCGGTTCGTGCGCGAGAGCCGCATCGTGCCCGACACGGGCTCGGTGAGGACCAGGCCATCGCCCGGATCGACATCGACGCGGTCGATCGCGTAGTCGCGGACGGTGCCGGGCGCCTCGGCCATGAGGCCGGACAGGGCGAAGGTGAGCGGATCGCCGATCGTGTCGACGGGGTGCGGGCTGCGGGATCCGGGCGAGCTCATCGCCGCCCGGCGGCCGAGGCCTCCTCCTCGCTCTCGACCATCGCCGGCATCGCCAGCGGGACGTCGTCGTACACGTCGTCGGCGTTGGGCGGCGGCGTGTGCGCAGCGCGGCGGTCGTCGAGCATCGAGATCCCCCGTTCGATGCTCCGCAGCGTCCGCGTCACGTCGGCCTCGAGCCCGGCGAGCACCCCGGCGGCGTAGTCGTCGGCTCCCCGCCGGACGCCGAGCGCGTCCTCGTCGGCGAGGGCGATGATCCGCCGGCTCTCCTCGTCGGCCGCCTCGGTCAGGCCACGCTCGTTGATGAGGAACGCGGCCTGCTCCTGCGCGCGGGCAACGATCCGCTCGGCCTCCTCCTGGGCCTTCTCGATGATCCGCTCCCCCTCCTGGTTGATCCGCTTGGCGGCACGCACCTCTTCGGGCACGGCCACGCGGAGCTCGTCGATGAGGTTGAGGGCAGCGTCCCGGTCGATGATCACGTTGCGGGTCATCGGCAATGACTTGCCGTTCGCGATCAGCGATTCGAGCCGCTCGACGAGGAAGATGATGTCCAGCGGTCGGCCTCCGGTGCACGCGCGGTCCCGGCGGGACGTTGCCCCGGATTATGGCACGCGCGACCCCGTTAACCCTGGCGCGGCGGCAGCGCGCGGCGGAGGGCGGCCGCCGCCTGCGCGGGGACCATCGCAGAGACGTCGCCGCCGAACAGGGCGATCTCCTTGACCAGGCTCGAGCTGATGTAGCTGTGCTGGAGCGAGGTCATGAAGAACACGGTGTCGACGTCGGGCGCCAGCTGGTGGTTGTTGTGGGCGAGCTGGAGCTCGGTCTCGAAGTCGGCGATGGCCCGCAGGCCCCGGACGAGGAACCCGGCACCGACCTCGTGGCAGAAGTCGACCGTGAGGCCGTCGAAGGTCCGGACCTCGACCCGGCCGGCCAGCGCCGGGTCCGCGGCCACGGCCTCGCCGATGATCCCGACCCGCTCGTCGGCTGCCAGCAGGGGCGACTTGCGCGGATTGCCGAGGACGGCGACGACGACGCGGTCGAACACGCGCGTGGCGCGCGCGATGACGTCGAGATGCCCGTTCGTGATCGGGTCGAACGAGCCGGGATAGACCGCGACCTTCACGCCTCGCCTGCCTCCTGCGCTCGCCGGTAAAAGGTGAGGGCCGTCTCGCCGAACCGCCGCTCCCGCCCGGATGCTAGCAGCCCGATCTCGGCCGGCGGGGCGTCGCGCCAGAAGTGCTTCGCGACGACCTGCCCCCCGGGCGCGAGGTACGGGCCCACGAGCTCGAGCGAGCGCCACAGCGCGGCCGTGTCCTCGTACGGGGGGTCGACGAGCACGAGGTCGAAGGGCCCATCGGCGGCCGCGCCTGCCGGATCGGAGAGCCACGCGATCGCGTCGCGGGTGACGACCCTCGAGTTCGCCTCGAGGCCGGCTCGCCGCAGATTGGCGGTGATGACACGGGACGTGGCCGCATGGCGTTCGACGAAGACGGCCTTCGCCGCGCCGCGCGACAGGGCCTCGATCCCGCCGGCACCGCTGCCCGCGAACAGGTCGGCGACCACCGCACCCTCGAGGTCCGGCTCGAGGATCGCAAACAGCGTCTGCTTGACGCGGTCCGCCAGCGGTCGCGTCCCGGGTCCCGGCGCGTCCAGGCGTACGCCCTTTGCGGAGCCGGCGATGACCCGCCCGGCGTCAGCCATCAGGCCGCGCTCGCCGGTTCGCCGGCGAACACGTTGCGCAGCCAGCCCGCGGTCAGCTCCCCGGCGAGCGACGGCTCGCTCTCGGGGAGGTCGCCGTCCTCGCCGATCAGCGCCTCGGCGTGGACACGGGCACGCGCCGCGAGCTCCCGGTGGTCGGGGTTGGCGAGGGTCGCGACGCGGAGCCGTGGGAGCCCGCTCTGGGCGAGGCCCAGGACGTCGCCCTCGCGTCGGAGCTCGAAGTCGCGCTCGGCGAGCGCGAAGCCGTCCGTCGTCGAGGCCACCGCCTTGAGGCGCTCGTGCTCGGTCGTGCCCTCGGCCGCGGTGCTGACCAGCACGCAGAACGAGGCGACGGTTCCCCGCCCCACCCGGCCGCGCAGCTGGTGCAGCTGGGCGAGACCGAAGCGCTCCGCGCCCTCGACGACCATCATCGTCGCCTCCGCGACGTCCACGCCCACCTCGACCACCGTCGTCCCGACGAGCACGTCCAGGTCGCCGTCCCGGAAGCGGGCCATCTCCGCGTCCCGGTCGACGGGCTTGAGGCGCCCGTGCGACGAGCCCGACGCGCAGCGGGGCGAGGAGCGACGTGAGCCGCTCGTACTCGACCTCGGCGGCCGCCGCCCACGCCGTCTCGACGTCCTCGTCGGGCAGGTCGTCGTCGCCCGCGAACCCGTCGCCATCGTCGTCCCCGCCGCCCTCGGCGGCCGTCGCCGCCGCCGCCCCGATGCGAGGCACGACCACGAACGTCCGGCGGCCCTCCGCCGCCTCCGCCCGGACGCGATCCCACGTCCCGTCGAGGTCGTCTGGCCGCCGGATCCCGGTGCGGATCGGCAGCCGGCCCGCGGGCGGCGTCCGGAGCGTTGACACGTCGAGGTCCGCGTACAGCACCTGGCCGAGCGTCCGGGGGATCGGCGTAGCGGTCATCAGCAGCACGTGCGGGGCGCCACGGGTCGCCTTCGCCTCGAGCGCCCCGCGCTGCTCGACGCCGAACCGGTGCTGCTCGTCGACCACCGCCAGCGCGAGGTCGGCGAACGCCACCGACTCCTGGAGCAGCGCATGGGTGCCGACCACGATCGCCGCCTGCCCCGACGCCAGCGCCTGGGTGGCGTTCCGGCGGCCCTCGCCCGAGAGCGAGCCGGTCAGCAGCGTGATCGGCAGGCCCAGGTCCTCGAGCAATGAGGTCAGCGTCACGTGGTGCTGGCGGGCCAGCAGGTCCGTCGGCGCAAGGAGGGCGGCCTGGCGACCGTCGAGCGCCGCGGCTGCCAGGGCCCACGCGGCGACCGCCGTCTTGCCCGAGCCGACGTCGCCCTGCACGAGCCGCAGCATCGGGACGGGCCGCGCGAGGTCGGCCGCGATCTCGTCGATCGCCGTGGCCTGGTCGGCGGTAAGGGCCGCCGGCTCGCCGAGCTTGCGCTCCAGGGACGCCTCGAGCGCCGCCCGGATCCGCCCGTCGGCGGCCTGGGCGACGGGGATCGCCGGTGTCTTCGCCCGGCCACGGGCGCGCCGCCGCGACACCATCCCCAGCTGCAGCGCGAGCAGCTCGTCGAGCGCGAGCCGGTGGAGCGCGGCGTCGCGCGCCTCGAACGACGTCGGGTAATGGGCCGCCTCGAGCGCCTCCCCGATCGGCGGCGCGTCCTCGGCCGCCCGGATCGCCGCCGGCAGGTACTCGGGGTACTCGTCGCCCGCCCGGTCGAGCGCGACCCGCATGGCGCCCCGGAACCGGTTCGCCGTCACGCCGCTCGTCAGCCGGTACACGGGGACGATCCGCCCGACGTGGAGCAGGTTGGTGGCGTCGGCGGGCTGGAACTCCGGCCCCTCGAACACGAGCTCCCCGTGCCGGTGCTTGATCTTCCCCGAGACGAGGATCTCGTCGCCAGTCGAGAGCCGGCGCTCGATATACCGGCGGCCGAACCAGGTGACGGTGGCGAAGCCGGTCGCGTCGCGGACGTGGGCCGTCGTGACCTGGACGCGGCGGCGCCATGTCTGCTGGACCGAGATGTCGGTCACCGTGACCTGCGCGGAGGCAACGGTCCCGTCGTCCGTGTCGCGGAGGTCGGCGAGCGTGCGGAGCTCCCGGAGGTCGTCGTAGCGACGGGGCAGGTGGAACAGCAGGTCGCGCACCGTCTCGATGCCCATCCGCCGCGCAACGCGCCGCAGCCCGGCGACCTGGGGGATGCCCGACAGCCCGACGGGCGAGACGAGCAGCTCGGCGGGCGTCGCGGGCGCGGGTGCAGCGGGCTTGGTCCGGAGCGAGCGGCTGCCGCTCGCCGGGGCGGATCGTCTGCGCTCGGCGGGGCTCACTCGGCGGAGACGAGGTACCGGTAGTGCGGCTGGCCGCCGTGGATCACCTCGACGTCGAGGCCCGGCGCACCCTCGCGGACCTTGCGCGCCAGCGTCTCGGCGTCGTCGAGCGTCGCCGTCTCGCCGTAGTAGATGGTCAGCAGCCCGTAGCCCGGGTCGAACCTCGCGAGGCCGGCGAGCACCGCCTTCTGGGGGTCGTTGTCCACCGCCAGCAGGCCGTCGTCGGGGTCGAGCACGATGGTCTGGCCCTTCTTCACCTTGCGGCCCGACACCGTCGCGTCGCGGATGGCCTCGGTGACCTGCATCGTCTGGATCGCCCGGCCGGCCTCGGTCATGGTGAGGGCGTTCGCCTCGGCGCCCTGCGACGGATCCAGCTCGAACAGCGCGGCGACACCCTCGGCGCAGTTGCGGGTCGGGACGACGCGGATCGTGCGCTTGGTCATCGACGCGACCTGGCGGGCCGCCAGCACGACGTTGGGGTTGTTGGACAGGATCAGCAGCTCGTCGGCATCGGTCGCCTCGACGGCCGCGAGGAGCTCACCCGTCGACGGGTTCGCGCTCTGGCCGCCCTTGACCACCCGGAACGCGCCGTACTCGCGGAACGGCGCCGCGGTGTCGGTCATGACGGCCGCCAGGCCGTCGGACGGCGCAACGACGACGACCCCCAGGGCCAGCCGCGTGGCGGGCGTCACCGTGGCGGGATCGGCTCCATCGGAATGGTCGTGTTTGCCCGAGGCGCCGACGAACGCGGCAGCCTTGGACTCACGGACGTCGTGTGCCTGGCTGTCGAGGTTCTCGATCGTGATCCGCGACAGGGTCCCGATCGAGAGGCCGTAGGCGATCACCGCGTCCGGACGGTCGTTGTGGACGTGGACCTTGGCCAGCAGCGGATCGCCCGCCACCAGCACCGAGTCGCCCGTGGCCTCGAGGTGCCGCTGGATCGCGGGGATGTCGAGCGGGACGCCCGGGCGGGCCCGCAGCAGGTAGACGGTCTCGTAGCCGAACTCGCCCTCCTCGGCCCCCGCCACGGGCTCGGCCGCGTGTGGCTCGTGGACGGGAGGGGCCGGGGCCACGTCGCCGGCGGCGACCGGGCGGCCGCGGGCGGCGGCGAGGGCCCCCTGGAACAGCCGGAACAGGCCCTGCCCGCCGGAGTCGACGACGTGCGCCTCGCGCAGGATCGGCAGCAGGGACGGGGTCTTGGCGACGGCGCGCTCGGCGGCCTCGAGGGTCGCGGCGAGCACGGTCTCCACGTTGTTGTCACGCTCGGCGGCGGCGACCGCGGCGGCAGAGGCCTCGCGGATGACGGTGAGGATCGTCCCCTCGACCGGCTTCGCGACCGCCTTGTAGGCGGTCTTCGTGCCCTCGTCGAGCGCATGCGCCAGGTCGAGGCCGTTGAACCGCCGCTTGCCGGCGAGGCCGTGCGCCATCCCGGCCAGGATCTGGCTCGTGATCACGCCCGAGTTGCCGCGTGCCCCCATCAGCGCCCCGAAGCTCGCGGCCTGCGCGATCCGCTCGACGTCCGCGCCGGGCCCCACCCGATCGGCCTCCTCGAGGGCCGCACGGACCGTGGCCAGCATGTTCGTCCCCGTGTCGCCGTCGGGGACCGGGAACACGTTGAGCGCGTTGATCTCCTCGACGTTCGCCTCGAGGCTCGCGACCGCGCTGCGGAAGGCCGCCAGGAACCCCGCGCCGTCGCAGGACCGGATCGCCATCAGGCGACGTCCGTGCCGCTGCCGGCGAGGTCGGCCGGGCGGGGCTCATGGTCGGCGGCATCGGCGGCCGGGGCCGGCGCATGGCCCGGCTCGTGGACCAGGTGCCCGATGCGGATGGAGATCCGGTCCGGCTCGCGCCCGAGCGCATCGACGAGGGCGTAGCGGACCGATGCGTCGACCTGGCGCGCGACCTCCGCCACGGGCAGGCCGTACGCGACGGTCAGGTCGAGATCGACCGTGAGCGTTTCCCCGACGTCCAGGCGCAGGCCGGGATGCGCGATGCCCAGGCGCCCGAGCAGGGCACCGATTGGGCCGCCACCCGAGAAGCCCGTGACGCCATAGGTCGACAGGGTTGCGGTACGGACGAGGTCGCGAATGGCCCGCCGGGTGACCAGCGATCGACCGGACATCGGGGCGGACACGCGGGCGACGTCCCTCCTGGGGTGCTCTCCAGCCTCGAAACCAGGGCCGGATCTCCGGGCGGGCGGGGCCGGAACCGTGTGCTACGATACCAGCCCGCTCGCTCCGGACCCTGTTCCGTGCGAGTTCGTCACGGCCGATTCCGAGGATTCAACGAGACCATGGCTCGCACCTGCGCCATCTGTGGCAAGGCCTCGATGGGTGGCTTCAACCCCCAGTCGTCGGGGATGAACCGCGTCCGCGCGCACCGCCGCTATCAGCCGAACCTCCAGGTCACGACGCTGACCAAGGACAGGACCACCACCAAGGTCCTGGCCTGCACCCGGTGCCGTCGAACCCTGACCAAGAACGCCCGCTAATCCTCTGGCGGATGGCTCGCGGGAGCGTCGCCTCCGCCCTCGGAGAGACCAGAGCCGGTCGCGATCGAAGCGACCGGCTTCGTCATGTCCGGGGCCCGGTCGACCGGTCGCGGGTGTCGAGCCAGATCGTGAACGGACCGTCGTTGACGAGCTCCACCGCCATCTCGGCGCCGAACTCGCCCAGCGCGGTCCGCACACCCTGCGCCTCGATCCCCGCGGCGACGCGGAGCCACAGGGGACGTGCGAGGTCGGGCTCCGCCGCGTCGGTGAACCCGGGACGGCGACCGCGGCTCGTGTCCGCGTAGAGGGTGAACTGGCTCACGACGAGCGCCTCGCCGCCGACATCGAGCAGCGAGCGGTTCGTCCGGCCCTCCTCATCCTCGAAGATCCGCAGCTCGCAGATCCGCCGCGCCAGCGCATCGGCGGCGTGCTCGTCATCGCCGTGGCCCACCCCCAGCAGGACGAGCAGCCCGGCACCGATCGTGCCCACGGGCGCGCCATCCACGCGGACCTCCGCCCGGCTGACCCGCTGCAACAGCGCGCGCACGAGCGCCGGCCGGCCCGCTACGGGCGGATGAGCGTCGCGGCGCGCGCCGCGTCCGCGATCGACCGGATTCGCTCGACCTCGGCCGCCATGTCCGGTGCCCGGTAGAGCGCGGACCCGGCGACGATCACGTCGGTCCCGCCATGCCCGATCACGTCGGCGGTCTCGGCACGGCCGCCGCCGTCGATCTGGACCTCGCATGCGCCGGCGGGGTCGAGCCAGGCGCGCGCGGGGAGCAGCTTCGCCGCCGCGACGTCGCCCATGAACGCCTGGCCGCCGAACCCGGGCTCGACGGTCATCACGAGCACGATGTCGAGCAGGTCCCGATAGGGATCGAGGGCGGTCAGCGCCGTCGCCGGCTTGACGGACAGGCCGGCCGATCGATCCGCCTCGCGGATGGCCTCCAGCGCCGGCCGGATCTGGGCGTCGCGACCTCGACGTGGAACGTGATCGAGTCACAGCCGGCGTCCAGGAACTGCGCCGTCCATCGTCCCGGCTCCGAGATCATCAGGTGCGCATCGAACGGCAGGGCGGTCGCCCGGCGCACGGCCTCGATGGTCTTCCAGCCGAAGGTGATGTTGGGGACGAAGTGGCCGTCCATGACGTCGAGGTGGATCCGGTCCGCCCCGGCGTCCTCGGCGCGACGGATCTCGTCGCCCAGGTCCCCGAGGTCCGAATCGAGGATGCTGGCGGCGATCAGCACGCCGGGCGGGCGTCGGTCGGCCAAGGTCAGCCCTCCCCCACCCCGGCCGGGACCGGGTCGTCGCTGCGCTCCCCGCGCAGGGCGGCCGCGCTCTCGTCGACGAGGCGCTCGCGCCGGCGGCGCACGACGATGGGCGTGGGCTCGCCGGCGTGCTCGGCCGCGAGCTGGCCGCAGGCCGCGCCGATCTCGGTGCCGCGGTTGATCCGGATGGTGGTCTCGATGCCAGCGGCACGCAGCCGGCCGGCGAAACGCTCGATGGCCGGGATCGGCGTCCCGGTCCACGGCGTGTGGGCGACCTGGTTCATCGGGATCAGGTTGACGTGCGCGTGGTCGCCGCGCAGGAGCTCGCCGATCGCGTCGGCGTCGAGGTCCGTGTCGTTGATGCCCGCGATCATCGTGACCTCGTAGCTGACCCGGCGTCCAGTCGCCGCCCCGTGCTCCCGGGCCGCCTCGACGACCTCCTCGACCGGCCACCGCCGGTTGAGGGGGACGAGGACGTCGCGCAGCGCGTTGCGGGCCGCATGGAGGCTGACGGCCAGCGTGAACTGCGGCCCGAGCGCGGTCAGCCGCCGGATGCCCGGGACGACCCCCGACGTCGACACCGTGATGTGCCGGGCGCCCAGCCCCAGCCGCCGCGGGTCGTTGAGCGCGGCGATCGACTCCAGCACCCGGTCGAGGTTGAGCAGCGGCTCGCCCATGCCCATGTACACGACGTTGGTGAGGCGCTTCCCGTCCTCGGCGAGACTCCGGGCGGCGTGGCGGACCTGGTCGACGATCTCCGAGGTCCCGAGGTCGCGGTCCAGCCCGAGCTCGCCCGTCGCGCAGAACGGGCAGCCGACCGCGCAGCCACCCTGCGAGCTGATGCACAGCGTGTGACGCTCGCGCGATGCTCCGCGGGCCGGGTAGTGCATCAGGACGGACTCGACCAGCAGGCCGCCGGCGAGTCGGTGGAGGACCTTCTCGGTCAGGCCGCCGTCGGCCTCGCGGATCTCGCGGTCGGTGGCGGTGTCGAACCGGAACGCCGCCTCGAGCTCGTCCCGGACGGCAGCGGGGAGCGTGAGGATCTCCGAGAACGAGGTCTCCCGGCCCTTCCAGACGGCGTCGAGGACCTGGCGGGCGCGATAGGCCGGCTGACCTCGTTCGACGAACCACGCGGAAAGCGCCTCGGGCGTGACGCCGCCGATCCCCGGACGGTTGGGCTCATCGTTCATCGCGCTGATTCTGACACGGGCCCGGGTGCCGGCATCGTGCGTGGGCTGCACACCTCCCGCTCGGCCGTGCGGCCAGCGCACGTTCCGGTCGCCGGACGCCGAGCTGGCGTCAGATCCGTGCACGCCGAGCACAACGGTCGTCGCAACGGCGAAGGCTGGCTGTCCGGTGTCTCGATTCGTGCGCTGGGTGCACGAATCTGATCGCTCCGAGCTCGTGGACCGGTGCCGCGCGTCGAAGATGTGCGCCTGCCGCGCGGCGGACCCGTCGCGGGGCTCGCGCGGCTCGCCCGGGTTGATAGGATCGCCCGGCGGGCGCGCTCGCCCTCCCCGATCCTGGAGCAGGCGATGCAGCGAACCATTCGCGGGACCCCCGTCGCGTACGAGGAGATCGGCTCGGGGACGCCGGTGGTCGTACTGCATGGCGTGCCCGCGGACCACCGGATGGCGCAGCACTACCTCGAGCCCGTGTTCGAGACCGTGCCTGGCTGGCGCCGGATCTATCCCGACCTGCCGGGCATGGGCAGCACCCCGGGTCTCGACTCGGTCCGCAACACGGACGACGTCCTGGACCTGGTCCTCGACCTCGTCGATGGGCTCGCGCCCGGAGAGCCGTTCGCCGTCGTCGGCGTGTCGTACGGCGCGTACCTCGCGCGCGGCGTCCTGGCGCGGCGGGCGGCGCGACTGGCGGGCCTGATGCTGTGGACCCCGGTCATCGAGCTGCGCGATGAAGACCGACGCCTGCCCCGAGCGCCGCGTGATCGCGTCCGACCCAGCGACCGTCGCCGCCGTGGCCGAGGATGAGCGCCTGTGGCTCGAGGTCTCCGTCGTCCAGGTCCCGGAGACGCTCGAGGCCTTCCGGACGGCCATCAAGCCCGGAATCGCGACCGCGGACTTCCCCTTCGTGCGCGGGGTCTACCGGCACGATCTGTCCGCGGCGAACCTCGCGCTCGCGGGGCCGTTCGAGGGCCCGAGCCTGGTGCTAGCGGGCCGCCAGGACGCCTGGTGCGGCTACCTCGATGCCGCCGACCTCGCGGAGTCGCTGCCACGCGCGACGATCGCCGTCCTCGATCGTGCCGGGCACGCGATCGCCGAGGAGCGGCCGGCGCTATTCCAGGTCCTCGTGGCCGACTGGCTCGAGCGCATGGCCCTCGAGGGTCGCTGAGCCCGGCCGCGGCGATCAGGCCAGCGGGGCGCGGCGCCCCCGGAGCCAGTCGGCGCCCGACATCGGGCCGGCGTCCGGGCGGCGTGACGGCGTCGAGCACGAGGCGCCCTTCGATCGTCGTGAGGGCCGGCCGGTCGCCGTGGCGGACGAGGCCCCCGGGGACGTCGCCAGGCGAGGACGGCGCGACCGAGGCCGCGACGACGACCAGCCGCTCCCCGTCCGATTCAAGGAAGGTCCCCGGCCAGGGCAGGTACGCGCGCACGCGCCGTTCCAGGTCGACCGCCGGCCGCGCGGCGTCCAGGCGACCGTCCTCGCGGCGAAGCGGCCTCGTCAGGGTCACGCCATCAACGGGCTGGGCCCTGGCCGCGAGCTCTCCATCGAGCCACGGCGCAAGCGAGCGCTCCAGGAGGACTGCGGCGACGTCCGACAACCGCGCCTCGAGGTCGGGGGCGGTCTCGGTGCCCTGCAGCGGGACGCGCTCGGCGGCGACGATCGGCCCCGTATCGAGCCCGGCGTCCATCCGCATCAGGGTCACGCCCGTCTCATCGTCGCCGGCGATGATCGTGGCCGGGATCGGCGATGCGCCGCGATGCCTGGGCAGCAGCGACGGATGCAGGTTCAGCGCCCCGAACGGCAGGCCGAGCAGGGCCGGCGGGACGATCTGGCCGTAGTCGGCGAGGACCAGCAGGCCGGGGTCGAGGGCGAGCACGGCATCGACCGAGTCGGCGTCGCGCAGCCGGGCCGGCGCCAGGATGGGCCCGATGCCGGCCTGCTGGACGGGCGATGGTTCGAGCCGGAGCTTGCGGCCGGCGGGTCGCGGGGGGGCGGTGACCACCCCCACCAGGTCAACCGCCGGGTGCTCGGCGAGGCGCCGGAGGGCCGGTACGGCGAACGCGCCGCTGCCGAGGAAGACCGTCCGGACGCGATCGACGCCGGCCGGCCGGCCGCTCACGCGAGCGCGCTCGTCGCCTCGCGGATCCCGGCGTCCTCGTCCTCGTCCTCGCCGTGACCCACGGCGATCAGCTCGTCCATCGAGTCCAGGTAGTCGATGTACAGCTTGCCGTCGAGGTGGTCGAGCTCGTGCTGGAGCGCGCGGCCGAGCAGCCCCGACCCGGCGACCTTGACCTTCTTGCCGGTCCGGTTCTGCGCGACAACCCACACCTTCTCGTGGCGCGTGACATACGCCACGTAGCCCGGGATCGAGAGGCAGCCCTCCAGATCGCGGTCATCGCCGTTCGCGCGGACGATGCTCGGGTTCACGAGCTCGTAGAGCTTGCTCTCGACTTCGACGACGCAGGCGCGAAGCGGCTCGCCGAGCTGCGGGGCCGCGAGCCCGACGCCCGGAGCGGCGCGCATGGTCGCCGTCAGGTCGTCGAGGAGCTCGTGGAGCACCTTGCCGAAGCTGTCGACGGTCTCGCCGCGCAGGCGCAGCCGCGGGTCGCCGAGCATCACGATGGGTCGAACGGTCATGGCCGGGAAGTATACGGAATGGCCGTCCCGGCCCGACCGTGCGGCAGGGCTATCCCTCGGAGTCGGCCGCCGACTTGACCTCGTCCACGGCCTCCTTGGCAGCATCGCCTGCCGCGTCGGCCGCATCACCCGCCGCCTCGGCCGCATCGTCCGCCGCGTGGGAGCCGTTGGTCGACGAAGCGTCGACCTCGGAGCGCAGCTCTGCTGCCACGGCCTGCGCCTTGTCGGCGAAACGCTGCCCGTACTCGGTGGTGACGTCGGCGGCCTTCTGGGCGAGCGGGCCCGCCTTCGCGGCGGCGATCGAGGCGAGCTCGGCGGCCTTCGCGCCGACCTGCTTCGCGACCGGGGCCGCCTGCGTCGCGATGTCCTGGATCATCACCTCGAGCTGGCTCAGCCACTCCTTGGCCTTGGCACCGGCGTCGGCCGAGGCGTCGCCCGCGGCACCGGCGCCATCGCTCGCGGCACCCTCGGGGGCGGGGTTCGGCTCGTCGGCGGGGGCGTCGTTGTCGCCCGGGTTTGAATCGATCGGCTGCTCGGTCATCGTTGACTCCTTGGCCTCGGCACGGCGTCTGTGTCTCGGGTCAATTGTGCTCCACGCGACGAATCCGGGTCGCGACCGGTGCGCGTGACCAGCCCCGACGCGCGGTCAGAGCAGGCTCTCGGGATCGACGTCGACCGACCACGGCGAACCCGGCGGCGGGTCGAGCAGCGCGACCGGATTCGGACCGCGGAGGACCACGTTGTAGCGCCAGCGGTCGGCGCGCCGCGCGACGTAGGCCGGCGCCGGCCCGACGACCTGAACGGCGCTGGCCTCCCCCACCGTCCGCGCTCGCAGGCGCTCGGCCATCGCGGTCGCCTCGCGCTCGGAGGCCTCTCGGTCGGGCAGCCCCACCGTGAGCTTGACCAGCCGTCCGAACGGCGGCGACCCGAAGCGCTCGCGGAGCGCGAGCTCCTCGTCGTAGAAGGCGGCCGCGTCGCCGTCGACCACCGCCCGGATCGCACGATGGTCGGGGCGGTAGGTCTGGATGAACGCGATGCCCGGCCGGTCGCCCCGCCCGGCCCGGCCCACCGCCTGGGCGAGCAGCTGGTACGTGCGCTCCGACGCGCGCTCGTCGGGGAGGTTGAGCGCGATGTCCGCGGACACGACGCCGACCAGCGTCACCTCGGGCACGTCGAGGCCCTTGGCGACCAGGCTCGTGCCGACGAGCACGTCGAGGCCACCGGTCGCGAAGGCGTCCAGGACGCGATCCGCCCCACCCTTGCGCTCGGCGATGTCACGATCGAGGCGCCCGACCCGGAGCCCCGGGAACCGCTCGCGGACCTCCCGCTCGACCCGCTCGGTCCCGCCCCCCAGGTACCGGATCCGCGGGGACGCGCAGGCCGGGCAGCGCGTCGCCGTCGGCCAGGCCCGGCCGCAGTGATGGCAGCGCAGCGACGTGCCGGCCCGGTGGTAGACGAGCGGCCGGTCGCAGTCCGGGCAGGCCTGGACGTGGCCGCAATCGCGGCACACGACGACCGACGCCGTTCCGCGCCGATTGAGCACGAGGATCGCGCGATCCCCCGCCCCTGTGTCGAGCGCAGCGAGCGCGGCCGCGAGCGGGTCGGAGATCACGCCCCGGTTCCCGGCCGCGAGCTCGGCCCGGAGGTCGACCGCCGTGACGAGCGGCTCGGTGCCAGCCGGGCGAACCGGGAGCACCGCCCGACGATATGTCCCGGCCCGAGCGCGTCCCATGCTCTCGACCGACGGTGTCGCGCTGCCGAGCACGAGCGCCGCGCCCGCGAGGCCGGCGAGCTCGAGCGCCGCGTCGCGTGCCTGCAGCCGCGGGGTCCGGTCGCTCTTGTAGGCGGCGTCATGCTCCTCGTCGACGATCACGAGGCCCACGTCCGCGAGGGGCGCGAGCAGGGCCGTCCGGGTGCCGACCACGACATCGGCCTCGCCCGCCCGGATCCGGCGCCACTCGTCGGCCCGCTCGCCCTCTCCGAGCCCCGAGTGGAGGATCCCGACCCGCACCGGCAGGTCGGCGCGCAGCCGGTCGACGATCGGCGTCGACAGGGCGATCTCGGGCACCAGCAGCAGCGCCGGGCGCCCCGTGGCCAGACAGGCGGCAATCGCCTCGACATAGATGGCCGTCTTCCCGCCGCCGGTGACGCCGTCGAGCAACGTGGGGGTCGGGTCGCGCCGCTCGATGGCCTCGAGGATGATCGCGAGCGCCGAGGCCTGGGCGTCGGTCAGACCCGACCCGGCCGGCCGGGCGCCGCGGATGCCTGCGGGCCGGCCGGCCAGCGCCCTGCGCGGGCGCTCGCGGACCTCCGCGCGCAGGAGGCCGCGCCGGACGAGACCGGCGATCGCCGACGCCCCGTGCCGCTCGGCGAGCGGGGCGGCTTGCGTGCCCAGAGATGGGTCGCCGGACTCCGGCGGACCGGCCATCTCCGCCATCTCCGCCATCGCCGCGACCTGGCGCGGCCCGAGCGGCCGGCCCGGGAGGCGATCGCCGGCGGCGAGCCGCGCGGCCGCCGTTTCACCATCGGGCGTCAGCCACAGCCGCCGTTCGTAGCGAGGGCCTACGGCGGCCCCCAGCAGCGTCCAGGTGAGGTCGACGAGGCCCTCGTCGGCGAGCGACCGGAGCCGCCGCAGCAGGGCCGCACGGCCTTCCGGGGTGGACAGGTCGCGGACGGGACGGGGGCGCCCGGCGAGCTCGTCGAGCAGGTCCAGCTCCACCGCCGGGAGGTCCGGCTCCGCCTGCCCCAGCCGTGCCTCCCCTGCGGGCGTCACCTCCGCGACCAGCTCGAGCCGCTCGAGCATCCCTGGCGGGAGCATGGCCCGGATCACCGTCGCCAGGGGCGCGAGATAGCGGTCCGCGACGAGCGCAGCGAATCGGAGCGAGAGCGGCGGCAGGAGCGGGCCGTCGCTGCGAACCCTGGCGGCGATCGGCCGGATCTCGGGCCCACCCGCGGCGATCGAGGCCGCCGCGCCGACCACGACGCCGATCGCCTGGCGGCCCCCCTTGCCGAATGGGACGAGCACGGCCTCGCCCGGCTCCAGGGCACCGAGCGCCGCCGGCACCGCGTAGGTATAGGTCCGCGGACCCGGCCCCGCCGGGGCATCGACCGCGATCTCGACCAGCACGTCGCCGTCGTCGCGACCGACGGGCAGCTCGAGCGTGGTGGCCACCGAACGCTACCCGCTCAGGTGATCCGGATCCGCCGGTCGCCTCGGCGCCGCTTCTCCTGCGCGACGATCGCCTGGATCTCGGCCGCGGTCCGGTCGACCTCGCCCGTCTCGTTGACGACGACCTGGTCGTAGTCGCCCTGCCGGGCGAGCTCGATCGCCGCATTGCGCTGGCGCAGCTCGAGCTCGTTCGCCGACTCGGTCGCGCGCGAGCGCAGCCGCTGGAACAGCGCCTCCATCGACGGCGGGACGATGAACACCAGCAGCGCCTCGGGAACGCGCTCCTTGACGACTCGCGCCCCCTGGACGTCGATCTTGAGGATCACGTCGCGGCCCGCGGCGAGGGCCCGAGCCACCTCGCGTCGCGGCGTCCCGTACCAGTTGCCGTGCACCTCGTTCGCCTCGAGCAGCTCGCCCGAATCGCGAAGCGCATGGAACTCGTCGGGGGCCAGGAAGTGGTAGGACACGTCGGCGATCTCGCCGGGACGCGGCGAGCGGGTCGTGCAGGTCACGACGTAGTGGTAGTCGCCGCCCTCCTTCGGGTCGCGCGCGCGCAGCGCATCGATGATCGTGTCCTTCCCCACCCCGGACGGGCCGCTGATGATCACCAGCAGTGCCCCGGGCTCCCCGACGAGCGCCTCGGGCTCGCTCACGCCGCCCCTCCCTGCGGCCGCCGGCCGGCCGACGTCTCGCCGGCGCGGAGATCCTCGAGCACCGCCTCCAGCTCAGCCGGGAGCGGGGCCTCGGCGCGGACCAGCTTGGCCGTCGACGGCGAGACGAGCTCCAGGCGCCACGCGTGGAGGAACAGCCGCTCGAGGCCGTCCGGGCCCCGGCGCGAGGTGCCGGTGCCGTACACCGGGTCGCCGGCGACGGGATGGCCGAGCGCGGCGAGATGAACGCGGATCTGGTGGGTGCGGCCGGTGACCAGGTCGAGCTCCAGCATCGTCCAGCCGCTGAACCGCTCGCGCACCCGGTAGCCGGTCACGGCCCGCCGGCCATCGGTGACGACGGCCATCCGCTTGCGGTCCTTGGGGTCGCGCCCGATCGGCGCCTCGATCCGTCCGACCGTTGCCGCCACCGAACCCTGCACGAGCGCGATGTAGGTCTTGCGCACGCGCCGGGCCTTGAGCTGGGCCATCAGCGACGCCTGCGCGGCGTCGTTGCGCGCGACCATGATCAGCCCCGAGGTGTCGCGGTCCAGGCGGTGGACGATGCCCGGCCGGGCGACGCCGGCGATGCCGCCGTAGTGGTCGCCGCGCGCGAGCAGCGCGTTGACGAGCGTGCCCTGCCAGTGGCCCGGCGCGGGGTGCACCACGAGGCCGGCGGGCTTGTCGACGATCAACAGGTCATCGTCCTCGTACACCACCGACAGCGTGATCGTCGGGTCGGGCTCCAGATGGTACGGGACCTCGGCGGGCGGGACCTCGAGGGTGACACCACCGCCGCGGACCTCGGAGTTCGCGCGCAGCCGGCGGCCCGTGTCGTCGACCAGGCGCCCGTCGCTGATCAGCTTCTGCACGTACGAGCGCGACAGGCCCGTGCGATCCGCCACGAACCGGTCGACGCGACGGACGACCTCGCCCTCCGGGACCAGGAGCCGCCTCGGACCGGGCGGGATCGACGGCTGGCCGGGCTCGGGCTCGAGCCCCGCGTCGAGGTCGTCGTCGCCATCGAGCTCGGCGTCGTCGACCGCCTCACCGACGCCACCTTCGGGTCCGGGCTCGGTCATCGGCGGCCGCGCTCAGTCATCGGGCGCCCACTCCCCGATCCTCGGGAAGACGGCCATGGCGATGAGCAGCACGATCGCCGTCGAGATGGCGGCATCGGCGACGTTGTAGGTGTAGAAGCGCCAGGTCCCGATGCCCATGTCGACGAAGTCCACGACGGAGCCGTAGTGCAGGCGGTCGACGAGGTTGCCGATCGCGCCGCCGAGCAGCAGCCCGAGGGCGACCGTCACCACGAGGCCCCGCCCGGCCTTCGCGTGGTAGTAGACGATCACGCCGACGACCGCGAGCGACACGATCGCGAACGCGCCGGCCGACTGGGGGAGCATCCCGAACAGGATCCCCGAGTTGCGCCAGTGGACGATCCGGAGCCAGTCGCCGATGACATCGAGGCTCTCGCCGATGTCGAGGTTGCCGACGATCCAGGCCTTGGCGAGCTGGTCGACGGCGACAACGCCGATGGCGATGGCCGCGAAGATGATCCAGCGGCGCGGCGACGGGCGCTTCCAGGTCGAGGTGGCGGGCGCCGCGCCGACCTCCGGCGTGCCGGCTGCCTCGATGCCGTCGTCGACCGGCAGGGCCCCGCCCGGATCCTCGAGCTCAGACTCGGCCACCGGGTCAGCCCCCTCCATCGGACCGTCGCAGCGCGATTCGCACCTCGCCGCCCTCGAGGCGCACCGAGCCCGCGACCGCGTCGTCCGGCGTGCCCGAGCGGCGGACCTCGTCGACGAGCGTGTCGGACGCCAAGCCGGCGAGATATGGCTCCACCTCCGGCGGCAGCCCGTCGACCCACAGCACGATCCGGTCGTCGAGGTCGAGCTCCGCCTCCTTGCGCAGGTCCTGGACGGCTCGCTGGAGCTCGCGCGCGTCGCCCTCCGCGATCAGCTCCGGGGTGAGCGTCGTATCGACGATGACCACCAGCCCGTCGTCGTGCGCGACCGCGGTGCCCGGCCGCGGCGTCGCCTGGACCTCGACCTCGTCGGGCGCCAGCGTCTCGCCCTCGATCGTCACCGAGCCGTCCGCATGGATCGCGAACCGGCCGTCGCGCGCCGCAGCCATCACCGCCGGGATCTTCGGCCCGAGGCGCTTGCCGACTTTGGGCAGCAGCACCTTGACCCCGCGATCCACGAGCTCGGACTCGTCGCCGATCAGCTCGACGGCCTTGACGTTCGCCTCGGCGCGCACGAGGTCCAACAGCGCGTCGCGCTCGGTGAGCGTGCCCCCCGGGAGCGCGAGCCACAGGCGCGCGAGCGGCTGGCGGGCCTTGAGCCCCGCCTGGCCACGCAGCGTGCGCGACAGGTCGACCGCCCGGCGCACCACCGAGACCGCTGCCTCGAGGCCCTCGTCGCGCAGCTGGGCGAGCTCCGGGGCCGGCCAGGGCGTCAGGTGAACGCTGTCGGGCGCGGCGGCGTCGAGCGACGCGACGAGGTTGCCGTAGATCGTGTCGCTCACAAAGGGCAGGATCGGGGCGACGGTCCGCGCGAGCGCGACGAGCGCCGCATGGAGCGTCGCGAAGGCCGCGTCGCGGTCCGCGCCGGTGCCGCGCGACATGCGCCGGCGTGACAGGCGCAGGTACCACGTGGACAGGTCGTCGATGTGGGCGTCGACGACGCGGGTCGCGGCCTCGGCATCGAAGTCGCGCAGCCGCGCCTCGACCTCGGCGGCGACCGCCGCGGACCGCGAAAGGATCCAGCGATCGAGCGACGGACGGTCCTCGACGGGCGGTGCGGCGGCGGGCGACCAGCCGGCCAGCTGCGCATAGGTCACGAAGAATGCGTACACGTTCCACAGGACCAGCAGCCCGCGGCGCGCCTCGTCGGCCGCGTGCCAGCCGAACAGGATGTTGTCGTCCGGCCGCGCCGAGGCGTACATCCAGCGCATGACGTCGACGCCCATCCGTTCGGCGGCCTCGTCGAACTCGATCGCGTTGCCCCAGCTCTTGTGCATCGGCCGCCCGTCCTCGCCGAACAGCGTGGCGTAGCCGAAGATCGTCCGGAACGGCTCCTCGCGGCGGAGCACGGTCGACATCGCGAGCATCGCGTAGAACCAGTTGCGGAACTGGCCCGGGAAGCTCTCGCTGACGAAGTCGACGGGGAACCACTTCGCCCAGTACTCGGGGTCCTCGCGGTAGTGGATCGTCGAGAACGGGACGATCCCGGCGTCGAGCCATGGGTTGCCGACGTCGGGGATCCGGGCGACGGGCTCGCCGCACGAGGGGCAGGCGATCTTCACGGCGTCCACGAACGGCCGGTGCGGGGTGTGCCCCTCGAACGCGTCCCAGCCCTCGACCGCGCGCCGCTCGAGCTCCTCGCGGCCGCCGATGACGTCGAACGTGCCGCACGCCCGGCAGTCGTAGATCGGCAGTGCAAGGCCGTAGTAGCGCTTCTTGGAGATCATCCAGTCGCGCATGTTGAGCAGCCAGTCGAGCTCGCGCTCGTACCCGAACGACGGGATCCACCGGATCCGGTCGACGACCTCCATGATCTGGTAGCGCAGGCTCGCGTCGACCTGGGCCTTGGTCAGGGCCTCGCGCGGCTGGTCGTAGACCTCGCCCATGCTGATGTACCACTCGTCCACGAGACGGAACAACAGCGGCGTCCCGCATCGCCAGCAATGCGGGTAGCGATGGCTGTACGCCTCCAGGTGGTAGAAGAACCCGCGCTGCTCCAGGTCGCCGATGATCGCCTCGGTGATCGCCGGCGCCTCGCGCCCCGAGAGCCAGCCGAAGTTCGGGTAGTAGCGCCCGTCCTCGTCGATCGGCCCGACGACCGGCAGCCCCAGCGAGGTGCCTAGCCCGAAGTCCTCGGCGCCGCAGCCCGGCGCGATATGGACGATGCCGGTCCCCTCCTCCTCGCCGACCTCGCTCCAGGCGACCACGCGGTGTTCGTAGCCGGCCTCGCTGAACGCGTCGCGGACCGCGGGCAGCTCGTCGAACGGACCCCCGTAGCGCCAGCCGACCAGCGCCGAGCCGGCGACCTCCTCGACGACCTGGAACGGCCCCTGGAGGACCTGCTTGAGCGTGCCCCGGCTGAGCCAGTACGCCTGGTCGCCCTGCTGGACCTTGACGTAGCGCAGGTCCGGCCCCACCGCGGCGGCGACGTTCGCCGCCAGCGTCCACGGGGTGGTCGTCCAGACCAGCAGCGACTCCCCCGGGCGGTCGAGCAGCGGGAACCTGACCGTCAGCCCGGGGTCCTCGCGGTCCTGGTAGCCCTCGTTCATCTCCATCTGCGACAGGCCCGTCCCGCACCGGGGGCACCAGGGCATCGTGTCGTGGCCGCGGTAGATCCAGCCGCGCCGGTGGCACTCCGCGAGGAACCCCCAGATCAGGTCGTTGTTCTCGTTGCTGAACGTGAAGTAGCTGCCGCCGACGTCGGGCATCCCGAGCCGCCCGACCACCATCTCGACCGTGTCGCTGACCGGTCCGTCGGGTCCCTGGATCGTCGCCGCCTGCGAGGGGTCGGCGGCGAGCAGGTCGCGCAGGCGGAGCAGCTCTGCCGGGTCGTTCCAGTCCATCCAGTAGCCGAGACGGATGCTCTGCTCCGTCTGGCGGGCGGCGAACGTCAGCACGCGCTGCTTGCACAGGCTCACGAACTCGGCGATCCCGAACGACTCGATGTCGCGCTTGGAGGTGAAGCCGAGGTCGCGCTCGACGTTGACCTCGACCCACAGCCCCTGGCAGTCGAAGCCGTTCTGGTACCGCTGGTCCTCGCCCAGCATCGCGTGGAAGCGCTGGTAGAGGTCCTTGTACGTCCGGCCCCACGCGTGGTGCACGCCCATCGGGTTGTTGGCCGTGATCGGTCCGTCGAGGAAGCTCCAGCGCGGACCGCCTTCGTTCTGGGCCCGCAGCCGCGCGAAGGTACGCCGCTCCGCCCATTCCCGGAGCAGCTCATGCTCCTGGGCGACGAAGTCGGGTCGACTGGAGACGGGTGCGAACATCGGGCCTCGAAGGGGGTCGCGCACGCGGCCCGGGCCGGGCCTGCGAGCGGGTGACCAGTCTATCGGCTCGCGGCGCCTGCCCAAATCCCGAGTGCGACGTATCATTCCGCGCGATGTCGACTCCCCCCCGACCGCCGGCCGCCCCGCGCGCCCCGCGGACCCGGTCCGCGTTCGCCGCGGCCTTCCTGTCCATGATCTTCCCCGGGCTCGGCCAAGCCTACGCCGGCGCCTGGTCGCGGGCGCTCGCGTTCGCCGCGCTGCCGCTGCTGCTGCTGGCGCTCGCCGGCGGGATCTTCATCCGCGTCGACCACTTCCAGCTCCTTGGGTTCCTGGTGCAGCCGGCGGTGCTCATCGGCGTGTTCGTCGTGAACGTCCTGATCCTGCTCTACCGCGTCGTCGCGGCGATCGACGCCTGGAACGTCGCCCGCTTCCTCAACGACGTCGACGCCTCCGGCGGCGGCCGCCTCGGGCGGTCGAAGCTGCCGCTGAGCCCGCTCTCGGTCGCCGGCCTGCTGGCCGTCCTGATCGTCCTCGCCGGCGCCCACCTCGCGGTCGCGCGCTACAACGTGCTCGCGATCGACCTCGTGAACTGCGTCTTCACCGAAGACGACTCGGCCAGCTGCAACGAGCCCGACGACACGCCGGGTCCGGACGAGACGACGAGCGCGGGGACCACACCCGGCGCCACCGACGCGCCGGCTCCGACGGATGCTCCGCTCGAGACGCCCGTCGGCAGCGCGACCGGGACGCTCGCCCCCGAGCTGCCGGCCTGGGACGGCAAGGGACGGCTGAACATCCTGCTCGTCGGCGTCGACCAGCGCGCCGACCAGGCGTACTTCAACACCGACACCCTGATCGTCGCCTCGGTCGATCCCAAGACCAACGAGGTCGCGATGTTCCAGGTACCGCGGGACACGGTCGACGTGCCGGTGCCCGCCAACGCCCGCAACGTCTGGGGCAGCGTGTACCGGGGCAAGATCAACGCCTGGTACGCCAACAACCGCAACCGGACCGACCTGTGGCGCGGGAGCAACACGAGGGAGCGGGGCTTCAACGCCCTCAAGGCCCTCCTCGGGGAGCTGTACGGGCTCGATATCCGCTACTACGTCATGGTCAACTTCCAGGGCTTCCGCGACGCCGTGAACACCCTCGGCGGGGTCCAGATCAACGTCCAGATCCCCGTGGCCGAGAGCGACTACCCGGTGACCGGCGGCGTCACCCGGGTCTACATCCCCGCCGGCCCGCAGCACATGAGCGGCCCCGAGGCGCTGATCTACGCCCGCTCGCGCCATCGCGCCCTGGGCGGCGACTTCGACCGGGGGCGGCGCCAGCAGCGGGTCCTGGTCTCGCTGCGCGAGCAGATGAACGCCCAGGCGATCATGGCCAACCTGACCGACCTCGTGAAGACCATGAAGCAGTCGGTCAAGACCGACATCCCGTTCGACCAGATCCCGAAGCTGCTCTCGCTCGCCGACAGCGTCGACACCAAGAACATCCGCTCGTACGTGTTCGCGCCGTCGTTCTACGCGACGGAGGCAACCGAGGCGGTCCGCGGCTACATCATCGAGCCCAACGTCGTCCGCATCCGCAAGGCGGTCAAGGAGGCGTTCTCGACGCCGCCGGCCCTGCTTGCCCTCCGCGAGCGCCTGGGGGCGG
This sequence comes from uncultured Chloroflexia bacterium, assembly GCA_963779575.1. Classification (GTDB taxonomy): domain Bacteria; phylum Chloroflexota; class Limnocylindria; order Limnocylindrales; family CSP1-4; genus CAIXZV01. The sequence goes on from CAVZYT010000002.1 coordinate 189,813, forward strand.
AGGCCGCGCGTGTCTGGGTCATCAACGCCTCGGGCCGGGGCGGATTGTCGTCGAGCACGTCGGACAAGCTCGCCTACGACGGGCTCGACGCGTCGGCGCCCAACCAGCACCCCCCCGCGGTGGCGAACACCAGGATCGTCGTCTACAACGGCGCCGAGACGCAGATGCCCGAGACGATCAAGTACCTCGAGGACCTGTTCAACACGAAGGTCACGACGGCCGTCGACCCCAAGGTCACCGTGGACATGATCATCACGCTCGGACGGAACGCGCCGAACCTCGCGATCGACCCGGTCGGCTGAGCGGGGCTACTCGCCGATCGGCGTGAGCCAGCTCATGTACTCGGGCAGCTTGCCCCGCACGGCGTCGAAGTAGCGCCCGCTGATCAGGCGCGCAATGGGTCCGATCGCGCCCGTCCCGACCGGCCTGTGGTCGACCTCGATCACCGCGCTCACCTGGACCCCGGTGCCACACAGGAACACCTCGTCGCAGACGTAGAGCTCGGAGCGGTCGATCGAGCGGACCTCGACCGGGATGCCCGCGTCCTGGGCCAGCTGCATGATCGCCTTGCGGGTGACGCCCTCGAGGATGTCGTCCGACACGGGCGGCGTCAGCAGGACGCCGTCGCGCACGACGAACAGGTTCGCGGCCGACGCCTCGGACGCATGCCCGTCGGGCGTCAGGACCAGCGCCTCGTCGAAGCCGTTGAGCTCCGCCTCGGACTTCTGGAACGCCATGTTCACATAGCCGCCCACGATCTTGCCGCGCGCCGGCAGCGCCTCGTCGGCGTTGCGCCGCCAGGTCGAGGTCATGATCCGGACGCCCTTCTCGACGTCGATGTAGTTCCCGAACGGCGTCGTGATCACGTACAGCTCGTGATCGAGGTGGTGGAGCCGGACCCCGATCGCCCGGGTGCTCTTGTAGAACGAGGGCCGGATGTAGATGTCCTCGCGGAACCCGTTCCGGCGCGCGGTCTCGACCACGATCCCGACCAGCTCGTCGACGGAGGGCACGTCCTCCATGAGCAGCATCTTCGCCGAGTTGCGGATGCGCTCCATGTGCTCGGGCACGAACAGCGCGTAGAGTTTTCCCTGCTCCGCGTTCCAGTAGCCGCGGATGCCCTCGAACGTCGCCGTCCCATACATGAACGCGTGGGTCATGATGCTGACCTTGGCGTCGCGCAGCGCTACCCAGTTGCCCTCGAAGTACGCGATCAGGTCGTCGAGCGACCTGGCCTGGGCCGGCACGCTGCCGGCTGACGCTGCGGCGGACGACTGCTGGGTGACCATCGGGCGGCGCTCCACGTCGCATGCGGCACGAGGCCGCGGGGTTCGTTCGTGGCGCGATCCTAGCACGCGATCCGCCGTGCTCAGCCGATCGCGATCACGCCCGCGATCGAGAGGACGACGAGCACCAGATACACGAGGTAGAGCAGCCCGCCGACGAGCAGCGCCTTGCCGTCGAGCCTGCCCCGGCGCCACATCGGGCCGAAGATCGCCGCGACGGCCACGAACGTCATGCCCGCGGACAGGAAGGCGAGCAGCGAGTCGCCGCTGACGTGCCAGGCGGAGCCGGCGAACACGAGGGCCACGAACGTCGGGAACGCCGACTGGAAGACCATCGCGCCCGTGATGTTGCCCATCGCGAGCGTGTCCTTGCCCTGGCGCACCCAGATCAGCGAGTTGAACTTCTCGGGCAGCTCGGTGGCGATCGGGGCGATGACGAGGGCGAGCAGCAGCTCGCTGACGCCGAGCGTCGTGGCCAGGTCTTCGACCGCACCCACGAACAGCCAGGCGCCGCCGACGATGCACACGAGCGCGAAGATGACCTGGACGTTGACGATCCGCAGCCGGGGCACCACCGGGTCATCGCGGTGCGCGGACCGGTCCATCCGGTGGAAGCGCAGCGGCGGCAGCGCCTCGTGCTCCTCCCCGGCCTCCTCGTCGAAGTGGCCCTTGACGTACCAGGCATAGATGCCGAGCAGGGCGAAGGCGACGACGTAGCGGATCACGTCCAGGGTCGGCGGCAGGAACGCGGTCGCGATCGCCAGGCCGTAGGCGATGATGAAGTACCGGATGTCGTGGACCAGGACGTCGGTATCCACGACCATGCGCGTGTCCGTCGCGCGCCGCTTGCGGAAGGCGATCACGCCGAGGCCGGTGACGAACATCGCCAGCGTCGAGAGCATGAACGGGGCACCCAGGATCGCCCCGACACCGACGTCGTGGGTGGCCTCGCCTCCCCCGCCGAAGATGATCGCGATGATCGGGATCATCGTCTCGGGCAGCGCCGTCCCGACGGCCGCGAGCACCGAACCGACGGCGCCCTGGGCCAGGTTGAGCTTGCGCCCGAACCATTCGATGCCGTTGGTGAACAGCTCGGCGCCGAGCAGGATGACGAGGAAGGCGACGACGAGGATGGCGATGTCCATCAGACGCCGACCCTCGAGGCGGCGACGATCGACAGCCCGACGACGAGGACCACGAGGACGGAGATGAGCGCCAGTCGTCGTTCCCCTGCGGCGAAGAAGCCGGCTCCCGCGACGACCACCCGCCCGATGGGGAGTGCCATGACGACCAAGATACCGGCCCAGATGAATCCGGCCGGCCGGAGGGCCCCGATGTCCCCCGGGACGGTGGCCAGGTCGAATGCGGCGACCGGCGGGTGGGTCATCGGATCGATGCCCGAGGCCACCATCCCGAGCACCCCGACGAGGATCAGGCCCACGGCGAGGTAGGTGCCGACCACCAGGATCCGGGCGACGAGCGTCTCGATCGCGGAGGCGGCCTGGGCCGATGCCGTCGTCGGGCCATCCCGTCCGCGGCGCGGTCACGCGGCCCCCAGGGCGCGACGCGCCATCTCGAAGGCCGTGTACAGCACGACCAGCACGAACAGCCAGCGCAGGATCCGCACGTCGATGCGTCCCGCCACGCGTGACCCGATCGAGGCGCCCACGAACACGCCGAGGGCCGTCGGCCCGGCGAGGTACGGGTCGATCTCGCCACGGAGCAGGTAGATCACCGCCGAGGACGTCGCGGTGATCCCGATCATCATGTTGCTGGTGGCGGTCGCCACCTTGAGCGGCACGCCCATGGCGACGTTCATGACCGGCACCTTGATGATCCCCCCGCCAACGCCGAGCAGCGCCGACACGAGCCCCGCGCCGACCGAGGCGACCATGCCGAACCCCAGCCGGTGGACGCGATATCCGTCACCCGCGAGGCTGTCGGTGAAGGTCGCGGGATGTGCCGGCATCGCGGCGGGGACCTCGCTCGCCGGCGCGACCATCGCCACGGTTCCCGCGTCGGGATCGGCCGGCTCCTCGTCGTCCGTCGCTCGCGCCTCGGCGCTGGAGGCCGGCGTCGCCGCCGTCATGCGGCGACCCTGCCGGATCATCGAGATCGCCACCCAGGTGAGGACGACCGCGAACAACCCCGCCAGCGTCCGCTCGTCGAGCACGAACGCGATCAGCCCCCCGGCCAGGGCGCCGACCGCGGTGAACAGCTCGAGCGCCATGCCCAGCCGCAGGTTCGCGACATGGCGACGCAGGTAGACGCCGGCACCGGCGGTCGAGGTCACGATGACCGCCACGAGGGAGATCGCGACCGCCTCGCGCAGCGGCACGCCGAACGCGAGGGTCAGGAGCGGGACCAGCAGCAGGCCGCCGCCGAGCCCGAGCAGCGAGCCGAACATGCCGGCCGCGGCACCGCCGACGACCAGCAGCAGGCCCGCGGTCACCGCGCTATGGGCGGAGGTGCTGGGGCGCGTACGGGAGCAGCGCCACGTGCCGGGCGCGCTTGAGCGCGACGGACAGCTCGCGCTGGTGGGCGGCGCACGTCCCGGTCTTCCGGCGCGGCTCGATCTTGGCGCGCTCGGACAGGTACCGGCGGAGGCGGTTGACCTCCTTGTAGTCGATCGAGACCGTCTTGTCGGCGCAGAAGGAACACACCTTCCGCCGGCGACGGTCGCGGTAGTAGTCGTCTCGCTTCTTCGACTTGGGGGGCATTCGTCAGTTCTCCTGGAAGATCGTTAGAAGGGGAGGTCGTCGAGGTCGTCGTCGCCGCCGGACGGGCCGCTCGACGGGCGGGTCGGCCGGACGGGCGGCTCATCGCCGCCGCCAGCACCGCCGGCACCGCCGCCACCGCCCGGTCCGCCGAAGCCGCCGGTCGGTGCCGCGAACGAACCCTCTTCGTCGCGGGCACGGGCCTCGAGGCTGACGACGTTGTCCGCGGTGATCTCGAGCGAGATCCGCTTCTGGCCGTCGCGGCCCTCGAACTCTCGGGTCCGGAAGCGACCCTCGACGAACACGCGGTTGCCCTTGCGGAGCTGTTCGGCGGTCCGCTCGGCGCGATCGCCCCAGACGGTGACCCGGAACCAGTCGGTCGCCTCGACCCACTCGTTGGTCTGCTGGTTCTTCGTGCTCTGGTTGACCGCGACGCTGAACTCGGTCACAGGGCGCCCGTTGGGCGTGTACCGCATCTCGGGATCACGCCCGAGGTTGCCGATGATCATGGCCTTCGAAAACGACGCCATTGCCGGCTCCCTGCTCTACTCGATGGCCGCGGGCGCGGCTTCGCTCTCGGACTCGTCGATCAGCTCGCCGGTCTCCTCGTCCTCGACGTCGTCGTCGAGCAACGGGATGTCGGCGTCGTCGACGTCGATGTCATCGATGTCCGAGCCGCCCGCCGCGTCACGCCGCGCCTTGATCGGCTTGATCGTGCGGGTGACGAGGTAGCGGAGCACCTCTTCGGTGATCTGGAGGCTTCGCTCCAGCTCCACGATGGCCTCGGCCGGAGCCTCGAACACCACGATGTGGTACGAGCCCTCGCGGTAGCGGTCGATGGGATACGCGAGCCGGCGACGACCCCAGGGGGCGACCTTGACGATCTGCCCGCCCTCGGCGACGACGTAACGCGTGGTGCGGTCGATGACCGCGGCGGCCCGCTCGTCCGGCGCATCCGGCCGGAGGACGAGCATGAGTTCATAGCGGCGCACGGCCAGCTGTACTCCTTCCAATGGGATCTGCCCCAGCTGACGGCATGCCGGCGCGGGGCGGAAAGGACGGCGGCAGGATAGCACGGGACCCTGCATCGGCCGGTGCCTGCGACCCTGTATCCTTCGCGCCGATATCGTTCCGGTCGACATCGACCGGCAAGCCTCGGGGAATACGTTGCAGCTCTCGATTCTTCTCCTCGCGACCGACCGTGTCGCGGGCGAGGCCCTGACGACCGCCCTGACGGGACCCGGACATGGCGTGACGACCGTGGCCGACCCGGTCGACCTGTTCGCGTCGGCCGCGGGCTACAACCTCGTGATCATCGACAAGGTGCCGCCGCCGTTCACGATCGCGGCCGTGATCGAGGAGCTCCGGCGGGACGACGCCACGGCAACCATCCCGGTCCTGGCCGTGGCCCAGGCGGACGACATCGAGGAGCGGATCGCCCTCCTCGAGGCCGGCGCGGACGACGTCATCACCAAGCCGTTCGACCACGCGGAGCTCGAGGCCCGGGTCGAGGCCCTCTCGCTCCGGTTCCAGCGGTCGCAGATGCGCTCGAACATCGTTTCGGCCGCAGCGATCGGCGACCCGCGCGGCCGGCGGATCGTGTCCGTGTTCAGCCCCAAGGGGGGCGTCGGCGCGACGACGATTGCGACCAACCTCGCCCTGCTCGCGGGCGAGCGGCACCCGGACCGGACGCTCCTCATCGACCTCGACCTGTCGTTCGGCCAGGTCTCGTCGCACCTCAACCTGCAGCCCAAGCAGACGCTGCTCGAGCTCGCCCGCGACGAGGCGGCGCTGCGCGAGCCGGAGCTGTTCCGCACCTACGCGATGCAGCATCCGAGCGGGATCCAGGTCCTGGCCGCGCCGACATCGCCCGGCTACGCGGTGCTGATCACCGCGGACACCGTCGAGCTCGTCCTCGAGCGGGCCCTCGAGGCGTACGACGTCGTCGTGGTCGACGCCGGAACCGCCCTCGACGACCGCATGCTCACGATCTTCAGCCGCTCGGACACCGTCGTCATCCCGGTCCTCCCGGAGATCCCGGCGCTCAACGCCGTGCACCTGCTCCTCGAGCAGCTGACCGAGACGGGATCCCTGGGCGCCTCGACGGTGTTCGTGCTCAACAACCTCTTCGCCCGCGAGCTGCTGAAGCGCGCGGACATCGAGGCGGCCCTGGGCGCACCGATCAGCGCGTCGCTGCCCTACGACTCGATCGCCTATCTGAAGGCTGTCAACGAAGGCAACCCGGTCATCCGCAGCGCCCCGAAGTCCATCCCGGCGGCCAGCTTCCGCGCCCTCGCGGACACCATCCTCGGGCCGATCCAGAGTGCTTCGGCGGCGGGCGGCGCAGGCCAGCGCGAGAAGAAGGGCCGGTTCGGCCGGGCGCGTTGACCGCGGCTTCTCGTCGCGTCCGTCCGTCTCGCGGCCGCGCCGTCAGGCCTTGTAGCCGCTCCGCAGCAGCCGCTCGACGGCGGCCCGGTCGCGATCGCTGAGTCGCCAGCGGCACGCGCAGACGCCGGTCGGGCAGCCCTCGTGCGGCAGGACCGACCGAAGGTCCGACCCGATCTTGAACGAACGGCCGTTGTGGGCGCTGCACGCATCGCAGCACGATCCACCGACCAGCTCGGCATCGCGGGCAAGCTCGGCGATCCCGCGCAGCTCGATGGCGGCGGCGTCGCGGTGCAGCGCGATGACGTCGGCCGGGAGCGTCTCGGGTGACCCGGCGAGCCGGTACATCGCGACCGCCTGCGCGCGCCGGACCCGGGCGGCCTTGGGCCAGTCGCGTTCCTGTCGAGCCTCCCGCACCGTACGGTCCACGGTCGCGAGGTAGAGGTTGCGGGCGGCCTCGGTCGTCTCCGGCGACGCCAGGGTCTCGTTGAGCTTGGCGACCTTGTCGGCCGGCGCTCCCGCGCTTGCTGCCAGGCGCGTCCACTGGTTGCGCGGCACGACCCAGTGGCGGCTGTCGGCGATGCGCTTGCGCTCGGCCTCGAAGACCAGCACCGAGGCCTCGGTGAGGAACACCACCCGGTCGTCGACGCGGCGGACGACGATCCGCTGACGGCAGCGCTCGCAGCGCCGATTGGAGGTCGGGACGGGCACCAGCAGGTGGGCGCAGTAGGGGCACGACGCCTGCGACGGAACATGCGGCGCCGTCAGGCGGACCGCCTTCCGGGAGACCTTGGACGTCGACGCGTGCGCCTTCCTGGCCTTCTCGCGCGGCGCCGGCGCAAGCTCGGGCATCTCGGCCGGCCATCCGGCATCGAGATCGTCGACCTCGTCGACCTCGCTCGCGTGCCCGTTGTGCGACACCTCGACGATCGAATCGGCTTCGTCGACGTCGATCGCGGCCGCCTCGGCCGCGGCGGCATCGAGCTGGGACTGCTCGGCAGCGGCTCGCTCGACCTCGGCCGCTCGCGCCTGGTCGGCCGCGGCGAGCTCGGCGGCTCGTGCTTCGGTTCGCGCGCGCTTCTCCGCCCGTGCCAGCTCGGCGGCCGCAAGGGCCTCGACCCGTGCCTGCTCCTCGGCGCGTGCCTGCTCGGCGGCGGCCTGCTCGGCGGCGGCCTGCTCGGCGGCAGCCTGCTCGGCGGCGATCCGGGCCTCTTCGGCGGCCTTCTCGGCGGCCAGTCGCGCCTGCTCCTCGGCGGCAGCCTGCTCGGCGGCGATACGGGCTTGTTCGTCGGCTCGTCGCTTCTCCTCGGCCAGGCGGGCAAGCTCGGCGGCAAGGGCTGCGGCGGCGAGCGCTTCCGCTCGCGCCTGCTCTTGGGCTCGCGCCCGCTCCTCGGCGGCGAGCGCCTCGGCCTTCTTCCGCTCCTGGGCGAGGCGCGCCTGTTCGGCCGCGAGCGCCTCGGCGGCGGCCTGTTCGGCGGCAGCCTGCTCGGCGGCGATCCGGGCCTGTTCGGCGGCAGCCTGCTCGGCGGCGATCCGGCCTGTTCGGCGCAGCCTGCTTCGGCGAGGCGCGCCTGTTCGGCCGCGAGCGCCTCGGCGGCGGCCTGGTCGGCGGCAGCCTGCTCGGCGGCGATCCGGGCCTGTTCGGCGGCAGCCTGCTCTTCGGCGAGGCGCGCCTGTTCGGCCGCGAGCGCCTCGGCCTCTGGCCTGCTCCTGGGCAAGCCGCGCCTGTTCCGCGGCCTCCAGCTCGGCGGCGGCCTGGGCTTCGGCTCGTGCCTGTTCGTCGGCGGCGGCCTGCTCCGCGGCAGCCATCGCTGCCGCCCAGGCGTCCTCGGCAGCCACCCGTTCCGCCTCTTCCGCGGCGGCGGCCCGAGCCTGCGCGGCGGCCCGAGCCTCGATTCGCTTCTGCTCGGCGGCGGCCCGCTCGGCGGCGACGGCGTCCGCTCGCGCGGCCTCCTCGGCTGCCGCGAGCTCGGCGGCGGCCATCGCTTCCGCCCAGGCCTGCTCGGCCGCGGCTCGCGCGGCGGCCTCCTCGGCCTCCTCCTGCTCGGCTGCCCGCTTCGCGTACGCGTCGGCCGCGATGTCGAGGCCGGTCGCATCGGGCCACGGAAGGATCTCGACCGTGACCGGCCACGGGTCGTGGTCACCTGCATCGACCACGGCTGGCGGCGCCTCGACCTCGGGCACCACCTCCGCAATGACGCTGACGGCCGGTTCCGGGTCGGGAACGATGGTGCCGGGTGAGTGAGCGCCATTGGACACCCAACCGGCGTCGGCGACGTCGAGCACGACGGCCGTCAGGTCTGCGTTGTCGATCGGCTCGCTCGCGTATTCGACGCCCTCGGCATCGGCGTCCTCCGCGACGGCCGGGCTCGGCAATTCGATGGCCGAGGCTTCCTCGAGCTCGATCGCATGGGCCTCGACGGCCACTTCCGTATCGATGAGCGCGCCGGGCTCGAAACCGTCCGCGGTCCCGGTGATGTCGTCGGCTGCGGCGTCCGGCTCGGCAGCCGCCTCGGTCGGCTCGGCCATGACGCCCACCATCGCCGTACCCGGGCCGGGCACGTGCCCGTTGCCACTTCCCGGCCGCGTCGGCGCGCCCACGGAACCGGCACCGACCACCTCGATCGGCGGCCGCGACGCGTCGGCGACGGCAACGGACGCGGCGGTGCCATTCCCCTGATCAGCGGCGGCATCCGTCGTGGCACCCGCCTGATGGCGCGATGCCCCGATCTGCCGGAGGCGCTCGAGCGAGCGAGCACGGGCAAGCTCCAGCTCGGCCTCGTCGATCGCCGGCTCCCTGCGCAGGAGTCGCGGCACCTTCGCCATCTTGCGATCCACCTCGTCGTACAGCCGGCAGTGCCGGGCCGGTTTACTCCCCACTCCCCCCAACCGGACCCTGCCGCACTGGACTGGGATAGGGGTAATACCACACGAATAGCCCAAAAGCACTACCCGTTCTCGCGTTCGTTGTCAGGTGGCAACGAGACGATGCCCGCATCGACCGGCGCGGGCTGCCCGGCACACACACCACAGGTCGGCGCCGAAGGCGGGGTGCGAACTCGCGGGGGGTCGCTCGCGGGGGGTCGGTTGCCGCCGCGCATGCGACCGACCCCGCCTGGGGGTCCGATCAGGGTCGCTTCAGGCCCGGGCCGCGTTCACCTGTCAGTGCCGGATCAACGGTCAGCGACTGGATCGCCCCAACCACCAGGTTCTCGCAGGTCGGCTGGCGACGGGCTGCGCCACCGCGGCTGCCTCGTATGCGCGAGACGTCGACGGGCCCGCGCCGCGCCACGCCGGCGTCGCATCGGCACTCGGGTCCATCACCGGAACCGGTTCATGGGTGGGTGAGCCACCGTCGGCGTGGCCATCCGGGGCGGGTGGCTCCACGGCCGCCTCCGCCTCGAGCGCCTGCATCGCCCGGGAACGGGCATCAGCCCTCGTTGCGTCGAGGTCTGGCGGTTCCGGGAGCGTGCCGGCCAGCCGGGCAATCGCGCTCGGATCTGGCTCGTCGGCCAGGCGTCCGAAGAAGACGGCGAGCGTATCCCGGTAGTCCCCGACGGCGATGTGGACCGACTGGACCTCCGCCTCGATCAGCGATCCGTGCTGCGTGATCGACTGCTCGAGCCGGCTTCGGCGGTCTGCGATCCGGCGATCGGCCTCCTCGCGGATTCGCCGCGTCTCCTCCACACACCACCCGTTGACGAGCTCAACGTCGTCGTCGGCGCCCTTGCGGAGGGCGGCGACCTCCGCACCAGCGCGGGCATGGATCTTCTCGACCTGGACGGTCTCCTCCACGCCCATGCTGGCATCGATCCGCTCGCGCTCGCGCCCCGCGGCCGCCTGCATCGCGCGGGCGATCTCGCCCAGGAGCGTGGAGGCGGGCGTCGCCACGGTGGCGGTTTCCGGGGCCGTGCCCTCGGCGAACGCACCCGGCGCGGAGATCACGTCGGCCTGCAGCTGAGTATCCATCGGAGCTACCTCAAGGGCGCCGAAAGTACTCCCCCGCCACCGTGGCCGACAACCAAGTCGGACGGAATCCGGTGCCTCCGGGAACCGGCGGCCGCCCAATCGGCATCGAAGTCGAGGGCTGTGTGTCGGCCGTCGCCCGTGGCTGGCCGCCAGCGCGGTCTACAGGCCCGCGGACTCGTCGGGGTCCGGTGGCTGTCCTGTTGGTGCCGAGGGCGAGATTTGAACTCGCACGGGGTTGCCCCCCGCGGTGTTTAAGCCGCTGCGTCTGCCGGTTCCGCCACCTCGGCCTGAGGGCGCTGACCGGCGGACATCGTACGTCGCGACCCAGGGATGCCGCCGTCAGGCTTTGAGGTTGATCAGGATCAGGGCTAACGCGGGGGCGAAGGCGACGACGGGCTGACGGATGAACCGGGCGGCGAGGATGCCGATGACGGTCAGCAGCAGCAACAGCGCGATCGCCACGAAGCCGGCGGGCACGAAGAACGGCCCCCTCGCGGAGGCCGTTGGGTGATCAGGTGGAGGCGACGATCGGATTCGAACCGATGAATAGCGGTTTTGCAGACCGCCGCGTTAGGCCTCTTCGCCACGTCGCCGGGTCCGGCGTCGTGTCGCCGGTGGATGTTCGAGTTGGCTGCCCCTCGAGGATTCGAACCTCGGCTAACGGATCCAAAGTCCGCTGTCCTACCACTAGACGAAGGGGCAGCGGTGCCGGAAGTCGATCTCGGTGCGGGGAGGAATGGAGCGGAAGACGGGACTCGAACCCGCGACCCTCACCTTGGCAAGGTGATGCTCTACCAACTGAGCCACTTCCGCTCGAAGATGTGCCGGCCGGCGTTGGTGCCGAGAGCCAGATTCGAACTGGCGACACCGCGATTTTCAGTCGCGTGCTCTACCAACTGAGCTATCTCGGCCCGGACCCCCGGGTCCCCGAGAGGCCCCGTCGGCGCGGCGCAGAATACCATGGGCCCCGATCGAGCGACAAGGCGACGGCCCCTCCCCGGCCGGCTGTCGGCGACCCCGAAAACCGATCCTTGGACCCGCCGTGGAACGGCCTGCGTTCACTCCAGCGATTGGCGGCGCCGCCACGACCCCGAATTCCGCCGATTGGCTCGCTGGACGTTCCATGCGAGCCGATGAGCCGCCAGCCTGAACGTGAGGGGTGCCAACTGGCGGACGAACCGCTGCAGTGAACGTCACGCGTCCCATGGGTCGCGCGATGCCCACGACGGCGCATCGTCAGAGCCGACTGTCTGCTCGCTGAGCGAGCAGCGCGGATATCGGCCCGGATTGCACGCGCAGCGGTCCGTTCACCGGTCTTGGAGCCTCTCCGCCGCCAGGTTGCTCGCCTGGCGTGCAGGATCGCGCGCTAACCGCTGTAGTGCTCGCCGGGCGAGCACCGAGGGGCCGCGCAGGCGTCGTTGCCTACCCCGGTTGAGGGAATGGGCCGGGCGGGGGACCCGGCGGTCCGGCGGGCGGCGCGGGCGGTCGCGGCGCGCTCGCCGACCCACTTACGGACGCGAGGCCCAGCACGATCTCGGGGTTGTCGATGGGCGGCTGGCTCGACAACGCGCGCAGCCGGTTGATCCGGTCGAGGACCGGTGGGTGGGTCGAGAACAGGTTCGACTGCTTGCCCGACACGCCCTTGATCGGGTTCTCGAAGTAGAGGTGCTGGGTCGCGCGGTTGGCGACCTCGAGCGGCTCGGTGTCGAGGGCGATCTTCGCGAGGGCCTGCTCCAGCCCCAGCGGGTTCCGCGTCAGCTCGACGCCCGAGGCGTCCGCCAGGTACTCGCGCTGGCGGCTGATCGCCATCTGGACGAGGCGGGCCATGAACGGCGCCGCGATCGCGAGCGTGATGGCGATGAGGAACACCCCCATCTGGAGTCCCCCGCCGCTGCTGTCGGAGTCGCGGCGGGAGCGCCGGGCGCCGCCCCAGAACGTGAACCGCAGGAAGAAGTCGGCGAGCAGAGCGATCGAGCCCACCAGCACCGCGACCATCAGGGAGAACCGGATGTCGTAGTTCCGGACGTGCGAGAGCTCGTGGGCCATGACGCCCTGGAGCTCCTCCCGGTCGAGCTTCTCGAGCAGGCCGATGGTGATCGCGACCGACGCATGCTGCGGGTCGCGGCCGGTGGCGAAGGCGTTGGGGGCCGTGTCGTCGATCAGGTAGACCTTGGGCATCGGCACGTTGGCCGCCAGCGCCATCTCCTGGACGACGTTCATGACCTGGGGGTGCGTGCGCTCGTCGATCTGCCGAGCGCCCGACACCGTGAGGATCAGCGAGTCGCCGAGGAAGAACGAGAACAGCGACGCCCCGAGCCCGACCGCGACCGCGAGGACAAGCGACGGGATCGCCGCCCTCGGGTCGCCGGTGATGGCCCAGCCGATGAACAGGCCGAGCAGGCCCAGGAGGCTGGTGACGGCCAGGGCGAGCAGCACCGAGTTGCGGCGGTTCTGCCCGATCTGGTCGTAGAACGTGGCCATTGGACGGGGTCAGGCCGTGGCGGCGGTGATGGGCCGGTTCAGCGCCTTGGCCGGCGGTCAGCTGAGGCTGAGATCGACCTGCGGGACCGCATCCGCCTCGGGCTCGGCGTCGAAGAACTCGCGCTTCTGGAAGCCGAACGGACCGGCGATCAGCACGGCCGGGAACGTCTGGATCGAGTTGTTGAAGTCCAGGACGGTGGCGTTGTAGTGCTGGCGCGAGAAGCTGATCTGGTTCTCGGTCGTCGTCAGCTCCTCCTGGAGGCGCATGACGTTCTCGTTCGCCTTGAGGTCCGGGTAGTTCTCGACGACCGCGAACAGCGAGCGGAGCGTGCCGGTCAGCGCGTTCTCGGCCGATGCCTGCTGTGCAGGACCCTGGGCGCCGGCCGCGACGGCATTCGCGCGCGCCTCGGTGACCTCGGTGAGCACCTTCTGCTCGAACCCCATGTAGCCCTTGACGGCGCTGATGAGGTTCGGGATCAGGTCATGGCGGCGCTTGAGCTGGACCTCGATCTGTGCGAACGCCTCGTCGATCCGGTTCCGTCGCGTGACCAGCCCGTTGTAGAGGCTGACCAGGAACAACGCGATCACGACGACGATCACGATGATGACGATCACCGTGGGATTCATCCGCTCTCCTCGATCCTGCCGGGCGCTCGCCCTGCGTCAGCATAGCGTGACGACACCCGCGACACGCGAACGGGCCCTGCCGTGCCGTCGTGCGATGGTGGGCGGTGGAGGACTCGAACCTCCGACATCCTCGGTGTAAGCGAGGCGCTCTGACCAACTGAGCTAACCGCCCGGAAATGACGAGCGGGCGGCACGAGCCGCCCGCAGAGGGTCAGGAGTGTGGTGCCCAGGCCGGGACTTGAACCCGGATGAGTTGCCTCATACGCCCCTCAAACGTACGCGTATACCAATTCCGCCACCTGGGCCCGTGTGCGCGTGCTGACCGGCACGTCAGTGACCGTTCCTGGTACCGAGGGAGGGACTCGAACCCACACGACCTTGCGATCACTAGGTCCTGAACCTAGCGCGTCTACCATTCCGCCACCTCGGCCCGGCCGACCACCGATCGGACGCCCGAAGGCTTACCGGTCTGCGGCGAGGCGCCATGCTAGCACATCCCAGAACCGGTCCCCGGGGCCCGCGATGAGTCGCGCCGTGGGCCCGTCGACGCCCCGGAACAGGACGCTTTCGCTGTGCCATGCGATCGGCAGGAGGGGCTGCCGGGCGGCGAGGCCCGTGAGCAGGGCCTTCCACGCCGCGGCTCGCGCCTCGGGCTTGCCGGGCTTCCGCGCCGCTTCGAGGAGGGTGTCGAGCGCCGGATCCTGGTAGCCGCTCAGGTTGGTCCCCGAGCCGCGGACCTGGCTCGACGCGAGCAGCGGGTAGAGGTCGGGCTCGAGGCCGGTCGTGATGTCCAGCGCGGCGGCCGTGAAGTCGCCCGTGCGCAGCTTCGTCGCCAGCGCCGACGCGGGCGTCACGACGACATCGACCCCGATCCCGAAGTCGGTCCACGCGCTGGCGAGCGCCGACGTCACCGCGGCGAGACGTGGATTCGCCGCTGCCGGCACGGTCAGCAGCTGCATCCGGTACGGCGCCTTGCCGTCCTTGGCCGTCCATGCACCGTTCTTCTTCTTCCAGCCGGCCTCGTTGAGCAGCTTGGCGGCCGCCTTCGTGTCGAACGGGACGGGCGTCGCCGCGGCCGCATCGAACGCCCACGACGAGGGCGGCACCAGCGTGTCCGCGGCGATGCCGTCGTCGCCGAGCGCGTCCGCGACCAGCGTGTCCCGGTTGATCGCCCCGAGCAGCGCCCGCCGGACGCGGGCGTCGCGCAACTCCGGATGCGACGCGCGCAGGTTGAGCATGACCGACGCCAGCGTCGTGGTCGGGTAGCGAACGCGTTCGACCCCGGCCTCGCCGGACAGGGCTTCGGACGAGGCGGCCGGCAGGCCCGCGACCGCGTCCACCTTGCCCGCGGCAAACGCGGCGGCCGCGGCGGCCTCGTCGTCGTAGAAGTTCATCTCAATTCGCTCGACATACGGGACCGGCAGGGCGGGCGTCGACGTCGGGAAGGGCGTGCCGAGGGCGTCCATCGAGGGCACCGGATCGGTCGCAGCCACGTCGGGCGTGTTGAGCAGCGCGGTCGGGAGGAGCACGGCGTGGGTGTCGTCGAGCGCGGTGAGCGCGTACGCTCCGGTCCCCACCGGCTCGCGGGCGAACGAGCTGGTTGCCAGCTCGGCGAACGGGATGCCGTCGAGGAGGTGGGCCGGCAGCAGCGGCTGCGTCGCGGCTGCGAGGAAGCCCGCGATCGGCGTGTCGACCTTGATCTCGACGGTGCGCGGGTCGATAGCCGTCGCGGTCACGTCGGCCCACGCGCCCGCCATGGCCCCCGAGGCGTCCGGGTTCTTGAGCGCCGCGACGGTGTACACGACGTCGTCCGCGGTCACCGGAACGCCGTCCTGCCAGGTGGCGTCATCGCGGAGCGTGAACGTCCACGTCTTGCCCTTGGCGTCGGTCGTCCACGACTCCGCGAGGTCTGGCTCGTAGGTGTCGCCGGGCCCGAGGCGGACGAGACCGCTGAAGATCAGCCCGACCAGGGTTCGTTCGGCCCGGGTGCGGGCGGCGACGGGCATGATCACCTGGGGGACGCCAACCACGCCCTCGCGGTACGTCGCCGGAGGCGGCAGCGTCGGCGGTTCCGTGGGTGGGGGGGTCGCCGCCGGGG
Organism: uncultured Chloroflexia bacterium; assembly: GCA_963779575.1. Taxonomy (GTDB): domain Bacteria; phylum Chloroflexota; class Limnocylindria; order Limnocylindrales; family CSP1-4; genus CAIXZV01. Next base: position 205,376 of record CAVZYT010000002.1, read on the forward strand.
CCGTCTGGGGGACGGCGATCACGCCGCCGAGGATCACGAGCGAGACGACAAGGACGGCAATGACCGCGTTATCGCGGCGGGTGATCGACATCTGGCTGAAGGATGCAGACGAGCCGGAGGGGTGGCTCGCCTACACGTACACGAACGCGACCAGGCAGAACAGGACGAACAGCACCAGGAGCACGATCGTGAACTGCCACAGGCGGCGTTCGATGCCGCGGCGGCTGCGGTAGACGGCCGAGTCGCCGCCGAACGTTCCGGACAGGCCCGTGCCGCGCGCCTGCAGGAGGATCGCGGCGATGAGGGCGATGCTGATCAGGATCTGGCCGACGGCCAGGATCGGGTTCACGGGTGCGTTGACCTCCCGGTGGTGACGGTCGGGCATGGTAGCAGAACCCGGGCCTTCACCTCGCGTCCGCCCGCTCCAGCAGCGACCTTCCGGTCATACCGGCCCAGCGGGGCAGCCCCGCGATCTCGAGGATCGTCGGGGCGACGTCGGCCAGGACGCCGTCGTGCAGGGCTCTGCCGTCGAGCGATCGGCCCGCCGCCAGGAGGGGCACGGGGTTGAGCGAGTGGGCCGTCACCGGCTGGCCCGAGGCGTCGCGCAGCTCGTCGGCGTTGCCGTGATCGGCGGTGATCAGCAGCGCAGCCCCGGGCCCGGCGGGATCGGTCGCCTCCACGTGCGCGACGGCGTCGACCACCCGGCCGAGGCATCCGTCGAGCGCTTCGAGGGCGGTGACCGTGGCCTCCCAGCGGCCAGTGTGGCCGACCATGTCCGGGTTGGCATAGTTCGCGACGATGAAGTCGTAGCGACCGGATTCGATGGCGCCGACCAGCTCGTCGGTCACGCCCGCGGCGCTCATCTCGGGCTGGAGGTCGTAGGTGGCCACCCGGGGCGATGGCACCAGCCGCCGCTCCTCGCCCGGCCAGGCCGCCTCGCGGCCGCCGTTGAAGAAGTACGTGACGTGGGCGTACTTCTCCGTCTCGGCGACATGGAACTGCGTCCAGCCGGCCTCGGAGAACGCCTGGGCCAGCGATCGAGCCTCCTCGGGCCCGAACGCGACCTCCACCGGCAGGCCGGCCTCGTACGCGGTCATCGTGACCACCAGCAGGTCGCGCGGCGGCGGCTCGCCGCCCGGCCCGACGAGATCGAAGGCGGAGAACGCAGGGTCGGCAAGCGCGTGGGTCAGCTGGCGGGCCCGGTCCGCGCGGAAGTTGACGTGCACGATCGGGTCCTGGTCGCGCAGCTGGCCGTCCGCCCCGTCGATCGCCGTCGGGGCGACGAACTCGTCCGTCTCGCCCCTCGCGTACGCCGCCTCGATGGCCTCCTGCGCCGATGGGGCATGCTCCCCCACCCCGTGGACGATGGCGTCGTAGCCGCGCTCGATCCGGTCCCAGCGCTGGTCGCGGTCCATCGCCCAGTACCGGCCGCCCACCGACGCGATCCTCGCATCCGGGTGGGCATGCGCAAGCTCAGCCTCGAGGTCGCGCACGAAGCCCAGCGCCGAGCTCGGCGGGGTGTCGCGGCCGTCGAGCAGCGCGTGGACGCGCACCGCCGGGACGCCCTGCTCCGCCGCAAGCCGCACGAGCGCGACGAGGTGACGATCGTTGGCGTGGACGCCGCCCGGCCCGACGAGGCCGACGGTGTGCAGGCGACCCGTCTCCCGCGCCCGCGCGCAGGCCGCGAGGAGCGCCGGCCGCTCGTCGAACGACCCGTCGGCGATCGCGGCGTCGATCCGCGGCAGGTCCTGGAGCACCGGGCGCCCGGCCCCGAGGTTCAGGTGACCGACCTCGGAGTTGCCCATCTGTCCGGCGGGCAGGCCCACGGCAGCCTCGGACGCCCCGAGCACGGCGTGCGGCCAGCGGGCGACCAGCGCCCGCCAGCGGGGCATCGACGCGGCGGCGATCGCGTCGGCGGCGGGATCGCGGCCCAGGCCGAAGCCGTCGAGGACGACGAGGACGATCGGGCGCGGACGGGTCACCGGGGGCGGTTCGGCCGTCTCCGTCACCCGGCGAGGCCCCGGGCGGCCGCGGTGATCCCGGCCCGCGCGACGATGCCTGCCATCTCGTCGGGCTTGAGCGACGCCCCGCCGACGAGGGCGCCGTCGATCGCGGGCTCGGCGAGGAACTCCCCGATGTTGGCCGAGGTGACGCTGCCGCCGTAGAGGACCGGGACCTCCGCGGCCGCCGCCCAGCCCAGGGCGCCGAGCGACGCCCGGATCGCGTCGGCCATCGTGGCGGCATCGGCGCCGGTGGCATTCCGTCCCGTACCGATCGCCCACACCGGCTCGTAGGCGACGACCAGGCCGGCATCGACCAGGGCCGCGGCCTCCCGGCCGTCGAGCGACCCGCGCAGCTGGGCGTCGACCACCGCAACCTCGCGGCCCGCCTCGCGCTCCGCGAGCACCTCGCCGACGCACAGGATCGGGCGCAGCCCCGCCGCGACCGCCCGGTCGAGCTTGCGACCGATGAGGTCGTCGGTCTCCCCGAACTGCGCCCGGCGCTCCGAGTGGCCCACGATGACCCACGTCGCGAGCCCGGCAAGCATCGGCACCGAGACCTCGCCCGTGAATGCGCCGGCGAGCTCGTGGTGCACGTTCTGGGCCCCGACGCCGACGTCCTCGTCGGCCAGCGCATCGCGGACGGCCGTGAGGCACACGAACGGCGGGCAGATGACCCGCGTGACGCCGGGTTCGCGGGTGCGCGACGCGATCGTCCGCGCAAGCTCGCCGGCGTCGGACGGCGAGGTGTTCATCTTCCAGTTGGCGGCGATCACGATCGGGCGCATGGCCCTGATCATGCCAGAGGCACGCCCGCTCGCCGCGCCTTCCCGGGACGCCGGCGGCCGATGCCCTCGTCATCGTGCAGCGCGAGCCGTTCGACGCGGTCCAGCGCGCGCTGCACGGCGGACCGGTGGAGCTCGAGACGCGTGGCGATGTCGGACAGCGAGGCCTCGGGCGTCTCGCGCCGGGCGTCCGCGACGGCCCGCACCGTCCGTGGCTGGTCGGCGAGGCGCCCGTCGGCCTCGAGGGCATCGATCGCGGCGAGCTGGCGACCCGAAGCGGCGACCGATCGCTGGAGGTTGGCGGACTCGGCGTTGAGCACGCGGTTGAGGTCGCCGCGCAGGCTGCGGGCAACCTGGCGCGCCTCGAGCTCCAGCAGCGACGCGCTCGCCCCGATGCGGCCCAGGAACGACGTGATGGACTCGGCGTTCTTCCAGATGACCACGCCGTGACCTCGGCGCACGCGCCAGGATGCCGGCAGGCCGACCTGGCCCAACCGGCGGGCCAGCTCGGGCGCCTCGTCGACCGGGACCACGAACTCGAGATGGGCGCGTCCGCTCGCGAGGCTCAGCGAGCCCCTGGCCAGGAATCGGCCGCGCAGCCAGGCCAGGCGGCAGTGCTCGGCGGCGTGCCCCCAGTCGATCGCCTCGGCGGGGAGGATGAACGACCGCCGGACGCGGATCGCGCCGTGGGGCGTCCGGGCCGGCGAGCCATCGATCGAGCGTCCGCCCAGGCGCACGACGAGCCGGGCGACGGCCGGCTCCTGGGTCTGCAGGCGGGCCCCCAGGCCCGCGATCTCCGCCTGTCGATCACACGGCCGCGAGGGCTCGACGGCGGCGAGCTCGGCCCGCAGGCCGGCCACGAGGTCGCGTTCGGTCCCGGACATGGGCCTTCGACGGGCGCCGGTTCAGGCCCGGCTCGCGCGGCTCGCGCGGCTCACGCCGTGCGGTCCACGCGCGCCTCGCTGGCCCGCCGGCGATGGCCGCCCTCGCGCTCCCAGGCGCCGATGACCGCGGTGGCAAGGCGCTCCGGATCATGGTGATGCGCGTTGTCCGAGTCGACCAGGTCATCGAGCACGAGGCGTGGCTGGGGGCCGTCCGCAGGCGGCCAGCGCAACCGCACCGGCTGTCCCAGCCAGCCCGTCGGCGCGTGGGCGTCGAACCGGTTGTTCGCGAGCACGATGTCGGGCAGGTGGCCCGCGCCGTGGCGGGCGAGGGCGTCGATGTGGTCCGAGAGGTCGAAGCCGCCGGTCTCGCCCGGCTGGGTGGCCACGTTGCACACGAACACGACGAGCGCGCCCGACGCCGCGATCGCCTCGCGGATCCCGGGCACGACCAGGGCCGGGAGAATGCTGGTGAACAGGCTGCCCGGGCCCATCACGATGAGCTCGGCGTCGGCGATCGCCTCGAGCGCCTCGTCGGTCGGCCGGACGTCCTCCGGGGCCACCCAGACGCGCTCGACCCGGTTGGTCTTCGCGATGCGGCTCTGGCCGACGACCTCGCTGCCGTCGTCGAGGCTGGCATGCAGCGTGATCACGGTGCCCGTGGCCGGCACGACCCGCCCACGGACCGCGAGCACGCGGTTCATCTCGCGCACGGCCTGCTCGAAGTCGCCGTGCTCGAGCTGCACCAGGGCCGCAAGCAGCAGGTTCCCGACGGCGTGACCCCCCAGGCCTGCGGGCGGGGTCTCCGGGTCGCGCGACACCGGCCCCGGTTCCGCGGCCATGGACCGGGCCGGCGCGTCGGCCGCAGGACCGACGCCCGGAAAGCGGTACTGGAGCAGGCGGCCCATGAGCGGCTCGGCGTCCGCGAGCGCGACGATGCAGTTGCGGATGTCGCCCACGGCGGGGATGCCGAGCTGGGTCCGCAGCACGCCCGACGAGCCGCCGTCGTCGGCGACGGTGACCACGGCGGTCAGGTTGGACGTGTGCTCCTTGAGGCCGCGCAACAGCATCGACAGTCCCGTCCCGCCGCCGATGGCGACCACGCGTGGCCCGCGGGCGAGGAACCGCTTCTGGTAGATGACCTCCACCATCGGCTGCTCGCCGTCCCAGGCCTCGAACGGGTCGACCAGCGCCCGGATCACGCGATACGCCCCGTACACGAACAGCGTCACGCCGAGCACGCCCGCCACCAGCCCCCGCAGCTGGTACGGCAGCCACCCCAGCGTGACGGCGTCGAGGATCCGGCCGACCGCGCTCCCCGGGTCGATGTCCGCAGCCATCTGGCGCAGCACATGGGCGACCCCCACCGCGAGCAGCAGCAGGCCGGCGAACGCGACGAGCAGCCAGCGCTTGACGCCGATCCCCGGCGTCAGCCACCGCCGCAGGTTCATTTCTCGAGCTCCCGGTGGAACACTGACACGGGACCGAAATCGCGCTCGCGGAGCCACGCCGCGAGCTCCTCGGAGATCACGATCGAGCGGTGGAAGCCACCGGTGCAGCCGATCGCGATCGTGAGCCGCGTCTTGCCCTCCTCGACGTACGCGGGGATCAGCAGGTCGAGCAGGTCGCGCATGTGGGCGAGGAACTTGGCCGCGATCGGCTGGCCGAGGACGTACTCGCGGACGACGTCAGTGAGCCCCGAGCTCGTCCGCAGCGCCTCGATGTAGAACGGGTTGCGCATGAACCGGACGTCGAGGACGAGATCGGCCTCGAGCGGCACCCCGAACTTGAAGCCGAAGCTGATCAGCTGGATCCCGAGCCGGTCCGAGCTCTGGACGTCGCCGAGGCGGGCGAAGATCCGCTCCCGCAGCTCGCGCAGCGAGAGCTCGCTGGTGTCGAGCACGACGTCGGCGTCCGACCTGACGGGTTCGAGGATGCTGCGCTCGAGCTCGATGGACGCGGCGATCCCCCGCTCGTCGGCGAGTGGGTGCCGGTGGCGAGTCTCGCTGAAGCGCCGGATCAGGACGTCGTCGCGGGCCTCGAGGAAGATGATCACCGGGCGGATCCCGCGGCCCTCGAGCGCCCCACGCATGGCCCCGAACGCCATCGGGACGTCGCCGGCGCGCGCGTCGAGCACGATCGCGGTCCGGGCGAACCGGGTCGGGTCGCCGGCCAGCAGGTCCGCGAGATCCGGCAGCAGCTCGCCGGGCAGGTTGTCGACGACCACGTAGCCGAGATCCTCGAACAGCTTGGCGGCCGCGGTCTTGCCGCCGCCCGAGAGGCCGGTGACGACGACGACCTCCTGCGTCCGTTCGTCGCCGTCCACGCCCGGCATCCCGCTACTTGCCGCTGCGGGCGATGAAGAACACGGTCCCCTCGAACAGGATGTACATCGTGAGCCCGAGCACGATCGGGCTGACGATGTCCGTGCCTGGCGTGATCGCGGCGGCGAACACCGCGATCACGAGGATCGACATCCGGCGCGCCCGGCGCAGCCGTTCCGAGGTGACGATGCCGACCCGCGACAGGCCGAACAGCAGGATCGGGAACTCCATGACAAGGCCGAACGCGAGGAACATCGTGGTCACGAAGTCGAAGTAGTTGCTGGCCGTGATCAGGGGCTGCAGGTCGGCGGTGGAGAACCCGATCAGGAAGGCGGCCGCGAACGGCAGGACGAAGTACGCGATGGCGACGCCGAGGGCGAAGAAGAACAGCGCGAGCGGGATCCACGGCCTGACCATGCGCCGCTCGTCGACGGTCAGGCCCGGCGCGATGAACGCCCAGCCCTGGTACAGGATCACCGGCATCGCGAGGATGATGCCGACGACCACCGAGATCTTGAGCCGGATCCCGAACGCGTCACCCAGGCCCGTGTAGTAGAGGGGCTGCGTGCCCGGCAGCGGGGCCTTGAGGATCGCGATGATCTGGTCGCCGAAGTAGAAGCCGACGGTCGAGGCGACGGCGATCGCCACGACGACCTTGACCAGGCGGTTTCGAAGCTCGGTGAGGTGGCCGACCAGCGACATCTCGGCCGCGGCCGGTGCGGCCGCAGGCGGCGGGGCCGGGGCTTCGGGCTCGGGCGTCGGCGTCAGGCGGACCGGCAGGCCGGCGTCCCGAACGGCGTCGGCATCAGCCATGGTGGCTCCTGGCCGGGATCTGGCCTAGGCCGTCGGTGCGGGCTGCTCGTCCGACGATTCGGCGGGCTCCGGGGCCGTCGCTGCGGCCGCGACGGGCGCGGGCTCGGCAACGGGCGTCGCGGCGATGGTGTTCGGCTCCGCGGCGGCGATCGTGTTCGGCGTGGCCGTGGCCGCGATCACGTTGGGCACCGGCGCCGCGACGGCCGCGGGAGCCGCCGTGGCCGTGACCGCCGCCGGGGCGTCGAGGTTCGTCGCGTCCTTGACGTCGGTCGCCGCCTTGCGGAACTCCTTGATGCTCTTGCCCAGCGCCGCGCCGACGTCCGGGAGCTTGCCCGGGCCGACGACGATGAGCGCGATGATCAGGACGATGATGAGCTCACCGGGTCCGATATTGAACGGCATCTCGTGGATCGACCTCGTGTGGAGCCGGCCGGCTCAAGGCCGCCCGGAACGGGCGTCAGGGTAGCACAGCGAGCCGTTTTGCCCACGCAGCGGCGGCCTCCGCCAGCCGCCGGCCGGGGTCGCTCGCGCCGCCCGGCGGAGGATCGCCGAGTGCCGCCTGCGCGATGCCGCGCGACACGTTGACGAGCAGGCCGCCGCCGGGTCGCCCACCCGCGGGCCCAGCCGTCGCCGGCCCGGCCGCCAGCACTGGCGCAACCTCGCCGCCCTGGGCGCCGACACCGGGGACGAGAAATGCGAGACCTGGTGCCAGCGAACGGATCGCGCCGAGCTCCGCGGGTGCCGTCGCCCCGACGACGAGGCCCACCGTTCCGCCCGGTCCCCAGTCGCCCGCCCGCCGCGCGACGCGCGCCCACAGCGGCTCGGCGGGCGCGCCGCTCGCTGCGTCCGCCGCGACCTCCAACCCCTGCAGTTCCTCCGCGCCGGGATTGGACGTCCGGCACAGTACGTAGGCGAAGCGATCGCCGCGGTCGAGGAGCGGCTCGATCGCCGCCTCGCCGAGATACGGGCTCACGGTGACCGCATCGGCCCCGAGGACGTCGAACAGCGCGATTGCCTGGCGCGCGGCCGTCGACCCGATGTCGCCGCGCTTCGCGTCCGCGATGAACGGGACGTCGGCGGGGACCATCGCACGCAGCCGTTCGAGCGCCGCGATGCCGGCTGACCCGTGCGCCTCGAAGAACGCGAGATTCGGCTTGATGGCGGCCGCGTACGGCAGGGCGGCCTCCACGACCAGACGTGCGAAGCGCTCGACGCCCTCGAGGGTCTGTGGGAACCCGTCGGGCAGGGCGCGGGGATCCGGATCGACACCCAGGCACAGGACCGTGCCCGTCGCCGCGGTCCGGGCGCCCAGCCGGTCGAGGTACGGCGTCACGAGGGGGACGGCGAGTCCGCGGGCGAGGCTCCGGGTGTCACGGCCGGCATGTCTGCTGCGGGCACGAACCAGTCAGGTCGCGAGACGCCGTCGAGGCCCGCCGCCGTGGTCAGGTCCAGCGTGTCCTTGACGGTCCATGTTGGTCCGGTGCCGTCGAGCTGGACCATGCGCAGGTCGATCACCTGGCCCGCGACATGGAGGAACGCGATCTGGTCCCCGCGGGGCGACCAGGTGGGCGCCCAGCTCTGGCCGTCGTCCGTGAGGCGTGCGAGCTCGGCGCCGTTCGTGGCGCTGAGGATCACCACGTCGGTGCCGTAGGCGCTGGTCTTGGTTGCCGCGATGTACCGGCCGTCCGGCGACCACGACGGATGCAGGTAGCCGGGGGCCGTCACCGGCTTCGAGCTCTGCGTGTCGGGGTTCCAGGCGTAGATCCGGGGCGTGCCCTTCGCGCCGTCGCGGTCGTTGAGCACGTACAGGAGGCGTCCGCCGTCCGGTCGCCAGGCGGGGTCCTGGTGGCCGAGCGGAGCGACCTGCGGGAGGCCGAGGTCCCGGATCTTGTCGTTCTTGAGATCGAACAGCTTGAGCGTGACGTCGCTCGTCGTCGGGTCGGGCAGGTCCGTGGCCATCGCGACATAGCGGCCATTGGGCGAGACAACGGGCTCGCGGATGAACCCGTTCCACTTGAACTGCCCCGGCGGGTCGACGATCCCGTCCAGCAGCCGCTCCGTCTTGCCGTCCGCGACGCTGACGCGCATCAGGGTCGGCACGTCGAGCCGGTAGTCCTTGACCTGGCCGTCCATGCTCCACTTCCCGTCGGCCCGGCGCGTCCGGACGAAGTACACGGACTGGCCGTCCTTCGAGAACGACGGCATCGAGTCCTCGACGTCCTTGCCGGGCGCGGTCAGCTGGGTGGCCTTGTCGCCGGTCTGGACCCAGACGTTGCCGTCCTTCGCGTATACGAGCGTCCCGGGGACCTCGATGCCCGGGACCTCGATGCTGGGCACCTCGACCACGTTCGACGGCGTCGGCGTCCGGGCGACCACCGCATCGCTGCTCTGGGGTCCGCCTCCACCACCGCCGCCGGGCGTGAACGGCAGCTGGCCGTTGGTCAGGCCCAGGGTAACGAACCCGATCACGAGCAGGCCGACGATCGAGACGACGGCCGCGATCGGGACGCCGCTCGGGAGCAGGCCGTAGGGATCGCGGGTGGGCCGCCGGGAGGGTTCGGGGCGGACGCCGCCGCCGGGCGACTTGGTCATGCGGCTCCTCTGCCGACGGGGACTGGCATCTCGACGGGGACGGGGGTGGCGTCGGCGTTCCCAGCGGCGCGCGCGAGGACCTCCGCCGCTCGCGGGTGGGCGCCGGACGCCGAGACGTCCCGGACCTCCAGCTGGAGCGTCTCGAGGCCGCCGAACGTGCGGCTCGCGAGGCGGGCGACGACATCGACGCGGTCGCCCTCGACAACGGTTTCGGCGAGGTCCGGACGGCCGAAGGCGATGCCGTCGAGGACGTCCCGATCGCGACGCAGCACGAGCTGCGTGTGGCCGCCGTTGGCGGCCCGGACGCGCTGGACGGTCAGGCCGAGCACGGCTACCAGCGGCTCGGGATTGCCGGTCCCGCAGGGCGCGAGGCGCGCGAGGTCGCGGTACAGCCCGTAGTCCACGAACGAGGCCGGGAGCGCCAGGTCGACGTTGAGCGGCTTGCGGGGATCCTCGGGCGCCGCCGATGCGGCCTCGACGAGGAACCGGGCGGTGAACGCGTCCCAGCGCTCCGCGGGCAGCTCGAAGCCGGCGGCCGCGGCGTGGCCCCCGTGGCGCAGGAACAGGTCGCTGCACGCGTCGAGGATGACGGCGAGGCTGAGGCGACCGTCGCTCCGGCAGGAGGCGCGAACGACGTCGCCGTCGGGCGTCGCGATCACCGTGCCGACGACCGCGGGGCGGCTCGTCTCGTCGGCCAGACGGCCGGCGACGAGGCCGAGGATCCCGACCGGCCAGGGTCCGGTCAGGAGCAGCGCGGCGCCATCCGGACCGCCGGCGGTCCGGATCGTGGACTCGGCCGTGGCCGGCGCGTCGAGCCACGCCTGCTGGCCCGGCGCCTGCCCGGGATCCGGGAGGCCGAACGCCGCACGGGCCTCGGCGATCGCGGTCCGCATCAGGTCACGCCGGGTGACGTTCGCCTCTTCGAGCACGACGGCCAGGGCCGCGGCCTCTTCGGCCGTGGCGGCGAGCAGGAGCCGGGCGGCGTCGAGCGCCTCGCCGACACGTCCCGCTGCGTTCAGGCGCGGCGCGATGACGAAGCCGACGGTCTCGAGGTCGACGATCGCGGCCCGCGTGCCCGCGCGCTGGAGCAGGGCCGCGATCCCCGGGCGTGGAGCGGTGCGCATGAGCTCGAGCCCGAGGCGGGCGATGGATCGATTCTCGCCCAGGATCTGCGACACGTCGGACACGGTCCCGATGGTCGCGAGATCCGCCAGCTCCCGGGCCTCCGACTCGGCGCCGGCCAGCTCGCCCAGGAGCAGCCGAGCGACCGTGAACGCGACGCCCGAGCCGGACAGGCGGGCGTCCGGGTAGGCCGAGTCCGCCCGCTGGGGATTGACGATCGCGACGGCGACCGGCAGCACCTCGGGCAGATGGTGGTGGTCGGTCACGATGACGTCGATGCCGCGACCAGCCGCGTCCGCGATCTCGGGGACGCTGGTCGAGCCGGTGTCGACCGTCACGATCAGCGAGACGCCGTCGCGCACCGCGGCCTCGACGGCCGCAAGCGAGAGCCCGTGGCCCTCCTCGAGGCGCGACGGAACGTAGGGCAGCGTGTCGAGGCCCAGGCGCCGGAAGGTCAGCACCAGCTGCGCCAGCCCGGTCAGGCCGTCCGCATCGAAGTCACCGAACACCATGACCCGCTCGTGACCCGCGATCGCGCGGGCGACCCGGTCCACCACGCGGCCCGCGTCGGGCAGCAGGTGCGGGTCGTTGAGCCCGTCCTCCGCGGGGCCCAGGAACCGGGCCATCGCGTCGGCGTCGGCGATCCCCCGCCGGGCGAGGACGGTCGCCGCGAACGTCCCGAGGCCGAGCGCGCGGGCCGCCGCGCGCAGCTCCGGATCGAGATGCAGTGGCTCTGGAAACACCCAGCGGTGACGCGCTTCGATCATCGTCGCGAGCATGCCACGTCCGGCTTATCCCGGACTCGACGGGACGCCGAGCCGGTGCCGGAGCAGGGGTCCGTCACGGACCCGGATGTCGGAATCGGGTCCCGGCCTTGGCCGGGTCCCGTGGTCACGTGGCGGGTCGGCGGCTTGGGCGAGCCGCGAGCTCGGCTTGGCGCCGCTTGTCATCCCGCTCGTGCCAGACGACGAGCAGCGGGGCGGCGTTGAAGATCGAGGAGTAGGTCCCGGACACGATCCCGAGCAGGAGCGCGAGCACGAACGTGCCGATCGCGTCGCCCGCGAACAGCAGCAGCGTGAGCAGCGTGATCACGACGGTCAGGCTGGTCGTGATCGACCGGCCCAGGGTCTGGAGGATCGAGTGGTTGACGATGCGCGAGAAGGGCTCGCCCACGTGCCGCGCCTTGTTCTCGCGGACCCGGTCGAACACGACGATCGTGTCGTGGACCGAGAACCCGATGACGGTCAGCATCGCGGTCACGAACAGGCTGTCGATCTGCATCCCGGCGAAGGTGCCGAGGATCGCGAACACGCCGACGACCACGAGCACGTCGTGGAGCAGGGCGACGAGCGCCGTGGCGCCCATCCGGAAGTCCTGGAAACGGAGCGTGATCCAGATCAGGATCCCGATCGAGCCGACGAGGATCAGCAGCAGGGCCTGGGCGATCAGGTCGCTCGACACGACCGCGCCGACCGAGGACAGCGACTGCTGCTCGGCGATCGGGCCCAGCGCCTTCTCGAGGGCGAACCTGACCTCGCCGAGCTTGCCCTGGGTCGGCAGCGCGCCGCCGGAACCGATGATCGGGCCGGGGCTGGCGGACGCGCTGGCTCCGGGCGAGGCGGCGGCCGAGCTCGAGGGAGCCGGGCTCGCCGAGGCGGATGGAACGGGCGATGCCGAAGGAGACGGCGAGGCCGACGCGGCGGCGGATGGCGCGGGAGACGACGAGGCGCCGGCCGATGCCGAGGCCCCCGGCGAGCCGGACGGGGCGGGCGTATGCGTCGGCACGGGGGTCGGCGTCGGCGCGGGCGCGGCGAGCGCGGCCACCTTGGTCCGGATCTCCATGAAGCCAGTGCCGGTCTCGGTGACGTTGGCCTCGATCGCCTGGCCGGCCAGCAGGTCCTTGACCTGCTGCGGGGTCACGTTCGGGTCCTCGAACCGGATGGTCCAGACCGTGCCCCCCGTGAAGTCGATCGCGAACTGCAGGCCGACCTTGGGGTTCACGAGCCCCATGATGATGAAGATCAGGCCCGGGATCGTGACCGCGAGTGAGAGCGCGAAGAACCAGCGCCGCTTCCCGATGATGTCATACACGGGCGCGCGCCTCGCCCCGGCCGCGGGTGCCCGTCGGGCGGGCGAGGAACTCCGCCTCGGTCACGCCGTACAGGCTCGCCTTGCGCGCCCACGGCTGCGCGACGACGATCCGCAGCACGGTGCGGGTGACCGTGATCGCCGTGAACATCGAGACCAGCACGCCGACGATCAGGACGAGGCCGAAGCCGCGGATCGTCGACGAGCCGAAGATGAACAGGATCGTCGCGGTGATCAGGCTCGACACGTTGGAGTCGAGGATCGAGTTCCAGGCCCGGTTGAAGCCCGCCTCGATCGCCGCCGGGAGGCTCTTGCCGACCCGCAGCTCCTCCTTCGACCGCTCGAAGATCAGGATGTTGGCGTCGACCGCCATGCCCACCGAGAGCACGAAGCCCGCCACGCCGGCCAGCGTCATCGTCACCGGGATCAGGCGGAACAGCGCATAGACCACGAGCGCGTAGTAGATGAGGGCGCCGCTGGCCACGACGCCGGGCAGCCGGTAGTGGACGACCATGAAGAAGATCACCATCAGGATGGCGATCAGGCCCGCGATCAGGCTCTGGTGGAGGAACGCCTCGCCGAGCGTCGGGCTCACCGTCGTGTTGGCGAGCTCCTGGATCGGGAACGGCAGCTGGCCGAACTGGAGGATCGTGACCAGGTTCTGCGCCTCGGCCAGCGGGTAGCCGCCGATGCTGCTGTTCTGGCTGATCTGGACCTGGCCACCAGGGATCGGCTCGTTGATCTGGGGGGCGCTGATGACCTTGCCGTCGAGGACGATCGCGAAGAAGTCGTTGACGTGGTCCTTCGTGTACGTCGCGAACAGGTCCTTGCCCTCGGGCCGGAGGGTGAAGTCGACCGTCCGCTGACCCGACTGGTTGGCGCCGATCGACGCCGCCGCGACCTGGTCGCCCGAGAACAGCGGCGGGTACTGCTCGAGGTTGACCTCCTGGCCCTGCACCATCGAGGTCTGGCCCAGGGGCACGAAGTCGAGCCGGCCCGTGGTGCCGACAAGGTTGCGGATCTGGTCGGCGTTCTGGATGCCCGGCATCTCGACGATGATCCGGTCGTTGCCCTGGACAACCACCTGGGGCTCGGCGACGCCCGACTTGTCGACGCGGTTGATGATGATCTGGCGCAGGACGGCGAGATCGTCACGCGTGGGCGTCTTGCCCTCGGCCGGCAGCACCTGGTACTCGATCCGCAGGCCGCCCTGCAGGTCGAGTCCGAGCTTCGTCTCGAGGTAGTGGGTCGTGCCCGCGTCCTGGCCGCTCATCGACGGGATGGGGACCTTGACGAAGTCCACCAGGATCGCGAGCACGCCGATAACGATGATCAGGATCGGGCCAGCGCGTCGCATCGGGGCGGGATGATACAGGCCGCCGCAGTTCTGCGCCGAGGGGCTCGGCTATGGCGCCTCCCGCGCGGCCTGGCGGGTGGGCAGCAAGCGGGGCCGTCAGGCCTCGAGGTGGGCCTTGATCTTCTCGGCCAGTGCGCGGCTGATGCCGGGGACCGCGGCGATCTGCTCGACCGGCGCCTCCCGCACCCGCTTCGCGGAGCCGAAGACCTTGAGCAGCTCCCGGCGCCGCTTGGGGCCGACGCCCGGCAGGTCGTCGAACGCCGAGCGGGTCGCGCGCTTCGCGCGCAGGTTGCGGTGGTACGTGATGGCGAACCGGTGCGCCTCGTCGCGCAGCCGCTGGACGAGGTACAGGGCCTGCGACGTCACCGGCAGCAGGACGGGCTCGGTCCGGTCCGGCAGCACCAGCTCCTCGCGCTCCTTGGCGAGGCCCGCCAGCGGCAGGTCGTGCAGCCCGAGCTCATCGAGCACGACCTTGGCGGCGCTCACCTGGCCCCGGCCACCGTCGACGATCACGAGATCCGGCATCGCCCAGCGAAGCTCCTCCTCGTGGCCCTCCTCCCCGGTCGTTGACCGTCGGAAGCGGCGGCGCAGCACCTCCTGGTGGCTCGCGAAGTCGTTGGCGCCCTCGACGGTCTTGATCCGGAACCGCCGGTACTCCCCCGTCCGCGGTCGGCCCTCCTCGAACACGACCATGCTGCCGACCGACTCGCGGCCCTGGAAGTTCGAGATGTCGTAGCACTCGATCCGCATCGGCGGCCCGACCAGCCCGAGCGCGGTCGCGAGCTCCTCGAGCGCGCCGAGGGTGCGTCCCTCGTCGGCCAGCCAGCGGGCGGCCTCGCGCGCGAGCGCCTCCTCCGCGTTGCGGGTCGCCAGCTCCATCAGCGCCCGCTTCTCGCCGCGCTGCGGCGTGCGCAGGCGGACGCCGGTCCCCCGCCGCCCGGTCAGGAACGCCTCGAGGTCGGCGGTGTCCGCCAGCGAGCGTGGGACCAGGACCTCGCGCGGGACGCTGGTGGCGCGGGCGTAGTACTGCTCGAGGAAGCTGCCCAGCACCTCGTCGTCGCCGACGTTCCGCGGGGCGTCGAGGAAGAACACGTCCCGGCCCAGCATCTTGCCGTTGCGCACGACGAACAGCTGGACGGCGGCCTGGTCGTCCTTGCGCGCGAGCGCCGCCAGGTCCAGCTCGGTCCGCGCGAACGCGGCCATCTTCTGGCTCTCCATGGTCCGCTCGATCGCGCGGATCTTGTCCCGGACGACGGCCGCCTTCTCGTACTGCTGGGCTTCCGCGGCAAACGACATCTCGTGGCGCAGGCCGTCGACGAGGGCGTCCGAGTTGCCCTCGAGGAACAGCTCCACCTGGCTGATGTCGCGGCGATAGGCGCTCTTGCTGACCGCCTCGATGCACGGGCCCTGGCAGCGCTTGATGTGGTACAGCAGGCACGGCCGCGGCAGCGCGCGGACGCCGTCCTTGATGTCGACGGTGCAGGTGCGGAACGGGAACAGGCGCCGGACGAGGTTCATCGCCTCGTCGACGGAGCTGGCCGAGGCGTACGGCCCGAAGTAGCGACTGCCGTCGCTGGGCAGCTTGCGGGTGCGCTCGACGCGCGGGAAGTCGTCGCCCAGCGTGATCTTGATGTACGGGTAGCTCTTGTCGTCCTTGAGCCGGACGTTGAAGCGCGGCTTGAAGCGCTTGATGAGGTTCGCCTCGAGCAGCAGCGCCTCGGAGACCGAGTCGGTCTCGGTGACCTCGATGTCGGCGACCTTGTCGATGGCCTCGCGGATCTGGTGGTAGCCGCCGCGCGCGCTGGGTGCCTGCTTCTGCCAGTAGCTGCGCACCCGGCTGCGCAGACTCTGGGCCTTGCCGACGTACAGGACGTCTCCCCTGGCGTCCTTCATCAGGTACACGCCGGGCCGGTCGGGCAGGTTGGCGAGGGTCGCGCTGAGCTCCGGGGTCACGCCCCGATTGTGCGGCAGGTCGGAGCCCAGCGCGATCGAGACACAGGACGATGGCCGGCCCGAGGGCCGGCCATCAGTGGTGGGCGGAGGAGCTCGGGCGTTACGGCCCGACGATCCGCCCGTCGACCACGTTGGCCACCGGCGAGTGCGCGGTGACGTAGTCGATCGCGACCTGGAGCAGGTCGTCGCCCGGCTGCAGGACGTTGGTGCCCTGCGCGAAGACGGTGTAGCCGTCGCCGCCGGTGTACATGAAGTCGTTGGTGACGAAGCGGACGGTGTCCGTCGGGCCGAGCGGCGTCAGCGGGCCGGATGGTCCGTCGGGCGCCTTCCAGATCCCGTCGATGACGGCGGCAGCCGGCGCCGTTGCAGTGGAAGTGGACCTTGAGGCCGGAGATCTGCGGGAAGCGGCCGGTGTTGATCGCCGGGTTGCAGACGGCCGAGAAGCCGTTCTCGAACGCGGTCTGTCAGCTGGGCGCCGGTCAGCGTCTCGATCACCGTCCGGTTGCCGAACGGCAGGACCGTGAACATCTCGCCCCAGGTGATCTCGCCGGGCTGCTCGCCGGCCGACGGCGGCGGCGTGACGACGAGGTCGGCGCGGAGGCCGCCCGAGTTGGTGTAGCGCGGCCTCGACCCCGCCCGGGTACTTCTCGCGCATCGCGTCCGCGACCATGTCGCCCATCGCGCGATTCGGTGCGCCGGGTCGGGGTCGCGCTTGATGTCGATCGGACTGGGTGCCGATGACCTTGTTGCGCAGGACGGCGGTCTTGGCATTGGCGTCGTCGACGATCGCCTTGACGTCGGCGCGCGGGGCGACGCCGATGTCCTTGGCGACGCGGGTCGCGCCGCCGGCCCAGTCGACGTCGCCGCCCTCGACCATCAGCTGGAGCACCGAGTAGGTCGCGCCCGCGTTGATGCCCTCGGTGACCAGGATGTCGCCGACCATCAGGTTGGACACCCGGTGGGTGTGGCCGACGATCATCGCGTCGACGGTGGTGTCCTGGAGCTGGTCGGCGATCGCGAGGATCGGGCCGTCCCAGGGCACGCCGCGGCGTTGCCGTCGATCGGGTTGCGTGCCGTTCGCCGTGCCCTGGTGGATCACCACGATCTGGACGTTGACGCCCTGCGCCTTGCAGGCGCTGGGACTCGGCCTTGATCCGCGGCGCCTCGTCGAGGAACGTCAGCCCGGCGGTGGCGCCGGCCGAGACGAGGTCCGGCGTGGTCTCCAGCTCGGCGCCGATGACGCCGACCTTGACGCCGTTGACCGTGAACACCTTCGACGGCTGTCACCCAGTCCGGTGCCTGGCCGGTGGCCGTCGTCGACGATGTTGGTGGCCAGGAACGGGAAGTCGGCTCGCGCCTGTTGCGTCTGGAGCCGGTCGACGCCGTAGTCGAACTCGTGGTTGCCGTAGCGACGTCGCGTCCAGGCCCCAGGCGTTCTCGACGTCGATGGTCGGCATGTCCTCGAGCAGGCGCCGAGTTCGGCGGCGAGGCGCCGACGTTGTCGCCGCCGGCGAGCAGCAGGCCCGGCCCGGGCAGGTTCGCGAGCTCCTCGTCGAACATCGTCGCCGAGCTGCGCCGGCGCCGCCGACGCGGACGTTGATGCCTGTCGATCGCCGATCGTCGTCGGGTCGAGCTGGCCGTGGAAGTCGTTGAGGCCGATGATGGAGATCGGCTTGTAGCCGCGGCTGCCCTTCAGGATCACGGTCAGCAGCACCGGCCCTGGCTCTGCTGCGGCTCGGGGATGTCGAGGATGTAGGCGAGCGGTCGGCGCGAGGTCGATGGTCCGGGCCGTCGACCGTGCCCGCGGCGATGCCCGTGGCCGCCGGCGAGGAACGTCGCCCGCATGTTGATGTTGCTCGGCCAGGTCCTGGACGTCGGGCACGTAGCCGTGCTGGCCGAAGAAGTGCGGACGGCGCGATCAGCGTGCCGGGCGTCGCGGCGTCGAACTGGTACGGCGGGTAGGCGAAGACGACGAGGTCGCCGGTGCGGGTCGGGTGCGCCATGTCGGCGGTGCGAGCCGGGCCCGTTCGGGATGTAGCGGGCCTCGGCCTTGGTGAAGGCGCGGTCGATGACCTTCCAGCCCTCGGGCGTTGCCGTCGTGCGGTCCAGTCGTTGGGGTCGACGAGGCCAGGAAGGCGGCCTTGATCTGCGGCGACGGTCGCGTCGACGTCGGCCGCCGGCGACCTGCTTGAAGGCCGTCGCCGGCGCGGGTCGCGGTCCGGCCCGACGTTGAGGTAGATCTGCACGGCGCCGCCGGCCCAGCAGGCCTTGGCCTTGCCGATGGTCTCGCCGATGGCCGGGCGGCAGTTCGAGGTCTGCGGCTTCGACAGCAGGCCGAGATCGACGAGCGACCTTGCTGGCGTCGATGGCCAGGAACTGCGGCGCGAAGCCGTGGTCGGACGACGACGAAGGTCATCGGGTCGTCGCCCGATCAGGCTGCGCGCGAGCGCGCAGCGTCTCGTCGGCGCCCTCGTAGGCGCGCGCGGATGAACGCCTCGCGCTGCGCGACGCGGCCGTCCGTGATGCCGTCGAGGTCGACGTCGTCGTAGGCCGGGTTGGCGGCGCCGTTCGGGCAGGGTCTGGCGACACGAGGCCCAGGAACTGGTGCTGGAACTCGTCGGTCGTCGGGATAGCCGGCGAGGAGCAGGTCCGGGTGGTAGGTGTCGCATCGACGTACTTGAGCATCGGCTGGTGGCCGGTCGCCCAGTACAGGCCCTGCTCGACGTAGGTCTCCTCGCTCGCGATGCCCGGACTCGAGGATCGCGAAGTCGGCGGCGGTCGAGGTCGGGAACGTCTGCGCGAGGTACTCCGCGAAGTCGCCGGTGAAGCCGGGCTCGCCGGGCCAGGTCGGCCAGGTCGCGATCGCCCGGCTGACCGACGTGTGGAACAGGCGGACCTGCGGACAGGTCGGGCGTCGAGCTCCTCGACCTTGACGAGCATGCCGGCGGTCTTGCCGTCGAGCGCGCCGCCCGAGATCTTGACCTTGACGTCGGCCAACTCGCCCTTGCGCAGGGTGCGCGACGCGCGTCGGCCGCGTTCTTGGTGCGGCGAGAACAGCACCCGGTCGTAGTTGACGGCTGCCGTCGTTGGTGCTGTCGAAGATGTAGGCGTTGAGGCCGTACTTGTCGACGCCGACGTCGAGCACGCGCAGGCGCATCTCCTTGGCCGGGCTGTACGAGCGCGGGACGTTCGGTCCAGCCGGTCGCGTCGGTCGGGGCCGCGTCCGGGAACGGAGCCTGGCCCGCGAAGCCCGCCGGGGTGGTCGAACTGGAGGCCGAAGCGCGGCGATGAACGCCGCGTCGTCGATCGGTCGGCCGAGGTGATAGTTCGTCGCCACGCCGCGGCCGGAGAAGAACGTCTGGAAGTCGATCGTCGGGCCGTTGATCGTGGCGTTGCGCGCCGCCGGCCCACTCGACCTGGGCGACCTTCAGGCCGCCGCGCTCGGCGCTCTGGGCGATCGACTCGGCCTGCAGGACGCTCGGGTCGAACGCGGCCGTCCGGTTGGCGAACGGCTGGCCGTTGATGTGGAACGTGTTGTTGGTCGAACCGGTCACGCCCGGCCAGGCGCCGGTCGCGAGGCTGTACCAGCCGGCGCCGGTGTTCGGCGGCGCCTCGGTCAGCAGGCCGTTGCCGGCGGCCTACGTGCCCGTTCCTGAGGAACGAGCCCATCGTGGGCATCAGGCGCCCTGCGCGGCGTAGCGCGCGACGAGGTCCTGGCGCATGCCGTCGGCGGCGAAGAACACCGCGTTGTCGTTGTGCCGTCTGTCGTCGTTCTCGTCGTGGTGACGATGGGCCGCCACCGGGCCTGCCAACGTCGAGGCGAGGACCCCGACAGCAGCGAGGACGATGGCTGAGCGCCGAATCAGGGAACGGGTCACTGGACACCTCCATGCCGAACGGGGCACACGCGGCGAGGGGCGAGCGCCGGCGGGACCGACCCTCACCAGCGACCGTACCCGATGGTGCTGGACCGACGATAACCGATCGTCAACGGTCCGTGAAGGCCAAGTTGCCATCTCGGTGCGCGCACGCACCGGACCAAGTGCGTTGGATGAGGCAAGTGGCCACGGCAGGATGGTGCACATGATCGCATCCGAACTCGTCGGTGGCCGAGCGACTCGCTCGCCTCGCTCCCGACCAGCGGGCCGCCGCGACGGCACCGCCGGGCCCGGTCCTGTGCGTCGCACCGGCCGGCAGCGGCAAGACGACGACGCTGGTCGCGCGGGTCGCCTGGCTGGTCGACGGCGGTGCCGACCCGGCGTCCGTGTGCATCGTCGCCTTCAACAAGCGCGCGGCGGAGGAGCTGACGGCGAGGCTGGACGCGGCGCTGGCGCCGCTCGGGCTGCCCGCTGGGTCCGTTCGGGTGCGCACGTTCCATGCGCTCGGCCGCGAGATGCTCGCCGAGGCGGGCGTGTCCGTCGACCCGCTGATCGATCGGGACGGGCTGTTGCGGGAGCTGTTCCCGGAGCTTGACGCGACCGGACGCGGCAGGCTCGATCTCGCCTTCTCGCGCCTGAAGCTGGACCTGCGCGTGTCAGCCGATGACGTCGCGCGTGATCCCGAGCCGGGCCCGGTCGCCCGTGCCTTCGTCGCCTACGAGCGCGCCGTCGCGGACGCCGGCGGCGTCGATTTCGATGATCTCGTGGTGCGGGCGCTGGCCCTGCTGGGCTCCGAGGAGCGCGAGCTCCGCCGGTGGCGCGACCGGTGCGCCAACCTCCTCGTCGACGAGGCGCAGGACCTCGACCGGACGCAGCTCGAGCTCGCGCTCCTGCTCGCCGCCCCCGCCAACAACGTCTTCCTGGTGGGCGACGATGACCAGACGATCTACGGCTGGCGCCTGGCCGATGTGCGGCGGGTCCTGGGCCTGGCCGCGTCGCTCCCGGGCCTGCGGCGGGTCGACCTCGAGACCAACTACCGCTGTCCCCGGCCCGTGGTGGAGCGTGCCGTGCGCCTCGTCGAGCACAACCAGGAGCGGTTCGCGAAACGCATCCTCGCCGGCCCGGCCGCCGCCGGCCGACTCGTGCTGGCGCCGGACTCCGCCGACGACCTCGTTCGCACGGTCCGCGCCATGCGAACGTGGCCGGCCGACGACTCGACGCGCGCGGTCCTCGCGCGGACCAACCGGGAGCTGCTCACCGCCGTCGTGGCGGCGGTCGAGCTGCGACTCCCCTTCCGCGCGCCGGACCTCGCGTTGCCCATCGAGGACGAACGGCTGGACGCGCTGCTGGAGCGGGCCGCCGCGCTCGATGCGGGAGCCGGTTCGCCGCTCCTCGCCCTCGGCCGACTGCGCTCGGTGCTGCTCGAGGAGGCCGCGGCGGATCCCTACCCGGACGTGGCAGCGGCCGATGGTCCGACGCCGCCGGACCTCGTCACGGCGATGATCGGCTGGGCCGCTCCCCTCCCCTCGATGCCGGGGCTCCGCGCGGCGATCGACGAACGGCGCCGGCTGCTCGCCGAGCTCCGGCGTGACGATGCCGCGCTGTCGCTCGCGACCGCGCACGGCACCAAGGGCCTCGAGTGGGACCACGTCGTGGTGCTGGCGGACGGATTCCCCGGGCGCCGGTCGATCGCCGACGCCGCCGAGCCGGAGCGGGCGCTCGAGGAGGAGCGGCGGCTGGCGTATGTCGCCTGGACCCGCGCCCGCCGATCGCTCACGCTGCTGTTCGATCCCCAGGCGCCGTCGCGCTTCCTGCTCGAGGCGTTCACGCCCGCGGAGCTGGGTCTGGGCACGGCTTCGGCCGCCGCGTAGACTCGCCCTCGTTCGCCCGCCGTTGACCTGCCAACCCTGCTGGAGACATATGCCCACGCTGCGCGACGGGACCGTCCCGATGATCGCCCACGGCTCGGTCTACCTCCGGGCCGCCGAGCGCGCCGACATCCCGCTGTTCGTGGCCTGGTTCAACGACTACGCGACCTCGCGCACCCTGTCGATCCGCGCCCCCATGTCGACGGCCGCCGAGGAGCAGTGGTTCGATCACGCCGTCGCCGACCAGGGCAAGGGCGGGTACCACTTCGTCGCCTGCCTGATCGAGGACGACCGGCCGATCGGGACCATCGGGTTCTTCGACCTCGACCACGTCAACGGCAGCGCCGCGCTCGGGCTCTCGATCGGCGCCGCCGCGGACCGGGGCAAGGGCCATGGGACGGCGATGCTCGAGGCGCTCCTGCGGTTCGGGTTCACGAGCCTCCGCCTCGAGCGGATCGAGCTCGACTGCTACGACTACAACGAGGATGCGCACCGCCTGTACCAGCGGGTCGGGTTCGTCGATGAGGGCGTCGCGCGCCACCGCGTGTTCCGGGAGGGCCGGCACGTCGACCTGTTCAAGATGTCGATGCTCGCCGGCGAGTGGCGGGCGACCCGCGAGCCCGGCGGCTAGCCGCCGACGTCGCGCTTCGCGAGCGCCTTGAGCAGGCGGTCGATCGCGTCGAGGAACGGCTCGGTGACATCCTCCGCAACCACGTCACGAACCGAGTCCTTGGGCCCGTACGCCGCGCGCGCCCGGAGGCCGGTCCGGCGCAGATCGCCGATGTCGTCGTCACGCAGCCGATCCGGAAGCGGCTCGAAATAGGCCAGCCAGCGGGTCGCCCCGGCGGCCCGTACTGCCGCGACCAGGCGGTCACAGGCGCGGGCGGCGACGAGGGCAGCCTCGTCGATGGTCGGATGCAGGTGGCGGGCGTTGCCAGGGTTGGCGGCGGCGCGGCCCTCCCGGGCGGTCGTCACAGGTCCGAGAGGGACGCGCTCGCGACGCCGGACTCCGCCGGCCGGACGAGGACCAGCGCCAGGCGCTTGCGCTCCGAGCCGTTGACGAGGATCCGGAACGAGTAGTCGCCGGGCGAGGGAAACGTCAGGTTCCAGAGGTCGATGGAGAAGGTCAGGATCGCGTCGCGCCCGTCGGGGTGGCCGCGAGCCTGGAGGCTGCCGGTGGCGCCCGTCACCTCGTGGCCGTCGGGGTCCAGCAGGACGATCCGCAGCTCGTGCTCCCGGTCCGTCTCGGGCGCGGTGACCAGCAGCCCGACGACGAGCGCGACGTGCGGATGGCGGAGCGGAAACGTCCGGCCGCCGATGCGCGTGATGCCGCCGCCGAGGACGTGGAACTTCTGTCCGGGCTGGGTCTCCGCCGCATCGGCGAGGAAGGCGTAGTCGATCTCCGGCATGGGGCCATCCTAGTTGGTGTCGGGGGCCGTGGCGACGGGATCGCGGTGCGCGAGGCGGGCGTCGCTACCGATCGCCGGCGGACGGGGTGGCCGCGACGCGCTTGTGCGACGGGGCGATGTCGATCGCCACTGCGTCGTGCCCGTTGCCACCGACCCCCGGCCGGCCGGCCTCGTCCGCGAACGTGATGTCGCTGAGGGGTACGAGTGGCTCGCCGCGCAGGACGCGGGCCAGGTACTGGCCGGTCGCCGAACCCGGCGTCTCGGCGACGACCTCGGGCGTGCCCTCGGCGATCACCAGGCCGCCGCGGTGGCCGCCCTCCGGCCCGAGATCGACGATCCAGTCGGATGTCTTGATCACGTCGAGGTTGTGCTCGATCACGAGCACGGTGTTGCCGTTGTCGACCAGGCGGTGGAGCACCTGGAGCAGCTTGTCGACGTCCGCGAAGTGGAGGCCCGTCGTCGGCTCGTCGAGCAGGTAGAGCGTCTTGCCCGTGGCCCGCTTCGAGAGCTCGGTGGCGAGCTTCACCCGCTGCGCCTCGCCACCGGACAGGGTGGTCGCCGGCTGCCCGAGATGGATGTAGCCGAGCCCGACGTCGAACAGGGTCTGCAGCTTGGCGCTCACGTTGGGCACCGCGGCGAAGAAGTCGTTCGCCTCCGCCACCGTCATCTCGAGCACGTCGGCGATCGAGCGGCCCTTGTAGTGGATCTCGAGCGCCTCGCGCGTGTAGCGCTTGCCCTTGCAGACCTCGCACGGGACGTAGACGTCCGGGAGGAACTGCATCTCGATCTTGATGATCCCGTCGCCCTTGCAGCTCTCGCAGCGGCCGCCCTTGACGTTGAAGCTGAACCGGCCCGGCTGGTAGCCACGGACGCGGGCATCCGGCGTGCCGGCGAACAGCTCGCGGATCGGTCCGAACAGCCCCGTGTAGGTGGCCGGGTTCGAACGCGGCGTGCGGCCGATCGGGCTCTGGTCGATCTCGATGATCTTGTCGATGTGCTCGACGCCCTCGACCGCATCGTGGGCGCCGACGATCTCCCGCGATCCGGTGAGCTCGCGGGCGAGGGCCCGGTAGAGGACCTCGTCGACGAGGGTGCTCTTGCCGGAGCCCGAGACCCCCGTCACCGCGATGAAGGTGCCGAGGGGGAAGCGGACGTTGATGTTGCGCAGGTTGTGCTGGCGCGCGCCCTTGACCACGAGGGCCCGGCCGTTGCCGTGACGCCGGCGGGCCGGGACCGGGACCTCGCGCTCGCCGCGCAGGAACGCCCCGGTGATCGAGCGCGGCTCCGCGAGCAGGTCCTCGAGCGTGCCGTTCGCGATGATCTCGCCGCCGTGCTCGCCCGCGCCGGGCCCGATGTCGATGACCCAGTCCGCCGTCCGGATCGTCTCCTCGTCGTGCTCGACGACGAGCACGGTATTGCCCAGGTCGCGCAGCCGGGTCAGCGTCGCGATGAGCTTCGCGTTGTCGCGCTGGTGGAGGCCGATCGATGGCTCGTCGAGGATGTAGAGGACGCCCATCAGGGTGGTCCCGATCTGGGTCGCCAGCCGGATCCGCTGGGCCTCGCCCCCCGACAGGCTGATGCTGGCCCGATCGACCGTCAGGTAGTCGAGGCCGACGTCGACGAGGAACCCCAGCCTGGCCACGATCTCCTTGAGCACCTGCCGCCCGATGGTCTGTTCACGCTCCGTGATCAGGTCGCTGAGCCCCGCCGCCCAATCGAGCGCATCGGTCACCGACAGCGTCGCGACCTCGGAGATGCTGCGCCCGTCGACGGTGACGGCCAGCGCCTCCGGGCGCAGGCGGCGGCCCTTGCAGGTGGGGCACGGCTTCTGGACCATGAACTTCTCGAGCTCGGTCCGGATGTACTCGGACTCGGTCTCCTTGAACCGGCGCTCGAGGTTGGTGACGACGCCCTCGAACGTGGCCACGTAGCTGTTCTCGCCGCGCTCGTGGCGGTAGCGGACGACGACCTTCTCGTCCTTGGGCGCATACAGCAGGTACTCGATCGCCTCGTCGGGCAGGTCGCGCACCGGCGCATCGATCCGCCAGCCGCGCGAGGTGAAGATGGCCTCGGTGATCTTCATCCGCCACGAGATCTCGGTCGGCATCTTGTTCCACGGCACCAGCGCGCCGGCCCGGATGCTCTTCGACTTGTCCGGGATGACGAGCTCCGGGTCGATGACCAGCTGCGTCCCGAGGCCCGTGCACGTCGGGCATGCGCCGTGCGGGGAGTTGAACGAGAAGCTGCGCGGCTCGAGCTCGTCGATCATCGTCCCGTCGTAGGGGCAGCTGTAGCGCTCGCTGAACCGCCGCTCCTCGAACGACGGCGCCTCGTCGTCGCGCGGCGCCGGGGCGACCACCACGACCCCCTCGCCCAGCCGGAGCGCGGTCTCCATCGAGTCCGCCAGTCGCGAGGCGTCCGGGTCCGGGACGGCAAGGCCCGTCTCCGGGTCGATCGGGCGGCCGGCATCGTCCCTTGCCCAGGCCTCCGGGGCCTCGGCTCGCCGGACGACGAACCGGTCGACGACGACCTCGATCGTGTGGCGCTTGTACTTGTCGAGCGTCGGCGCATCGCTGAGGTCGTACTGCTCGCCGTCGACGCGGACGCGGACGAACCCCTGCTTGCGGGCTCCCTCGAAGACCCGGTCACCCTCGGTCTTGCGGTCCTTGATCAGCGGGCCGAGGACCAGCAGCCGGGTGCCCTCCGGCATCGCGAGCACCTGGTCCACCATCTGGCTGATCTGCTGGCGCTCGATCTCGCGCCCGCACTGGGGACAGTGCGGATGGCCGATGCGGGCGAACAGCAGGCGCAGGTAGTCGTAGATCTCGGTCACGGTGCCGACCGTGGACCGCGGGTTCTTCGAGGCGCCCTTCTGGTCGATCGAGATGGCCGGGGACAACCCGTCGATCTGGTCGACGTCGGGCTTCTCCATCTGGCCCAGGAACTGGCGCGCGTAGGCGCTCAGGCTCTCGACATACCGCCGCTGGCCCTCGGCGTAGATCGTGTCGAAGGCGAGGCTGCTCTTGCCGCTGCCGGACAGCCCGGTGATGACGACGAGGCGGTCACGGGGGAACGCGACGTCGACGTTCTTGAGGTTGTGCTCGCGCGCTCCGCGCACGACGATCCGATCCTGGGGCACACCCCCAGTCTACCGGATTGGTGCGAAATGGAACAGGTGTTCGTGTTGCAGAGAGGCCCCGAACATCCGTCTCGCGACGATGCCCGGGGCCGTGCCTTGCCCTAGGAGACCCGGCGCAGGGTCACTCGCAGATCTTCCAGGCCCCGCCTTCCTTGACGAGCGTCATGGTCTCGTTCGTCGGGATGTCCTGGCCCGCGAACCCGCCGACCACGCCCATCATCGCCTCGATCGCCGCGTCGTCCGCGGGCAGGCTCGCTGCCTCGAGCTGGGCCTTCACGATCGGCTTCATCTTGGCCGCATCGACGCTCATCTTCATCGATCCGGTGATCGGCACGGTCGCGTTGTCACCGGTGATGGTCGGCTGACCGACGACGACCTTCGAGGTGTCGATCGTCATGGCGTCGAGGACCTGCTGGCTGTCGACCCCGGTCCCCGCCAGGGACGATCCGAAGTCGAACGACTTGAGGACCTCGTCCTTCTTGGCGGCGCACGCGAGATCGCCGATCTTCGCGAGGTCCTTGGACTGGACGACGGCCAGGGCTTCCTTGACGACGGACGCGGGGTCACCGCCACCGCCTCCGAGCGGGCTCGATCCGCCGCAGGCAGCGACGGCGAGCGCAACGAGGGCCAACGACGACAGGAGCCGCGCGACGGCTCGGCGGGAGAGGGGCATGCGTTCCATGGCGCCAGCCTACGCCACGGGCAACGGGTCCGCGACCCGATTTCGCGTCAGTGACGGCGGGCTCGGACCATCGCGCGCTGGTCGGGCACGAACCCGAGCTTGGCGTACCAGGCGTCCATGCCGGGCGCGGCCGACAGGGCGAAGCGCATGCCGTCCCGCCCGTCCATGAGTGCGTGCATCAGCCGCTCGCCGATCCCGAGACCCTGGTAGCGCGGGTGCACGACGACCGTGGCAATGTGGGCGGCGACCGCTCCGTCCGTGAGGGACCGGGCGGTCCCCACGAGCCGGTCGCCGTCCCAGGCAGCGGCCATCTCCGGCGTCCCGGCGATCGCGCGCCCGAAGAGCTCGGGGTCCGCGGCCCGCGCGTCCCAGCCCACGGAGCGGAGCAGCCCCGACATGACGTCCGCCGCGGGCCGCCGGTCCAGCCTGACCTCGACGCGCTCCCGCGTGCCGTCGGCCAATGCAAGCCGGCGCTCGAGCTCCCAGAGGTGGTCGAACCCGTGGTACACGAGCCGCCGGACCGCCTTGGCGGGCGTCCACGTCTCGCCGCGCTCCGCCACGACCTCCCGTCCATGGTCCGAGGCTTCGAGCACCGCGAGCCTCCCGAGTGCCCACGCGTAGGCGGCTTCGAGCTCGTCCGCCGGCGTCGCGGTGTCCGCCGGGCCGGCGTAGGACGCGCCGCCGAGCTGCTCGACATACCAGGCGGCGGCGCCCGCGACGTGACGCACCATCGCGGCCGCGGAGCGGTCGCCGTCTCCGCGTGCTGCCGGTCGGCGGCCCGTCCGGCTCCAGCCGGTCGACCTCGGCAGCCCGCAGGATGGTGTCCTCGCGCAGCCAGCCGAGGCGTCGTGACGCGGATTCCAGCTCGCCCGCGCCGACCGGCCGTCGATCATGGGGCAGCGTGGCGCCGCGCTCGGACCCATCCGGCTGCACGACCGTCGCGACCTCCCCGATGACCTCGACCCGGCCGAGTCCCGGCAGCCCCGCATCGTCGCCGTGTGCCTCGAGCCATTCGCGGGTGCGCGCCGTCGCGGTGAGGATCGCGGTGACGGCGCGCTCGGGGGTCATCGCCGCCGCGAACACGCCCGGCAGGGCCGGCAGCCAGGCGCCCAGCCCGCCATCTGCATAGCCGGTCTCGAGCCAGACCTCGAGGGGCGCGTACGCCGCCGACCCGGACGGTCCCGTCACGGAACGATCAGTACCCGCGAGCTCGGCGCGAGGGGCGCCCGCCGGTCCGGCGGCGGATGTTCGGGGTCACGGTCCGGTCCCAGGTCGGCCGGTCGAGCCACCGCGCCTGCCAGCCGCCGTCGTCGTCATCGTGCTCGTCGCGGATGCCCGGGAACAGCTCTGCGGCGACGCCCGGTGGAGCCGTCCTCGTCGAGCGCGCTCGCCGGCTCCTCGCCCGAGGCGAGCACCGTGACCGAGGTGACCTCGAAGGCCTGCGCGCCGGCCGGCAACCCGGCACCGCCCGGGCGATGGGCCGCCGCGCGCTCCTTGGCCGGCAGCGCCGCGTCCCGCGCGGCACGCTCGGCTGCGCGGGCGACGACGACCGACGCGTCCTCCTCGAGGACCCGCAGCCGGATCTGCTGGATCTCGTCGCGCAGGGCGGCGGCGCGCTCGAACTCGAGCTGCTTCGCGGCGGCCTTCATCTCGGCCTCCATCTGCGCCACGAGCCGCTCGACCTCGGCCTTGTCGGCATCGGCGAGCTGGCGCTCTCGACGCTCGGAGCTGTACATGACCGTGTTCTCGGCGACCGCGCGCAGCCGGTCGTTGATGTCGTGGATGCCCTTGATGATCGTCTGGGGCTCGATCCCATGGTCGACGTTGTGCTGCGTCTGGATCGCCCGCCGGCGGTCGGTCTCGTCGATCGCGATCCGCATCGACTCCGTGATCCGGTCCGCGTACATCACGACCTCGCCGCCCGTGTTGCGGGCCGCCCGGCCGATCATCTGGATCAGGGACCAGGCGCTTCGCAGGAACCCCTCCTTGTCGGCATCGAGGATGGCGACGAGCGTCACCTCCGGGAGGTCGAGGCCCTCGCGCAGGAGGTTGATGCCCACCAGCACGTCGTACACGCCGAGGCGCAGGTCGCGCAGGATCGCGACCCGCTCGAGGGTGTCGACCTCGCTGTGCAGGTACTGGACCTTGACGCCGAGCTCCTTGAGGTAGTCGGCCAGGTCCTCGGCCATCTTCTTGGTCAGCGTCGTGACGAGGGCCCGCTCGCCGCGATCGACACGCCCCCGGATCTCCTCCAGCAGGTCGTCGATCTGGCCTTCGGTCGGGCGCACGCTGATCGGCGGATCGACGATCCCGGTCGGGCGGACCAGCTGCTCGACGACCCGTTCGCTCCGCTCGAGCTCGTACGGACCGGGCGTGGCCGACACGTACAGCGCCTGGTTCACGTGGACCTCGAACTCCTCGAACGTCAGCGGCCGGTTGTCCAGCGCCGACGGCAGCCGGAAGCCGAAGTCGACGAGGATCTCCTTGCGGGTGCGGTCGTTCTTGTACATGCCGACGACCTGGGGGATCGTCATGTGCGACTCGTCGACGATCAGCAGCCAGTCCGGCGGGAAGTAGTCGAGCAGCGTCCACGGACGCGACCCCGGCTCGCGCTGGGACAGGTGCCGGGAGTAGTTCTCGACGCCCGTGCAGTAGCCGAGCTCGCGCAGCATCTCGACGTCGAACGTCGTCCGCTGGCGGAGCCGCGCGGCCTCGAGGACGCGGCCCTCGGCCTCCATCTGGCCGACCCGCTCCTCCATCTCGGCCTCGATGGACGCGATGGCGAGGTGGAGCTTGTCGCGCGGCGTCACGAAGTGGGTCGCCGGGTAGATGTTGAGCTCCTTGCGTTCGGCCAGCAGCTCGCCGGTGAGCGGGTCCAGCTCCGTGATGCGCTCGACCTCGTCGCCGAAGAACTCGACCCGGACGATCTCCTCCGAGGACGCCGGCCCGATCTCGAGGGTGTCGCCGCGCACGCGGAAGCGCGCGCGCGTGAGCGCGGCGTCGTTGCGCTGGTACTGGAGGTCGACGAGGTGCCGGAGCACCGCGTCCCGCCGGTACTGGCCGCCGACCTTGAGTCGCAGGATCGTGGCGCCGTAGTCGACCGGGGCGCCCAGGCCGTAGATGCACGAGACCGAGGCGACGATGATCACGTCGCGCCGCTCGAACAGGGCGTGGGTCGCGGCATGCCGCAGGCGGTCGATCTCCTCGTTGCGCGAGGAGTCCTTCTCGATGTACGTGTCCGACCGGGGCAGGTAGGCCTCCGGCTGGTAGTAGTCGAAGTAGCTGACGAAGTACTCGACGGCGTTGTCCGGGAAGAACTCGCGGAACTCCGAGTACAGCTGGGCAGCCAGCGTCTTGTTGTGGGCGAGCACGAGGGTTGGCTTCTGGACCCGGTTGATGGTCTCCGCCATCACGAACGTCTTCCCGGTGCCGGTCGCTCCGAGCAACGTCTGGCCACGCAGGCCGCGCCCGAGTCCTTCGGTCAGCCGCTCGATCGCCTGCGGCTGGTCGCCGGTGGGCTGAAACGGGGCGACGAGGCGGAAGTCAGGCATGGCGCCAAAACGATACACCGGCGGGGTCACGCCGGTCGAACAGGCGTTCTGTTCCAGGGTGGTGCGTGCACACGACAGGACGTTGGTACCAACGCTCCGCTGGCCCATGACTAACGTGGGGCTGCTCCGCCCGAGGGCCGATGCGATGCTCCGGCGAGCGCGGCGTCCCCATGCCAGGAGTCCGCGGATTCGGCGAGGCAACGTGAACCGCATTCGACAGACGAGGGGCGAGGGAGACGGCGGTCAGACGCTGGTCGAGTTCGCGCTCGTCCTGCCGATCTTCATCACCCTGTTGATGGGGGTCGTCGAGTTCGGCTTCATGTACAACAACGTCCTCACCGTGCAGTTCGCGTCCCGCCAGGGCGTCAGCGTCGCGGCGGAGGTCGGTGGCGAGGACGGAGCCGACTGCGCGATCCTCAAGGCGGTCGAGCAGGCGCTCCAGACGCCGATCAACCACAGCGACGTCCAGGCCGTCGAGATCTTCCAGTCCGATGCCAACGGCGACAGGGTGTCAGGCAAGTACAACCGCTACCTGCGGACCGGTTCGCTCGACTGTCCCGGGACCGGCACCGACCAGCCATACACCCTCTCCGGCAGCGAGGGCTACCCCCAGACGTCGCGCGGCGACTCGCTGGCCGAGGGCCTCGACCTGATCGGCGTCAAGATCGACTTCACGTATCACGGGATCACGCCGATCGGGGCAGGCCGGACCTGGGGCGTGAGCGACGGCGCGACGCTGCGCATGGAGCCCAAGCAGTGAGGCTCCGTCGCCGCGAGTCCCACGAAGGCGAGCGCGGCCAGGCGGTCGTCGAGTTCGCGCTCATCCTCCCGATGTTCATCATCATCCTGTTCGCCGCACTCGAGTTCGGCTCGGCGATCGACCACCGGACCGCGATGGCCTATGCCGTGCGCGAAGGGGCCCGCGTCGGCGCGTCGCTGGGCAACGGCGGCACCAGCCCCAATGGCGTCGACCCGGCGATCATCGCCGCGGTCCAGCGCGGCCTGACGGACCCGATCCGGATGGAGAACATCACCTCGATCGAGATCTTCAAGGCCGACACCGCGGGCCAGCCGATCTCGAGCTACATGGACAAGTACGACAAGGACGGCGTCCTGATCGGGACGGCCGGCTGGCCGGCCGCGACGCGGGTGACCGGGGTCAGCGCCGACTCGATCGGCGTCCGGGTGCGCTACGACTTCCACCCGAACACGCCCCTGTCCCAGCTGATGGGCTTCTTCTCGGGCGGTCCTGCCCCCTACAACGTCATGAAGATGACCGATACGTCGGTCATGCGCCTGGAGCCCACCCCGTGATCCGACGACTCCTCGCGCCGTTCCGCCGTGGCCGCAAGGCCACCGGCCAGATCCTGGTGATGTTCGCGGGCGGGATGGTCCTGCTGATCGGCGTGCTCGCGGTCGTGATCGACGTCGGCAGCCTGTGGAACGCCTCCATTCACGCACAGCTGGCGGCAGAGGCCGCCGCGCTCGCCGGCGTCCCGTACATGCCGGGCGACTTCACCACCGCCTCCTCCCTGGCCGTCGCCGAGGCCGGCAGGAACGGCTACTCGACGTCGACCGGCGCCACCGTCACGCCGTCGCTCAACACCGAGTCCTCTCAGCGGCTCGACGTCACGGTGTCAACCACGTTCAACACCTACTTCATGGGCGTCATCGGGATCAAGACCGTCCGGGTGACGAAGACCGCGACCGCCGAGTACTCGCTGCCCGTCCCGATGGGCAGCCCGCTCAGCAACTTCGGCGACAACTCGGGGAGCTTCTGGACCGTCATCGCGGCCGAGGGCTCGGATCGCGGCAACGGCGACGCCTACGCCTCGTACTACAACCCCAACCCGACGCTGAACACCCAGTACGACGCCAACGGCTACCAGTACGCCATCGTCGTGCCCGCCGGCGCAGGGTCGACCAACATCGACCTGTACGACGCCACGTTCTGTGCCGTCGACCCGACGAAGGGCACCGGCGACCGCTGGATCGGCGACGCCGCGTTCGACGCCTTCTCCACGTACTACACCCTGTGGTCGGACCCTGCGTCAACGCCGCTCGACTACAGCGACGACGTCGTCGTGGCGGCCTCCGGGACCAGGTTCGAGCACGAGCGCCAGGCCGACCGCAGCGCAACCTATCGGGACACGTCCTACACCTATCCGAGCGGGACGTTGTTCGCCCTTCCCGATTGCACGACGACCACGTACCACAACAAGTGGTGGACGCTGGGCACCGTGACCACGCCCGGCACGTACCGGCTCCAGATCGCGACCACGATGGCCTCCAGCCCGAACGACCAGAAGAACACGAGCGGCTCGAACAAGTTCGGTGTCCGCGCCGTGACGTCGAGCTCGACGTGGAAGGCGAGCGTGTACGGCCTGGGCAAGATGGCGATCTACGCCAACATCACGAACGGCACCACGAACTTCTACCTGGCCCGCATCGACGCCGTCCACGCCGGCAAGAGCATGGTCGTGTCGCTGTTCGATCCGGGTGACGCGAGCGGCACGGCGTCGATCCAGGTGATGAAGCCCACCACGACGGGCTACACACCCGCGACGTTCAGCTACACGGCCGACAGCAACGCGAGCTCGTGCTGTCGAAGCGGCACCAACGTCACGTCGCTGACGACCGTCCAGAGCGGGACGAGCCGCTACAACAACTCGTGGGTCACGATCACGATCCCGCTGCCCAAGACCTACACGGCGCCCCTCCCGCCCGGGCGAGCCGGCCGGAACGCAGGGCGGCTGGTGGAAGATCGCCTACACCTACGACAACACCGCAACCGACTCCACGACGTGGAGGGTCGAGATCCGCGGCAACCCCGTCCACCTGGTCCAGCCCTGATCGCCTGACCCAAGCGCCGGGCACGCGGGTACTTTCGGTCCATAGGTGCCGTGGGTGGTGCGTGCTGACAATCCCCTTGACCGGATTGTCCCGAGACGCCTGACACGAGGGGCTCCGGTCCTCGCTCCCGACGCCCGCAACCCGACTCCCCACCTGAAGGTAACGCATGGAATTCGAGTACCAGGATCCGTCGCGACGTCGCGGCAAGATGATCATCGTCGCCGGCGTCATCGTGGCGCTCGTCGCCGGTGGCCTGGCGTTCTACGTGCTCTACCAGGCACGCCAGGACGCGCAGTCCTCGGGCACCGTCGTGGTGCCGGTGGTCGTGGCCGCGGTCCCGATCGCACCCCGCGTGCCGATCGTGGAGACGGACATCGTCCTGCGCCAGGTGCCGGCCGATGCAACGACCGGGGAGGGCACGTTCGCCGATCCCGCCGCGGTCGTCGGCCTGATGGCCACCGTCCCGATCCTCGCCGGCCAGCCGGTCTACGCGAACATGCTCGCCAACGGCACGACCGGCACCGGGCTGGCGATCCTCGACCCGGGCGAAACAGTCAGCCCCCAGTCCGAGGCATGGCGAGCCGTCTCGCTCACGGTCCCGGACGACCGCGCCGCGGGTGGCCTGATCCAGGCCGGTGACATCGTCGACGTCTTCGTGACGGCCACGATCACCGTGCCCGAAGACCTCGCCGCCAAGGGCAAGTACACCTCGGACAAGTCGACCAAGATCACCTACCAGAACGTCAAGATCCTGCAGCGGGCGACGAACTACTACGTCGTACGCGTGTCGCTGCCCGTGGCCGAGGAGATCAGCCACCTGCAGGCGGCCGGCTCGGGGGCCTTCAGCCTCGCCCTCCGCCCCACCGAGGACGCCCGCACGGTCGATGTCAGCACCCTCGGTGAGACGACGACCGCGATGATCAAGCGCTACGGCCTGCCGATCCCCGAGGTCTACCCGGGTTCCGGGCCGATCACCGTTGTCCCGTCGCCGTCCGCGTCGCCCTCGGCATCGCCAGGCGCCTCGCCGTCCGCATCGGGGGCGCCGTCGCCGACGCCCGTGATCGAGGATCCCGTCAGCCCGGCACCGTGACCCGTGGCGGCCGCGAAAGCGGTCGCCACCATCGCTCTCGTCGCCACCGGATCGCCGCTCGAGTCGAGCACCCGTGTCGCCGCGGGCGCGATGCGCTGCGCGAGTCCCGACTGCGCCGCGATCCGCCGGTCCGCGTCCTCGTCCCTCAACGCCGCGGGCGAGCACCCGCTCCCGCTGGGTCGCCGGATCGCAGGTGACCAGCCAGATCTCGTCGCACAGCGCGCCCAGTCCCCCCTCGACCAGCCGGATGGCCTCGATGGCGACGGCCGGCGCACGCGCCTCATCGGCCGCCGCGATGGCCTCGAGGATCCGGGGCCGGACGGCCGGGTGGACGATCCGCTCCAGGTCGCGCAACTGCGCCGGGTCGGCGAACACGATCCGGGCGAGGGCGGCGCGATCGAGGGTGCCGCCCGGGGCGACGACCTCGGGGCCGAACCGAGCGATCACCGCGTCGTGGGCAGGCTGACCGGGAGCGGTCACCGCGCGGGCAACCTCGTCCGCGTCGACGACCACGGCCCCGAGCTCGCCCAGCCAGCGCGCGACCTGGGACTTGCCGCAGCCGATCGGGCCGGTGATCCCGATCCGCATGGCCCTGGACGCGGGGTGCTCGGCGGGCGTCACGGCGCCATCTCCTCGAGCTCCAGCCACGCGTCCTCGGCGTCCGCGAGCGCCCGTTCCACGTCGGCCAGCTCGCTGGTCACGCGCCGCATCTCGACGAAGTTCCCGGCGACCGCGGGCGTCCCGATCGCCAGCTGCAGCTGGCTGCGCCTGAGGCCGAGGCGCGACAGCTCGCCGTCGACCGCCTCGCGCCGGCGCCGGTAGGCCTCCTTCGACAGCTTCGGGCGGGCCTTGCGCCGGGGTGCCGGGGCCGCGGCCGGCGGCGTCCGCAACCCATTGCCCGAGGCAGTCGCGGGTGCCGCCTGGCCGACCGTCGGGGGTGTTCTTGCGCCCGCCACGGGCTTTCCCCGGTTCACCCGTCGCGCGGCCTCGGCCTGGACGGTCCAGCCGTCCGAAACCGCCGCACGCCAGGCGCGATAGCCGCCATCGAACGGCACCGCCAGGCCATCGTCGACAACCCACAGGCGCTCGCAGATCGTCTCCAGCAGCCGCCGGTCATGCGACACGACCACGATCGTCGCCGGTGCCTCGGCGAGGAACGCCTCGATGGCCTCGCGGGCGGCGATGTCGAGGTGGTTCGTGGGCTCGTCGAGCAGGAGCAGGTTCGAGGGCAGGATGCCCAGCAGTGCGAGCTCGAGGCGCGACCGCTCGCCACCGGACAGCAGCCGCACCTCCTTGAACGCGTCGTCGCCCCGGAACAGGAACCGCGCGAGGTAGCCGCGCGCCTCGCCGGGCGTTACCGGCACGGCCTCGAGGATGGCGTCGAGCACCGTCGTCCCCGGGATGGCGGCGTCGCGCAGCTGGGCGAGGTACGCGGGCGACACGTTGTGGCCGAAGGTGATCCCCCCGTCGAGCGCCGGCAGGTCGCCTGCGATCGTGCGCAGCAGGGTCGTCTTGCCCGCGCCGTTGGGCCCGACGATGCCGATCCGCTCCCCGCGCTGGGCGGCGAGGAACGGCGAGCGGGCCACGGTCACGGGCTCGGCCGCCTCGGAGCCGTCCGGGGCGAGCGCACCGCGGCCGGGCAGGTACCCGACCGCGAGGTCGTCGAGGCGGATCACGAGCTCGCCCGAGCGCACCGGGCCGCCGGCGAGCGCGTTGCCGGGAAGCTTGAGCGCCTTGCCCGCCTTCGGGGTCTCGACGCGCTGCTCGCGCAGCCGCTCGAGCCGGGCCTCGTGCTCGTGCATCTTCACGTGCTTGCGCTGGCTCCGATAGCGCTGGACGAGCTCGACCTCGCGCGCAATCGCGTCCTCGTGCGAGTCCGCCTCGCGCTCTGCCCGCGCGTCCCGCTCCAGGCGCTGCCGGTGATACGCGGAGTAGTCGCCCCGGAACACCGTCAGCCGGCGATCGCGCAGCTCCCAGACCCGCGACACGGTGGCATCGAGGAAGGCGCGGTCGTGCGACGCCACGAGCAGGGCGCCCGTGCGGCGCCGGAGGTGCTCCTCGAGCCATTCGATGGCGCCGATGTCGAGGTGGTTGGTGGGCTCGTCGAGCAGCAGCAGGTCCGGATCCGCGATGACCAGGCGCGCGAGCGCCGCCCGCGTCTGCTGGCCGCCGGAAATCGCCGTGGGCGGCCGGGCCCACTCGTCGCGTGCGAAGCCGAGGCCCGAGAGCGCCTCATCCACCCGCTGGTCGAGCGTGTAGCCGCCCAGGATGTCGAACCGGTGCTGGAGGTCGGCGTAGCTGGTGCCGCCGGCGTGGCCGTCGTGCTCGAGCCGCCCGAGCTCCACGGCCATCCGCTCGAGGTGGGCCGCACCGTGGCGCACGGCCGCGCGGAGGTCGGGCGCGGCCATGAACGCCTCGTCGAAGTGCGCCTCCTGGCCCAGCAGGCCCAGGCTGAGGCCCCGCTTGCGGGTTGCCTTGCCGCGGTCCGGCTCGTCCAGTCCGGCGGCGATCCGGAGCAGCGTCGTCTTGCCGGCGCCGTTGGGCCCGACGAGGCCGACCCGCTCACCGGGAGCGATCGCGGCGGTGATCTGGTCGAGGATCACGAACGTGCCAATCTCGCGCACGACGCCCTCGAGCCGGATGAGCGACACGGACCTCCCTCGATCGACGCTGCCCGAACGGGCAACCACTCGGCACGGGCGCGTCTTGCGGCCTGTCGCGCGAAGACGGACACTCGGGCCGGCCGGAACCTGACCCGGCGACCGTGGATGGCCGCCCTCGAGGTCCGGCGCGGAGGTCAAGGTTGCCACAGCTGGTCGTGCTCGGGGCCAAGGCGACGTGCTCCTTCGGGGCGTCGCCCGCCACGCTGGCCGTGCTGCCGGCCGGACAGCTCATGCAGGGCGGCGGTGCGCTGCTGGCCACCGTGATGGATCACGTGCCCATGACCAACCTGGCCACGTTCGGCATGTGCACGACCCAGTCGAACCCGGCCGTGGCCGCCGCGACCAGCGCAGCCATGGGCACGCCCACGCCGGCGCCGTGCATCCCGGCCACCAGCTCGCCCTGGTCGCCCGGCTCACCGACGGTCAAGGTCGGGGGCAAGGCCGCCCTGACGTCGGACTCGACGTGCAGCTGCACCTACGGCGGCGTGATCTCGATCACCGACCCGGGGCAGACGACCGTCAAGACGGGCTGACGCTCCGCGCGGCGGCCCGTCGCGTCGCGGCCGCCGCAGCGGTCCTCGCCGCCCGTTCGCGGGCCTTGGCCGCCTCGTCGGACGTACGACCAAGGGCGCCATCGCCGTCCAGGTCGACCCACCGCCGGCCCGCCCGCCCCTTCGCCCCACGGCCGGGCCGCGGCGTCATCGTCGCGAGCAGGGCCCTCGCCGCGGGTCGCTCCGCCGAGGGAAGCCGCTGGCACCACGAGCAGAAGTGGGTGGCCCGGATGCCGATGACGATGCGCCGGATCGGCCGGCCGCAGCGCCGGCATGGCTGGCCCGTGCGCTGGTACACGTCGAGCCGCTCCTGCATCTCGCCGTCGCCGTCGGGTGCCGTGTAGTCGTCGATCGACGAGCCGCGACGTTCCACGGCCTCCGCGAGGATGCCGATGACGTCTCGATAGAGGGCGCGTTCGTCGGCCGGCCGCAGCGACCGCGCCGAGCGCAGCGGGTGCAGGCGCGAGCGCCACAGCGCCTCGTCGGCGTAGATGTTGCCGACGCCGGCGATGAACGCCTGGTCCACGAGCAGCGGCTTGAGCCGCGCCCGCCGCCCGCGGATGCGCGTCCGGAACTCGCGCAGCGTGAACCGCGGGTCCAGGGGCTCGGGACCGACGCCGTCGAACGGATCGTCGTCCGCGCCGTAGAGCCCCACGCGCCCGAACTTGCGGATGTCGCGGAACCGCAGCTCGCGGCCGTCGTCGAGCGCCAGGGCCAACCGCTCGTACGGATCCGTGGGCAACGACGCGGGCACCACGAACAGCTGGCCGGTCATCTTGAGGTGCACGGTGAGGAACGCCCCGCCCGAGAGATCGATGATCAGCTGCTTGCCGCGCCGCCCGATGTGCTCGATCCGCCGGCCCGAGACGCCCGCGGCGAACCGTGCCGGGTCCTCGTCCCGCAGGGTTCGCTGCCAGCTGATGCGCGCGCCCGTGATCGTCGGGCCGGGTCCACCGTCGGCCGCCAGGAGATGGCGCCGCAGGTCGCGCGCGACGGTCTCGACCTCGGGCAGCTCGGGCACGCGCCGCTAGACCCCGATCGCCTCGGGCGCCTCACCGGCCTCGGCCAGGACAGCGTCGCGGCGGGAGACCGGCGTCATGCCCTCCCACGAGTCGCCGACCTTGGCCTCGACGGTCAGCGGCACGGACAGGGGGAGCGCGCCCTCCATCGTCTCGCGCAGCACCGGGAGGACCTTGTCGACCTCGTCGCGCGGCGTCTCGAGCAGCAGCTCGTCGTGCACCGAGAGCAGGAGGCGCGACCGGAAGCCGCCCTCGCGCAGCGCGCGATCGAGCCGGATCATCGCGATCTTGACGATATCGGCGGCCGTGCCCTGGATCGGCATGTTGATCGCCATCCGCTCGCCGGCGGCCCGGAGCGACGGGTTGCGGGCCTCGAGCTCGGGGATCTTGCCGCTTGCGGCCGAGCAGCGTGGCCACATACCCCTGCTCGCGCGCGGTCTCGCGGATGTGGTGCATGTAGCGGCTGATCCCGCCGTAGGCCGCGAAGTAGGAGTTGATGAACTCCTGGGCGTCCTGACGGCTGATTCCGGCGCGGCTCGACAGCCCGAAGTCGCTCATCCCGTACGCGAGCCCGAAGTTGACCATCTTGGCCATCGAGCGCTCGTCGGAGGTGACGTCCGCCGGGTCCTTGCGCAGCACGCGGGCCGCAGTCTCCCGATGGATGTCCGCGTCGCGCGCGAACGCGTCCGCGAGGTGCTCGTCACCAGAGACGTGAGCGAGGATCCGCAGCTCGATCTGGCTGTAGTCGGCGGCGACGAGCGTCGTATCGGGCGAGCCGGCCACGAACGCATGCCGGATCCGGCGGCCCAGCGGCGTCCGGATCGGGATGTTCTGGAGGTTGGGGTCGGACGATGACAGGCGGCCGGTGGCCGCGACGGCCTGGTGGAACAGCGTGTGGAGGCGGCCGTCGGGCCCGATCAGGGTCGGGAGCGCCTCGACATAGGTCGACCGGAGCTTGGTGTAGATCCGCCACTCGAGCACGGGCTCGATGACCGGGTGCACGCCGCGCAGCTCTTCCAGGACCGAGGCGTCGGTCGAGTACCCGGTCTTCGTCCGGCGGCCCTTGGGCAGGCCCAGCTCCACGAACAGGATGTCGCCCAGCTGCTTGGGCGAGCCGATCGTGAACTCGTGGCCGACGGCGGCGTAGATCTCGCCTTCGAGCCGCGCGATCTCGGCGGCGAACTCGCGCTCCAGGGCGCCGAGCGCCTCCTCGTCGATCGCGATCCCGGCCGCCTCCATGCGGGCGAGGATCGGGATCAGCGGCAACTCGATCTCCTCGAACAGCCGGTCCACGCCCTCGTCGCGCATCGCCTGCTCGAGCGACGGCCGCACCGCGACGGCGGACAGGGCCTCGAGACCGGCCGTTGCCGTCGGCGGGAGGCCCGCGGCCGTCGGCGGCAGGACGAGGTCCAGCCGCTCCCCGACGACGTCGGCGATCTTCTGGGCCCGGAGGGCGGCGTTGACGAGGTAGGCGGCGATCTGGGTGTCGAAGGCGATCGCGACCGGCGCGGCCGACGCGTCCTCGGCGAAGCGCGCGGTCAGCAGCGGCTTCACCTCGTGGCCGACGAGACGGGCGTCGATCCGCTCCAGGAGGTGGCGCAGCGCGTCCGAGGCCTCGGGGCCCTCCGCCGCGACGACCCGGCCGTCCTCCCCGGCGACCGCGAGCGCGAGCGCCGTGCCCGCGAGCGGTCGCGGGTCGTCGACGACGAGCGCGACCCCGACGCTCGCCTGGTCGCGGAGCCACGTCTCGAGCCCTGCGACCCCGTCCGCGTCCACGATCTCGATCCGGCCCGGGTCCACGATCGCCGCGGCCAGCGCGCCCGGCACGTCGCCCGACGCAGCCGCGAGCGCCTCGGCCCGGGCCTCGACGGCGGGGGACGTCGCCGCGATCCCGCCACCGCTCGCCGCACCGCCACCGCCACCGCCGCCTGACACCACGTCGAAGTCCATCGAGAGCTGCAGCGCGCCGGGATCGACGGGCGCGGCGCCGGGACCACCGGGCCGGCCACCACCCGCGCCCCGCCCGACGCCCTGGGCCGCGGGAAAGCCCGCCTCCCGGAGCTCGCGCATCGCGGCGATCGCGTCCTCGGGCCGCTCCCCGATGAGCGGCGGCAGGCGGTCGATGAGGGTGCGGAACTCGTACTCGCGGAACAGCCGCACCACCGTCTCGCGGTCGTACTCCCCCACCCGCCCGCGGCTCAGGTCCAGCTCGACATCCACGTCGCGCACGAGGCGCATCAGCTCGCGGCTCTCGAGGACCACGTCGCGGTATTCCTCGAGCAGCGGTCGCAGCTTCTCGGGCGTGACCTCGTCGAGGTGCTGGTACAGGACGTCGAGGGTCTCCCACGTCGCGATCAGCTTCGACGCGGTCTTCTCCCCCACCCCCGGGATCCCCGGGATGTTGTCGGTCGGGTCGCCCTTGAGCGCCTTGTAGTCGAGCATCTGGTCGGGGCGGAGGCCCCAGCGCTCGTCGATCTTCGCGAGGTCGTAGGCGACCGTGTTCGCGATGCCGCCGCGCAGCGAGACCATCAGCTTGGTGCGCTCGCTGACCAGCTGGAGCATGTCCAGGTCGCCGGTCAGGATCGTCACGTCGAGGTCCGCGGCCTCCGCCTGCCCGACGAGCGTGGCGATCGCATCGTCGGCCTCGAACCCCTCGCGCTCGTAGATCGGGATGCCCAGGGCCCTGACGACCTCCCGGACCTTGGGGATCTGCTCGCGCATGTCGTCGGGCATCCGCTGGCGGGTCGCCTTGTACTCCGCATAGCGCTCATGCCGGAACGTCGGCTTGCCCAGGTCGAAGGCGACGCCGAGGCGATCGGGCTTGGCGTCCTGGATCGCCCGCAGCACGATGTTCGTGAACCCGAACACGGCCGTCACCAGCTCGCCCTTCGAGGTCGTCAGGGGCTGTTCGATGAGGGCGAAGTAGCCGCGGTAGATGAGCCCGTTGCCGTCGAGCAGCAGGAGGCGTTCCATCGGCTCCGAGCGTGCGGGTGGGAACATCGTGAGTGTACCCGCGAGCGGCTACGATCTCGGCATGCCGTCACCGCGCCGCGTCGGGGTCATCACGGCCGGCGGCGACAGCCCGGGCCTCAACGCCGCGATCCGGGGATTCGGCAAGGCCGCCATCAGCTACGGCATGGAGGTCGTCGGGTTCCGGGACGGCTTCCGCGGGCTGGCCGAGGACCGCCGGGTCAAGCTCGACACCCGCGCGCTGGCCGGGATCCTGACCGTGGGCGGCACGATCCTCGGCACCAGCCGCGACAAGCCGCACCGGATGGTCGTGGACGGCGAGGTCCGGGACATGACCGACGCCATCCTCGAGACCGCGCGCAGGGCGAACCTGCACGCGCTCCTGTGCCTGGGCGGCGGCGGGACCGCGAAGAACGCGCTCCGGATCTCGAAGGCCGGCCTCAACGTCGTGATGGTGCCGAAGACCATCGACAACGACCTCGCCGGGACCGACGCCACGATCGGCTTCACGACGGCCCTCGAGGTCGCGACCGACGCGATCGACCGGCTGCACAGCACCGCCCACAGCCACCACCGGATCATCGTCGCGGAGCTGATGGGCCACGGCGCCGGCTGGCTGGCGCTCGGCGCGGGCCTCGCGGGCGGCGCCGACGTGATCCTCATCCCCGAGATCCCGTACAGCGTGGCCGCGATCGCCGCAGCGATCAAGGAGCGGGCGCGGCGAGGGACCAACTTCAGCATCGTCGCCGTCGCCGAAGGTGCCCGCAGCGTCGAGGATGCGGCGGCGCTGGCCGTGGCGGAGGGGCGCGCGGATCGGGCGAAGGAGCCGGGGGCCCGCGACGCCGCCAAGGCGGAGGTCGAGCTGCTGGAGACGCAGCACATCGGCAACACGCTCCGGCTTGCCCACCAGCTCGAGCAGCTGACGGGCCTCGAGTCCCGGGTTTCGATCCTGGGCTACATCCAGCGCGGCGGGACGCCGTCGCCCGTCGATCGCCTGCTCGCGACGCGCCTCGGGAGCGCGGCAGCCGACCTGGTCGAGGCCGGCACGTTCGGCGTGATGGTCGCCGCTCGAGGTGACGAGACGGCACCGATCCCGCTCGATCAGGTGGCCGGCCAGCGCAAGCGGGTGCCCCCCGATCACCCTTGGGTCGCCGCGGCGCGCCACGTCGGGACCTGCCTCGGCGACTGACCGCCCCCATCGATCTGCGCAAAAGCCGCATCCGTCGCGCACGGGTTCTGCACATCCGATCCCGAAGATCGAGGTTGTCAAGGCAACCAGGCGCTGGACAGAACCGGCGCCCCAATCGATCGGAGCACCTTCCCCATGCGCGGGTTGTTCACCCTCATCATCGCCACCATCGCCGCCCTCGTCGGCGGCGTGATCGGCTTCCAGCTCGGCGTCACGTCGAACATCGGCGCGGCCGGCGGCACCGTCGTCTGGCACGCCGGCTTCGGCTTCTTCGGCTTCTTCTTCCCGTTCCTGTTCTTCTTCCTGTTCATCGGCCTGCTGTTCGCCGCGTTCGGCGGCCGCCGTCGCGGCTGGGGCGGACCCGGCTGGGGCCACGGCTACGGCGCGAACGGCGCCGGCCCGATGGGCAACCCCGATGACCCCCGTCGCCAGTGGATCGCCGACGCCCATCGCCGGCTCCACGAGGAAGAGGCGCGGAACTCGGGAACCACGCCGACCGACAAGGGCGCACCAGGCGCCTGACCCGTCACAATCCCAACACGCGACGCCGGGACGGTACCCTCCGCCCGGCGCCTCGTCGTCTCCGGAGCCTCTGCCGTGCGCACCATCCTGGTCATCGAGGACGAGCCCCAGATCGCCTCGCTCGTCCGCGACTATCTCGAACACGCCGGCTTCGCCGTCCTGATCGCGGGCGACGGGTCGGGCGGCCTCGCGCTCGCCCGGGCGCGGCGCCCGGACGCGATCGTCCTCGACCTCGGCCTGCCGAAGGTCGATGGCCTCGACGTCGTCCGCTCGCTCCGGCGGGACTCGATGGTCCCGATCGTGATCCTCACGGCACGCGGCGACGAGATCGACCGGATCACGGGCCTCGAGCTCGGTGCTGACGACTACGTCGTGAAGCCGTTCAGTCCCAAGGAGCTCGTCGCGCGGGTCCGGGCGGTGCTGCGGCGCGCCGAGGCACGATCGACCGGCGACGAGCGCATCGTCGCGGGCGACCTCGAGCTGGACCTGGCCCGTCACCGGGTCGTGGCCGCCGGCACGCAGGTGACCCTCACGCCGACCGAGTTCGAGCTGCTCGCGACCCTCGCCCGCGAGCCCGGGCGCGTCTGGACCCGCTCGCAGCTGCTCGACGCCGTGCACGGGTTCTCGCTCGAGTCGTATGAGCGCGCCATCGACGGCCACATCCGCAACCTGCGCCGCAAGCTGTCGTCCGCCTCGGGATCCGCCCGCTACGTCCGGACGATCCACGGCGTGGGCTATGCGCTCGAGGAGCCGGCCGGGTGACGGATCGCCCAGCACGATCGCCACCACTGGGGCGCCTCGGGGCGCGAGCGGTGGTCGTGGGGCGGAGCGCCGGGGGCCGGCCAGCCGTGGGGCCGGCGCCGCGGCCCGGGACGCATGGGCGCCGGATTCTTCGGCTGCCTGTTCCTCGCGCTGGTCGTGTTCGTCGGCGTCCTCACGGCGCTGGCCACTTGGGTCGCGGCGCTCCTGCTCGGGATCATCGCGCCGGGCGCCTCGCCGCCGACCGCGACCGTGGTCGCCGTGATCGTGGTGCTCGTGGTTGCCATCGTCATCGGCGGCCGCGCCTTCTTCCTCACGGTGCGACCCCTCGCGGACCTTGCGGCGGCCTCGGAGCGGCTGGCCGACGGCGAGCCGGGTGTCCGCGTCGTGCCGCGGGGTCCCGGGCCGGCCCGCCGTCTCGGCGCGTCGTTCAACGCGATGGCGGAGCGCCTTGACCGCTCCCGCGACGATCGTCGGGCGCTGCTCGCCGACGTCACCCACGAGCTGCGGACGCCGCTGACGGTGATCTCCGGCGGGCTCGAGGCGATGCTCGACGGCGTCCATCCGATGGACGAGGACCACGTGTCGCCGATCCTCGCCGAGGCCAGTCGTCATGGACCGCCTGCTCGACGACCTGCGCACGATCTCGCTCGCCGAGGCCGGCGCGCTGCCGCTCCACCGCGAGCCCGTCGACCTCGTCGAGATCGCGCGGCGGACGTGCTGGCCGCTCAGCGGGCGGTCGCGGAGGCGCGGCGCGTGGAGCTGCG
The DNA here is from genome assembly GCA_963779575.1 of uncultured Chloroflexia bacterium. Taxonomy (GTDB): domain Bacteria; phylum Chloroflexota; class Limnocylindria; order Limnocylindrales; family CSP1-4; genus CAIXZV01. The sequence goes on from CAVZYT010000002.1 coordinate 250,201, forward strand.
CGCTGGGCGGGGACGCGGCGCTCGAGGCCGACGTCGACCCGGTCCGGGTCCGCGAGATCCTCGTCAACCTCGTCGCGAACGCCGTCCGCCATACCCCGGCGGGCGGCCGGGTCTCGATCGAGATCCGGGCTGCCGATGGCGCGACGCCCTGCTGATCGTCGCCGACACCGGCGAAGGGATCGCGCCCGAGGAGCTCGGGCGCGTGTTCGACCGGTTCCACCGGCGTTCGGACTCGGGCGGCAGCGGCCTCGGCCTGACGATCGTCCGCGACCTCGCGACGGCCCACGGCGGGTCGGTCGACGTCGAGAGCGACGGCGTGCCCGGCCACGGGTCGACGTTCCGGGTGCGGGTGCCGCGCCGCCTCTAGGGACGGCGCTCTCGGGCTTCAGGCGAGGCGCCTGGCCCCGAACCGGAGCGCGATCAGGACCAGGCCGACGATCAGGGCCGCGGCGCCGAGGAAGACGATGGCCGGACTCCCCGCGGGCTGGCTCGAGCCGGTGTTGCTCGGGGCGGTCGCCTGCGCGTCGCCGGCGACCGGCGCCTCGCTGGCGAGGTTCCTGCCGGGGTCGACGGCCGTCTCCAGTGGCGCCTTTTCGATCGACGTCGCGGAGGTGCGGCCATCGGAGGTCGCCGGTCCGGTCTCGGCCGCAAACGCGCGGTCGGGCTCCGGGGAGGCGGCGGCCGATGGGGCGAGGGCGGGCCGGGGCGCCAAGGCCGCGGCTGCGGACGATGCGGCAGATGGCATCGCGGCGCCGGCTGCCGGCGCCGCGGCGTCGACCAACGGGACGCTGCCGTCCGCTGGATTCGCCGGCCCCGCAGTGGCCGCGGCCTCGACGTTCGGTGCAGCACCTGCCGCCGCCCCGGCACCCGTGCCCTGCCCCGCAGCCGGCAGGATCGAGCCCGGGGTGCCCAGCAGGAGCCCCGCGAGACCGATGGCGGCGAGCCCGGTCCCCAGCGGTGCGGCGAGCCGGAACCGGGGCGAGGCGAAGGCGGCGAGGAGCCCGCGCCAGCCCGACGGGGCGAGCGAGGCCGCCTGCTCGGGCGTGAGGCGGAAGTCACGGGGACGGACGGCGGGAGGCATCTCGGGCAGCGCGGCCGCGATGGCGCGCAGGTCACGGTGGAGCGCGGCGCAGTCGGTGCACTCGGCGGCGAGCTCGGTTGCCTGGGCGAGGTCGGGTCCCGTGGCATCGCCCGCGGCGTAGGCGGCGATCAGCTCCGGGTCGTGCGTGGTGTGGTCGGGCAGGTGGGGCATCTCCCTGCCCTGACGGACGAACGTCCGTCCAGGTTCCGACGGGTCAGGCGCGGTCGCTCGATCGGGCCGCCAGCCGGAGCACGACGAGCGCGACACCAACGAGGAGAAGCACGGCCGAGACGAGGAGCCACGGCGATGCGCCGGGTTCCGCGTCGGCCGGCCGCAGGGTGCCCATAGCGGCCGACTGGCTGGGCGCGGGTGAGGCCGCCTGAAGCGCCATCTCACGCTGCGTGGTGGATTCGGGAATGGGTGTCGCCGCAGGACCGGCCGCGACGGCGACATCGCTGGCGCCCGGGTTGAAGGCGGCCGCCGGCACGGTCGATGCGGCGGCGCTGGCTGCCGGTCCCGTGAGGCCGGCCAGATCGTCGGCCGCCTTGCCGCCGGCAGCGTCGGACTGAGCTCCGACCGGGCCGTCGGAAGGCGCGGGGGCGAGCTCGGCCGGCCCCGCAGTGGCCGCGGCCTCGACGTTCGGTGCAGCACCTGCCGCCGCCCCGGCACCCGTGCCCTGCCCCGCCCCCGGCAGGATCGAGCCCGGGGTGCCCAGCAGGAGCCCCGCGAGACCGATGGCGGCGAGCCCGGTCCCCAGCGGTGCGGCGAGCCGGAACCGGGGCGAGGCGAAGGCGGCGAGGAGCCCGCGCCAGCCCGACGGGGCGAGCGAGGCCGCCTGCTCGGGCGTGAGGCGGAAGTCACGGGGTCGGACGGCGGGAGGCATCTCGGGCAGCGCGGCCGCGATGGCGCGCAGGTCACGGTGGAGCGCGGCGCAGTCGGTGCACTCGGCGGCGAGCTCGGTTGCCTGGGCGAGGTCGGGTCCCGTGGCATCGCCCGCGGCGTAGGCGGCGATCAGCTCCGGGTCGTGCGTGGTGTGGTCGGGCAGGTGGGGCATCAGCCGTCCTCCCCGCGGAACAGCCCGATCGAACCCTCGAGGCGGTCGCGCAGCGCGAGCCTGCCGCGGTGGATCCGCGACTTCACCGTTCCCAGCGAGACACCCGTCAGCTCCGCGATCTCCGCGTAGTCGTAGCCCTCGACATCGAACAGCACGATCGCGTACCGCTGGTCGGGCGTGATCGACGCCAGCGCGGCCGAAAGGACGCGCGAGCGCTCGCCGTGCATGGCTGTCCGCACGGGATCGTCCTGTGGCCCGGACGGTGGCTGCCAGCTCTCGTCGTCGAGCTCGGGGTACGGCTGGGAAGGCCGGCGCTTCTTGAGCCGCTGCTGGTCCATGGCCGCGTTGATCGCGATCCGGCTGAGCCACGAGCGGACGCTGCCCCCGCGGAACGAGCGCATGTTGCGGTAGGCGGAGAAGAACGCCTCCTGGACGGCGTCGGACGCCTGGTCGCGGTCGGGCACCATCCGCGCGACCAGCGCGAACAGGTGGTCCTGGTAGCACTCGACGAGGCTGTTGAAGGCGTCGAGGCTGCCATCGCGCGCCTGCTCGAGAAGCACGAGGTCTCGACGCTGGATCGGATCGTCGACGGCCTCGGACGGGCGGACGTCCTCCACGATGGGGGCGGCCCTCCTGGCGGGGATGGTGAGGCGCGGCGAGTCTAGCATCGGGCCCGGCAGATGACGCCCGGTCGGACCCTGCGTCCGGCCACGACGTGCCCGCCCTCGACGCGCTCGCGGTCGCTCCGGTTCCACCCGCTCCCAGCGCTCCGCTAGGATTCGCCGGCGGGCCGAAGTGGCGGAATGGCAGACGCGGCGGTCTCAAACACCGCTGAGGGCAACCTCGTGTGGGTTCGACTCCCACCTTCGGTACCAACTCGACGACGGCGCCCGCGCTACGCTCTCAACGCCCCGACCTCGTTTCCCGTGGTCGGGGCTTACCGTGTCCGGGCGGTACTGTGTGCGCAAGGGTCAGTCGTAGAGAGGTACCGAATTGGCACAGACAGAGACGCCGCGCGGCCGTGGCCACGAGTGGACACTGCACGCGGTCGCGACAGGGTCCGGCGCCGACGCCGTAGGGATCTGCACGCGATGCGGCCTGGTCCGCCTCGCGCCGGCAACCCACGCCAGCCCGGGCGAGCTCGATCTTGGCGGGGAGTGTCCGGGCACCTCGGCCGCCCAGTACTCGACCGACCAACGCTGACGCCATGACCGAAGTCCCCGACGACGTCGAGATCGAGACGATCTGGGTGGTCGAGGTCCCCTACACGCCGGAGGCGCAGGAGCGTCGACCGCAGTTTCGCCGTGCCCACCTGACGCGGATCGCGCGGCTGATCCGGGAGGGACGGGTGATCGAGGCCGGTGGCACGGCCGACTTCGACAAGGCGGTCCTCCTGATCCGGGCCGAGACGCGAGGCCGAGGTCCTGGCGCTGATCGAGGAGGACGTGTACACCTCGGGCGGCGTCTGGCACTCGCCTGTCGCGCGTGCGTATGGTCGCGTCGTCCCGCGAGAGGCGACCTCGGGGTAGACTCCCGCGCATTGCCACGCCACGCCTCGCCTCGGAGTCCCGATGAGCTTCCTCACGCGCACGCTCGGCCTCGACGCCCCCGCCTCACCCGAACTGCCCGTCGACCCCCACGCGCCATTGCCCTCCGCAAGCGAGGCTGACACCGCGAGCGTCAAGCTGATCGCCCTGCAGCTGTCGGCGATGCCGCCGGCGCGCGCGCGATACCTCGCGGCGTTCGCGTATCTCCTCGGACGGGCAGCCGACGCGGACATGTCGATCAGCGACGAAGAGACGGCCGAGATGGTCAAGCTGATGGAGGAATCCGGCGGCCTCGACGCGGACACCGCGCGGCTGGTCGTCGTCCTCGCGACGGCGCAGGCCGACTGCCTACGGCGCCACCGAGGACTTCCTCGTCACCCGCGAGTTCAAGGCGATCTCCACGCTGGAGGAGCGCGAGCAGCTGCTCCGTTGCTGCTTCCTCGTGATGGCCGCCGACGACGAGATCGACGAGAACGAGTCGTGGCTGGCCAACCGCCTGGCCGAGGAGCTCGACATCGAGCGTCCGGACCTCAACGCCATCCGCGAAGAGTTCTACGAGCAGCTCTCGAGCGTCCGTGCAATCCGCGGGTACGCCGCGAGCTGATCCCGCGCCGCCCGGGCCTCGCCCGGGGTGGACGAATGACGATGGCGACCGCCGACGACCGCCGATGGCGACGCTCCCCGCTACTCGGACGACGATCGCGGCAACGCCGGTCGAGCGACCGGTCCATGGGAGAGCCGCCCACCATGTCCGCTTCAACCTCCGCCGCGCCCTCGACGTTCTGGACGACGACCCAGCCGATGCGCGGCGTCGCCTCGCGCCTGACCGCGGGCGTCCTGTTCATCACGACGGGCGTCGTGCTCGGCTCGGCCGTGCTCGGCCTGAGCATCGCCAGCGCGATCATCGCCCGCGGTGTCGTCGTCGCCGATCCCGGTGACGTCGCCACGATCCGTGCCATCACCCCGCTGTTCGCGCTGTTCGGCGTTGTCGCCGCGGCCCACCTGGTTGCAGGCTTCGGGATCGCGTTCGGCAGCCGTCAGGCCGCCTCGCTCGGGATCGGCCTCGGGGCGTTCAGCGTGGTGGCCGGCGTGGTCGGCCTGGTCGTCGCGGCGACCGGCTCGCGCAACCAGGCCGACGGCGTGGGGATCGCGATGACCTTCGTCGTCACGGGCATCGTGCTCGCGGTCGCGGCCCGCGCCGCGGACTGGAACACGCACGGGCCTGCCGACGCCGCCTGAGGTCCCCGAACACACCCGACGGCTGCCGTTCGTTCCGGCAGCCGTCGTTCGATTCCCGGGCGTTTCGAGGATTCTTCGTCGGTGCTTCGGTGCCCGGCGCCAGGGTTCTGGACGTGACCGACGAACGTCGCCAGCCGGATGCCGGTGGCGAGAACCCCATCGACCGGACGGGATCGGTCCCCGCTCCGGGACGCCAGGAGGTTGGGGCCATGGCCCAGATCAGACCAGGTGCAATCCTTGCGCCGCTGCTCATCGCGCTCGTGCTTCCCGCCGCCGTCTCGGCGGCTCCGCCGCGACACACGACGACATCGAGCGCCCACGACGACCGGACGGTCACCGCGTTCCCGCTGGCCGACGGCTCGTCGCCGTTCGGCGTCACGGCGGGCCCGCACGGCGAGTACGTCAGCCTGAACACCGCGATCGGTCGGTTCGACCACAACGGCAACCTGACGACCTATCAGATCCCGTCGGCCGATCCCTACGCGGGCTGGCTGACCACCGACCTGCTGGGCGGCATCTGGATCTCCGAGCGCGACTCGGGGAACATGGGCCGGCTCGCGCCGAACGGGTCCATCACCGAGTACCCGCTGCCCGCCGGCCCCGACGCCGTCCCCCAGGGGAGCGTCGTCCTGCCGTTCGGGATCGTGTACGTGGCCGAGCAGGGGGCGAACGCGATCGCGCGTCTCAACGCCTGGACGGGCCACGTGACCGAGTTCCCCGTTCCGACCCCCGACGCCACGCCCCTCGGCCTCACGCTCGGCCCCGACGCCGCCCTGTACTTCACGGAGCGAAGCGCCGACAAGATCGGGCGAATGACCCTGAACGGCACCTTCAAGGAGTGGTCCCTGGAGCCCGGCTCCTTCCCCAACCGGATCGTGACCGGCCCGGATCATGCGATCTGGTTCACCGAGCTCTTCGGCGGCAAGGTCGGCCGGATCTCGATGGACGGAACGCTCACCGAATACCCCGTCGACGGCGGGCCGGTCGGGATCACCGTGGGCACCGACCATCAGCTCTACGTCGTGCTGTACCTCTCGGGGCAGGTCGCCCGCGTGAACCTGCACGGGGCAGTCACCGGGACCTGGGACCTGCCGGGCGCGGTCGGGCCCCTGCAGATCGCGACCGGCCGCGGCAGCGACCTGTGGGTCACCGACAACAACGCGAACACGGTCTTCCGCCTCTCGGCGAGGGACTGAGGTCGGTCCACCCCGGCCACGAATACCGACGGCTGCCGGTCACCCGGCAGCCGTCGTTCGATTCACGGGGTCAGGGCGTGCAGGCCGGGGCGTAGGGGCGGGTCGGGAGGTACTGGGCCCACTCCGCCTGGGTCAGGGTGCGACCCGCGATCGCGCAGGCGTCCTTGGCCCAGACGGCTGGGTCGATCGACCAGTCGAAGGCCTGGCCATTCGCATACGCGACGTAGACGCGGGAGCCGTCCGGCGAGGTCGTCGCGTCAACCCAATCGTTTCCCGGTCCGGGCAGGACACCGGCGACAGTCCGCGTGGCGACGTCGATCAGTCGGACCGTGCCGTCCGTCCCGGAGCTGACCAGGGTCGTTCCCGAGGGGGTCCAGGCGAGGTCGAGGACCCAGCCGGCCACCGTGGCGATGTCCGGAGCGCTCCCCAGCCCCGTCGACGCGTCCCAGAACCGTATGTCCCCTGAATCGCCTCCTGTCGCCAGGACGGTGCCATCAGGGCTGAATGCGACCGCATCCGCGTCGCCCTGGGAGTAGCCCGCGTCGACCGTGTAGCGCACGGTCGTCCCGCCTGCGGCGAGGACCGCGATACCTCCACCATTCTGGCTCGCGTAGCCAACGGCGAGCGCACCTCGAGACCGGGTTGTACGCGAGGTCGACGATCCGTCCAGCGAACGCCACTGGGGGTCCGGCACTGGCACCGGTCCTGGCGTCCCACGTCCAGACCGCCCCGCCGTCGTCGCCGGCCACGACTTCTCGGGAGTCCGGCGAAAACGCAACGGCCCGGGCCGAATTCACCCGCCTGCCGGTCTCGGCGGGATCGCTGGGGTCGATCTCGTCCTGGCTGGCGGCACGATCCGGCGCCGGCCCCGCCAGTGGGCCCCCTCCCGGAGCAACGAGCCGCCAGGTCGTGGTGTCGTACAGCTCCACAATGGCCGCGCCGCTGCCCGTGATCGCCAGACGGGTGCCATCCGGTGACCACGTCGCATCGAACGAGCCGTCCGACTCCGTGGCCGCGATCCGGCGAACGACCTCATGCGTCGCGGCGTCGCGAATGACGACGCCATCGAGGTCGTTCGTCGCCAGCAGGCGTCCATCCGGACTGACCGCGATGTGCGGAGCGGCGTCGACCTGCGCGGGCCCGCCATCCGTGCCCGCGCCGGCCTGGAACGGCTCGCCGAGACGTCGCGATCCCGACAGGTCCCAGGTCATCATCGTGCCGTCGAGGCTCACCGTGTGCAGGGTCAGTCGGCCCGCGAGCATGGAGAAGGCCGGGGCCCACACCCTGCCGTCGTGGCCCACGAGCGTCTCCACGAGAGAGCCGGTCGTGGCGTCCCACAGGCGCGTCGAGCCGTCGTCGCCGCTCGTCGCGACGAGCGAACCGTCCGGACTGAAGGCACCGCCCTTGAGCGACACCGGGTGCTCCGCCCTGGAGGGTCAGTCCCCTTCCGTTGTGAACATCGACGAGCATGGCCTGTCCGGCGCCGGGAGCATTCGGGAGCAGGAGTGTCCGATGATCGGGCGACAGGACGGTGCCGAACCAGACGTCGCCCCGCCATGCGCTTGTCGAGACCTCGACCTGCGACCTCGGCGCCGCGTCGTCCGGTCCCCACAGGGCGAAGTGGATCGCGCCTGGCGCGTTGAGCGGCGGGCCGGGGTCGCCCGGGACGCCCGGCAGCATCGGTGCCAGGACCGAGCCGCCGTCGAACATGACCATGTCCAGGAGCCACATCCCGGTCGGGACGCGGAGCGTGCGCAGTGCCTTCTGCGTCGCCGCGTCATAGATGGTGATCGACCGCCCGTCAACGCTCTCGCGGCCGATGGTCCGGAGATCGGGGGCCCACGAGAACCCGCCGCCACCCTCCGGGATACTTGATGGCCCCGACGACCTTGTCCGACATCGAATCAAGCAGCGTCAATCCAGGCTCGCCCCGGTTCACTTCGATGACGTCGTTGTTGTCGGCCAAGGCGATCCCACTCGTGTTGGAGATGTCGACGACGTACCTGGTCGTGTCCGACGCCGCGTCGATCACCGCGGCCTGGAGGCCGTTGTTCCTCACGAGCAGGGTCGTGCCGTCCGGGCTCCCGATGATCTGCTGGGGGCGACCGTCGAGCGGCCGCAGGATCCGGACAACCGCCGGGCTCCGAACGAGCACGGCGAGCAGGTTGGCGCGCGTCGCCGGTGAGTCGTCGATCGCCTCCCCCTGGCGGGCGAGGAGAAGCGCGACGTCGAGGTCCTTCGCCCCGAGACCCTGGGCCCCCAGACGCTCGGCGTCGGCGGTGTCGGCGGCATGCTCAGCGATCACCGTCTGGGCGTCGGCCGCCGCGCGTTGCTGGTCCGCCAGCGGCCCGTTGCTGGTCGGCGACCGTGTTCGACTGCAGGGCATCGGCCCGCTGGTGAGCGCGACGGACGCCTGCGGCGATCGCCAGCATCAGGCCGACCGACGCCCCGACGAGCAGCAGCCGGAGCCGGCGATTCGCCCGCCGCTGCCGGCGCTCCTCCGCCTGCCCGGCCGCCTGGCTCTCGGCCACGAACTGGCGCTCGAGGTCGTTGACCTCCGCGGCGTGATCGCCGATCCAGTCGAGCACGGCGGCCAGGCGCGCGCCACGGTACAGCTCGCCCGGCGTCCGGCCGCTCTCGTCCCACTCACGGGCAGCCTCAGTCAGGTGCGCGCGCACCCGACGGCTCTGCTCGTCCTCGTCGAGCCAGCGCCTCGAGCCGCGGCCACTCGCGGAACAGCGCCTCGTGGGCCACCTCGACCGTGCCGCGGTCGGCGGTGAGCAGCCGAGCCGCTGTCAGCACCGTGAGGGTTCGCTGCACGTCGGGGTTGGTGGCGATGTCGAACTCGGCCAGCGGCACCCGGCGGCGGGCCATCGCCTCGCCCTCGCCGCCGACGAGCCGGAGGAACACGATCCTCGCGGTCGCCTGCTCCGCGTCGGTCAGCTGACCGTACGCGTTCTCGGCGAGGCGTCCGACGGCGCCGCTGATGCCGCCCGTCGCGGCCATGGCAGACAGCCGGATCGTCCGACCGTCTCGGCGTTCCCAGAGCTCGACGAGCGCCGTCGAGAGCAGCGGCAGCCCGCCGGGACGCCCCTCGACCTCGTCGATGAGCCGCTCGACCAGCGCGGGTTCGACCGCCAGCCCGGCACCAGCCAGCCGGTCCCTCGATCACCGAGCGATATTCGTCGCGGCCCATCGGCCCCACGAGCACCTGGCTCGCCGCCAGCTGCTCCGCAAGGCCGGCCTCCTCCGCACAGCGCCCGTAGAAGTCGGCGCGCAGGGCGAGGACGACGGCCGCCGACCCCGAACGGGATGCACGGACGAGGCAATCGAGGAACGCAGCCCGCGCCAAGGCGATCGTCGACGCTCGTGAACACCTCCTCGAACTGGTCGACGATCAGCAGCAGGCGCGTGCCTTCGGGCAGCACCGAGGCGGCAGCGATGAGCGGGTCCGGCCCCGCGGGCAGCCGCGACCGCTGCGACTCGTCGAGCGCCGCGAACACGACGCGATCGAGCTCGCGCATCGGCTCGGAGCCCGGCCGGAGGATCGCGCGCACCCAGCTCGTGTCGCCGAGGGCGCCCGCCTCGATGGCGGGCACGAGCCCGGCCCGGACCGCGGACGACTTGCCGCTGCCCGACGGGCCGACGACCCCGAGGAACCCGTGCTCCGCGAGGCGCGCGACCATCTCGGCGACCAGGCGCTCGCGCCCGAAGAAGACGTCCGCGTCGTGCACCGCCGAACGTCGCGAGGCCGACGAACGGGCAGGCGTCCGTCGCCTCGACGAGGCGGAGAGCCGGCGTCGCGGCCCGCGGGACACCGACGATCGGGCGCTCGGCGGCATCCGGGTCCGGCAGGTCCAGCGACGGGTCCTGGCGGAGGATCGCGGCCTCGAGCTCCTGGAGGCTGCGTGACGGGTCGAGGCCCAGCTCCTCCGCGAGCGACCCGGCGGACGTCCTGGTAGGTCGCGAGCGCCTCCGCCTGGTTGCCGGTCCGGTAGAGCGCCACCATCAGCTGGCCGCGGATGCCCTCGTCCAGCGGGTGCTCGCGGGCAAGGCCGCCCAGCTCCTCCACGACGTCGGCCGCGCGGCCGAGGCGGAGGTCGGCGTCGATCCGGCCCGAGCGTCGTCGCGAGGCGCAGCGACTCGAGGCGCGACTGCTCGGCGTGGATGAACCCGTCGCCGTCGAGACCGTCGAGGGCCTGGCCGCGCCACAGGGTGAGCGCCGAACCGAGCAGCCGGCGGGCATCCGCCACGTCCCCGGCACGCAGCGCCTGCCGCCCGAGCCCGCCCAGGCGCTCGAACTGCGCGACGTCGAGCGAGCCGCCCGGGATGTCGAGGACGTACCCGGACGATCGCGTGCTCAGGGTCGCGGACGTCGCCTCGAGCGCCGAGCGCAGCTTGCGGACGTAGCCGTAGACGATGGCCGTCGCGGTGGGCGGCGGCTCGTCGCCCCAGATGGCGTCGACCAGGCGTTCGGTCGTGACGACCTCGCCCGCGTGGAGCAGCAGGAACGCGAGCAGGGCCCGCTGCTTCGGTCCGCCGAACGCCTGGGCGCCGTCGCCGCTGCCGACCTCGAGGTGGCCGAGCAACCGGAACTCCGCCCGGAGGCGGTCGGGCGCGGCCCAGCGGTCAGCAGCATCGGGCAGCGCGGCGGCGGCGGAGCCATCCACGGGCGTCGGCCGCCCTCCCCTCCCGCGATGCAGGCGACGCGGCCGCCGCCCGACGCCGGTGAACGCCCGGCGTCCGGCGCATTGTGCGCCGTTTCGTGGATTCTTCGTCGCTGCTTCGCGCACCCGGTCCAGCCTCCGGGACATGACCGACGATGCGCCGCCAGCCGGCGACGCGCAGAGCCGTCGTCCGGAGCGGATCGGTCCACAGGCTCCGGGTAGCAGGAAGGACAGGGATCTCGATGAATCGCAAGCATCGCGCCGCCTTGTCGATCGGTGCCGCCCTGGCGCTCGGTGCAGCGCTGGTCGGCCCGGTGGCAGCCACCTATCCGGGCGACGTCGGCCGGCTCGCGTTCGCGATGACCGGGCCCGACGGCAACAACGACATCTACACGGCCCGGCCGAACGGCAATGACGTCCGGCGCCTGACCACCGACCCGGGCTTCGACGCCTGCGCGTCGTACTCGGCCGACGGCCGGCACATCGCCTTCTGCAGCAACCGGACCGGCGCCTTCGAGATCTGGGCGATGGACAAGAACGGCGACAACCAGCACGCCGTCACCAACCTCGGCGGCTACGCGACGTTCCCCGACTACAGCCCGGACGGCCGGAGGATCGTCTTCGACGGCGCCCAGGGCAGCGACACGCACGACGAGATCTACGTCGTGAACGCGCGGACCGGCGGCGACCTCACGGCGCTGACGAGCTGCGCGGGCTACGGGGCGGGCTGCTTCAATGACTACCCGGCCTACTCGCCCGGACGGCAGGAAGATCGCGTTCATCCACGCCGACGACACGGACGCCGACGGGAACCCGATCAACGAGCAGGTCTGGGTCATGTCCGCCAACGGCTCCCACAAGACCCAGCTCACGTCTCAACGCCAACGCCCACGACCAGCTCCCCGACTGGAGCCCGGACGGCAAGAAGATCGCATACGAGGAGGGCGCGGTCGGCGCCTCATACATCTTCGTCATGCGCGCCGACGGGAGCCACCCGACCCAGCTCACCTTCGGGCCCAGCGACGACTTCGGCACCGCCTGGTCGCCCGACGGCCGCCACATCGCCTACGTCGAGGACAACGGCAACGGCGACCGGCCGATCATGGTCATGAACGCCGACGGTGGCAACAAGCACCGCCTGACGCCCGGTACCTCCCACCAGTTCGTTCCCGGGTGGCAGCCTCTCGGTGGCGACTGCGACTGAACCGTCCCATGGGCTCGCGCCGCGAGCCCCCAAGACACGACGGCCGCTGGCTCCTCCGGCGGCCGTCGTTCGATTCCGGCCGTTCAGCCCAGGCTGATGTCGATGACCCCGTCGCCGACCCGGCGCCGTACCTCGCCCAGCAGCTCGGCGTCGTAGGCCACGCCGCGGAGCTCCATCGGCAGGGCGGAACCACCCGGGGCCGGCACGTGGACGACCACCCGCGTGCCGCCCGGCCGATCGCGCATGACGTCCTTGAACGCCTGCATCGCCGACACGACGCGGTCGGGCGCGGCGCCCCTCGCGAACCGCACGTTGAGCACGGCACCGGGGGACGCATCCACGGGGTCGCTCGGCGCCTGGGCGGCCGCCGCCGCGACGTTGCGCTGCTCGTCGGGGAGCGGCGGCTCCTCGGCCTCCTCCGCGCCACCCGCCAGGGCGGCACTCGCGAGGTCCGGCGGCTCGGCGTAGGTCGCGATCGGCTCGCCGGGGGCGACGCGCGGCAGATCGGGCTCCGAGGTCGCGGACGGCGACGGTGACCCCGCATCGAATGGATCGGGCGCACGGCTCGGCGAGACGTGCACGGCTGCGGCGCCTCCACGCCGGCAGACACCGCGGCTTCCCTGCCCGGCCCGACCGCGACCGGGTCCCTCGGGGCGCCATAGCCATGCCCGTTGCCGTTGCCGTTGCTGGATCCCGGGCCCCCCGGCCCGCCGCGCCGCCCGCCGCCCCGCCGGTCGAGCGCCCCGACCTCGCGGGCGAACGCCTCCGGCACCGCGGTCCGCGACCGTGTCCCAGTCCCAGACCGCGTCCGCGAGCAGCGACGCCTCCTCGCCCCGGTGGTCGACCCGCCCGGCGACGAGCAGGATCGCGCCGTCGCGCCAGGTCCCGATCGTCTGCTCGTACGTCCGCGGGAACACCACGACCTCGAGCGTCCCCTGCAGGTCCTCGAGCGTCACGACCGCCATCGTCGACTTCGACTTCGTGATCACCGATGCGGATCCCGGTCACGATCCCGCCCGATGCACCACGCGCTGGCCGTCGAGCGACTCGTCCTTGAGGTCGCCCGAGTACGCGGTGACGAACTGCCCGACCCGCTCGGCGACCTCGCCCATCGGGTGGTCCGAGAGGTAGAGCCCGAGCAGCTCCTTCTCCCAGCGCAGCCGCTCGCGGACCGGGCGTCTCGGGCGTGACCGGCAGCGGCCGCTCGAGGACGACCGCGTCGTCGCCGCCCATGTCGAACAGCGACGTCTGGCCGGTGATCCGGTCGCGCTGGGTCGCCTGGCCGGCGGCGAGCGCGTCGTCGAGCCCGAGCAGGATCTGCGCCGGGTGGCCGAACACGTTGAGCGCGCCGACCTTGGCCAGCGACTCGAGGACCTTGCGGTTGGTGAGCCGCACGTCGACCCGCGAGCAGAAGTCGGTCAGCGAGCGGAACTCGCCGCCGGCCTCGCGCGCATCGATGATCGACTGGATCGCGCCCTCGCCGACGTTCTTGACCGCCAGCAGCCCGAACCGGATCGCGTCGCCCTCGACCGTGAAGCCGAGGCCCGAGCGGTGGACGTCCGGCGGGGCCGGACCTCGATGCCCAGGCGCCGGCACTCGGCGACCGCGGCGGCGACCTTCTCCGCGTTGTCGCGGAACGCCGTCAGCACCGACGTCATGTACTCGACGGTGTAGTTGGCCTTGAGATACGCCGTCTGGTACGCGATCAGGCCGTAGCAGGTGGCGTGCGCCTTGTTGAACCCGTAGCGCTCGAACGGCTCGAAGGCCTTGAACACGGCGTCGATGACCTTGGGCTCGACGCCGCGCTCGGCCGCCTGGGTGACGAACTTCTCCTTCTGGGCGCGCAGCACCGACGACTTCTTCTTGCGGATCGCGTAGCCCAGCGTGTCCGCCTCGGGGCCCGTGAACCCGCCCAGGGCGACCGCCGCGGACATGATGTCCTCCTGGTAGACGAAGATCCCGTAGGTCTTCTCCAGGTACGGCTCGAGCAGCGGGTGGAGGTACGTCACCGCCTCCTGGCCGTGCTTGCGCCGGATGTAGGCCGGGATGTTGTCCATCGGGCCCGGGCGGTAGAGCGCGACCATCGCCGCGAGGTCGAACACCGACGTCGGCTGCAGCTCGCGGACGTAGCGGCGCATGCCCGCGGACTCGAGCTGGAACACGCCGGTCGTCTCGCCCGAGGCCAGCAGCTCGAACGTCGTCTTGTCGTCGAGCGGGATGTCGTCGAGGTCCACGACGATCGCCGCGGTTGCTCGCGGATCAGGTCGACGGCCTTGCGCAGGATCGTGAGGTTGGACAGGCCCAGGAAGTCGAACTTGAGCAGGCCCAGGGCCTCGATGCCGTGCATCTCGTACTGGGTCATCAGCGCGTCGGAGTTCGTCGCCCGCTGGAGCGGCATCAGCTCGGTCAGCGGCTCGCGGCTGATCACGACGCCGGCGGCGTGCGTGGAGGCGTTGCGGGCGACGCCCTCGAGCTGGCGCGCGAACCCGATCAGCTTCGCGACCTGCGGGTCGGCGTCGTGCATCTCCTTGAGCTGCGGCGACTGGACGATGGCCTCGTCGAGCCTGATGCCCAGCTGGTTGGGCACGGCCTTCGCGATCCGGTCGACCTCGCCGTAGCCCATGCCCATCACCCGGCCGACGTCGCGGATCGCGGCCCGGGCGAGCATCGTGCCGAAGGTGATGATCTGGGCGACGTGGTCCTGGCCGTACTTGCGGCTGACGTAGTTGATGACCTCGTCCCGCCGCTCGTCCTCGAAGTCCACGTCGATGTCGGGCATCGTCACGCGGTCCGGGTTGAGGAAGCGCTCGAACGGCAGGCCGTAGTCGATCGGGTCGACGGGCGTGATGCCCAGGGTGTAGGTCACGATCGAGCCCGGGGCGCGACGCCCCGGCAGGTGGTCGCGATCCCCTGCTCCCGGGCGAACCGCACGAAGTCCGCCACGATCAGGAAGTAGCCGGCGTAGCCCATCGAGATGATCACGCCCAGCTCGTAGTCCAGGCGCTGCTGGAGCGCCGGCGTGATCCCGCCGTAGCGGCGCACGAGGCCCGCCTCGCACTCCTTGCGCAGCCACGTCTCGACGGTCTCGCCGTCGGGCACCGGGAAGTGCGGGATGCGCAGCTCGCCCAGCGGCAGCGCGAGGTCGACCATCTCGGCGATGCGGCGGGTGTTGCGGATCGCCTCGAGCTGGTCCGGGAACAGCGCCGCCATCTCGGCCGCGGTCTTGAGGTAGAAGTCGCGGGTCTCGAACCGCATCCGGTTGGGCGTGTCGAGGTTGTTGCCCGTGCCCACGCACAGCAGGACGTCGTGCGCCTCGTGCTGCTCCTGGTGGACGTAGTGGAGGTCGTTGGTGACGACCAGCGGCAGGCCCATCTCGGGCGCGAGCCGCAGCAGCTGCTCGTTGAGGCGCTTCTGCTCGGGGATGCCGTGGTCCTGGAGCTCGAGGAAGAAGCGGTCCTTGCCGAGGATGTCGCGGTAGTCGCCGGCGACCTTGCGCGCGAGGTCCCAGTCCTCCGCCTCGAGCGCCTTGGGGATCTCGCCGCCGAGGCACGCCGAGAGGCCGACGAGGCCCTCGCTGTAGCTTGGCGAGGTGCTCGCGGTCGATGCGCGGCTTGTAGTAGAAGCCGTCGATGTGGGCGTCGGTGAGCAGCCGGCACAGGTTGCGGTAGCCGATCAGGTCGGTCGCCAGCAGGATCAGGTGGAAGGGCTGGCTGTCGGCCCGCGGGTCGCGGTCGCGCATCGCCGCGCCGGGCGACGTAGGTCTCGACGCCGATGATCGGCTTGATGCCCGCCTTGGTCGCCGCCTGGTAGAACGCGACCGACCCGTAGAGCGCGCCGTGGTCGGTGACGGCGAGGGCGTCGAAGCCGTGCTTGATCGACGTGTCGACGAGGTCCGTGATCCGCCCCAGCCCGTCGAGCAGGCTGAACTCCGAGTGGGTGTGGAGGTGGACGAAGTCGTTCGGGGCGATGGTCATCGGGAGGTCAATGGTAGCCCGACTCGCCCTTGCGCTTCGGCGTCGGGTGTCGTGGCAGGACGGATGGGCCCTTGCTGCCCGAGTTCGACGATGAGACCTTGGACCTGTGCCCGAGAGCCTCTTTCCGCAGCTCGACATCTGGAGCCACGCAGGACCACTCCCCCATCCGGCCGAGGCGTATGGACCGAATGGCGATGCCGTCGTGCGCCTGATCCTGCAGGCGATGCGACTCGACCACCCCGCGATCGAGCGGGTGGGTTCGCTCTGGTCAGACGGCAACGGGGGTGAGCTCTCCCGGGCCGCGACAGCCCGAGAAGCGCACCTGCACGATGTCGTGGATGCCGCAGCGCGCCGATGCGGGCGGGAGGCGGCGGTAAGGACCGCGTTCCTCGATGGCCAGGCGGCGGTGCTCGTCGCTTGTCACCCGGCGGTCGGGGCGCTGGAGTTCTGGTGGAACAACTACCCGGAGGTTCCGACGATGTACGCAGCCGGCGCGGTCGCTGCAACTGAAGTCGTCGCCCATCTGCTGGCTGACGATGACCTAGCCGTCGCGCGATCACCGTGGAATGCGCTCCGCGATGGGCTGCCACCGGGCCACTTCGGTCCCAACTCGGGCGCAGTCGCGGCCATCCTCGACGCGATCCCGCTCCTGACCTTGGAGGAGCAGGACCGGATCGTGACGGCTTGGATCGAACGGCCTGCGGGCGACCTCACGAACTTCGGCTATCCGGGTGCTCTGCACCCGAACGAGGGGCTCGCAGGATGGATGCCGACGGACAAAGGTCGACGGCATCTCGCCTGGATCGAGATGCTCGAGCAAACCTCGACGGACGTGCGTTCGAGCCGCAGATTGGAGATCGCAACGTTTTCGGCGCGGATGCGCTGCCGCGTTGCCCCAGACCGAGAAGGCGACCGCGAGTACGGCTTGTACCTGATCGGAGCCCTCAAAGCGGCGGTGGCCGCGACCCTTCTCCGGGATGCGGCCTCGGACCGGGTCGTGTCAGAGCTCCTCGAGGCGTGGGAGTCCAGATCTTGAGGCGCAAACTCGGAGCCATCGACCAGTGCAGGTGCGAAAGGTCATTTGGTGCAATCGTCACGGGACGATCGTGGTAGCCCGGCGATCACAACCGGACCGCGGCGGCCCGCGATGGCGAGTAGCCCGGCGTTGGCCGTCAGGCTTGGGACAATCGGGTCGTAGACCCAGCCGGATCCGATGGTCACGTTGGCCCGATGGACGAGCGACGCTCGCCGATCGGCGAACGATCCTCAGGTACGCCGGGTGGCGCCGGCCCTCTGCGTCGCCAGAGGCCCCTGATCGGCGCGTCCGTCATCCTCGCTGTCCTCGCCGGGCTATTCATCGCCGGGCTGGTGCAACACGAACCCGCGCCGCTCCCGGTCATCAACCGGCCGTGCGCCGGAGGCGCGAACGGAGTGTGGGAGGACGCCCAGGGCTGGTGCCTGCCGCCGGACGGGCCATGAACCCAATGGTCGCCGGCGGTGGATCTCCGTGGTGACCTCGTACTGCCGGCTGCGATGGTTCGGGCCCAAGACCCAAAGCGTCCCCCCATATCGATGTCGGAGGGCCAGCGCGTGCCATCTGACCGGCTCAGAATGCCCTCGCCGGGGGCATTGACAATCAAGGCCTGTTGTGGCTACATCTAGCCATGAGACAAGTGAAGATCGCCGAGCTCAAGGATCGCCTGTCCGAGCACCTTCGGGCGGTCGAGAACGGCGCCGAGGTTGTCGTGATGGACCGGAACCGCGCCATCGCCCGCATCGTTCCCCTGCCCCCGCCCGGTCGGCAAGTCCGATGGCTCCAGCCCGATCGTGGCTTTCCAGAGATTCGCGATCGGCGACGCTCCCCAGCAAACTGGCCGGTTCCGTCGACCGAGCTCCTCCTCGAGGAGCGACGGGATCGTTGAACGTCTACGTCGATTCCTCGGTGCTCCTCCGCGTGGTCCTGGGCGAGCGGGGCCGACTCGAGCTCTGGCCATCGATCACCAATCCGGTCTCCAGCGAGCTGATCCGGCTCGAGTGCCTCCGAACGATCGATCGGGCCCGCGTGCGACTCGACCTCGATGACCGGCAGATCGCGAACTACCGGGCTGACGTGCTGGAGGCGATCGACGCGTTCACGCTCGTCGCGCTGGATTCGACCGTGCTCGAGCGTGCCGCCGACCCATTTCCAACAAGCCTGGGCTCTCTCGACGCGATCCATCTCGCCAGCGCTCTCCTGGCCCGAGACAGCGTCGAGGGCCTCGTGTTCGCGACGCACGACGACGAACTCAGCACGGCCGCGCGAGCAACCGGCTTCCAGGTCCACGGAATATCTCGCGGAGCGTGACCCACTCGGCGAGTCCGCCGACGTGATCGAAATGGCGGTGCGTGAGCACGATGTCAGTGACATCCGACCACGTCGCCCCAGCGCGTGCGATCGCACCGCCGATCGCCTCACCAGTGCCGGGCGGGCCGGAGTCGACAAGCACGACGCCCCCCGGGCCGACGACGACGAAACAGCGAACCTCGATGGTCACGGGATCCGGCCCGAGCATGCCAGGCGGAACCTGCAGCTGGGTCACGACGGGCTCGATGTGTGTGCCAGTCATGGGGTGAGGATAGCTGGCCGACGGAGGTGAACCCGGATCCCGTCGTTGGACCCGGCAACGGTCTGAGGTACTTGAGTGCCGTCAGTCCGGGACGAGTTCGACCACCGGGATCCTTCCAGGCGTCTGGGCGCGATAGTTGACGAACAGGGGGTACCACGCATCGAGGACGGGCCACAGGAGCGCTTCTTCGTCCGGCGGCAGCACGCGAGCGACGCGCGTGCTGCGCACGCCCCTCACGCCAACGGTGACGTGCGGGTCCGCGACGAGGTTGTAGTACCAATCGGGGAGTCGACCGGCCCCGCCGAACGTCGCGACGACATACATGCGTCCGTCGCGATCCATGTGGTATACGGTGGTCGAACGAGGCTTCCCGCTCACCCGGCCCTGGGTGGTTAGAACGAGCACGTCGTCGGCGAGCGGGCCGCGTGCTCCAAAGCGCCGGAGATAGGCGGCGTGCATCCGCCCGCCGAGCCGGATTGATGCCTTGGGTTGCGGCATCTGGCTAGCGAGACCCATCACCCGTCGGGTGCTCGAGCTGCTCTTCATCCACCCTGAACTATAGAGAGCCGGGACGGCCGGGTCATGCGCCCGTGAGAGCGGATGACCCGGCAGAGGCCGCAGGACGTCAGTCGCCCCATCCTCGAACGATGTCGAGCGTGCCCTGGAAGCAGGTGCCGTTCGGGGCCTGCGAGCACGTGATCTGCGTGTACTTCCCCTTGACCGGGCTGCCCTTCAGCCACCCGTCCGTGACGACGCCGCTGATCGCGGCCTTCGATCCCGGCACGTCGCCGGTCTGCTCCACGTGGACGAGCGCGGTGAAGGAGTGCCTCGAGCCGTTGAAGTGATAGAGGGCCTCGATGACCGTCGTGGCGCCGGGCGTGTACTTGAGGATCTCGCCGGCATAGGTGCCCGTCCCGACGTCGCCGCCGACGACGCCCGTCATCGCCGGGTAGTCCGTGAGCCACTTGGTGAACGTGTTCTCGGCGTCGCCGTGATGCCGGCCCCCGTCGGCCAGGGCCGTGCCCACTCCCGCGCTCAGGGCGAGGGTCAGGAGCACTGTGGCGATCGTGAGGGCAAGGGCACGACTGCGAATAATCGAACGCATCTCGAATCTCCCAGTTTCAGTGCGGCCACGCGGCCGCGATTGACCAGGCAGGGTCGTTTGGCATGGCTCTCCCTCGAATGGCGATGAGCGGGTGGGTGAGGTTCTGGTGGACGGTCAACGCCCGGCTGGACTCCAGGTGCCGGTGGTCGGGTCGAAGAGCTCGGCGTTGGCGAGGGGAGCGACGGCGCCGTAGCCACCGGTCACGAGGACGCGACCGTCGGCGAGCAGGCTGGCCCCGTGGTAGGTGCGCGTGTCGCCCATCGAGCCGGTCGGGCTGAACGTGCCCGCATTCGGGTCGAAGATCTCGGCCGCAGAAAGGAACCGGCGGTTGTTGTAGTCGCCTCCGCCGCCGGCGACGAGGACTCGGCCGTCGGCGAGCCGGGTCGCGGTGTGGTACGTACGCCCGACGCCCATCGAGACGGTCTGGCTGAAGGTGCCGGTCTTCGGGCTGTAGATCTCGGCCGTGGCGAGGTCCGCCCCGCCGGTGCCGGTGCCGCCGGTCAGCAGGACGCGACCGTCGGCGAGCAGCGTAGCGGCGTGGTACCCGCGCCCCTCGGTCAGCGTGGCGATCAGCTTGAACGTGCCGGTCTTCGGGTTGTACAGCTCGGCCGAGGCCATCACCGGACCGGCGGAACCCCACGCGGCGGGGTCGCCTCCGGCAATCAGGACACGCCCGTCCGCGAGCAAGGTGGCGGTGTGGTAGGCGCGAGCAACCGCCATCGATCCGGTCGGGCTGAACGTGCCAGTCGTCGGGTCGTACAGCTCGGCCGACGCGACGGCGTCCCACCCGAAGTCATGGCCTCCGGCGATCAGGACGCGACCGTCGGCGAGCAGGGTCGCAGTGTGGTCCTCGCGCGTCGTGGTGAGCGATCCGGTCGGGCTGAACGCCCCGGTCTGCGGGTCATACAGCTCGGCCGAGGCCAGGTAGGCGCCGTCGTAGGGGGTCACCGACCCGCCGGCAATCGCCGTACCAACCCAGTTCGTGCGTCCGCCCCCGGCGATCAGGACGCGACCGTCGGCGAGCACCGTTGCCGTGTGCATGCCGCGACCGGTCGCGAGCGATCCGGTCGGGCTGAACGTGTCCGTCCCGGGGTCATACAGCACCGCCGATGCGAGCGGGGTGTCCTTGTTGTCCAGGCCCCCGGCGACGAGGACGCGGCCGTCCGTGAGCACCGACGACGTGTGGATCTGTCGCCCGGCGCCCAGAGGGCCACTCAGACCGGGGATGTCGGGCGTCGATGCGGGCGTCTCGGTGGGAACAGGGGTCTCGGTCGGAGCGGGTGCGCTGCTGGAGCTCGCGGCGGGCGTCGTCGTGGGGCCGCCGATCCCGGGCTGACGTGGCTGGAGCAGGAACAGGGCGCCGCCGACCGCGACGACGCCGATGACGGCGGCCGCGGCGAGGCGGGTGAACATGGGCATGGTCTGGAACGTCCGCGGCAGGCGCAGGGCGTGCCGCTGTCGGGTGTGGTCGATCTCGTCAAGGGCGGCGTCGATGACCCGGTCGGCCAACTCGTCCGTGCCGTTCACGAAGAAGGCGCCAAGAAGGAGGTCGAGCTCACGCTGGTCGGTCATCGGAGTCGTCCTGCGACCACCGCGACAGGGCGCTCGTCGGCCTCGATCGCCGCGCGCATCGCCCGGTGGGCGTAGTGGAGTCGGGAGTTCGCGGTCCCGACCGGGATGCCGAGCCGCTCGGCGATCTCGGTCGGGGTCAGGCCGAGGTAGTGGGTGAACACGAGGATCGCCCGTTGGTCGGGCGGGAGGCGGCGGAATCCACGTTCGAGCCGGTCCCGGTTGTCGAACGAGAGGGCCTCGTCCGGTCCGGCCGGCCCGTCGATCGAGAGGACGCGGACGTTTGCATTCCACGTCCTCGAGCGGCGCGCTTCCGCGTAGCTCGCGTTGACGAGAAGGCGCTGCAGCCACGCGTCGAAACGATCCGGATCGCGGAGGCTCGGCAACTCGCGCCAGGCGATCACCAGCGTCTGCTGCACGGCATCCTCGGCCCGTCCAACGTCGCGGAGAATCCGTTGGGCGATCGCCATGAGCCGGTCACCGTGCGTACGGACCAGGATGGCGAACGCCTCCCGGTCACCGCGCTGGGCCTGCTCGACGAGGTCGTGATCCAACCGATCGTCTCCTGGCGCCCGTGGGACGCCTGCGAGAGGGACGCCTTCCAACTCTCCTGAGTCCCCGACGGACGCGAGCCTTCAATCCTCGGATTCCGGCCTGCTGGCGGGAACGCGGGCGCGTCGCTGACGGGCAATGAGACCTCGACGTTCGGGAGATCGCGCCCGGCGGACAAGGGCCATCCGGCCTGCTGGACGGACGCGCCCTCGCAGGCCCGCCCGCGGAGGGTGTCGGACACACGGGCCAGCCGGGCGAAGCCTGAGAGCGGAGGCGACCCCCACCCGTCCAGTGCGGCCGCGGACGGTCAGCGGAGCGGCGCCGCGGTGCGAACCCTCAGGTTCCGCCCAGGACCAGCACGAGGCCGCGCATTGCGAGCACGAAGGCGATCGTGAGCATCACCCAGCCACCAACCACGATGAGCCGGCTGAGCCGCGGGGACCGTACGTTGCGCGCGAGACGGGGCGGCAGCCACAGGATCGCCAGCGCCAGCAGCACGCCGGCAGCGACAAGGAGTCCCACCAACCAGATCGGGAGGCCATCACAACCAACGCACCCCGCCTCGATCACGACCGCCTCGGCCGGGACGGCGATGAGGACAGCCCCGAGCGCCGCGAAGGCGAGGGCTCCGACGATCCGGTTGCGCATGCGGCAGACTAGCGACAGATGAGGCCGGTTGCGGAGCTGCGGGACCGGTCAGGTGACCCAGCCGACAACCTTCGGTCAGGCGAGATCCTCGCCGAACCACATGCGCCGGGCGGCGTCGTCGGCCACGAGCCCATCCGGTCCGCGACCCTCGAGGTAGGCGAACCCGCCGAGGCTCGGGTCCTGCCTGCTTGGCGCGCTTGTGTCCCTCGCGGGCGCGGTCAGCGGCCTCACCGACGCCATAGCTGTTCGCGCTCACCCATCGGTCGTACCCGTGAATGACGTCGAAGTAGCGGCGCCGCCGGACCTCGAACTCGGCGATCGCGACCGCCCAGTCGCGCTCGTCGAGCAGCAGGTCGCTGAGCTCGCGGACATCGCGGAACAGGAGTGACGTCCCATGCCCCTGGGTGGGGTCCGCGGAGCCTGCCGCGTCGCCGATGAGCACGATGCCCTCCCCGGCGATCCGACTCGCCCAGACGTTGCTGTTCGGGAAGAAGCCGATCGGACCCTCGGCGCGCACGTCGTCGAGGGCGCCCTCCGGCATCGCGCCCGCCGCGACCGCGATGAGGTCGTCGAAGGAGCGGTCGACACCGTGGGCGCGCAGCACCTCGATCGGGCCCATCAGGTAGAGCCGCGTCATGTCGGCGCTCTGGGCGAACCAGTTCACGGAGATGTCGCCCGAATCGCCGACGTTGTCCGTGTCGCGGTCGTCCGTCCGCACGCCGGACACGAGCACCCCGCCGAATCGATTGAGCTCCGGGTCGGACATCGTCTCGGCGCCGAACCATCGGCGGGTCATCGACAGCTTGCCGTCCGCTCCGACGATGAGGCGGGCGCGATAGTCCGACTCCCGGCCATCGTGGAGGACCCTGACCGAGACGCGACCCCGCCGAGCGACGCGCCGAGCGGCTTCGCGGGTCGGATGGACCGTCGCCCCCTGGGCCTCGGCCCAGGTCGAGCGCCACCTCCTGCAGCCGCGGGTGCGACCAGCCGACCTCGGGCAGTCCGTCGATCGAGTCCGTCGCGAACGGATCGGTCGAGCTCAGGCGCTGGTCCTCGTAGTACTGCATGCCGCGGAGGTCGACGCAGCCGGCCTGTCGCGAGCACGTCCCCGAGACCCAGGTACAGCGCGTGGGCAAGGCCCCACGGCAGGGTCGCTTCCCCGCGGACCCGGTCTCGGAACCGCGCCTCCTTCTCGACGACCAGCACGCCGAGACCGGCTCGTGCCAGGACACCGGCGAGCATCGAACCGGCGATCCCGCCCCCGACGACGATGACGTCGTGGACGTTCTCCGTGGCCATGCCCACGCTCCCCGTCAGCCGCGGCCGAGGGCGCGGAGCACGGGCGCGAACGCCCGCACGCCGGCGACCGAATTCGGCAGCAGATACATCTGGATGTGGCTGACCCCACGGGCCCCGAATTCGCGGATCGTGTTCGCGATCTCCTCCGGCGTGCCGCGCAGCGGCCGCGCCCTGCCCGGGCCCATGCTGGCCGGGATCGCGCCCCGGCCGTCGAGGTCGACCATGATCGAGGCCGTGCGCTCGAGGGTGGCCGGGTCCCGGCCGACCTCGAGGCACGCGCCATCGACCGCGTCGTTGTCGCCGGTGAATGCACCCGGATCGTTGGTCGACATCGCCAGCCAGGTGTTCCACTGGTCCGCGTAGCGGGCGGTCAGGCGGAGCATCTTGGGACCGTTGGCACCGATCATGAGCGGGATCCCGTCACCCCGCGGGCCGCGCGGCCGGAGCTCGCAATCGCGGGCGGCGTAGTACGTTCCCTCGAAGTCGATCGAGCCGTCACGCAACAGGCCGTGGATGATCGTCACCGCCTCCTCGAACCGAGCGTACTTGTGGTCGGTCGCGAACCCGAAGGCCAGGTACTCGGGATCGTGCCAGCCGGCGCCGATCGCGAGGATCAGGCGACCGCCGCTGATCTCGTCGATGGTGTCGGCCATCTTGGCGAGGAGCGCCGGGTTCCGGTAACCGGTGCAGGTGACGAGCGGTGCCAGCTCCACCCGCTCGGTGACGGCCGCGAGGCCGGCCAGGACCGACCAGCACTCCCACACGCCCTGGGGCGGTTCGCTGGACGCATCCTCGCCGTAGAGGAGATGGTCCACGAACCAGAGGGAGTCAAACCCCATGCCCTCGGCGGTCCGCGCCATCTCGACGTAGTCGGCCCAGCGCGCCGTCCGGCCGTCCGAGTCGCGCTCGCCCTCGGGCAGGATGAGACCCAGCTTTGGGATCCCGGACCCCGACGGTGTCGCGGTCATCCCGGGCCTCCTGCGCATGCCTGCCGATGGCGTTCTCAGGGGATCATAGGGTCCGGCAGTCGTGATCGCGCACCGGGCGCGGTCACGGCACGCTCGGCGCACCCCGGATACGCTTCGCAGCCCCATGGACGAGCGCGACGACGACGAACGTTCGAAGGCTGGGTGATCGAGGCGATCGACGCCCTGCCCGGCCGTCTTCCGCGAGCGGCTCGGCAGCGTCGCGATCACGATCGAGGCCTGGCCGACGCAGGCGCAGCTCGACTCCACCGGCGCGCCCGGACTGTTCGGGCTGTACCAGGGCGTGCCGCGCTCGGCGATCGGCGCGGACTACGCGGCCGTCCCGTCGCGGATCACGATCTTCCGGGGCCCGATCGAGCAGTGGTACCGGACGACGAGGCGCGACACGCCAAGGTCATCGACACCGTCCATCACGAGATCGCCCACCACTTCGGGATCTCGGATGCCCGCCTCCACGAGCTCGCGGCAGCCCCGGCGACGGCCGAGCACCGGCACTGAGCGCTGCCATACTCGCGCGCGTGGACGCCCAGCATCCTGCTGGTCGAGGACGACCCTTCGATCCGCGAGGTGACCGCCCTCGGCCTCGCGCCGCGGGGTTCACGGTCTCGACGGCCGGCCGATGGCGTCGACGGCCTCGAGCGCTGGCGCACCGACCGACCGGATCTCGTCCTCCTCGACGTCATGCTGCCGCGGATGGACGGGCTCGAGGTCTGCCGCGCGATCCGCCGCGAGTCGACGATCGCCGATCGTGATGCTCACCGCGCGCGCCGACACCATCGATGTCGTCGTCGGGCTGGAGTCGGGCGCCGACGACTACGTGCGCAAGCCGTTCGAGCTGCCGGAGCTCGTCGCCCGCGTCCGCGCCGCCCTGCGCCGCCGGTCCGGAGGCCTCGGGCCTGACGACGCGATCGGCGAGCGCGCCGACGATCTCGCTCGGCGACCTTCGGCATCGACCTCGCCGGCCGAACCGTCGAGCGCGACGGGCACGACATCCCGCTGACGCGGACGGAGTTCGACCTCCTCGTCGAGCTCGCGCAGCCACCCCGGCCAGGTGTTCACCCGCGACCTGCTCCTCGACCGCGTCTGGGGCTACGACTACCTCGGGGACTCGCGACTGGTCGACGTCGCCGTCGGCCGGCTGCGATCGAAGGTCGAGCGCCGATCCGGCCGCACCCGACGCTGGTCCTGACCGTGCGCGGGACGCGGCTACAAGGCCGCGCGCCCGGCCGCCTGACGCGGCCACAGCACGGGACGAGACCGGACGATGGTCGGGATCCGGACGCGCCTCGCGTCACGCTCGTCCTCCTCGTCGCCCTCACCGTCGCCGCGATCGGCATCGGGGTCTACGCGTTCGTGGAGTCGTCGCTGCGCGAGCGGATGCTCGCCGACGCCCGCCAGCAGGCCGACTTCAACCTCTCGGTGCTGCTGCCCGGCCGAGGTGCCCCGGCCGACCGACTCCGCGAGCTTCGCGGCCAGCGGGCTGCCCGAGGCGTTCCAGCTGCGCGGCGACGTGGAGACGATCGCGGACTTCGGCGACGGCAACCCGTACACGCCCGCGCGCCTGCTGGGCGGCCTCGACGAGCTCTCGCCCGACCTGCGCGCGATCGTCGCCGGCGGCGAGCTCGGCTACGCCTGGCAGACGCTCCGCGGCGAGCCGGTCCTGGTCGTCGGCGGCCGTCAGGGCGGGCCGCCCGACCTGTACTTCGTGTTCCCGACGGCCGCGGTCGAGACGGCGCTCGCGCAGCTGCGCCTCGGACTGCTCGCGGCCGGGCTGCTCGCCGTCCTCGTCGCCCTGATCACGGCCGGGTTCGTCGCCCGCGGCATCCTGCGTCCGGTCGACGAGGCGGCTCGCGCGGCGCGGCGGATCGCGGCGGCGACCTGACGGCGCGCGTGCCCGCGGGCGGGCGCGACGAGTTCGGGCGCTGGGGCGCCGAGTTCAACCGCATGGCGGACACCCTCGAGACGACGGTCGGCCGGCTCGAGGCGTCGCAGCAGCAGAACCGGCGGTTCGTCGCCGACGTGGCCCACGAGCTGCGGACGCCGCTCACCGCGCTGGTCGCCGAGGCCTCGCTGATCGAGACCGGGGCTCGACGGCATGTCGCCCGACGGACGGCGCGCCGCGGAGCTCCTGGTCGCCGACGTCCGCCGGCTGCGGACGCTCGTCGACGAGCTGATGGAGGTCTCGCGCTTCGACGCGGACGCCGAGACGCGTCAGCCTCGCAGCCGGTCGACCTCGGCCGGCTCGTGACGACCGTCGGTGATGCACGCGCCTGCCGACGGCCTCGATCGCGCTGCCCGCGAGGCCCGTCGTCGTCGAGTCGGACCCGCGACGGCTCGACCGGATCCTCGGCAACCTCGTGGACAACGCCCGCGACCACGCGCCCGACGGGCCGGTGGAGGTGTCGCTGACGCGCACGATGGACGGCGCGACGATCGTCGTCGCCGATCGAGGGCCCGGCGTCCCGCGCGACGACGCTCCCGCGGATCTTCGACCGCTTCTACAAGGCGGACCCGTCGCGCACGGGCGGCAGCTCCGGGCTCGGCCTCGCGATCGCGTCCGAGCACGCCGCGCTGCTCGGCGCGTCGCTGCGGGCACGTCCGCGGCCCGGGCGGCGGCCTGATCTTCGCGCTGACGCTGCCGGTGACCGAACCGTTACCCGCGGGCGACGCCGTCGACACGCCGCCGCGACGATGTCGCGGGAGCACGGAGCCCGCACCAGGGATCGGCACGTGATCGCCTGCCCAAGCCGTCACTCCTCGCCGCTCGCCGTCGTCGCGATCCTGATCGCCGCCTGCAGCCCGTCGACGGGCGCCCTCGGCTCCCCCGCCACGCCGCCCCCGACCGGCGTGCCGTCGGTCGAGGCGCCGTCCGACGACGCGACCCCCGACCTGTCGTCGCCATCGCCCAGCGCGGCCCTCGGCGACCGCCGGCCACGCCATCGGCTCCGACGACCGGCCGGCCTCGTCCCCCACCGCCCCGTCCCCGTCGCCGTCCGCCACGGCCCCGGCCGACACCACGATCGTCCGCGCCTACTTCTTCCTCGGCAGCTTCACCGGCAACGCCGGCCTCGCGCCGGTCCTGCGCGAGGTCCCGAAGACCGCAGGCCGTCGCGACGGCCGCCATCCGCGCCCTGCTCGACGGGCCCCAACGACAAGGAGCTGGGCGCGAGCCCGGCGATGTACACGGA
>CAVZYT010000003.1:0-1057111 GCA_963779575.1 uncultured Chloroflexia bacterium
CCGTCGGAGGAAGGAGGCTCCCCACAGCGCGAGCCCCTCGCGCGACGGAGTGAACGATGACGCGGCGTGATTGGACCGTCGCCCGGTTCTTCCACTACGATTCCCGCCTTGACCAATGGCGCGGTCGTCGAACCGCGCCGTCAGCCGGTAGGCCGCATGCCCCCTT
Organism: uncultured Chloroflexia bacterium; assembly: GCA_963779575.1. GTDB lineage: Bacteria > Chloroflexota > Limnocylindria > Limnocylindrales > CSP1-4 > CAIXZV01. The sequence continues at coordinate 167 of CAVZYT010000003.1, forward strand.
CCGCCTCTCCCGTCGAGATCGAAGCGATCGAGCTTGGAAATCTCGCAAGTGGCGAAAGCGCCGGCGGCCTGACTCGATCCTCTCCTCGAAGCCAGGCTCGTCGTGCCGCAGCGGCACGTTGGGACATTGCGCCGGACCAGGCTGTTGCGCCAGCTCCGGTCGGCCCCGGATCGACCGGTCATCTCGATCGTCGCGCCTCCCGGCTACGGCAAGTCGAGCCTCCTTGTCCAGTGGGCGACAGAGCACTCCGGGCCGGTCGCCTGGCTGACGGCCGACGACACCGACAGCGACCCGGTCGTGTTCCTGACCGATCTCGCGGCGGCGATCGATCGCTGCGCACCGGTCGGTCCGGAGCTCTTCGGCGCGATCGCGGCGGACACGGTGTCGCACCGGACCGTTGTCGGTCGATTGCTGGCAGTGATGTCCAGACCCACGGAGCGCGTCCGGCTCGCCATCGACGATGCACACCGGATCACATCACGGGCGTGCCTCGACATCCTCGCGGAGCTCGTCGAGCACATGCCCGAAGGGTCGCAGGTGGCGATCGCGGGACGCGCACGGATGCGCCTCCCGTTCGCTCGCTGGCGAGCCGAGCCGGTTCATTGCTCGAGATCGGTCCGACGGAGCTGGCGATGGACAAGCGCGAGGCCGTCGGGCTGGGACGCGAACTCGGGCTGCGCCTGCCGGCCGATACTGCCACGCGCCTGACACGGGAGACCGAGGGCTGGCCGGCCCTGCTGGCGCTCGCGATGCTCGGAGCCGGGACGTCTCGGACAGCACCCGATCGGAGCGACGCCGGTCCCGACCATCTCATCGACGACTACCTACGATCCGAGGTGCTCGATCGCCGATCCACGGCCGAGGTCACGTTCCTGACCCGCACCTCGATCCTCGACGATCTGCCCGCGCCGCTGTGCGATGTCGTGGCGGATCGGCACGGGTCGACCGAGATCCTGCGGCACCTCTCACGCTCGACCCTGCTGATCGACGAATACGGCGGGTCGTACCGCTACCACACCCTCCTTCGTGACTTCCTCCAGCGGGAACTCGCGATCCGCGAACCTCAGATGTTGGCCACACTCCACAGGCGTGCTGCCGCTTGGTACCAGGCGAACGACGCCATCGAGCACGCCGTCGATCACGCCTTCGCGGCAGAGGACTCGGACCTCGTCGCCACGCTGGTCGGCAACGGCTTCGGTCAGCTTCACTGGTCCGGCCACCGCGCGACGATCCGAGCATGGGCCCGTCGTTTGGGTCCGGACGTTCTGGAGGCCCACCCATGGCTCGCGGTGCTCGCAGCCTGGGAGGAGATCGCCGCGGGCGACGTGGCAGGGACGATACGACTTGCCGATGTCGCCGAGCGAGGAGCGTTCGCGGGTCGGCCGCACGACGGCACCGCGTCTTTCGAGTCCGGGCGGGCGATGCTCCGAGCCGCGACTGTTCGCCGTGGGGCGGACGACGCGCTGGCGAACGCCACGAGAGCGGTCGAGCTCGAAGGGGACCATGGATCGTGGCGGGACTTCGCGCTATGGCAGCTGGCCTTCGCGCGCCTCACGTTCGGCGATGTGGTGGGCGCAGACGCAGCCCTTGCCGACGCAGTCGTCGCGGCCAGGTCGTCGAGCCACCTCGCGCGCTTGTACTGCGTGCTCGGACACCGCGCTCTCGTGGCCGCCCAACAGGGGGCCTGGGATGCCGCGGCTGCTCTACATCGCGGAGAGCGATACGATCGACCCGGTTCCGACAGGTCGACGGGTACCTCTCGAGTGTCCCGTCGCGCGTGGTCCGCATCAGGCTGATGATCCATCAGCGGCGATATCGCCGGTGCGCGTCGCGAGCTTGCTCGCGCGACGGCCTTCGACCGCTCCTGACTGCTGCTGCCCCGGCCGGAGCGGTCCAGCTCCTTCTCGCGTTCGCGCGGGCCCATGTCGCGATCGACGATCCCGCCGGCGCACGCGCCCTCGTTGCCCAGGCGAACGACGTGATCCGCGATCGCCCCGATCTCGGTGTCCTCCCAGCCGAGGTGGACTCCCTCCAGGCGATCCTTGATGCACGGGCGCCCGTTCGCGGCGGGGGCGCCACGAGCCTCACCGTGGCCGAGCTTCGTGTCCTGTCATTCCTCCCCTACTACCTCTCGTTCAAGGAGATCGGCCAGCGCCTCGGGCGTCAAGGAGACGACGATCAAGTCGCAATCGCTTGCGATCTACCAGAAGCTGGGCGCTGCGACCCGCAGCGACGCTGTCGATCTGGCCGTCGACGCTGGGCTCCTCGAGCACTTCGGGCCGCCGAACGGGTCGCCTCGGTCCGCGGGGCCTGACGACCCGCGTCACCGAGCGTCTCCTCCGAAGGGGAGGATGTTCCCGCTGTCGGGAAGGCCCGAAATTGGTGTCGCAACAGGACAGCGCACCTCCGCGACCAAAGTGAGGCTCACTGTCCCGTTTCCCGAACCACGACGACAGGCCACCCCGAGAGACGGACTCCGGGCTTGAGTCGCGTTCGGCCCGGCGATCAAAGGAGATCTCCATGCCTGACGTCACGCCCAAACGGATCGCCGAGTTCATCAAGCCGTTCAAGGTCGAACCCGGCACACACGTCAGGCTGGAGCGCGACTACGACCCGGCCGGGACCCGCCAGATCGACACGAAAGAGGCCAAAGCCGTCCTCGCCCAGGGCGTCGAGTATCTGGCCGAGTACCAGATGCGCCTGGCCGCCCAGGACACCTACGGCGTGGTGTTGGTCCTCCAGGCGATGGACGCGGCGGGCAAGGACGGCACGATCCGCCACGTCATGAGCGGCGTCAACCCACAGGGCGTCCAGGTCAACGGCTTCAAGATCCCGTCCAGCACCGACCTCGATCACGACTACCTGTGGCGCTACCAGCAGAAGCTGCCCGAGCGCGGCAACATCGGCATCTTCAACCGATCCCACTACGAGGAAGTCCTGGTCGTCCGGGTCCATCCCCAGATCCTGGCCGGCCAGAAGATCCCGCCCAAGCTCAAGGACCGCGGCATCTGGAACCGCCGCTTCCGCGAGATCAACGACTGGGAGCACTACCTGACCGACCAGGGCTTCCGCTTCGTCAAGCTCTTCCTGCACCTCAGCAACGAGGAGCAGCGCAGCCGGTTCCTGTCGCGGATCGACGAGCCGGATAAGAACTGGAAGTTCAGCGCCAACGACGTCAAGGAGCGCGCCTACTGGGACGCCTATCAGAAGGCGTTCTCCGAGGTCCTCTCCAACACCAGCACCCCGTGGGCGCCCTGGTACGTGATCCCGGCCGACGACAAGCCGTTCGCGAGGGTCGCCGCCGCCGGCGTCCTGGCCGACACCCTGATCCAGCTCGATCCGAAGTACCCCATCGTGTCCAAGGAAGCCCGCGATGCCCTCCAGGCCACCAAGGTCGAGCTCGAGGCGCAGGCACCCGCCGGCGCCGCGCCGGATCCGTACGCGGTCGAGGTCGCCACGAAAGCAGCCAAGAAGGCGGGTCACAAGAAGACCGGCAAGAAGGGAAAGAAGGCATGACTGCGACTTCGTCCACGGCGGTGAGCCCCGCTGCGGGAGAGAGCACCCCCGCCTGGTATGCCCTCAGCCCGGACGACGCCCTGCGCCAGCAGGGCGTCGAGGTCGCCAAGGGCCTGACCTCGGCCGAGGCCGACGCCCGGCGGGCCAAGGTCGGCCCGAACAAGTTCACCTCGGCCAAGAAGGCCTCGCGCGCGCAGCAGTTCCTGGCACAGTACGCCGACCCGATGCAGATCGTGCTCCTCGTCGCGGGCATCATCTGCCTGTTCCTGCCCGGCCAGTTCTTCACCGGCGTCATGCTCATCCTGCTCACGCTGGGCAACGCGGTGATGGGCCTGAAGCAGGAGCGCAAGGCGTCATCGGCGGCTGATGCCCTCAGCCAATCACTGGTCGTCACGGCGAAGACTCGCCGGGACGGCAATCTCGTCGATCTCCCGATGGACCAGCTGGTCCCTGGCGACGTCGTCAACCTCCAGGCGGGCGACCTCGTCCCCGCCGACGCCCGGATCCTCACGGCCGCGACCCTCGAGATCGACGAGTCGGCGCTCACGGGCGAGAGTGTGCCCACGCCCAAGCAGGTGGACGCGGTCGCGGCCGACGCCGCCCTCGGCGACCGGGTGGACATGGCGTTCATGAACACCCAGGTCACGCGGGGCTCGGGCGTCATCCTTGTCGTCACGACCGGCATGGACACCCAGGTGGGCAACATCAGCGGGATGCTCCAGGCGACGCCGGCCGAGGAGACGCCGCTGACGAAGCAGATCAACGGGCTGACGCGCCAGATCCTGGTCCTCGCCGCATTCGCGCTGACGGCGTCGCTCGTCCTGGGGATCGCCCGCGGCGTGCCGCTCCAGGAGCTCTTCCTCACCGCCGTAGCATTCATGATCGCCGCCATCCCGACGGCGCTCCCGGCGATCGACACGGCCATCCTGTCCAAGGGCTCCCAGATGCTCGCGGCGGCGGGAGCCATCGTGAAGCAGCTCCGCTCGGTCGAGACCCTCGGATCCACCTCGGCGCTCAACTCCGACAAGACCGGCACCCTCACGATGAACCAGATGACCGCCGTCCAGATGGCCATCGTCGGGCGGCGCTACTCGATCTCCGGCACCGGCTACTCCACCGAGGGCAAGATCACCCAGGCCGCCGGACAGCCCGAGCTCAAGCTCGAGCCCTACCTGCTGCCGATGGCCCTCTGCTCGGATGCCGAGATCAAGGACGGCGACCTCATCGGCGACCCGAACGAGGGCTCGCTCGTCGTCCTTGCGGCCAAGGGCGGCGTCGATGCGGACCTGACCCGCGCCCAGTACCCGCGCGTGGCGACCCTGCCGTTCGACGCGGCATACAAGCTCATGGCCACCTTCCACGACTGGACCGACGACAGCGGGCGCAAGGTCGTCCGGGCCTACATCAAGGGCGCGCAGGACCAGCTCCTCAAGCGCGCCGCGGCCGCCCATGGTCCCGACGGGACCGAGGTCCCGATCGCGCAGCTGCGCGATGCCTACCTCGCCGAGAGCGACCGGATGGGCAAGGAGGGGCTGCGACTCATGGCCACGGGTCGGAAGGACTTCGACGCGGCCACGTTCGACCCGGCCGGTGACCTCCTGAAGGCCATCGATGGGCTCACGCTCCTCGCGCTCGTCGGCATCACCGATCCTCCGCGGCCTGCCGCGAAGGCCGCCATCGCGGAGGCCCGTGGCGCCGGCGTCCACGTCCGCATGATCACGGGTGACGCGGCTGTCACGGGCGCCGTGGTCGCCAAGCAGCTGGGGATCCCCGGCACGGCGATCACCGGCGCCGAGTTCGAGGCGATGGACCACGACACGGTGCTCAAGGAGGTCGACGACATCGGGGTCATCGGCCGGGTCTCGCCCCAGGACAAGGTCCACCTTGTGGACGTCCTGCGGGAGCAGGGCCACATCGTGGCGATGACCGGCGACGGCGTGAACGACGCGCCGGCCATCAAGAAGGCCGACATCGGCATCGCGATGGGGATCACCGGGACGGCGGTCACCAAGGCGGCCGCGGACATGATCCTCGCCGACGACAACTACGCCACGATCATCAAGGCCATCAGCATCGGCCGCAACGTCTACGACAACCTGATGCGCTTCATCCGCTTCCAGATGGCGGCCTGCTACGGGTACATCACGGTGTTCCTGGGCTCGTCGCTCCTGAACATCCTGGGCGGCGTCCCGTTCCTGCCGCTCCAGACCATGTGGCTCAACTTCACGGTCAACGTCTTCCAGGCGATGGGTCTCGGCTTCGGGAAGCCGAGAGATGGCCTCATGAATGAGCGGCCGCGGCCGAAGGATCAGCCGATCCTGCCGCGTCCGCTCACCATCTGGCTCGTGGTGGTCGGGCTCGTCATGGGCGGCGGCACCCTGGCCGTCATCGCGTGGGCGAGCGGTACCTACGCGACGACGTCGCGCGCACGATGGGGGTGACCACCTTCTCGCTGTTCCGCATCGCCTCATCCCTGGAAACGGCTGACGAGAAGCCGGTCGGTCTTCAGCGGCTACATCCTCGGGCAACCCGGCGCTGCTCAAGGCGACCGGACTGTCCATCGTCACGATCGTCCTGGCTACCGAGCTCCACATTCTCCAGAACGTGCTCCAGATGACCAGCTTGACCGGAGAGCAGTGGCTCGTGTGCATCGGCGTGGCCCTGTCGCTGATCGTGGTCGAGGAGGGGAAGAAGCTCCTCAAGGTCCGGACGGGTAGCGAGCCGGTGCTTGTCGCGGCCGCGCCCGCCACTGCCTAGGTCAGGAGCGATCATCGCCGACGTGCGCCGCCCAGGACTCCCCCTTTCCATAACCGACCTGTTCAGCGACCCGGTAGCAAGAGGCGCGTTGCTCGCCGGGTCCGTCGCCCTCGTCGCGGCTGCGATGGATCCGCAGGTCTGGGCGCCCACTCAGCCATCCGTCCAGGAGGCCGTCCGAGAGAACCCGCAGTTCGAGACCCTCGTCCTCCTGGCCTCGATTGGCGCGTCGGGATTGATCCTCCTCGGCGGCGCCGTTGGCGACCTGAGACGAGCCAGACAGGTCGTGATGGGTGGTCTTGCCGTCGAGCTGCTCGCCGCGTTCGTGAGCCTGATCGTCCCCGCCGGTCCGATCTTCGTGATGGCCCGGATCATGGGGCATACCGGGGCCGCATTCGTCATTCCTGTGTCCATCGCTCTCGTTGCCACGAGCTACCAGGGCGCAGTCCGGGCAACCGCGATCGGCGTCGCCTATGGCGCGTACGGGGTTGGTGGTGCCGCCGGGTCGATCCTGTTGCGGGCGGTGCCGGGAGAGCAATGGCCCGCGATGATCGCCGCGATCGGTGTCTGTGCCGTGGCGCTGCGGCTTGCCTGGACCCGCACGCTGGAGCTGCGTCGGCCAACGCAGGCGGAGCGTCCGCTCGTGGTCGAGGTCGCCGTCTCGGCGTTTGGGATCATCACCTTCACGGTGGGGCTGACCTGGATCGGCGGCGGCCTCGACAACCCCTTGCGCTGGGCGATGATCGTCGGCGGCCTCGCGCTCGTGATCGGCTACCAGGGCCTCAACCGCGCGCGGAAGGCCGGCCCGGCCCGGATCATCCGGCGGCGCGTGACGGTCGCACTGTTCGTCGGTGTCACGATCGCCGTCTCAGAGACGGCTGCGGTGCTCAACCTGCCGCTCTACTTCCATCTGGTCCTCCGCTTCGAGCCGTGGCTGGCCGCCGTCGCCATCGCCCCCCTCGCGGGCGCGCTGCTCCTGGCGGGCCCCGTCGCCGGGGTCCTGCTCAAGCGCGTTCCACCGCGCTGGCTCGTGGGCTTCGGCGTCGTCCTCGTGGGGATCGGCAACCTGGTGCTCGCTGCCGTCGCGACCGAGTCCGCGTCGTATCTCGCCTTCATCGTCCCGTGCGTGCTTGTCGGGGCCGGGTTCGTCGTGGCGACGACCGTCCGAACGGCGATCATCTTCGCCAGCGTGCCGGACGGGTTGCCGGCGTCGGCGGCGGCGCTGAACGAGTCGTCGATCTCGCTCGGTCGGCGGATCGGGATCGTGCTCGTCAGCGCCATCGTCGCGGACGTGGCCATGCGCACGTATACGGCCTCCGTCGCAGGGATGCCGCCGGCCGATGCGGCGCAGGCGATCGATGCCTTTCGGTCCGTCCTCGTCGCCGTCGGCACGCCGTCGTTCGAACAGGTGGCGACGACCGTGACCCCAGCCGACATCCAGCCCTATGTCAACGCCTACGCAGCCGGCCTCAACGCTGCGTTCATCCTGTGCGGGCTTGTCGGGGTCGTCGGAGGAACCATCGCGCTGCTCGCGTTCGGTCGAGCCGATCCGCTCCGGACGAAATGGGCGTATCGGGGCGAGCGTGCGTCAACCAAGCCGGTGTGATGCGGTCGATGCGAAGGCCGCGCCGGACGCAGGGTCTCCCTCTAGTCAGCGCTCCGGGGCGCAGAGTGAGGGCTGACGATCAGCCTCAGGCGTTGTGGGCGAGTCGCTCGATGGCGACGACCTGAAGCTCACGCTCGGTCATGTCGTCGTACCTGGCGAAGTGCGGGAGCTCCGCGACGTGTGCGGCCCACAGGCGCTGGCGCTCGGCGCCCCCGGTGATCGTCGCGCGCGCCTGGAACGTCTCGATGCCGACCTCGACGGCCGACGATCGGGTTGGCCCTGATGTTGGCGAGCCATGCGGGCTGATGGGGCAGGCCGCTGTTCGAGCCGACGACGACATATCGCTCGCCGTCGCGGCTGTAGCCGAGTGGCGCGATCCGCGGCTCGCCGGACTTCGCACCCACCGAGGTCATCAGCAGGACGTTGGCCCCCGCGAGCCGGCCCCGGGTGATCTGGCCGGCATGCGCATGGAAGTCAGCGAGAATCCCCTCGTCCCAGGCAATCTCGTCGGGCTTCCGTGGCATTCGCTGCGCTCCGTCCACAGGGGTTCGCTCGCTGGGCTCGACGATACTTCATGACCCTCCCGCGCTCGCGCCCAGGTCGGCGAGAAGCTCGTCCAGTTGATGGAGGGCCTCGGGCATCCCGGACGTCGCCCCAAGAAGCGCTCAAGGAGCCCGGCGTCGACGGCCCGGTCGACGGCCTCGCTGCGGGTCGGCGCGCCCAGCCTGTCGTAGATCGCGTGCGCCTGTGACTGCACCGTCGTGTCCTTGAGGCCGAGTCGCTGCCCGATCTCCTTGAACGAGAGGTATTAGGGGAGGAGCACAAGTACGCGGAGCTCCGCGACCGTGAGACTCGTGGCGCCCCCACGGCGCCTGGCGGCCGTGTCGCCAAGGTCGCCCGGAGCGCGTCCACCTCGGCAGGCAGGACACCGAGGTCGGGGCGATCGCGGACCACATCGCGGGCCTGCGTGATGAGGGCATGCGCACCGACTGGGTCGCCGACCGCCAGATGAGCGCGAGCGCCACGATGCCAGAGGTGCCCGGTGCGATGACCGATCAGCCGATTGTCAGCCGCAGGTGATGGACGACTCGTTGTCCCGGTTAGACGGGGGCCGTTGAACCCCCGCGATCGACACGACGTGGGTGGTCCAGATCCCTGGGCCCTTTCCTGGCCGGTCGCGATGAGGCGCGCAAAGGCTGCGCTATCCTCGCTGGGCCAAGGGTCAGCTCGACCATTGGACAGGCCCCGCCCGTGTCAACGGATGGCGACTCCACCGATCTGGGCGGCGGCGCCCGGATACTCAGGACGGGATCGGAACGGCTGTGCCACTGACACGGATTCCGGGCTGGCCGTCGACGAGTTCGACCGTGAGCAGGCTCGGCCGACCCATCTCGACTCCCTGGAGGATGGTGAACGTGGTCGGCGCGCCGGCCCGCAGGAGGTGGCGGAGGTAGGCACCGAGGGCCGCGGCGGCGGCGCCGGTCGCCGGATCCTCGACCACGCCGCCGACCGGGAACGGGTTGCGCGACCGGAACAGATCGACCGACTCGCGCCAGACGAGCTGAACGGTGGTGAGATCCTCGGTGAGCATGAGCCGACGGAGATCGTCGAAGTCATAGGCAAGATCGGTCAGGGTCGCCCGGTCGCGCACCGCCAGGACGAGATGCCAGGCGCCTGCGAACGCAAGGCCTGGCGGCAGGGATTCATCGAGATCGGATCGCGACCAATGGAGCGCCGCGAGCACGGCCTCGACGAAGGCGTCCGCGGGCTGCTTGACCCGCGGCGCGACCGACGTGAGCGTCGCGCGGAGGCGGCCCTCGGGGTCCCGACCCACGTCGACCGGCACGATGCCGCCGTTGGTGACGAGCTCGAACAGGCCTTCGCCCAGCCGATCGGCGAGCGCCACGCCCGCGGCGATGGTGACGTGGCCACAGAACGGGACCTCGGCCACCGGGCTGAAGTAACGGACCCGGAACCGCCGGCCGTCAAGGGACGACCCGCCGTCGACCGCCGGCGTGAGGAAGCCCGTTTCGGAGTAGCCGATCTCTGAAGCGATCCGCTGCATTTCGCCGTCGGAAAGGGCCACGGAACCGAAGACCACGCCGGCCGGGTTGCCACCGCTGGGCTCCGTCGTGAACGCCGCCAGGCGGAGGATGTCGATGCCCGGCGGGCCGTTGTCAGGCAATGCCCGATCCGCGCTGATCGGGAGCGGCGACCGCGGTGCCTGCGACCCACCGTGCGACGGGGGCGCGGGTGGCTCCTTCAGCGACCAATTCGGCGACCTCCATCTCACGCCGTGACAGCGGCGACTCTGTCAACCGCTCGGTCGAGGCGACGGTGACATGCCGCGTTCGCTCGAAGACATTGTCGGCGATCTCATCGGGAGTCATCGACACGCCGGCCCGATGGGCCGTCTCACTTCGGTCGCCGATGTCGTCCCCCAATTGGAAGCATTGGCGGGCGCACTTCTCTGCCTCGGCCGGCTCCGGGATCGCCTAGGACAGCGCGTCCCGATCCACGTTGAGCGAGCCCGCGAAGGTCGCGGGCTCATTCATGATCCGCGGCGACAGGATGACCACCGCGGTCTCGCCCGGACGCCGGGCGGAATAGCCGTCGAGCTCCTTGTCATAGGTGCCCCACCTGGCCCACAGGCGCGGCCGCTCCTCCGGATCCGCAGCACGGGCGTGGACCGCACGGGGCCCATCGACCAGGTCTACGGTCGTATCCGGTCGCGCCTGCAGGTTGAGCCACCAGGCGGGCTCGGCCTCGGCCCAGCCGTTCATGGCCATCGTCACGAGGTCCGGGCCATCCTCGAAGTAGCCGAGGATGGCGGCCCGCTCCTCGCCGCTGCGGCGCCCGACCGACCTGAGCCGCATCATCCCCCACCGATCCGGGGTCGGGCTCCGGAGGCCGCGCCGGCCACCGGTGATCCGGTAGATCGCCCGGTGGACCGCCCAAGCCGCACTCACGATCCAGCGCGGCGGCATGAACGGTGTCTTCGTCGTTGCCGTTGCCATCGGTCAGCTCACGGTCACGGGGCTCGTGCCGGCCGGCCGCCGCGAAGACTCGCCGGCCGACTCGGAGGCGATGGCAGCGGGAGCGAAGCCCTTGGCGATCAGCCAGACGGCCAGGACCATCTCCTGCACCGCGATCGGGAGGGCCAGGACGACCTCCGTCGTGGAGAAGTTGGCGATCACGCGGAACATGACGAGGAGGGAGGCCAGCATGACCATCGGGACGGCCACCAGACCCCAGGCCGACAGCCACCGGGGCACGAGTTGCGATCGATAGAACACCCAGTAGTACATGATCGCCCCGAGGCCAAAGCTCAGCACCGAGACGGGGCCCAGCCACTCGCGGGCTGACAGCAACACAGCACCTGAGACCTCGTACGCCGGCGCAGCCGCGACGGTGGCGTTCATCCACGCCTGGCTCAGGGTGACCAGCATCAGGATGCAGACGGCGATGAGGACATGGAGCCCGCCCTCGATGGTCCTGAAGCCAACGGAGCCAAGGGCCAGGCCTTCACCCTGCTTCCGCAGGACCGGGTACAGCGCGATCGCGATCGCCGGACACGCCAAGGCCCCGACGAACTGGAAGAACGCGCCAAGGATGACCCTGTCCTGGTCCGCCGCGATGCGGGCGAGGTAGTCCGGCGCACTGAGGATTGGCGATGCCAGCGCGACGCCGACCAGCTGCGCGACCGTTGCGATCAGGAATGCGACGCCTGCGGCGATCGCGAGTCTCCGGTTGGTGTTCATTGCCTTCTCTCGGTTCGCAGGGCATGGCCCTTCCCGCCTGAACCGTAGTCGGGCGTGACTCCGGCCGGGAAGTGCTGGACGGCCTGAAATCGTGCGCCACGAGCCGCCTCTGGCACGATGTTCGCTCGGCGTCCGAGCGCCCGCAGAATGTTGACCACATGATTTGTCTTGACAATTGTTCTTGTCGGTGGCACAGTTGACCGCGTGATCGACATCGCCGTCATCGAGGACCCCGCCGCAGCCGAGGCGTCGCTCCACCCGGTGCGGACGCGGCTGCTGGCCGAGCTGGCCGAGCCCGCGTCGGCGGCCACGCTGGCGACCCGGATCGGGATGCCGAGGCAGCTGGTGAACTACCACTTGCGGGCTCTCGAGCAGCACGGCCTGGTCGAGCTGGTCGAGGAGCGCCGCAAGGGCAACATGCACGAGCGGCTGATGCAGGCGACGGCCGCCTCGTACGTGATCTCCCCAGCCGCGCTCGCCCTCGTCGCGCCCGATCCATCGCGCGCGCCCGACCGGCTGTCCGCCTTCTGGCTGCTTGCGCTCGCCGCGCGCCTGGTCCGCGACGTCGGTGCCCTGATCGTCGGCGGCAACGCGGCCCGCAAGCCGGTCGCGACGTTCGCGCTCGACGCGGAGGTCAGGTTCGCGACCGCCGCTGATCGATCGGCCTTCGCGGCAGAGCTGGCGGCGTCCGTGACCGGGCTGGTCGCCAGGTATCACGACGGAACAGCGGCACGTGGCCGTTCACATCGCCTGATCGTCGCCATCCACCCGACCGTGACGGGCGATACCGCCACGCCATCGATCAAGGAGCCCTGACGTGACACACCCGTTCGAGCTGACCAAGGAGATCGAGGTCCACGCGAGTCCCGAGGCGGTCTGGGAGGCAGTCGCGACCGGCCCCGGGATCGACGGCTGGTTCCTCGGGACCGGCAACGAGGTCGAGCCGCGCCTCGGCGGGCGGGTCCGCATCTCGTTCGGCGAGGAGAGTGGCGAGTCGGCACACGGGGTCACGGCCTGGGATCCGCCGCGGCGGTTCGCGCATCGCGGCGACACGGCGCCGGACGGCACGTTCCATGCGATGGAGTACACGATCGAGGGCCGCGCCGGCGGGATCACCGTGGTCCGCCTCGTGCACTCGGGCTTCCTGGCCGACGACTGGGAGGCCGAGTACGACGCCCTCGACGAGGGCGACTTCATGTACCTCCACCAGATGGCCCAATACGTCGTCCACTTCCTCGGCCGGCGGGCGAGCGTCGTCGTGGCCATGCGCCCCGATGTCGATCGGGAGGGCGGGCTCGCGACGCTGCGACGCGAGCTCGGCGTGTCGGCCGCCGTCGCCGAGGGCGACCGGGTGCGGCTCGCGCCCGGGGGCGTTCCCCCGGTCGAGGGCGTCGTGGACTTCGTCTCGCCGAGCTTCGTCGGCGTGCGCGGCCCGGACGCCCTGTACCGCTTCATGCTCGGATCGGGCGTCGCCTACCTCGGGCATCACGTCTATCGCGACGACGTGGACGTGGCCGCCGAGACGGCCGCCTGGCAGACGTGGGTCGATTCGACGTTCGCCTGACCGCGGGCCTCACGACCAGCCTGTCATCGGGGCGTCGCAGTGGCGCGTCATGATGTGCCCATGACCGATACGAAGGCCACCACCCCCATCGACAAGACCGACGCCCAGTGGCGCGCAGAGCTGACCCCCGAGCAGTACCGGATCCTCCGGGGCAAGGGCACCGAGCGAGCCTTCACCGGCGCGCTATGGAACGAGCACCAGGCCGGGACCTACCGCTGCGCGGGTTGCGGATCCGAGCTGTTCCGATCCGAGACCAAGTTCGAATCCGGCACCGGCTGGCCGAGCTTCTTCGCGCCGGCCAGCGGGGACGCCGTCGCGACCGAGACCGACCGGTCGCTGTTCATGAGGAGAACCGAGGCCAACTGCGCGACCTGCGGCGGCCACCTCGGCCACGTGTTCGACGACGGCCCGAACCCGACCGGACTTCGCTACTGCATCAACTCGGCGTCGCTGGCACTCGATCCCGACGACACGGTTGACACCGACTGATCGCCGAGGGACCGGCGGCCAGCGCCTGGACAGCCCCTCGACACGGCGCAGACCTACCTGATCCCAGTGTCGTACTCGATCAGGATGTCGGTGGGGTGCTCGCTCGCTGAGACCACCAACGAGATCGCAGGCGCCCCGCCCATCAGGCCAGCCACCGGCTGGGGGGTGAGCGTGTATGAGCCGGCTGGGAGCGTCGTTGCGAAGCCGCCGTCCTCGGCTGTCGTCAACCTGGCAACCTCGTTCGCATCCGTGTCCGCGATAACGATCGTCGCATGCGCGACCGGGCGGGGCTCGCACTGACCTGGGATGGGCACGGCCGGCTCGACGGGACACGTCGGACCCGCGACCGCATGGCCGCCGATGGCGTAGGTCTCGCCGGCACTCGGGGCGGCGCGCGGGCCAGAGCAGGCCGCCAGGGCGGCGGCGACGAGCAGGATGGCGACGATCCGGTGCACAGTCGGGCGGACGCTCCTCGCGACGCGACGGTTCCGTCGCTGAGCGTACATTCCCCGCAGTGGCGACAGCCCTGAGCGATCGCGACGACGCGTCAGCGACGATGTGTTCGCCATTGCGATCACGCGGCCCGCGCAGTGGCCGTCCTACCTCGATCGCCAGCAACGTCCAACGTGAGGACGTGAACATCGGCTGGATCATGACCGGTCGCACGATCAGAGCGCGTCCGCGCCGGCCGGTCAGCGACGCGGCGGCAGCCTGAACTGGCAGCGCGGGCCGGTCGCGCGGGCGAGGCGGTGGTCGAGCGTGACCAAGGCTGCGTCCAGCGACTCGGCTAGCGCCACGTACCAGGCGTCGTAGGCAGTCAAGTTCTCGCGCAGCTCCCATACGCGCTGGGCGTGCGACTCGTACGGGAACAGCTCCACCGGCAGATTGACGAGATCGTCGTGCGCGAGCGCGGCGGCGTCGGCGGACAGGTCCCCAGCGAGCACGGCACGCCGCAGGATGTTGGCGACCTCGACCGGCATCAGGTGTGGTGCGGCCAGGTCCTGTGACCCGAGCTCCGCCGCGGCCCAGTCGCCGACCGGACCGCCGTCCGCGAGCGCGGCGATCACCGCGCTCGAGTCGGCGACTACGGTCACGGCCGATCGGCGGCGCGGTGCTCGAGGATTCGAGCAGCCGGGAGCCGTGTCGAGGTCACGTTCGAACGCGCTCGGGCTCGCGCGAGCAGGTCCGCAGCGGACGGCTTGCGCGCCAGCTCGATCAGCTCGGCGCGCAGGTGCTCCTGGAGCGAGCGGCCGGCCCGAGCGGCCCGGGCGGCGAGCTCGTCACGGACATCGTTGGGGACGTCGCGAACGGTGATCGACGGCATGCATGCATCTTGCGGCTTGTGCATGCATTATGCAAGCGTCTCCCCTATGTGCAAACAGAGGTCGTTCGGCCCTGTCGCGTCCGCGCGGCAACGCGCAGAGTCAACGACTCAGGGTTCGGCAAGCGGGCCCAGGCTCGGGGCACTCCGCGGAGGACACCATGCAATCACCGTTGCTTCCAACCGTCACCACAGCCGTGGACATCCTCGCCGCCGCACGATCGAACGACGCCTTCCGGCGCGTGATCCAGACCGGCGATCACGAGCAGGTCGTCGTCATGTCGATCCCGCCCGGAGGCGAGATCGGCGATGAGGTCCACGCACACACCGACCAGGTGTTCCTGTTCGTCGAGGGCCACGGGGAGGCGACGATCGACGGGCTGGCGAGCGGGGTCGGGCCCGAACGAGCTCGTCTTCGTCCACGCGGGCTGCCGCCACAACTTCAGGAACCAGGGAGAAGGCCCGCTGCGGTTGATCACGATCTATGCGCCGCCCGCGCACGCACCCGGCACGGTCCACGAGACGAAGGCCGAGGCTGACCGCGACGAGCACTGACGGTCTCGGGTTCGGCCCAGGCACGCCGACGCTCCAGTCCTCGTCGCGAGGATCGAGGCGGGCCGCGACGTCCAACCTGGCGACGGCCTCTCGACGAGCTCGGCGAAGGCGTCGTGGTGACCTCGCCTCACCCGCTCGACGAGCCATCGCTGGTTCACGGCCCGCCTCGAGGTAAGAGGCGTCGGCAGGACCGAAACGGTTCTCGGGCCCGTCGCGAGGTGGCGGGCGACCCGACCTATGGGCGGATGTTCTGGTTCAGGTGGAACACGTTGTCCGGATCCCAGCCTCGCTTGAGCGCGACCAGGCGGTCGTATTTGGCGTCGCCGTAGATGCTCCGGACGATCGCCTCGTCCCCCAACTCCGCCACGTCGTTCACGTAGCTGCCGGTCTCCCGCCATGGATCGATGAGCTCCATGCCCGAGCGCCCCCACTCGCGGTGGGCCGCGTCGTCGGCCGGGTCGTCCCACAGCGACTCGGCACCGATCCAGAACGGCGCCGACCGGCCCGCGAACGCGGTCGCATCCTCGGGAACACGTCCGATGGCTCCACCGAAAGCCCAGATCGAGAACACGTCCTCGCCGGGCGGCGAGTCGGCCACGTGATCGACGAAGCCATCGATCAGCTCGTCGGGCAGGGCGCGCACGAACCCGCTCTTCGTGTAGATGCGGTGGCCCCACGCCATCGCCTCGTCGTTCGCGTGCTGGGACTCGAGCAGGGTCATGCGGCCGATGGTCCCCGCCGCTGCCGGACCCAGGGCACGGAATGGGGCGAGCGCGCGATCCGCCTCCGCCTCGGGACCGGCGTAGGCGACCGACAGGATCACGATCGGCTTGCCCGCGATCTCGGGCGGGTACTCGTCGGCCGGGACCGCCTCGCCGACGATGACCGATGCCATCAGGTCGTCGGGCGCCGAGGGCATGTAGTCGCGGAAGACGGCGGCGACATCGCGCGCGCGCTCGGCTGGATAGATGAGGGCACCACGGGTGATCTCGGGCCCAACCGGCGACAGGTCGAACTCAAGGGCAGTAACGATGCCGAAGTTCGCGCCCGCACCTCGCATGCCCCAGAACAGGTCGGGGTTGTCGTCGGCGCTTGCCCGCACCTGGCGGCCGTCGGCCGTGACAAGCTCAACCGCGCGAAGGCAGTCGATCGAGAGCCCCAGCTTGCGCTGCAGACGGCCCATGCCACCACCCAGCGTCAGGCCGGCGACACCGGTGTGCGAGACCGTGCCGGAGGTACACGCGAGGCCGACGGCCTGGGCGGCGTCGTCGAGCTCACCCAGCAAGGCGCCGCCGTTGCAGCGCGCGACCCGCCGCCCGGGGTCGACGGTCACGCCACGCATCCGGGCGAGGTCGATGATCGCCCCGTCGTCGCAGGTTGAGTACCCGGGAAGGCTGTGGCCGCCGCTGCGGACGGCGATCTCCAGGTCCTCGTCGCGCGCGAAACGCAGCGCAGCGACGACCTCGCTCGCGCTGTCCGGGCGAAGGACGATCGCCGGCCGCCGGTCGATCATGCCGTTCCAGACCGCCCGCGAAGCGTCGTAGGTCGCGTCGCCGGGCAGCACGATCTCCCCGCCGAACCGGTCGCCGAAGGCCCGCAGGCGCGCTGGGTCTATCGATCGCACCGCCTGGTCAACCATGCTGGCGCCTCCGCAGCCTTCGGGGTGAACGTGGGGAAGTCTCCGGGCGCGGGCTGCCTGCGTCAAACTGGATTCGGCCCTTGACCGTACGCCCATACTCCGGTCGTGCCGACACGCCGCGCCGCCCTCGGCCGCCCCGCCGTGCTGCTCGTCGCCGTGATCGTCGCCGCGTGCGGCTCTTCCCCGGTCGTGACCCCGTCGGCAGCCGCGAGCCAGCCACCGCAGACCGTCGCGTCGATGACCGCGCCGAGTTCGGGCGCGGCTGGCGATGACGCATTCGCGGCCATGCTGGCCGACGCGATCGCCAGGAACGGGCAGCCGGTCCCCGACGCGGGCATCGACCTCGAGCGGGAGGAGCTGCTCGCCGAGATGGGCGTCCCAACGTCGCTGGGCACCGACGCCGACCAGATCCTGGCCCTCGTCGGCCAGGCGGAGACGGCCGCCCGGCAGCAGCTGACGATCCCACACGGTTTCGGCCGCGAGGGCGCGGCGACGGCGACGCTCGCGGCCTTCCGGTCCCTGCCGGCGCCCTACGAGGAGTTCCAGGCGTTCATCGTTGGCGGCGTCGGCCAGATCGGCGTGGCGGGTCCGACCTCGTATCACGGCGACGAAGGCACGACCAGGGCGACCGAGTCCGCAGGCGGCATGACGGCGACATCACAGCTCCACACGGTGGTCGACGTCGCGTTCGCGGGCTCGGACGTCAAGGTCGAGCTCGACACCGACATCCTCAACACCGTGACGGACGATGCGACCGGAACGACGGTCCTGACCGAGACGCGGCGCGCGACGATCGCCGGCGAGCTCGACGGTTGTCCGAGCGCCGCGGGCCTCGTCCCGGGGTCCCTGGCCGTGTCGTCGACCGAGGAGACAAGCACGTTCGCGGGACCTCGTGCGCGCGTCGGGTCGCACGCGACGGGGAGCCACACGCGCTCGAGCACATTCCAGGGCACCTCCGACAATTCGGCGACGCTCGGCAGCGTCACCCAGTCGTTCACCCAGGATGAGCACTACAAGCGCACGGCCTCCGCCGACGGCGGCCCCGAGGCGACCCAGGAAGGCTCGGCGTCGTTCACGGCGAGTGGCATCACCGACGGCGTGCCCGCGGGTGGCACGTACGCGCCGACGATCGGGGGTTGGGCGGACGCGACGACGTCGAGCAAGACCACCGGGGCGGTCACCCCGGCCATGACCGATCACACCGCCCAGAACGCCAGCTCGGACTACGCGATGATCCAGGCCGCCTACGCCGAGGCGCAGGACGTGTGGCGGGACACGCGCTGCGTGATCGTGACCGCACCCGGGTACATCCCCGAGTCGTCCTTCGCGAACAACAACAAGCCGACGCACACCGAGGAGGTCGAGAAGGGGAGCTCGACGGAGTTCCAGGTCGGCCTCGGGCACCGGTTCAACCAGAAGGTTGCCGCGAAGATCACGGCCACCCTCGACGGCAAGCAGTCGCTCGACCCCGATCACCTCGACACGGCGCCGGGTCAGCTGACCTACGTCGCCCCGAACGAGGATGGACAGGACGGGATCGTCCAGCTCGAGTCGGTGTCGAAACAGGGAATCGGCCGACTGAAGCTGACATTCCACACGGGCACGAAGAAGCTCAAGGTGTCGATCGACGGCACGATGACCACGAGTGGATTCGGTGTGTCGTACACGACGACCGTCCACGCGAAGGACATCATCCTGTCGCAGATGGCGACGTCGCCCCAGATCTCGGCGGACGGGCTCACGCAGACGGTGACGTTCAGCGGCGGCGGTCCAGCCACGGCGGAGGTCCGGATCAAGATCGCCGACTGTCCGAAGCCGTACACCCAGAAGGGCACGCTCCAGCTGTTCGCCGACCACGAGCTGAACGACGTCACGAACCTCGACCTGCGCTGGTTCGTCTACTGGGACCCGGACTCGACGTTCAGGTCCACCGGTGGCTCGTGCGTCGGCCTGACGCTCGATTCGTTCACGGGCACGAGCGCCGCCGGCCCCGTCGGCGGGTTCATGACCGTCCTCGGGACCCTCCAGTTCCCGCCCAAGGGTGGAGAGGTCCACGACCGCGAGAGCAAGATGCTGGGCAAGTCGACCAACAAGATGGATGCGATCGTGACGGCCGAGATCGTCAGCGAGGGCAAGTAGCGGTCAGCGTCGCCGGCGCTCAGGCCGGGGCGGCATCTTGAACGCGCAGCGCGGGCCAGCCCGGCGGTCAATCGTCCCGTTCCAGGCCCCGGAAGTCGGGCACGCCGTCCGATCGCCTCCGTATGCTTCGGCGGATGGGCGCGAACGCGGATCCCCGACGACCTGTCGACCATGGCGTCCGCGAGGTCGTCGCGGCGGTCATCCGCGGAGAGCGCTCGGCCGAGGCGGTGACCGAAGCCGCCCTCGCACGGATCGAGGAGACCGACGCCGCCCTGGGCGCCTGGGTGACCGTCGATGCGGACGGGGCGCTCGCCCAGGCAAGGTCCCGGGACGCGGACGTCGGCGCGGGCCGGGAGACCGGGCCGCTCCACGGCGTCCCGATCGGGGTCAAGGACATCATCGACGTGGCCGGCATGCCCACGACGTCTGGCGCCGCACCGTTCGCGCACCGGTTCCCGACGCGGGATGCGACGCTGGTCGCCCGGCTGCGGGCCGCGGGCGCGGTGATCGTCGGCAAGACGGTGGCGACACAGTTCGCGTACAAGGATCCGGCCCCGACGACCAACCCGTGGTCGGTCGAGCACACGCCGGGCGGGTCGTCGTCGGGCTCGGCGGCGGCCGTCGCGGCACGCCACGTGCCGGCGGCGATCGGGACGCAGACGGTCGGCTCGATCCTTCGGCCGTCGGCGTTCTGCGGCGTGGTGGGGCTGAAGGGCGCCTACGGGGCGGTGCCGCTCGACGGGGTCGTGCCGCTGGCGCCGTCGCTCGACCACGGCGGGCCGATCACGCGGTCCGTCCTCGATGCCGCGATCGTCGAGGGCGTGCTCCTGGGCCGGCGCATCGACGTCCCGCGGCTAGATCCGCCGCGGCTCGCGGTCTCGCGACTGCTGTTGGACCAGGCGAGCCCCGGGCTCCGCGCGCACATCGATACGACCGTCGCTCGCCTCACCGACGCGGGCGCACACATCGTCGACGTCGACCTGCCGCCCTCGTTGCTCGCGCTGCTCGATGCCGGACGTGTGATCCTCGAGGCCGAGGCGGCCGCTGTCCACGAGGACTGGTTCCGGGCCCACGAAGCCGAGTACGGGCCGCAGATCGCCGGGCTCGTCCGGGCCGGGATGGCCCGCGAAGCGGCAGAGGTCGAGCGCGCACGCGAGGTCCAGGCGGCTTTCCGCGATGCGGTCGAGCCGCCGCTCCGCGACATTGATGCGCTGCTCTCGCCCGTCGCGCCGGGGCCGGCGCCGCTCCGCGCGGAGGGCACTGGAGACTTCATGCTGTGCGCCCCGTGGAGCTTCGCCGGGCTGCCCTCCATCGCGATCCCGACGGGGCTCGACGACGCCGGCCTCCCGCTGGCGCTGCAGCTCACCGGTGCGGAGTCCAGGCTCGACCGCCTCCTCGGCGCCGCCGCCTGGTGCGAGCGCGTCATCGCCTTCGACGCGCGACCCGCGCTCGAGACCCGCGCATGACGACACCGCTCTGGGCCCGATCCGCTTCATGGATGGCTCGCGCCATCGCCGCCGGGGAGATCAGCTCGGCGGATGTCGTCGACGCGTGCCTGGCTCGAATCGAGGACGTCAACCCGCGGATCAACGCCGTCGTCCGCCTCGCCGCTGATGCCCGGGCACAGGCGAGCGCTGCCGACGCCGAGCTCGCCCGGGGCACCGTCCGCGGCCCGCTCCACGGCGTCCCGTTCACGATCAAGGACTCGCTCGACACGGCGGGCGTCGTCACCACCGCCGGCACCGTCGGCTGGCGCGACCGCCTCCCGGATCGGGACTCGACGGTGGTCGCGCGTCTGCTCGGCGCCGGCGGGATCCTGCTGGGCAAGACGAACACGCCCGAGTTCACCTGGTCCAACGAGACCGACAACGACGTGTACGGCCGGACGTCGAACCCGTACGACCTCGATCGCACGCCCGGCGGCAGCAGCGGCGGGTTCGGCCTCGATCGTCGCCGCGGGTGGCTCGCCCTTCGACATCGGCAGCGACAGCGGGAACTCGATCCGCCAGCCCGCGCACCTGTGCGGCGTCGCCGGCATCAAGCCGACCAGCGGTCGCGTGCCGAGGACCGGGCACTGGCCCGGGCCACGGCGGCCTGTTCGAGTCGTTCACCCAGCTGGGTCCGATCGCGCGCCGCGTCGAGGACCTGGAGCTGATCCTGCCGCTGATCGCCGGCCCCGACGGCGAGGATCCGCACGTCGTCCCGGCCGCGCTCGGCGACGCGGGCTCGGTCCAGGTCGGCGGCCTGCGCGTCGCGTGGTTCGGCGACAACGGGATCCGGACACCGACACCCGAGACCGTCGAGGCGGTGCGGGCGGCCGTCGAGGCGCTCGCGGCGACTGGGGCGCAGGTCGAGGAGCACGTCCCGCCCGATATCGGCGATGCCCGTCCGGCCTGGGAGGCCGTGGTTCGCGCCGACGGATTCGCGTGGTTGTGGCGCCTCATCGAGGGGGCCGGTACGCCCGGGCACGGCTCCTACGACACGTTCGGCTGGGTCGCGCCGCGCGAGGGCGAGCCGCTCGCCGGCGACGCGCTGACCGCCGTCGTGGAGCGCGCCGACGAGGTGCGCGGCCGGCTGCTCCGCTGGATGCAGCCGTTCGACCTGCTCGTGTCCCCGGTCCTGCCGAGCCCGGCGGTCCTCCACGGCGACAGCCGCACGCCGGCCTACGGCGATACGTACAGCGAGATCCACAACCTCACGGGCTGGCCGGCCGCCGTCGTGCGCGCCGGCACCTCGCCCGAGGGCCTGCCGATCGGCGTCCAGCTGGTCGCGAAGCCGTGGCGTGAGGACGTGGTGCTCGCCGCGGCCCGCGTCGTCGAGGCCGCGACCGGCGGCTGGCGGGCACCAGAGCTCTAGTCGCCGGCCGGGCTGCTCCCGTCCGTCGGCAGCCGGTTCGAGCGAGCCTCGGGGCTGCGGATCGACAGCGTGCTGAGCAGCCCATCGAGCAACGGCGCGAGCCTCCAGCCGCCTCGGTGCGGGGTTGAGGATGACGTCGCCGCCCGCGCGCGGCGCGCCTGCTGCGCTCGCTGGCGCTCCTCCTCGGCGATGAGCGCGGTCACCAGGTGGATGTTCGGGGGGACCATGATCGGGCTCCTGTGCGTTGCGGCTCTGATGCCGCGACACTCGCCGTAAGGAGGCCACTCGCACATCGAGCAGCGCCTCAATTCGCTTCTTTTGCGGGGCGCCCAACGACGGGCGCGATCGCCGTACACTCAGCGCCAATCCGACTTGGGAGCCAGCCATACGCTCCGGGCCTGTGTCCGATCCGCGCGAGCCGGTCGTCGCCCCGGCGAGGTTCGTCGAGCTGCCCAACGCGCGGACGATCTTCGTTGGCCGGGAGGCCGACATTGATCGGGCCGGGCTCCACCTGCGCCGGGTCCGACTGCTGACGTTCACAGGCCCGGGCGGGATCGGCAAGACGCGGCTCGCGATCGAGGTGGCGCGACGCGAGGCCGACCGATTCCCTGGCGGGGTCGCCTTCGTCGACCTGTCGGCAGTGCTCGACTGGCGCCTTGCGCTGCCGGCGATCGCGAATGCCCTGGGCGTCCGGGATGCCGACGCGACGACCCCGCTCGACGCCATCACGCGCCGCCTCGGCGGGAGCGAGGTCCTGCTGGTCCTCGACAACCTCGAGCAGATCCTCGACGCGGCCCCAGACATCGGGGCACTCATCGACGCCGCGCCAGGGGTCAGGATCGCGGCCACGAGTCGCGGTCCGCTGCACGTCGCCGGCGAGCAGGAGTATCCGGTGGTGCCCCTGGAGCTCCCGGCCGACGATCGCAGGCCATCCGTCGCCGGCCTCGGCGGCGTCGAGTCCGTCGAGCTGTTCGTGGCGCGGGCACAGTCGGCTCGCCCCGACTTCGGCCTGACCGAGATGAACGCCGCACCGATCGCCGGGATCTGCCGGCGGCTCGATGGTTTGCCGCTCGCGATCGAGCTGGCGGCGGCCCGGGTGAGGGTCTTTCTCCCGCACGAGCTCCTGCGCCGGCTGGAGCGGCGGGCGCCGGTTCTGGCCGCTGGCCCCGCGGACGCCCCCCGACGCCAGCAGACGCTCCGGGACACCGTCCGGTGGAGCTGCGATCTGCTCAGCCCGACGACACGGGCGTCGTTCGCGCGGCTCGGCGTGTTCGTCGGCGGCTTCACGTTCGAGTCCGTGGATGCCGTCGTCCGCGGACCCGCCGACCGGCCCGAGCTGGACGTCGTCGAGGTCCTGGCCGAGCTCGTCGACGCCAGCCTCGTCCAGGTCGAGACGGGGGGCCGAGAGGACGAGGGCCGGTACCGGATGCTCGAGACGTCGCGTGAGTACGCGCTGGACCAGCTGTCCGGCAGCGAGCTCGAGGAGACGAGGGATCGTCACCTTGCGTACTTCGTCGCCCTCGCCGAGTCCGGCGCGGAAGGCACGAGCGGCCTGGGCGCCGCGGAGGCGACCTGGATCCGCCGGATCACGGTCGAGCGCCACAACCTGCTGGCGGCGATGACGTGGGCGCGCGACGGCCAGCGATCCGACGCGCTGCTCCGGCTGCTGGTGGCGTGTGGGACACGCTTCTGGTACGTCTCGGGCGGGCTCTCCGAGGGTCTCCGCTGGAGTGAGCAGGCGGCCGAGACCGCAGGGCTCGAGCCAGCCAGGCTCGGCGCGGTCCTCGCCCACGCCGGCTGGATGGCAGAGGAGCTAGGCGACCTCGGTCGCCGCGATCTGTTCGAGCGAAGCCTCGACGCGTTCACGGTCGCGGCGGATCGAACCGGGGCGACGGAGGCGACAATGGGCCTCGCCTACGTCGCCTTCGACGGCGGGGACCTGGCCGCGGCGAATCGGCTGTTCGCCGCGGGCCTGGCCGTCGCCCTGGAGCTCGCGGATCATCGCAAGACGGCGGAGTTCCTCGTCGGCCTGGGCTGTGTCGCGATCGTTGAACGCAAGCCGGGCGTTGCGCGCGAGCGGCTCGAGGAAGCCTGTCGCGTGAGCCGTGACGCGGATGACTGGTGGGCCATCGCCTGGTCGGAGGTGAACCTCGGGTACCTCGAGCTGCTCGAAGGGTCGTCTGCCCAGGCCCGCCGCCTGCTCGCGGAGGGCGAACGCCGGGCGCTGGCCGTCGGCGAGCCGTTCGTCTCGGTGCTCGCGCAGGCATCGCTCGGGTATGCGGCGACGCTGACAGGCGACCTCGTCGCCGCCCGCGAGCACCTCCGCGATGGCGGCGAGCTCTCGTTCCGGATGGGCTGGCCCAGCAGGTGGCTGCCGCTCGGCCTGCTGGCCAGCGCCGTCGCCGAGTGGCTCGCCGAGGTTGGGCTCCTTCCCGAGGCCGTCACGCTCGCGGCAGCCGCGGAGGCGAGCCGCTGGCACCCGCTGCTCGACGTGCTGGTCGTCGGTGCGAAGGCGCGACTCGAGGACCGCCCGCGGCGACTGCTACCACCGGCCACGTATGAGGCGTGCCGGGCCGCCGGGGCAGCGTCGACGCTCGTCGATGCACTCGATGCCGGCCTCGCGGCCATGGAGTCGGCCAATCTCGATGCGATCGCGATATCCGCGCCGGCGGACCGCGACAGGCACGGCCTGAGCCCCCGGGAGCTCGAGGTCCTCGCGTTGGTCGCCACCGGCCGGACCGACGGCGAGATCGCCGAGGCACTGTTCATCAGCAAGAAGACGGCCAGTGTTCACGTCGCGCACATCAAGGACAAGCTCGGTGTCGACAGCCGGGTCGAGGTGGCGCTGATCGGCGCTGCGGCTCAGGTCAGACGCCCGGATCCGGGGACGAGCCCCGAGTCGGCTGACTGGGCGACGGCGTGAGCGTGCAGCCCGCATGCCGCGACGGGTAGAGTTCGCCAGCCGGGCGTCCCGATGACGGCGGTGCCG
Source organism: uncultured Chloroflexia bacterium (assembly GCA_963779575.1). Classification (GTDB taxonomy): domain Bacteria; phylum Chloroflexota; class Limnocylindria; order Limnocylindrales; family CSP1-4; genus CAIXZV01. The sequence goes on from CAVZYT010000003.1 coordinate 25,356, forward strand.
GTCGTCGCAGGAGGGGACAGTGCCCGCGGCAGGTCGCAGACGCCTCGGTCCGCCTCGGTGAACCGCCAGCTGGCGAGTGGCCGCACGGTCGGTCGCGACGCGGAGCTCGCGGTCCTCGAGGAAGCGCTCGACGCGGCCGCCGGCGGCGACGCTCGCGTCGTGCTGATCTCGGGCGAGGCGGGGATCGGGAAGAGTCGCCTCGTCGCGGAGCTCCAGCGCCTCGCCACCGAGCGCGGCGCCCTCACCGTCGTGGGCGCAACCCCCGTTTCTGGCGCGACCGACATCCCTTTCGCGCCGGTGGTCGATGCGCTCCGGACGCTCGGACGACGCGTTCCTGAGCCGGATCTCTCGGCGCTGCTTGGACCGGCGAGGACCGACCTCGGCCGCCTGGTGCCCGTCGCTCGCCACCGAACCGCAGGTCGCGGATGTGGACGCGGACGAGCCGGCGGATCCGGTGCCGGGCGGGTGGGCGCGAACCCGGCTGTTCGAAGGGGTCGCGGGGGTCCTGGAGCGGTTCGGCGAATGGAAGCCACCCGCGGTGCTCGTGCTCGAGGACCTCCACTGGGCGGACCGCTCGTCGCTGGACCTGTTCGCGTTCCTGGCCCGCGTCCTGCGGGATGCGCGCGTCGTGCTGGTCGGGACCTTCCGGCTGGCGGATCCGGACGCAGGGGGCGACGACGTCCAGCGACTGGTCGACGAGCTCTCACGTCGCGACGGCGTCGTGCATCTCCGCCTGGGCCAGCTGTCGAGCGCCGATCTCACGCAGCTGGTCGAGGCCGTCACCGGTCATCGGCCGGAGGCGGATGTGCTCGATCGACTCCTGCGCCGGGCGGACGGGAACCCGTTCTACGCCGAGGAGCTCGCGACCACCGGCGACCCGGCCGGCGCCGTCCCACAGACGCTGGCGAACATCGCCCTGGCGCGGCTCGGGGGCCTCGACCCCGATGCTCGGCGGGTGATGGGGCTCGCCGCCATCATCGGCGAGCGAATCGAGTACCCCCTGCTCCAGGCGGCATCCGAGGCCGACGGTGCCGTGCTGGACCGATCCCTGCGGGAGGCCGTGGCCAGATCGATCCTCGTGCCGGCCAGCGGTTCCTGGGGCGTCGGCTTCCGGTTCCGTCACGAGCTCGTGCGTGAGGCGCTGATCGGGGAGCTGCTGCCCGGCGAACGAACGGCCACCAACGCGGCTGTCGCCGCCGCTCTCGAGACGGGAGCGTCCGGCGCCCCCGATGCGAGCGGCATTCCCGCGCGGATCGCCCGCCACTGGATCGCCGCGGGCGACCGTCGGCGCGCCCTGCCCGCACTCATCGACGCCGCCCGTGCGGCCGAGGCGTCCCTCGCGTACCCCGAGGCGGCCGCCGGCTTCGCCTCGGCCCTGGATGCCTGGAACCGGCTCGGCGATCCCGTGGCTCGCGAATCGCTGGGCACACGGGACATCACCCGCGTCGACGTGCTCCGGCGCGCCGCGGAGATGGCGGCCTTGACCGGATCCACCGACGATGCCGTGCGGCTGGCCGGCGAGGCGGTCGCCGATGCGGAACGATCGGGCGACGCCGAGCGGATCGCGGTCGCGTTCGAACGCCTCGGCCGGTTCCTGTGGCAGGCCGACGCGCGCGAACGGGCCCTCGACGCCATGGCATCCGCGGCAGCGGCCGCGGAACTGATCCCCGGAACGCAGGTCCAGGCGCGGGTGCTTGCCGCCCAGGGACGGGCCCTCGCGATCGCGGGGCAGCCCGAGGAGGCGCGCGACGTCGCGCAGCGGGCGGTCGCGGCGGCACGACTGGCCGGTTCGGCGGGCGACGAGTCGGCCGCCCACCTCGCGCTCGGCCTCGCGTTCAGCAAGCTAGGCGACGATAACGCGGCGATGGTCGAGTTTGCCGCCGCTCGCCGATCCGTCGCGTCCGCGTCCCGCGACGCACCGCGACCGAGCGAGATCCTGTCGCTCGTCGACCAGTACGCCGAGCTCGCCGGAGCGCTCGACCGGGCCGGGCATCGAGCGGAGTCCGAGGAGGCGGCCGGCGAGGGTGCCTCGATGGTCCGGCGGCTGGGCCTCCCGTCCGCCGCGGCGGCCCGACTCGCCGCTGAGCGCGCGGAACGGGCGTACCGATCCGGCGACTGGGACCTGGCGGAGCGCGAGACCCGAACCCTGATCGACGCGGGTGTTCCATGGGCGAGCCGCGGACCGGCGCTGGCCCTGCGCGCTCGGGTGGCGACCGGGCGCGGTCGGTACGGCGAGGCCGCCGATCTGCTGGCCCAAGCGGACGCTGGAGGTCAGGCGGAAGCCGCCCAGGTCACCGACCTCCCGACCCTCATCGCGATCGTCGAGCTCGCCCTGTGGCGCGACCGGCTGGAGGATGCGCGCCGCGGGCTGGTCGCCGGGTTGGGCGTGGTCCGCCCGGGTGACGACCCGTGGAACGTGCTCGAGCTGCTCTCGCTGGGACTCCGGCTGGAAGCTGAGCGGGCCGGCCTGGCCCGCGCCAGGCGCGATCGATCGGATCAGGCGGAGGCGGTGGAGGCGGCCGATGCGCTGGCGGCCCAGGCCCGGTCCAGCGTGACGCCTCGCGACGGTGTGGACGGGCCGTCGGTCGTCGCGCTGCGGCTCCTGATCGACGCTGAGCGCAGCCGGGCGCTCGGCGCGCCGGATCCGAGGCTGTGGTCAAGGACGGCGGAGGCGTGGGAGACCGCTGCGTGTCCCTCGCAGGTCGGCTACGCCCGGTGGCAGGCGGCGGAGGCCCTGGCCACTGAGCGGGGCGGTCGCGAGGCGGCCAGGACCGAGCTCGTGCGTGCGGTCGCGATCGCGCGGACGCTGGGCGCCGCCCCACTCGAGGAGCAGCTCAGCGCGCTGGCCCGCCGCGCCCGCATCGACCTGCCCAACGAGGACGGTGGGGACGCGGGACCCGCCGATGATCCGGGCCGCGAGACGCTGGGCCTCAGCCCCCGCGAGCTCGAGGTCCTCGAGTTGGTCGCCGACGGCCGGACGAACCGCCAGATCGCTGAAGCCCTGTTCATCACCGAGAAGACCGCCGGCCACCACGTGTCCAACCTGCTGGGCAAGCTGGGGGTCGCGAGCCGGGGCGAAGCGGCGGCGCTGGCCCACCGGGCGGGCCTCTTCGGCTCCCCCGGACCCGACTGACGGGCCGGCGCGCGTCGATGTCGCAGCGATAGGGATCACGGCCACGTGCGAATGGGGACTCCTCCCGATGTGATGCGACGGCCGTGTTGCGAGGATCCGGCTGTCGCCACTTCGGCGGCGTGACCGGGCCAACCGGCCCGGAATGAAAGGAGTCCACCGTGACCCGTCGAAGACTCGCACTCGCCCATCTCCTGGCGTCTCTCGTGTTCGCCTCGGCCCTGGCCCTTGCGTCGGTCGCTCCCGTCGCCGCGGGCATGAAGTTCCCCTGAGCGAATTAGGCGTGTAGGCCACAAACAGCCTTGGTAGAGTTCGCAAACCCACGGCGAGGGAGATGGTGTCGTGAGCATTCCCACGGGTGATCCCGCCGCGATCCGTAGCGCGGCCGTCCGGCTGCGCAGCGAAGCTGGCGAGCTGGTCGGCGTGCTCACGCGCACCTCGGGGCCCACCGAGTTCCCCGCCAATCGTGGCGCGGCGATCGAACGCAGCCGGGAGACCGCCACTGCCCTTCGGGAGCGCGGCGGATGGATCGCGAACCGCCTCGAGTCGCTCGCCCTCGAGCTCGACCGCGGCGCCGACTGGCTCGAACAGGCACAGGCCGCCGCGCTCGCGGCCGGCGAGACCTGGTGAGGAGAACCCAGCCATGAGCCCGATGTCCGATGTCATCGTCGTCAACACCGCCGAGCTCCGCTCCGGCGCCGCCGCTCTGCGGCGTGCAGCCGCCGACACCGGCGAGGTGCGCCAGCGCCTCCCGGGCGAGGTGTGGGGCGCGCCCGACTGGCTTGCCTCGGGCGCCGCCGACGAGCTCGGCGTCCTTCGCGGGTCCCTCGACGAGCTGCACGGCGAGCTGATGTCGGAAGCCAACCGCCTGGAGGCGCGCGCCGCCGAGGTCGACGGCGCCGAGCGTCGCTGGGCCAATGTGGTCAACGGCGAGCTGCGCTGTGGCTGCGTGCTGCCGTCCGGCGAGGTCGTGGCCACGCCGCTGGGCGGGACCGCCGCGTCGGCTGCATCGGGGCCGGGGGTGACCGACGGCATGGTCGTCGGCGTCGCGGGCCTGGCCGCCGCAGGCGTCCAGATCGTCGCGGGTCCCGCGCTCGCAGGCCCCACCATCGTCTACTCGGGCCAACCGGCCCCAAGCGTGATGGACGGGGTCGTGATCACCCAGCCGATCGCTCCGACGAACCCGGCGATCACCTACACCACGATCGGGGGACAGGGAATCCTGGGCGGCTTCCAGGTCGTGACAGCCGCACCTGCGGCCACGGCACCGGTGACATATATCGGCGGCCTCGGCAACGTGTCGGGTATCCAGATCACGCCGCCCGCGGATGTCCCGGGGTATCGCTCGGGCATCGACACGGGGATCATCGCCGGCGCCGGCGTCAGCATCAGCTACAACCCGGCCACAACCCTGAACACCCCCTATGACGCCCAGATCCAGGCCGGAGCCGACCGGATGGCGAGTGGCATCGCCAACCTCGTCGGGGCCGGGTCTGCCGGATCCGGTGGCAGGGTGACGGGCACGGGGGTCGTGCCGTTCATCCCCAGTGGGCCCGTCGTGATGCCCGGCGACGGCCAGAGGATCTACACCGGATACGACGGCAAGCCCTTCAGCGCATATCCGACCGACTCACGGGTGACATCGACGATGGATCCCAACCCCTAGGTTGGATCGAGCGCAGACACCTGGCCATCCAGCACCCGTAGAGGAGGACCGGCGACAGATGACGACCGATGCCAACGACGGCGCCGATGCCAGCGACGCCCCCGGGCCGAGCGAGCTCCCGGACGTGTTTGCCGATGCCGTGAGCATCGCGTCGACGCCGTACGGGGTGGCGCTGACGTTCCAGCTGTCCGAGCCCGACGGCTCGCAGCCGGCGGCCACGATCCGCCCCGTCGCCCGGATCCGGCTCAGCCAGGAGCTGGGTCGAGCACTGGGCGAGGCCCTGCTGCACACCGCCCCGGCGACACCCGCCGGATCGGCCACATCGTCCAAGTAACACACCCACACCACACACCGGAAGGAGCACCTCTCATGAGCCAGGTCGGCGCCAGCCTCGAACAGCTCGACTCCCTCGCCGCAGAGTTCCGCCGCCAGGGCGGCAGCGCGGCAGCCCTCCGCTCGTCGATCACCGGGCGGCTCGGCGACACCGAGTGGATCGGTGCCTCTGCCCAGGCGTTCCGCGACCGCTGGGCATCGGAGTACGAGCCCGTGCTGCGCAAGCTCGAGCAGGAGCTGGGCGAGCTCGGCACCTACGTCTCGGCCAAGCGTGACCAGCTCGACGTGGCGGGCAACCGATAGCTCGTTGTGCCAAGCAGCCCCATCGCTTCGTGGCGATCCCGTGATCAACTTCCGTGGTGATGGGGCGCTCGCCCTGATCGGCTTCATCGTCTCCATCGTCCTTGTTGCCGGCGGTGCGCGCGTCGTCCTTGGTTCCGCCGCCGCGGACATCCCGACGGCGATCGTCATCGGGGTCGCCGTTCTCGTCAGTGCGGCCGTTACGGGGCTGCTCGCCGTGCGTGGCATGCGCGGTGGCGTCCCGAACCGAGGGCGACACGAGGTCGCTGGCATCCCACTCGAGCGCATCGCGCTGCTGGAGGTCATCGGCGGGATCGTCGCGATCGCCTTCGGGGTCATCCGACAGGCCTGAATGGCGCGACCGCCACGCCCCGGAGCAGCCCCGTGACCGAGCCTTTCGGCGGTCGCGGCGAGCACACGCTCGACGCGCGGATCAACCTCGATCGGGCGATCGAGGAGCTGGATGTGTACGGCCTCAACGAGGCGCTCTACGACCATGAGCTCGAGACCGGCTGGCCGACCTGCCCGCTCTATGCGACCCAACACTGGATCGAAGGCAGCGGCAGCCGCTACCGCGACGAGGTGACGCTCGCCAACCTCCTCCTCTGGTTGCCGGTGGTGGCGCGCGAGGTGCGCAGACCGGGCGCCAGCATGACCGACGGGTGGGCGGAGTTTCCGGGAGGGGCCCCACCGGGGGCCGTTGCCTGGCGCGTGGTGATCGACGGCGGGCACTACCGGGTGCTGGTCAGAGACGAGACCGGTGGCCTCTCGCCTGCGGGTCGATCCGTCGCGTTCTGACGCCGACCTGTCGGCGACCTGTTTGGGGACCGTGGCCGCGAGCGAATGGGGACTCCTCCCGATGGCTGGGCACCCGTGGGTCCGTAGCGTGTGGTCATCGCGAACGACGCGAGCCGAGCCGGACGGACACTCCGGACAAGGAGCCCACCATGAAGGTCCGGTTCGCCGCCATCGCCAGCACCGTCGCAGCCCTCGCGGTCACCGTCAGCGCCATCGCCACCGCCGCGATGACCCATCCGGCCGTCGAGCTCGTCGCCTGGGGAATCCGCCGGGGCGGCTGATCCTCGCTCATCGGCTGTGGCGGTCCGTTGACGTTGCTAGCATTCCCACACCCACGGCGAAGATGAGGGCTGTCGTGAGCGTTCCCAGTTGTCGATCCGTCACTGAGCCCATCCCATGACCGATCCCCGCCTGGACACCCTGTTCGGCAAGTACCGCATCGAGGCGCGCCTCGGTGCGGGTGGCATGGGCGTGGTGTACCGGGCGACCGACACGAGGCTCGAGCGCCCGGTGGCGCTCAAGCTGCTGGCCGGCGAGCGGGCCGCGGATCCCGCGTTCCGCGAGCGATTCCTGCGCGAGGGCCGGCTGGCGGCCGCGCTCGACCATCCCCACATCGTGACCGTGTACGAGGCCGACGAGCAGGACGGGGTGCTGTTCCTGGCCATGCGCTACGTGCCCGGGCCCGACCTTGGCACCCTGCTCGCCCGCGAGGGGGCGCTGGCCCCGGCACGGGCGGTGGCCCTGGTGGCCCAGGTCGCCGACGCGCTCGACGCGGCCCATGCCGCGGGTCTCGTCCACCGCGACGTCAAGCCCGCCAACATCCTGGTCGTGCCGGGGCACGACCGGACATCCGCGGGTGACGCGTACCTGACCGACTTCGGCCTGACCAAGCCCGCCGACTCGGCCTCGGGTGCCGGGCTGACCATGGCCGGCCAGTTCGTGGGCACGCCTGGCTACGTGGCACCCGAGCAGATCGAGGGCAAGGTGCCCATCGATCACCGGGCCGACGTGTACGCCCTTGGCTGCGTCCTGTACAACGCGCTCACAGGCTCGATCCCCTATCCGCGCGACAGCACCATGGCCGTGCTGTGGGCCCACGTGTGGGAGCCGCCGCCCCGGCCGTCGGAGAGCCGGCCCGGCCTGGCGCCGTTCGATCCTGTGCTCGAGCGGGCGCTGGCCAAGGCGCCGGGTGACCGGTACCAGACCGCGGGTGCCCTCGCTGCCGCGGCGCGCAAGGCACTGGGCGCGCTGGAGGGCTCGGGGCTCGCCGCGGGCGCGGTCGTGGCCGCTGGTGCGGGTGCCGCCGCGGGGCTCGACCCGTTCATCGCGGAGCCCACCGCCGACGACCTCGTGCGCCCGGTGTCCCGGCCCCCGTCCCAGCCGGCCATCCCGGTCCCTGTGCCGGTGCCGACGTCACCCCCGGTCCCGGCCGCGGCCGCGGCCGACGCGCTGCCGCCCCAACAGCTCGAGCCCCAGCGGGTGTCGGCGGTGCTGGCCACCCCCGTGCTCGTGCCACCCCCGGTGTCCGGCGCCGGGGCGGCGGCGGCGGGGGCGGGCGTCTCGCGGTTCGCCCGCAGGGACCCACGTGCGCCGCTGGTCGCCGCGGGTGTCGTCGTCGCCGGACTTCTCCTGGCCGCCGTCGCATTCGGCGCGTTCGGCGGTGGCGGCGGAGCCCAGCCGTCCCAGGAGGCGCGCGCGTCGATCCAGCCCAGCCCGAGTCCCTCGCCGAGCGCGCGCCTCGCGACCGAGTCGCCCACGCCATCGCCGACGCCGACGCCAACGCCTCTGCGGCGCCACACCCGACGCCCACCGCGACGCCGGCGCCAACGCCGTACCCGGACCCGACGCCAAATCCGAACTGGCCGTCCGTTGATCGCGCCGCGTTTCGGCTGATCCCATCGGCCATTGAGCCGTCGTGCATCCTCATTCGGCGTGGGAATCCCGATCATTTCGTGTGTGATTCGCCGATCTCGAAGCTGCTGGTTCGCTACACGCGGTATCCATCAGTCAAGGCACTGCGCCGGGCCTGGGAGTCAACTCGCACTGGGCTCGGCGTCCCCAAGGACTCGGGTTCCTGCGCGTCCAAGCTGCCGGCGGAGCACGGGTGGTTCTACACGTCCGACAAGAAGAAGAGAGTCCAGGGTCGATGGATGTGCTACCGGCTCGCGCCCGGAGACGTCGACGTTGACTGGACGTACGAGAAGAGTCGGATGCTGATCCAACTCTTCAACGGATCGCTGTCCAACCAGTTGAAGCTGTACCACCGCGGAGCATTGGATCCCATCGGGCCCTCCTAGCTCGCCCGGGCGATCGCGATCGCTCCCGTCACCGCCCCGCCCGGAGACCGCAGGCCGATATTGGGGACCGTGGCCGCGAGCGAATGGGGACTCCTCCCGATGGCTGCGCTGCGGGTCGTCCGTAGCGTGTGGGACATCGCGAACGACGCGAGCCGAGCCGGACGGACACTCCGGACAAGGAGCCCACCATGAAGGTCCAGTTCGCCGCCATCGCCAGCACCGTCGCAGCCCTCGCGGTCACCGTCAGCGCCATCGCCACCGCCGCGATGACCCATCCGGCCGCCGAGCTCGTCGCCATGGGCATCCATCGGGGCGGGTGATCCATCAACCGCTCGCCGGGGCGCTGTGGCGCCTCGGCGACGTTGGTAGAGTTCGCAATCTCAGGGCGATTGAGAGGTTTGTCGTGAGCGTTCCCACGGGTGATTCCGTCACCACCCGCCGGGGTGGATCCAGATTTGGCCGAGCGCGGAGCCGCGCGCCGCTGTCCGTGGTCGCGATCGTGGCGATCGCGGTCGCAGCCTGCTCGGGCACGGCCGGTGCCAAGGCCCCGTCCACCACGAGCGACGACGCAACATCTGCGCCCAGCATCGAGGCGACGACGCTCGCGCCCAGCGCCGGCGACAGCACCCCGAATGCGACCGACGCACCCGACGCGCCCGCCGACAACCTGCCGGCCGAGGGCGACTGCGTCCGGACCGATCAGTCGATCGGAGCGGCCACGACCCTGATGCAGTTCGAGGCGACCTCGTGCATCTCGCCGATGGCCCGGTACCGCGTGCTCGCGGTCATGTCCGCCGGTCTCCAGTGCCCCAGCGCCGCCGGCTACACGGTTGAGCTGCGGAGCCAGTTGTTCTGCCTCACCGACCAGCTGACCGACGAGCCGGTATCGGTGCCGATCGAGCAGCTGTTTCCCGGGGAGTGCGTCGCCGTCCTTGGCAAGCCGATGGCCGACCACCTGCGCACGATCGACTGTGGATCGCGCGACGCGGACTATCGGGTGACCATCACCTACCTCGAGGACGCGGAGCACAAGTGCCCTAGCGGCACAAAGGCCGTCACCGCGACCACCATCTTTGGCATGGTCGCGACGGCCTGCCTGACCGCACCATGACCGATCCCCGCCTCGACACCCTGTTCGGCAAGTACCGCATCGAGGCGCGCCTCGGTGCGGGTGGCATGGGCGTGGTGTACCGGGCGACCGACACGAGGCTCGAGCGCCCGGTGGCGCTCAAGCTGCTGGCCGGCGAGCGGGCCGCGGATCCCGCGTTCCGCGAGCGATTCCTGCGCGAGGGCCGGCTGGCGGCCGCGCTCGACCATCCCCACATCGTGACCGTGTACGAGGCCGACGAGCAGGACGGGGTGCTGTTCCTGGCCATGCGCTACGTGCCCGGGCCCGACCTTGGCACCCTGCTCGCCCGCGAGGGGGCGCTGGCCCCGGCACGGGCGGTGGCCCTGGTGGCCCAGGTCGCCGACGCGCTCGACGCGGCCCATGCCGCGGGTCTCGTCCACCGCGACGTCAAGCCCGCCAACATCCTGGTCGTGCCGGGGCACGACCGGACATCCGCGGGTGACGCGTACCTGACCGACTTCGGCCTGACCAAGCCCGCCGACTCGGCCTCGGGTGCCGGGCTGACCATGGCCGGCCAGTTCGTGGGCACGCCTGGCTACGTGGCACCCGAGCAGATCGAGGGCAAGGTGCCCATCGATCACCGGGCCGACGTGTACGCCCTTGGCTGCGTCCTGTACAACGCGCTCACAGGCTCGATCCCCTATCCGCGCGACAGCACCATGGCCGTGCTGTGGGCCCACGTGTGGGAGCCGCCGCCCCGGCCGTCGGAGAGCCGGCCCGGCCTGGCGCCGTTCGATCCTGTGCTCGAGCGGGCGCTGGCCAAGGCGCCGGGTGACCGGTACCAGACCGCGGGTGCCCTCGCTGCCGCGGCGCGCAAGGCACTGGGCGCGCTGGAGGGCTCGGGGCTCGCCGCGGGCGCGGTCGTGGCCGCTGGTGCGGGTGCCGCCGCGGGGCTCGACCCGTTCATCGCGGAGCCCACCGCCGACGACCTCGTGCGCCCGGTGTCCCGGCCCCCGTCCCAGCCGGCCATCCCGGTCCCGGTGCCGGTGCCGACGTCACCCCCGGTCCCGGCCGCGGCCGCGGCCGACGCGCTGCCGCCCCAACAGCTCGAGCCCCAGCGGGTGTCGGCGGTGCTGGCCACCCCCGTGCTCGTGCCACCCCCGGTTCCGGCGGGGGCGACGGCGGCGGGGACGGACGTCTCGCGGTTCGCCCGCAGGGACCCACGTGCGCCGCTGGTCGCCGCAGGTGTCGTCGTCGTCGGACTTATCCTGGCCGCGGTCGCATTCGGCGCCTTCGGCGGCAAGCCTGGTAGCACACCTGTCGCCAATACGGTCCCTCCCAGACCGACCGCCATCGCCGGGTCGAGCCCCACGCCCGCGGCAAGCGGCGCCACGCCGACCGTGCGCTCCCCACTGGGCACAACGTACGTGCCAGAAGTCGGGAAGACCGGCGGAACCCTACGGGTCGGGTCGACCAGCGAACCCACCGAGTTGAACCCCTACCTCGCCTCTTCCGACTCCGATGTCTACGTCAGCAGTCTCCTGTGGCAGTCCCTGACCACCGTCGCCAGCGACGGACGGTACGTCGCGCAACTCGCCGCCGACCCGCTGCCCACGACGGACAACGGAGGCGTCCGGGTCCCGGGCGACGGCGACGACGCCATGACGGTCACCTGGCAGCTCCGCGACGACGTGACGTGGTCCGACGGCAAGGCGCTGACGTGCGACGACTTCAAAGCCGCCTACCAGTGGGCGCAGACGAGTCTCGGCTCCCCGCAGGGCGACGGCTTCGCGGCGATCTCGAGCTTCGAGTGTCCCTCGCAATCGTCGATGGTGTGGCACTTCAACCGCGTCTACGAGCCATATCTAACGCTGATGAAGGCGCCAATCCGACGCGATGGAGCGCCCGGGTCGTCGTTCTTCGTGGCCGCATCCGATCTCACGGTCGGGCCGTTCAAGTTCGCATCCCAGGAGGCTGGGGCGACGCTCGTCCTGGAGCGTGACCCGGTCTACACGAGCCCGCGCACCGGGAAGCCCGCGTACCTGGATGCGATCGAGTTCCACTGGTACGTCGACCCCGACGCGATGACCGCGGACTTCCGCGGAGGCAAGCTGGATCTCGTGTTGGGCATGGCGGACAACGATCTCCCATCCGTCGCGGATCTGGGCGCGCAGGTCGTGGCCGTCGATGCGTCGGCCCACGAGGTCCTCCTGCTCAACTGGTCACCCAGCAACTGCTCGACGAATCGGGATGTCACCCGTCGCGGCACCGGATGCCCGGTCGCCGATCCGGCCATCCGCGAGGCGATGGCGCTCGCGATCGACAAGCAGGCGCTGGTCGACAGCGCGCTCGACAGCGACCTGTCGGTCGCGGACGGGAACGTCAGCCCCGTCACGTGGTACCACGCGGATATCGGGCCAGCGAGCTTCGACCCCGACGCCGCCCGGCAACGCCTCGAGTCCGGCGGCTGGATCGACCGCGACGGGGACGGCGTTCGAGAACGCGACGGACTCAAGGCGATCGTGGAGCTGTGCACGTTCAGCAGCGAACGACGGACGCCGGAGCTCGCCGCCATCCAGCGCTGGCTCGGCGATGTGGGGATCCGAGTCGTGACCCACCCGGTCGACGCGCTGGACATCTTCGGCTCTTACGAGGAGCCCGCGAAGAGCGCGCCGTGCTCGCTGGCGAGCGGCAACTACGACGTCGCGGCAGTGTCCACCTACTTCAGTCCGGATCCGCTCGTCGAGTTCGTCCACCAGTTCGACCCCGAGGCGGTCCCTCCCGCGGGCGTCAACGACGGTCGCGTGACGAGCCCGGCCGTCGATGCCGCGCTCGACGATGCCTCGCACGCGGCCGCCTTCGATGTCGTTGATGCGGCGATGCGGCGGTTCCAGGAGGCCTATCGGTCCGAGACCGTGGAGATTCCGCTGTACTGGCGGAAGTGGGTGGCGCTGCGGTCACCCGCCATGCACAACTTCGAGCTCAATCCAACCAGCGTCGGCGCCACCTGGAACGCCGAGGACTGGTTTCTCGACAGCGCCACCGGGTTGGGCACCGGAGGCTCCACGATCGAGCTCTCCGCACAGAACATCGAGTACCAGCAGACGTCGCTCTCGGCACCCGGGGGGACGTTCACCGTTCACTTCACGAACAGGGACACGGGCATCCCTCACGGGTTCGACGTCAAGAGCGCGTCATCGGCGACCGTGTTCAAGGGCAGCCCGCTTGCGGGACCAGCCGAGACCAGCTACCAGTTGAAAGGCCTCGCACCCGGCACGTACACCTTTGTGTGTCCAGTGCACGCGAACATGACGGGGACGCTGACGGTCGCGCCCTGAGCACCCCAGGCCCACGGCGGATCGGATGGTCGCACCTAGCGCACGTACCAGCCCCGGAACTTGATCAGCGCGACGGCGCCACCGAGGTTCAGCCCGAGGCGCAGGGCCGGCAGGGCGATATTGCCGGACTCGGCCGTGATCACCGAGAACGTGTCCCAGGCCGCGATCGCGGCGAGGACTAGCGCGAGCACGATCAGCACATTCGCCGCGCCAGCCTCCCTGCGGCCGGCGAGCCAAGCGAGGGCGATCTCCGCCACACCCGCGACGAGGCTGAAGCTCGCCGCCGCGAGCAGCACCGTCGAGGCGCCGCCCTCAAGGTCCAGCGCACCAGTGGCGAGCACGGCGAACACGATCGCGGCCCCAACGATCTCGATGACGCCGGCCGCCCCCAGGAACAACAGTCCGCGCCGGAGGGGCTGGGGGATTGGCGTGGCCACTGAGCCGCTGGCTAAAGGCGCGGCCGTTGGCGGCACGCTCGCCACGACCGGCGACTGGGCAGCGACCGGTGGCGGGATGATCGGCGCCGAGCCTGCAGGTATCGCGGCGACCGGGGCGATCGCTGCGGGCGGTGGCGCGGGCGGCAGCGGGTTGCGGTCAACAGCGGCTGCGGCGACCGGCGGCGTGGGAGCGGGCCGCGGCTCCTCGATCGGGCTCGGGGCGAGCGGCGGCGGAGCGGCAACCGGCGGCGGTGAGACCACTGGGGCCGCGAAGGGCGCGGCGCGCGGAGCCTCGACCGGTCGATCGGGCTCAACCGTCACCCGGACCTGTGTCGAGCCGACCTTGAACGCACCCGGCAGATCGAGCCAGGTCGCGGTCACCCGGTTCCAGCCGACGAAGGTGCCGGCGGTGGATCCGAGGTCGCGCAGGACAATCCTTCCGTCTGGCTGGACCTCCAGCTGCGCGTGACGCGGATCGACGGACGGATCGGCCACGACGAGTCCGCAGTCGGTCCCCGACCCGATGACGAAGGGCGTCACCTCGACCGCGCTCGATCGGGCTCCGCCGGGGCCGTCCGCGACGACTCGGAACACGTCTCCTCCGCACTTGGCGTGGGGCGCAGGCGCCTTGGCCGGGAGCACAAAGCGTATCGATTCCCGCGGGCGATTGGGGACCGCGGCCGCGAGCGAATGGGGACTCCTCCCGATGGCTGGGCACCCGTGGGTCCGTAGCGTGTGGTCATCGCGAACGACGCGAGCCGAGCCGGACGGACACTCCGGACAAGGAGCCCACCATGAAGGTCCGGTTCGCCGCCATCGCCAGCACCGTCGCAGCCCTCGCGGTCACCGTCAGCGTCTTCGCCACCGCCGCGATGACCCACCCGGCCGTCGAGCTCGTCGCCGGTCGCATCCGCTGGGGCGGCTGATCGCTCGCCGCGTCCGTTCCACCCACACCACACACCGGAAGGAGCACCTCTCATGAGCCAGGTCGGCGCCAGCCTCGAACAGCTCGACTCCCTCGCCGCAGAGTTCCGCCGCCAGAGCGGCAGCGCGGCAGCCCTCCGCTCGTCGATCACCGGGCGGCTCGGCGACACCGAGTGGATCGGTGCCTCTGCCCAGGCGTTCCGCGACCGCTGGGCATCGGAGTACGAGCCTGTGCTGCGCAAGCTCGAGCAGGAGCTGGGCGAGCTCGGCACCTACGTCTCGGCCAAGCGTGACCAGCTCGACGCGGCGGGCAACCGCTAGGTCGGGCGCGTCGCGACCTCGACATTTGACCGGGCGTCCGTCGGGCGCCCGGTCCACGCATGTCCGGCGTCTGTCAGGGCTGGGCCACCTGGATCAGCTCCGGGATCCCCCGAACGACGAGGTAGCCCCGGCCCGGCGGCATCGGCCGTGACGAGGACGACCGCGGCAGCGTCGCTCCGAGCAGCTCGCCGGCCATCTCCTGACCGGGCTGGAGCAGCAGCCCGTGCCGGTCCTTCCGCAGCTCGGCGAGCCAGCCGCCGTAGGCTCGGGAGGCCGAGCGGAGCTCCGCGGCGGCAACCACGCGCAGGCCAACGTCCCGACCGCGCCGGACCAGCGTCGCGAGGGTCGCGGCAGCGGCGCTCTCGAACAGCTCCTCCCCGTCGTCGATCACGATCACCCGACGCGGCCCGGCCGCATCGCCGGGGTCGCGCGCGATCTCCTCGACGAGCGAGTCGCAGGCCTCGGCCCGGTCCGCCAACGACGTCCAGATCGACAGGCCGGTCAGCGGCGACCGCCGAGGGGCCAGGAGGTACAGCCGCGTGTCGGGCGCGAAGGCCGCGCACGACGTCGCGATCGTCGCGAGGGCGGTGCTTCGGCCGCTCCGCAGCGGACCGGCAACGAGAAAGCCGCCCTCATCGAGGTCGACCTCGGCCGGGACGAGCCCACGGTCCAATAGCCCGAGGACGGCCGTGCCGGGACGTCGGCTCCCCTCGAGGGTGCCGAGCGAGACCGAGGCCGGCAGGACGCCGACCGAGGGGGCGACTGTGCCCGGATGCGCGGCTCGCGTCCGCTCGGCGACGCCGGCAACTGCGTCGCGCTGCCCGGCCGCGGATCCGTCGGCGCCCGCGACCGCGACCTGAACCTCGAGGCCGTCCTCGGTCAGCCCGCGCCCCGGCGTGAACCGGACGCCCGCCCAGGCACGCCGGTCGATCCCCAGCTGTCCGTACTCCCCGTCGTCTGCGAGTCGCAGCACCAGGCGGCGCTTCACGACGCCGGCAAGCCTGCCCGGGACGCTGCCGCGGCGGTCGGCCGCGATGAACAGATGGATACCCACGGCGCGACCGTCGGCCGCGAGGCGTGGCAAGAGATCCACGAGCTCGCCGAACTGGACGCGTTCGTAGGCCGCAGCGAACGCTGAATATCCGTCGAGCAGCAGCACCATCCGTGGCAGGGAGGCGCCCGGCGCCAGCGTCCGGCGGTACTCGCCGATGTCCTGCACGCGGGCGTCGGCAAACAGGTGCTGCCGTCGATCGAGCTCACCACGCAGCATCCCGAGCAGCCGAGCCACGCGCTCCTCGTCCGACCCCGCGGCGACGCCACCGCAATGCGGCAACTCCTCGAGCATGCGCAGCCCGCCTGCCCCAAAGTCCAGACCGAACAGCTGCATGTCAGCCGGCGATGCCCCGTCGGCGATCGACATGGCGATCGTCCGGAGCGCCGTCGTGCGCCCGCTCCCGCCGCCGCCGTAGATGAGCATCCCACCGTCGGCGGCGAGGTCGACGGTCAACGGCAGCTGGCGCTGGCGACCCGGATCGTCCACCAGGCCGACAACCGCCCGCTCGCCGGGCTTCGTCGTGTCGTCGGTCGCGCGGACGGCCAGATCGGCGAGGGGGAGCGTCTCGGGGAGCGGTGGCAACCATGGCGACGGCGCAGCCTCGACATCCGCTTGACGTGCGGCCGCGGTGATGGCGGCGGTGATCAGCTCGAGCTCGATCGGCGCGGGCCCGCCCGACTCGGACGCGCTGTCCTTCGACCCGGCCGCCCGTTGCCGCGACGACGGTTCGCCACCCGCGAACATGAAGCGCCGCACCGCCAGGGCAGGCCTGTCAGCCGCTGCGACGCGCGCCCCCGCCCACGCCGCCTGGAACTGGACCGGGTCAGCCTGCCCGACGCGCGCTATCGCCCGACCCGGAAGATCGCGGGGGATCGCGGCGGCGTCCGGGATCCCGATCACGTCCGTGCTGTCATTCGTGTCGGTGACCCGAAGCGCCACCCGGATATTCGTGTTCGCCCAGATCTCGCGCGTCACGGCGCCCGCAGGACGCTGCGTCGCGAGCACGAGATGGACGCCAAGCGTTCGGCCGCGCTGGGCGACGTCCACGATGCCCTCGATGAACTCCGGGACTTCGCGGGCGAGGGTCGCGAACTCGTCTACGACGATCAGCAGCCGGGCGGGCGCGCGGGCCGGATCGCGCGCCAGCGCGCCGTCGATGTCCTTGGCGCCGATGGACGCCAGGAGCCCCTCGCGGCGACGGATCTCGGCATCGAGGGACACGAGCGCCCGCCGTGCGAGGTGCTCATCCAGGTCCGTGACGAAGCCGGCGACGTGCGGCAGCGTCACGGAGTCGCGGAAGGCGGCGCCCCCCTTGTAGTCCACCAGCAGGAAGGACATCCGGGACGGCGGGCTGGTCAGTGCGAGCGACGTCACCAGCGCCTGGAGCAGCTCGCTCTTGCCTGATCCGGTCGTCCCGCCGACGAGGGCATGCGGCCCGTCGCGTGCGAGGTCGAGGACGAACGGGCCGCCCGCGGTCATGCCGATGACGGCGCGAGCATCGGGTGCCGCCCATGCGGCCTCGATCGCTGCAGGCGAGAGGTCGGCCGCAGTCGCCTGGAGCAGCGACACCTGGCGTGGCATGCCGTTGGACGCACCGGCCGCGGTCGGGTCCCGAAATGGGGCCATCGTGCGCGCCGTGGACTCCGCGACGGCGAGGGGCACGCCGTCGGCCGAGGCGCCCGTGATCGTGGTCGCCGTCGCCACCTCGACCAGGTCGAGCCGTGCCGCCGCGGGGTCCATGCGGACGATCGACGCGATTCCATTTGGGAGGGCGCGGTCCTCGTCGGCCAGCCAGACCACGACGATCCCCGACGCCACCGATGCCTGGAGGAGGCGGGAGACGAGGCGAGCATCCGTCGCGACACTGCCGTCGATCACGACCAGCGTCCGGCGCCCGTCCGCACGCGGGCCGGCCGCTGCGTCCGCGAGGATGGTGTCCAGGAGCGTCGCCGTCGCCTCGGCACCGATGACGGTCGGCTGGCTCTCGCCCGGCCCGTTCGCCCGTGCATGCGGCAGCCATTTCAACCACTCCCAGGCTCGGAGCCGGGCCGGCGCGAGGGCGGCGCAGATCCGGAGCTCGCTCGGTGGCTGGAGGATCGCCGCCTGGAGCATGATCCAGCGGCCAAGGCCGTCGACGCGATCGACCGACCCGACAAGCCCGACCGACCCCCACCGAGCCAGCGGGACGATCACGGGCACGGACCTGACGGGCCCATGAAGGGCAAGTGCGTCTTCCGCCTCACGTCGCGTGTCGAGATTGCCGCCCTTCGCGAGCAGCACGCGTGTCATGGCCGGCTGGTCGGCCGACCCGACGCGCACATCGAGGACGTCGGGGTCCGTCGGGCGACGTGACCACAGCCCCGACCCGAGCTCGGACGGGTATCCGAGCAGGATCGCAGCGTCGGGAGCCTCAGCCCGGCGCGCCTCGCCTTCGCGCACGAGGGCCGCATCGAGCGCCGTCTCGGCGGTCGCCAGCCGATCCCGAAACTCACGCGAGCCCCGCCGGTAGTCACGGGTTCCGAACCCCATCTCCTCGAGGCGCGAGGCGACCGCGACGATCGGCCCGACGAGCGCGAACAGGAGCATCATCTCGTTACCGGTGATCCGCCAGAGGGCGACACCGAGGATGACCGGCACGAGTGACGCCAGGATCGGGATCCGGATCCTGCGCGGCGCCTCGGGAGGCGCGGCCAGATCGATCGGCTCCGGGACCCAGGGCCGGCGGACGCGCGGCGGGCGGTCGATCGTCACCCTTCCGCGTCCATCCGATTGGCGTTGGCGCGCGGCGAGATCGGCCGACTGCTTCCAGGACAGGGTCGTGCGGCCCGCTTCCAGCAGCGAACCGGCCGAGAGGGGGACGAGCGCTCGCACCGGCAGCACGCCGCCATCGATGAACGTGCCGTTCGTCGATCCCAGGTCTTCGACCGCGACGCCGCTCGGCCCGACGAGCAGGCGGAGGTGCCGGCCGGACATCGAGGAGTCGCCCGGAAACGCGATCTCGGCGGATCGGATGTCACGGCCAACCACGTGCTCGCCGCGAGTCAGCAGCAGCCGCTCGCCGGCTCGCGGCCCACCGCGGATCGCCAGCTCGACCGACCCTGGGACTACGGCCGTCGACGCCTCGACGATGCCCCGGAGGTCCGCGAAGCTGCCGAACACGAGCCTGTCGCCGTCGAGGAGGTCGCAGGAGACGATCGTCCGATCGAGCTCCAGCCACGCCCCAAGGCGCTCGCAGACCACGGCGACCTTATCCGCCGAGCCAGGATTGGTGGCCTGGATGACCCCGGGGAGGGCCGCGTCGAGGCCATCGAGGAGGTCGCGGACGGTGGCCCACGCCTCGGCCGTGACGAGGATGTCGGCCGCGTTGTCCCCGAACTGAACTCGCAGTCCGAGCTCGATCTGGTCTCCGTCCCGGGTCGATCGCCCGGCACGGCTGCGGTTCGAGGAGGCGCTGCTGGGCCGCTGCTGCATCGCCGGATTATCGGGTGTCGCCGTGGCCGAGATGGGCGACGACCGATGTGCGCCTGGCACACGATTCCGGCGGACGCGTGCACGTGCTGCACATTCCTGACCAAATGGTCCCTGACACGGTCGATGGTGTGCTCCACCCGCACGGCGCAAGCGGCTCGACGGCAATCGCGCTGTCGATGTGCGTCCGGTGCACGACTTCGACGAGGAACGGGACCTGACCCGCCAATGGGCGTCGGGAATGTGCGCCCGGTGCACGGCCGGCCGCAGGGCACGGCCGGGGTGTCAGGGGCTCCCCGGCTGGCGCTCCTCGGGCGGCTTCACGGTGCTGAAGGCCCGGTACAGGAGCAGGTCGTAGACGATCTTGATGCTGCCACCGATCACGAACGGCGCCCCGGTGAACGACGCGCCGAGGTACAGCGGCCCGGCGATCAGCGGTGACGCCGCGACGCCCAGGGAGCGGGCGATGCCGGTGACGCCGGCGGCGGCGGATCGCTCGTCGGGGTCGACGACGGCGATCGTGTACGACTGGCGGGTTGGCACGTCCATCTGGCTGATGCTGAACCGGATGAACAGCAGGAGCGTCGCCAGCTCGAGCGTGGGCATGAACGGCACGAGGATCAGCAGCACGTTCGAGGGCAGGTGGGTGTAGACCATCGTCCGGATGAGGCCGAATCGCGCCGCGAGCGGTCCGGCGGCGAGCGCGGACAGTGCCGCGAGGATGTTGGCCCCGAACAGGATCGCGCCGATCTGCGCCGGGTCAGCGTCGAACGTGGTCGTCAGCCAGAAGGCGATGAACCCCTGCATGACGAAGCCGCCGCCGAAGGCGTCGAGCGCGAACAGCGCGGACAGCCGGGCGACGATCCCGCGCGACCGATGAAGGCCGAGGCGGGTCTTGGGCTGGGCCGCCGGCCCCGCCTCACCCGGAGCCACGATCCGGGCCGGGACCTCGACCGCGCGCGAGAGCAACGGGAACACGAACGCCATCGCGACCCCGATGACCGCGTAACCCACGATCACGACCCGATACGCGTCGACCTGGACGAAGCCCGCCTGCAGCGCGGCCTGGGTGACGATGCCGGCGCCCAGCGACCCGAACGCCGTGGAGACGGACCCGACCACCTGGTAGCGCGCGAACAGCGAGGTCCGGCTGCGGTCGTCGACGAGCTGGGCGAGGGACGCCTGCTCGATCGCGAGGAACGGCCCGACCTCGTTGCCGCTCGGGCTCAGCACGCCCAGCGTCGCAGCGACGAGGAGCACCGGAAACAGGTCGGTCGACGCGAAGGCGATGCCGGCGCCGACCATCAGCAGCGAGCCCAGGAACAGCGTCCGCCGCCGCCCGAACCGGTCGGCGCGGGTCGTGAGGAGCAATGAGATCGCCGCGTCGCCCAGCAGCGTCAGGCCGAGCAGCAGCCCGATCGAGGCGCCGTCGAGTCCCAGCGACTGCAGATACAGGACGAGGATGACGGCGAGGAAGCCGTAGCCGAACATCCGCAGGCTGCGCGTCGCGAACAGCAGTGCGACGTCCCGGCTGGGGCGACCTCGATCCACGGTGCCATCGTGCAGGACGCGATCGCCGTCCGTATCGTGCCGCCGCTGTCGGCAGCTCGGCCGGGGTCCTAGCCGGCGCGCCGTCGCTTGTCGTGGACCGAGTCGTGGATCTCGGCGGTCGTGCGACGACGGGGTCCGGCCGGTGCGACCGCACCGGATCGGCGTCCGCCGCCCTTTGACCCGCGGCCCCCTCCGGCGGCGGCGACGACGGGCTCCGCCTCGGCGGGATCGGCGTGCACGTGTCCGTGGGCCACCGCGTGACCGTCGATGTCCCACGGCAGCCCGTCGGCGAACAGGGCCGCGAACACCTCGACGAGGTCCGGGTCGAACTGGATGCCCGCCTGGCGCCGGAGCTCGGCCAGAGCAGCCTGGTGCGAGATCGCCGCACGGTACGGGCGGCCGGCGATCATCGCCTCGTAGGCGTCGACGATGGACACGATCCGGGCCCCGACCGGGATGTCGCTCCCGTTCAGCCCGTGCGGGTAGCCGCGGCCGTCGTACCACTCGTGGTGGTGGAGGACGATGGTGGCGGCGTCACGCAGCGCTCCGGCCTGCTCGAGCACGACCTGGCCGATCTTGGGATGCTCGGTGACGACGCGCCATTCGGAGATCGCGAGGTCCCCGGGCCGCGCGAGGATGTCGTCCGGGATCGCGAGCTTGCCGAGGTCGTGGAGCAGGCTCGCCGTGCGGATCCGGTCGAGCTCGCCGGCCGGCAGGTCGACGGCACGGCCGAGTGCGACGGACGCCTCCGCGATGAGCGTCGACGGCTTGCCCGACCACGCCTCGCGGCCGGCGAGGGCCGTGATCAGGGCGTCCTGCGCGGCGTCCATCGCGGACCGGCCGACATCAAGGGCACGCGTGCGCGCCTCGGAGCTGATCGGGGAGCGCCGGACGGTGCCTTCGTCGCCGGTCTCGCGGAACACGTAGACCTGGTCGCGGCCGAGGGCCTTGGCGGAGTACAGCGCGGCATCGGCGTCGCGCACGAGCGCATCCAGGTTGAGGAGCTCGCCCTGCCCGCCGGCGACGCCCGCCGAGAGCGTGACGGTGACCAGCTCGCCATCGGGCAGCCGCACCTCGCTGCCACCGACGGCGCGCCGCAGCTTCTCGGCCAGCGACGCCGCGGCATCGGGCCCGGTCTCGGGCAGGACGACGAGGAACTCCTCGCCGCCGTAGCGGCCCGCGACATCGACCGTCCGGACGCTCGCCGCGAGACGCTGCCCCACATGCCGCAGGACCGCATCGCCCGCGGCGTGGCCGTGGGCATCGTTGAGGCGCTTGAAGTGGTCGAGGTCGATGATGATCACGGACAGCTGGCGGCGGTACCGGTTGGCGCGCGTGAGCTCCTCGTCCAGGCGCGCGAGCACGGACTGGCGGTTGGCGATGCCGGTCAGGGGGTCGACGGTCGCGAGGCTCCAGGTGTCCGCGACGCGATCGGCGAGGTTGGCGAAGGCGGCCCGGAGTCGCGGGTCGGCGATCCGCTCCGCCTCGAGTGCGACGAGGGCGCCCTCGTCGGCCGCCCGGGCCAGCCGCTCCGCGAGCCGGGCGACACGCCGGGTCTGATGGCGTTCGACGATCAGCGAGTAGCCTGCCGAGCCGGCCAGCGCCCCGATCAGTGTGGCGACGAGCAGCACGGCGGCTGCGGCAATCTGGACGTCCAACGGACCTCTCGCGACCCTCGCCAAGGCGGCATGCGCCACCGTTCGGCGCCCCGTACCAACAGGCTATCGGGGGATGACCCGAACACCATGGCGCGATGGTCCCGTCCCCGTTGCGCGCACCACCCCCGGTTCCCCCGCGCAACCCCCGAGGCCGGCAGGCATAGCCCAAAAGTCCTATAGGCCGACGGCCGGTCTCTTGGCATGCGCGGGAGGCGTCAGACGACGCGCCGCCCGCGCAGCCAAACGCCCTCGATCCGGTCGGCCAGGGTATCGAAGTCGTACGGGTCGCCGGTGACGAGGACGAGGTCGGCGGCCTTGCCGGGTTCGATCGTGCCGAGCTCGTCGTCGACGCCCATGAGCTGGGCTGCGCTGCGAGTCGTCGCCTCGAGCACCGCGGCCGGCGTCATGCCAAGTCCGGCCATCAGCGACAGCTCGCGCAGGTTCCGGCCATGTGGCGAGACACCCGAATCCGTGCCCATCGCGATCCGCACGCCCGCTGCGATCGCCGTGCCGACGCTGCGCCGATGGAGGTCGGCGAGGGAGGTCGCCTTCTCGAGCACGCCGGGCGGGAACACCACGCCCCCGGCCGCGGCGTCGATCACGCCCTGGGGTGCGACCAGCGTCGGGACGAGCCACGTGCCTCGGTCGAGCATCAGGTCGATTCCCTCGGCGTCGAGGAAGATGCCGTGCTCGATCGAGCGGATGCCGGCGCGGACGGCGTTCTTGATCCCGTCGGCCCCCTGCGCGTGCGCCATCACGAACATGCCGGCGGCCGTCGCCTCGGCCACGAGCACGTCCAGCTCCTCGGGGCTGAAGTGCGCGTGGGCCGGGTTGTCACGCGCGGACAGGACGCCGCCCGAGGTCGCCACCTTGACGACGTTGGCGCCCATCATGTGCAGCTCGCGAACCTTGCGCCGCATCTCGTCGGGGCCGTCGACGATGCTCGAGGGCAAGCCCGGATAGGTCGGGGCGAGCGGGACGTGCACGCCCGAGACGAACCAGCTGTCTCCGTGGCCACCGGTCTGGCTGAGCATGGTCAGGCTGATCTGCATCCGGGGCCCCTCGATGAGGCCATCGGTCGAGCGCCTGCTGGATCCCGAGGTCCGCGCCGCCCGCGTCGCGGACCGACGTGATCCCGGCCCGCAGGGTTGCCGCCAGGTTCTGGGCCGCCTCGTAGAACCGGTACGAGAACGGCGTGTTCACCTGGCGCCAGGTGTCGACGTGGCTGAAGATCACGTGCACGTGGCAGTCGAACAGGCCCGGCAGCAAGGTCTTGCCGGTGATGTCGACGGACTCGTCGCCGTCGAGCCCCGTCCCGACGTCCACGATGCGACCGTCCTCGACGACCACGTCGCCGGGCGCCGGATCCGCCCCGGTTCCGTCGAAGACCGAGCCACCCCGCAACACCGTCCGCGTCATGCGCCTCTCCCTGCGTTCCTGTCGATTGCGTCCATGCCGACTGCGTGCCGCCCCCGTGCGAGCTCGATGCCCGCCTCGTCCGTCAGTCGCCAGGCCCTCGTCGCTGCCTCGCCGGGCACGGCATCGTCGGGCCAGGTCGATCCGCGCACCGTCGCGCCCGGAGTCGCCTGGACGAGGTATTCGAGCCAGACCGACCTCGGCGAGGCCGAGACGGCGGCGGCGGCTTCATCGCCGGCGGCGAGCAGCGCCTCCTCGAGGTAATCCAGGTAGGCGGCGTTGTTGACGTGGCCCAGCGGGTCCAGGTCCTGCGGACGCACGAGGCCACGATTCGTCGACGCGTCGGCGGGCGTCGGCGGGAGCGCGACACGCCCGGGCTCGAACGGGCCGGGCATGGCCCCGTAGACCTCCGGGAACTCCGCGGGCACGCGCGTCGGCAGGCCACGCGCGTCGACGATCACCCAGTCGGTGTGGGCCCAGAACGCGAGCGTGCCGTCGGCGAATCGCCCGTCGGTGCGGCGTCGCGCCCAGACCTTGCGGAAGCCGGACACCGTGGTCGAGACATCAAGCGTCGTGCCCAGGGGTACCGGGCGAAGGATCGTCACCTGGGCGGCGCGCACAAGCCACGTCAGGCCGCGCGTGGCGTACCAGTCACGGTCGAAGCCGAGACGCTCCGAGTGGATCCAGGCGACGTCCTGGGCGTAGCGCAACATCGCGGACGTCCGCGCCAGACCGTCGGGGCCGCACTCGTCGAAGCGCACGCGGTACGCGACGGTCGCCGTCCGGTTGGCGGCCTTCGGGTCGTCGGGGCTCGGGTCCGCGGCGCTCACGCCGGTTTCCGCCCGGCGAGGCGGTCGAGCGATTCGATCGCGATCAGCTTGAGGCCCTCGAGGGCGACAGGGCCACGTTCGCGGACCATCCGGACCTCGCACGAGCGTCGGGCGTCGAACACCACCAGACCCACCACAAGGCGTGCCTCGTCCTCCGCCGCGCCTCGCCGCGCGTCGTCGAGCTGGTGGATCACCTCGGCCTTGATCCCGCGGGCGCCCCACTTGCAGTCCCATGCCTCGCCCGACGCGTCGCCTTCGACCGTCACGTCGTATGGGTGGATCTCGGCAGGCCGGCCGTCGAACAGGATCCGTCGCTCGCGCCGTACCGGGCCGGTGCGCGCGGCGAGCAGCCGTTCGGTGAGGGCCTCGACGATCGCGCCCCGGTACTGGCTCCGGGCCTGCTCGCCGCGGTCGGCGACCCGCAGCGAGACGTCGAGGATGGCCTCGGAGCGGGTTCTCGTCGGGTCGGCGGCGGACGGCGCCTCGGGTCCGAACAGCCCGGGGAACATCGCCCGCCACGTCGCTGCATCCGTCGACTCGCCGTTCATGGCCGCGCGCGCGAGCAGGCGCTGGGTCGTGGTCGCGGTCGCCAGCAGATCGGCTGCCTCGCCCACCAGCGGATCTGCCTGGATGTGTGCGTAGACGACCGCCCGGCCGTCGGGACGCGCATCGGCGAACCGCATCAGGCGGGCTCGCCGACGGCCGCCAGCGCGACCTGCGGCAGCGTCGACAGCCAGTCGATCGCCCGGTGCGGATCGGTGATGCGCTCCGCTTCGGCGACCAAGGTGTCGATGGCGGCGGCGGCGCCGGGTGCCGCGGGCTCGGTGCCGCGGGCGGCCGCGACGGCCCGGAGGCGGGCGCGCCACACCGTTCCAAGGTCGGTGATGTACTGCCATTCGTCGGCGATGGGCTCGGCCGTGGTGGCGAGTGACTCGAACCCGATCAGGGTGCGCTCGACGAGGTCGGCGATCGTGGAC
This sequence comes from uncultured Chloroflexia bacterium, assembly GCA_963779575.1. Lineage (GTDB taxonomy): Bacteria > Chloroflexota > Limnocylindria > Limnocylindrales > CSP1-4 > CAIXZV01. The sequence goes on from CAVZYT010000003.1 coordinate 50,923, forward strand.
GGCATCACCGCCAGCGTACGTCGCGCGCCCGATGGGTGCCCGGCCAGCCGGCCCATCAGGCCGGCGTCAGGAGATCAGGCGGGCTCGTTGCCGGTGGCGAGGGCGGACGACGCGCTCACCCCCTTGGAGGCGAGGACGCCCCGGGCCTCGCGGTTGAGCTTCTCGAGCGATCGCCGGCCATGGGCGTTCCACTGCGTCGAGTAGGCGAGCAGCGCCCGGCGGCGGATGTCCCAGGCGACCTCGCGCTGGCCGGCCCGCTCGAGCCGCGCGACGGTCTCGAGGACCTCGCGATACAGGCTCGGCAGCACCTCGGCAGGGGTCTGGGTATCCATCGCGACCACGTTCCCCGGATCGGGGCCCGCCGGGAATGGGAGCGACGTCCGGGTTCACCCGGGCATCAGTCCCGTGTGGTGCCAGCGCGCACCACAATCGGCCCGATCGCGCACGCGAGGCTAGTCGCCGCGATGGCCGCGGCTCTCGATCCGGAACCCGGCCGCCAGCCCGCGCGAGGGCTCCCGGCGCGTCGCGACCCGGTCCACGATCGCCGCGGGCGGGCCGGTCTCCAGGCGTTCCACGAGGGCGTCGAGGTCCACGCTCGGGCCCTCGGCGACGACCCGCACGCTGCCGTCCTGCTCGTTCGCGACGAACCCGTCGAGGCCCAGCGCCATCGCCTCGCGCAACGCGAACACGCGGAACCCGACCCCCTGGACGCGGCCGTGGACCACGGCCTCGACGCGCTCGCGTAACGCGCGCCCGGGCTCCGTCATTTCGTGATCCCTGGGCTCGCGCGCGGCCACCGCACGAGGAGGACGTCCAGGACGAGCTCCGGGCTCACGTTCGCCTCGAGCAGCTCGCCCGCCCTCGCGAGACGGCCGATGAATGCGGCGAACTCGCCCGGGTCGACGGTCGCAGCGGCGGCCGTGAGCTCCTCGAGGAGCCCGACGTCGCGAATCGATCGCACCGCGCCGAGCTCCGCGAGGGCGAGGTCCCGGGCGAGGCCGCGCCACACGTCGAGCAGGACTCCGAGTGCGCGCCGCCGCTCGGCGGCGGATGCCTTGCGCTCCGGCTCCGCCTCTGCGGCGCCGTCGCCTCCGCCGTCCGGGTCGGCAGATGTTGTCGGATCGGGGCCATCGGCGGTCGCGGGAACCGCGGCTGCGCCCGCCTTCGCCGCGCCGCGACCACGACGCGGCGGGCTTGCCGGGGTCGCCGCGGGCTTCGGCCCCTCGGCGGCGGCGAGGCTCCCTGCTCGCGCGAGCAGCTCGCGCGCGGACCGGAGTCGCGCGGCGCGTGCCGCGGGCACCAGGTCGAGCAGGATGCGCCCGATCTCCCCGCGGGTCGCCTCGGCCTCGGGCGCCAGCGCGTACGAGACGGCGAGACCGGCACGACCGCCAGCGAGCCGCGCGAGCCGAGCGGCGGTCGGCGGGTCCGCGAGCTCACGCTCGGCGAGCAGCCGCTCGATCTCGCGAACGCCGACGGGTCCGAGCCGGATGCGCGCGCAGCGTGAGCGGACGGTGGGCAGCAGCTGCTCCTCGTCGTCGGCGCACAGGATGAGCGTCGTGCCGGCGGGCGGCTCCTCGAGCGTCTTGAGCAGCGCCGACTGGGCGTCGTCGTTCATCCGCTGCGCGTCGCGGACGATCGCGACCCGGGCGCCACCCTCGACCGGCAGGAGGGCGAGCTCCACGGCCAGGCCCCTGATGGACCCGGGTTCCGGGTGGAGGCGTTCGCCGATGCGAATCTGGGCGCCGGCGCCCTCGGGTTGCAGGCGGTGGAGGTCGGGGTGATTCCCGTGCTCCACCATCCGGCACCCGCGGCACGCGCGGCACGGCCGATCGGCGCCCGTGGCGCCCGTGCACAGCAGCGCCGCGGCGATGTCCATCGCCAGCGGCTCCTTGCCGACCGACGACGGACCGACCAGCAGCAGCGCGTGCGGCACGTGCGTCGCGAGCATCGCCCGGACGACCGCGGTTGCGGCCGGTTGTCCGACCGTGGTGAAGGCGTCCATGTGCGCGCCGGGCCTGCCCGGAGGTCAGCCCTCGGTGGACTCGGCCGCGGCCTTGGGGCGCCGGGTCGCTCGCTTCTTCGGCGCCTCGGCCGCGGCCTCCGTCGCGACCGGCTCAGCGGCAGGGGCCGCGTCGGCCGCCTTCCCGCGAGTCGTTCGCTTCTTCGGCGCCGCGGCGGCGGCCGGGGCCTCCATCACGCCGACGGGCTCGGCGTCAGCGGCCTTGCGGCGGGTCGTCCGCGGCTTCGCCGCCGGCGCTTCGTCAGCGACGGCGTCAGCCGGGACGGCTTCGCCGGCAGCGGCCGGCTTGGTCGAGCGACTGCGCGTGGCGCGGGGCTTCGGGGTGGGCGTCGCCTCGGTTTCGGTCGTGGCTGCCGCCCGCTCGGGTCGAGCCGCCGGTGCCGGACGGCCCTGCGCCATCTGGGCGCGGAGCATCTCCTCGAGCTCCGGCGGAACCTCGCTCCAGGGCTCGCTGCTGCTCGTGCCGCGCGGGGCGCGGTCGAACCGCTCGGGCCGGTCCTGGCGAGGTGCGCGCGGCGGCTGGCCGCCGCCGGATCGGCTGCCACCGCCGGTGCGGCTGCTGCCTCCGGTGCCTCCGGTGCTGCGCGCGGGTTCCGGATAGCGGTTGACGCCGCCGGCTCCCCGGCCGCCGCCATACCGCTCGCGGTCGATCGCCGCGGCATAGGCGGCTCGGTTGCCACCGCCGCCTCGTCCGCCGCGCGCGCCGCCGCCGCGGTTGGGCCCACCCTGGCCGCCCTGCGCCCTGCGGCGCTCGGCGATCAGGTACTCGGGGATCTCGGGCTCGTCCAGATCCTCGTCGTCGAGCGGCGCGAGGCCGCTCGCCGCGGGTCGGGCCGTCCCGGTGCCAAGCTGCGTGTCCCAGACGGACCCGAACGGTGTCGGTCGCGGCTTGCGCGGGGCGTCATCGAGGGCGTCGAGATCGTCGAACGGCGTCGGCAGCTCGCCGGACCGGCCGCGCGGCGCGCGCGGCGCCTCAGCGGCGACGGGCTCTGTCGGCTCCTCGTCCTCGGCAGCTTCGCCGGCCTCGCCGGCCTCGCCGATTGCGGCCTCGCCGCCCTCGACAGCGACCTCGTCCTCGCGTCGGCCACGACCGCGTCCCCGGCCGCCTCGGCGGCGGCGACGACGACGGGCATCGCCCTCCGCCAGCGCGAGCTCGCCCTCGGCGCCCTCGGCGCCTTCGGTCGCGTCGAGCTCCAGCTCGAGCTCGTCGGCTTCGTCGAAGTCATCGGGTTCCGGCGCGGCTCCCGCAGCCGAGGCCCGGGAGAGCTTCTCGCCGGGCAGTGCGACGAGCCCGACGGGCGCCCCGTTGGTCGACGACGCAGCGGCGACCGCCACAGGAGCCGAGCGGGAGCTCGAGCCACGGCTGCTCCGCGCCGCGGCGACCGGTGCCTCGTCCCGTTCCGGGCGGCCCCGGCCGCGACCGCGGCCACGGCCACGTCCCGTGCCCTCGGACTGCTTCTCGGGGACCTCGGTCATCGAGAGGTCCTCCTCGTCGCCCGCGACCCGGCGGCCCGAGCGCGTGGAGCTCTTGTCGACGCGGGCGATCTGGGTGATGTCGGTGAACAGGTCCGCGACCTCGATCAGGTCCGACGACGTGTTGCCGCGGAAGCTGATGACCTCGCACGCGGACGCCCATCTCCTGGACGGCGCGGATCGCCGAGGCGAAGTCGCCGTCACCCGACACGATCACCGCGATGTCGAGGTTGCGAGCGGTCTTCATCAGGTCGACGACGAGCTCGATGTCGAGGTTCGCCTTGACCTTGCCGTCGCCGTACTTGCGAATGTCCTTGCTGACGACCTTGTAGCTGTTGCGCGCAAGGAACTGGTGGAAGTTGCGCTGGTTCTCGTTGTCCGGGTCGAGCCCGGTGTAGGCGTACGCGCGCACGAAGTCGCGTCCGGCCGTGGCCGACTTCAGGAGGGTGACGTAGTCGATGTCCACGCCCGCCGCCTTGGCGGCGTAGAAGATGTTCGCCACGTCAACGAAGACGGCGACGTTCTTGCCCACTGTGACTCCTATAGATGGTGGGGCGGTCCGGCAGGCCGGCCGCCCGGGGCGCTAGGTTCGACGGGCGGCCGCACCGGCCGCTCCGACTGGGCGCCGGAGCGTCGGCCCGGCGGGTGCGAACCCGATCCGCTCGAGGCGGGCGAGGTTCACGACATCGGAGGGCTGCGAGACCTCGACCCACGAGCAACCCTTGTTGCTCGCGGACCGGAGGAGCTCCTCCACGAGTGCATCGGTCACGCGGTCCGCGTCATGATCGGGCGAGACGACCAGGAGGTCGATCGTGCCCACGTATCCGCCGGCGACAACCGACGGGCGGAGGACGAGGAGCGCGCCGCCGGCGAGCTCGCGTCGCACTTCTGCGACGAGGAGGCTCGCGTTCGGCAGGTAGACGAGCTGGCGCATGAGGTCTGCGGCGTCGAGGGATCCGGAGCCCGCTCGCGTCAGCGACGCCCGGCCAATCGTGGCCAGGCGGTCGATATCCGTGATGCGCGCCTGTCGAACCAGGTACTCCACGCCGAAGGTTGGACCTCGTGCAAGCAAGGGCGGCCGGTGCGCTTGCGCTCCCGTCCCGATGAGGATCGGAGGGGGGCGGCTACGCTGCCGCCGGACCAGGGGCCCCAGAGGCGAGCGACTCGACGCTCGACAGCCATCCGGGGGGCGATGGCGCCGCCTTGCATCCGCGACGCCAGCGCCTATGATACGGCATCGCTCGACCGCTCTTGCGGCGAGCGTTGGTTTGGTCCCTCGCTCGCGCACCCGTCACCGCCGGAATCGGGCGTACTCCCGATCCACAGGGACGAACCGCGGGTCCCGAGGCGAAAGCTCTCGGTTGCGAGGGCATAGGAGGAGGCGTTCATGAAGCTACGCGCGATCGGCGCATTGACCTTTGCTGTTGCCGTGGTGGCAGCAGGCTGCTCCGGAAGCAGCAGCTCCAGCGACAAGACGCTCAAGCTCGGCGTCACGCTCCCGCTCTCGGGTGGGGCCGCGGCCGACGGACAGCCGACGCTCAAGGGCGCCCAGCTGGCCGTTGACGAGATCAACGCCAAGGGCGGCGTTGGTGGCTACAAGATCCAGCTCTTCCCGCTCGACCATGCCGTCAACGGCAAGTACAACGAGCAGCAGGGCGCTCAGGACATGCAGACGTTCGTGAACGATCCTGCGGTCATCGGCGTCGTGGGCCCGTACAACTCGGCCGTGGCGAAGGTCCAGATCCCGATCGGAAACGACGCGGGCCTGCTGCAGTGCAGCCCGGCCAACACCAACCAGAGCCTCACCAAGCCTGAGTTCGGTGCGCTCGACTTCCGCAAGACCAATCCCGAGCGGATCAACTACATCCGCGTCGCGGCAACCGACGACATCCAGGGCCCGGCGATGGCGGTCTACGCCTACAACACGCTCGGCCTCAAGAACCTGCTGATCATCGACGACGTCACCACCTTCGGTAAGGGCGTCGCCGACACCTTCCAGACGAAGTTCGAAGCGCTCGGCGGGAAGACCGCCCAGCGTGTCGGCGCCGGCGCCGACACCACCGACTTCAACGGGATCATCACGGCCGCCAAGGACAAGAACCCCGACGGCCTGTACTACGGCGGTGTCGTCACCTCCGGCGGCGGCCTGCTGCTCAAGCAGCTTCGCCAGCAGGGGCTGACCATCCCGTTCCTCGGCCCTGACGGCATCGTCAACGGCAACGGCGACGCCGCCGGCTCGCTGATCAACATCGCCGGCAAGGATGCCGCGGCGAACAGCTTCGGCACCGTTGCCGCCATCGGCGACTTCCCTGCCAAGGCCGACTTCGACACTCGCTTCAAGGACCACTTCAAGGGCGACAAGGAGTTCAACACGCCGGGCGCCTACTCGGGCCCCGCCAATGCGTGCGCCGTTGTCATCCTGAAGGCCCTCGAGGAGACGCTCAAGGCCACGCCGAGCGCCGACCAGAAGGCCATCCGCGAGGGCGTCCGCGCCTACGCGTCCAACCCGGCCAACAGCTTCGAGACCGTGCTCGGCACGACGTCGTTCGACAAGAACGGCGACACGACCCAGCCGTTCATCTCGTTCTACGTCACCGATCCCGCGGCCGCCGGCAACGGCGACTGGGTGTTCAAGGAGCAGCAGAACTTCGCCGCCAAGTAAGTCGACGAAGCGCAAGCGGGCCGGGGGCAACGCCCTCGGCCCGCTCCTATTCCCGGTCCCCCGACGAACAGCCCGGAGGCCGCATGACCACGACGACCCTCCCTGCATCCGCTGGTTTCATCGACAGGTGGCGGCAGTTGCGACTTGGGCCGTATCTGTTCGTGGTGGCCTTCGCGCTGCTCACCTTTGCGCTGATCGGGCCCCAGCAGTTCATCAACGCCTTGACGATCGGGGCGATCTACGCCCTCATCGCGCTCGGGTACACGATGGTCTACGGGATCATCGAGCTCATCAACTTCGCCCACGGCGACGTGTTCATGGTCGGCGCGTTCGCCTCGATGTTCGTGCTGATCAACATCCTCGGCCAGAGCACCAGCAGCTCGGCGACGTCCGTGCCGCAGGCGGTGTTCCTGATCGTCGCGACGTTCGCGATCGTCATGCCGGCGATGGGCCTCCTCGGCGTCGCCATCGAGCGGTTCGCCTACCGCCCGCTCCGGAACGCGCCGCGCCTGGCGCCGCTGATCACCGCGATCGGCGTCTCGTTCATCCTCCAGAACATCATCCAGATCATCTTCGGCCCGTCCCCGATCAACACGCCGCAGGTCGATCCCGCCGACCGCGCGGGTGGAGATCGGCAACGTCAGCATCGGCGCGATCAACGTGTTCGTGATCACCGTCTCGGTGGCCCTCATGATCGCCCTCCAGATGTTCGTGAGCCGGACACGGCTCGGCCGCGCGATGCGGTCGACCGCCTCGGACCGCGACGCCGCCCAGCTGATGGGCGTGGACATCAACCGCACGATCGCCCTGACGTTCTTCATCGGGTCGGCGCTCGCGGGGGCCGCGGGCGTCGTGCAGGGGATGTACTTCGGCACGATCCAGTTCAACCTCGGCTTCCAGGCCGGCCTCAAGGCCTTCACCGCGGCGGTCCTGGGCGGGATCGGCAACATCGCCGGCGCAGCGCTGGGCGGGTTCATCATCGGCTTCGTCGAGACCGGCGCGGCGGCCTTCGGCTTGTTCGCCTGGGGTCAGGCGGCGGTGTTCGCTGTCCTCATCATCACGCTCGTGTTCCGACCCTCCGGCCTCCTCGGCCAGCAGCTGGGAGAGCGCGCATGACGGCCGAGGTCCGCGAACTGTCCACGCCGTCGGGCGGCACCGGCGGCTCGATCGCGCGACCGCATGTCGCGACTTCTCGGAGCCGGCACCGCTCGATCTCGGTGATCGGTCGGCATGACCATCGCCGCGCGGCCTGCTGCCGATCATCATCCTGTTCCCGCCGTTCAGCGGGTTCAGCAACCAGAACGTCTGGGTCGACGGGTTCACGATCGCCGGGCATCTACATCCTGCTCGCGCTCGGCCTGAACATCGTCGTCGGCATGGCCGGCCTGCTCGACCTCGGGTACGCGGCGTTCTACGCGATCGGCGTCCTACACGTTCGCCTTCGCCGCCTCGCCGTTCACCGGCTTCGACTTCCCGTTCTGGCCGATGCTGCTCGTCGGCGCGGTCGTGGCGGCGGTGTTCGGCGTCCTGCTCGGCGCACCGACGCTCCGATTGCGCGGCGACTACCTGGCGATCGTCACCCTCGGCTTCGGCGAGATCGTGCCGATCGTGATCCTCAACTCGTCCAAGTACACGGACGGTCCCGAACGGGATCGGCGGAATCACCCCGCCCACGCTCGGTGACTTCACGTTCCCGACCACGGGCAACCCGTGGCCGTTCTACATCACGATGGCCGTGCTGATCACCGTCTCGATGATCCTGATCTACCGGCTCCAGGATTCGCGCCTCGGCCGGGCGTGGAACGCGATCCGCGAGGACGAGCTGGCGGCCGCTGCCAACGGCATCAACACCGTCGCGACCAAGCTGCTCGCGTTCGCGCTCGGCGCTTCGACCGCCGGCCTGGCCGGCGTGTTCGCCTCGTCCAAGCTCACGCTCGTCAGCCCGAACCTGTTCCGCTTCGACGTGTCGTTCACGGTGCTGGCGATGGTCGTGCTCGGCGGCATGGGCAACATCTGGGGCGTCGCCGCCGGCGCGTTCATCGTGTTCATGATCCAGAACGTGATGCTGAAGCAGCTGAACATCCTGTTCGACAACTTCCAGGTCCCGATCCTGAGCAGCATCAACTTCCTCGACTACCAGTACCTGCTGTACGGGATCGCGCTGGTCGGGATGATGCTGCTCCGGCCCGAGGGCCTGTTCCCGAGCCGCCGTCGAAAGCGGGAGCTGCATACCGAGGAGGACGCGGACTTCGGCGAGATGGGCGATCCGATGGGAGCGACCCCCGAATGAGCGCCGAGCCAGTGTCTGAGACCGAGGCCATCCCGCCGGCCGCCGGTGTCGCCGCCGCCCCCGAGCCCGCCGTCGGGGTGCTGCTGCACGCGGACCACGTCTCGCGCCGGTTCGGCGGCCTGATCGCCGTCCGCGACGTGGACCTGGTCATCCCGGAGAACGGGATCATCAGCATCATCGGCCCCAACGGGGCCGGCAAGACGACGTTCTTCAACGTGATCGCCGGGATCATCGACCCGACCGCGGGTTCGGTGACGTTCCGCGACCGCGTGCTGATCACCCGCCCGCGGCGGACCTGGCTGGAGTCGATCCTGTGGGTCCTGCCGTCCGCCCTCGCGCTGCTCGTCGGCTTCCTGTTGGGGGCCACGAACAGCGAGAACGGCATCGGGATGACCGCCCTGGTGGCGATCGGGCTGCTCGTCTTCGTCCTCGTGACAGCGGTCGCGCGGCCGCTGTGGTACCAGAACCTGCTGCTCCGGTTCGGCGTCATTCGCAGCGCGCGACCCAACGACGTCGTCGCGGCCGGGATCGGGCGCACGTTCCAGAACATCCGCCTGTTCCAGAGCATGACCGTGCTCGAGAACGTGCTGGTCGGGCTGCATCTGCAGCTCAAGTCCAACCTCGTCGACCACTTCATCTCCTCGCGCCGCCAGCGCCGCGAAGAGGAGGCGGCGCGCGAGCGGGGGCGCGAGCTGCTCCGGCTCGTCGGCCTGCGAAACGTGGACGACGAGCTGGCCAAGAACCTGCCCTACGGCGATCAGCGCCGGCTCGAGCTCGCCCGAGCCCTCGCCAACAACCCGGCCCTGCTGCTCCTCGACGAGCCGACGGCCGGCATGAACCCACGCGAGACCGCGCAGATGACCACGCTCATCGCCCGCCTGAGGCGGGATCTCGGGATCTCGATCCTTCTGATCGAGCACGACATGCGCGTGGTGATGGGGATCAGCGACCGGATCACCGTGCTCGACCACGGCGAGCGGATCGCCGAGGGAACGCCGGAAGAGGTGCGCCGCGACCCGCGGGTCATCGAGGCCTACCTCGGGAAGCCCGCCGCATGAGTGAGGCCGCCGGCATGACCGAGACTCCCCCGGCTGCCCCCGCCCCCGTGGCCCAGGGCGCGCCGTCGCCGTCCGGGGACGGCGACTACCTGCTGCGGCTGCGCGACGTCCACTCCTACTACGGCCACATCCACGCCCTGCAGGGGATCGACCTCGACGTCCGCAAGGGCGAGATCGTCACGCTGCTGGGCACGAACGGCGCGGGCAAGACGACGACGCTGCGCACGATCAGCGGGCTGATGCATCCCAAGCAGGGCACGGTCGAGCTCGACGGCAAGGACATCTCCGACCGTCGCGTCGCACAAGCTCGTCGAGCTCGGCGTCGCCCACTCCCCCGAGGGCCGGCGGATCTTCTCGCGCCTCACGGTGCTCGAGAACCTCCAGATGGGCGGCTACACGCGCAAGACCGCCGAGGTCAAGGAGACCATCGAGCAGGTCTTCGAGCTGTTCCCGCGGCTCCGGGAGCGGTCGACCCAGAAGGGCGGCACGCTGTCGGGCGGCGAGCAGCAGATGCTCGCGATCGGCCGGGCGCTGATGACGCGGCCGCAGGTCCTCCTCCTCGACGAGCCATCGCTCGGCCTGTCGCCGCTCCTTGTCCAGCAGATCTTCGCGATCATCCAGGACATCAACTCGCGCGGGATGACGATCCTGCTGGTCGAGCAGAACGCGCTCCAGGCGCTGGCCATCGCCAACCGCGGCTACGTCCTCCAGACCGGGCGCGTCGTGCTCACGGGCACGTCCTCCGAGCTGAGCACGAACGAGACGGTCCGCAAGGCCTACCTCGGGGAGGACTGACGCCGACCCACCGGCGTCGTCGCCGTGGAGGAGCGCCAGCAGGAATCGCTCGACGAGCCGCCGCAAGGCGTCGTCTCCGGCACGGACCCGCGGCGCCTGTATGCGGTGATCGTGCTCCTCCTGGCCGTCATCGTCGTGCTGGCGATCCGGCCGTGGGGCAACGACACGACGGCGCCCGATCGCACCGGCGACGCCGCGGCCAGCCTGGGCGAGGCCGGCGAGCCGACGGACACGCCGGACGGCTCGCCTGTCTCGCCGGCCACGCCCGCGCTCCCGATCGACGCCGCCGCCCTCGTCGAGACCTGCGGATCGCCCAGCGGCTGGCGTGCGGCGACGCTCCAGGAGTGGACTGGGCGATCGAGTCCGATCCGGTCGTGGATCGCGATCGAGCCAACGACGGCATCCGGGCCGCTGGACCCGGCGATCCCGTTTGCACCGGTGGCCACGGGCATCGTCACCGCCATCGGCTACTGCGCACCCCTGGACGAGGCGTCGAGGCCGCCCGAGGTCGCGGTCGCCTCGCTGTGGGCGATCCGCGATGGGCAGGCGATCCCGCTGTCCCTCCTGCCGCTCGAACCCTCGAGCCCCAATGCGCTGGGCGGCCTGTGGAAGCGACCCGCAGAGGTGACCGACGCGCCCGGCGCATCCCCGGCGCCGGCCGCAGACGTCTGGCCCCCGGGCCGCTACGTCATTGAGCTGGCGTCGCCCGGTCGCGAGTACCACCTCTGGCTGGGGGTCGAGATCGCGGACCTCGCGCTGCTGCGCGCGTCGCCGTCGGTGCCGGCCGGGTCCGAGTCTCCGGTCTCTTCGTCGTCCGCGTCGCCGGCCCCCTGAGAGCGGTCCTTCGGTCCGAAGCGAGATCTCACCGACCGGCTCCCTGCTCGTGGACGATCGCGTCATTCGGTGAGCGAGGGCCGCGATCAGCGCCTGGGCTGCTCCAGCCAGATGTCGTACGCGGCGCGGGCGATGATGATCGCGCCCAGCGCGGAGATCCAGAACCCGTAGGCGCTGGCCGGCAGGAGCCCCTCGAGCGCTTCGAGGATCCCGGGGTAGGTGAGCGGGAACAGGGCGACGCCCGCCACGGCGATGACCGCGAGGATCGCGAACGAGATGCCGCGGTCGATCGCGACGGGGCGCTCGCCGGCCGCGTACGGAAGGGCGATCAGGGCGAGCGTCGCGAGGGCGGCGAGGAACGACGCGATGCCAGTGGTGTCGAACGCCCGCAGGACGATCTGGGGCAGCCCGCCGTCACCGCCGACCGTGTACCACGGCAGCACGCAGCCGATGACGAGAACGATCGCGCCGATCAGCGCGAGGCGGCGCCCATTGCCGAGCGGTCGTCGGTGCATCAGTCGCCTTCGGTGTACACCTCGGGGCGCAGGACGCCCACGAAGCGCAGGTTCCGGTATCGCTCGCCATAGTCGAGGCCGTAGCCGACCACGAACTGGTCCGGGATCTCGAACCCGACGTAGTCGACCGGGATGTCGACCAGCCGCCGGGCCGGCTTGTCCAGCAGCGTGCAGATCCGCAGCGACGCCGGATTCTTGCCGCGCAGGTAGCGGATCAGGTAGTTGAGCGTGAGGCCCGTGTCGATGATGTCCTCGACCAGCAGGACGTCCTCCTCGGCGATGCTCGCCGAGAGGTCCTTGATGATCCGGACCAGGCCCGACGACTCGGTCTGCGCGCCGCCGTACGAGCTGACCTCCATGAGGTCGATCCGCAGCGGCAGCTGGATCTGGCGCATGAGGTCGGCCATGAACGGCAACGAGCCCTTGAGCACGCTGACCAGCGTGAGGTTGCGGCCCGCGTAGTCGGCGGCGATGCGACGGCCGAGCTCGGCCACCTTGTCGGCGATCTGCTCCTCGGTCAGCAGGATGTCGCCGATGTCGGCGGAGAGGTCAATGGTGCGGGTCATGGGTGGCTCGACGATGCCTCCGGGTCAGGCGTGGTGGGGATCGATGATCGCGCGTCGGCGGACGGCGCGCACGGCGATCGACCCGCTCACCCGGCCGGCCGGCGGCGACGGCGTCCACGACGACGTCCGCGCACTGCGGGCGCACCGCCCGGCGAGGTCAGGGTTGCCGCGCCGACGGGGGCGGTCTCGGGCGGCCGGCCCGCGGCGGCGCTGGTGACCAGGGGCGGTGCCTCCGCATCCGCGTCGCGCGCGGCGAGGATCACGGCGATCGTCGGATCGGCCACGACGTCCTCAGGCGCGACTCTCGGTGGCGTGGCCTGACCGGTCGTCCCGGTGAGCTCGTCGCTGAGCGCCAGCCGGCCGAACTTGAGGAGCAGCATCCGGAAGTCGCGCGCGTAGAACAGCTTGATGCGCACGTCCGGATAGAGCTCCCGGAGGCGTCGCAGCTTGCGGTTCTTCTTGCGCACGAGCTTCTGCTTGAGGGTGGTCAGCTCGACGTACAGGTCGAGGTCCGGCAGGTAGAAGTCGGGCGAGAAGCTCTCGACCACGTCGCCCTCGAGGTTCCAGCCGATCGGGAAGGTGTCGGGCTCGTACGCCCAGCGGACCTCGTAGAAGTCGAGGATCCGGGCGAGCTCGGCCTCGCTCGCGTGCGCGAATGACGGCGACGGGCTCGCCGCGGCGCGGCCGGACGCCGCGGGCTCGGTCAACCCGCCCGCTCCAAGGGTGCCTGGCCGCGACCTTCGACCAGCGCGCGCAGATCGCCGTTCCAGGCGGCGAGCAGGCGCTCGACGGCGAGCACGTCGTCCTCGTCGATAGGCGGCCGGCGCAGGAGGGGTATGCGGCTCCAGCGCCCTGTCAGCGGCCGTGTCCAGGACGTGCGCATCGGGATCAGCGGCGTTGCGCAGCACCAGGCTCATCGTGCGGCTGCCGCAGGCTGCGCAGTCGAACTCCACGAACGCGAGGTCGCCGCGGTCGGCCAGGACGACGATCCGGTCGATGGACACGGCCGCTCCGCACGAAGTGCAGCCGGCCCCGGTGAGTCGTGCCCGGAGTCCGCGATGATCCATCGGCCGTCAGTCTAGCGAAGGTGGCCGACTCCGGCTGGCGCGGTTCCGGCGGCGGCACGGATACCCCCATGGGGTATCATCGATCGCATGGGCGAACCGACCGGGCACGCGGCCCCCGCGCACGCGGCCGACCACAGCAGCTTCCGTCACAGCTACACCAAGGACAAGGCTCAGCTCGTGCGCCGCCTGTCGCGCATCGAGGGCCAGGTGCGCGGGATCGCACGGATGATCGAGCGCGAGGAGTACTGCGTCGACATCCTCCAGCAGACCGCCGCGCTGCGCGCGGCGATCGACGCCGTGTCGATCCTCGTGCTCGAGGACCACGTCTCGGGCTGCGTGCGCACGGCGGCGGAACGCGGCGAGGCCGACCAGTACGTCGACGAGGTGATCGACGTCGTTCGCCGCACGCTCGGTCGGCCCGTCCGCGGGAGTGCCCGAACCGGCTGACGGTAAGGGTCCGGCTGTCGCCGACACGGCGCCCGGACGTGGACAGATGCCCGGGTTGTCCACAGGATCTCGCGCGCGCCGCGGTTCGTGGATAAGAGGCCTTGACGCTCGCGCGGCGCCCCCCTAACGTCCGCACTCCGCGCGGCGTGCGCGCAAGCTTTCGGGGAACGTCGTCCGGGAGGGGTCACGGGGAAACCCGGGCCTGAACCGGCCGGACGACGCCAGACCGAAACAGGACGCCTGCCGCGAACGAACGACGCCGGGAGCGGCTCCCGGACGGCCCGGTGCACGACTTGTTGGAGGGTGCCCTGGACCGCCCGAGAGGTCCGCTCCCGACGCGCGTTTCGGACGTTCCCGAGCTCCCCGCGGCGTATCACGACGCGCTCGATGCGGGCCTCGCCGCCCTCGACCTGCGGCTCGGGCCGGACGTGCGGGCCGTGATCGACGGCCACGTGCGCCTGCTCCTGGTATGGACGCAGGCGATCAACCTGACCGGAATCCGCGAGCCCGCGGCCGTCGCCCTCGGCCACGTCGTCGACAGCCTGACCGCTGTCCCGCTCCTGCGTGCCCGCCGGATCACGCGGCTGCTCGACCTCGGCAGCGGCGGCGGCTTCCCGGGCCTTCCGCTTGCCGCGGCCCTGCCCGCCGACCGGGCGCTGCTCGTCGACTCGATCACCAAGAAGATCGGCTTCCTGCGGACCGTCATCGACGCGACCGGCGTGGCGCAGCGGATCGCGGCGGAGGCGATCCGCGCGGAGGCGCTCGCCGATGACCCGCGCGACCGCGAGGCGTGGCCGGCCGTCCTCACCCGCGCCGTCGCGCCGCTGGCCGAGCTGGTCGAGATCGGCCTGCCGCTCGTGGCCCGCGGCGGCATCCTCGTCGCCTGGAAGCGCGAACCGATTGATGCCGAGCTGGCCGCTGCGGCGCCGGCCCTGGACGCGCTGCGCGCCGGTCGGGTCGAGGTCGTCGACCCCGGGGTGCCCGGCCTGGAGCGGCACCGGCTCGTCGTCATCGAGCGGCACGGACCGATCGATTTCGGCCTTCCCTCGGGACGCCGCGGAGCGCAGACGACGGCCGTTATGAGGGGCGCGCACGCGCGCCCCTCACCGAGCGCGCTGCGCTACGCTCCCCCGATGCGCGTCGCCGTCGTGTCGGATCTCCATGCCAACATCGCGGCGCTCGAGGCGGTGCTGGCGGCGATGCCTTCGGTCGACGAGGTCTGGCACCTGGGCGACGTGGTGGGCTACGGGCCGCAGCCCGATGCGGTCGTGGCCCGTCTGCGCGAGATCCGCGCCATCGGGGTGCGCGGCAACCACGACGCGGCGGCGATCGGCCAGCTGGACATCGAGTCGTTCAACGTGGATGCCCGCCAGGCGATGGAGTGGACGCGCGCGACGATTGCCGACGACACGCGGGCGTGGCTGGCCGCCCTCCCGGAGCGGCTCGAGCGCGAGGACTTCCTCCTCGTCCACGGCAGCCCGCGCGACCCGACCTGGGAATACATCACGACGACCCCTGTCGCGCGTGCGGGGATGGCGGCGATGCCGACCACCAACGGTCTCCACGGCCACACGCACGTGCCGATCGCGTTCGTCGAGGACGACGGGCGGCTGGACACGATGAGCCCCGGCGCCGGGTCGCGGATGACCTTCGACGGCCGGCGGGTGATGCTCAATCCCGGCAGCGTCGGCCAGCCGAGGGACGGGATCCCGACGACCTCGTGGCTTCTGCTCGACACCGGCGACGGGTCGGCGACGTGGCAACGGACCGCGTACGAGGTGGCCTCCGTCCAGGCCGAGATGGTGTCACTCGGGCTCCCCGACCGGCTCATCGAGCGGCTGTCGTATGGGCTGTAGGGCGACCCGTCCGTGATCGACGAGCACACGACCTCGCGGACGTGCCGTATCGTCGGGGCGAGCGTCCACACGTCTGGTGAGGCGTCCGAATCGAGGTCGTCGCAACTCAGCCCATGATCGGAGGACGACGGCCCATCAAGGGCAGGAAGCCCGCGGACCGACGCGTCCGCGTCGAGCGTCCGCACGCCCCGTACTTCCGCTACACGGGCCCCGGCCAGATGGTGGCCAAGCAGGCCGCGTCCGGCCCGCGCACCGGCCGCGAGCGCGCCGTCGCCCGGGCCAAGGAATGGCTGATCGGCCGACCCCTCGCAAGCGAGGAGGACATCGACCAGCGGCTGTCCAAGCGTCTCGCCCTGCCGATCTTCAGCTCCGACGCGATCTCGTCCTCGGCCTACGCGACCGAGGAGATCCTGCGGGTCCTCGTCCTCGCCGGCGCCACCGCGCTGTTCCTCTCGATCCCGGTCGCGATCGCGATCTCGGTCCTGCTCGCCGTCGTTGCTATCTCCTACCGGCAGGTCTGCAACGCCTTTCCGGGCGGCGGTGGCGCCTACGCCGTGGCGCGCCAGGAGCTGGCCCCGATCCTCGGGCTGGTCGCGGCCGGCGCGCTGCTAATCGACTACGTGATGACGGTTGCGGTCTCGACGTCGTCTGCGATGGACCAGCTGATCTCGATCGCCCCGGGCCTCGAACTCTGGCGCCTGCCCGTCGCGGTGGGCGTGATCGCGCTGATCACCGTCGGCAACCTGCGCGGCCTGCGCGAGTCGGGGAACATCTTCGCGATCCCGACCTACCTGTTCGTGGGGCTGGCCCTGTTGATCGTTGCGAACGGTGTCTCGCACATCGTCGCGGGGACGGTTGTCCCGATGCCGCGCCAGCCGGAGGCCGTTCCGCTGGGCACCGAGACGCTGACCGTGGTCCTGCTCCTGCGCGCGTTCGCGAGCGGCTCGGTCGCGCTGACGGGCGTCGAGGCTATCGCCAACGGAGTCCCGGCGTTCAAGCCGCCCGAGTCGAAGAACGCCGGCAACACGCTGGTCGCGATGGCCGTGCTGCTGGGCGTCATCTTCATCGGCGTGACACTCGTCGCGCGGGCGTACGACATTGTCCCCTCGGTGTCGCTGTCCGGCGGGCCGACGGTCATCGCCCTCGTCGCGCAGACGGCCTTCGGCGGCGACAGCCCGCCCTACTTCGTGTTCCAGATCTCGACCGCGCTGATCCTGTTCCTGGCCGCGAACACGAGCTTCAACGCGTTCCCACGCCTGGCCGCGATCCTCGCCGGGGACGGCTACTTCCCGCGCCAGTTCAGCTTCCGGGGCGACCGCCTCGCCTACAGCTGGGGGATCATCCTGCTGGCGGCGATCGCGGCCGGCATCTACATCGCCTTCTCCGGCAACACGACCAGCCTGATCCCGCTGTACTCGGTCGGCGTGTTCGTGTGCTTCACGCTGTCGCAGGGCGGCATGGTGCGCCACTGGGTGCGGACCCGTGCGCCGGGTTGGGCGTGGCGGATGGCCGTCAACGCGTTCGGCGCCCTGCTCACGCTCGTTGTCCTCGCGATCGTCGTCACCGAGAAGTTCAGCGGCGGCGCGTTCGTCGTGGTGATCCTCATTCCGCTCCTGGTCGGGATGATGCTGTTCATCCATCGCCAGTACGCGCAGTCCGCCCGCCAGCTCGCGATCCCCGCGTCGTATGTCGCCCAGCCGCCGATCCGCGAGGAGCGCGCGATCGTGCCGATCCCCGAGCTCAACCGGGCCGCCGTGCAGGCCGTGAACGTCGCTCGCTCGATCTCGGAGCAGGTCACCGCGGTGTTCATCAGCGACGACCAGGAGGTCGCGGCCTCGCTCCGCGACCGCTGGCAGCGCCAGGTGCCGGGCGTGCCGCTGGTCATCGTCGAATCCCCGTACCGAGCCCTGGCGGGCCCGCTGATGGCCTATCTCGACGTCCTCGACCGCGCCTGGCCGCCCGACAAGCCCGCCCCGATCACGTTCGTCGTCCTGCCCGAGTACGTGGCGCGCAGCTGGTGGGAGCGGATCCTCTACAACCAGTCGGCGCGCCGCCTGCGGAGCGTGCTGCTCGGCCGGCCGCACACGGTGATCGTGGGCGTGCCCTACCGCCGCGACGAGCCGGGCAAGTTCCTGGAGCGAGGCGTACGGCGCGGACGCGGCGGTGGTGGTGGCGGCAGCGCGCTCGGTGTCGACGTCCTCATTGACGTCGACGACGCACCGGACGCGGGCGACGACACGGCGGCGGAGGGACGCGCGCGACCGGGCTGAGATGCGGGCCGGTGGTATCGTGACCCGGCGCGACGACCGGCGGAGGCCCGCATCGAGGCCCCGCCCGAGATCGTCCCTAGCGCGGAGGCTCCTCGTTCGTGGCCGAATTGGCGGCACCTCAGTTCCGACGTGCCGTCGTGGCACTGTCCGGTGGCCGCACCGACCGGCGGATCGTGGCCCTCGCGGCCGAGCTTGCCCGTGCCGGGCAGGCCGATCTTGTTGGAATCCACGTCGTCGAGATCGACTGGACCCTGCCGCTCGACGCGGACGTCGCCGGCCAGTCGGAGGACGCACAGCGGGTGCTTGACATCGCCGAGACCACGGCCGAGGCCAGCCGCTACAAGATGGAGACGGTGCTGCTGCAGGCTCGCGACGTCGGCGCGGCGATCGTCGATGAGGCGACCGAACGGGGAGCCGATCTCGTCATCGCGGGGCTGCCGTTCCAGCGCCGGTTCGGCGGCGACTTCGCCATCGGCCGCACGATTCCCTACATCCTCAAGAACGCCCCGTGCACCGTGTGGGTGATCCGCGAGGCTATGCCCGAGGAGCAAGCATGAAAGCCGTCATCGTCGGCTGCGGTCGCGTCGGCGCCGCGCTCGCCGACGAGCTGGACCGCGCCGGCTGGCAGGTCCTGATCATCGACCTCGCCACGTCCGCCTTCGACCGGCTGCCGTCCACCTTCAAGGGGACCGCGCAGCGAGCCGACGGCACGGACGAGGACGCGCTGCGCCAGCACGGCGCCTCCGATGCGGACCTGTTCCTCGCCCTCACGGAGGGCGACAACCGGAACGTGATGGCGGCCCAGCTGGCGATCGAGGCGCTCGGCGCGCGGCGCTGCGTGGCCAAGATCAACGACCCCGTCCGTGCCGAGGCGTACGCGCACCTTGGCATCGCGTCGCTGTGCCGGACGAACCTCATGACGTCGGCGGTGCTGGCCTACGCGGGCCAGGCGGCGCCTCCGCGACCGGGGATCTACGCGCCGGAGCGACCGCACGTGCACGCGGGCGACGGGGCTGTCCCGTCTCCCGTCGCCAACCCGACCGATGCCGGGTCGAGCACGCCGGATCCGGCGACGACGCAGGGCGCCGGCATGCCCGGCTCGGAGGGCTGACCGATGTTCGTGCTCGTCGTGGGTGGCGGCAAGGTCGGCTACTACCTGACCAAGGAGCTGATCGAGTCGGGGCACGAGGTCGCCCTGATGGAGAAAGACCGCGGGCGCGCGCAGCAGATCACGGACGAGATCGGGTCGGTGGTCATCGCGCAGGACGGCTGCGAGGGCAAGTACCTCAACGAAGCGGGAGCCAACCGCGCCGACATCGTCGCGGCCGTCACCGGCGACGACGAGGACAACCTCGTGATCTGCCAGATGGCGAAGCACCACTTCGACGTCCCGCGGACGATCGCGCGCGTGAACAACCCCAAGAACGAGGCGCTGTTCCGCCACCTCGGCGTGGACGAGATCATCAGCCCGACCCGGATGGTGCTGGGCTCGATCGAGCAGGACATCCCGGTCCACGAGCTCCTGCACCTGGCGGCGCTCGGCGTGGGCGAGCTCGAGATCATCGAGGCGCACCTGCAGGCGGGCTCACCCGCGATCGGCAAGATCGCCCTCGACCTGTCCGTCCCCAGCGGCTGCTCGCTGTTCGGCGTCATCCGCGCGGGCGTCCCGACGCCGCTGCGGACCGACACCGTGCTGGCGGAGGGCGACAAGGTCATCGCGATCGGCCGTCCCGACTGCGAGGTCCAGCTCCGCGCGCAGCTGATCGGCGACCCCGAGGAGGGCTGACCCGACAGGGCTGCCACGCCCCGCCGGCGCCCTCGGGCCCGGTGCTCGCCGTCACCCGAACTTTGGTCACCGGGACCTCTGGCTCGCTTGCGTCCGCCCGTTCCCCCTATAGCGTCTGAGACCGACCCGCGGATGCGTCGTTCAGGCGCGACGCACCGCCGGGCCAGCGAGGGGTCACATGAATCGGCGACGTCTTCAGGCACTCGGGGGCTCGATCGGCATCCTGGCGATGCTGCTCGTTCCGGCATCCAGAGCGATGGCGCTCACCGGCACGCTGGTGCAGGTGACGAGCGATGGCACCTACTCCCGCACCATCGCGGCGGGCGAATTTGCCGCCATCGCGTTCACGCTCACGGGCGATGCGACGAACTTCGTCCTCAAGGCGCCCGACATCGCGTGCGGCGACTGCCACGCCAAGTACTACGTCACCCGCTCGATCGGGAGCGGTGCGTCGTCCGCCGATCTCATCGACGTCGAGCCCCTGCCCGGATCCGGCGGGGTCTGGTTCAGCGGCTTCATGTTGACCGCGGACGACTATTACCTGGTCGTCTCGGTGACCCAGGGCAGCGCGACCTGGAGCGGCACGACCGGACCGGCCGTGACCAACAACGGCAACGTCCACGGACCCGACTCCGCCGCCTCGCCCAGCGACGCCAGCTATCCGCCGAGGAGTGCGTCGTTCGCGGTGATCGCCGGCGACGGCAAGCTTGCCTACCAGCTGACCGGCACCCAGGCCGACCAGCCCGTCGATCCGCCGCCCCCGGCCGACGCGGACGCCGACGGCGTGCCCGATGCCTCCGACAACTGTCCGAACGTCGCGAATGCCGAGCAGGTCGACACCGACGGCGACGGCGTGGGCGATGCCTGCGATGAGCCCGATGCACCGCCGCCTCCGCCCCCGCCGGCCGACGCGGACGCCGACGGCGTGCCCGATGCCACCGACAACTGTCCGAACGTCGCGAATGCCGAGCAGGTCGACACCGACGGCGACGGCGTGGGCGATGCCTGCGATGAGCCCGATGCACCGCCGCCTCCGCCCCCGCCGGCCGACGCGGACGCCGACGGCGTGCCCGATGCCACCGACAACTGTCCGAACGTCGCGAATGCCGAGCAGGTCGACACCGACGGCGACGGCGTGGGCGATGCCTGCGATGAGCCCGATGCACCGCCGCCTCCGCCCGGAGACGACCTCGTGGTCCCGACCGTCTCGACGGGCGCCAAGGTCGCGTTCCATGGCCGGATGCTCCCCGACGAAGCCGTCGTCTGGGCGGGCACCCCGGTCCGCGAGTGGGCGCGGCTCGGCGGCCTCCTGCCCGGCGCCGATGGCAAGGTGACCTACTGGATCCGCCGCCAGACCGACGGGCCCGCAGACTGCACGACGGGCGATGGCGCCCGCAGGCTGGGCACCCGGCATGTGTGGCACCGGTCGGTGTTCGGATCCGACATTGCCTGGCTCCGCAACGCCGGACGCTACGAGCTCTGGGCGACCTACTCCGGTGACGAGCGGCACGCCGCGGCGTCCAGCGAGTGCGGCAGCCAGACGATCGTCGTCGCGGAGAAGCCCAGGCACCACGGCCATCACCATCGGGATCGCGTCCGGCGCTAGCAGCCGGATCGACGAAACGGCCCGAGCACCGCTCGGATTCGCAGCGCAACGGCACGGCGCCGTGGGGTGACCCGCGGCGCCGTGTTCGTGTGTCTGCCCGCCGGCGCCGCGACCGGCCCTGCGGCCCGTCCCACAGACAGGCATTCGTCGCATTGTCCGATATGTCTCTTGACAACGCCATTGTCAAGGTTCTAGGCTGGGCAACGTCCTCGGGAAGCCGTCCCTCGGACACCGCAAAGACCACCACGCCGGCGGATCGGCCGCCGGATGAGGAATCCTGACTGATGGTTCTCCGCCGACCGGAACGGGACCCGACCCAGCCGGTCTACGTGATCAGCGTCGCGGCGACGCTGGTCTCCGCCCACCCCCGAACCCTGCGCATCTATGAGGATGAGGGCCTGGTCTGTCCGGCCCGAACCCCCACCAACATCCGCCTCTACTCGGAGGAGGACATCCGGCGAATCCTCTGGATCCGCCACCTCACCCGGGACCGCGGCGTGAACCTCGCCGGTGTCCGGACGCTGTTCGAGCTTGAAGAGCGCCTCGGAACCCGGATCCTCGAGGCCCTGTACGACGAAGGGACCAAGGTCAAGGACGAGCAGGCCGCCGAGCGGGCGGCCAGTCGTACGGCGCCTGCCTCGAGCGTGATGGACCCCAAGCAGCCAGCATGACGTCAATGAACCGAAACACCGCACCAGCGCGCCGGACCGAACCCCGGCATTCAAGGAGACCCTGATGGCCAAGCGACCGTCGACCCCGAAGGAGAAGCCCGCAGCCACCCCGCGTGAGCTGCCGCTCGTCGCGCTTCGGGAGACGGTCATCTTTCCGGAGATGATCGTCCCGCTCCAGGTCGGGCGTGAGAAGAGTGTCGCGGCGCTCAATGCCGCCGTCGAGAACGGCGGCCCGATCGCGCTCGTCACCCAGCGGCAGCCCGAGCAGGAGGAGATCTCGGATCCCTCCGAGCTCTACGCCATCGGCACGCTGGCCAAGATCGCCCAGGTCGTGCAGCTCCAGGACGGGACCGTCCGGGCCATCGTCCAGGGCCAGGGTCGCATCCGCGTCCGCGGGTTCGCGCGGACGTCCCCGTACCTCGCCGCCGAGATCGAGGAGCTGTCCGACGACATCCCGACGGGCGTCGAGATCCAGGCCCTCGTGCGCAGCGTCCAGGCCCAGATCGAGCAGTACGTCGCCAACGGCGCCCCGGTCCCGCCCGAGGCGGCCGTCGCCGCCCGCAACATCACGGAGCCCGGCCTCCTCGCCGACATGGTGGCCTACAGCCCTGACATGTCGACCGAGCAGCGCCAGGAGCTCCTCGAGACCATCGACGTCGAGCAGCGCCTGAAGCTCGTTTCGGCGTTCCTCGCCCGCCAGATCGAGATCCTCGAGCTCAAGGGGAAGATCCAGAGCGAGGTCAAGTCCGAGATGGACAAGACCCAGCGGGAGTACATCCTCCGCGAGCAGCTCAAGGCGATCCAGCGCGAGCTGGGTGAGGACGATCCGCAGCAGGCCGAGATCAACGAGCTGCGCGACAAGGTCGAGGCGGCCGGCATGCCGGACGAGATCAAGGCCCGCGCGATCAAGGAGATCGACCGGATGAGCCGGATCCCGTCCGCCTCGCCCGAGGTCGGCGTCATCCGGACCTACGTCGACTGGCTCGTGTCCCTGCCCTGGAACGTCTCGACCGACGACCGGCTGGACATCCGCGAGGCCGCCCAGATCCTCGACGAGGACCACTACGGCCTCGAGAAGATCAAGGAGCGGATCCTCGAGTACCTCTCGGTGCGCACGCTCGCGGACACGATCCGCAGCCCGATCCTGCTGTTCGTCGGGCCTCCCGGCGTGGGCAAGACGAGCCTGGGCAAGAGCATCGCCAAGGCGATGGGCCGCAAGTTCGTGCGGATGAGCCTCGGTGGCATCCACGACGAGGCCGAGATCCGGGGGCACCGCCGCACCTACATCGGCGCCCTGCCCGGCCGGATCATCCAGAGCGTCAAGACCGCGGGCACCAACAACCCGGTGTTCATGCTCGACGAGGTCGACAAGATCGGCATGGACTTCCGTGGCGACCCGTCGTCGGCCCTGCTCGAGGTCCTCGACCCGGAGCAGAACTTCAGCTTCCAGGACAACTACCTCGAGGTCCCGTTCGACCTCCGGAGGGTGCTGTTCGTCGCCACGGCGAACCTGCTCGATCCCATCCCGGCCGCCCTGCGCGACCGGATGGAGGTCATCCAGCTGCCGGGCTACACCCAGCAGGAGAAGGTCGAGATCGCGCGCCGGTTCCTCGTGCCCAAGCAGATGGAGAACCACGGCCTGACCGCCAAGCGCGTGGAGATCACCGGCGAGGTCCTGACCGAGCTGGTGCAGGCCTACACGAAGGAAGCGGGCGTCCGCAACCTCGAGCGTGAGCTCGCCAGCATCATGCGCAAGGTCGCCCGGCAGGTCGCCGAGGGACGCAAGCGCAAGACCGTCGTCGACCTCAAGAAGCTCGAGGAGTACCTGGGGCCGCCGCGCTTCGAGTACGGCGAGCTCGAGGCCGAGGACCAGACGGGCTCGGCGACGGGCCTCGTCGTGACCGAGGTCGGGGGCGACGTGGTCGCCGTCGAGGTCACCCTGATGGAAGGCAAGGAGGAGTTCATCCTCACCGGCCAGCTGGGCGACGTGATGCGCGAGTCGGCCAGGGCGGCCCTGTCGTGGATCCGGTCGAACGCCGCGGACCTCGGCATCGAGCGCGAGATCTTCGAGAAGCACACGCTGCACATCCACGTCCCCGCCGGTGCGATCCCCAAGGACGGTCCGTCCGCGGGCGTCACGATGGCGACGGCGATGGTGTCGGCGCTCACCGGGATCCCCGTCCGCAAGGACGTGGCGATGACCGGCGAGATCACGCTCCGGGGCCGGGTCCTGCCGATCGGCGGGCTCAAGAGCAAGATCCTCGCGGCCCACCTCGCGGGCGCGGGCATGGTCATCCTGCCCAAGCGCAACGAGAAGGACCTGCGGGACATCCCCGAAGAGATCCGCAAGCAGCTCAAGCTGGTCACGGCCGAGACCATGGACCAGGTGCTCGAGGCGGCGCTCCGGCGCCGTCCGAAGGCGCTCGCGGTCCGGCCGACCCCGGTCGGCTCGGGCGGCGGCAGCCAGCGCAAGCCCACACCGGACGCGCGCGTTCGCCAGCCGTTCCCGCCCACCGACCAACCGCCTGTCGTGGTTCAGCCGAACCGGTAGCGGAGGAGCCACTGGGACGACCACCATGCGGCGCGGCTGACGGCGTATCGCCGCTCGGACGTTCGAGGCGAAGGCGCCGGTCGAGGACCGGAGCGAGCGCACTCGGACGTGCGCGAGCGAGGACCGCAGCCGGCAACGCACGCATCGGGCGTCCCAGCGGCGACCATCGATGGAGTACCGGGACTACTACGAGACCTTGGGCGTTCCCCGGAGCGCGTCTCAGGCTGAGATCAAGAAGGCGTTCCGGAAGCTGGCGCGTGAGCATCATCCCGACCGCAACGCCGGCGACAAGGCGGCCGAGAAGCGGTTCAAGGACGTGAACGAGGCCAACGCGGTCCTGTCCGACCCCGACAAGCGCAAGCAGTACGACCTGCTGGGCGCCAACTGGGAGCGCTTCCAGGGCGCGGGGGGCGGCGGCGCCGATCCGTTCGCGGGCTTCGCCGGGTTCGGTGGTGCGGGTGGCCAGAGCGGCCAGGCGGGCAACGTCCGCTACGAGTTCCGCACCTCGGGCGCCGGGGATCCCGGGTTCTCCGACTTCTTCCGCATGTTCTTCTCGGGGGCCGCGGCCGGCGCGGCCGCAACGGGTCCGCGCGACGCGGCCGCCGAACGCGCCGCGCGCCGGCGCGGGGGCCCGGGCCCGTCGTTCGAGGACATCCTCGCGGGCATGGGCCTCGATGGCGCCACCGCCTCCCCAGGAGGTGGGTCCGCACCCGGCCGGAGCGGGAGCCACTCGGCTCGGGGCGGGCGGTCATCGACCGAGGTCGAGGCGGAGGCCGAGCTCACGCTCGAGGAGGCCTACCACGGCGCCAAGCGGCTGATCGATCTCGGGGGGAAGCGCTACGAGGTCCAGATCCCTCGTGGCGCCGACACCGGCAGCCGAGTCAAGCTGTCGGGCAAGGGCCCGAACGGGGGCGACGTGGTGGTCACCGTCAAGGTGAAGCCCCACGGGCTGTACACCCGCCGCGGCGCGGACCTCGAGCGCGAGCTCCCGGTGACCCTCGCCGAGGCGCTGCTCGGCGCGGAGGTGCCGGTCGCCACGCTCAAGGGACGAATCCTGCTCACGATCCCGGCCGGCACCCAGGCCGGGCGGACCTTCCGGCTCACCGGACAGGGCATGCCGCGCCTCAAGGGCGATGGCACCGGCGACCTGTACCTCAAGGTTCGCGTCGTCCTCCCGACCACCCTGAGCGACGAGGCTCGCGAGGCCGCCGGGCCCTTCCTCGACATCGTCAACCAGCCAGACCCGCGCACGACCACCACCTGAGCACGAGACCGACACCATGCAACTCGACCGATTCACCGAGAAGGCCCAGGAGGCCATCGTCGCCGCCCAGCAGCTCGCCGAGCGGATGCAGAGCCCCGTGTTCGATGCGGAGCACCTGCTGGCGGCCCTGGTCGAACCAGACGACGGCATCCCGGCCGAGACGCTCCGGCGCCTGGGCGTTGATCTCGCCGCGTTCCGGGGCGAGCTCGCGGCGGCGCTCGCGCGCCGCGCCCATATCCAGGGCGGCACCCTGCACCTCGACCCCCGCGCGAAGCGGGTCATCGAGCACGCCCAGGAGGAGGCCCGGCGCCTGGGCGACGAGTACACCTCGACGGAGCACCTGCTGCTCGGGGCGGCCGAGGCGGGCGGCGAGGCCCAGCAGCTGCTCGAGCGCCACGGCGCGGGCCGCGAGGCCCTCCTCGGCGCGCTGCAGACCGTGCGCGGTGGCCAGCGGGTGACCAACCCCAACCCCGAGGGCACCTACCAGGCGCTGGAGAAGTACGGCCGCGACCTGACGGCCGAGGCACGGGCCGGCAAGCTCGACCCGGTCATCGGTCGTGACGAGGAGATCCGGCGGGTCATCCAGGTGCTCAGCCGGCGGACCAAGAACAACCCGGTCCTGATCGGCGAGCCGGGCGTCGGCAAGACCGCCATCGCCGAGGGCCTGGCCCAGCGGATCGTGCGTGGCGACGTGCCCGAGACGCTCAAGGACAAGCGGGTGATCTCGCTCGACCTCGGCGCGATCATCGCCGGCTCCAAGTTCCGCGGCGAGTTCGAGGAGCGCCTCAAGGCCGTGCTCAAGGAGATCAAGGACTCCGAGGGCCGGGTGATCCTGTTCATCGACGAGCTGCACACGGTCGTCGGGGCCGGGGCGGCCGAGGGGGCGATGGACGCCTCGAACCTGCTCAAGCCGATGCTCGCGCGCGGCGAGCTGCACACGATCGGTGCGACCACGCTCGACGAGTACCGCAAGCACATCGAGAAGGACGCGGCCCTGGAGCGGCGGTTCCAGCCCGTGGTCGTCGACCAGCCGACGGTCGAGGAGACGATCTCGATCCTGCGCGGCCTGCGCGAGCGGTACGAGGTGCACCACGGCGTGCGCATCACCGACTCCGCGCTGGTCGCCGCCGCCACGCTGTCCAACCGCTACATCACCGAGCGCTTCCTGCCCGACAAGGCGATCGACCTCATGGACGAGGCGGCGTCGCGGCTGCGGATGGAGATCGACTCCATGCCGATCGAGCTGGACGAGCTCGAACGGCGGCGGATCCAACTCGAGATCGAGCGCGAGGCGCTGCGCAAGGAGGCCGACGACGCCTCGAAGGCGCGCCTCGAGGTGCTCGAAAAGGAGCTGGCCGAGATCGGGGAGCAGGCGGGCGCGATGAAGCAGCGCTGGGAGGCCGAGAAGTCGGCGATCTCGGCCCTGCGGGCCACGAAGTCAGAACAGGAGCAGCTCCAGGTCCGCGTCGACCAGGCCGAGCGCGAGGCCGACTACGGCCGGGCGGCCGAGCTCAAGTACGGCAAGGCACGCGAGCTCGCCGAAAGGCTGATCGAGCAGGAGGCGGCCATCGCCGCGCTCCAGGGCCCCGGAGCGCTGCTCAAGGAGGAGGTCACGGCCGACGACATCGCCGAGATCGTGGCCGCGTGGACCGGGATCCCGGTCACCCGCCTGATGGAGGGCGAGCTCGAGAAGCTCGTCCACATGGAGGAGCGGCTGCACGAGCGCGTGATCGGCCAGGACGAGGCGATCGAGGCGGTCTCGGACGCCGTGCGCCGGGCGAGGGCCGGGCTCAAGGACCCGCGCCGGCCCATCGGCTCGTTCCTGTTCCTCGGCCCGACCGGGGTGGGCAAGACCGAGCTCGCACGCGCGCTCGCGAAGTTCATGTTCGACGACGACGGGGCGATGGTCCGGATCGACATGAGCGAGTACATGGAGAAGTTCGCCGTCTCGCGCCTCGTCGGGGCGCCTCCCGGCTACGTCGGCTACGAGGAGGGCGGCCAGCTGACCGAGGCCGTCCGGCGCCGGCCCTACCAGGTCGTGCTGCTGGACGAGATCGAGAAGGCGCACCCCGACGTGTTCAACGTCCTGCTCCAGGTCCTGGACGACGGGCGCCTCACCGACTCCCAGGGCCGGACGGTCGACTTCAAGAACACGGTCGTGATCATGACCAGCAACGTCGGCAGCCAGCAGATCCAGGCGGCCTCGGGGCCGCCCGACAGCGAGACCTACGAGGCGATGAAGCGCCAGGTGACCGAGCAGCTGCGGCTGCAGTTCCGACCCGAGTTCCTCAACCGCATCGACGAGATCATCGTGTTCCACGCGCTGGGCGACGCCCAGCTCGCGGCGATCGCCGACCTCCAGCTCGTCGACCTCCAGGCGCGCGTCGCCGACAACGACCTCGTGCTCGAGCTGACGCCGGCAGCGCGGGCGCTGATCGTCCGCGAAGGCACGGATCCGGCCTACGGCGCACGGCCGCTCAAGCGGACCATCCAGCGGCTGGTCGAGAACCCGTTCGCGCGGGCGCTGCTGGCCGGCTCCTTCAAGCCCGGCGATCGGATCGTCGCGGACGCGGATCCCGTGTCCGGCACGCTGGTCTTCTCGAGCGAGTCCAACACCGTGGTCACGGACGTGTCGGACCGCCGCGACGCGCGGTCGACCGGCCGCGAGCCGGCGGGCGCCGGAGCCGGGCACGGCAGGCGCGCATCCACGTTCGACCTGCCGCCGCTCGACGAGCCGACCCGGCCCGACGGCGGCGAGCTCGTCAACTAGCGACCGCGATCCACCCGACCGCCCGGTGCGCTTCGAGGACGTCCTGCGCCGCCTCGAGCACGTGCCGGAGCGGCTGCCCGACGGACCCCCATCGCTGGTCCCGGTCGTCGCCGAGACCGGCGCCCCGCGCCCGCGACCGCCGTGGGACGAGGCCGCGACGTCGAGCCGTCCGGCCGCGGTGCTGATCCTGCTGTACCCGGACGACGCGGGCGACGCGCGCGTCGTGCTCACGGAGCGTGCCGATCGCGGCGGCCATCACTCGGGCGAGGTCTCGTTCCCCGGAGGCAAGGCCGAACCCTCGGACGCCGACCTCGTCTCGACCGCCCTGCGCGAGGCGAGCGAGGAGGTGGGGCTCGACACCGAGCGTGCCGGCGTCCGTGTCCTCGGGTCGCTGCCGGTGCGCTGGATCCCGGTCTCGAGCTTCGCGGTGACGCCGGTCATCGCCGCGATGGACCGGCGCCCGGTCCTCGTCCCGCAGCCGTCGGAGGTCGCGGCGATCCTGGAGCCGCGCGTCGCCGCATTCCTGCCGGGCGCCGAGATGATCACCGTCGAGCGCGAGATCCGCGGGTGGCAGATCAGCTACGCGGCCTACCCCGTCGACGGCCTTGCCGTGTGGGGGATGACGGCGATGGTCCTCGGCAGCCTCGGGGCACATCTCGCGGGCGAGATCCCCGCCGACCTGTAGCCGCCCGCGCCTATACCGGTTCGCCCTCCGCGTGCGCGTCGTCCGCGGGCGCGCCGCCACGCCGGGGCGCGAGAGAGCCCTCGCCGCGCGACACGGGACCGGACTCGACCCGGATCGCCACGCCCTCTGTCACGTCCGGGAGCGCGAGGGTCGGTCCGAAGAACTCGACCACGATCGCGCGCATCGGGGCGCCGTCGGTCCACGCGGCGTGCAGCACGTCCGGCGGCCAGGCGACAGCCTCGCCCGCGGCCACGCGAGTCCGCTCCTCGCCGACACCAACCCAGCCGCCACCCTCGATCACGAGGAAGTAGGTCCAGTTGGGATTCGAGTGGGGGGTGATCCGCGCGCGGCGGCTGAACGCGAGCTCGGCGATGATTCCCGATCGCCCGCTCTCGATGACCTGGCCCTCGATCCCGGTGGTCCCGGGCGGCCCGTCGGGGCGCCGGTGGCCCACGCCGAACCGCCGGACATCGATCGGCATCGACCGCCCTCAGCGTCCCGCGCGACCGGGGCCCTGACGCATCGTCAGCGGCGCCGCCGGCGCCGCGAGGAGCGGGAACGGATGGTCGTCTCGGGGCGCGTGAACCGCTCCCGCGAGAAGTAGCGCTGCTTCGCGAGCTGCCGCTCGTAGGCTCGGAAGTAGGGCGGGAAGCGAACGAAGCGCATCCAGATCAACGCGCCCAGGCCGACCAACAGGGTCGAGAGGACGATGAAGAAGTCGAACTTGAACACGTAGTACACGAGCATCAGGCCGAACACGATCACGCCGGTCCACAGCAGCCACTCGTACATCTGGAGGTAGACGCTGTGCCGGTGGAGCTGCCGGGTGCGGACGTTGTAGAAGATCACGGTGGCGATCAGCGCCAGCAGCGAGGCCACCGCGAGCGGCACGTACAGGTCCGGGAACGCGTCCTGGCTGTACGGTTCGAACAGGTATTCCCAGGGCCACTGTCGCACGCGCGTCTCCGATGCGGCCGGAACGGACCGGCCGGCGATTTGGGCGGTCCGAGTATGCCACGGGGTGACGGTATACTCGCTGCCTGACGTACCCGCCCGAACGCCGGAGGAGGAACCCGAGCAGGTGCGTGCGCTGCTCTCGGTGGCAAATCGCGACGGAATCTCCGCCTTCGCGCGCGAGCTGCAACGGCTCGACGTCACCGTCTTCGCGACCGACGGCACCCGCGAGCATCTCGCCGCGGACGGGATCGAGGTCGCCTCCGTCTCGGACCTCACCGAGGTCCCGCCGCTCGTCGGCGGCCAGGTCCGGACCTTCCATCCCGCGATCTACGCCGGCATCCTCGCCCGGCGCGACATCCCCGAGCAGCTGGCCCAGCTGGCGGATCACGGCCTCGAGGTGATCGACCTCGTCGTCGTCAACGTCAAGCCGTTCGCGCCCGAGGTGGGCAGGGGCCACGTCAGCATCGACGAGGCGATCGAGATGATCGACGTCGCCGGGGCCGCCCTCCTCGGGGCGGGAGCACGCAACGCCGCCGGCGTCGTCGCCGTGTGCGACCCGTCGCATTACGGGCTGGTGATCGACGAGATGCGGACCCTCGGCCAGGTGTCGGCCGAGACCCGCTACCGGCTCGCCGCGGACGCCTTCAGCACCGTCGCGGCGTACTACGCCGAGATCGCCGCCTACCTCAACCAGATCGGCGGCAACAGCTACCCCAAGCGGCTGGCGATGGTGCTCGAGAAGGTCGCCGACCTGCCCTACGGCGAGAACCCGCACCAGCGCGCTGCGTTCTACCGCGAGACGACCCATCGCTCCGGCACCCTCGCCGACGTCAAGCAGCTCCACGGGGACCCGCCCTCGTTCAACAACCTGCTCGACCTCGACGCCGCCTACCGGATCGCGTCGGACTACACGGCCCCGACCGTGGTCATCGCGAAGCACACCGACCCCGTGGGCATCGCGTCGGGCGAGGAGCTCGTCGAGGCGTACCGGCGGGCCCTGGACACGGACCCGGTCTCATCGTTCGGCGGCATCGTCGGCGTGAACCGCGAGCTCGACGGCGCCACGGCCCGGGAGATCGCGGCGAACTCGTACGAGGCCGTCATCGCGCCCGGCTTCTCGCAGGCCGCGCGCGGCATCCTCGAGGCGAAGCCGGGCATCGAGCTGCTCGCCGTCCCGGCGTCGCCGATGGAGGGCATGCGCGACTACGGGATCGCGAACCTCGACTTCAAGCGCGTCGCCGGCGGGCTGCTGGTCGAGGCGCTCGACGCCGTCGATCTCGACCGCGGCCAGCTCCAGGTCGTCACCCGCCGCCACCCGACGCTGGGTGAGCTCACCGACCTGCTGTTCGCCTGGCGTGCGGTCCGCCATGTGCGCTCGAACGCGATCGTCCTGGCGCGCAACGGGGCCACGGTCGGGATCGGCGCCGCGCAGGCGAGCCGGAACGTATCGGTGGACATCGCGCTGCGACGGGCCGGCGACCGCGCGAAGCTCGCGGTCATGGCGTCGGACGCCTACTTCCCGTTCCCGGACGGGATCCAGGTCGCGGCCAACGCCGGCGTGACGGCGATCATCCAGCCCGGCGGCTCGATCCGCGACGAGATGGCGATCGAGGTCGCCGACCGCCATCACCTCGCCATGGTGTTCACCGGCCGCCGCCACTTCCGGCACTAACTCGGCCCGTGATCCGACCCGTCTGCGGCGTTGCACCCCTCCGGGCGGCGCTCACGCACGGCGGAGTGCGCTCGCTTTCGTCCTCGGGGTGCGCCTTGCATTCGGGTCGGCTGACGGGCCGGGGGAGGTAGAAACGTGGAACAGCTGCTGGCGCTCGAGATGGTGCGGGTCACCGAGGCCGCCGCGATCGCGTCCGCGCGCTTCATGGGCCGCGGCGATCGCGTCGAGGCGGACCGCGCGGCCACCGAGGCGATGCGGCGGGCGATGGACGAGACCGACATCGCCGGGACCATCGTGATCGGCGAGGGGGAGCGCGACGAGGCGCCGATGCTGTACATCGGCGAACGCGTCGGTCGCCACGACGAGGAGGCGGTCGAGGCGGTCGACATCGCCGTGGATCCGCTGGAGGGGACCAACCTCGTCGCGACCGGCCAGGGCGACGCGATCACGGTCCTCGCGGCCTCCGAGAAGGGCGGGCTCACCCACGCCCCGGACACGTACCTCGAGAAGCTGTGCGTCGGGCCGGTCGCCGCCGGCTGCGTCGACA
Organism: uncultured Chloroflexia bacterium; assembly: GCA_963779575.1. Taxonomy (GTDB): domain Bacteria; phylum Chloroflexota; class Limnocylindria; order Limnocylindrales; family CSP1-4; genus CAIXZV01. The sequence goes on from CAVZYT010000003.1 coordinate 83,285, forward strand.
TCACCAAGCCGGCCGCCGAGAACTGCCATCGCATCGCCGAGGCGCTCCGGCGCAGGGTGCAGGACATCACGGTGATCATCCTCGACCGCCCGCGGCACGAGTCACTGATCGCCGAGGTCCGCTCGACGGGCGCGCGGATCAAGCTGATCAGCGACGGCGATCTGTCGGCCGCGATCTCGTGCGCGGTCCAGGGCACCGGCGTCCACGCGGTGATGGGCATCGGCGGGGCACCGGAGGGCGTGATCACCGCGGCCGCGCTGCGCTGCCTCGGCGGCGAGATCCAGGCGCGGTTCCGGTTCCGCAACGACGAGGAACGAGAGCGTGCCAGGGCGTCGAAGATGCTCGGCCACGCCGACGAGGACCGCGTCTACCGGACCGAGGACCTGGCGTCGGGCGACCAGCTGGTGTTCGCGGCGACCGGCGTCACGCCCGGCGAGCTGCTCCAGGGCGTGCGCTTCTTCGGCGGCGGCGCGCGGACGCACTCGCTCGTGATGGCCTACCAGAGCAAGCAGGTCCGCTTCGTGGACACGGTCCACATGTTCGATCGGGACCGCCCGCCCGCCGTCCGGCTCTAGCCGCCGGCCATGACCGGCCGACGGGAGGCGGAGCGGGCCGCGCTGCTCTCGGCGCCCGATCGCGAGGCGTACCTGGTCGCCGGCTCGCGGCTGGCGAAGGGCGGGCATGCCTGACTGGCATCACTTGCGGGTCGAAGGCTCCGCAAGAGCCCGCCAACGAACTCGTTGATGCCCAGCAGGCAACGAATCGCGCCGTATTCGGCGTCAGGGCGCGCTCGGAGCCGATTTCGTTGACTGACAGGCATGACCGGGGGACGGACGACTCGCGTCCTAGCCGAGCGGGCGCCAGCCCTGCCCGTCCCATTCGGCGATCGGGCGGACGGCGCCCGGGCCCTCGGCGGCGAGGCGGCGTCTGGCGGCCACGGCCACGGACTCGTCCCAGCCGGGCGGCACCAGGTCCGGCGCGAGGTCCGAGAGCGGCGCGAGCACGAACAGCCGGTTGCGCGCCTCGACATGCGGGACGACGAGCGGCAAAGCGGCCTTCGCCGGGTCGTCGCTCCGCCCGGCGACCGGTCGCTCGACGTTGATGTGCGCGTCCCCGAACAGCAGTAGGTCGAGGTCGACCTCGCGCGGGCCCCATCGCTCCCGCTCCTGCCGCCCGAAGGCACGCTCCAGGTTCTTCAGCGCGACCAGCAGCGCGGACGCGCCGGTGGCCGGATCCGGCCCGCCCGGAACGTCGATGGCCACAGCAGCGTTGCGGAATTCGGGCTGGTCGATGACGCCGACGGGCTCGGTGGCGTACAGGCGCGAGACGCCGGCCAGCGCCGAGTCCGGGAGCGCGGCGAGCGCATGGACCGCGGCCTCGAGGGTCGCGGCAGCGTCGCCGACGTTGGCACCGAGACCCACGTACGCTCGAACCCGAGCCACGGCCGCCGGACCTCCGATCGTTAGACTCCGGGGGCATGGCCCCGGTCACCGTTCTCGTTCTCGCCCCCGAGCCCGCGCGCGACGCCGGGCCGCTCGAACGGGCCCTCGATGCCGCCCGGGCCGACCTCGCCGAGCACCACCGGCGGGGCTTCCTCGCCGCGGGCGCCGATGCCGTGGTGCTGCGGCGGGAGCCGCCCGACGATACCCCATTCGGCGCGCGCCTCCGACGGCTCGTGGCGGAGCTCCGGCCGGACGGGCTGGTCGTGCTCGGGGCAGGCTCGATCCCGCTCGCGACGGGCGCGGATCTGGCGCTGTTCGTCGAGGCCGCGGCGGCCGACGTCCCGGGCGCGCTCGCGAACCAGCGCTACTCCGCGGACGTCGTCGCGATCGCCCGCGCGGGCGAGATCCTGCGCGACCTCCCGGACCTGACCTCGGACAACGCGCTGCCGCGCTGGCTCGCGGAGGCTGCCGCCATCCCAGTCCGCGACCTCGCGTCGAGGCGGCGGCTCGCTCTGGACATCGATTCGCCGCTGGACCTCGAGCTGATCGCCGGCGCGCGCGGAGCACCCGACCTCCCCCGCCCCGACCCGGCCGACGCCGCGGTCGTCCGTGCCCGGCTCGCGGCGTTGCGCGAGCTGGCGGCGGATCCGGCTGCCGAGCTCCTCGTCGCCGGCCGTACCTCGGCCGCGGATCTCCGCTGGCTCGAGCGCCATACGAGATCACGGACGCGGGCCCTGATCGAGGAGCGAGGCCTCCGGACGGCCGGTGCAAGACAGGGCCGGCCGAACCGCCGCCCGCCGCGGAGCGTGCTGGGTGAGCTGCTCAACCGGGACGGCCCGAGCTCGCTCGGACGGCACGCGGCGACGCTCGCGGACGGCGCGCTGCTCGATTCGCGAGTCCTGCTGGCCCACCGGCTCGGTGCCGACGAGCGCGCCTGGCCGCCGCCCGAGGACCGCTACGCGAGCGATCTCCTGCTCCCGTCCCGGATCGGCGACCCGTGGCTCCGTGACCTCACGGCGGCCGCGCTCGACGCCCCCATCCCGGTCCTGCTGGGCGGCCACACGCTCGTGGGGCCGGGGGTCCGCCTGGCGCTCCGGCGCTGACGTCCCGCCGACCAGTTGCGGCACCGTACGATCGAACGCGATGGACGACGAGCGCGAGACATTCCAGCCGGCACTTGTTCGGACCCCGCTCCCCGATCCGGAGGAGGTGGGCGAGGACGAGGTCCTGGCCGGGCGAATACGGGCCGAGATCCGCCGGCACGGCCCGATCACGTTCGCCCGGTTCATGGCCCGCGCCCTCTATGAGCCGGGGCACGGCTACTACCGCCGAGCGGAACCCGGCCCAGGACGCTCCGGCGACTTTCTGACCGCGCCAGAGGCGCATCCGATCTTCGGCGCGGCGGTCGGACGGCTCCTCGAGGAGGCGTGGGACGCGCTTGACCGCCCCTCGCCGTTCGTGGTCCGCGAGCACGGCGCCGGGACGGGCGCCCTCGCCGCGGGCCTGCTGGACGCGCTGCGCGAGGCGGACTCGCCGCTGTTCGACGCCATCCGCTATCGGCCGGTCGAGATCGAGGCGGCGCGCGTGGAGGCGTTCCGCGCGCGGCTCGGCGAGCTCGGACTGACCGCGAAGATCGACGACGGCCCAGCACCGTCCGAAGGCGAGGAGACCGGTGCCGTGGTCGCGAACGAGGTCCTCGACGCCCTCCCGGTGCATCGCGTGGTCGGCCGGTCCGGCGGTCTCGGCGAGCTGTTCGTCGGGCTCGACCCGGGTGGAGGCTTCATCACGACCGAAGGGACGCCAGCGTCGGGCGCCCTTGCGGCACGTCTCGCGGACGAGGGCATCGAGCTCGCGGACGGCCAGGTGGCCGAGGTCTGCCTCGGTGTCGACGAGTGGCTGGCGGACCGCGACGGCCGGCCTCGATCGAGGCGTGGTCGTGCTGATCGACTACGCCGAGGAGCCCGAGGCCCTCTACGCACCCACGAGACCGGACGGGACCCTCCGCGCGTTTGCCCGCCACGCGGTCGGCGGCGACCCGTTCCGGCACGTGGGTCGCCAGGACCTGACGGCGACCGTCGACCTCGCGGCGGTGCGGACCGCCGCGACCAACGCCCACCTGGAGCCGATCGGCGAGACGACCCAGGCCGAGCTGCTCGCGGCCGCCGCCGGCGACGTCGCTGCATCGACCCTTCGCCGACCCGACGCGACGCTCGAGGACGCCCTCCTCCTGCGCTCGGCCCTCGCCCGCCTCCTCGACCCGCGCGCGATGGGCAGCTACCGGGTGCTCGTGTTCGGCCGCGGCCTTCCCCCGAACGTGGCCCTGCCGAGCCTCAAACGGCTCCGCGGACCCGGTCGCTGAGCACGGGACCGCTGCTAGAATGCGAGAACCGTGCTGCTCGTGGAGCCGCATGGGCACGCCCAGTGTCATCACCCTCGAGCGCGGCCCGTCTGCGTACACGGCCCGCCCGATACCGAGGACCACGTGACCCAACTCTGGTACGTCGTCGGGTTCGCCTTCGCGGGCGTCACCTTCGTCTTCCTGACGATCGGGCTCGCGTGGGCCATCTCGCATCGCACGAAGGGCGACGAGCACAAGGGCTATCCCTACGAGTCGGGCATCGACACGTACGGCGACACGCACGCCCGGTTCGGGATCTCGTTCTACATCTACGCGCTGCTGTTCGTGGCGTTCGACATCGAGATCGTGTTCATCTACCTGTGGGCCCTCGTGTTCCGCGATCCGAGCCTCGACATGCCGCTGCTGTTCGTGAGCATGCTGGTGTTCGTCGGCATCCTCCTGCTCGGCCTCGCCTACGCCTGGCGCAAGGGGGTGCTCTCGTGGCGCTGACGCGCGACGACGCGCTGCCGGCCGGCGGGCGCGCGGCCGCGGACGCGCTCGTCTCCGCCGAGCCGCACGACCTCGCCCAGCCCATCGTCGTCCCCAACACGCTGTGGACGTCGAGCCGGCCCGAGGCCTACGGCGGCGCGCAGGAGACCGAGCACACCCACCTCTCGAAGCTCGAGCACTCCGACCTCGTCCGGCGCGACGACGCACGCTGGGGCGCGCTCGAGGTCATCCCGACCAAGGCCGACCTCGTCCTGGACCTCATCCGGATGAACAGCCTGTGGCCGCTCCTGTCGGGCCTCGCCTGCTGCGCCATCGAGATGATGTCGGCGGCGACGTCGAAGAACGACATGGACCGCTGGGGCATGTTCCCGTTCCGGGCGAGCCCCCGGCAGGCGGACGTCCTGATCGTCGCCGGCACGCTGACCACCAAGATGGCCGGCCCGCTCGTGCGGCTGTGGGAGCAGATGCCCGAGCCCAAGTGGTGCGTCGCGATGGGCGACTGCACGTGCTCGGGCGGCCGCTACAAGCGCAGCTACTCGACGATCGAGGGCATCGACCGCGTCATGCCGGTCGACGTCTACGTGCCCGGCTGTCCGCCGCGGCCCGAGGGCCTGATCTACGGGATGATGAAGCTCCAGCAGCTGGTCAAGGACCGCCGCGGGGAGTGGCACGAGCGCCCGATCGGCCCGACCGTGCCCCAGGACGTCTAGCGATGGACCGCCTGCTGCGGACCCGCCTCGAGGCGAAGCTCGGCGACCGGCTCACCGGTCCGATCCGCCAGCGCCACGACCAGACGGAGATCCGGGTGAGCCCCGCGGACCTGATCGAGGTCATGCGCACGCTCCACGACGACCCGTCGCTCGGCTTCGAGCTCCTCGCCGACCTCGCCGGTGTCGACACCGGCGACCACATGCAGGTGGTCTACCACCTGTGGTCGGCGCAGACGCCCGACTGGCTGCGGGTCATCGCCGACGGGATGCCCCGCGACGATCCGCGCATCCCCTCGCTGACCGGCCTGTGGCCCGGCGTCGAGTGGATGGAACGCGAGGCCTATGACATGTTCGGGATCATCTTCGAGGGCAACCGCGACCTCCGGCGCATCTACATGCCGCCCGACTACACGAGCTTCCCGCTGCGCAAGGACTTCTACCTGCCCGACGATGCGGCGCGGTCCGCGGGCGGCGGGGTGCGTCACGTTGAGCAGGGCCATGTGCCCGTCCAGGCGACGCCGTCCGTGGTCCGCCGCACGGTGCGAGCCTGACGATGACCGCCCCCGCCGCGCCGCACCAGCACCCGTCCGAGGACGACCCGCGGGTGATGCTCGACGACGAGATCGGGCACTTCGAGCCCGTCCCGCCGTACCCCCCGCGGACGGAGCGCGAGGCCGAGTTCTACACGCTCGGTGACGGCGAGATGTTCCTCAACATGGGGCCCCAGCACCCGTCGACGCACGGCGTGCTGCGCGTCGTGCTCAAGATCAGCGGCGAGCGCGTCGTCGACCTCGACCCCGTCCTCGGCTACCTCCACCGGGGCGTCGAGAAGCTGTGCGAGAACGCGGACTACCACCAGGTCATCAGCCAGGTCGACCCGCTCGAGTACGTGAGCTCGCTGTTCTGCGAGTGGTCGCCGGTGATGGCGTTCGAGCAGCTGCTCGACGTCGAGGTCCCGCGCCGCGCCGAGTACATCCGGGTGCTGACCGGCGAGCTGAACCGGATCGCCAGCCACGCGCTGTTCATGGGCTGGATGGCGCTCGACCTCGGCGGCCTGACCCCGATCCTGTACAGCTTCATCGAGCGCGACGAGATCTGCGAGATGCTGGCCTCGGTCACCGGCCAGCGGATGCTGTTCAACTACTTCCGGATCGGCGGCGTCAACGGCGACATCAACCACGAGTTCATGTCCCGCCTTGGCGACTGGATGACGCGGGCGGCCGAGCAGCACGACGCGAACACGCAGCTGCTCAACGAGAACGAGATCTTCGTCCGCCGGATGCGCGACATCGGCCGCCTCGACAGCGCCACGGCGCTCCGGATGGCGGTGACCGGGCCCAACCTGCGCGCCACCGGCATCCCGTTCGACATCCGCCGGGCGCACCCGTACTCGGTCTACCCCGAGCTCGAGTTCGACATCCCCACCCGTGGCCACGGACCGGCTGGCGGCGACGCGCTCGACCGCTACCTGCTGCGGGTCGAAGAGGTCAAGCAGAGCCTGCGGATCATCGACCAATGCCTCCACAACATGCCCGACGGCCCGGTGATGGCCAAGCTGCCGCGCCTGCTGCGGCCGCGCCCGGGGCGCGCATGGGCCGGGATCGAGGGTCCGCGCGGGCTGTACGGGACGTACGCGATCTCAGACGGCACCGACCAGCCGTTCCGGATGAAGATCCACGACCCGTCGTTCGTGCACCTCCAGCTGGTCGGCATGCTGATGCGCGACAACCTGATCGCCGACACCATGGCCGTAATGGCATCGCTGGATCCGATCATGGGCGGAGTCGACAAGTGAGCGTGCAGGAACGGCCGCTGCGGGCGTTGCCCGCTCCGGCGCTCGCTCACGCACCTTGGAGTGCGCTCGCTCCGCTCCTCCCGGGCGCCTTCGCATCGGCGCGTCCTGCCCGCCCGCAGGATCCGAGTCACGCGTTCGGGACGGGCTTGTCAACGAACCAAGTGCGCCGGTTTACCGCCGGAGACGCGCGATGACCGCGATGAATCGGGCCTTCAGCAACCTGACGCTGGTCGGGAAGATCCTGCTGCCGTTGTTGTTCCTGGTGCTCGTGGTCGGGCCGATCGTGACGATCATCCTGGCCGTCTATGTCGGGCCGTGGCTGCTGGGGATCCTTGGCGACAACATCGAGATCGTGCGGTTCGTGGTCTCGGTCACGGCGATCCTGCTGTTCAGCATCCCGGCCGCGTTCATCATCATCTACATGGAGATGAAGGTCATCGCGCTGATGAACCTCCGTCTCGGGCCTGACCGCGTGGGCCCCGCCGGGTCGCTGCTCTCGGTCGTGCACGGGCTCAAGGTCCTCATGAAGGAGGACTTCACCCCGACGGGCGCCGACAGCATCGTGTTCACCTGGGCGCCGGTGATCGTGTTCCTGACCGCCGTGATGACCTTCCTCGTCATCCCGTTCGGGCCCGGTCTCGTCGGCCAGGACCTGAACATCGGCCTCCTGTACCTGTTCGCGGTCGGCGGCATGACCGTGGTCGGCCTGCTGATGGCCGGCTGGTCGAGCTTCAACAAGTACTCGCTGGTCGGCGGCCTCCGCTCGGCCGCGCAGGTCGTCTCGTACGAGATCCCGCTCACGCTCTCGGTCGTCGGCCTGATCCTGCTGGCCGGGACGATGAGCGTCTACCAGATCGGGCTGCAGCAGTCAGGCTGGTTCACCGACTGGTTCGTGTTCCGCCAGCCCCTCGGAGCGCTGATCTTCTTCATCGCCGCCACCGCCGAGGCCAACCGGACGCCGTTCGATCTCACCGAGGCCGACTCGGAGATCGTGGCCGGCTTCGCGACCGAGTACTCGGGCATGCGGTTCGGGTTCCTGTTCTTCGCCGAGTACGTGAACGTGTTCATCATCTCGGCGCTGATGGTGACCCTGTACTTCGGGGCCTGGAACGCGCCGTTCGACTTCCCCGAGATCCACCTCGCGCTCGATCCCGGGCAGCTGGGCAACAACCTGGTCGTGCTGCTGGCCGCGGCGCCGGTGGTGTTCACGCTCGCGTTCACGGCGCCGTTCTACCTCGCCCAGAGCTCGCGGCCCGCGTGGCAGGCGCTGGTGCTCGGGTTCCTCACGTTCAACGTCGTGATGATCGGCCTGCTGTTCGGCATCACCTACCTCGGCCTCGACTGGGTCGCCGGCCTGCTGTGGTTCCTGCTCAAGACGTTCCTGTTCGTGTACCTGTTCGTGTGGATGCGGGGCACGCTGCCACGGGTCCGGATCGACCAGCTGATGGGCTTCGCCTGGAAGTGGCTGCTGCCCGCCGCGCTGCTCAACCTGTTCCTGACGGCGGCCGCGATCGTCGTCGTGGACGGGATCAGGGGCGGGCTGTGAGCACGGTCCCGGGCATGGGCATGGTCCGCGGGATGACCTTCACCCTGAAGCGATTCTTCGCCCCCAAGGCGACCGTCCGCTGGCCCGAGCAGCCCGCCGACGTCGCGCCCAAGTTCCGCGGCCGCCTCCAGCTGCTGTACGACGAGTACGGCACGCTCAAGTGCGAGACGTGCTTCCAGTGCGCGCAGGCGTGCCCGATCGAGTGCATCGACATGGGTGGCATCGACACCAAGGGCCGCTTCCACGTCCACTGGGGCGCGCCCGAGACCTACGGCGAGCGGCGCGAGGAATCGGCGCTCCGGCGGTCCGGCCGCACCGTGCCGGACGCCGCCTACGCCCGCTTCGACCCGATCGACACCGGCGGCGCTGGACGAGATCCTGGAGCGCCACGACTACGACCCCAAGGCGCTGCTCGCGATCCTCGAGGAGACGCAGGCCGAGTACGGCTACCTGCCGGTCGGGGCCCTCAAGCACATCTCGCGGATCACCGGCACCTGGTACGCGATGATCTACGGCACCGCGACCTACTACCGCCACCTGCGGTTCGAGCCGCCGCTCATCGAGGCGGCGCCCGCGGGCGAGGCCCACCTCGTGATCGAGTCCGCGTACCGGTCCGCGCTGGACGCATCGCTCGGGTATGGCACGGGAGCGAGCGCGCGATGACCGCCTTCCTGGCCACGCCCCGCGACTGGCCGGCCGTCCTGACCGGGCGCGTCGCGGCCCTCGAGAAGGACCCGGGCGACCTGGACGCGGCGACCCGCGGCCGGCGCGTTCGAGAGCCTGCGCATCGCCGTGCGCGATCTCGGACCGACAGGCACGATCGCGACGATCGCTGCGTCAGGTCTCCGGGGCCGCGGGGGCGCGGGCTTTCCCACCGGCGACAAGTGGCGCGCGGCGGCCTCGCAGCCCGCCGGCCAGCGCTACGTCGTCGCCAACGGCTACGGCGCGGATCCAGGCGTCCGGACGGATGCGGCGCTGCTGGCCGCAGACCCCTGGCTCGTCCTCGAGGGGCTGGCGATCGCCGCGTTCGCCATCGGCGCGACCGAGGCCATCCTCGCGGTCCGGGCCGATGACCAGGCACTGATCACGCGCCTCGAGGGCGCGGCGCTCGCCGCCGAGGAGGCGGGCTTCCTGGGCGACAACGTCCTCAACAGCGGCCAGCGCGTGACGGTCACGATCCGGCCCGTTCAGGGCGCGTTCATGCTGGGCGAGGAGACGGTCCTGCTCAAGGCGCTCGAGGGCAAGCGCGGCCAGCCCGAGCAGAAGCCGCCGTACCCGACCGAGAAGGGCCTGTTCGGACGGCCCACCGTCGTCAACAACGTCCAGACGCTGGCCGCCGTCCCGTGGATCGTGCGCCAGGGGAGCGCGGCGTACGCCGCGATCGGCGCGGAGGACAGTCCCGGCACGGTGCTCGTCCAGCTCCGCGGGCCCGCGGGCGGCGGCATCGCCGAGGTGCCGCTCGGGACCCCGCTGCGCAAGCTCGTCGACCTCGCCGGCGGCAAGGGCAAGCACAAGCTCAAGGCCGTGCTCGTCGGCGGCCCGACCGGCGGCCTGCTGCCGCCCGACCAGCTCGACACGCCGTACGCGTACGGGCCCCTGCGCGAGGCCGGCGCCCATATCGGCTCCGGGTCCGTCGTGCTCGCCGATGATCGGGCGTGCATCGTGGACCTGGCCCGGCTGCTGACCCGGTTCTCGGCCGACGAGGCGTGCGGCAAGACGATCCCCTGCCGGATCGGGCTGCGCCGGCTGTACGAGATCGGCGACCGGATCGCCACGGGGCGGCCCAAGCCCACCGATGCCGTCCTCCTGGGCGACCTCGCGCACGATGTCGCGGCCAGCGGCCTGTGCGACCACGAGCGCCTGGCGACCCTGGCGTTCACCTCGGGGATGCGATACTTCCGCTCCGAGATCGACGATCACATCCTGCGCAGCTCATGCCCCGCCGGCGTCTGTCAGCCGATCGCGGTGGCGGCGGGCGCGGCCCACTAGGACCCGCGAATGGCTGACCTGATCATCCGTCCCGAACGCCCGCCCGAGCGCCGCGTCCAGGCGCGCCCGGACCGTCCGGCCGTCCTCGACACCGTCACGCCCCAGGGCGATTCGCACGCCGAGCGGCTGCTGACGACGCAGGCCCCCCAGCGGCCGCAGAACACGCCCGCGATCCGGATCGAGGTCGACGGGCGGGTCGTCGAGGGCCTCGAGGGCCAGACGATCCTCGAGGTCTGCCGGGACAACGGGATCGAGATCCCGACCCTGTGCTACGAGCCCAAGCTGCCGGGCTTCGGCGCCTGCCGGATGTGCGTCGTCGAGGTCGAGGGCGAGGACAACCCGCCGATCTCGTGCTCGCGCCAGGCGGAAGAGGGCATGGTCGTCGCGACCCAGACCGAGGAGATGCGCCGGCTGCGGCGGACGAACCTCGAGCTGATCTTCTCCGACCACAACGCCTACTGCCTGCCGCCGTGCCAGAACAAGTGCCCGAGCCACATCGACATCCCGGGCTTCCTGCGGGCCAACGCGGAGGCCAACTGGCGCGAGTCGACCCGGATCTTCAAGCGCACGATCCCGTTCCCCTCCGTGCTCGGCCGCGTGTGCCCCGCCCCGTGCGAGGAGCACTGCCGGCGGGACGAGGTGGACGAGGCGATCGCGATCCGCGACAGCCACCGCTACGCCGGCGACCAGGTCATCCGCTCGATGCTCGACGAGGACGTCGACCCGCCGCTGCCGTTCGAGCAGCAGGCGACGTCCGGGCGGCGTGCGGCCGTCATCGGCTCGGGGCCGGCCGGCATGGCCGCGGCGTACTACCTGCTCCTGGCCGGCCACGACGTGACGGTGTTCGAGCGCGACCCGTCGCCCGGCGGCATGCTCCGCTACGGGATCCCGCAGTACCGCCTGCCCAAGGTCGAGGTCCTCGAGGCCGAGTACGAGTCGGTGACCCGCCTCGGCGGCAAGATGGAGTGCAACAAGGGCCTGGGGCGTGACTTCACGCTCGACGACCTCCAGAACCAGGGCTTCGATGCGGTCGTCGTCGCCATCGGCTGCTACGACACCAACAAGCTGGGCATCCCCAACGAGGATGCGGACGGCGTCATCGACGGCCTCGAGTACCTGCGCACGGCCACGCTCGGCCTGCCGTACGAAGGGCACGCGGGCAGCCGCGTCGTCGTCATCGGCGGCGGGTTCACGTCGATGGACTGCTCGCGGACGTCGGTCCGCCAGGGCGCCAGCGAGGTCACGCTCGTCTACCGCCGCGACATGAAGGACATGCCGGCCAGCAACGAGGTCCACGAGGCCATCGAGGAGGGCGTCACCGCCATCTTCCAGGCGGGACCCACGCGCGTGATCACCGACGAGAAGACCGGCAAGGTCACTGGCGTCGAGTTCATCCGGATGGCGCTGGGCGAGCCCGACGCGTCCGGCCGGCGGCGCCCCGCCCCCGCCCCGGGCACCGAGTTCACGATCCCCTGCGACCGCGTCCTGCTCGCCATCGGCCAGGGCCCCGAGCTCGACTGGATCCGGCCCGGCTCCGAGGGCCCGATCGCGACGAAGCAGCGCCGCCTGGGCGCCGACGCGGTCACGTTCGAGACCGCGCGGCCCGGCGTGTTCGGCACCGGCGACGTCCGGATCGGCGCCGCGACCGTCGTCCAGGCCATCGCCGAGGGACGGCGCGCTGCCTACGCGGTCGACGCCTACCTGAAGGGCAACGACCTGACGGCGATCCGCACCCGCCAGACCCTCGCGGAGCCGCAGCCCGAGTTCCTCTCGATCGTGCCGTTCACGGGCGAGATCAAGGAGCCCCGCTACCGCCTCAAGGCGCTCGAGGCCGAGGCGCGCAACCACAACTACATCGAATACGAGATCCCGTACACGCGCGCCGAGGCGATGGCCGAGTCCACGCGCTGCCTCCAGTGCACCTGCGAGGCGATCGGGTTCTGCGACCTGCGCCGCCTGGGGATCGAGTACGGGACCACGCTCAAGACCCTCGAGCCGGCGTTCCACCAGGGGGCGGGCTACCGGAGCGTGACCGAGAACCGGTTCACCGGCATCAACCACGACTACGTCCGCGACGACAGCCACGCGTTCATCCTGCGCGAGCCGTCGCGCTGCATCGACTGCGGGCGCTGCGCCAACGTGTGCGCCGAGGTCGTCGGCGCGGCGTGCTACGACTTCATGCGCATCGGGTTCGACACCCTGGTCACGACCCCGCTCGACATGAGCCTCAACGACACGCCGTGCGTGTCCTGCGGCCGGTGCGCGGAGACCTGTCCGACCGGCGCCCTGATGCCCAAGCCGCGCGTCCTGCAGAAGTACGAGGTCGATGAGAGCCGCTGCATCCTGTGCGGGATCTGCGTCGACGCCTGCCCCTACGACGCGGTCCGGGACAGCGACCAGTTCGAGCTCAGCCACACGTCCCGCGAGGAGCCGATGATCGACCTCCTGGCGCTCGCCGCCGTGGAGCGTGAGACGGAGATGAGCTACATCCGCAAGGAGCGCGACTGGGCTGACCGGGCGCGCGCCGAGGGCCGCCTCCTCGACCCCGCGCGACTGCTCCCGGTCCTGCCGCCGTCGATCTCTGGCAACGGCAACGGAAACGGGCACCACCATGACAACGGGAATGGCCACGGGTCGCTGCCGGCGACGACGGCCTCGGCAGGCCACGCACACGACCATTGAGAGGACCGCGTGACGCTGCCTGAGACGATCCCGTTCGTCGGGATCGGGTGGGACGACCTCCTGTTCATGACGCTCGCGGGCGTCATGCTCATCTCCGGGCTGCTCGTCGTCACGATGCGCAACATCATCCGCTGCGCCCTGGCGATGATCGTCTGCTTCGCGGCCCTCGCCGGCCTGTACGTGATCGCCAGCGCGCCGTTCGTGGCCGCGGCCGAGGTCCTCGTCTACATCGGCGCGATCAGCGTCCTCGTGCTGTTCGCGATCATGCTCACGCAGACGAAGGCCGCGCCCAGCAAGCTCGTGTTCCAGACCCAGGCGGGGCCGGCTGCCGTCGCCGGGATCCTGCTCGCGATCGTGATCACCCTCGCCGTGGTGTCGACGACGTGGCCGGTCAGCAACACGCTGAACCCCACTGACACCCGGAGCGTCGCGGAGGCCCTGTTCGGCGACTTCGTGCTCCCGTTCGAGGTCGTCAGCGTGCTCCTGCTGGCGGCCGTCGTCGGCGGCGTGTTCCTGGCCAAGAGAGAGCACGGGGGCATCGACTGATGCTCAGCGCGCTCAACGGCATGGCCCAGTCGCTGGACGCGTACCTCGTCCTGTCGGGACTCCTGTTCGCGATCGGGTCGTTCGGCTTCCTCGCGCGACGCAACGCGATCAGCATGCTGATGTCGATCGAGCTGATGCTCAACGCCGTCAACCTCTCGATCATCGCGTTCGGCGCGTTCAGCACCTCGCTCGTCGTCGACGCGTCGGTCATCGCGCTGATCGTGATGGCGGCCGCAGCCGCCGAGGCGACCATCGGCCTCGCGATCGTCATCGCCATCTACCGCAACCGCAAGACGCCACTCGTCGACGAGTACGACGCGATGCGGCAGTAGGCGGCAGGGATGCATCTGCTGCCGGTCACGCTGCTTGCCGCCACCGAGCCCGTCGGGGCGTCGGCCGATCCGGGCATCTACGGGATCCTGATCCCGCTGATCATGCTGCTTCCGATCGCCGGGTTCGCGTTCTCGGCGCTGTTCGGACGCCGTCTCCAGTTCAGGTTCGGGCGCGGCGCCGCGGAGATCGTGCCCATCGGCGTGATCATCCTGACGTGGCTGGTCGCGCTCGCGGTGATCTTCCCAGCGCTCAACCACGCGGAGCCGTTCGGTGAGAAGGGCCTGGACGTCACGCTGTGGACCTGGATCCCGGCCGGCGGGTTCAACGTCGACATCGGGTTCCACGTCGACGCGCTGACCGCCTGTCTCCTGATCGTCGTGACCACGATCGGGATGCTCGTGCACATCTACTCGATCGGGTACATGGCCCACGACAACGGCACGTGGCGATTCTTCGCGTACCTGAACCTGTTCATGTTCTCGATGCTGCTGCTGGTGCTGGCGAACACGTGGCTGCTCGTGTTCGCGGGCTGGGAGCTGGTCGGCCTGTCGAGCTACTCGCTGATCGGCTACTGGTACTCGAAGCGCTCGGCGGCGCTGGCCGCGAAGAAGGCGTTCATCGTCAACCGGGTCGGCGACGTCGGGTTCGCGCTCGGGATCATGGCGATCTTCGTCAACACCGGCACGCTGAACATCCAGGACTCCATCGCGACGATGACCGGGGTGACGGCCAACAACGTGGTCCCCCTCGGGCTGGTTGCGTTACTCGTGTTCGCCGGCGCGATGGGCAAGAGCGCCCAGTTCCCCCTCCACGTCTGGCTGCCGGACGCGATGGAGGGCCCGACCCCGGTCTCTGCCCTCATCCACGCCGCGACGATGGTCAACGCGGGCGTCTATCTCGTCGCCCGGTCGAACCTGCTGTTCGCGCATGCGCAGGAGACGATGGTGGTCGTCGCCGCGATCGGCATCTTCACGGCGATCCTGGCCGCCTCGATCGCGTTCACCCAGACCGACATCAAGCGCGTCCTGGCGTACTCGACGCTGTCGCAGCTCGGCTACATGTTCGCGGCGCTCGGCGTCGGCGCCTACATCGCCGCGATCTTCCACCTGATGACCCACGGCTTCTTCAAGGGCCTGCTGTTCCTCGGCTCGGGATCGGTGATCCACGCCGTCCACGAGGAACAGGACATGAACCGCATGGGCGGCCTGTGGCGGAAGATCCCGATCACGCACTGGACGATGCTGATCGGCGCCATCGCGATCGCGGGAATCCCGCCGTTTGCAGGCTTCTTCAGCAAGGACGAGATCCTGGCCGACGCCTACAAGGTCCACGACTACTGGATCTGGATCATCGGCCTCACCGTCGCCGTCATGACCGCGTTCTACATGTGGCGGCTGATGGGCAAGACGTTCTACGGCCCGTCGCACGTCGACCCCGCGGTCGAGCCCAAGATCCACGAGTCGCCGTGGCAGATGACCCTGCCGCTCGTGTTGCTCGCCATCCCGTCGATCTTCCTGGGCATCGTGCTGACCTGGGGCGGCCCGCCGCTGAACCCGGGTGGTGTGGGACTGCTCGAGGGCTGGCTCGAACCCGTGTTCGCCCAGTCCGAGGCGTACCTCCACGAGACGCCGGCCGCCTTCGAGCTGGCCGGCATCGACGGCGCGTTGATCATCATCAGCGTCGCGGCCGCGGCGCTCGGCCTCGGCGTCGGGATCTTCCTGTTCGGCTACTTCCGCAACGGCGGCCATCCGCGGCTCGTCGAGCGCCTCACCGTCGCCAACCGCGGGACGCGGTTCCTGTACCGGGCGTCGCTCAACAAGTGGTGGTTCGACGAGCTGAACCACCTGCTGTTCATCGTCATCGGCGGCCGCATCGCCAACGGGATGTGGTGGTTCGACCGGGTGATCGTGGACGGCACCGTGAACAGCATCGGTGACGCGACGCGCGGGGCCGGCGGGAGCCTGAGGCGGATCCAGACCGGCCGGGTGCAGAACTACGCGCTGGGGATCGCGATCGGGCTGCTGGTCATGGCTGGCTCGTTCCTCGTGATCGTGGGGCAGCCGCGATGAGCTGGCTCGCCAACCTCCACCCGGTGACGCTCGTCGTCCTGCTGCCGCTCCTGGGCGCGATCGCCGTCGCGTTCGTCCCGTCATCGCGACCGGACGCCGTCCGGCGGGTCGCGCTGGGGTTCTCCCTGGCGGCGTGGGTCGTGTCGCTCGGCCTGCTGGCCGCCTACGTGACCGGCGTTCCAGGCTTCCAGTTCGTCGACACGGTCGAGTGGATCCCGCTGTTCGGCATCTCGTACAAGGTCGGCATCGACGGCCTGTCGCTCGTGCTCGTCGTGCTGACCACGACGCTGACCTGGATCAGCCTGCTCGCCTCGTTCAAGCCGATCCAGAGCCGGGTCAAGGAGTACATGGTCTCCTTCCTCGTCCTCGAGATCGGCATGATCGGCGTGTTCGTCGCGCTGGACCTGTTCCTGTTCTACATCTTCTGGGAGCTGGTGCTCGTGCCGATGTACCTGATCATCGGCATCTGGGGCGGGGCGAACCGGATCTACGCGACGATGAAGTTCGTCCTGTACACCCTGGTCGGGTCGCTGCTGATGCTGGTCGCGATCCTGGCCACGGCGTTCACCTACCAGGCGGCACAGGCCGCGGCGGGCGTCCCGGACCCGTGGCACGGCGCCTTCGACCTCGTGACGCTCACCGCATTCGCCGGGCAGGGCGGCTTCTCGCCGACGTTCCAGTTCTTCGCGTTCGGTGCCTTCTTCCTCGCCTTCGCGATCAAGGTGCCGATGTTCCCGTTCCACACCTGGCTGCCCGACGCGCACGTCGAGGCGCCAACGGCGGGCTCCGTGATCCTGGCGGGGGTGCTGCTCAAGCTCGGCGGCTACGGGTTCATCCGGTTCGCCCTGCCGCTGTTCCCCGACGCGGCCCACACGTGGGCGCCCGCGATCATCGTGCTCAGCCTGATCGCGATCATCTACGGCGCTGTCGTCGCGCTCGTGCAGCCGGACCTCAAGAAGCTCGTCGCCTACTCGTCGGTGAGCCACATGGGCTTCGTGACGCTCGGGATCTTCGTGTTCCAGCAGCAGGGCCTGCAGGGCGCGATTCTGCAGATGGTCAACCACGGCCTGATCACGGGCGGCCTGTTCCTGCTCGTGGGCGTGATCTACGAGCGGACCCACGACCGGACGATCGCCAAGATGGGCGGCCTGGCGTCGAGGACGCCGGTCTATGCCGCCGCGTTCGGGTTCTTCGTGTTCGCGTCGGTCGGCCTGCCGGGCCTGTCCGGGTTCATCGGCGAGTTCCTGACGCTCGTCGGGACGTTCGTGATGATCCCGGGCGCCGCGGCGATCGCGACGTTCGTGATGATCCTGGCCGCCGGCTACCTGCTGTGGATGTTCCAGCGGGTCGCGTTCGGCGAGCTGTCGGACTTCCTCAAGGGCCTGGGCGGCCACCTGACCGACATGCGGCCCGTCGAGGCGATGACGCTCGTGCCGCTGGGGGCGCTGATCGTGATCCTCGGGCTGTTCCCGGGCCTGATCCTCGGGATCATCGCCCCGTCGGTGCAATTCACGCTCGAGGCCGTGAGTCACGCGGCCCCGATCGCGCTCGGCCTGTGGCGCTGAGACGATGACGAGCGATCTCGCCGTCATCGCACCGTTCATCGCCGCGATCCTCGTCGCGGCCGCGGTCCTCGTGACGGACTTCATCTTCCCGGGCCGCCGCGGGCCGGCCCTCGCCGTCGCGTTCCTGGGCCTCGCGATCGTCGCCCTGCTGACCGCGCTCGTTGGCCAGGAGCCGCTGCCCAAGCTCGCGTTCCACGACGCCTATGTCGTCGACGCCCTGACGACGTTCCTCGACATCCTGTTCGTGGTCATCGTCGCGATGACGATCGCGTTTGCTCCTGACTACCTCGAGGAGCGCGACCTGCCCGTCGCGGAGTTCGCGGCCGTCCTGATCTTCGCGATGTCGGGCGCGATGCTCATCGCCGGCTCCGCCGACCTCCTGGTGCTGTTCCTGGGCCTCGAGCTCATGGTCCTGCCCGGCTACGTGATGGCCGGCTACCACAAGTCGGACGGCTACTCGACCGAGGGCGCGATCAAGTACTTCCTGCTCGGGTCGTTCTCGAGCGCGATCCTGCTGTTCGGGCTCGCGTTCGTGTGGGGCCTGACCGGCAGCACGAACATCGCCGTCGTCTCGGGCAAGCTCACCGAGATGGTGACCAGCGGGTCGCTGTCGCCGGCGCTGGGCCTCGGGCTCGCGTTCATGACCACGGGCGTCGCGTTCAAGATCGCCGCCGTGCCGTTCCACTACTGGACGCCCGACGCGTACCAGGGCTCGCCGACCCCGGTGACCGGCTACCTCTCGGTCGGGCCGAAGATCGGGGCGTTCGCGCTGATCATCCGGCTGTTCGCGGACGCCCTCGGGCCGCTGGCCGCGGACTGGAACATCGTGATCATGGTCCTCGCGGGCCTGACGATGACGCTCGGCAACCTCGTCGCGCTCGCCCAGGACAACGTCAAGCGGATGCTTGCCTATTCGTCGATCGCGCACACCGGCTACATGCTCGTCGGGTTCGCGGCGTTCGGCGCCGGTGAGGAGCAGGGGATGTCTGGCCTCCTCTACTACGGCGTGGCGTATGCGTTCATGAACCTGGGCGCGTTCGCGGTGATCGCGGCGATCCAGAAGCGCACGGGCGTGACCAGCAACCTGTCGACGTTCGCCGGGCTCATCCGGCGAGAGCCGACGCTCGCGCTGCTGATGACGCTGTTCCTGCTGTCGCTGACCGGGATCCCGCCGACGGCCGGCTTCTTCGGCAAGTTCTACGTGATCCTCGCCGCGGTCGAGGCCGGCGGCTGGCTCAACGTGCTCGCCGTGATCGCGGTGCTCAACGCGGCGATCGCCGCGTTCTACTACCTGCGCGTCGTCGTGTACATGTTCATGCGCGAGCCGACGACCGAGCAGCCCGGCCTGCAGCACGGGCGCCTGGTCTGGACCGGCCTGGCCGTGGCGACGGTGATGACGATCGTGTTGGGGCTGTTCCCGACGACGATGCTCGAGATCGTCGGGCGGGCGGCCGCGGCGGTTGGCCAGGTCGGCACCTAGGGTCCCACCCCGAGCCTGGGTGTCGGGCGAGCCTCTCGACTCGCCCGACGGAACGCGACAGCCCCTACGGGCAGAGCACCTTGGAGAGGGCGTCGATCGCCTGCGCCGTCAGGTTCCCGTCAGCGTCGATTCCGTTCCTGATACCGCGCGTCGAGCCGTCCGGGTAGACCGTCCCCTTCTGGAGGATCGCGTTGCCGAGACCCGGCGCCGACGCACGGAACTGGAGGCCGAAAGACGTCTCGAGGACCGTGTCGTCATCACCCGGCGTCGTCCAGGTCGACCACGAGACCCAGTCGTTGGAGATCCGGACGACCGCACCCGACGCGTCGGGCGTCAGTGACCAGGTGCCCGACATGAAGCCATGGACGAACCGCTTCTCGGCGAGGCCGTTCACGTACCAGCGGAGGCCGTCGCGATGGTCGCGGCTCGTCTCGTAGACGGTGCCGCAGGCCACGTCGAAGACGGGTTCGGCATCGAAGTCGAAGTCCTTGAACGTCTTGCACTGGACCGTGGACTTCGTGAGCTGGAAGCAGGTCGCCCCGGGCGGCGGCTCGGGGACGAGCGTTGCTGGGTCGACCGGCGCGCCGATCCCGCTGCTGTGGCCGCCGTGGGCAAGCACCGGCGTGCCGCCGAGGCCAAGGAGCGTGACGACGCCCAGGAGCACAGCCACTCGCCGAATTCGGGGAACCAACATCGTGACCTCCAACGCGGATCACCGCGCCAGGTGCGTCGGGCGAGGGATTCGACCGCCGCAGCGGCACGACCGGGTGGCCGCGCTCGCCTTGCATGGCGTCGGCGGCGGCCGGATCGTTTCTCTAGGGGGAGACGGTCACGCCCGGTGAGCCGGGGGCCGAAGGCGAGGCTGCGCCCGAGGGCGAGGCTGCGCCCGACGCGGCCGGCGACGACGAGGGAGGGCCCGCGGAGCCCGACGGCGCCGCGGAGCCCGAAGGAGCAGGGGAAGGCACGGGCGATGACGAGGCGGCGGCCGATGGCGACGGGGCCGGCGCGACGGACGGGGCCGGCGTGGCCGGAACGGGGGTCGCGGGGGGCGGCAGGCCCGGTGCCAGCAGCACGACTCCACCCAGGGCCGCTGCCCCGACGGCGACACCCAAGACGAGGCCCGTTGCGATCGCCAACTTGCCGCCCATCGGCAGCGAGCGTACCAGTACCACCCGGTCGAAGGCGGACCGGGGCGCGCTCGACTACGATGGCGCGCCATGGCCCCTCGTCCCACCACCGTCGTCTCTGTCGCTCGCACGCGGGTCCTGCCCGCGCTGCTGACGGCGCTCGGCGTCGTCCTGATCGTCGCCGGGCTGCTCTCCTACGCGGATCCGACGACCGCGGGCACGGTCCTCGAGGAGTCACCGACGACGGTCGAGCAGTCGGCCGATCCGGGGGCATCGGCATCGGGGGACCTGCCGTCGACTTCCCCGGCAGCGAGCGACGCGCCGACGGCGACGCCCAAACCGTCGAACTCGGCCGGCCCCGCCCACGCGACCCGCGTCGTAATCCCGGCGCTCAAGATCGACCTGCCCGTCGTGGGGGGTCCCAACGGCTACCCGTACTGCAACGTCGCGATGTACATCGACAACTTGGGCAAGCCGCTCAAGGACCTCGGGCAGCCGGGGCGGGGGATCGCGACCTACCTGTTCGCCCATGCCCGGGACGGCATGTTCGGCCCGATCTACGAGAACGCGATCGCCAAGCACCAGCCCGCGAAGATGCTGGGGATGATCGTCCAGCTCTACACGAGCGACAACAAGCTCTACCTGTTCGAGATCCGCAAGGTGCTGCTCCACCAGCTGAACCTCGACACCGCGTTCGCCGCCAACACCGAGCAGCTGTGGCTTCAGACCTCCGAGGGCCCGAAGGGCACGCCGGGCAAGACGCAGCTCAAGGCACTGCTGCTTTCGGTCGGGGACGCGGACCCCAAGGACGCACACCCCAAGGCGAAGCCGGTCAACTGCCAGTAGGGCGCGTTCGGCCCGGCCCCACCCGTTCGCCTCCCTGCCTGCGCCACCCCGAGTCGCACAAGGGCGCCTCTGTTCAAATTCCGCCACCAGGATGCCTCTTTTCAAGCGCGTATAGGCCCGCCAGGGTCGAGATGGGAGCCGGACGCGCCGGATCTCGAAGGACCGCTTCGTTGTGCCACTCCCGGTGGCGCCGAGGGGTCGGGCGCGTTCGGCCCGCCTAGATCCAGTCGATGCGGCGGAGCACGATCGCGGTGAGCATCGCCCCGATCACCACGACCGCGGTGATCGCCCAGAACCCGCCGCCCTCGCCGAACGAGAGCGCCGTCCCGGCCTCGCTCATGCCGAAGATCCCCGCCACCGCGCCGATCCCGGCGAGGATGACGGTGACTCCCGTCAGCCGCTTCATGATCGTCGAGAGGTTGTTGTTGACGGTCGAGAGGTAGACCTCGAGGGTGCCCGCGACGAGCTCCCGGTCGGTGTCGAGCTCATCAGTCACCCGGATCAGGTGGTCGTATACGTCGCGGAAGTAGACGATGTGGTCGGGTGCGATCAACCCCTGGTCCCGGTTGGTCAGCTGGTTGAAGATCTCGCGGGCCGGCGAGATCGCGCGCCGCAGGCTGATCAGCTCGCGCTTGATCGCGAACAGCCGCTCGAGCGTCCACGTCGTCGGCCGCGCGATCACGTCGTCCTGGATGCCGTCGATCTCGTCCTCGAGCTTGTCGAGGACCGGGAAGTAGGCGTCGACGATGCCGTCGGTGATCCCGTACAGGAGGAAGTCCGGCCCGCGCTTGAGCAGCGCCGACGTGTCGCGGCGGAGCTGGGGCAGCGCGAACGGGTCGAAGCCCGGCTCATGGACGGTCAGCAGGGATCGCTTGCCGAGCACGATGTCCACCTCGAGCTCGGTCACGGCCCCCGCGTAGGCGATCCAGAACATCACGATGTGGATCGCCCCCTCCACCTCGGCGACCTTGGCGCGGTGGTTGCGCTCGCCGATGTCCGAGGCGATCAGCGGGTGGAGGTCGAGCAGCCCCGTGATCGCGTCCACCGGGGCTTCCGGGCGCGCCGTGACGTCGACCCACACGCGCGACTCCTGGTCGGCGAGGATGGCCTTCAGGTCGTCGATGCCCTCGAACGGGCGGCTGACGCCGTTCGTCCAGGCGTGGCCGCGAATCGTGAGCGCTTCGGAATCGACCGGTTCAGGCTCCGCCGATGACCGGGAGCTCGAGATCGGGGTCGCTTCCTGCATCAGCGTCGGGGGCTCCGCTCGGGGCGCCTGCGGCTCCGTCCGGCGTCGGGACGGGCCCGGTCGAGCCGAGCATACGCCGCCGATCGAGGAGCAGGGACGGCGGGATCGCGAACGCGGTCACCACGGCCGCCACGAGGAACACGCCCACCATGATCTCGGCCGCCTCGCCTGCCGCCCAGTTCTCCAGGGCCTCGATGACCAGGCCGTCGCGAAGGGGCCGGTCCTGGAGCGATGCCGGGATGTACGCCTTGTAGGCGTCGGCGGTCGCGTAGACCTGGTCGTACAGGCGGTCGATGGTCGTCGAGCCGTACGCGGTGAGGATCGCGAGCCCGATCGCCATGCCCACCAGCCGCGCCACCGTCACGGTGGACGCGGCCATTCCGTACGCCTCGCGACCGACCGCCGCGATGGCAGCCGTGGAGCGGGGCGTCACGGTCGCACCGAAGCCCAGGCCGAAGACCGCGAGGGCGAGCGCCGCGGCGCCGACGGGCGTGGCCGTCGTCCAGCCGGACATGACGATGAGTGCCACGATCGACGCGACCAGGCCCGCCAGCGTCACCAGCCGCAGCGACACGACGCGCACGATGAACCCCGACGACAGGGCGCCGATCGCCGTCGCCCCTGCCAGGGCGCCGAGCGCCAGGCGCTGGTCGTCCGGTCCGCCGTACAGCACGCGGTCCACGAACACCGCGGCGCCGACGATCGCCGTCGCAAGGCCGTAGCCGGTCAGCAACGACACGGCCGTCGCCGAGGCGAAGCCCGCGTGGCGGAACAGCCGCGGGTCGAGGAACGGGTCGCGCACCCGCAGCCCGCGCACCACCGAGGCCACGCCGGCCACGACCGCGACGACCGCGAGGACGGCCGACACGACCATCGGGTCGGGTCCGTCGGACGTTGGTTCCGCGTGACTGCCGAGCAGCGTCAACGCCCCGAGCCCGCCGACAAGGAACGCGGAGAACAGGATCCCGCCGACGACGTCGAGGCGGCCCGATCGGCGGGGCGTCTCCCAGCCGCTGCTGGCCGCCCACGCCACCACGAGGGCGACGATCCCGATCGGCACGTTGATGTAGAACACCCAGCGCCAGGCTGGAACGAGGAGGCTGCCGGGGAATGTCGCGGTCTCGACGCCCAGCTGGGACATGGCAGCCGCCGGGTGGACCGCCCCCAGGATCGCCGCGCCGAGGAACGGCCCCGCGGCCATGCCCAGGAACGTCAGCGATGCGATCAGGCCCAGGGCGCGCGGACGGCCGGGACCGGGGAACAGGTGCGACGCCGCGGAGGTGGCAACGGGGACCAGGGCTCCCGCGCCCACCGCCTGCACGAGCCGGGCCGCGATCAGCAGCTCGAGGGTGGGCGCCATGCCGGCGAGCAGGCTGCCCAGCGTGAACACCACGAGCGCGCCGAGGAACAGGCGGCGGGTGCCCCACAGGTCGGCCATGCGCCCGGCCAGCGGCATCGTGACGACGGACACGAGGAGGAACCCGTTGATGATCCAGGAGGCCTCACGGAGCCGCGTCCAGCCGGCGATGTCCGCGACGATGGCGGGCAGGGCAACCGCCGTGACCATGAGCTCGAGGCCGGCGAGGAACACGCCGGTGCCCATGACGGCGAGCAGCACGAGGCGGTCGCGGTGCGACAGTGACTCCACGGGCGCGAGTGTAGGGGTGGACCGCGGATCGGGGCGCGGTGTAGGCTGCCGGGCGATGACCTCCTGGTTCGCCACCATCTCCTGTCAGACAGGCTGATCGGCCCCTTCCTCACCCAGCGTCGGAGGAAGGGGCGGGACGAGACGCGTGCCGCAGCGGCCGGTGCCCGAGTGCCCGGCGCGGTGTCGCGTCCCCCGCGCAGTCGAAGGGAGTTGGCGATGCCGATGCCGCATCGCACGTTCGCACAGGTCGCGAAGCGCAGGCTGGTGGGCAAGGAGGGCAGGGAGCGGATCCGTGAGGTCCACGCGCTGCTCGACGAGCTCCCGGACTACAGGAACGGGCCCTATGCAGACCTGCGCAAGGCGCTCATGGCCGAGATCGAGGACACGCGCACGCGGTCGTCGGCGGTCCACCGCGACTCGATCGCCGTCCGCCGGGAAGGGGCCGCCCAGATCGCGCTCGTCGGGCCGCCCAACGTCGGCAAGTCGTCGGTCCTCCAGGCACTCTCGGAGATCCAGATCCGGACGGGCGACTACGCGTTCACGACGCTCCGGCCCGTGCCCGCGCTCACCCGGATCGGCGGCGTCCTCGTCCAGCTGGTCGAGATCCCGGGCCTGATCGAGGGCGCGAACGAGGACCGGGGCGGCGGCAGGGCCCTGCTTGGCGTGCTCCGGTCTGCCGACGCGATCGTCTACTGCGCGCGGGCGGGCAGCGACCCACGCGAGCTCCGAGTGGTCTCGACGAGGTCGCCATCGGCGGGGATCGAGAAGCCCGCGTTCATCGCGGCGACTCGCGCCGACGAGGCGCCGCCGACGCCGTCGACCGGCTGGCCGCCGCCTTCCCCGACCTCCACGTCCTGTCGGTCTCCGTCCTCGACCAGGCGTCGCTGGACGCGTTCTGCGACGAGGCGTGGCGGCTCACCGGCCTGATCCGGGTCCGTCTCCGGGCCAACGGATCCACCGACGACGAGCCGCTCGCCCTGCACCCGCCGGCGAGCGTGGTCGACGTGGCGGACGCCGTTCATCACGACCTGGCGGAAGCCTGCGTGGGAGCGCGGGTCTGGGGTCCGTCGGCGAAGTTCGACGGCCAACGGGTCGGCCGCGAGCACGAGGTGCTCGATGGCGATGTCGTCGAGATCCTGCGCTGAACCGCCATGTCCACCGCGTTGACACCGGCGGCGCGGCGCCCGTAGGATCAACTTCCGTTGATATAAACGGCCGTTGATCCGACGGCGTGTTCCCCACCCGACACCTGCAGGTCGCCCGCCCCGTGTCCCCATCGCGCGCCCGCATCCGCAGCACGATCGCGTCCGTCGTCGACATCCCCGACGACCTGCGTGAGATCCGGCGTGTCCACAAGGTCCTCGCGGACGCCAACCGGCTCCGGATCGTCCGCCGCCTGGCGGAGGGGCCGGCGACCGGCAGCGAGCTCATCGCCCACGTCGGGCTGTCGCAGCCGCTGGTGTCGTGGCACCTGGGCAAGCTCCGCGAAGTCGGGCTCGTGACAGCGCGGCGGCAGGGCCGCGAGACGGTGCACACCATCGTCCCCGAGGCGTTCGCCTCGTTCGCGAGCCGCCAGGCGCGCGCGCTGGGCCTCGACGATGGCACCGGCGCCGGGCAGGCCGCCTCGTGAGCGGTTCGCTCGTCTCCCCGGAGACCCGGTCGAGGATCCGCGGCCTCATGACGCCAATCGCGGTCGGCCTCGGCCGGCTTGGCCTGTCGCCCAACGCGCTCACGGTCATCGGGTTCCTGATCGCCTGCGTCGCCGCGGTCGCGGCCGGCGCCCAGGCCTGGATCCTCGCCGGGTTGCTGGTCGTCTTCGGTGGCGTGTTCGACCTGTTCGATGGCGCCCTCGCCCGCGCGACCGGCAAGGTCAGCAAGCTCGGCGCGTTCATGGACTCGGTGTTCGACCGCTGGGGCGAGGGCGTGGTCTACGTCGGCATCCTGTTCGGTGCCCTCGAGCTCGGCCAGTACCTGCCCGCCATCCTCACCGGCGCCGCGATGGTCGCGGCGTTCATGGTCAGCTACACGCGGGCCAAGGCCGAGAGCCTCGGCTTCGCGCCCGGCACCGGCATGGCCAACATCGGGCTCGCACCCCGCGAGGTGCGTATCGTCATCCTTACCATCGGGCTCATCGGGGCGGGCATTCTGGGCACCAGTGCGGAGGGCGTAGCGACGCCCACCGGCCTCATCGTCCTCGAGGCGGCCCTCGGGCTGATCGCCATCCTCGCGACGGTCACCGTCATCCAGCGGATCGTCGCGACCATCAATCAGGCAGCAAAGCAGGAACAGGGGTAGTCGCAGCACCATGGAGCAGGAGCACGTGAGCAAGAACGGCAGCAACGGCCACAACGGCCACGGGGAGCCCAAGGCGCGGGGCAAGAAGATCCGCGTCGCCATCGTCGGCGTCGGCAACTGCGCGAGCAGCCTCGTCCAGGGCCGCTATTACTACGAGAACGCGAAGGCCGGCGATTTCGTGCCCGGCCTGATGCACGTCCAGCTGGGCGACTACCACATCAGCGATGTGGAGTTCGTGGCGGCGTTCGACGTCGACAAGGAGAAGGTCGGCAAGGACCTGTCCGAGGCGATCTTCTCGGGCCAGAACAACACGTTCAAGTTCATGGACGTGGCCCACATCGGCGTCAAGGTCGACCGCGGCATGACCCACGATGGCCTGGGCAAGTACCTGTCCCAGATCATCGAGAAGGCGCCCGGACCCACGGCCGACGTCGTCGGGATCCTGAAGGAGCGCCAGGTCGACGTCATGGTCTCGTACCTCCCGGTCGGGAGCGAGGAGGCCACCAAGTGGTACGTCGAGCAGGCCCTCAAGGCCGGCGTCGCCTTCGTCAACGCCATCCCGGTGTTCATCGGCCGCGAGCCCTACTGGCAGCGCCGGTTCGCCGAGGAGGGCCTGCCGGTCATCGGTGACGACATCAAGAGCCAGGTCGGCGCGACGATCACGCATCGCGTCCTGACCCGCCTGTTCATGGACCGGGGCGTGCGCATCGACCGCACCTACCAGCTGAACTTCGGCGGCAACACGGACTTCCTCAACATGCTCGAGCGCGAGCGCCTCGAGTCCAAGAAGATCAGCAAGACCAACGCCGTCACCTCGATGCTCGACTACGAGATTGCCGAGAGCGACATCCACGTCGGCCCGTCGGACTACGTGCCGTGGCTCAAGGACCGCAAGTGGTGCCACATCCGGATCGAGGGCACGACGTTCGGCGACGTGCCGCTCAACATGGAGCTCAAGCTCGAGGTCTGGGACAGCCCCAACAGCGCGGGCGTCATCATCGACGCGATCCGCTGCCTGCGGATCGGGCTCGATCGGGGCCTCAAGGGCACGCTCGTCGCGCCATCGAGCTATTTCATGAAGAGCCCGCCCATGCAGATCCACGACGACATCGCGTACAACCGCGTCGAGGCGTTCATCCGGGGCGAGGACAACGAGACGCTCGTCGGCAACGAGGTGTCCCGCAAGGACGCCAAGGCGCTGACCGGCGTGGCGAAGGCGAAGGCCGCCGCCACCCGGTGAGCCAGGGGCGACAGCTGGAGGCGCCGCACCGGCGCCCCCAGACCTCCTCTCCCCGCATCGTCGAACGGGCGGCCATCGTCGGCTACAAGGCCACGGCGGCCGTCCTCGCGCATGTCCCGCCCCGGCTCTCGGAGGCGGTGATCGGGACCGCGGCCCAGGGCAGCTACCTGTTCTGGCCGGCCAAGCGCCGGTTCTCGAACGCGAACTTCGGCCACGTGCTGGGGCTGCCGCCCGAGCATCCGCGTGTCCGCCGGCTCGCGCTCCGCGCCTACCGCGAGTACGCACGCTACGTCGTCGAGCTGATGCGTATCCAGTCCCGCCCGCATGCGGAGCTGGTCGCCAGCGTCGAGGACGCCGGCGTCGACCGCCTCATCGCCAACTGGCGCGCCTCGGGCCGGCCGCTGATCGTGGTCGCCGGGCACGTCGGGAGCAACGAGGCGGTCGGTGCCGCGCTCGCGGGCCGCGGCTATCCCGTGAGCGTGATCGCCGACGATTCGTCGTATCCCGAGCTGTTCGAGCTCCTCAGTCGCCAGCGCGAGAGCTGGGGCGTCAAGATCATTGCGTGGCGCAACCTGCGCGGGCTGTATGCCGTGCTCAAGCGCAAGGAGATCCTCGGGCTGCTCGTCGACTGGGGTTACCGCAGCGACGGCGTCCCCGTCCGGCTGTTCGGTGCCTGGACGACGCTCCCGGCTGGGCCCGCCGCCTTGGCCGCGAAGAGCGGCGCCATGATCGCCCCGCTCGCCATCCGGCGGCTCGCCGACGGCCGACTCGGGTTGAGCCGTACGAGGCGTTCGCCGTCCCGTCGTCCGACCCCGCGGACATCCAGCGCGCGACCCAGCGGATCGCCGACGCACTCGAGGCGATCATCGCCCAGGCGCCGGAGCAGTGGTACAGCTTCAAGCCGATGTGGCCCGAGGATCCCGCGGACAGCATGGCCCTGGAAGCACGCGCAAGCGCCGGCCTCGCGTCGGCGGTGCCGACCGTGCCGGGCGCCTCGGCTGAGGTCGCATCGCCGTGACCGGCACAGCGGCCACCGGACCCGCACCCATCCCTGCCTCGAGCGAGGCCGATGGACGTCCGGGGCTCCGGGGCGCGCTGGTGATGGCGGCCGCGACCGTCGCGGCGCACTTGCCCGAGGGTCCGTTGGGCGCAGCTGCCGAGTCGGCCGGTGAGCTGTGGTATCGGCTGGCACCGGCACGGCGGGCGCAGGCCCGCGCGAATCTCGCCCGCGTCTGCGAGGGGTTGGCCGCGAGCGGCCGCGGTTCCGCGGCGGTCCGTCGGGCGGCGACGGATCCCGATGCCCTCGAGCGGCTGGTGCGGGCATCGTTCCGGCACACGGCCCGGTACTACCTCGAGGTTGCCCGGGCCGGCGCATACGACGTCGAGACGGCTCTCGCGCGTGTGACCCTCGATGACGGCGACGCGGCCCGGCGCGCGCTGCAGTCGGGCAGCCCGGTCATCATCGTTGGCATGCACTTCGGCGCGATCGAGCTCCCGGTAGTCCTGCTGTCGCACCTCGTCGGCCACACCGTGACGGCGCCGATGGAGCTGGTCACCGATCCCGCGCTGCGACGCTGGTTCGTGAGCTCGCGCAGCCGCGTCGGGGTCAACATCGTCCCGATCGCGAACGCCCGCCGCTCGCTGTTGCGCGCGCTGCGACGCGGGGAGTCGGTGGGTCTCGTCGCCGAACGCGACCTGACCCACTCCGGCATCAACGTCCCGTTCTTCGGTCACCCGGCGCCGATCCCCGCGGGTCCGTCGCTGCTCGCGATCGAGACGGGCGCAACCATCTACGTCAGCGCCGCCCGCCGGACCGGGGACGGCCACTATCGCGTGCGGCTGATCCGGGTTCCGACGCCGGAGGCCGGGACACGCCGCGAGCGCATGGTGTCCCTGACCGCCGACATCGCGGCCGGCTTCGAGACGATCCTTGCCGATGGCCCGGAGCAATGGTGGGGGGCGTTCCATCCGATCTGGCCCGACCTCGACCAGTCGGCGGTGACCCGCGCCGGGGGTTCGAAGGCCGACGCTCACGCAGACGTCTCCGTTGACGCCTCTGCGGCCGATCGGTGACCGCCATGCCAACTGTTAGGAACCCTACCGATCGACTTGGCCGCGCTGATCTCCACATCCACACGCTCGCATCGGACGGGACCGCCTCCGTGGCCGAGATCCTCGACCGGATCGAGCGCGAGGCCGTCCTGGACGTGATCGCGATCACCGATCACGAGCGGATCGACGCTGCGGTTGCGGCGCGTCGAATCGCACAGGATCGCGGCATGCGCTGCTCGGTGATCGTCGGTGAGGAGATCAGCACCCGAGGCGGCCACCTGCTCGGCCTGTTCCTCGAACGCCCGGTGCCGGCGCTCCGCAGCCTCCGCTGGTCCGTCGCGGCCGTCCACGAGCAGGGCGGCATCGCGATCCCGGCACATCCTCTCGTCCCATATCCCCTGTGTGCCCAGGGCTTTGTCCTGCGCCGGCTGCTCGACGACGGCGATCCCGCCGTGCGACCGGATGCGATCGAGACGTTCAACCCCACGGCGCTCGGGCGGTACTGGCACGAGCGCGTCGTGCGGTTCGCGGCGGATCACGACCTGGCCCAGGTCGGCAACAGTGACGCCCATGCGGTCGAGGCGATCGGCACCGGCTGGTCGACGTTCGAGGGTTCAACCGAGGACGACGTTCGCGCCGCGATCCTCGGGCGCACGACCCGCCACCATGGCGCCTTCCACGGCACGACCGGCCAGCTCGGCACGTTCGGACGCCAGCTGCGCAAGTACGGGCGGGATGCGCGCGCCGAGGTCGGCGGCCGGATGCGTAGGGACGGCACCGGTCGAGATCATGGCTATCCGGGCGGGCACCTCCGGCCGCCGCGCTTCGAACCCGTGGACGGCGAGCTCGGCCGATGAAGATCGGGCTCGTATCGCCCTACGTGTACCCGCTGCCGGGCGGTGTCACGCAGCACGTCCGCTACCTGTACGAGAACCTCCGGCTGCGCGGCCACGACGTCCGGATCCTGACCTCGTCGCACGGTCTCCAGCGGACGTCCGAGGGCGATGTCATCCGCCTCGGCAAGGGCTTCTCGATGCCCGCCAACGGCTCCGTCGGGACGATCACGGTGTCGCCGCGCTATGTGTCGCAGGTGCGCGAGCTGCTGGAGCGCGAGCGGTTCGACGTCCTCCACTTCCACGAGCCGTTCGTGCCGTTCCTCTCGCTCATCCTCCTGCGCGAGTCGAAGAGCGTGAACATCGGCACCTTCCACGCCTATGGCGGCTGGTCGCCCGCCTACGAGTTCGGCTCCCGGGCCATGAAGGGCTACGCGGACCGGCTCCATGGCCGGATCGCGGTCTCGGCGGCCGCGCGCCATTTCATCGACCGCTTCTTCCCGGGCGACTACAAGGTGATCCCCAACGGCGTCGACATCGACCGCTACCAGCGCGCCGTCCCGGTCGCCCGCTGGCAGGACGGGACGGCGAACATCCTGTTCGTCGGGCGGTTCGAGCCGCGCAAGGGCGTGCTGGACCTGCTCCAGGCCTATCGCATCCTGCGCAAGACCGGCTGCCAGTGCCGTTTGCTGCTCGTCGGCGGCGGACCCCAGGAACGTGAGGCGCGCCGCTACGTGGCGACCCGCCGCCTGCACGGCGTCGAGTTCCTGGGACGCGTCTCGGACGACGAGAAGGCGCAGCTGTTCCGGACGGCCGACGTGTTCGTCTCCCCGGCCACCGGCCGCGAGTCGTTCGGGATCGTGCTGCTCGAGGCGATGGCGGCTGGAGCGCCGATCGTGGCCTCGGACATCCACGGCTACAAGGGCGTCGTGCGGCGCGATCGCGAGGCGCTGCTGGTGCCGCCGCGCCACCCCAAGGCGATCGCCGGTTCGATCGCGCGCCTCCTCCGCGAGCCCGAGACCGCGGCGGCGATGGCGGCGGCCGGCGCCGCGCGCGCCGAGGAGTTCAGCTGGCCGCGGGTGACGGCCAAGGTCGAGGAGTACTACGGCTTCGCGATCCGCCGTCAGGCGGCGACAGGATCCCTGCCCGCCCACTTCACCGCCCCCGTGCCGCCGTCTCCGCGAGTGCCCGCGGCCGCCATGCCGATGCCCGGTGGGCCGTCGGCCCCGGCCGACCTCGACGAGGCGCCGGTCGAGCGCTCCTGACTCAGGCGGCGCCCGGGGCGCCCTCGGGACCGCCCGCATCGCCCCCGCGGCAGGGTCGTCACCCGCGGCTGGCTCGTCGCCCTCGACGAGGGCCATCCGCCAGACCCACGTGGAATAGGCGACCACGACGCACGCCACGGCCAGGAACACGAGCAGGATCGCGAAGCGCGTGTCCGCGAACGAGATCGCCCCGCTCCGGTCGAGCGTGTTGACCGAGAACTGGAACGCATACAGGTACGTCGGCAACAGGCCCTGGTAAGCGTTCACGAACGCCGACGGCAGCGGCAGGGCGGCGATGTTCGGGTAGAGGACCACGAACCAGGCGGCCGCCGCGAGCACGAACCCGACCGCGAACCGTCGCGAGTCGCGGGCGGTGACGACCTGGAGCGCGATCAGGCCCAGCGGAATCGCGACGATCAGGGCGACGAACTCGGGGACGATCCCGGGGATCGAGAACAGCGTCGCGTCCGCGGGCAGCGCGCGGGTCAGGGCGATCACCGCGCCGCCGACGACCGCCGCGATCGCGAGCGGCAGGAGGTCGGCGGGTCCGACCGGGCGGTCGTCGTCGCGCGGCCGGCTGAGGTTGAGCAGCAGCCGGACGACCACGATGAGCACGATCACCGCGACCACCGCCAGCGCGGCCGCGGACGGCGTGACGACGAGGTTGCCGGGGTCGCCGTGGCAAGCCTGGGACCCCGGGTTCACGGCCTCGACGCCGGCCAGGTTGCACAGGATCGGCTTCCGGATCAGCCACAGCATGATCGGCGCAAACAGGGCGAACACGGCCGCGACCCTCGCCGCCGTCCACGTCCGGCGCGATGGGCCGTGCCACAGCTCCGCGATGAAGTACGCGAGCGCCATGAACAGGAACGGCAGGCTCGTGTAGTAGTGGTACTGGAACGCCGCGCGATCGATCCGCGCCCAGGAGATCCACTGGCACAGGAAGCCGACGAGGATGAGCGCGAGCGCGAGGCTGCGGCGCTTGAACCCCTGATAGGCCACGAACACCATCGCCGGGATCCCGACCCACCACAGGATCACGTTGCCTGCGTCGTAGATCGAAGCCGCGGTCGAGTTGGCAAAGCCGCCCTGGTAGAACCAGACCGGCTTGAGGTTGAGCGGCCACGCCCACCACGGCGAGCTGGCCGCGTGTGGCGCGGTCAGGTTGTTGTGGTAGCGGTACATCTCGCCGGTGAGCTGCAGCAGTGTCTGGCCCGTGTGCCCGGGCGGCATGCCGGGCCACAGCTGGTGGCCCTCGACGAACGCCCACGGGATATACGTGACCACGTAGACCACCAGCGGGATCGCCAGCAGCGACCCGAGCATCCACACGATCGGCAGGCCCAGCCACGATCCCAGCCGCAGCCAGCCCTCTGCGGGTGGCGACGCGGGCGGCAGGAGGCTCCGGGGATCGTCCGGCTCCGGCGCCCTCGCCATCGGCCCGAACCCGAGCCTTCCGGCCACCCCGAACGCGGCATACGAGAGGATGCCCAGCACGACGAGCGCGAAGGCCACCTCGAGCGGGGTGAACTGGACTGGACCGACGGTGTAGGTGTGTTCGGCCTTGCCCAGCATGATCGCGCCGACGGCGATGAGGATCCCGACCCCCGCCGGTCCGGCGACGGCCAGCCACATCTCCTCGTCCGACCACGCGATCGGGTGGTACACGGTCACCACGACCGTGGCCAGCGTGAGCGCGATCATGATCAGGGTGAAGGTCAGGTTGCCCGAGGCCTTGCTGTCCGGCGGCACCGCCAGCGCCATCCAGCCGAGCACACCGGTGAGCCCGATCATCCCCACGATCAGGATCAGGCGGCCGAGAGCCGAGCGGGCAAGGATGAGGATGCCCAGCGCGCCGATCGCGTAGGCGGCCACCCACTTCGACGCAAGCGCCAGGCCCAGCAGGACGCCGATCACCGGCATCAGCGTCCAGAACGCCCACCTGGGCCGTCCGGGCTTGATCCACAGCCACGCGAACACGCAGTAGGCGGCGAGGATGAAGGCGCCCGTGTAGACGTCGTTCATCGCGATCCGGCTCTGGACGAAGAACATCCCGTCGAGCAGGGCGAACGCCCCGACGAGGACGGCGATCGCGCGCCGCCGGAACAGGATCCGGGTCAGGAGGAACAGGAGCGCGACCGTGAGCGCGCCCATCACGACGCCCGGCAGGCGCCACGCGAAGGCGTAGTGGCCGATGTCGAGCGACGCGGTCTCGCCGCCCGCGGCGAAGGCGAGGATCTGGCCGCGGTTGGAGGTGGGGTAGTCCTCGTTGTGATCGAGCACGAGCGCGCTCGGGACGAACGGGACCCGCTGATCCGCGAACACGCTCTTGCCGTGCGGCTCGATGATGTAGACGGTCGTCCCGGTGCCGTCGGTCGTGGTGCCCAGCACCTCCACCATCTCGGCGGCCGCGTCGAACAGCACGCGCGTGCCCTGGGCGGGCATCTCGATCGTGTCGGTGACGTCCGGCCCGCCGGCCGCCGCCTTTCCGGACACCGCGACCACGACGACCTGGGGCAGGCCCGTGGAGGCGTCCTTGGTGGTCACGTACAGCTGGGTGCTGTCGTCGACGCTGCTCACGAGCGCGAGGCCGGCCGCCCCGCCCGCCAGCGGGACGGTCGCCGCGACGTCGCCGCTCGTCGTGAGCAGCGTGACGCCGTCCGACCCGGCCACCGCCAGCTGGGGCAGGGTCTCGATGGACACGCCCGCCAGCGTTCCGGCGTCGATCGCGGCCTGGAGCTTGGTCCGTTTCTTGTCGTCCTCGGGCGCCGGGGCGATCACGACCGAGTCCCGATCGGCGTTCGAGAGCTGATCCTCGTAGGACGACGCCTCCCCGCCCAGGATGGAGGCGAGCGAATCCGCCGCGGCGGCCGCATCCGCGACGTCCCCGGGTGTTGCCACGATGAACTCGCCGGTGGCGGCCGCCGCCAGGTCAACCGCGCCCGCGACCGTGCTCCGCCCCACCTCGGTGCCGGAGGCCGGATCGACGATGGCGACCACGTCACCGGGGAGGATCGCCGCCACGTGCTGGCCGTCGTCGAACGGCACGAGGCGGCTGATCGGGCCATCGAGCGTGGCCACGAGCTCGGGCTGCGCGAGCTGGTCGATGGGGGTCCCGGACGTGTCCTCGTCGAGCGCCGTCACGTCGAGCGAGTAGAGCTCGCCCGAATCGGTCCCCACGAACAGCTGGTTGCCGGTCTCGTCGTAGGTCACCGCGCTCGCGCCGTCGAGGGGCCACGTCGCCGCGAGCTTGCGCGTGTGCATGTCGTAGCCGGACAGAGCGCTGCCGGTCACGACCCACACCCGGTCGCCCTTGCTGGCCGTGGTCGAGAGCGGGTCCGGGCGTCGAGGCTCGATCGCTGCGTCGCGCACCGGCACGCCGAGGTCGCTCGTCGCCTGCGCGTCGTGGCCGGCGAACAGCACGATCCCACCCGCCATCGCGTACTTCGCGAGGTGGGGGTGGGTCCACTCGTAGATGTAGTGCGAGAGGCCGTAGCGCCAGTCCTGGAGGAACTCGGCGGCCGTTCGCGCGTGGTAGACCTCGTCGAAGTGCATCCGCGCCGGCTCGGCGAGCCGGAACATGCGCAGGCACATGGCGGCCACGACGAGCACGATCAGCAGCCACAGATCGAGCCGGTCGAGGCGCCCGCCGCCCTCGTGGCGCAGCCTGGCGGACCGGTCCGGCCGGATGGGCGTCTCGTTGATCCTGGCTTTGAGCCAGTCGATGGGCCCGACGTCGGACAGGCTCGCACGGTCGAACCACGCGGGCAGGAGGCGCCGCTCGGGCTCGACCGGCGCCGCGCCGGCCGCGATCGCCACGCCGGCCGTCGCATCGGGGATCCCGCCCGCCGTGACGAGTCC
The DNA here is from genome assembly GCA_963779575.1 of uncultured Chloroflexia bacterium. Taxonomy (GTDB): domain Bacteria; phylum Chloroflexota; class Limnocylindria; order Limnocylindrales; family CSP1-4; genus CAIXZV01. The sequence continues at coordinate 118,703 of CAVZYT010000003.1, forward strand.
CGGGACCGCCTGGCGCACTGGTCCGGCGTCCACGGGCTCGTCCCAGGCGTCCGGCTGGCGCCCCTGCTCGAGCTCGGCGGCGAACGTTCGTCGCGCGCCCGGTCGGAACTGGGCGAACGCCCACAGGAAGACCGCCGTGTGCATCACGGCGATCAGCGTCACGCCGGCCTGGGACGTGATTCCGTCGCCGATCCCGAGCCAGTCGGCGATGCTCGGGTTGTTGGGGTAGATCGTCGTGAGGACGGCGTACATGTTCAGGAACGTTGCTATGGAGGCCACGACGTAGGCGATCCGCCAGCGCCATGAGAACGCGAACGGGATCGCCGCGACGGCGAACAGCGGGAACAGGTACCGCTCGTGGACACGGGTCGGGACGACGAAGAAGGCGAGGGCCAGGACCGAGACGCCGACCAGGATCGTGAGACGGTCCGGTCGCCGCGCGACGAGGATGGGCACGACCACGAACAGCAGCAGCGCCAGGAGCAGGCCACCGACCACCGCGGCCGGGAAGGGCCCGATCGAGGCCCACGTGGTCGCATCGGCCGTTGGCGCGTCCGCGATCCAGCCGCGGCTGGTGGCCATGCTCTCGCCGTCGACCGGGAACAAGGCCCACAGGTTGTAGGCGTTGACGGATACGTACGAATAGGTCGACGCGGTACTCAGGATCAGCCGCACCAGCGACGAGTCCACGAACGGCGCCGTCCCCGAGAACGACACCACGGACAGGCCGAACGGCGCCGACAACGCGACCGCCGTCGCGAAGCCCGCCACCGCCGTCGATACGATGCGGATCCAGCCCTTGGTCCGGCGCTCCCAGCCGAACCCCGACGGCTCGGGCGGAGACTCGCTCCCGAACCCACCGTCGGGCCACAGCGCCCGGCGGATCGTGACCGCGGCCACGATCGGGACCAGGATCGCAAGTTGCGGCTTCACGAGCGCCGCCACGACGGCGAGGATCGCCGCGCGCTCGCTGCGAGCCTTCCACAGCTCGCGGATCGACAGCAGCAGGAACACGGTGCCGAAGCTGTCGACCTGGCCCCAGACGACCGAGTCGAACCAGGTGATCGGGTTCACGATCACGACCGCGCCCGCGATCGTGGCCCGCCGCTCGCTGACGCCAAGGTCGCGCGCCATCTGGTAGACGATGAAGGCGAGGGCGACGTCGGTGAGGATCGCCGGCAGCTTGATCAGGTCGCCGACGCCGCCCAGAAGCTCCCCGACGGCACCCACCAGCCACAGGGCGTACAGGTAGCCGGGCGTGTAGTCGGCGAAGAAGTCCCGACTGTAGAACCCGAACGGACCGTGATCCGCGAGGTTGCCGGCCCAGAACCGGAACAGGCCGAGATCGGATTCGAACCCCGAGCCACGGAGCGCATCGAACCCGTATGCCATGATCAGCCGGAACACCAGGCCGATCGCCAGGATCGCCAGGATCTGCCAGCCGATGCCTCGCCGGGGCGTCTCGTCCATCATCGTTTCCCGGCCGGGCGCGTCCGAACCCAGACCGGTCACGGGGAGCCCCCTACAAAGCGTTGAAGGTGGATCGGAGTATAGCCGAGGCCCCCGAAGGGCCCTCCTCGCCCCAGCCCGGCGCCGGTCGCTTCGCGGCCGCGATCGTCGGGCTGCTCCTCACGCTGGGCGCGTTGCTGCTGTACACGTGGTCGAATCCCGAGCACTACAACCAGTACAACCACTTCGTCTGGCAGGCTGACGCCTTCCTGCACGGAAAGGTTTCGTTCGACTGGCCCGTCCCCGACGGCACCGACCGCCCGTCGAACTGGTACTTCCAGGACATCTATCCGCTGTTCGACGCGGCCGGGCAGCCGACCGGCCAGGTCCTGCTCCCGTTCCCGCCGCTGCCGGCGCTGGTGCTGCTCCCGTTCGTCGCGATGGTCGGCCTGACCGTCGACCAGGAGGCGATCGCCGTGGGCCTCGCGGCGATCGGCGTGGGCATCGCCTGGTGGATGCTCGGCGGCCTGCGCATCAGGCTCGCCGTCCGCGCGCTGACGACCATCCTGTTCGCGACGGGCACGGTCTGGTGGTGGGCCGCGGCCGTCGGCAGCACCTGGTACCTCGCCCACCTGGTGGCGGTGATCGCCGCCCTGCTGGCGGTCGGCGTCGCGCTGCGCCATGACCCGCGAGCCGCCGATGACGACATCGGGGAGGCCCCGGATTCCGCGCCGTCCGCCGGCTGGTGGTCGCACGTCTGGCCATTGGACGGATCGCAGGTGCTCGCCGGCCTCCTGCTGGGAATCGCCGCGACCGCCCGCCTGCCGCTCGTGTTCGCCGCGCCGTTCTTCATCCTCGTGGGCGGCGGCGGGTCGCGGGCGCGACGCCTCGTCTCGGCGGCTGCCGGCGGGGTGCTCCCCGTCGCGGCGCTGCTCCTGTACACGCAGCTGACGACCGGCTCCTGGCTGCATCCCGGCTACGACTACCAGTACCAGCTCGAGGCCAACGGCTACCCCACGCTCGGCTACAACCCGGAGTGGGCGGTCGAGGACCTCCGGTACATCCCCCAGAACCTCGGCATCATGTTCGGCGCCCTGCCGGTCGTCGCGCCCCACATCAAGCCCAACACCCTCGGCTTCGGCGACACCGTGGTCCTGTGCACCGGTGGGGCCCAGCGCTCGCTGTTCGACCCGGACTGCCCGCTCGTGATGCCGATCGACATCGGCACCAGCATCCTGCTCAGCGCGCCGGGCCTGCTGATCGCCCTGTTTGCGCTCCGGCGGCACGCGAAGGCTCGCCTCACCGTGGGTGTGGGCCTGACCGTCGCCGTGATCGCGCTGTTCAACCTTGCTCACTTCAGCCAGGGCTGGGTCCAGTGGGGCTACCGCTTCTCGCTCGACTTCATCCCGTTTCTGCTGCCGCTCGTCGCCATCGGCGCCGCGCACGTCGACGGCCGTCCGCGCGGGGTCGCCATCGCGCTCGTCGCCGCCGGCGCCGCGATCAACCTGTGGGGCGTCATCTGGGGCCAGCTCCTTGGCTGGTAGCGGTCAGGCACGATCGCTGCGGGGCATCGATCCGGGCTACCTGGCGGCGCTGGGCGTCGGGATCGCCGCCTTTGCCGTCTACCGCCTCACGCTGCTTCCCGGCCTGTCCGCGTGGGACACCGGCGAGGCGCAGACCGTCCTGCCGGTCCTGGGCACGATGCACCCGACCGGGTTCCCGGCCTACGTCGTGGTCGGGTGGCTGGCCTCGATCGTCTTCGCGCCGCTCGGATCGCCTGCGTTCACGATCAACCTGCTGTCGGCGGTGCTGGTCGCGTCCGCAGCGGGCATGAGCGTGCTCGTCACGCGCCGCCTGGGCGTCCCGCGTGATCGTCGCGATCGCCGCGGCCATCGGCTTCGCCGTCTCGCCGATCGTGTGGCGGGTCGCGGTCGCGGCCGATGCGCACGCGCTGCACACAGCGCTGCTGGTCGCCGAGGTCGTGCTGCTGCTGCGCTGGGAGTCGTTCGTCGAGGCGTCTCGCGAGGCGCCCGAAGACCCCCGCCTGCGCTCGCGCGCGGATCGCGCCCTGGTGCTGGCGGCGGCCGTGTTCGGTGTCGCGCTCGCCAACCACGCGCTGACGCTGATCCTGATCCCCGCCGTCGGGCTGTTCGTGCTCGCGGTCGACCGTGGCGTGCTCCGCCGTCCACGCCTGGTCGGCGCGGCCCTGGGTACGTGCCTGGTCGTCGTCGTGCTCCTGTACCTCGAGCTGCCGCTCCGCGCGGGCTTGTTCCGTGCGCCGCTCGTCTACGGGCACCCCGAGACCTGGAGCGGCTTCTGGGACGTCGTCGCCGCGCGCCAGTTCCAGGGCGACCTCGGTGGCCCGCTGGCCGACCTCGGCGGCCGGGCGCGCGCCTTCATGACGATCGCGTTCGACCAGTTCGGCCTGTGGCTGCTCCTGGTCCCGTCCGGCCTGCTCATCACGGCCATCCGCCGGCCGCGCTACGCCCTGCTCTCGGGGGTCGCGCTGCTGACCACCTGCCTGTTCGCGGCCTCGTACTCGAACGCGGCGATCGAGCGCTACTACATCGGCCCGGTGTTCTTCGCCTGGACCTGGCTCGCGGTCCTCGGCGGCGCCGTGGCCGAGAAGGTGGTCGACGCCGTCGTGGCCCGGACCTCAGCGTCGGGGGTCGTTTCGACGGGCCGCGGCCCGGCGAGCCGGCGGCGCGCGGCCGGGGCCATCGTCGGGTTCGTCGTGGGCGCCGTCCTGCTGCTGCCGGCCGCCGGCCAACTCCAGTGGCGGTGGCGCGTCGCGGACCAGTCGAACGTGTCCTGGGCGCATGCCTGGCTGGACGAGGCGTTCACGACGCTCGAGCCCGACGCCGTCGTGCTCTCGTGGTGGTCGTACTCGACGCCCCTGTGGTATGGACAATTCGTCGAGCATCGCCGACCCGACGTGTGGGTCGTCGACGACCGGACTCGGCTCGATGAGCACCTGGGCAACGTGACCGACGTGATCGAGGCTAACCTCGATACGCGACCCGTCTACCTCGTCCCCGTGGGACCATCCGACATCGATGCGCTCGGCGACCGCTACCTGATCGAGAAGGCTGATCCGCCCGGCAACCTGTACCGGGTGGTCCGCCGCCAGGAGGCTCCATGACCGCTGCTCCCGCGCCGGCGGGCACGGACACCACGACCGCTGAGCTCGTGCCCCGCCTGTCCTACTTCTTCCCTGCCCACAACGAGGAGGCCAACCTCGAAGGCCTCGTGGCGGAGGCGCTCGAGACGCTGCCGCGGATCGCGGCTGAGTTCGAGATCATCGCCGTCAACGACGGCTCGAAGGATCGCACGGCCGAGATCGCCGACCGGCTTGCCGCGGAGCATCCGGGCGTCGTACGCGTCGTGCACCACGCCGTGAACCGGGGCTACGGCGGCGCCCTGCGCTCGGGCTTCGAGGCGTCGCGCTACGACCTCCTCGCGTTCACCGACGGCGATCGGCAGTTCCGGGTCGAGGATCTGGGACGCCTGACCGCGCGCCTCGGCGAGCCCGACCGGCCCGATGTCGTCGTGGGCTACCGGATCAAGCGCGCCGACCCGGTCATCCGCGTGGTCTACGCGCGTTCCTACAAGCTCGCCAACCGCATCTTCTTCGGCCTCAAGGTCAAGGACGTCGACTGCGCCTGCAAGCTGTTCCGCCGGGAGTCGCTCGAGGGCGTCCGGGTCGAGTCGGGCGGCGCCTTCTTCTCGGCCGAGCTGCTCATCAAGGTCGAGGCGGCGGGCCGGTCCGTCGCCCAGGTCGGCATCCCGCACTACCCGCGGACGGCCGGTTCCCCGACGGGCGCGAAGCCGTCGGTGATCTGGCGCGCCGTGAAGGACTTCTGGGGCCTCCGCCTTCGGATGTGGGCGAACCGCGAGCGCGCCGGGCGCCGGGGCCGGCCGATCCTGGGCGGATAGCCGGCGACGGGGGCGTCGCCTAGCTCGACGAGGCGCCGCCGCGCTGGTCCGCGTCGGGGTCGAGCGAGTTCACGAACTCGCGGAAGATCGCGAGGCGGGTCTGGTCGAGCACCTCGTCGGTCGACTCCGGGTCGGCGGCCTTTCGTCGTCGCGGCGCGGTCGCGCCGGCCTCCTCGCCTTCCGCCTCGTCGTCGTCCTCGTCGGGCACCGTCGCGGCCCGATCGAGAACGTCCGCCGCGGCGAACACCGGGACGCCGAGTCGCACGGCGAGCGCGATCGCGTCCGATGGCCGGGCATCGATCTCGTGCCGGTCGCCCCGGCGGCTGAGCTCGATCCGGGCGTGGTAGGTCTCGTCGGCGAGGTCCGTGATCACGATCCGCTCGACGGTCACGCCGAGCGTGGTGAGGACGGTCGCGAACAGGTCGTGGGTGAGGGGGCGCTCCGGGGTCAGCCCCTGGAGCTTCATCGCGATCGCGCTGGCCTCCCAGGGCCCAACCCAGACCATGAGCAGGCGGGTGGCGTCGACCTCGCGCAGGACGAGGACGTGCCTGCCGGTCGGCATGTGGACGCGCACGCTCTCGACGATCATCTCGATCTCGGTGCCGCGATCACCGTCCATGCGGCGATTATCCCACGCGGTCAGTGCGCGAGGGCGGGCGTGGGCTGGCGGCGGAGCCGGAACGGGAGGGCCATCAGCACGCCGGCGAGGAACCCGGTCACGTGAGCGAAGAACGCCACGCCCGTGTCGCCGCCCGCGCCGATCCAGCCGATGGCGTCGAGCAGGTTCAGCGCGAACCAGAACCCGAGCACCAGCACCGCCGGCACCGCGATCAGCTGGTAGAACAGCCCGAGGAACACCAGCGACTGGATCCGCGCCCCGGGGAACAGCACGAGATACGCGCCCAGGACCGCCGAGATCGCGCCCGACGCGCCGATCATCGGGACAGTTGACGACGTGTCGACGGCAACCTGGCCCGCGACCGCGGCGAGGCCGCCGACCAGGTAGAACACGATGAACATCGGCCGCCCCAGCCAGTCCTCGACGTTGTTGCCGAAGATCCACAGGTACAGCATGTTGCCGAGCAGGTGCCACCAGTCGGCGTGCAGGAACATGCTGGTCAGGACGCCGAGGATCGGCAGGGACAGCCAGTGTCCGGTGCGGGCGGCGTCCGACACGTCGCTCGGCACTGCCCCGTGGCTGGTCAGGAAGTCGCCCAGGCCGTTGTCCCCGCCCTGGGCCAGCACCACCAGCTCCCAGGCGAACACGGCGAAGCACAGGGCGATCAAGGACAGCGTGACGACCGGGGTGCGGCGGGTCGGGTTGGCGTCACGAAGCGGGATCACCGTCGACCGCCGCCCGTCAGTTCTTGGGCTTCTTCGTGGGTCTGGGCGTCTTGGCCGGCGCCTTCGTGGGCCCGGCGCTGGGCGACGCGGCCGGCGTCTCCTCGGGGGCCGCCTCGAGCAGCGCGCTGTTCAGGCCTTTGCTCGAGATCCACCACAACGTCGAGGGCGCCTCCGAATCCGCCGTCGGCAGGACGTCGAGGCCCTGCAGGTCGGACCACTGGTCGACGTCGCCCGAGAGCTGGTACTGGCCGAGGTACTTCCCGTCGGACTTGTTGAACGCGACGATCCGGTGGTTGGCGGCGTCGAATGCGTACAGCGCACCGACGCGTCGGCTCGGGTTGCCGTTCGCGAGGATCGGCGAGGACAGCATCGTGTAGCTGCTGTTGGGGCGGAGTTGGGTGTCCGACGGGAGGTCGGGCGACCAGCCCGAGGCTGGGATGACGCGGGCGACCTGGCCGTTCTCCGCGACGAAGATGTCGCCGTCGATCATGAGGTCGGTGATGCCGTCGACCGGGCGGTCCGTCGGCAGCCGCCGGCGCGGCCCGCTGGGATAGCCCGACCCGTCGTTGGCGGCAGCGAAGACCAGGAGGTTCTTCGCTGACGGGTCGACGACGTACAGGTTGTAGAACGCGGCATCGAAGTTGGCGACGAAGGTCGAGATGTCCTTGATGTCGTCACCCCACGAGGCCGAGTTCTTGATCGGGATGCGCACGAGGGTGCCGCGACCGGAGTTGTTCGCCGGCCGCCAGCGCCAGAGCGTGTTCTTGTCGTCCAGGATCAGGACGTCGGGCCCGCCGACCGTCAGGAACTTCGGGTTGCCGACCCGCCCGGTCGACGTCCGCTGGCCCGACTTCGCGATCGGCGACGCCGTCTTCTTGGCGAGGTCGATGCGCCATACGGTCTTGGTGGCCTTGTCGAGCACGTAGGGCGCGCCGTCCGAACCGCGAACCAGGCCGGCGAGCTCGACCGGCTTGTCCGCCGGGAACGTGTACAGCGGCGTCGACTTGACCCTGGTCACGCCGTACAGGCGGTCGAGCCCCTTGAGCGCGGTGGCCCGGAGCGGCGCGATCTGCTCGATCGGATAACCGGCGTTCTCCGCCTCCCCCAACTGCTGGTACGCCGAGTTGAGCAGTTCGAGGGCGCGGCCGGGATCGTTGGCGATGAGGTCCACCCCTGGGCCGCTCACGCCGGCCAGCGCCGCCTTGGCGCTGTCGAAGGCTGTCTGCGCTGCGTTGAGCGACTTGATCGCGTTGGGCGGCGTGCGCTGGCCGCCAACGGCGTACACACCGATGACGAGCGCGCCCGCGACGGCGACGAACGCCAGCAGCGCGACCGCGGCGCGACGCTGCATCTCCATGCGCGATGCGGTCGCGGTCACCTTGCGGGAGCCCGACTTGCGCCTCGGCATGAGGTCCTGCAGCCGCCAGATCGCCCGCTCGAAGCCGTTGCCAGCCGCGCTGCGTGCCCGCGTGGCACCGGCGCCGATCGCTGCCGCGCTCGCGGTCACCGTGTCGGCGAGCGGGATGGGCGACTTGTCGGGCGCCCCGGCCAGCGGCTCGGCCGGACGCACCGGGACCAGCGACTTGGCCTTGTGCGTCGCCCCGACCTCGTTCGCCTCGAAGGCGAGGGCGCCGTCGCTGCCCTTGCCGTCGGCCGCCACGAATCGCGCGTGCAGGTGCTCGATCGCGGACTGCGGGTGCAGCGTGACCAGCGCGTCCTTGAGCGCGTCGGTGCCGATCTTGGCCACGATGTTCGCCGACACGAGGCACAGGGAGTCACCGACCGACAGCTCGCCGCGCCAGACCTCGGGCACGAGCTCCTCGACCGGGAGGCCGCGGTCCCGGTTGGGGTCGGGGAGGGTCGACAACCGCGCCTGACGGATCAGGTAGGCCTCCGCGGGGCCGACCGTCGCCACATACAGCTCCCGGCCCCGGACGACCGCCACGGCCACGCCGATAGGCCCTCCGTCGTCGCCCGTGTGGCCCATCCCGTACCGGTCGCGCTGGTGGGCCAGGCGCTTGTTCGCGACCCCCATGACCTTCGTCAGGCACTGGCGGATGCCCGCGGACTCGTCGTAGTAGTACTCGTTGCGGATCGTGTCGGCGACCATCCGCGTCGCCTCGCGAGCACGATTGCCGGTGGTCCGCGACGTGACCAGCAGGTACAGGTTGCCCTTCGTCCGCGCCACGGAGCCGACGGACGGCTCGACGACCACGATGGCGTCGGGCGAGTCTGCGAGCTGGTCCTGCTCGGTGACGGCACCGAGCTTCAGCTGGAGGCGGACGGCCAAGAAACGAGCCTCATGGGTGGAGCGACGCGCGTCGACATGCAGCGGTGACGGGACGGAATCCCGTCGGCCCGTCGGCGGGAGTCCGGATTATACGCGCGGGCTCCCGCTCGGCCCGAGCGTGGCTCCGGGCCCGATGTGAAGGCGCAATTCGTGCACCCGCGACCCCCCGGGGGCCGCCGCGAACGCCGCCAGCAGCTCGATCGCCCGCATCCGAAGCTCGGCCGCGACGATCGGCTCGTCGACGCCGACGACGAGCGCGTCGGCCTCCACCCGCTCGAGGCGGCAGGCGCCGACGGCGGGTGGCACGCGCTCCGCGACGATCGCGTCCCAGGTCGCGATCGCGCGGGCGAACCGGAGCTCCGTCTCGAGGCCCAGCTGGCGGGCGGCGTCGGGCAGCAGGTCACCGACCCGATCCGGGCGCCGGCGCCGTTGCAGGTCGCGATCGTGGCTCGTCAACGCCCGGCCACCTCAGCGACCGCGCTCGAGGCGCGAGGTCGCGTCAGGCGCCATCTCGACGGCCCACGCCGTGCCCACCGACCGCAGCGCCGGATCCAGGTCCTCGAGCGTCGTCGTGGTCACGAAGGCCTGCGGCAGCGCCGCGATCCGGCGCACGAGGTGGGCGCGACGCTCCGGGTCGAGCTCGGAGAAGACGTCGTCGAGCAGCAGCAGCGGCGGGCGGCCGTCGAGGGCGGTCAGCAGGTCGAGCTCGGCGAGCTTGAACGCGAGAATCGCGGTCCGCTGCTGGCCACGCGAGGCGAACGAGGCGAGGGGCCGCCCGCCCATCTCGAACACCAGGTCGTCCCGGTGCGGGCCGATCAGCGTGGTGCCGTTCCAGACCTCCTTGTCGGCTGTCTCGGCCAGGCGGCGGGCGAGGGCGTCACGCGCCGACTCGCCGGGCAGCCGGGGGGCATTCGTCGCGTAGCGCAGCTCGAGCCGCCCGGCGGCGGCCTCGTCGGGCGCGATCTCCGCGTGGGCGGCCGCGAAGGGGCCGGCCAGCGCGTCCAGGAGGCGCTCGCGCTCGGCGCGGACCGCGCCACCGGCGTCGAGCAGCGTCACGTCCCAGAACCGGAGCTCGGCGCGGGTGGCCTGCTCCTCGCGGATCAGCCGCAGCAGCCCGTTCCGCTGCTGGAGGGCCCGGCCGAACGTCGCGAGGTCGCGCAGGTAGGCGGGCGACCGCTGTCCGGCCAGTCGGTCCAGCGCGTCGCGGCGCAGCGACGGCGATCCGGCGACGAGCAGCATCTCCTCGGGCGCGAACATCACCGTCCGCAGGACGCCCACGAGCGACGCCGCCCGTCGGGCGACCCCGTTGACCCGGATCCGCTTGCGGGCCCCGCCGGTGGCCGTGCGGACGAGCGCGACCTCGACGGCGTCGCGGGCACCGACATCCGAGTCCGGCGCGCCGACCTGCGCCTCGACGCGGGCGAGCTCCTGGCCCCAGCGCACGAGCTCGCCGTCGGCCGTGGTGCGATGGGACCGGCCCCAGGCCGCGAGGACGATCGCCTCGAGCAGGCTCGTCTTGCCTGCGGCGTTCGGTCCCCAGACGAGCTGCGGGCCCGGCGGGAAGACGGCGTCCAGCTCCGCGTAGCCGCGCAGGTCGCGGACCGAGAGCCCGAGCAGGATCGGGGCCATGCGCCCGCCGGCCGCGTCCTCGACTCCGGTGGCGCTCGATGGTGCGTCCGTTGGCGCAGCCCCCGGGGCGTCCGTCAGGACGTCGTCCGGACGGGCATCACGACATGGACATAGGCGTCATCGCCAACGGGTCGGAACACGCCGGGCGACAACGGTCCGTTGAGCTCCAGCGCGAACCGGTCCGCCTGCACGTTGCCCAGGACGTCGTTGAGGTACCGCGCGTTGAACGCGATCGTCGTCGGGTCACCCTCGATCGTGGCCTCGACATCGCCCGTGTAGTCACCGACATCCGCCGTCGCAGTGACGACCACGCCGCCGCCCTCATCGCCGCCTACCTGGAGCTTGACGATGTTGGCCGATGAGCTCGCGATCAGCGCCGCCGGGCGGACGGCCCGGAGGAGCTCCTCGCGGTCGAGCTCGGCGCGGGTGGCGTGGGTCGCCGGCAGGACCGTTTGGTAGTTCGGGAACTGGCCGTCGATGAGGCGCGACACGAGGTCGATCCCCTCGAGGTGGAACAGGACCTGGTTGCGCGCCTGGGCGAGCACGAGCTCGACCGGGTCGTCGGTGTCGGACAGGATCCTGGCCAGCTCGGCGAGCGCCCGGGCGGGGATCACCACGGACGCGGCCTCGACGGGGTCGAGGACCTCGATCGTGCGGACCGCGATGCGGTAGTTGTCGGCGGCGGCGAGCGTGAGCTTGCTGCCCTCGAACTTCGCCAGGACGCCGGTCAGGATCGGGCGGGCCTCATCGCTGGCCGCCGCGAAGATCACCTCTTCGAGGGCCTGCTTGAGGACCTTCTGCGACACGCGCGTCGTGGGCCGCTCGCCGGCGGTCTGGATCGTCGGGAACTCGTCGGCGTCGATGCCCTTCACGTGGGTCGCGAACCGCCCGCAGCGGAGGTGGAGCGTGTCGGCGCCCTGGAGCTCGAGATCGACCTTCTCGGATGCGGGCAGCGAGCTGACCAGGTCGGTCAGCAGCCGGGCGGGGACCGTGGTCGCGCCGTCGGTCTCGATCTTGCCCGGCACCCAGTAGGTGATGCCGATCTCGAGATTGGTCGCCGTGAGCTTGAGGCCGGCGTCCTCCGTCCGCAGCAGGACGTTGGCGAGCACGGGCAGGGTGCTCCGGCTGGAGACCGCGCGCGACACCACCGAGAGGCCGCGGGCCAGGTTCTCCTGCATCACCGAGAGTTTCACGTAGGTTCTCTCCAGCATGTGTCTGGGCGGGCATTGCTCGCGCGGCCCCGTCGACCGGCTCCCGGTGTGACGGCGAAGGGCTTGTTCCGCGAACTGCCGGCAGGTGGAATGATCAGCCTATCTTCTCATCCCGTCATCACCGTCATCATGCCGTGGATTTAGTGGAAGCTGGTGCACGATCGTGCGGCGATTGCCGGTGGACCACACGACCCCGACCGTGGACTCGCCACCGCGGATGGGGGACGCGACACGGGTTCCGTGGTGGACGGGCGGCACTCGCCGCCGGCGTTCGTCCACACCCCCGCTCGAAACGGCCGATTCGTCCCCGGCGGCGTCCCCGAAAGCGGGCCCTGCCGTCCACGTAGCAGGCCGGTTGTCCCCGGGTTGTCCGCAGCGCGTCCCCAACCGACACGCCATGCGGCGCCGGTCGCAGACGTCGATCGCCAGGGATCGAGGGCGGATTGGGCTGAGAACGCCAGGTGGCGTTGCCTGCGGTGGGCCTTGACCGGCACCTACTCGCTGTAGATCATCTCCCGGACGGCCGCGACCTCGCGGCGCATCTCGTCGTTGACCTGCATCTCACGCGTGATCTTGTCGCACGCGTGGAGCACGGTGGAGTGGTCCCGGCCGCCCAGCTCGGCGCCGATCCGCAGCAGCGAGACGTCGGTCTCCTCGCGCATCAGGAACATCGCGATCTGCCGCGGCACGACGATGCTCTTCTCGCGCTTCTGGCCCCGCAGCTGCTCCATCGCGACGCCGTAGTAGTCGGACACCGCCTGCGTGATCCGCTCCGGCGTGACCTGGCGCTTCTTGGGGTTGTAGAGAACGTTGGACAGGACTGCCTGGGCGAGCTCGATGGAGACGGGCATCGCGCCCATCGACGCGTAGGCGACGATCCGGTTGAGCGCGCCCTCGAGCTCGCGGATGTTCGACACGACCTTGCGGGCGATGAACTCGATCACGTCGGAGGTGATCGGCACGCCCTGTTCCTCGGCCTTCGCGCGCAGGATCGCGATCCGGGTCTCGAGATCGGGCGCGGTGAGGTCCGCGATCAGCCCCCACTCGAAGCGCGACCGGAGACGCTCCTCGAGCGTGAGGATCGCCTTGGGCGGCCGATCGGACGAGAGCACGATCTGCTTGCCGTCCTCGTGGATCGCGTTGAACGTGTGGAAGAACTCCTCCTGGGTACGTTCCTTGTCCGCGATGAACTGGATGTCGTCGATCAGCAGCAGGTCGATCCGCCGGTAGCGGGCGCGGAACTCGTCGATCTTGCCCTGCTGGATCGAGGTGATGAACTCGTTGGTGAACTTCTCGCTGGTCGCGTACACGACGCGCTTGCGCGGGAACTTCGCGGCCACCGCGTTGCCGATCGCGTGCATCAGGTGGGTCTTGCCGAGGCCGACCCCCCCGTACAGGAACAGGGGGTTGTAGGCGTGGCCGGGGCGCTCGGCGACCGAGAGCGATGCCGCATGCGCGAGCCGGTTGGCCGAGCCCACGATGAAGTTCGAGAAGGTGTAGCGCTGGTTGAGGTTGTTGGCGCCGGCCGCGGCCCCCTCGGGGGCGCCGACGCGGGTGGGCTCGACGCGGACGGACTGGGTCGCGTTCTCGGTGGCCGGTACGGACGCCTCGCCATTGCCGGTCGCGACGACCACGAACTCGACCTGGACGCTGTAGCCGACGACGCGGGCCAACGTCTGGGAGATCAGGGATCGGTAGCGGGTCTCGAGCCAGTCCTTGGCGAAACCATTGGGGACGGCGATCCGGAATCGCTGGTCGTCGACGTCAACCAGGGACGTATCGCGCAGCCACGTCTCGTAGTTGGCGGGCGAGAGCGAAACCTGGAGCTCTCCGAGCGCGGCGCGCCAGACCTGCTTCGCATCCATTCCGGCGATCGTGATCCTGGGTTGATGTGGGCTGCGATGGACGATGCACGGCGCGTTGGGTAGCGCCGACCACGGGCTTGACCGAGGAGAACGTCGCGGCGATCCCGCGGGAGGGATCCCCAGAGCACCGCGCTGGCGTCCGTCGGGTTTCCTCTCGGAGGGTTTCCCGCGGCGTCCCGGCGCCTGAGGCTGGGGAACCATACACCGGCGCTCGGGGCCGTCGCAAGGCGATTCGCGCATACCCCTGGGGGGTATCATGCGGGAGGCGTCCAGCGCCCCGCCGCCGAGCGTCACCCAGCCGGCGCCGGCCCCGGCTCAAAGCCCGAGGCGACGGGGCCATGAGCGTGTCGCACGTTTGACACTCGTTCCAGGACGGCCATATCATCCCCCGCGACGAACACGCGCCGTCGCGCTTTTTGGCGCTCGGCGCGTTTGCGTGCCTCCAGGAGTCGGAGCTTCCGGGTCCAAGGCTGGATGGAGAGGATCACGGACAGTCCCGATGGGCAAACCGACGTTTCAGCCCAAGAAGCGACATCGCGCCAAGGAGCATGGGTTCCGCGCCCGCATGAAGACGGCGGGCGGCCGGCGCGTTCTCGCGACGCGGCGCGCGAAGGGCCGGCAGAAGCTCTCGGCCTGACCGGCGGGCGCAGTCAGAACTCGCTGCGGCTCGTCATGCTCTCTCGCCCGGGCGACTTCGCCAGGCTGGCTGAGGGAAGCGTCACCCGGACGCACCCGCTGCTCGTCGGGCGGTTCGCGCGGACCGACCTTGATCAGACCCGGTTCGGGCTCGCGACCGGCAAGCGGCTCGGTGGGGCCGTTGTCCGGAACCGCGTCCGGCGCCGGATCCGCGAGGTGCTAAGGGTGATGGCGCCCTCGTTCCAGCCGGGCTGGGACGTCCTCATCATCGCCCGACCCGCGCTCGTCGCAGCCGACCACGACGCGCTGGTCGGGGCATTGAACCGGGTCCTCCGATCGGGAGGCGTCCTCGGAGGTCAGACCAAGTCGTGAAGCGCATCGGGGTGACGATCGGGGTGGGGCTCATCCACCTGTATCGCATCGTGTTCGCGTGGCTGCCGTCCGGATGCCGGTTCGAGCCCACCTGCTCCCGCTACACCGAGCAGGCGATCCAGAAATACGGGTTGCTCCGCGGAAGCTGGATGGGCGCCAAGCGCATCGGCCGCTGCCACCCCTGGAACCCCGGCGGCTACGACCCCGTCCGCTGAACCACACGAGACCACACCGCGTGACCCGCCTTCAACAGCTCCTCGTCCGCCTGGCGCCGATTCTGTTCCTCGTCGCCATCGCCCTGATCGTGGCCGCATGCTCGCCGCTCGGCGCCGGTACCACCGGCGGCTCGCCGGCCCCGACCCCGACGCTGAGCCAGGCGCCGCTGGAACCCGCGACGCCGGGGGCGAACCCGATCAGCCTCCTCGCGTGGCTGTTCACCCCGATCTTCCGGGCGCTGTTCATCCTGCTGGTGTTCCTGGACCAGATCGCAAACAACATCGTGCTCGCGATCATCCTGCTCACGATCGCGCTCCGGCTCCTCGTGATCCCGCTGTATCGTCGCCAGCTCGTCTCATCGCGCCAGATGCAGCTGCTCCAGCCGGAGATCAAGGAGCTGCAGCGCAAGTACAAGGGCGACCGCGTCAAGAGCCAGGCGGCGGTGAGTGAGTTCTACAAGCAGCGCGGCGTGAACCCCGCCGGGGGCTGCCTCCCGATCTTGCTGACGATGGGCCTGCTGATCCCGATGTACTCGGTCATCAGCGGCGGCCTGACCAACTACGACCCGAGCGCGATGTGGCATGTGTTCGGGATCAACCTGTTCCCCAACATCGTCTGTCCGACTGCCCCGATCTTCAACCCGGTGAACGGGCACGTCATCAACCCGTGCCTCGACGCGTGGGCATTCGGGATCAACTGGGGCATTCCCGAGCCGGCCACCACCGGGCTCTACATCGTCGGCTTCGGCATCAGCACCCTTGCGATCATCTCGTCGCTGTCGCAGCTGGTCGCGTCGCGGATGACGCTGCCCCCGCATGATCCGACGACTCAGGACGACCAGAACGTCAAGCTCCAGCGGCAGATGGCCTACTTCCTGCCCCTGATCTCCATCCTTTGGGGTTCATCGTTGCCGGCGGGCCTGTTCCTGTACTGGATCACGGCCACGCTGATCCAGATCGTCCAGCAGTATTTCATCCTCGGCTGGGGCGGCATGTTCCCGCTGTTCGGCTGGTATCCCGAGTTCGCGCGCAACCACACCCCGCGCTTCCCGGTCCAGCTGCCGAAGCCCAAGCCAGTTCCAGCTGGGCAGTCCACGAGCGCCGTCGAGCGCTCGAAGTCAGTCGACCGGGACCTTTCCGCCCAGTCGACCATCAAGCCCAACCGAACCCGAAGTTCGCGACGAGGGAGACGACGCTGATATGAGCGAATACCAGGAATTCACCGGCAAGTCCGTCGAAGAGGCGATCAAAAGCGCCTGCGACGTGTTCGGCGTCGGGCTCGGGGACCTCGACTTCGAGATCCTCACCCCCGGCAGCCGAGGGGTGCTGGGGATGGGCGCCGAGCCGGCGCGCATCGTCGCCGCTCCCCGCAGCGCCCTGGGCGGCTCGGCACCCAAGCGCGAGGCCGCCGAGGCCACGCCGCTGCCCGCCCCGCCCCGCGAGGACCGCCCGTACGACCGCGACCGCGCCGACCGCGGGCCGCGACCGGCATCGGGCGCGTCCGACCGCGCGCCGTCCGACCGCGCGCCGTCCGACCGCGGATCCTCCGATCGCGGATCCTCCGACCGGGGCCCGCGCCGGGACGACCGGCCGTCAGGCGGCCGCGGTGGCTCCGATCGCGGCGGCTACCGCGGTGGGCCCGACCGCGGCCCGCGCCGGGACGACCGGCCGCGCACCGATGCGCCGGCGCGGGGCGGGTCGGAGCTGTCGGCCGCCGAGGTCGCCCAGGTCACGACCGCGCGCGGATCGCTCGCGATGGAGCGCGCCGAGCTCGAGGCCGCGGAGGCGACGCCCGAGACGCTCGCAGCCGGCAAGGAGATCCTCGAGACACTGATGGGTCACCTGGGCTTCGAGGGCATCGCCGTCGAGATCCGGGAGGGCGAGACCAGCCGCCTCAACGTGGTTGGCGACGGCGCCGACCGCGAGGCGCTCGGGTCGCTGATCGGGCGCAAGGGCGAGCGGTTGTCCGCCCTCCAGCACCTGGTCAACCTGATGCTCTCGCGCCGCACCGGCCAATGGACGCGCGTGCTCGTCGACGTCGAGGACTATCGCGGCCGCCGCGAGCGCCAGCTGATCGACCTCGCCGCGCGCGCCGCCGAACGCGTCGAGCAGACGGGCAAGATGCTCCAGCTCGAGCCGATGCCGGCACTCGAACGCCGCTGGATCCACCTGGCGCTGCGTGACAACGCCTCGGTGTCGACCCAGTCGATCGGCGATGAGCCGAATCGCCGCGTGGTGGTGCTGCCGCGAAACCCCTAGCCGGGTCTTCGTTGTAGCGAAGTCAGCTCCGGCCGTGGCCTGGCCGCACGCGGTGGCCGGGGCCCTCCGGATCGCCGACTGAGCCCTGCGCCGACCTCCGTGCCCATCGACCTGTTCCTGCGCGGCCTGGCGATCGGTTTCGCGGTCGCGTTCGCCCTCGGCCCGATTGGGCTGCTCGTGATCAAGCGCACCGTCGACCGCGGCTGGCTGTACGGATTCCTGTCGGGGACCGGCGTCGCGACGGCCGACGCGACCTACAGCGCCATCGCGGCGTTCGGGCTGACGGCGGTGACCGAGCTGCTGGTCGGCGTCGACCGCTGGCTGGGGATCATCGGCGGCATCGCGCTCCTCGTCCTCGCGGCGCGCGCGCTGCGTGACGCGCGCTCGGATCAGCCGGCGGCCGCGAGGCAGGATCCGGGCCGCCTCGGCTCGCCGATCGGCGCGTGGGCATCGATGGTCGCCCTCACCCTGACCAACCCGGCGACGATCCTCTCGTTCGCCGCGCTGTTCGCGAGCATCGGCGCCGGAACGGGCGGTGCCGGCGGGGCGGCCGCGGTCGTCGCGGGCGTGTTCCTCGGGTCCGTGACGTGGTGGGCGCTGCTCACCGGGGTCGTCGCAGGGCTCCGGGCCAGGCTCACCCCGCGCGTGATCCAGGGGCTCAACATCGCGTCGGGCGTCGTCATCGGCGGGTTCGGGATCGCGGCGATCATCTTCGGGCTGCTGGCCGGCTGATGCCCTGGGGCGGCGCGACGCCTACGATTCGCGCATGACGCGCCGCTCGTCGGTCCGCCCGCTCCCGGCCGCCGCCCTGTTCGACTGGGACGGCACGATCGCCGACACCCTGCCGCTGATCTACCGGGCCAACGTCGTGGTTCTCGGCGAGCTCGGGATCACGCTGTCGAAGGAGTGGTTCCGCGATCGATACACGCCCGACTGGCGCGCTTCGTATCGGGACCTCGGCGTGCCCGAGGATCGCTGGGACGCCGTCGCGACGCGATGGGCCGAGGAGATGCAGGCCGGCCGGCCGCGGGCGTTCCCCTGGGTGCGGGGCGCGCTTCGCAGACTCGCGCGGCGCGGCGTGCGGCTGGGGCTCGTGACCGCCTCGACGCGCGGCGTGGTCGGGCCGAACCTCCGCCGGCTGAACCTCGAGGGCGTGTTCGAGACGGCGTACTTCTCGGATGACGTCGTCAATGGCAAGCCGCACCCCGAGGCGCTGCTCCGTGCGCTCGCCGACCTGGGCGTCGATCCGGCGGACTCGGTGTACGTCGGCGACACGACCGTCGACCTCGAGATGGCGTCCTCGGCCGGCGCCCCGTTCGAGGCCGTCGCGGGGACGACGAGCGAGGCGGCGTTCCGGGCGGCCGGCGTCGCGCACGTCTGGCCCGGGGTCGGCCATTGGGTCGACGACCTGCTCGGGAGCAGCGCCCGTCAAACGCGCGGGCGCGAATAGCGATCCGCGGCGATGTCGATGACGGCATCGAGCGCGCGGACGATCTCCTCGGCCCGGTCGGCGGCGAGCGCGGCCTCCATCGCGGGCAGCAGCTCCTCGCGCGTCCGCCCCGCCACGAACACGCAGTAGCGAAACCCGAAGGCCGCCTCGTACGCGTCGTTCAGCCGCTCGAGCTCCTCCGCCACCCGCAACCGCTCCGCCGCCGCGGCGACCTGCGCCGCATCGATCCCGTAGCCCTGTTCCACGAACGAGAACGCCGACACGGATCCCGCCGGCGCGCCGAGGCGCGGGTGGGCGTCGATCAGCTCCAGCTGCTCGTCCTCGGGCATGGTGCGGGCGATGTCACGGGCCCGACCGAACATCGCATCGGGCGTGTGGAACGGGCGGGCGTCGGCCAGCCGGGCCAGGAAGCGGGGCGCCCCCTCGAACAGCGGGGCCACCGCCTCGACGAACGCGAGCGGGTCGAGCGCGTCCAGGGTCCAGCCCGAGCCCGCCGGCCCGGTCACCACCTCACGAGCCCCGATAGGTCGACAGGCCAAACGGGGCGACCAGGAGCGGGACGTGGTAGCTGCGCCCGGCGTCGGGGACCTGCACGCCGACCGTGAGCGACGTGAAGAACCCGTCCCCGCCGAGGTCGAACTCGAGTGCGTAGGCGCCGGTCTCGAGCGTCGCCGGTCCGAGCAGGTCACGCACGCGGCCGTCCTCGTCGGTTGTCGCTTCCACGACGAGCGACGCAGGGGCGTCGCCCAGCCCGAGGCGCCACAGCCGGACGGTCGTGCCCGCACGCGGGGCTCCGGTTCCGGTGTCGAGGATGTGCGTGGAGATCGTCGGTCGGTCCGGGGCCACCGGCTATCCTCCGCTGATGAGCGATCTGTCGATCCGGGTTGGCGATCTGCACTTTAGCGCCCGCTGGGAGCCCGAGGCACCCCAGACGATCGCGGTGATCCGGGCCATGCTCCCACTTCGGGCCCGGCTCATCCACTGTCGCTGGAGCGGCGAGTCCACGTGGATCCCGTACGGGGACCTGCGGCCGGACGTCGGCTGGGAGCACCACACGTCGCATCCGGCCCCCGGCCAGCTCGCCCTCTACCCGGGCGGCATCAGCGAGTGCGAGATCTTCTTCCCCTATGGCGCCTGCACGACGGCGTCCAAGGTCGGCCAGCTGGCCGGCAACCACTTCGCGACCGTGCTCCCGGACGACGACTGGGACGACCGGCTGCGCGAGATGGGCCGGCGCTGCCTGTGGGAAGGCGCCCAGGACATCGAGATCGTCGAGCTCGGCTGAGACCGGCCGGTGACCGACGTGCTGGTCCGGGGCGGCACGGTCGTCACGGCGTCAGGGTCCGCCCGCGCCGACGTCGCGGTCGAGGGAGGCCGGATCACGGCCGTCGAGGCCGATCTCTCGGGACTCACGACGAACGCGCGCGAGGTCGTGGATGCGAGCGGGCTGCTCGTGCTCCCTGGCGTGATCGACGTGCACACGCACACGCGCGTCGCCAGCGACGCCGAGCCGGACCGGTTCTTCGCCGACTCCGTGGCGGCGGCGTTCGGGGGCACGACGACGTTCCTCTCGTTCAACAACCCGGGGACCGGGTCGTCGCCGGCGGCCGCGCGGTCGCTACGGACGGGGCTGCGGGAATGGCTGGCCACGACCTCGAACGACTCGGCAGTCGACGTGGGGCTGAGCGCGGTCATCTCGTCGACGCACGAGGACCCGGTCGCCGACCTGCCGCGGCTGGTCGATGCCGGGGTGCCGACGTTCAAGGCGTTCATGGTCTACGACTTCGGGGTCGACGACACGACGCTGCTCGCGCTCCTCCGGGGCCGCATCCGGATCGGGCGGGATGCTGGAGGTCCACTGCGAGAACCGCACGATCCTCGAGTCGCTGACAGCCCGTCACCTCGCCGCAGGGGAGACCGGTCCCGCGTTCCACGCGGCGTCGCGCCCGCCGTACGTCGAGGCGGAGGCGACCGGACGGGCGATCGCCCTGGCGAGGGCGGCCGGCGCGCCGCTGTACGTGGTCCACCTCTCGTCAGCCGAGGCACTTGCCCAGGTGCGCGCCGCTCGCGCCGCTGGGCAGCCCGTGTTCGCCGAGACGTGCCCGCACTACCTGACCCTCACCGACGACCGCTACGCCCTGCCGCCCGAGGAGGCGGCGAAGTACGTGATCTCACCGCCCTTGCGCGCAGCCGGCAACCCGGACGCGCTGTGGGACGGACTCGCCGACGGCTCGCTGGCTCTCGTGGCCACGGACCACGTGCCGGACCGGGCCGCGGTGGAGAAGCAGAGCTGGCGCGAGTCGTTCGATCGCATCTCCAACGGCGGGCCGGGGATCGAGACCCTGCTGGCGATGGCCTGGGACGGTGGCGTCGCTGCCGGCCGGATCACCGCCGAGCGACTGGTCGACCTGCTGTCGACGACGCCGGCGCGCCTGTTCGGGATGCCGGCGAAGGGGGCGATCGAGGTCGGACGGGATGCGGACCTGGTGCTGTTCGAGCCCGATGCCCGCCGCACGATCCGGGCCGCCGACCTCCACCACACGAGCGACTACACCCCGTACGAGGGCCGCGAGGTGAGGGGTGCCGTGCGCTCGACGATCGTGCGGGGTCAATTCGTCGTCCGCGATGGGGCGTTTGTCGGGAGGCGCGGCTTCGGGCGGTTCGTGGAGCGCAGCCTCGAGCGACTGGCCTGAGGCGCTCGCGCGAACCCGGCGGTTGTGAAGAGGTCGCCACGTGTTGGCCCTTACTCGAGCCGGCGGTAGGCCTCGAGCGTCAGGAACTCCGGGAAGTCGTCGGTGAGGACCAGGTTGTCGAGGAGCGCCGCCGCTTCTGCGACGCGGCCGGTGTCACGGCCGATCTTCGCCAGCTCCTCGTCGCGGATCCGTGCGTAGCGGGCATCGTCGAACGGGGCACCGTCATCGAGCAGGGTCCCGTGGCGGCGCCACTGCCAGAGCTGCGAACGGCTGATCTCGGCGGTCGCGGCGTCCTCCATCAGGTTGTCGATCGCAGCGGCGCCGTTCCCTCGCAGCCACGCGTCGAGGTAGCGGAGCGTGACGCTGATGTCCTGGCGGGCGCCGGCCTCGGTGGTGCGGCCGCCGGGGACGACGATCTCGAGCAGCGCCGAGGCCGCCACCGATGGGTCGCCGGGCGCGGTCTTCTGGTTGGGCCGGTCGCCCAGCACGCGGTCGAACTCGGCCATCGCGACCGGCACGAGGTCCGGGTGCGCCACCCACGTGCCGTCGAATCCATCGCCCGATTCGCGATCTTTGTCCTCCCTAACCTTCGCAAGCGCGTTGGCCGTGACCTCCGGTTCGCGACGATTCGGGATGAACGCCGACATGCCGCCGATCGCGTGGGCGCCTCGCCGATGGCATGTCGCGACGAGCAGGCGGGTGTAGGCGCGCATGAACGGCACGGCCATCGTCACCTGGCCGCGATCCGGCAGCACCATCGCCGGGTCGTCGCGGAAGCGCTTGATCAGCGTGAAGATGTAGTCCCAGCGGCCTGCGTTCAGTCCCGCGGCGTGCTCGCGCAGCTCGTACAGGATCTCGTCCATCTCGAAGGCGGCGAGGATGGTCTCGATGAGCACGGTCGCGCGCACGGAGCCGCGAGGGACCCCGACGACTTCCTGGGTGTGGACGAAGACGTCGTTCCACAGCCGCGCCTCGAGGTGGCTCTCGAGCTTGGGCAGGTACAGGTAGGGTCCGCTGCCGCGCGCCAGGGCCTCGGCGGCGTCGTGGAACAGGAACAGGCCGGCGTCGAACAGGCTGGCCGACATCGGGCGTCCGTCGACGCGGACGTGGCGCTCCTCGAGGTGCCAGCCGCGCGGCCGTACGACGAGGGTCGCGGTCAGCTCGTTGAGGCGGTACGACTTCTCGGCGGTGTCGAGCGTGAGCGTGTGGCGGACGGCGTCCGCGATCGCGACCTGGCCACCGATGACATTCGACCAGGTGGGACTCAGCGCGTCCTCGAGGTCGGCCATGAACACCCTGGCGCCCGAGTTGAGGGCGTTGATCATCATCTTGGTCTCGGCCGGGCCGGTGATCTCGACGCGGCGATCGTCAAGATCTGCCGGGGCCGGGGCCACCTGCCAGTTCGCGGCGCGCAGGTCCGCCGTCTCGGCCAGGAACGAAGGGCGCTCGCCGGCGGAGATCCGGGCGTGGCGCTCCGCGCGGCGGCGGAGCAGCGCCTCCCGCTCCGTGCCGAACCGCCGCTGGAGGTCCGCGATGAACGCGAGGGCCTCGGGCGTCAAGCACGCGATCGATACCGGGGACGTCCGCGCCGACGACCTCGACCCCGGGCACGTCCGCGTTCACGGCGCCGGGCTCTCGCGGCGCACCGTCGCTTCGATCAGCCCGTGCGGGTCGACGGTCGCCACGAAGATCTCGCCCCGGTTCTCGCCGCCGAACGGCGCGAGGTCGACGACCCAGTGGTGCAGGTTGGGCAGCGACATGCGGACCTCGTCGATCTCGGGGTGCCGCTCGAGCATCGCCGAGCCCATCAGCCAGATCGAGTGCTGGACCGACTCGCTGTGGTGGTCCGCGAACACCTCGAGCAGGGTGGCGAGGACGCCGTCGTAGCCCGCGTCCCAGTCGTCGGTCGAGCCTGCGTGGCGCCACATCGCCGTCACCTTCGTGGCCATGATCCGGTCCGTCGCCTCGCCCAGGGTCGTGTAGCGATCGCGCGGAAATCCGGTGAACGCCGACCTGGTCGTCTTCATCACGACGAGGTCGGTGACGCCCGACTCGACGACGACCCCGTCAGTGCTCGCCACGACCGAAGCGGTCCTCGTCGCGCCCCCGGAGCGGCGGAACGCATCGGCCGCTGGGCCGTTCGGGCCGTTCAGGCGCTCCCAGCCGAACTCCCTCATCGTGATCGTCGCCGAGGACACCTGCGGCGAGTCGAGGAAGTGCCGGCCGAGTGCCAGCCCGAACGCCTCGATCGGGCCGTTGAGATGTTCGGGCGCGAGGGCGTAGACCGTGTTCTTCATCGTGTCGGTGGCGATCACCAACGAGTTGTCACCGTGGGTGTAGGAGGTCGCGAAGTCGCCGGCCAGCGCGACGTCCACGGTCAGGTCGCGGACCTCGTGACGCTCGTGACGCTTGTCCACCTTGACGAGGCGAATCGACTCCTTGCCATAGTGGTTCGCGCCGATCTGCGTCACGTGGCGTCCTCCAGCATGCGCCGCAGGATCCGGCCGGCGACCTCGAGACGATAGGCGCCCGTGGACCGGACGTCGTCGATGGGGTGCAGCTCGCCGAGCAGTGCGGCGACCGCGTGCTCGATGGATTCGGCCCTTGGCGGCGCGCCCTCGAGAGCGGCCTCTGCGGCCCGGGCCCGGATCGGGGTCGCCGCGACCGATCCGAACGCGATCCGGACGTCGCGCCAGTCGGGGTCCCGGCGCCAGGAGGCCGCCAGGACGACCTTGGAGATCGCCTGCGCCCGCCGCGTGCCGACCTTGCGGAAGGCTTGGCGCCGCCCTTCGATAACGGGGATCCGCACGCGGAGCAGCAGCTCGCCCTCCCGGAGCGCGGTCCTGCGATAGGCCGGCCAGAACTCGGCCGCCGGAATGGACCGCTCGCCCGCGGGCCCGCCCAGCACGAGCACCGCATCGAGCGCCAGCAGCACGGGGAGGCTGTCGCCCGCCGGCGAGGCGTTCATCGCATTGCCACCGATCGTGCCCCGGTTCTGGATCTGCGCGGCCCCGATCGTGCCGGCGGCCGCGACCAGCGACGGTGCAAGCTCCGCGCAGTCGTCGGAGCGCCGGATCTGCGTGTACGTCGTGAGCGCGCCGATCTCGAGGACATCGTCCCGGACGCGGATCCCGCGCAGCTCGTTCAGGCGCCACAGGTCGATGACCCGCTCCGGAACCGGTCCGATCTCGCCGGTGAGCTGGACCAGGAGGTCCGTGCCGCCCGCGACCGGCCGGTGCGGCGCGCCGGCGAGGATCGCATACGCCTCCCCGAGGGTCCGAGGCGTGACGACCGGCGGCTCGACGGGCATCGTTCCTTCCTCAGGCCGCGCCGGCGCGGCGCCTGACCGCTGCGAGCTGGATCGAGTCCACGATCTTCGTGTAGCCCGTGCAGCGGCACAGGTTGCCGGCGATGGCCTCGCGGATCGCGCCGTCGGTGGGCTCGGCCCCGCTGGCCAGGAACGCCTCGGCGGCCATCAGCATCCCCGGCGTGCAGATCCCGCACTGCGCGCCGCCCGCCACGAGGAACGCGTCCTGCAGGTCGGCAAGTCCGTTGGCACGACCGCCGGCGCCCGCCAGGCCCTCGACCGTGCGCACGACCGATCCGTCGACCTGGCACACGGGCACGAGGCAGCTCACGACCGGCTCGCCGTCGACGAGCACCGTGCACGCGCCGCACTCGCCCTCGCCGCAGCCCTCCTTCGTCCCCGTGAGGCCGAGGTCCTCGCGCAGCACGTCGAGCAGCCGCCGCATCCCGGGCACGCCGACCTCGGCGGGCTCGCCGTTGACGATCAGCCGGTAGGTCACCGGGCGGACACTGCGGAGACACCCGGCGCTCCGGGTCCGTCGATGCCGGCGAGCGCGGCGAGGATCCGCTCCGGCGTCGCGGGCAGGTCGTCGATCCACGCCCCCGTCGCGTCGTGGATCGCGGCGACCACGGCCGGCGCCCCGACGTCCATCGGCAGCTCCCCGACGCCCTTCGCGTGATGCGGCGCGTCCTCGAACGCGGCCTCGACGAGGATCGTGTCGATGCGCGGCGCGTCGAGCGAGGTCGGGATGATGTAGGTCTGGAGGCGGTCGTTGAGATAGCGGCCGTCCAGGAGCTTGATCTCCTCGATCGTGGCGTAGCCCACGGCCTGGAGCGTCCCGCCCTCGACCTGTCCCTCGCACAGGACCGGGTGGATGACGTGGCCCACGTCGTCGACGGCCACCACCGACAGGACCGTCACCTCGGCCGTGTCGAGGTCGACCTCGACCTCCGCGACCGCGGCAGCCCAGCCGAAGGTGGGGTAGGCGTCGCCGCTGTAGGTCGCGTCATCGAACGTGCGGCCCGCATAGGGCGTGAAGCGCTCGTCGATCCGCACGTAGCCGTGGGCCTCGGCGTCGTCGCGCCACGACAGCCCGAACGGCCGCCCGGTGCGGCCCTCGACATCAGCCTTCAGTCGTCGAGCCGCCTCGATCAGCAGGCCGCCGACCACCATCGCGGTCCGCGAGGCCACCGTCGGCCCCGAGTCAGGCACGAACGCCGTGTCCTGGGGCGCCATCTCGACCTCGTCGACGTCGATCTCGAGCTCCGCTGCCACGAGCTGCGGAAAGATCGTCTTCGTCCCCTGCCCCATCTCGGTCGACGCCGTCAGGATCCTGAGCCGCCCGTCGCCGGTGCGCTCGAGGCTCGCCACGGAGCCCATCTTCTCCTCGCCCGAGCCAGTGAAGCCGGCACCGTGCCAAGCCAGCGCGAGCCCGATGCCGCGGGCCGTCCGGGCTCCCGGTTGTCGCGCGGCCCGATCCGATGCCGTCCTCGCGCGCACGCGCTCGAACTCGCTCGCCTCGGCGGCCCGCTCCAGGACCTCGAGCGCAGCCACGTCCTGCGCGGAGCAGCTGGTTGGTGGGCGTGACGCCGCCCGGCCCGTAGGCATTCCGGCGCCGGACCTCGAGCGGCGACATCCCGATCGCCTCCGCCGCGCGCGAGACCTGCATCTCGGCCGCGAACTCGACCTGCGGCGCCCCGAAGCCCGCGAAAGGCGCCGTTCGGCGGCGTGTTGGTGGCCACCGCGCGGGACCGGATCCGGACGTTCGCGACGTCGTACGGGCCGCCGGCGTGGATCGTGCCGCGCGAGAGCACGACCGGGGTCAGCGTCGTGTACGCGCCGCCGTCCATGACGAGATCGATGTCCTGGGCAACGATCGTGCCGTCGCGCCGGATCCCCGTCCGGTACCGGATCACGCGCCGGGTGCCGCTTCGTCGTCGCGGCCAGGTCCTCGTGGCGGTCGTAGATCATCCGCACCGGCCGCCCGGTCTTGCGCGCGAGCAGCGCGGCGTGGAGCGCGATCATCGACGGGTACTCCTCCTTGCCGCCGAACCCGCCGCCCGTCTCCGCCTGGACGACCTGGGTGTGGGCGTCGTCGAGGTTCATCCCCGTCTTGAGCGCCTTGTGCACGTAGAACGGGCACTGGAGGCTGCCGTGGACGGTCATCCCGCCGTCCTCGCGCGGCACCGCGATGATCGCGTTGTTCTCGATGTACAGCTGCTCCTGGTGGCCGACCCGGTAGGTCGCCTCGATGATCTCGAGCCCGTCCTCCTCGAAGGCGGCGTCCACGTCGCCCTTGAGCAGCTCGTGGTGGGCGAACACGACGGTCGATTCGAGCGGGTCGAAGACGGGCGGGAGGGCCTCGGTCCGGAGCGTGACCCGCTTCCGGGCCTCTCGCAGGGTCTCACGATCGGCCGCCGCCAGCAGCGCGACCGGTTCGGCCTGGTGCTGGATCTCGCCGCCGACAGGGACGAGGATCGGCTGGTCCTCGGCGATGCTCGCGACGACGTTGCGGCCCGGGATGTCGACCGACGTGACCACGGCGACCTTCGACCAGTCGAAGGCGGGATCGAGCTCGATCGCGAGCAGGCGAGCGTGCGGGACGGTGGAACGGATCGTCGCGCCATACCAGGCGCCGGGGAACACGAGATCGTCGGCGTAGAGCGCCTGCCCGGTGAGCTTGGCGGGACCCTCCCGCCGCGTCGGGAGCGGAACGGCGACACCCCGCACCAGCGCTGCGGAGCGCTGTGCCGGCGTCTGGATCGTCAAGAGGTGGGCACCCCCGTGAAGTTTGCCGAAGCGTGCTGTTCGACGGCCGCGAGTGTCAAGCCGCCGCCGCTCCGCGACGCAATGCCCGGCCCGGCGTCGCGCCGGTGTGTTCGCCGTCGTCGATGACGACCGTCCCGTTGACGATCACGTACGGGATTCCGACGGGGTACCGGCGCGGCTCGTCGTACGTCGCCGGTGTGCGGACGGTCGCCGGGTCGAACAGCGACGAGGTCTGCGGCGAGGCCATCGGCGAGGGTGCCGCGATCGCGGAGGCCGAGGCGCGCCGCCGGGGCGCCGGTCATCCGGTGGACCGCCTCCTCGAGGCCCAGGAGCCGCTCTTCGCGCACGAACTGCCCGAGGATCCGGGGGTAGGAGCCGTACGTACGCGGCGACGGCTTGTCGGCGATCAGCACGGCATCGGTCCCGATCATCGCCTGCGGGTGGCGCAGGAACGTCCGGATCCCGTCGAGGTGCGGCCCCGGTGTGACCTGGTTGACCCGCAGGTCCTCGGCGAGGAGGAGGTCGCAGATGGCGTCGACCGGGTCGCGACCCGTCTCGCGCATGACGTCGCCCAGCGTCCGGCCCTCCCAGGCGAGATGCTCGGGACGGGTGAAGGCGCCCAGGCGCAGCGCGTCCCAGGAGCGGTCGCCCGCGAACAGGCGGCCGCGAGCCACCATCTCGACCCGGATCCGGTCGCGCGTCGCACGATCGGCCAGCCGCTCCTTCAGCGGCCCGACGCCGCCGGCCTGGATCCACGTCGGCAGCATGATCAGCAGCCGGGTGCTCGACCACTCGTACGGGTAGAGGTCGAAGGTGACGTCGAGGCCCTCGGCGCGGGCGTCGTCGACCAGCGCGAGCATCTGCTCCGGGCGGGCCCGGGAACGTCGCCCGGTGGTAGAAGTGCGTGATGTGGACGGGCGAGCCGCCGCGCCGTCCGATCTCGATCGCCTCCCGGAACGGGTCCAGGAACCCGTCGCCCAGCGGGTAGCGGACGTGGGTGTGGTAGAAGCCGCCGAGCTTCGCGCTCTCCTCGGCCAGCGCCGCGAGCTCGGCCGTCGTCGCGTAGGCGCCCGGCGGGTAGTCGAGCCCGGTCGACAGCCCGAACGCCCCGTCCTCCATCGCCTCGCGCAGCCTCGCGCGCTGGTCGGCGAGCGCCCGCGCGTCGGCCTCGACCTCGTCCCAGCCGATGGCGGCGATCCGGAGCGGCGAGTTGCCGACGACGTAGGCGACGTTGACCGCGGCCGCGCCGTCGTAGCGGGCGAGGTACTCGGCGACGGTCGACCAGTCGAAGGCGATGTCCGGCCGGCCGTCGAGGCCACCGTTGAGGACGGCGAAGTCGATCAGGTCCTCGTGCGACGGGAACGGGGCGTAGGCGTTGCCGTCGACGCCGATCAGCTCGGTCGTGACGCCCTGGCGGACCTTCGGCTCGTGGCGCGGCTCCACGAGCATCACGAGGCCGCCGTGGCTGTGGAGGTCGATGAACCCGGGCGCGACGACGAGGCCGGTCGCGTCGATGGTGCGGCGGGCGGCGACCTCGACCTCGTCGGGCGGGAGGGCGAGCCGGTCCCCGACGACCGCGATCCGGCCCGGCCGTCCCGGGGCACCCGTCCCGTCGACCAGCGTGCCGCCGGTGATGAGCAGGTCGGCGACGAGCGTCACGCGATCCCCGGCGGCCCGTCCAGCCGGCGGCCCCGCACCCACGCCGCGCGCACCATCTCCGTGTGGGGCCGGAACGCGAGCCGCGACATGACCTCGGCCGGGTCGTCGGAGTCGATGCCCGGGACCGGCGCCACCATCCGCGGGTCGACCGCGATCATGTCGGCCTCCTTGCCCACCTCGAGCGACCCGATCGCGTCCTCCTGGCCGAGCGCCCGCGCCCCCTCGTAGGTGCCCATGCGCAGCCAGTCCAGCGGCCCCAGCGGCGTCGTGTCGTCGCCCGGTTCGCCGCGCTCGTCCGCCAGCACCCGCAGCCCGCTCTGGATGTAGCCGCCCGCGCGCATGTTGGCGAAGATCGACAGCTCCGGGCCCGCGGAGACGTCCGAGCCGAGTCCGACCCGGATCCCCGCCGCCTGGTAGCGCGCGAGCGGCATCGCCCCCGAGGCGAGGAACAGGTTCGAGGCCGGGCAGTGGGCGATCACCGAATCCGTCTCCGCGACCCGAGCGATCTCGCGCGGCGAGAGATGGATCGCGTGGGCGAGGATCGTCCGCGGGCCGAGGCCGCCGGCCCGGTCGTAGACGTCGAGGTAGTCGATGGCGTCGGGGAAGGCCAGCGCGACCTCACGGATCTCGTTGCGGTCCTCCGCGACGTGCGTCTGCCAGTAGGCGCCGGTCTGCTGGGCGAGCTCGGCCGAGCGGCGGAGCATGTCGGGCCCGCACGAGAGCGCGAAGCGCGGCGTGAACGCGTAGCGCAGCCGGCCCTCGTCGCGCATGTGCCAGCGCGCGCACAGGTCGGCCGACTGGCGCAGGCTCGTGTCGAGGACGCGGGACGAGGACAGGGTGTCGTCGTAGCTCCCGCGATCCATCATCACCTTGCCGATCACCGCCCGGATGCCGTGTGACTCGGCGGCCCGGAACGCGGCGTCGAGCGACGGCTCGAACACCGCCCCGTACATGACCGCGGTCGTCGTCCCGGCCGCGGCGAAGGCACGGAACGCGAGCGGCGCCAGGCGCTCGGCGGCCTCCTCGTCGAAGGCTCGCTCGAGCGGGAAGATGTAGCGCCGGAGCCAGGTCAGCAGGTCCAGGCCCGCGCCGACGCCCGCGTTGGGCAGCTGCGGCAGGTGGACGTGGAGGTCGACCATCCCGGGCAGGATGACGAGGGGGCGAAGGTCGATGGCGGCATCGGCGGCGGTGGCGTCTCCCGTCCACGGCCCGACGGCCGCGATCCGCCCCGCAGCGTCGACCACGATCCGCCCGTCCGCCTCGTACTGCGTTCCGCCCGCGGCGAGCGGCGTCAGGACGCGTGCCCGGAGCACGAACGGCGGCCGGTCGGGAAGCACGTCTGCCATCAATCCGGATGCTACATGCGCGACGAGGCCCCCAGGCACCGCACAATGCGACCGTGGACGCCGACTTCGACCGCCTGCTGACGGAGCGACTCGTGATCCGCCGGTTCGCCGCGCCGGACGCCGAGCCGTTCGCCCGCTATCGGTCGCTGCCGGACGTCGCGCGCTACCAGTCGTGGGAGGCGCCCTATTCGATCGAACGCGCGCGAGCCTTCGTTGACTGGATGGCATCCCACCAGCCGGACGAGCGGGGCGAGTGGTACCAGTTCGCGATCTCGACGCGCGACGATCCGACGACGCTCATCGGCGACTGCGCCTTCCACGGCCGCGCCGCCGAGCCGATGATCGCCGACATCGGCTACACGATGGACCCGTCGTTCCAGGGTCACGGTTACGCGACCGAGGCCGTGGGCGCGCTCGTGCGCTACCTCATCGAGGATCGCGGCAAGCACAAGGTGTGCGCCGACTGTGACACCCGCAACGACGGCTCGTGGAAGCTGCTGGAGCGGCTCAGGTTCCGGCGCGAGGGTGAGATTCGCGGCGCGTACCGCGACGGGGACGGCTGGGCGAGCGAATACCTGTACGGGATGCTTGCCGAGGACTGGCACCAACGGGCTACTCTGGTCATGAATCCATCACACGGGACCGGGAGCACGCCATGAGCCGGATCGTCGTCATCGCCTTCGACACTGAGGAGCAGGCACACGCCGCCCTCGATACGCTGCGCGGGGTCGAGAAGCAGGGTGAAATCAAGTTCGAGGACACCGCCGTCGTCACCCACCGGGCGGACGGGTCGTTCGATGTCAAGAACGAGGCCAGCAGCGCTACCGAGGCCGGCGCCGTCGTCGGCGCCGTCATCGGCGGGGTCGTGTTCGTGATCTTCCCGATCGCCGGGATCGCCCTCGGCGCGCTCGCCGGCGCCGGCGTCGGAGCGGCCATGCACACGGGTGTCGACGGGGACTTCGTCAAGGAGGTCGAGGCGAAGCTGCCGGCCGGCAAGTCGGCGCTGTTCCTCGAGATCAAATCAGCCAACGCGGACGTCGCGATCGCCGCACTGCGCAAGTACCACGGCGAGGTCATCCAGACGTCGCTGGACGAGGAGACTGAGGAGTCCCTGAAGGCCGCGCTCGCGAGCCCGGCCACCTGAGGGAGCCGCCGGGCTCGCCCGGACGAACGCCAACGCCATCGAGCGTCGCGCTTCGGCCCGCGCCTCGCCAGGATCGACGAGGGCCGGTCGAGTCGGGGATCTGCGGCCGCGATATCACCAATCGTGGAGCACGCCGCCGGGGCGACGGACCGAGTACCGTTCTGGAGACCAAGCATTGACTTGCCCAAGACGCAGCGACCCTGAACGGGTGTAGAGGGGCGTTTCCATGAATCTCCGCGCGCTGTACTCGACCCAGCTCCGGGTGCTGTGGGAGTGGCGGGGGGGACGCAAGGCGCTGCTGAAGCGCCTCCTGATCACGCTGATCGTGTCGACGATCTCGTTCCTGGCGACGGCGTGGCTCCTGCCCAACATCGTCGTGGACCGCCTCCTCGACGGTGTCATCGTCGTGATCGTGATGGCGGTTCTGAACGCCATCGTCAGGCCGGCCGTGCTGGCGGTCGTCGCGCCCCGCTCCCTGATCCTGACCGGCGTCTCGGTGTTGCTCCTCCAGATCCTCGTGTTCCTCGTCTCCGCCAACATCGTTCCGGGTGTGCACGTCGGGACACTCCTGAGCGCCCTCATCGGATCGTTCATCTACGCGATCATCAACACGATCCTCACGGCGATCCTCGGGATCGACAGCGGCGACTCGTTCTACGGCCTCCTGATCCAGAACATGCTCCTCAATCGAGCGGCAGCGAAGTCGGACCAGCCGGGCCTCGTGATCGTCCAGATCGACGGGCTGGCACACCCGATCCTCGCCGGGCGGATGCGAGCGGGATCGGTCAACACGATGGCCAGCTGGGTCCGCAACGGCACCCACCGGTTGTCGCGCTGGGAGGCCATCCTGCCGTCGATGACCTCGGCGAGCCAGGCCGGCATCCTCCACGGCAACAACGATGGCATCCCGGCGTTTCGGTGGTACGAGCGCGATCGCCAGCACCTGATGGTCTCCAGCAACCCGGTGGACGCGGGCGAGATCGTCCGCCGCGTCTCGAACGGCGAGGGTCTCCTGTCGAACAACGGCGCGAGCATCTGCAACCTGATGACGGGCGACGCGACCCGCTCCTACCTGACCACCGCGGCGATCAAGGACGAGAAGCAGGGCCTCGGCGAGAGCAAGGCGTTCCTCAGCTTCTTCATGAGCCCCAGCGGCTACCTGCGTTCGTTCACGTTGTTCCTGGGCGAGTTCATCAAGGAGCTGACCCAGGCGCGCCGAACCCGTCGGTCCGGGATCGTGCCCCAGATGCACCGCGGGCTCAAGTACGCCGGCATGCGAGCCGCGAGCAACGTCCTGCTCCGCGACGTCAACGTCTCGCTGATCATCGAGGAGATGTACCGCGGCACGAACGTGATCTACGCGGACTTCACGGACTACGACGAGCTCGCCCACCACTGCGGGCCCGAGCGGGTCGAGTCCTTCGAGGCGCTCGACGGCGTCGACAGTGCGATCAACACCATCGAGAAGGCCTCGCGCGACGCACCGCGGCCGTACAAGTTCATGGTGCTGTCCGACCACGGACAGAGCCTCGGCGCCACGTTCAAGCAGCGCTACGGCAAGAGCCTGGGCGAGGTCGTGCTGGACCTCATGTCCGGTCGGGCGACGCTCGTGCAGGCGAAGACGCAGGCGGAAGGCTCCACCTTCGTCAACTCGTTCCTCTCGGAGATCACGCGGAGCAAGGGTGTCGGACCGACCGTCGCCCGGGCCGCGCTCGCGGGCTCGACGGTCGATGGTGTCGTCGATCTCGATCACGAGGAGCTCCCGCCCCCCGCGGACGCTTCGACGATCGTCGTGGTCGGTTCCGGCAACCTCGGGCTCGTCTGGTTCACGGGCAACGACCACCGGCTGACGGCCGAGGAGCTCGAGGAGCTGCACCCGAAACTCGTCTCGACCCTCGCCGCACACCCGGGTGTCGCGATGCTCATGGTCAAGAGCGAGGAGTTCGGTGGCGTCGTGCTCGGGCCGAATGGTGTCCGCTACCTCGACCAGGACCGGGTCGAGGGCGAGGACCCGACAACGCTGTTCGGGCCGCACACGATCATGAGCCTCAAGCGCGAGGATGCGATGCAGCACGCGCCAGACCTGCTGCTCATCAGCCAGTACGACCCAGAGCTCGGCGAGGTCGCCGCGTTCGAGGAGCTGATCGGGTCGCACGGCGGCCTGGGCGGGCCGCAGACGGAACCGTTCGTGCTCCATCCGGTCGAGTGGGAGCTGGACGAGCCGATCCCGTTGGGCGCCCCGTCGGTCTACCGCAACATCCGCCGGTGGCTCGGAACGATCGGCATCTCGCTCGATCACCCCGCCCCGGCTGCGGCGCCCGCGACTGCAACGGCCACCCCGGAGGCCGTCCCAGCCCAGGCGTAGGAGCCGGGTCAGCCCTGACCCGGCAGCAGCCTGTAGGAGCCGTTTTCTCGTTCCCGTCGACCTGACAGAACATCTCGTACCAGCCCCGCCACCCCAGGAGAGTTCCAGCGATGAGCGCACCGTTCAAGGGCACGATCAACGTCGATATTCGCGACTCCGTCGAGGACTGGGCGCCCTTCGTCGCGCCGGCCGCTCCGAGGGTGCACCGAACGTCATCTACCTCGTGCTCGACGACGTCGGCTTCTCGGCGATGTCCTGCTACGGCGGGCCGATCCAGACCCCGAACATCGACAAGATCGCGGGCGACGGCGTGCGCTACACGCAGTGGCACACGACGGCGCTGTGCTCCCCCACCCGCTCCTGCCTGCTCACGGGGCGCAACCACACCCGCAACAGCATGGCCTGCATCACCGAAGCGGCCAGCGGATTCCCGAATGCCAGCGGCACCATCCCGCCTGAGAACGGCATGCTCCCCGAGATCCTGGGCGAGCTCGGCTGGAACACCTACATGGTCGGCAAGTGGCACCTGTGCCCGACCGTCGAGATGAACCTGGCCTCGACCCGGCGCAACTGGCCGACCGGGCGCGGGTTCGAACGCTTCTACGGGTTCCTGGGTGCCGAGACCAGCCAGTGGTTTCCGGAGCTCATCTACGACAACCATCCGGTGGACCAGCCGAAGACCCCGGACGAGGGCTACCACTTCGGTGAGGACATCACGGACAAAGCGATCGAATTCATCATGGACGCGAAGGCTGTCGCGCCGGACAAGCCGTTCTTCCTGTACTACGCGCCCGGTGCCGCCCACGCGCCCCATCACGCGCCCAAGGACTGGGCCGACAGGTACAAGGGCCAGTTCGACATGGGCTACGAGGCGATGCGGGAGACGACACTCGCTCGTCAGAAGTCGATGGGCCTGATCCCGCAGGACACGGAACTGCCGCCGATCAACCCGTTGAAGGCGACCACAGGTCCCGAGGGCCAGGCCTTCCCGGCGCTTGACCTGACGCGCCCATGGGACACGCTATCCGACGACGAGAAGCGGCTCTTCGCGCGGATGGCCGAGGTCTACGCCGGGTTCCTGTCCCATGCCGACCACCAGGTCGGACGCCTGCTGGAGTACCTCGAGATGAGCGGCCAGCGCGAGAACACGATGATCATCGTCGTCTCGGACAACGGCGCCAGCGGCGAAGGCGGGCCGGACGGTTCGGTGAACGAGATGCTGTTCATGAATGGCATCCCGGACGACATCAAGGCCAACCTGGCGATGATCGACGAGCTCGGCGGACCGAAGACCTACAACCACTACCCCAACGGCTGGGCCATGGCGTTCAACACGCCGTTCAAGATGTGGAAGCGCTACGAGTTCAACGGCGGCACGAGCGACCCGTGCATCATCTCGTGGCCGGCCGGGATGACGTCGAAGGGTGAGATCCGGACGCAGTACCACCACGCGATCGACCTCGTCCCGACCGTCCTCGATGCACTCGGTATCGACGCACCGGAGAAGATCAAGGGCCACACGCAGAGTCACTTCGACGGCGTGAGCATGCGCTACAGCTTCGATGACGCAGGCGCGCCGGGCACCAGGCAGACCCAGTTCTACTCCATGTTGGGATCGCGAGGGATCTGGCACGACGGCTGGAAGGCCATCACGACGCACCCGACGATCAGCGGCTGGAGCCACTTCAACGACGATGGGTGGCAGCTCTACCACACGGACGTGGACCGCTCCGAATCACACGATCTCGCGAGCGAGCACCCGGAGAAGGTCCGCGAGATGGTGAATCTGTGGTACGCCGAAGCTGGTGCGAACGAAGGCTTCCCGCTCGATGACAGGTCTGCGCTGGAGATCCTCATCTCACCGCGGCCTCAGCTGTCGGCGCCTCGCACCCGCTACGTCTACTTCCCGGAGCACGCCGAGGTCCCTGAGGCGCAGGCCGTCGTTGTGCGTGGCCGCTCGTTCGTCATCGGCGCGCTGGTGGATATCCCGGCGCCAGGCGCCCAGGGCGTGCTGTTCTCGCAGGGATCCCGCTTCGGCGGCCACACCCTCTACGTCAAGGACAACCGGCTCCACTACGTCAACAGCTTCGTCGGCATGTTCGAGCAGAAGGTCGACGCGACGGTGGACCTGCCCACGGGCGACAACCTGATCCTGTCGGCGTCGTTCGAGAAGGAAGGGACTGGCCCGTCGCCCGTGGCGGAGGGCACCCTCTCGCTGTATCACGGCGATACGAAGGTCGGCGAGGGCCGCATCAGGACCCAGCCCGGCGGGTACATGATCGCCGGGGAGGGCCTCGCCGTCGGGCGCGACGTCGGGGACCCGGTGACCCAGGACTACCCCGGCGAGCGGCCGTACGCGTTCACCGGCGGAACCATCCGGCGCGTCGCCGTCGACGTGAGCGGCGAGCCGTACGTCGACCTCGAGCGCGAGGCCGCCGGCATGTTGATGCGGGAGTAGATCGATGGCCACCAAACCGGCACCCGAGCGTCTGGTCAAGAAGGCCGCACCGGACGAGGCAACTGCGGCTGCGTACGACAAAGCCTGGGGGTCCGAGGCCCCGTCGGGCGATGCGTGGACGGCGCGCCCGTGGGTGCATCCGTCGGCGCGCATCGAGGAGGCCAAGGCCGCGCGCAAGCGCGTCCCGCGTGCGGCCCACGCCGCATTCGAGCCACAGGCGGGTCGCGACCCGATCGCGATCCTGAACGCCCAGGAGGAGGACCGGCTCCAGGAGCTCGTCCCGCTCCGGCACGCGCGGATGGCCGAGTCGGCGTTCGCGTACTACCGGGGCACGCCCGCCGTCATGGCGTTCGATCTCGCCAACGCCGCGCGTACGGACATCATCGTCCAGGCCTGCGGCGACGCCCATCTGTCGAACTTCGGCCTGTTCGCCTCCCCAGAGCGCGCACTGGTGTTCGACGCCAACGACTTCGACGAGACGTTGCCCGGTCCCTGGGAGTGGGACGTGAAGCGTCTGGCGGCGAGCATGGTGATCGCGGGCCGCGCCAACGGCTTCAGCGCCAGCGTCAACCGCGAGGTGGCGATGGCCGCCGTTCGGGGCTACCGGCAGTGGATGGGCCGCTATGCCGCGATGCGCCTGACCGACATCATGTATGCGTCAATCACCGACGTCGACATCCGAGAGGCGGCCGAAGGGTCGGGCCTGCTGCAGGGCAGCGGGGCCGAGAACAGCCGCCGGCGCCAAGCGCTGGATGCTGTGTTCTCGAAGGCTCGTCGCAAGGACGGCATGCGGGCGTTCGAGTCCCTCACGGCCGTGGTCAGTGGACGACGCGTCATCCTCGACGATCCGCCCGTCATCACCCACGTTGACATTCCCGGCGGGTCGGCTTCACTCGAGCAGACCTTCGCCGACTACCGGGCCTCGATGCCCGAGAGCCGCCGCGCGTTCCTGGAGCGCTATCGGTTTGTCGACGTCGCCCTGAAGGTCGTCGGGGTCGGCAGCGTCGGAACGCGCTGCTTCGTCGTGCTGCTCGAGGGACGCGATGAGAACGACGCCCTGATCCTCCAGGCCAAGGAGGCGACGGCGTCGGTCCTCGAGCCGCACCTCGAGTCGAGCACGCACCCAAATCATGGTCAGCGCGTGGTCGTCGGGCAGCAGCAGATGCAGGCGTCGTCCGACATCTACCTCGGCTGGACGCGGGGTCCGGGTGGCCGCGACTACTACTTCCGCCAGCTATGGGACATGAAGGGATCGGTCGACACCACGACGCTCAAGCCGGTTGGGGTGGGCTTCTATGGCGGCCTGTGCGGCTGGGCCCTCGCCCGGGCGCACGCCCGGACGGGTGACGCCGTGGCCATCTCCGCCTATCTCGGGACGAGCGACCGCTTCGACGGCGCCATCGCCGACTTCGCGGAGACCTACGCGGACGTCAACGCCACAGACCATGCAGCGTACGTGGGCGCCATTGCGGCGGGCACGGTGTCGGTGCCGTCGCCGGCCGACTGAAAGACGGCCGACGCGATGACGTTCGAGGAGCTGCTCGACCTTGTTGTTCGCGGGTTCGAGGCGTTCGGCGTCGGGATTCTCGTGGTCGGCTCCCTTGTCGGGATCGTCGGCTACGTTCGTGACGTCCGCCAGATGGACAGGACCAAGGCCTATACGCGGTTGCGCGCGAACATCGGCCGCACGATCCTGCTCGGCCTCGAGGTCCTGATCGTGGCCGACATCGTGCTCACGGTCGCCATCGACTCGACGATCGAGAGCGCGATCACCCTGGGCATCATCGTCCTGGTCCGCACGTTCCTCAGCTTCTCGCTCGAGATCGAGCTGGAAGGGGTCGTTCCGTGGCATCGGCGCGCCGTCGAGGCAGGCCAGGGCTAGACACGCTTCTCCAACCAGGGTCTGGCTGATGCGGTGACGACCCGAACGGCCGACAATGGTGGCGCATGACGACACGGCGGGTGGCCTGGCGGCGATCGGACGACGTCGAGGCCGACGAGCACTGCACGATGACGCGCCGCGACACGGGCATCGCGCTCGTCGGCACGGTGCTGGGCGCGGAGTCCGGGATCCCCGTGCGCACCGAGTACCGCGTCTTCGCCGATGGTGCCGGTTTCACGTCCGCCGTCCACGTGCGCGACCTGCGCGGGTTCGAGCAGCGGACGCTGACCCTCGCGCGCGATGCGAAGGGGAACTGGCGCGTCGACGAGCAGCCCGACCGGTCGCTTCGGGGCTGCACGGACGTCGATCTCGGCTGCAGCCCCTCGACGAACACCCTGCCGATCCGGCGCCTGGGGCTCCGCGTCGGCGCATCGAAGACGATTCAGGCCGCGTGGGTTCGCTTTCCCGAGCTGACGGTCCACAAGGTCGCCCAGACGTACACGCGCCTGGACGAGGCGACGTATCGCTACGCGAGCGGCACGTTCCAGGCCGAGCTCCTGGTCGACGATGTGGGACTCGTGCTGAACTACGCCGTGTGGCGGCGGACCGCCGTCGTGCTCGGACCGGAGTCCACCGAACCGCTGGACGCCCATCGCGACGACACGTAGCGGCGTGGTCTTCCGACGATCCCCTACACGCCCGCCCGCAGGCACGCGACGCACGCGAGCGCCGCCCGCTGGGGGAGGGAGATCCGCGCGGACGTGTTCGTCCACAGTGCGGCGCGACCGTCGCCGGCGCCACGCTCGCACCAGGCGATCACCGCGCCAAGGCGCAGGTAGCGGTCGTAGAACCCGCGCGAGCCATCGAGACCGGCTCGGGCGAAGAACGCCTCATCCTTGGCATCGGCCCGCGCGCGCAGGGATCGAGCCGCGAGGCTGAGTTCGTCCCCGTCGGCCGCGTCGGCGTCGATCGCCACCACCAGCGCGTTCGGTACGCTCGGCGGCAGCTGGCGCAGCTTGCCCAGGATCGTCGCCGCGAGCGCGGTCGCACTGGGCTCGCGACCCAGCCTGGTGACCTCAAGGTTGAACGTCCGCGTGCCCCGGAACGTCAGCGTGAAGTCGGGTCCCCGCCGGCCCGCCCCGTAGGCCTCGAACGCGAGCTCGACCCGCCGTTCCGCGAGCAGCAGGCGCGCGGCGAGCAGCTCGGCCCGCACGTCACGCAGTGCATCGGCGTCACCAGCCGTGCGGAGCTTCTTGCGGATCTTGTCTCGATTGGCCTCGACAAAGGCGCGGAACCGAGGCGAACCGGCGAGCCAAGCGAGGAGCTCATCCTCGATCCCACTCGTATTGGCGTCACCGACGACGTCCCGGGCCAGCCGAGCCAGGGTCGGGGAAGAGCTGGGATCGCGGGTCACTGGACCATGCTAGGGAGCGTGATGCGGCGCGTCACGCGCGCGAACCTGCCATGTGGCGGCAGCCGCGCGTCGTTCGAGAATTGTGGTGGAGATGGGGGAGAGTCGAACTCCCCGTCCAGAACCCTTCGCCTGGGACCAGCTACGAGCGTGTCCGATGGTTTTCGTCAGCCGGTCGGGCGCCCATCGGCAGGCTCCCGTTCAGCCCATCTGCGTGTCCCTAGATCGGGCTTCGCTCCGGACTACGTAGCCTTGTCCGGGCTGCACCTCCGCTAAGTGACGCTTCCACGGCCCACGGAGGGGAGGCCGCTTCCACGCTCACCTTACGGCCTAAGCCGCGAGGGCGAGAGCAGGCTGCTTGTTGGCAGTTACTTCGTTTTGCCGCCGGTTTAACGAGGCCTGACGGCACCTCGGCTCGCGTTCCCAGGCAGCCAAGCCCTGTCGAGACCACGCATCCCCACAGAACCGAACCGCTGTCCGGAGGCGGAATCCTAGCACCCGCGTCGACGCGGGCGGCCGACGGGCACTCGCCGGCGCCGCCCTGTGCGCGAGCGGATGCGCCCGACCGGTGGCGGCTTGAAGCTCCGGCCGGGCGCAGATGAAACGGGCGACGGCGATCAGGCCTCGCCGAGATGTGCCCGCAGCGTCGGGAGGATCTGCTCCCAGCCACCGGCGTTGTCGCGCATCGGATCCGGTCCGGTGAACCCGGTCTCGAGCAGATTCAGGTCGGTGCCGCCGTCGTCGCGAGGGACGAGCACCCACTCGGTCCAGGCCTGTTCGACGTCTCCGTGAAGCCGCTCTCGAACAGGTGGAGGCCGGCGCCGCCGTCGTCGCGAGGGACGATCACCCATTCGGTACGGAGGACCTGTTCGGCGTCTGCGAGCGAGACGTTCGGTGTCGCGACCCACGTCCAGCAGAGGTAGCGCGGCGGCTCCACCGCCTCGATCCGGTACGCGAACCGCCCGCCCTCGCTCGGCCAGTCCCACGAGCCTTCTGCTCCGGTACGGATCTCGCCCTGCTCGCCGTTGGACCACCATGCGGCGAGTTGATCCGGCTCGGCGAAGGCGGCCCAGACACGCTCGATCGGCGCCTTGAGCACGTATGACCGCCGGATCCCGCCCTGCCAGGGCTCGTCGGCCACATCGGCGGCAAGCTCCGCGAGCTCGCTCAGCCAGCCCTCGGTGTTGTCCCAGCGCGCGGAGTCTCGCTCGAAGCCGGACTCGCGCAGATTTGCGCCGCTTGACATCGCGCCCGACGCTGAAGCGATGAACGACACCACGCCGCCCATCCCGGCCCGCCTCGCTCCCTTCCTCGCCCAGTGGGACTACATCACGGGGGTCCTGTTCGAGCGTCTCGCTGACCTCAGCGACGAGGAATACCTGTGGGAGCCTGCGTCGCAGGTCTGGACGGTCCGGCTCGTCGATGGCAAGCCGAAGCCCGATGTCGAGGCCTGGGCGCCGGATGCGTCCGGAGCGCCGCCGCGGACGCTCGCGTGGTCGATCGGGCATCTCGGCGACGGCGCGACGATGCGCGCGGACTGGCTTGTCGGCAGCCATTCGATCAAGGACGGAGACCTGACGTGGCCGATGACGGCGGCCGAGGGCATCGAGTTCGCGCGAGCCGGCCTCCAGGCGTGGCGCGACGGGCTCGCGCAGATGACGGACGAGGACCTCGACACCGTCGGCCGGAGCGCCTACCCGGGCGGTCTCGACCGGGAGCTCGCGCTGATCGAGATCGTGTGGTGGGTCAGCAAGGAGCTGCTGTTCCACACGGGCGAGATCTGGTTCGTCCGCGACCTGTACGCGCACTACGACTGACGAACGTTCACCACGCTCCAGGCGCTTGCCCGAGAGGCGTACGATCGCGCCATGCTGCATCCGCTGCTGGGCTCGCTGGGCGTCGTCCTGGTCTCGCACGTCGTCGTGTCGGGCGCCGTGCTGGCCATGGTCGCGACCGTGATCCGGCGCAAGTAGCGGATCGCCCGGAGCGATCGGCCCGGGCCGCGCCCTCGCGGCTCGCTACCATCGCCAGATGCGCCTGATCCCGTGGGAGGAAGAGCGGCTCCAGCTGTTCGCGGCCGCCGAGCTCGCGCGTCGGCGTCGCGCCGCGGGACTGCGTCTCAACCATCCGGAGGCCGTCGCGATCATGTGCGACGCGATGCTCGAGGCGGCCCGGGCCGGCGGCACGTACGCGCGAGGTCGAGGCGGCGGGGCGGGGGGCGGTCGATCCCGACGAGGTCCTCGACGGGGTTCGCGAGCTCCTCGACGAGGTGCGGCTCGAGGTCCTGCTGGGCGACGGAGCCCGGGTCATCGCCCTGGTCGACCCGCTCGGGCGTGGCGACGCCCCGGATCCGCTCGGGCCGGGCGCGCTGCTGATCGACGATCCGTCCGACGTCGTGCTCAACGAGGGCCGGGCGACGATCGAGCTCGAGGTGACCAGCCGGTCGCGGCGGCGGATCCGGATCTCGTCGCACTACCCGTTCGAGCGGGTCAATGCCCGGCTGGACTTCGACCGCGCGGCCGCCCGCGGTTTCCACCTCGATCTGCCCGCCGGCGGGTATGCGGGCTGGGAGCCGGGCGAGACGAAGACGGTCAAGCTGGTGCGGTACGCGGGCGAAGGCGGCTCGGGACGATGACCCGCATCTCCGCGGAGGAGTACCGGGCCCGCTACGGCTGCCACGACCGGCGACCGGATCCGCCTCGGTGACACGGACCTCTGGATCCGCGTCGGCGAGGACCGCACCGCACGCGGCGACGAGCCCGTCTGGGGCTACGCGAAGAACCTGCGCAGCCGGATCGCGCAGTGGGATGGGGCAGGCGGACCCTCGGAGCTCGACGTTCTCCTCGCGGGTGCCCTCGTCGTCGACCCGGTCATTGGCGTGGTCAAGGCCGACATCGGTATCAAGGACGGCCGGATCGCCGGGATCGGCCGCGCCGGCAGCCCCGAGATCAGCGACGGCATCGACCTCGTCATCGGCCCCCACACGAAGTCGTTCATG
Source organism: uncultured Chloroflexia bacterium (assembly GCA_963779575.1). GTDB lineage: Bacteria > Chloroflexota > Limnocylindria > Limnocylindrales > CSP1-4 > CAIXZV01. The sequence goes on from CAVZYT010000003.1 coordinate 161,391, forward strand.
GCCTACGGGCTCATCGTCACCCCCGGCGCCATCGACACCCACGTCCACACGATCGGCCCCGAGCTGCTGCCGCCAGCGCTGTCGGCGGGCGTTACGACGCTGATCACGGCCGGGTTCGAGGAGCCGCCGTTCGCGATGGAGCGGACGCTCGCGGCGCTCGAGGGCTGGCCGCTGAACGTCGGCATGCAGGCGGGCGCGCGGGCGATGGAGGACGGCCACCTCGATGCGCTGGTCGATGCGGGCGCCCTGGGCTTCAAGATCCATGAGGACAACGGCGCCTACCCGGAGCTCATCGACCACGTGCTCCGTTATGTGGAGGCGCGCGACCTGACGCTGAGCCTGCATACGGACGGCCTCCAGGAGTCGGCAGAGCTCGAGGACACGATCGCGGCGATCGCCGGCCGGACGGTCCATGCCTACCACGTGGAAGGGACGGGCGGCGGGCATGTGCCAGACCTGCTGGGCCTCGTGCGCGAGCCGTCGATCCTGTGTTCCTCGACCACGCCGACGATCCCGTTCGGCGTGCACACGGCGGTCGAGCACGTCCCGATGACCGTCCTCAACCACGGGCTGTCGTGGTCAGTCCCTGGAGATGTCGAGCTGGTCCGCGAGCGGGTCCTGGAAGCGCGGATGGCCGCGGAAGGGCCGCTCCACGAGCTGGGCGCGATCGCAATCGTCAACTCCGACTCGCAGGGGATGGGCCGGATCGGGGAGACGGTCCGGCGGACGTTCCAGCTCGCGCACGTGATGAAGGCGTGGCGCCGGTCCGCGGCTGCGTCGGGGATCCCGGGGCTGCCGCTCGACCCCGGACTGGACGATCCCGACGACCGTGACGACACGGCGCGGGTCCTGCGCTACCTCGCCAAGGTCACGATCGAGCCGGCGATCACCCACGGCCTCGCCGCGCACGTCGGCTCGCTGCAGGTCGGTCGGCTCGCGGACCTCGTGATGTGGAAGCCGGGCTTCTTCGGCGTCAAGCCCGAGTGGGTGTTCAAGGGCGGCTTCCCGGCCTGGGGGCCCATGGGCGAGGGCAACGCCACGCTCGAGCGCGCCGAGCCGACCCGCTACCGGGCGGACTGGGGCGGCGTCCCGTCGGCCGCTCCGAAGGTGGCGGTGACGTTCGTGTCTACTGGAGCGGATCGCACAGCCCTCGCGCAACGGTTAGGGACGCGAAGGACCTTGATCCCGATCGGCGGTGTCCGCGGCCTGACCCGTTCGTCGCTGCACGCCAACCGGGCCACGCCCGCGATCGACATCGACGTCCGCACCGGCGCCGTATCGCTCGCCGGCCTGCGCCTCGCCGTGGACCCGGTCACCGATGTCCCGCTCAGCCGCCGCTACCTGCTCCGGTAGCTCCTACCAGAGGTCGCCGACGGTAAAGCCCTCGGGGAACGGGTCGGTGGGGTCGAGGACGTAGCTCGCGAAGCCCGTGATCCAGGCCGTCCCGGTGATCGAGGGCACGATCGCGGCGCGCTCGCCGATCCGAGTCTCCTCCTCGACCCGCCCGGTGAACACCGTTCCGAGGATGCCCTCGTGGCGGAACTCGTCGCCCGCGTGCAGCTCGCCCTTCGCGTGCAGGATCGCCATCTTGGCGCACGTCCCGGTGCCGCACGGCGACCGGTCGATCACCCCGGTCCAGGTCGAGGGCTTCGACCAGTCCAGCTCGCCGGTCGAGACCGTGACCACGTTGCGCCGCGAGTTCCGCGGGTCGTGCGCCGGGCCCGACAGCTGGCCGATCGTGATCCCGGCGAAGCCCGGCTGCTCGGGGTGGACGACCGGCAGCTGCTCGCGGGCAGCGGCCTTGATCATCTCGGTGACTCGGGTGATGTCGCGGCCCTCGTCGGGGGTGAGCCGGAACCCGAGCGCCTCGGCGTCGGCGATCACGTAGAACATGCCGCCGTACGCGACGTCGACCGTGACCGTCCCCAGCTGCGGGACCTCGACCGGCGTGTCGAGATGGGTCGCGAACGCCGGCACGTTGCGGAAGGTCACGCCGGTGACCTTGCCGCCGGCACAGGTCGCGCGGATCCGGATCAGCCCCGCCGGCGCCTCGAGCGCGATCTCGGTCACGGGTTCCGTCATCGGCAGCATGCCGGTCTCGAGCAGCACGGTCGCCACGCAGATCGTGTTGGTGCCCGACATGCCCGGGTACTCGACCTGCTCCATGATCACGTAGCCCGCGTCGGCATCGGGGTGGGTCGGCGGCAGGATCACGTTCGCGCACAGGGCCGGGTAGCCGCGCGGTTCGCGGAGCATGACCCGGCGCAGCTCGTCGCCGTGCTCGGCGAGATGGCGCATCTTCTCGAACATCGAGGCGCCCGGCACGTCGAGCACGCCGCCGACGATGACCCGGCCCGGCTCACCGGCCGCGTGCGCGTCGACCGCCTGGATCATCCGCGCAAGTCGCATCCCGCCTCCAGCTCTTCCGTCATGTGAAGCGTAGCGAACCCCCGAGGGCCGAATTGCCGACGCCTGGCCGCCGATTGTTCAAACCTTTTGAACGCGGTTGCCCTCGATGCGCCCCAGTAGCGACTCGAAGGGTGCCGAGGCGCCGGAAGTTTGACGGAAACGACTGACATTGAGACCGCGAAGCGGGCAGGGCCGCGGTACCGAGCCGGAAGGGCATCCGGATCGCCGATCCGTGTTCATTCCTTTTGAAAAGCACTGGCCACGGGGCTCGGAGGGCGCTCGCGCGGTTTCGCGGTGCTCTACCGGCGCCGGGCTTCGGAGACCGCGCGCTCGGTCTCGCGCTTCGCGTCGCGCTCGGCGATCTCGCGGCGCCGGTCCCAGGTCTGCTTGCCCTTTGCGAGGCCGAGCAGCACCTTGGCCTTCCCCTGGTCCGTGATGTACAGCCGCAGCGGAACGAGCGTCAGGCCCTTGGCCTTCGTCTTGCCCAGCAGCTCGTCGATCTCCTCGCGGTGGAGGAGCAGCTTGCGCGCCCGTTTCGGCTCGTGGTTGAAGCGCACGTCCGCGTTCTCCCACGGGGCGATGTGGAGGCCGACGATCCAGGCCTCGTCGCGATCGATGCGCGCGTAGGCGTCCGCGAGACTCACCTTGTGAGCGCGGATGCTCTTGATCTCGGTCCCACGAAGCACGATCCCCGCCTCGAAGGTCTCCTCGACGGTGTACTCGTGGGTGGCTCGTCGGTTCTGGGCGATGGTCTCGCCCATCTGGATGCTCCTCTCCAGGGTTAGGGGCAGGCTCAGGAGTGTCGCACGGGCTCGCCAGGATGCCCGCGTCGGACGCACGAACGCCGGCCCGTTTCCGGACCGGCGTTCGAATTGCTACCGACCACCCGTCGGGATCGTCTCTAGACGACGATCTCCGCCGAGGTGGTGCAGCAACTACAACTGTCTATCACTGCACATCACCTCCTTTCGTTCATAAACGACCCTACCCGATGCGCGGCGCGCGTGCAACTGGGTATCCGCGTCAGGTGGGGTCTGCGCGTCAGGCCGCCGGGCGGAGCAGCGTGCCGCTCGGGGCGCCCGAGCTCGCCGGCGTGCCGGTCGACACGTCGCCCAGTGCCTTGAGCGCCGCGTCGATGACGGGGTCGTCGCCCGGCCTGGCAGGCGGATCGGTCACCAGGACGTCGGGCTCGATGCCCACCCGGTGGATCCACGTCTTGTCGGGCGTGAGCCACTTCGCGATCGTCAGCCGGAAACCGCCGTTGTCGTCCTCGAGCTGGGTCCACTGCTGGACGGTGCCCTTGCCGAAGGTCTTCGTCCCGACCAGGGTCGCCCGCCCGCGATCGTGCAGCGCCCCCGCGACGATCTCGGACGCCGACGCCGAGCCACCGTCGACCAGCAGCATCAGCCGGATCGATGGGTCCGTGGCCACGCCGCCCGGCTTGACCGGCGTCTCGGTCAGGTTCCCGTCGGCGTCCTCCTGCCAGAAGATCGTGCCGTCGGCGAGGAACTGGCTGGCGATGTCGCGGGCCGCCGTCACGAACCCGCCTGGGTTCCCACGCAGGTCGACGATCAGCTCCTTCTGCCCGCTCTTGACCGCGGCCGCGACCGCCGCGTCGAACTCCTCCGCGGCTCGATCCGAGAACCCGGCCAGCTTGATGTACCCGACCTCGCCGTTGGCAAGGCTCTTCGTCTCGACCTCGGGCTGGACGATGACCGCGCGCACGATCGAGACATCGAACGGGTCGGCGAGGCCGCGCCGCATCCGCAGGACGACCGTGGTGTCCTTGGGTCCGCGAACCTTGCCGCGAGCCGCGTCGACCGTGAGCCCGGTGAGCGGCGCGCCGTCGATCGCATCGATCACGTCGCCCGCGAGCAGCCCCGCCTTCTCCGCCGGGGAGCCGGTGAGCGGCGCAACCACGGCCAGGCGGCAGTCCGCGCCCAGGGTCGTGCAGGCGGCGGTCGCGCCGCTCGCATCGACCGTACCGATCGTCGCGCCGATGCCCTCGAACTGGCCGGAGATCCCCTGCAGCGACGCCTTGAACTCCTCGGAGGTCATGTACTGCGAGTAGGGATCGCCGAGGGCGCCGATCATCCCCTTGATCGCGCCTTCGATGAGCGACTTACGGTTGACGTCGCCGCCGGCGTAGCGATCGGTGATCGCGGCATACGTGTCCCAGAACGGCTGGAACGCCTCGGCGTCGCCCGACGGGGTGCCCGGCGTGAGCGCGGCCTGGCGGCCGAGCGAGAACCCGGCGAAGAACAGCGCCGTCCCGGCGAGCACGGCGATCAGGGCGACCGCACCGAGCAGGATGCCCGCCCAATTCGACGCCGCGACCGGTCTCTCGGGCTCGCTGGCGGGCTGGGGCGCGGCGGCCTCTGCGGGGGCTTCAGCGGGGATTGCCGGGGTGTCCAACGTCGGTTCGTCCGACGACGGCGCGGATTCGAGCGTCATGGGGATGTCCGGGTGACGGGCGCTGGACGGGAGCGCGGGCCGCCAGCGTATACCGGGGCCGTGAAACGGGCGGTCAGCGGATGCCGGTCAGCGGATGAGGTAGGTCCGCACCGACAGCCACGAGCCGAGCACCCCGAGGCCGACCCCCGTGGCGAGCACGAGCATCGCCGTGTCGCGACCGACCGAGCCGAGCTCGAGGGGCAGCACGTTGAAGAACCCGACCATCGCCTGTGACAGCGGCTCCGCCGAGACCGCGAGCAGGGCGAGCGTCAGCAGCGCGCCGAACAGCCCGACGAGTGCGCCCTCGAACACGAACGGCCAGCGGATGAAGGCGTCGGACGCGCCGACGAGCCGCATGATCTCGATCTCCTCGGACCGCGCGACCACGGCCAGCCGGATCGTGTTGACGATGATGAACAGCACGATCACGCCCACGATCGCCACCATGACCACGCCGGCGGTGCGGACGAAGGTCGTGACGGTGAGCACGCGATCGACGAGGGCCTCGATGTTGAGCACGTTGCGGACGAGGGGGTCCGAGCGCAGGGCCGTGGTCACGGCGTCGAGGTCGGCGGGGCTCCGGAGCTTGACGTTGACGCTGGCATAGAGCGGGTTCGACTCGAGCGCCGTCGTGAGGTCCTGCCGGCCCTGCGCGGCCTGCGCCGCCTTGAATCGGGCCAGCGCCTCGTCGCGCGACACGAACTCGACCGAGGCGACCTCGGGCATGGCGCCGATCGTTGCGACCAGCGTGTCGACCTGGTCACTGGTCGCGTTGTTCTGGATGTAGGCGACGACCTCGACCTTCTGCTCGACGAACGACAGGCTGGCGAGGAGCACGTTCTGCAGGACGAAGAACCCGGCCAGCAGCAGCAGCATGAGGACCATCGTGAGCGTCGCCGCGAGGCTCATCAGCGCGTTGCGCCAGAACCCCTGCCAGGCGCGGGTCATCGAGAACGCGACGAACGGGATCACGCCTCAGTCCTCGCGGTGGTACGTGGCGCCGGTGTCGTCGCGGATGATCCGCCCGTCCTCGAGGGCGACCACGCGCCGTCGCAGCGCCGTGACGATCTCCGCGTCGTGGGTCGCCATGAGGATCGTCACGCCCAGCTCGTTGATCCGCAGCAGCAGCTGGATGATCTCCCAGCTGATCACCGGGTCGAGGTTCCCGGTCGGCTCGTCGGCGATGATGATCCGCGGGTCGTGGACGAGGGCCCGCGCGATCGCCGTCCGCTGCTGCTCCCCGCCCGACAGCTGTGTCGGCAGCTGCTGGGCCTGCCCGGTGAGCCCGACGAGCGCGATGACCCGGTCCACCGCCGGCCGGATCCTGCGCCGCGGCGTCCCGGTGACCTCCAGCGCGAACGCGACGTTCTCCCAGACCGACTTGCGAGGCAGCAGCTTGAAGTCCTGGAACACGATCCCGATCTTCCGCCGGACCTTGGGGACCTGGCGGCGGTTCAGCCGGGCGAGGTCGTCACCATCGACCACGACCATGCCCTTGGTCGCCAGCTCGTCGCGGATCAGCAGCTTCGTCAGCGTCGACTTGCCGGCGCCCGACGGCCCGACCAGGAACACGAAGTCGCCCTCGGGCACGACGAGCTCGACGTCCTTGAGCGCCTCCTTGCCGTTGGGGTAGCGCATCGTGACGTCATGGAGCACGACGACCGGCTGGTCGCCCGTCGGCGGGCGCGGTCGACCGGTCAGGCGCTCGCGGATGGTCGGCGACGGGCTCGGGGACACGGTCAAGGGTGTGCTCGGTGACGGAGGGGTCGAGGCGGGGACCGGACTACCGGTGGGGTTGCCGCTCGGGTTGCCGGGCGGGGCGACGTCTCCGCCCACGGGCACGGTCGGTGAGGCCACGTCTCCCCGAGGCTAACATCCGGTGCCGGGACCGGCAAACCTCAGACGATGGCGAGCGAGATCGGCAGGTAGCGCTCGAAGGGGTGGTCGGGCCGCGACCAGCAGATCATCGCGGGGAAACCGTCGATCCGGAGCCCGGCATCGAGCAGGGCCCGCATCGCGCCGGCCGCGGTTCCCGGGACCCACGCGGCGACCGATCCGAGTGCCGGGGTCTCGCGGATCGCCGTGCCGATCAGCGCCGGCAGCAGGCCGGGCTCGATCGCCGCGACCGGACCCAGCCGCCCGACGCCCGACCCGTACACGTAGCCGAGCGTCCGGCCGCCGGCCTCGCGCGCAAGGAAGCCCGCGCGACCCTCGCGGCGGAGATAGGCGTGGTCAACGGGATGGGCCGCGCCCAGCACGTCGCGGTCGAACGCGTCCAGCGTCTCGGCCAGGCGCCGCTCGCCATCGGAGCCTTCGTGCTCGACCCGCTCGAACGACGTCGCCACGAGCCCGGCGGGCAGCGGCGGCACCGCCGACCAGCGCCGCACCTCGCCGAACAGGCGCCAGATCGGGATCCGCGGCACCATGCCCCGCTTCGCGTACAGCCCGTTCGAGATCGGCTGGACCGCGTCGGTGCACATGCCCCAGGTATGGATGCCGGAGTCGAGCGGCGCGTCCGGCGAGGGGATCGCGGGCCCCCCCGGATCGGTGTCGTGGCCCGCCTGGGTGCGGTCCATCAGCGCCTGCCCGACGCCATCCGCCTGCGCCGCAGGATCGACGAACAGCATCGCGAGGAACCACAGACCCTCGCGCAGCGAGGCGCTGCCGAAGCCGATGAGAGCCTCGTCGCCACCCCGGCTCGCGACCCAGAACCGCTCGGGATCGGTCGTCAGCAGGTGCGTGAGCAGCCGTCGAAGTGGCGCCAGGTCCTCGGGCATCGGCGGCTGGTTCAGCCGCGCCTGGTAGTCCTCGATCCCCACTCGCCAGAGCCGCATGCACGCATCGAGATCGGCGTCACGGCCGGGCCGGTAGGTGACGGCGACAGGCGGCGGCACGGCTACTCGTCCGGCGCGTCGTCGGCGGACGGGGCGCGGCCGGTTGCCACGCGCTCGAGCTCGGCCTGCATGAACGCATCGAGGTCGCCGTCCAGCACCGCACCGGTGTTGGACGTCTCGTACCCGGATCGCAGGTCCTTCACCATCTGGTACGGGTGCAGGACGTACGACCGGATCTGGTTGCCCCAGCCCGCCGTCACGTGCTCCCCGCGCAGCTTGCGCAGCTCCTCCTCGCGCTTCTCGAGCTCGAGCTCGAGCAGGCGGGACTTGAGCACCCGGATCGCCAGCTCCCGGTTCTGCGTCGCGGACCGCTCGTTCTGGCAGGTCACGACGATGCCGGTCGGCAGGTGCGTCAGCCGGATCGCCGACTCGGTCTTCTGGACGTGCTGCCCGCCAGCCCCCGACGAGCGGAACGTGTCGGTCCGGATCTCGTCCCAGTTGAGCTCGATCTCGACGTCCTCGTCCGCCTCGGGCATGACCTCGACCAGGGCGAAGGTCGTCTGGCGCCGCTTCTGCGCGTCGTAGGGGCTGATCCGGACGAGCCGGTGCACGCCGCGCTCGGCGCGCAGCCAGCCGTACGCGAAGCGGCCGTCCATGGTCACGGTCGCGCTCTTGATGCCGGCCTGCTCGCCCTCGGTGGAGTCGACCACGTCGGTCCGGAACCGATGCCGCTCACCCCAGCGGAGGTACATCCGCAGGAGCATCTCGGCCCAGTCGGTCGCCTCGGTCCCGCCCGCGCCCGCGCTGATCGTCAGCACGGCGTTCTTCGCGTCGTACTCGCCCGAGAACAGCAGGAGCGTCCGCACGCGTGCGAACTCGCGGTCGAGCTGATCCGCCTCGCGCTCGAGGTCGGCCATGGTGTCGGGGTCGGGCGTGTCGTCGAGGAGGCTCAGCAGCTCGGTGAGATCAGCGGCGCGCTTCTCGAGCCCCCGCCACAGGGTCGTCTCCTCGCGCAGGCCCTCGGCCTCGCGGAGCACCCTCTGCGCGGCGCGCTGGTCGTCCCAGAATCCGGGTTCGCTGGCGCGCGCGTCGAGCTCGTCGAGGCGCGCTTCCCTGGTGGCTAGGTCAAAGACGCCCCGAGGTCGACCGGATCCGCTCGGCCAGGTCGCGGATGGACGAGGCGTCCATCAGTCGCGCACCTGGAGGTCCTGGAGCAGGATCGGACGGAGCTCGATCAGCCGAAGGGCGGTCTTGCTCCGGGCGACGACGGGGTTCACGCAGGGACAGTAGCCGTTATGCGGACAGACACCACAGTTGCCGTCGCAGTCGAGTGCGACGGCGTAACTGCAGTTCCGGCAATCCCGCTCGCAGGCGATCAGGTCTACGAACTGGGCTTCCTCGGCCTGCTTCACAAAGCTCCCTCGCTCTCATCCTTCGCTGTCGGTCGAGCGTGACGATTGGGATGCAGCGCCAAGGCGGGTCAGGGGCGAAAGGGCTGGGCGGCGCCGATCCCTGGGTGGCGAAGGACTGATCGCGAGTATATGTGGGGGTCACGCTCACGCCAAGGGGTAGAACCGGTTTTTCGTGCACAAGTTTGCGTGGGACTGAACATGCGCCGGCGAGGCCCCTGGTCAGCCGCCCTGCTGCTCCACGGCGGGCGCGCCGCCGGAGATGAAGTACACAGCCAGGGCCCCCAGCTCGTGGATGGTCGCGGACACCCGGCGGCCCAGATCCTGCTGGATCGGCGAGGTCGGCGTGGGCGAGCCGTAGGCCTCGATGCCGAGGTCCCGCGCGATCCGCAGGACCCGCAGCATGTGCGTCGGATCGGAGACGAACACCGCGGACGTCAGCCCCCGCTGCTTCATCTCGGACGCCACGGCCCGCAGCGAGTCGAGCGTGTTGTGGGCGGCGTTCTCGCCGAAGATCGCGCCCTCCGGCACGTCGTGCTCGACCGCGTAGTGACGGGCGACCGCCGATTTCGTCGTCCGATCGCCGGGCAGCTTGCCGCCGGTCACGACGAACGACCTGGCGATGCCCGATTGCCACAGCCGGACCGCGTGGTCCAGGCGGGCCTCGAAGACCGGGGACGGACGGCCGTCGTACTGGGCGGCGCCGAGCACGACGATCGCGTCGACCGGCCGCTGCTCGTCGCGGTCGCCCTGCTGCCAGATCCGGAGGGTCGCGAGGCCCGCGACGATGACGACCGCAAGTGCGGCAGCGACAATGAGGCGCACGAGATCTCCCCGCCTGGACCGGGTCAGGCCCCGTGGCACTTCTTGTACTTCTGACCCGATCCGCACCAGCAGGGTTCGTTGCGGCCGATCCGCGCGCCCGTCGGGGTGAAGCCCTGGCGCACGTCGCCGCTCGCGGCCGCGTCACCGGGGACCGCCCGCGCGCCGCGCATCGGATCCGCCGGCAGCCCGGTCATCGGGGCCGGCTCGGGGCGTCGCAGCGCTGCGCCGCCGGCCGCCAGGCTCGCCCCCGCGACCGCGGGCCGCGGTGCCGCCGCGGGGGTCGCATTCGACCCGTTCGACCCATTGCCGCCGCCGTCGGCGAGTCCCGCCCCGTCGGTCGCGCCCGGGAGGGCCGGCTGGCCGGGTCCCGAGAGCGGGACGGTCGCCGGTTCGCGCTTCACGGTGACCCGGAAGATCGTGCTGGCGACCTGGCGCTGGATGAGGCTGCTCAGCTCTTCGTACAGCTGATACGCCTCCTTGCGGAACTCGTTGAGCGGGTCCTGCTGGGCGTAGCCGCGCAGCCCGATGCCGCGCCGCATGTCGTCAATCTCGGTCAGGTGCTCGACCCACAGGCTGTCGATCGTGCGCAGCAGCACGAACCGCTCGACCTGGCCCCAGACCTCGTCGCCGTGCTCGGCGGATCGGGTCGTCAGCTGCTCGTCGGCGAGCTGGCGCATGTGCTCGACCAGTTCCTCCCGGGTCGTCGCGACCTCGTCGAGGTCGGCCTCCGACGTCCCCTCGCCCTCGATCCCCATCGCGTGCAGGGCGATCGACAGGCCCTCGAGGTTCCACTCGCTCGGCGACGCATCGCCGGCGTACTGGTCGCCCAGGGCGTCCATCTCCGCGTCGAGGAACTCGCGCACCGTCTCCGTCAGGTCTTCGTTGCGCAGGACCTTGTCGCGCTCCGCGTAGATCGTCTCGCGCTGCTTGTTGATGACGTCGTCGAACTCGACGACGCGCTTGCGGATGTCGAAGTTGAAGCCCTCGACGCGGGTCTGGGCGCTCTCGATGGTCCGCGACACGAGGCGCGACTCGATCGCGACGTCGTCCTCGAGGCCCATCCGTTCCATGAGCCCGGCCACCCGATCCGAGGCGAACCGCTTCATCAGGTCGTCGTCGAGCGAGAGATAGAAGCGCGACGAGCCCGGATCGCCCTGGCGCGCGGCGCGGCCGCGGAGCTGGTTGTCGATGCGCCGGCTCTCGTGCCGCTCGGTGCCGATGATGTGCAGGCCGCCAGCAGCGACGACGGCATCGTGGTCGACCGCGATGACGGCGTTCGCCTCGTCCAGGGCCGCCGCATAGGTCGTGGCGTCGACCTCGGCCGGGTTCAGGCCCTGCTTGTGGAGGATGTCCGAGGCGAGGCCCGCCGGGTCGCCGCCGAGCTTGATGTCGGTGCCGCGGCCGGCCATGTTGGTGGCGATCGTGACGGCGCCGGTGCGGCCGGCCTGTGCCACGACGCCGGCCTCCTTCTCGTGGAACTTGGCGTTGAGCGTCTCGTGGGCGATGCCGCGCCGCTTGAGCAGCGTCGAGAGCACCTCGGACTTCTCGACCGAGACCGTGCCGACGAGGACCGGGCGCCCGCCCGACGTCATCTCCTCGATCTCGTCGATCAGCGCGTTGAACTTCGAGGCCTCGTTCTTGAACACGAGATCCGGGTAGTCGTCGCGGATCATCGGCCGGTGGGTCGGGATCGCCACGACCTCGAGGGCGTAGATCTTGTGGAACTCCTCGGCCTCGGTCATCGCCGTGCCGGTCATGCCGGCCAGCTTGTCGTACAGGCGGAAGTAGTTCTGGAAGGTGATCGTGGCCAGGGTCCGGCTCTCGCGCTGGACGCGCAGGCCCTCCTTGGCCTCGACCGCCTGGTGGAGGCCCTCGCTCCAGCGGCGACCGGGCATCTTGCGGCCCGTGAACTCGTCGACGATCACGATCTCGCCGTCCTCGACGATGTAGTCCCGGTCCCGCTTGTACAGCGCATGCGCCTTGAGCGCGGAGTCGAAGTGGCGGGCGAGCCGCGGATCCGCGTCGTACAGGTTCGGGATCCCGAGCAGCTGCTCGATCTTCTCGACGCCCTCCTCGGTCGCGGACACGGCCTTGTCCTTGAGGTCGACGAAGAAGTCGCCGCCCTCCTCGGCACCCTCGGGGCGGGCCTTGAGCTTGGGCACGAGCCGCGCGAACGTGAAGTACAGGTCGGCCGACTCCTCGGCCTGGCCGGAGATGATGAGCGGCGTCCGCGCCTCGTCGATGAGGATGTTGTCGACCTCGTCGACGATCGCGAACGAGCGCTCGCGCTGCACCCGGCCCTCGAGCTGGTCGACCATGTTGTCGCGCAGGTAGTCGAACCCGAACTCGTTGTTGGTGCCGTAGGTGATATCCGCCTCGTAGGCCTCGCGACGGGTCACGGGCCGCAGGTTGATCAGCCGCTCGTCGGTCGTCGGGAAGCCGGGCTCGAACACGTACGAGGTGTCGTGGGTGATCACGCCCACGGACAGCCCCAGGAAGTGGAACGCGGGTCCCATCCACTGGGCGTCGCGCCGGGCGAGGTAGTCGTTGACGGTGACGACGTGCGCGCCACGGCCGGACAGGCCGTTCAACACCGCCGCCAGCGTCGGGATCAGCGTCTTGCCCTCGCCGGTGCGCATCTCGGCAATCCGGCCGTGGTGGAGGACGATCGCGCCCATGAGCTGGACGTCGTACTGGCGCATCCCCATCGTCCGCTTCATGGCCTCGCGGCCGGCGGCGAACACCTCGGGGATCAGGTCGTCGAGGACCGCCTGCAGCCGCTCCTTGTCCCGCTTGCGCCGGGCCTTGGCGAGGTCGTTGCGACGCTCGAGGTCGTGATGGTGGAGCTCGTCCTCCGACGGTTCCTCCGGGGCCGCGTCCTCCGCGATCTCCGCGCGGATCGCGTCCATTCGTTCGCGGATCTCGTCGTCGGAGAGCGCGATGAACTCGGGTTCGAGCTCGTTGGTGCGGTCGACGAGCGGTTGGAGACGGGTCAGCTCGCGGTCGTTGGTGTCGAAGAATCGTGAGAGCAAGCGCATGGCCGGGAGAGTATAGGGTGGGTCCGCCGATCCCCCGGCCGGCGCGACCGGCGCCCGGTCAGTCGCTGGGCTGCGGCTGCACGTCGGGGGCGACGACCAGGCCCTTGCCGTTGTCGACCGCGATTGCCGGGGGCGGCATCGGCATCGGGATGGGCTTGCCGCCGCCCATCATGACGCCCCCGCCGACGCCGACGCCGTTGCGCATCCAGGTGTCGTTCATGCTCGCGGCCACCATGGGCCCGTTGGGAAACAGGGTCGCGGTCAGCGCCGCGGCGCCGAACACGACGGCCGTTCCCAGGCCGAGGACGCCGGAGGCGATCAGGACTCGCTGCATCGTGGCTCCCGGACGTTGCCGACGCGGATCCGGTTCCCGGGCCGATCGGCTACGACGTGACGAACGTGAAGAACCCGCTGCCGTACCCGACCACGATGATGCCGAACGTGAGCAGGCCCAGCACGAGCCAGAACGCGATGGACTTCGCGGTCGACGTGGGGTTCATCTCGGGGTTGGTCAGCTTCGGCATCCGGCCGCCCCGGAGCGAGGCGCCCCAGCGCGGCGAGCGGAGCTGGCTGTGCCAGTTCTCGTCGGTGACCGGTCGAGGCTCGAGGCCGCCCTTCCCGTCCGGGCGGTGCAGCTGCAGGCTCATGGGACTCCGGTGCTGCGGTCAGGCGCCGGCCGAGGCGGCCATCGGTGATGGTACGTCGTCGTCGTCGGCCGGGGACTCGCCGCCCGGCTGGATCGGGCCGTCCTCCCACAGGAGCATCTCCTGGGTGAACGACACCTCGGACGAGAACAGCGCGCCGACCGACTCGCCGCGATGGATGCGCTTGATGGCCTCGCCGATGAGCGGCGCGACGGACAGCACCTTGATCTGGGGCAGGACCTTGGACGCCGGCAGCGGCACGCTGTCGGTGATGACGAGCTCGCGGAGGCTCGAGTTCGCGATGCGTTCGATGGCCGGGTCCGACAGCACGCCGTGGGTGGCGCAGGCGTAGATCTCGGTCACGCCCTCGCGCTCGAGCGCGCGCGTCGTCTCGATCAGCGTCCCCGCCGTGTCGACCTCGTCGTCGACGATGATCGCCCGCCGTCCGTGGACCTCGCCGATGACGTTGATCACCTCGGCCCGGTCGAGGTTGCCGTGGCGCCGCTTTTCGACGATGGCCAGCGGCGCGTCGAGGATCTCGGCGAAGGCCCGAGCGCGTTTCGCGAAGCCGAGGTCGGTCACGACCACGCACTCGGTCAGATGCTTGTCGATGAAGTAGCGGCTGAGCATGTGGACGGCGGTCAGCTCGTCGACGGGGATGTTGAAGAACCCCTGGATCTGGCCCTGGTGGAGGTCCATCGTCAGCACCCGGTCGGCGCCGGCGACCGTGATCATGTCGGCGATCAGGCGGGCGGTGATCGGGACGCGCGGCTGGTCCTTCTTGTCGGACCGCCCGTAGGCGTAGTACGGCACCACGGCCGTGATGCGACCGGCCGACGCCCGCTTGAAGGCGTCGATCATGATCAGCAGCTCCATGATCGACTGGTTGACCGGGCGACAGGTCGGCTGGACGAGGAACACGTCCTTTTCCCGGACGTTGTCCAGGATGCGCACGAAGATGTTCTCGTTCGCGAACTGGAAGACCTCGGCCTGGCCCGGCTCGCTGTTCAGCCAGTGGGCGATCTTCCGCGCCAGCTCAGGGTTGGCGTTGCCGTGGTAGATCTCGTACTGGTCCGCGTACAGGGCTGCCTCCCGTTGGCCGAAGGCGGTCACGACGAGCGACCTGGCCCCTGGTCGTCCGATCCGCCACCGTCCGCCTGGGGGTCGTCATTGTCGCCCATGCCACCGCGCTCCGCCAGCCCCGGGCTGAAGGCCGCGATGGCCACCACCTTGTCCTCGTCCGCGAGGCGCATGACGATGACCCCGCGCGCGCTCGACGAGTAGCGGTTGATCGTGTTGGTCTCGGTGCGGATGACCTGGCCGTGGGCCGAGATGAGCAGCAGCTCCTCGTCCTCGGGTGTGACCTGCTGGACCGCGGCGACGAGGCCGGTCTTGCGACCCTCGAGGGCGATCAGCCGCACGCCCTGGCCGCCGCGATGCTTCTTGCGGAACTCGGTGAGCGCCACCCGCTTGCCGTAGCCGGTCTCGGTCAGCACCAGCAGGTCGGCGTCGGGCTTGACCACGGTCATCGACACGACCGAGTCGTCGCGCCGGGCGAGGAGCCGGATGCCGATGACACCCGCGGCATCGCGGCCCATCGGCCGGACCTCGCCCTCGGAGAAGCGAGCGATCATGCCCTGCGCGGTCGCGATGATCACGTCGTCGTCGCCGGCAGAGACGCTGACCCAGGCCAGCTCGTCGTTGTCGCTGATCGTGATCGCACGGATGCCCGTCGCCCGCACGCGCTCGAACTGCTCGAGCGGCGTCTTCTTGATGATCCCGTTGCGGGTCGCCATGACCAGGAAGTGCCCGGGCTCGAAGTTGGGCAGGCAGATCGTGGCCATCGGGACCTCGCCCGTCTCCACCTGCACGCCCGGGAGGTTGATGATCGCCATGCCCTTCGCCTGGCGCGAGGCGTCCGGGATCATGTGGACCTTGGCCGAGAACACCCGGCCACGGTTGGTGAAGAACAGCGCCCAGTCGTGGGTATTGGCCGCCAGGAGGTGCTCGACGGCGTCCTCCTCGCGGGTGACGTGGCCGATGATCCCCTTGCCGCCGCGGTGCTGGCGGCGGTAGGTGGCGACCGGCTGGCGCTTGATGTAGCCGCGGCGGCTGATCGTGACGACGACGTCCTCGTTGGCGATCAGGTCCTCGTCGGTCATCTCGCGGCTCGAGTCCTCGACGACGCGCGTGCGGCGCTCGCCGGCGTACTTGCGCTTCAGCTCCGCCAGCTCGTCCTTGATGATCGAGAGCACGCGGGACGGGTTGGCGAGGATGTCCTCGAGCTCGGCGATCTGCTGGATGACGGCGAGGTACTCGTCCTCGATCTTCTTGCGCTCGAGGGCGGCGAGGCGGGCGAGGCGCATGTCGAGGATCGCCTGGGCCTGCGGCTCGGACAGGCCGAAGCGCGTCATGAGGTTCGTGCGCGCGGCGTCCACGTCGTCCGAGCGGCGGATCGTCTCGATGACCGCGTCGAGGTTGTCGAGCGCGATCTTGAGGCCCTCGAGGATGTGGGCGCGGGCCCTCGCCTTCTCGAGGTCGAACTCGGTCCGGCGGCGGACGATCTCGCGGCGATGGTCGGTGTAGTGGCGCAGGACGCTCTTGAGCGGCAGGGTCTGCGGCTGACCATCGACCAGCGCCAGCATGTTGAGGTTGAACGCCGTCTGCATCGCGGTGTGCTTGAACAGGTTGTTCAGCACCTTGTGCGGGTTGGTGTCCCGCTTCATCTCGATGTAGATCCGCATCCCGTCGCGATCCGACTCGTCACGCAGGTCCGCGATGCCGTCGATCTTCTTGTCCTTGACGAGGTCCGCGATCTTCTCGAGCAGCGTCGCCTTGTTCACCTGGTACGGCAGCTCGGTGACGATGATCGCCGTGCGGTCGCCGCGGGTCTCCTCGAACGCGACCTGGGCTCGCATGACGACCCGGCCGTGGCCGTGGGCGTACATCTCGCGGATCGCGTCGATCGTCTCGTGCTCGCCCGTGAGGGGGTTGCGCCGGGACTCGAACCGGTAGATCGAGCCACCGGTGGGGAAGTCGGGGCCCTTGATCACCTGGCACAGGTCGTCGTTGGTGACGTCCGGGTTGTCGATGTACGCGACGACGGCGTCGACGACCTCGCCCAGGTGGTGGGGCGGGATGTTGGTCGCCATGCCGACGGCGATCCCCGACGAGCCGTTGATGAGCAGGTTCGGCAGCTTGGCCGGCAGCACGGACGGCTGCTTCTGGGTGCCGTCGTAGTTGTCCTCGAAGTTGACGGTGTCCTTGTCGATATCCGCGAGCATCTCCGAGGCGATGCCCGTGAGGCGCGCCTCCGTGTAGCGCATCGCGGCGGCGGTGTCGCCATCGACCGAGCCGAAGTTGCCCTGTCCATCGATGAGCGGGTAGCGCATCGAGAAGTCCTGGGCGAGTCGGACGAGGGCGTCGTACAGCGCGACGTCGCCGTGCGGGTGGTACTTGCCCATCACCTCGCCGACGATCGCGGCGCACTTGCGGAAGGAGCTCGTCGAGCTGAGCCCCATCTCGCCCATCGTGAACAGGATCCGGCGATGGACCGGCTTCAGGCCGTCACGGACGTCCGGCAACGCTCGCGCGACGATCACGCTCATCGCGTAATCGAGGTACGAGACGCGCATCTCGTCCTCGAGTCGGATGGCTCGGATGTCGCCCAGGTTGTCGGTCACGTGGTGGCTCTCCTCCGGTCGATCTGGTCAGTCGTGTGTCAGGCGCGCTCGGTGACCGCGCGCTCGGTGGGCGGCACGGCCACGCCGAGCGAGTTGAAGGCCGCGGCCGTCGAGGCGGCTCGGGATGTTGATGGGGCGCCAGGGCGCTTGCGGATGCCGTCGACCTCGCGGCGGAGCGCGTCGGCGTCGGCGGGCGGCAGCTTCTCGAGCGAGTCGCGGACCACCCATGCCCGGAAGCCGTCCTCTGTCCTGCGCGCGGTCTCCGCCTCGTGGCGCAGGAACGAGAGGGTGGCCTCGCGGTCAACGACCGTCAATGTTCGCAGCGCCCACGAGAGGGCCTTCTGCACGTCGGGATCCGCGTCGCCGATGAGGTCCGCGAGGATCGGCAGGGCACGGGCCGCGACGTCGAGCGCGCCGCCGGTCCGCCGATCGAGGTGGGGGATCGTCGCGATCGTGGAGCCCACGAGACGCCGTTCCCAGTGCGACGGCGAGTAGACGAGCTGCTCGAGCTCGGCCCAGCGGTAGTGCTCCGCGAGAATCCCACGGCCGGCGACGCGCGCGAGCGAGTCGACGGTGATCCAGTCGCCCGCGCGGGCCGACTCGGCGCGGACCCGCTGCCAGGTCCGTTCGGGCTCGTCGGCGATCGTGCGCCCGAGCAGGTCGTAGGCGAGCCAGTGGAGCTCGAGCGCGTCGTCGCGCAGGAGCGCATCGGCGGCGCCGAGGATGGCCGTCGCGCGGTCGTGGCGGGTCGCGGATCGGAGGCCGCGGCTGACGGCGGCGAGGAGGGGCTGGCGGACGCCCAGGACCGGGCCGATGCCCGGGGCGACGCGGCGCTGGCCTTCGAGGTACTCGGGATCTGCGAGCCGCTCGAGGCCGGCGCGGATCGTCGTCGCGAGCGAACGGGGGTCGTTGATGAGGTCGCCTGCCTCGCGGCCGAGCGCGAGCGCCGCGGGCGTCCGCTCCGCGACGAGCTCGCGGGCGCGCGACGTCACCGGTGAGACGGCGCTCGGGGGGTCGGCGACGGCCGCGGTCATCCGGCGTCCACCAGCTCGGGCACACCGGCTCTCGCCGTCGCACCGGCAGGGATGCTGTCGGGCTCGAGCCGGAACGCGTACCGCTCCTTGAGCTCCTGCTTGCGCGCCTCGGGCGCCCCGAAGTATGTCGCCTCGCCCTGCGCGAGCAGCTCGCCAGTCTCGATGTCGATCACGACGCCGGCGGCATCCACGAGACGGCGGCGGACACCCACGACACGGCCCTCGGCGCGGATTGCCCGGCCGATCGGGACGGGACGCTTGAAGTCCACGCCCATGCGCGCGGTGACGCCCCACAGGTCGTGGTCGACCAGCGCCCAGGCCATCACCTCGTCGAGCAGCGTGCACACGATCCCGCCGTGCGCGATGCCCTCCCAGCCCTCGAACCGACGGTCGAGCGTGATCTCCGTCCAGCATCGGTCGTCGCCCGCGTGGAGCTCGAGCTGGAGCCCGTGCGTGTTGAGCGTCCCGCAGGCGAAGCAGTTGTGGGGGGCCAGCACGATCCGGCTCCCCCCGATGCGCACGTCCGGGAGCGTCAGCACGGGCTCAGATGTCAAGGTTGCGTACCTTGCGGGCCTCGGTCTTGATGAAGTCCTTGCGCGGCTCGACCCGCTCGCCCATGAGCATCGTGAAGATCGAGTCGGCCTCGCCCGCGTCCTCGACCTCGACGTTGAGCAGCGTCCGCGTCTCCGGGTTCATCGTCGTCTCCCAGAGCTGGTCGGCGTTCATCTCGCCCAGGCCCTTGAACCGCTGGACGCTGAGGTTCTTGGTCGTGAACTCCTTGATCACGCGCTCGCGGTCCTTCTCGGACTGCGCGTACTTCGTGACCTTGCCGGTCGAGATCCGGTACAGGGGCGGCTGCGCGATGTACAGATAGCCGGAGTCGATGACCTCGGGCATGTGCCGGAAGAAGAACGTGAGCAGCAGGGTCCGGATGTGCGCCCCGTCCACGTCGGCGTCGGTCATGATGATGATCCGGTGGTAGCGCAGCTTGGTGATGTCGAAGCTGTCGCCGATGCCGCCGCCGAGCGCGATGATGAGCGGCTTGACGTTGTCCGAGCTCAGGATCTTGTCCAGCCGGGCCTTCTCGACGTTGAGCAGCTTGCCCCGCAGCGGCAGGATCGCCTGGAACCGCCGGTCGCGGCCCTGCTTGGCCGAGCCGCCGGCCGAGTCGCCCTCGACGATGTACAGCTCGCTCTTGGCGGGGTCGCGCTCCTGGCAGTCGGCGAGCTTGCCGGGGAGTGACATGCCGTCGAGCGCGCCCTTGCGAATGACCAGATCCCGCGCCTTGCGGGCTGCCTCGCGGGCGCGCGCGGCTGTCAGGCACTTCTCGATGATCCGTCGGCCGTCGGCCGGGTTCTCCTCGAGGTGTTGGGCGATGGCGTCGGCGAGGGCGCTCTCGACCTGTCCTGCAACCTCGGCGTTGCCGAGCTTGGCCTTCGTCTGGCCCTCGAACTGCGGATCGGTGAGCTTGACGCTGATGACGGCCGTAAGGCCCTCCCGGACGTCGTCGCCCGACAGGTTGCCGTCCGCGTCGCGCAGGACGCTGGCCTTCTTCGCCCACTCGTTCAGGGATCGCGTCAGGGCCCGCCGGAAGCCGGTGACGTGGGAGCCGCCGTCGATGGTGTTGATGTTGTTCGCGAACGCGAGCACGTTCTCGGCGTACGAGTCGTTGTACTGGAGCGCGACCTCGATCGTGGTCGTGCCGTCGCGGCGCTCGGTGTAGATCGGCCGCTGGTGGAGCGCCTCCTTGTTCCGGTTGAGGTGGCGCACGAATGAGACGAGGCCGCCCTCGAAGTAGAAGCTGCGCTCCCGGTCGACGCGCTCGTCGCGGAGGGTGATCCAGACGCCCTTGGTGAGGTAGGCGGACTCGCGAACGCGCTGTGCGATCGTGTCGAACGAGAACTCGACGGATTCGAACATCTCGGCATCGGCCTGGAAGACCGTCCGCGTGCCCTTGCGCGACCCCTGGGGCCCGATCTTCTCGACCTTCGTCGTGGGCTTGCCGCGCTTGTACTCCTGGGCCCAGACGCCGCCGTCGCGGGCCGACTCGACGCGCAGCCACGAGGAGAGCGCGTTGACGACCGAGACGCCGACGCCGTGCAGTCCGCCCGACACCTTGTAGCCGCCGCCGCCGAACTTGCCACCGGCGTGCAGGACCGTGTGGACGACCTCGAGGGCGTCCTTGCCGGTCGCGTGGCGGCCCACCGGCACGCCCCGACCGTCGTCCTCGACGGTCATCTTGCCGTCGTCGTGGATGGTGACAGTGACCGTGGTGGCGTAGCCGGCCATCGCCTCGTCGATCGAGTTGTCGACGACCTCCCACACGAGGTGGTGCAGGCCCCGCAGGTCCGTCGACCCGATGTACATGCCGGGGCGACGGCGGACGGCCTCGAGGCCCTCGAGCACCTGGATGCTCGCGGCGGTGTAGTCCCCGCCCGGCGCGGCCTTTGCCTTCCGGGCGCGGGGGGCGCGGCCGTTCGTTTCCCCGGTCCGCTCCCGATCGCCGACGTCCGTCACGCAGTCCCTCCGATGAGGCGCTCGTAGAGCCGAGCGAGCTCTTCGTCGCTGTAGTACTCGATGACGATCCGCCCGCCGTTGCGCGAGCGGCTGAGGCTGACCTTGGTTCCGAGACGCTCCCGGAGATCGGTCTCGACGCGCTCGAGGTCGGCGTCGAGCCGCGGCGTGGGCGCCGCCTCGCGTGCCGGGCGCGGCTCGCGCAGCCGCCGGACGAGCTCCTCGGTCTGGCGCACGGACAGGCCCTGGCCGATCACGGTGCCGACGACGTGCGCCTGGCCCTCGACCGGCAACCCGCCCAGCGCGCGGCCGTGGCCCTCCGTGAGGCGGCCGTCGGCGATCGCGGCCTGGACGTCCGGATGCAGATCGAGGAGTCGAAGCGTGTTCGCGATCGTCGTGCGTGCCTTGCCGACGCGCTCGGCGACGTGCTCCTGCGTCAGCCCGAATTCCTCGATCAGCTGGCGGTATGCAAGCGCTTCGTCGATCGGGTCGAGGTCGGCACGCTGGACGTTCTCGACGAGCGCGATCTCGAGCTGGGCACGGTCCGCGAGCTGGCGGACGAGCGCCGGGATGCGCTCGAGGCCGGCGAGCCGTGCAGCGCGGACGCGGCGTTCACCCGCGACGAGCTGGTAGCCGTCCAGGGTCTCGGTGACCAGCACGGGCTGCAGGACGCCGTGCTCGCGGATGCTCGACCGGAGCTCCTCGAGGCTTGCCTCGTCGATTCGATGGCGGGGCTGGTACGGGTTGGGCGAGATCCGCGCCAACGGCACATCGACCACCGCCGTGGCGGTGGTGGCCCGCTGCGGGATGAGCGAGGACAGCCCACGTCCCAGTGCGGGCGTGTTGCGTTCGGTCCTGATCGTCATGCGCCGACTCCGGCGAGCTGCGCCCCGGGCAGGGATCCGGGTGTCGAGAGGTGGCCGGTCGTCGGCCCGCCCCCGTTGGCTGTGCCCGCATGTCCGCGAGCCCTGACCTCGACGGCGAGCTCCCGGTACGCCGCGGCGCCTTTGGATTCCGGTCGGTAGAGCGCGATCGGCAGCCCGTGGCTCGGCGCCTCCGAGAGGCGGACGCTGCGCGGCACCACGGTGTCGAACACGGTCTCGTGCAGGTGGCGCCGGACCTCCGCGGCGACCTCCGTGGAGAGGTTCGTGCGGCCGTCGAACATCGTGAGCACGACGCCCGTGATCGCGAGGTTGGGGTTGAGATGGTCGCGGACGAGGTTGATGGTCGCGATCAGCTGCGTCAGGCCCTCGAGCGCGTAGTACTCGCACTGGACCGGGACGAGCACGGCGTCGGCGCCAGTGAGCGCATTCACGGTCAGGATTCCCAGCGACGGCGGGCAGTCGACGAGGATCCAGTCCCAGGCGTCGCGCTCGGTCGCCAGCGCGCGGGCGAGGCGACGCTCCCGGCCGTCGACGCCCGCGAGCTCCACCTCGGCGCCCGCGAGGGCGATCGACGACGGAACGAGGCGAACGCCCTCGACGGGGGTCGGCACGTGGACTTCAGCCAGCGGCACGCCGTCCACGAGCGCGTCGTAGATGGATCGGTCGATGGAGAGGCGATCGATCCCGAACCCGCTCGTCGCGTTGCCCTGGGGATCGAGGTCGATGACGAGGACGCGGTCACCGAGGAGAGCCAGATAGGTTGCGAGATTGACCACCGTGGTGGTCTTCCCGACGCCGCCCTTCTGATTGGTGCAGGCGATCGTCTGGCCCACTCAGCCTCCTGTTCCAAACACGCTCATCACCCTGAATTCTAGCATCGGAGACCCCGATTCCCGCGGTCCGGTGGGTTCGAAGGGCTTCAGCGTGACAGGCGTCACTCACCTGCCACTTCACGACCGCTGTGTGGCGGCCAAACGTGCGGTGGGACCGCCACCCGCCGCCGAATCGCGCTGTTTCACGTGAAACAAGGCCGACGTCATGGCCCTGCTGGGCGATTGCCCGTTCCGGGACCCCATGGGATACTTGAGCGCGAGTTTGCTGTCACTCCGTCGTCGCGGCCGCAATAGACCCGGGCCCGATCGTCGGCTCGTCAGCCGAGGATCGAACGCCTGATGAAGTTCACCATCGCCGCGGCGCTGGCCGTGGTGACCGCGCTCGTCGAATTCACCGTTGTCCCATATCTGCGAATCGGCGACGCCGTTCCGCACCCGATCCTGGTGTTCGGCGTGATCGCGGCCATCGTCGGTGGCCTCGAGGTCGGCTTGACCTGGGCCTTCGTCGGGGGCCTCGCCCTCGACATCGTGACCCAACGTCCGCTCGGTTCGACGTCGTTCTCGCTGCTCATCGCCGTCGGCGCGGGGTACCTCGTCGGCAGCTTCCTCGGACGGATCCGGATCCTGGCGCCGATCGGCGCTACTGCAGTCGCGAGCCCCCTGTATTCGATGCTCATCCTCGTCACGACAGCCGCGCTCACCACGGCGCCGATCACATCGGCCGCCCTCGGCACGATCCTGCCGTCGACCGTGTATGACGTGATCCTCGCGGCGGCCTTCGGCCCTCTCGCCGTGGCCATCGCGGCCCGTCGCCGCGACGTCGAGCGGGTCGCCTGGTGAACGAGAACCTCCTCGCCCCGAACCGCGAACGCGACCGCCGCCCGATCCGATTCCTGACCTTCGGCATCGTGATGGTCGTCGTGTTCGGGGTGCTCGGTGCCCGCCTCGCCTACCTCCAGATCGACCGTGGCGAGGTGTACGCGGCCCGGGCTGAGACGAACCGGACCGTCGAGGTGTCCATCCCGGCACCGCGCGGTCTGATCTACGACCGCAAGGGCCGGCTGCTGGTCAACAACATCGCAACCTGGGCGGTCAGGATCGTCCCAGCGGACCTGCCGTTCAGCCGCCGCCCGGACGTGGCGCAGCGGCTCGGCACCCTGCTGCACATGCCGCCCTCCGAGATCCTGACCACGCTCGACAGCGCTCCCGGCTCCCGCTTCGATCCGGTTCGCGTCGCCCAGGACGTACCGGAGAAGATCGCCCGCATCGTCGCCGAGTCGGTCGATGAGCTGCCTGGTGTCGAGGTCAAGGTCGAAACACGCCGCGAATATCCCGATGGCGCCCTGATGGCCCACATCATCGGGTACACCGGGAGGATCGACGGTGGGACCCTCGACCGGCTCAAGGCACAGGGCTATCTCGCTGACGACCTGCTCGGCAAGGCGGGTGTCGAGGCGTCCTTCGAGTCCGAGTTGCGCGGTACGTACGGGACTGAGCTCATGGAGCGGGATGCCACGGGCCGCAACGTCCAGGTATTGCGGACAACGCAGCAGGCGCTCCCGGGCGCTTCCCTGACCCTCACGATCGACAAGACGATCCAGAAGGAGGCGACCGCGGCCCTCAAGTGGGGCATGCGCGCCGCCGGGCTCAAGCGCGGCGTGTTCATCGTCATGAACCCGCAGACGGGCGAGGTTCTCGCCCTCGTCAGCCTGCCGAGCTACGACAACAACCTGTTCTCGCGCGGCATCTCCGAGAAGGACTTCAAGCGGCTGATCCAGGACAAGAACAAGCCGCTGACGAACCAGGCGGTCCAGGGCAACTTCCCGCCCGGGTCGACGTTCAAGCTCGTAACGGGCACCGGCGGTCTCGCCGACAAGAAGATCACGCCCACCACGCTGATCCAGACCCGCGCCTACCTGACCCTCGGCGGGACGCGGTTCTACGACTGGAACCACGCCGGCTTCGGCCTGTGCAACATCAACTGCGGGATGGGCAACTCGTCGGACACGTTCTTCTTCCAGGTCGCGGGCATGCTCGGCGCAGACCGGCTCGCGTATTGGGCGCGCCAGTACGGGTTCGGCGCCCCGACGGGGATCGACCTCCCGGGCGAGGTCTCCGGGATCATCCCCAACAACAAGTGGAAGATGAGCGCGTTCGGCCAGCCGATGTTCGAGGGCGAGACCTACCAGGCGGGCATCGGCCAGGGCTACGACGTCGTGACCCCGATTCAGCTCCTCAACGCGTACACGGCGCTCGCGAACGGCGGCAAGCTCTACCGCCCGCAGATCGTGCGGCAGGTGATCGGGCCCGACGGCAAGGTCGTCCAGAAGTTCAAGCCCGACCTCATCCGCAAGCTCCCCGTGTCGCAGGCCACGCTCCGCGCCATGCGGATCGCGGCGCGCCACACCGTGACGCTGCGCCACACGTACAACCTCGTCGACATGCCAGTGAAGGTGGCAGGCAAGTCCGGCACCGCCGAGTTCGGCACCCGCGACAGCAAGGGCCGGCTCCCGTTCCACTCCTGGTTCGCCGGGTGGGTGCCGAAGGACCCGTACAAGGCGGACTTCAACGGGACGGACTCGCAGCTCGCGTTCCTGGCCTTCGCGTACGACTCGCGAACCATCGGCAACGCCGCAACCGAGATCGCCAAGGCGTTCCTGCAGTTCCACTTCCACATCAAGAAGGACTACCTCAACCGCGACCTCCTGATCCGCGGCAACCACTACCAGAGCAACTAGGAAGCCATCGATGCGTGTAATGCGGGCCGAGCCCAGCCGCTTCACCGACGTGACCACCCGGTCCGTCGGCGCGGTCTGGCGTTCGTACGACCTGCAGCTCACGACGTATGCGGCCCTGCTCGGCGTCTTCGGGCTGGTCATGGCGTACACCAACAGCGTCGAGGCCGGCCAGTCGATCATGGACAGCGGGACGGTGTTCTCGCGGGCGCTGATGTGGTCGGCGCTGGCCATCGTCGTGTTCGTCGCCGCGACCGCGTTCGACTACCGCTGGCTCAAGACCCTCGTGTGGCCGATCTACGCGGTCAACATCGGCCTGCTGGTGTTGACGCTCGCGATCGGTGACGGGGTCGGCGGGTCTGCCCGCTGGGTGTCGATCGGACCGCTGACCTTCCAGTTCTCCGAGCTCGCCAAGATCCTGATGATCACCGTGCTGGCCGTGTACCTCGGCAATCGCGAGGGCCGGCTCGACTCGCTGACGTCGGTGCTCGGGGCATGCCTGCTCACCGTGCCGGCGATCATGCTCGTGATGCTCCAGCCCGACCTCGGGTCGTCGCTCGTGCTGGCCACGATCCTCGCCGGGATGCTGTTCATGTCCGGGGCGAGCCTGCGCTGGCTGATCGCGATGGGGATCGGCGTCATCGTCGCGGTGGCGCTGTCATGGACCTACGTGCTGCGCGACTACCAGAAGGACCGGATCTTCTCGTTCCTGAGCGGCTCGGCGGCGGACACACAGGGATCCGGCTGGCAGGTGGCCCAGTCGCAGATCACCGTCGGGTCGGGCGGCCTGCTCGGCACGGGACTCACGAACGGCACGCAGACGCGCGGCGAGTTCCTGCCGGTCCAGGAGAGCGACTTCGTGTTCGCGGTCCTCGCACAGGAGCTCGGGTTCATCGGCGCACTGGTGGTGTTCCTGCTGTTCGCGGCGCTGCTGTGGCGGATCCTGTCCTGCGCATGGAAGTCGAAGGACCCGTTCGGGACGCTGTTCGGCGCCGGCCTCGCGACCATGCTCCTGGTCCAGGTGTTCGTGAACGTGGGCATGGTGATCGGCCTGCTCCCGGTCACCGGGATCCCGCTGCCGTTCATCAGCCACGGCGGCGCGTCTCTGGTGAGCATCGCGATCGGCCTGGGCGTCATGCAGAGCGTGAACATCCGCCAACAAAAGGCGGAGTGGTAGCGCGAGCTATGGCGCCGCTGGCCCGGTGTCGGGGCGGTCGTGCCTCAACGGCGGCGGAACAGCCCCCGGGTCGTGTCCTCGGCCGGCGCCGCGCTGACGCGGCGGCCCTGCGTCCGCAGGATCTCGTCCAGCTCCACCTGGTAGATCCGCCCGATCGGGGTGCGGTCGAGCCACTCGATGTACTCGACGTCGTGGCGTCCGATCTCGCCCAGCGACCAGCCGACGTAGCGCCCGAAGTTGAGCACGCTGCCCGACGGGTTGCCGGGCGGCGGGCCGGCGCTCGCGACGGCCTGCGCGGTCGCCATCGTCGCTGGGTCGAAGCCCCCGCCGGCGTTCGAGTCGGCCCGAGGTCCAGTTCGGCGACGTGTACTGCGGGATCGGGCGGAACGGTCCGCTCGTGGGCCGTGGGCCAGGCGAGGCGGTGGACGACGACTGGGCCGGAGCGGGGGCCGATCCCTCGCGGTTCGGGTTGTCCGCGTCGTAGGTCGTGCCTGGCGGCGTCACGGGGTGTCCGGCCGCGGCGCGGGCCCGGGCGTCGGCGGCGGCGTCCTTCGGGGATGTCCCAGCGTTCCGCGTGCGTGCACGGTCGACCGCGGCGCGTCTTGTCGGGTCGCGGAGCAGCTCCCACGCCTGGTTGATGCGGACCATGCGCTCCTGCGACTCGGGGCCGGGGGAGACGTCGGGGTGGTACTTCCGGGCCAGTCGGCGGTAGGCAGCCTCGATGACTTCGAACTCCGCCTCGGAATCGACCTGGAGGACCTTGTACGGATCGGGCACGCTCACGGCGACTCAGCGTTCCACGTGGATGAGCGTGCGGCGGTGGGCTGACATCCCCGGCAGACTAGCACCGTGTCCGAGCAGGTCGAACCCCCCGTCCGTCACCCCGCGGTCCCGTCCCGGGAGCCCGCCCAGCGCTGGCGTCTCGTCCTGCGCCGTGAAGCGCTCGACGCGGAGCAGGTCGCCCGGGCACAGCAGGCTGCGTGGGAGGCGGCGCTGATCGCGACCGGCCTGCCGCTTGTCGGGCTCGACAGCGAGAGCGGGCGCCCCCGGTTCGCGCTGGCGGCGCCGCTCGCCCCCGCCATCCCCGGCGACCGGGAGCTGGCCGACATCTGGCTGACCGACCGATGCCCGCGCTGGTCGGTCCGCGACGCGCTCGAGGGAGCCCTGCCCGAGGGCTCAACGCTGATCGACGTATACGACGTCTGGATGGGCGAGGCGGCGCTTCCCGGGCAGGTGATCGCGTCCGTGTACCGCGCAATGGTCGGGACCGACGCAGACGGCGCGTTGCCCGCGCTCGAAGACGCCATGGTGGCGATGCGGTCGGCCGGGTCGCTGCCACGGGAACGGGCGAAGGGTGATCGGGTGGTGGCCTACGACCTGCGGCCGTTCCTCGGCGACATCGAAGTCCGCGGACGTCCGGACGGAGGCGTCGACATCGTCATGGAGCTGCGCCACGACCCCGAGAAGGGCGTGGGCCGTCCCGACGAGGTGTTGGCGGAACTGTCCGACCGATCGGGCGTATCGCTCGATGGCGCGACGCTCGTCCGCGAGCGTCTCGTCCTGGCCTCGGAACGACCAGTCGCGGCTCCGCGCCAGGAGCGGAGAGGGCCTCGCGCCGGTGGACGGAGCGGCGTTCGTTGACGCGGTCGGGAGATCCGACCTAAACTCTCCGTTCGCGCCCGCGATCGACGCAGGCGTCCCCAATTGTTCAGGACGGCGGTCCCACGCGGCCGCCACGCTCTTCCGAGGACCCATGTACGCAGTCATCGAGACCGGCGGGAAGCAGTACCGCGTCGAGGTCGGCACCGAGCTCGAAGTGGAGCTGCTCGACGTCGAGCCGGGCCAGTCGATCACGCTGGAGCGCGTGCTCCTCGTCGCCGACGGGGCCGAGGCCACGGTCGGAACGCCCATCGTCGACGGCGCCGCCGTCGAGGCTGAGGTCGTCCGCCGGGATCGCGGCGAGAAGGTGATCTCGTTCAAGTACCGCCCGAAGGCGCGCCGCCGGGTCAAGAAGGGCCACCGCCAGGAGCTCCTCGTCCTGCGGATCGCCGACATCCGGTTCGGCGGCAAGAGTGCGGCCGAGACCGAGGGCAAGGCTCGCGACACCAAGGCCACCGAGCGCAAGCGCGTCGAGGAAGCTGCCGCCCGCCAGGCCGCCGAGGACGCGGCGCTCGCCGCGAAGCTCGCGGTCGGCACCGAGAAGGCCGAGGCCGCGCCGAAGGCCGCCAAGGCTCCGGCGACGAAGGCGACCGCGACGAAGGCGGCGACCACCAAGACCCCGAAGGCCGAGGCCACACCGAAGGCGGAGGCGGCCGAGGCTCCGGCGAAGGCGTCGACGAAGGCAAGTGCCAAGCCTGCGAAGGCCGCGACCACGAAGGCCGAGCCGGCGACGGACGACGCGGCGCCCAAGCGCTCGCGCACCAAGAAGGACGAGTAGCGATGGCCCACAAGAAAGCCGGCTCGAGCGTCAAGAACGGCCGCGACAGCGCCGGCCAGCGCCTCGGCGTCAAGGCCGGCGACGGCCAGCTCGTTCACGCCGGGACGATCATCGTCCGCCAGCGCGGGATGACCTTCGCCGCAGGCGAGGGCGCGGGCCTGGGCCGCGACTACACCGTCTTCGCGACGGTCAACGGGAAGGTGCGCTTCGAGCACGCGACCCGCAACAAGAAGCGCGTCCGGGTCATCCCGGTCGATGCGGAGGCCGTCGCCGCAGAGGCGTAGGCCAACCCACAGCGGCGACCACCGGCGGGCAGGACCCGTGCGGACGGCGTCGAAGGAGCACTCGTGAAGAGCGACACCCACCCCAAGTATTACCAGGCCAAGGTGCACTGCGGCTCGTGCGGCACCGAGTTTGAGGTCGGCTCGACCCGCGAGGAGCTGCGCATCGACGTCTGCAGCAGTTGCCATCCGTTCTTCACGGGCAAGCAGAACATCATCGACACCGCCGGTCAGGTCGAGCGCTTCCAGAAGCGCCTGGAGCGCTCCGCTCGCGCCTGATCTCCCCGCTCCCGAGTTCTTCGGGAGAGGACGGCACAGGATGCCGCCTGGTACCGATCACGTGGGTCGGGCCCGCTGCCCCATCGACTGAGGACCGCCGCCGATGCTGGCCTCGCGAGACAACAGGCCAACTCGAGCCAACCTGTGGCTCAGGACTGGCGCAGCGGTTGTCGTAATCGCCGCCGTACTTGGATCGGCGACAGCCGCGATCGGCAAGGATGCGTCCGTCGAAGATCTCGGACTTCGCATTCAAGCCGGGCGAGGTCACGATCGTGGCCGGGCAGACGGTGACCTGGCAGAACTCGAGCGCGACCCAACACACGGTGACCGCTGATGACGGTTCATTCAACAGCGATCCGCTTGGCATCAACGACCAGTTCGCCAACGTGTTCAGCGCGCCGGGCACGTTTGCCTACCACTGCGCCATCCATCCCCGGATGACGGGGACGGTCGTCGTCACGGCCGCAAAGCCCACGGCGACGCCGAACGGGACGCCCCCACCCACGCCCCCCTCCGGGACGCTGCCGCCGGACTTCAATACCCCCGTCCCGATTCCGACGGCCGTACCCACCGCGCGAAACGACAACGCCCACGGCGTTAGCAACGGCTACGCTCGACGTCGCGGCCACGGCCACGCCCGGCGGGCCGCTCGCCACCGGCCCGGCCGCCACGCCGCCCCCTGGCGACGCGGGCTCGGCGGGTGGCGGGCCCTCGACAATGCTCCTTGGTTTGGCGGCTCTGCTGATCGCCGCCGGTGTTGTTGCCGCGCTGATCGTCCGACGACGCCGCCCTCCCGCCCCCTGACCCTTCCAGGGACCCCGAGGAGGGGGTGCGGGCGCAAGTCCCGGGCCGCGCGTCACCCGCTTCGCATCGGCGCGACATCCATGAAGAGAGCCCGCCGGCCGGTGGCCGACGGGCTCGTTGCGTGCGCCTGGACTTCCTAGCGGGTGACCACGATCGGCGCGCTCGTTGTGCCCGACCCCCAGTTCGTCGGCGAGCCGGTGAACGCGAGCGTCCACGTTCCGACGTTGGCGAACTTCAAGTCGGAGAACGTGGCCACGCCGCTCACGGCCTTGCGGGTCAACGTGCCGGTCAGGCCCGCTGCCGACCGGGCACAGTGATCGTGACATTGGTCGAGTTGTCGGCCACGACGACGTACCCGAAGGCATCCTTGATCGAGACCTTGATGCTGCCCAGGGTGGACCCGGTCCTGCCGCTTGTCGGCTGGGTCGTGACGTCCATGGCGCTCGGGGCGCTGACGTAGAAGTCCTCGCCGTCGAACTCCTTGTTGCCGAGCTTGTGGTCGATTGATCGTGCCGGCCAGAAGGGCTGGCCCACGCCGGGCACGCTGCAGATCGCGATGTAGTACTGGACGCCCGACGGGAGCGGGTTCGGCCCAGTCGCCTGGGTACTGGCGTCGTTCACGCCCTTCTGCGAGATGAAGTAGAAGCCGTCGGGCATCGTCGTGTACGCCGCGACCTGACCGGTCGTGGTGCACATGTTCGGCGTCGATGGCGCGCTGTTGTATACGCGGACGATGGCGTCGGAGATGCCGCCGCCGTTGGTGTCGAATACGAAGCCGCCCACGGCGGTGACCGACTGGCCGACGCCGATGACGCCTGTGATCTGGTTGCCCGGGTACGTGCCAGCCATCGAGCCCCAGCGGCTGTCGAGCGTAACGCTCGTCACCGACTTGAACGGGAAGCCGGCCCGGAAGTTGACCGACGGGTTCTGGCTGGTCAGCCAGTTCGGCGTGTTCTTGAGGCGGAATTCCAGGTTGATGTCGATCCGCGCCTTCTTGCGCTTGGGGAGGTCGAAGCCGGTGACCTTGAGGCACTTGGGGGCTGCCCCGTCAGCCGGCTGGCCCGAGCGCCACACGACACCGGTGGCCAGGCAGTCGCCCAGGCCGCTTGGGGTGTCGCTCAGGTAGGCGTACCAGACCTGCGCCGGGAGGTCGGTGTCGTGATCCCAGTCATGACCCTCGTCCGGGTGGACGCGAACCGGGTTCCACCCCTGGACCGTGAACGCCGGGTTGGTCAGGCCCGTCGCTGACGCAGGGATGGTCAGGTTGACCCCGTTGGCCGGAACGCCCGGGATCGTGATGATCGAGGTACTCGCTGCGCCATTGCCCGAATTGAGCGCGATTCCTGACTCGTTGTCGAGCGACAGGAGGTAGTGGAATGTGCCGGGCTCGGTGTTGCGGAGGGTCATCACGCTGGTCGAGGCGCCCTTGCTGAACAGGACGTCAAAGCCGTCCTCGAGTGCCTTGAAGTCCGCGTCGGCCGCGACGACGGCGCCGAGCACGTTGCCCGGATCGACGGCGTCGATGTCGGCCGTCGTGTATGCGGTCGAGTTGAACGTGTAGTTGCTCGCGGCCGCACCCGTCAGGGTGAAGCCATTGCCTGTCACGGTCTTGAACGTGCCCGGGTAGTTGTCGGCGAAGGACGCCGTCGCGCCGGTGAAGGCGCAGTGGACATCCGGTGTGCCGACAACGCCGATCAAGGTGCAATCGCTGATGGTTGCGGCCGTCGTGCCGTCGAAGTCCTTGCTGGCGGCGGTGAAGGCGAGTGTGAGCACAGGCTTTGCCGTGGTCGTGAAGTTCTGCGTGCCGGACTCGCTCGCCTGGTAGGCCTCGTCCACAAGCGGGTTGGCGGCTGTCGACACCGTCGGGATGACGCCGAGGAAGTAGGCCTTCACCGTGTAGGTTCCGGGCGGCAGCGGGAACTTGCCCACCGACGCTGTCCCGTCAGACTTGGTGATGACGGGCTTGACGATCGAGTTGGAGGGGATCGTGGTGCTCGTGATCGCGAAGAACACGCTCCGCTGGTCCAACGGGAGATTGTTCGAGGAATCCTTGAGCGTCGCGACGATGCCGCTGTCCTGCGCCGACTGGGGGCCCAGATTCAGCGTCAGGCTGGTCGACGCCTTGCTGATCGCGAACGGTGCGGTGGCGTAGGACGCGCCGTTGGTCGTGTCACCCGCGAAGGAGGCGCTGACGATGTAGCTGGACGGCGCCTGGATGAGCGGCCAGCTGACCGAGGCGTGACCCCCGCCGGCGGTGATGCCGGTGAGCGTGTTCCCGCCCAGGGAAAAGACGATCGGCTTGCCGTCCGGAAGGGGGGCGCCGTGGAGGGTTGCGGCGAAGGTGACGGTGCCTCCGAATGTGCCGCTCGGCGGATTGATGGTCCCGCTCGGCGTATCGAACGTGACCGTGGTCGTGCCCTGGACTGGCGGGATCGTGGGGCTGATCGCGTAGAACGCGCCATCGTTGGTATCCGCGGACACGAGGCCTGTCCCGCTGACGGCCTGGATCATGAACAGGAGCTGGGAACCCGTGTGTCCGCTGGGCACCGGCAGCGTGCGCGTGAAGTGCGTCTCGTCGAGCGGGTCGACGTTCAGGTCCAGCGACGTCCACGTATTGTCGAAGCCTGTGTACGTCACCCAGACCTTCTGGATGCCCGCTGACGGGTCA
The DNA here is from genome assembly GCA_963779575.1 of uncultured Chloroflexia bacterium. Taxonomy (GTDB): domain Bacteria; phylum Chloroflexota; class Limnocylindria; order Limnocylindrales; family CSP1-4; genus CAIXZV01. The sequence goes on from CAVZYT010000003.1 coordinate 194,333, forward strand.
CCGCTCACATGCGCGTCGAAGGTGATCTGGCCGCTCTCGGTGGCCGTGACGTCAACAATGGACGGGGCTGCGGCGAGCGACGGCCGGAACGTCTGGCCCTCGACGACCTTGGTGCCGGTGAAGCTGCTGTAGAACAACTGCAGCTGGAGTCCGCTGAACACGCGTCGCGTAGCGGTCGTCGCACTGTCCGCCTTGTGCTGGACGGGCGTGACCAGGAGACGCGTAGCGCCGTTGCCGAGTGCATCGAAGTAGCTGACGCTGGCGATGCCGGCGGGATAGAAGGTTGGCGAGGAGAAGCCGGGCTGCGTGCCCTTCTGTTCAGTCGCGGGGACGCTGACCAGCGGCTTCACGCCCCCGGTGTCGCCGTACGACCCGCCCATGAACCCGACACCGCGAAGCGTCTGCCCGCTGACGGTGACGTTATTCACGATCAGCGGCAGCACCGGCTGGTACGGCTGGACCGCAACGCCGTTGGGACCGCTGAGCCAGGTGAACGCACCGGGACCAGGGGCCGCCGGGTTCGGCGTGAGGGTGCCGGTGGTGGTCAGGTTGACCGGCGCTGTCTGCAGCCCGAGGCCGCCGGAAGCGACCGGCTTGCCCGGTCCATCGGGCACCGGGGTTACCGCGACCAACGAGGGGTCGGGCGGCGGCACGAGGCGTGTCCCCGGAAGGTTCACGCTCAGCATCGGCAGCCCGTAGAGGGTGGACTCGAGGAGCGACTTGGTATCCGTGCCACGAATGTCGGGAGTGGCGCGGAGGTAATCCTTCTTCGCGGCAAGCAGCGCCTGGCCCACGGAGACTGCTCCAGGGCCGGTGCGCAGCTCCTTGGCGAAGCTGGCGTAGATCAGCTCGCTGTACTGGATGAGGTCCGTGTCGCCGTACTGGTAGCCCGTGCCGGCGATCAGCGTGGCCCGCTTCTGCGAGAACGCCTGCGCCCAGTCCAGCGGCTGCGTGACGCCCGCGATGCCCTGGTCGTCGACGATGCCGTAGCCCGAGTGGCAGCCCTGGCTGAACACGATGGCGTTCTGGAAGTCCGTCCGCGACGAGACGAGGTCCGTCGTCGAGATCGTGGTGTTCTGGTCCGCGGCCAGCGCGCGATTGGCGCTGAAGTGGCCGGCCAGGAAGACGAGATCGTGGCGCTGCGAGCCGAGCAGCTTCGACGTCAGGTCGCCAGCGGTCCACGTCTCGTTGATCAGCGCGTCGTTGACCTTGCCGGTGCCCGTGCCGATGCCGGCGACGAAGTCGGACGCCACGGACGACGCGGTGTCAGCCATGAAGTCGTACCCGGTTGCCAGCGATGACGTCGGCGTGCTCACCACGCCGCCGTTGGTGTGGTTGAGGTATGCGTCGAGCATCCCCGACGCCTCCGAAGCCGTCTCGACGAGCCGGCCGACGGCGAGGTCGGTGACCGGGAACGTCGAGACGCCCACGTTGACCTTCGTCTTCGCGCCATACGCGTCCTGGCTCAGGACGTAGTTGAGGCGCAGGCTCGCCTCGGACGGGCTCGTCGGCGCGACCGGCGGGTAGAACGCCGTCTCGGGCGCGATCTCAGCCTCGTCCGGGTAGCGGAAGAAGGGGATGACGCTGTCGCCGCCGACGAGCACCACGTAGGCGAGGTTCGGGCTGTCCGCGCGGTAGGAGTCCACGACGCCCTTGATGGCATTCGCGAGCAGGTTCTTCGCATACGGGCAGGCCGGGTACTTGTCGGCCTGGTCGTTCAGGTCGTTGACGACGTGCGCCGCGTCGTTGGCGACGTCGTTCACATCGTTGAGGCGCGCGACGTTCTTGAGATCGACGACAACGCCGCCCACCTCGGACCGTGCCGCGAAGGCGGCCAGCTGGTTGGCGAGCGCCGACTTCTCGTCGGGCGTCCCCGCGATCCGGCTCGAATCGAGGAGGATCACCGACTTGAGATTGGTCCCCGACGGAAGCGGCCCAAGAGCCGTCCCGCTGAAGTCAACGAGGCTGCCGCAGGCGCCGCCCGACTCCGCCACATCAAGTGCGAAGGGGTCGCGGGGGTTGGATGCCCCGTCCTGCGCGGAAACGCGAATGTAGTAGTACCCGTCGTTATTCCAGGTGTTGGCGACAACGGACTTGGGTGCCAGGCCCGGCGTGTCGTTGAACGCGACGAGGCTGCTCACCTGGGCGCCGGAGTAGGACTCGGGTGCGAACTTCGTCCCGGTGCCGTTGGCCGTCTCGACGGGCGAGAATCTCGAACCGGTGCCCGCGGCAAACCTGGTCCCTGTCCCGCCCGAGAATGCGTCCGCGGAGAACCCCAGGTCGCCCGCAAACTTCGCCCCGGTGCCGCCGGAGAACTTCGTGTTCGTGCCGCCGGAGAACTTCGTGTTCGTGCCGCCGGAGAACTTCGTGTTCGTGCCGCCGGAGAACTTGCCCGTCGTGCTTCCACCCGAGGATTCGGCGGTCTGTGCGGTCAGGCTGGCCGCCTGCAGCTCGTCGTATGCCTGCTGGATGTCCTTGAAGGCGAGGAGCACATTGCTGGTGGGGCCGTTGGCGACCGTAGCCGACACCTGCTCGCCGGGCGCGATCGCGACCTTGTACCAGCGCGACTGGCCCGGGTATGAGATCACGTCGGTGATCGAGCCCTCGGTGTTCGTGATGTCGCGGGCGTTCGGCCAGGAGTCGTTGCCGGAGCCGATCCGGACGCAGTTGGAGTACTCGGAGGTTGAGCCGGGCGACCGGTCGTTGGTGGCCGTTGCGGTGACGTACTTGCCCACCGGAAGCCCGGTGATGTCGAGCGTGAAGTTGGCGACGCCGGTCGAATCCGTCGGACCGACACCGCCGAACGTTGCCGATCCCGAGACGAGCGTGCCGAGGATCGTGCCTCCCTGCGGCGACCCATTCGGGTCACAGGTGTCGGCAAGGTAGAGCGTGACGTCCTGGCGCGTGTTGGCCGAGGTGTTGATCTGGCCCGCAATACCCGCGCCGAGGCCGCTCCCCGACTCGGCCCGGAACAGGACGGGGGCGTTGTTGAGGTCGTTGGCGCCCTCGTCGGCGTCGAGCGCGTCGTTCGGGGTTGGCCCATCGGCCCCTAGGTCGATCGCCAGGTCGCCGTTGTCAGAGATGACGTTGGAGTCCGCTCGGACGCCCCATCGGCCGGCCGAGCTGCTCGTCCACACGTAGGTGATGCCGTTGTCGCCGTTGTGGGTGATGACGTTGTCGTACGACAGCAGCGGGTGACCGCCCGGATCGATCTCGCCGCCGATCCAGCCGCCGTTGACGTTGTCGAGGTAGATGCCTGAGCCCGTGTTCGGTCGGCCAGCCGTGCCGATGACGTTGCAGCCGATCCTGAGATAGGAAAGGCCGGATTCCCCCGACGACCCCGTGACACGGATCGCGTTTCCGCTGAAGCCGTCGATGATCAGGCCATAGATCGAGCTGCCCACCGCACCGTCACCGGTGAATGCGAGTCCGTCGTGCGTGCCGCCGTCAATGTTCGACCCGTCGATCTCGATCTGGAGCCCGCCAACGGGCGTTGCGCAGGTCGGACCCGGGGTGTACGGCCCGGCGATGGTCGCAGGCCTCGTCAGCGCGGGCAGCTCGCCGGTCACCGAGTAGCGGCGCACGCCTGTGCCCGCGAACACGATCGGGTAGGACTGTCCTGCAGGTCCGGCGTTGTGGGCGATGATCGCCTCGCGAAGGGTGCAGTCCGCGGTGCCGCAGACGCCATCGTTGTGGTCGTCGGTCGTATTGACGGTCTTCGTCAGGCCGGGTTGCGCGGAATCGGCCGCGCCCGACACCGTGACGTGGATGTTCGTCGACCGGCTGAAGCCCGCCGTGCCGCTGACGTTCACGACATATTCGCCCGGAACGGCATTGACCGTGTTCAGGGTGAGGTTCGTGCTCCCGCCAGGCAGCACGGTGGCCGCATCGAGCGAGGTGGACAGGCCGCCACCGCCGATGGGCGGGCTGACCGAGGCATACAGCGTGACGGGGATCGGCGAGGGATCGTTGACGGCCGTCCCCGAGATCGCGACAACCGCGGAGTCTGTCGTGCCGAGCGTCTCCGTGTCCGGGTCCACCGCGACCGTGAAGTCCTGCGCCGGCGTTACGGACACGTCGTCGATGACGAACCCGCAGCCGCCGTTGATGTCGACCGAGTCGAACTGCAGCCGGGTGTGGTGCTGGTCGCCGTGACCTGGAAGGACATCGAGCGCCACTCATGCTGCCGACGGAGTTGCTGATCGGAGGTGACCGGGGTCGTGACGCCGGGCTCTGGGACCGGGGTCCAGCTCTCGTACTTGTCCTGGTAGTAGACCGCGACGCCGCCGATTTCAGTTCGGGGGCCCGCCCCAAGTACACGGCGACTCCGGGGGTCGGGTTTTCGTTGCCACACTCCGGCGACGGCAGGGGGACGGTGAGCCGATCCGGGTTCGCCGAGTAGTCGAAGCTGACGGTGTATGCTCTGCGCCGCTGACGGTCGGGATGTCCTGGTAGATTGAGCCACCGACGTTGCCGCCCAGCTCGAGCGATCGTGCCCCTCGGCTGCCGGCCAGCGGCTGCCGGTCCAGTCGAGACTGCGCACCCGGGAAGGCCGGGATTGACCGTCCAACCCGTGATGTCCGTCGAGTCGCCCGACAGGCGGTCGAACGGCGCTCCGGTGAACGAGCCCTGCTCGAACCCGCCGTTCGTGACCAGATCGAACCCCTCCAACACCTGCGTGATGCGGACCGAGAAGGTGCCCTGGAGGATGTGGGATCCGTCGAAGTGGCTGCCTGTGAGGTAGAAGCCGATGGGGTCCCCGGCATGCACGTCGAGGAAGGTCGACCCTTGGTAGTTGAAGCCGCCCGACGGCGGCTGACAGTTGCCGCAGAACGCCGGCCCGGCGTTGACGAGCGTGAGATCGGTGCCGGCTGGGCGCGGTATCGGTCAGGTGCAGGCCGGCGGTGGCCACGAAGAACGAGTGGTGCCCGATCCACGACCAGTCGAACCGGTAGCGCACCGAGTTCGGGTCGTCGTCGTGAGCGACCACGCCCCGGAAAAGTCGGCACTATCGGAATAGGACATACGGGCGACACCGCTGGTGCCGGGCAGGAGCAGGGATGAACCAGGTCCGGACGCAGCCCACGTTCCCCCGTCGGCGCGCACGGCTCGAGGGGCCGCGATCCCGAGCGTGATCAGGACAAAGGGGAGCACCAATGCGACTACCTGCCACACGAGGGCGCGTGGTCGCAGCGACATAGTCCTGCGGGCTTCGGCGCGCGCGGGGGGGAGGCCACTGTGGAGGGACGGGCGCCGGACGTTCACGATCCACCTCTGGGGGCACGCGAGGGGGGGGTTGCCGCGGAAGTGACGGTCTGCTGGACGGGTTACCGCGATGCGCACCCGACAGAACGGAGCAGGCGAAGTATGAGTCCTAGTACGTTAGGACTATCCAGTGCTCATCGCAACGCGGAATCGTTGCCTCTGTGGTGCGTCGGCGCGCCACCAGTGAACGCGGTTCAGGCGTCGGTGGCCGCGCTGCACAACTCAAGTGCCGCGCCGATTGCGCCGGCCACGCCAAGCGATCGCCCGCGCGCCTTGGCGCGCTCGATCGCGTCCTCATCCAGCGTGTCCAGCGTCGCGGCCATGCGCCCACGGAATTCCTCCATCGCCGCGGGAGAATCTGCGGCACCGATTTCCTCGCGCAGGGCGGTCGCTGCCTCGACGAGCTCGATGGCCGTCTCGTGCTCGGCCATGCGCGACGCGAGCAGGCCGACATCCTCGAGGAACTCCGCCTGGGCCACGGGATCGTCGACGGCAAGAAAGGTCGGGATGCTGGCCGCGTAGTTCGCACCTGCCTGGGTGAAATCGCCGGCGTCACGGGCCATGTTCCCCAGGAGCATTCGCTCAGTCGCCGCGAACCACGGGTCGCCCACCTCGAGCATGATCCGCATCGCCCCTTCGACGTGCTCGCGGGCCTCGTCCGGCTTGTTCAACCGCAGGGCGTAGACCCCGAGATTGTGGAGCGACGCGCCGATCCCCCACCGGTCGTTGGCGTCGACGCGGATCCTGTAGGCGATCTCCGACAGTCGCCGGGCCTCGTCCAGATCGCCGGCGTATTCCGCGACGATGGCGAGGTTCGAGTACAGGGCCCCGATCTTCACGCGGTCGCCGAGCCGCTCCCTGACCGCGAGGCTGTCGTGGTACCGCTGGAGGGCGAGATCGAGGTCGCCACCGATTGCCGCTACCGTGCCGGCCAGGTGCCAGACCTGGCCCAGGCCTGCATCGTCGTCGGCAACTGCAAAGAGGGTCGCGGCCGCGTCCGTGTGGCCCGTGCTCTCGTCGTAGCGTCCCTGCTTGCGGGCGATGTCGGCGAGCGCCGCGTGGGCCCAGCCCTGGGCGTCGCCGTCGTCTGATGCCACGGCGAGCTCCAGGGCCTCGGTAGCAACGGCCTCGGCGCGGGCCCACTCGCCGACGAGCTCCAGCACCTGTTCGACCTTGAGCAGGACAGCCCCGCGCTCCCGCTCTGGAAGCAGCGGCACCAGGCGTTCGTAGTAGTCGATCGCGGCCTTGTTCGCGTAGGACGCCTGCGCCGTCTCGGCGGCCCTGCGCAGGTACTCGCGCTTCTTGTCCTCCCGGTCGCTGCGCCAGTAGTGGTGCTCGAGCAGCGGCACGACGCGGTCGAGGTCGCTCGGACTCGGTGCGCTCGATGTAGTCGCCGACGAGGCCGTGGAGGACGGCCCGCAGCGCGAACGGCAGGCTCTCGTAGGCGACCTCCTGGGTCACCACGTGCTTGAACATCCAGGCCTGGTCGGCCTCGCGGTCGAGCGCGACGAGGTCGAGCGTCCGGAGCGCGTCGAGGTGGCCGAGGACCGTGTCGAGATCGCCCAGCTCCTCGTAGGCGCCGGGCAGCATCGGCGCCTCGAACACGCGCCCGACGACGCTCGCGACCTTCATCGTCCGGCGCGGCCCCTCGGCCGCGGCGTCGATCCGGCTCAGCACCAGCGTGTGCAGGCTGTCCGGCAGGCGGACGGTCTCGATCGCCGCCGGGTCGGCCGCGTCGATGCCCTGCGAGACGATGAAGTTGAGCAGCTCCTCGACGTAGAACGGGTTGCCCTCGGACCGCGCGGCGACCAGCTCGACGAGGGCGTCGCTGACCGTCGCGCCTCGTCGCCCAGCAGCTGCTGCATCTTCGAGCGCACGAGCTGCGCGACGTCGTCGGGCTCCATGCGGTCGAGGGCGAGCTCGGTGAAGCCGGCGCTGCCCTCGACGCCGAGGCCGCCGCCCGGCTCCGTCGTCGGGCCGGTAGGCCAGCACGAACAGCACGGGCAGCGACGTCGCCGACCGGATGAGGACGCTCGAGGAGGTCCCGCGACAGCTCGTCGATCCAGTGGCAGTCCTCGAGCACGGCGACGACCGGCGCCTTCTGGGCCCGGCCGCGCAGGCAGATCGCGAGCAGGTCCTCGAGCGACGTCTTGCGCAGCTTGGCGTCGAAGCCCCGCGTGAGGTCGGAGTCGGGGATCGACAGCCCGACGACGTCGCTCAGGAGCGGCGTGCGCGCCTCGAGCGCCCGATCGATCGCGGCCAGCTGCCGCCGCAGGGCGGCGATCTGGCGCTCGGTCGAGTCGTCGTCCTTGAGGCCGAACAGGCGGCGCCAGATCTCGCGCCAGACGAAGTACGGCGTCTTGGTCCCGTACGCCTGGCACTCGCCGAACGCCACGGTCTGGCCCGCCGCGACGGACATCGCGCACGAACTCCGCCACGAGGCGCGACTTGCCCATCCCGGCCTCGGCCGCGATGCCGACGACCCGGCCGTGGCCGGCGACCGCCTCGGCGTGGCGCGCCCGCGAGCTCGCCGAGCTCCCGCTGCCGTCCGACGAGGCCGAGCTCGAACCGGGTCTTGCGGCGCGACGCCCGCTCGAGCGAGCCGTTGAGCGACCAGACCTCGACCGGCTCGGCCTTGCCCTTGACCGTGAGGTCCGGCAGTCGCTCCCAGATGAACGCCTCGCCCGCGTCCTCGCGGACGTCGCCGGCGACGTAGATCCGCTCGACGGGCGCCGCGCCCATCAGCCGCGCGGCGAGGTTCACGGCGTCGCCGAGGCAGACGAAGGTCCGCCGCATCTCGTGGCCGTAGGTGCCGCTGCGAAGCCGGCCGTGGGCGATGCCGATCTGGATGTCGCGCGCGGCCGTGGTCTTCGCGAGGTCGCGCAGCTCGAGCGCGGCCGCCGCGGCCCGCGACGCGTCGTCCTCGTGGGCGAGCGGCGACCCGAAGACGCCGTACAGGTAGGCGCCCTTGTCGCCGAGCGTCAGCTGCAGGACGTTGCCGCCGTAGCCGTTGAGGACGCCCTGCGCCGCCCGGACGAACTCGTCGAGCTTCTCGATCGCGTCGTCGTCGTTGTCGTAGTCGATGCCGCCGAAGCGGACGAAGATCGGGATCGCCGGCCGGAGCTCCGCCAGGAACTCGCCCCGGCCGGTCCGGAGTCGCTCGTAGACCGCGGGCAGGAGCCACGGCCGGACGAGCGTCCTCGGGCAGGGCCTCGGGTTGATGACCCGGCTCGGGCTCGACGTCCACCGCGAGGCCGCCGAGGACGCCGTACGTCTCGTTCGTGCTCTCGTCGTGCGCGCACCTCCGCCAGGGCGACGCGGTCGCCCAGGGCCGCGACCGCCGACGGGTCCAGCACGATCTCGCCCTTCTGGGCGTGGTGCTCCGCAGCGGCGAGGTCGTCCATCAGGCGCCCGGCGAGCACGTCGATGAGCTGGATGTCGGGATCGCCGACGACGAACCGGCGGGCGTCGCCGACGGCGATGGCCACCTTCATCCCGAGCTCGACGGTGCTGCCGCCCGGCGTCACGATCGTGCCGGTGCGCTTGATCGCCTGCTGCATGCCCTCGGCCGCCGCGCACGCGCGGGTGCCGTCGTCGCCGTCGATCCAGCAGGTGATCGCGTCGCCCGCGAAGTAGATGACGTTGCCGTCGTACGCGTCGAGCTCGTCGATGACGGCGTGGAAGACGCGCCCGATGTTGGCGGTCAGCTCCTCGGCGCCGCGCTGCGGGCCGAGCTCCTTGGCCAGCGCCTCGGTCAGCGGCGTGAAGCCGCTGATGTCCGCGAACAGCGCCGACCCGTGGACGCGGTCCGGCATGGCGTGACCGGCCTGGAGCGCCCAGCGACGGTCGCGCGGGATGTAGGCGTCGGGCCGGTCGCGGGCGAGGTCCCACGACGTCGTCGCGGTCGTCCCCTGCGTGATGGGGCTGCTCATGGCCGTCCCATTGTGCGGGGAAGGTGCGTTCGGCCGCTCAGAGCTCGCGGCGCCGGAACGCCAGGATCGCACCGACGAGGCATGCGCCGATGATGAGCAGCGTCCCGACGAGCGCGCGTCAGCAGGCGGCCGCCGTCGACAGCCGACGCGCTCGCCGGCCGCGAGCAGGATCGCCGGCTTGGCGAGCCCGGTCGGCAGCAGCCGGTCGAGCGCGGGCACGATCGCGGCCAGCGACACGCCGATCAGGGCCACGAACCCGATGCCCGCGGCCGCCGTCGTCGAGCCCGGTCGCCGCCGACGCGAGGAACGTCAGCGCCGCCCACGCGGTCAGGGCGAGCCAGGACAGGACGGTCATCGCGAGCCAGCCGCCGATCGGCGGCGGAGCGAACAGCACCGCGGTATAGACCCAGGCCGCGACAGCGGCGAGGAAGGTCGCGAGGAGCAGGACGAGGCCGATCGATGTCAGCTTCGCCGCCAGGAACGCCGGCCGGGTCACGGGCTGGGCGAGCACGAGGGCGGCCGTGCCGCGATCCAGCTCGCCGGAGACGCTGCCCATCGCGAGCGCGATGGCGACGAGCGCGCCGATCTGGGCGAGGTTCTTCTGCAGCTGCGCGACGGCGTCCACGGCCGTGGGCGTTGGCAGGGCCATCGGGAGCTGATCGCCGAGCGTGGCCCGCAGGATCTCGGGCAGGTAGCGCGCGGTCAGCGGCGAGAGCATGCCGACCACGACGAACAGTCCAGCGACGACCGGCAGGCGGCGCGTCGCCCAGGACTCCGCGAGCTCCTTGCGCAGCAGGATCGAGAAGCCGCTCATCCGACGCTCCTGTCGGCGGCCACGTCCGACGCGTCGCCGGTCAGGCGCAGGAAGACGTCCTCGAGCGTCGGGCGCGCCCGGGCGACCGAGATCACACCGAGACCTGCAGCTGCGACGGCGGGCAGGATCTCGTGGGCGGCGCGGGCCGGATCCGCGACCGCGACCGTGAGGAGGCCGTGCGCGACGCCGACGCCGGTTACCCAGTCCGCGACACGCAGCCTGTCGGCGAGCGCCTCGAGCTCGGCGTCCTGGCCGGGCTCCGCCTCGACCCGGTAGACGGGCAGGGCGTAGCGGTCGAGGAGATCGGCGAGCGGACCCTCGACGACGAGCCGGCCGTGGGCGAGGATCCCGACCCGGTCGCAGATCCGCTCGACGTCGGCCAGGACGTGGGTGGAGAACAGGACGGTGATCTCGCCACGCAGCCCGGCGATGAGGCTCAGGATGTCCCGCCGGCCCTCGGGGTCGAGCGAGCTGACCGGCTCGTCCAGGATCGCGATCGACGGACGGTGGACGAGCGCGCCGGCGATCCCGAGCCGCTGGCGCATGCCGCCCGAGTAGGTACCGGACCGGCGATCCGCCGCCGATGTCAGGTCCACGCGGTCGAGGGCCTCGGCGATGGCGCGCTCCAGCGACGGGCCGTTCAGGCCGTGCAGGCGGCCGAGCAGGCGCAGCTGGTCGCGCCCGGTCATCCAGCCATAGACGCGCGGGTCCTGCTCGAGGTAGCCGAGCCGCCGCCGGACCTCGAGGGCGTCGGCCGAGACCGGGATGCCGGCCACCGTCGCCCGACCGGTGGTCGCCCGGGTGAGCCCGGCGAGCAGCCGCAGGGTCGTGGTCTTGCCCGCGCCGTTGGGCCCGAGGAGGCCGAACACCGATCCCGTCGGGACCGTCATCGACAAGCCGTCGAGGGCGAGGACGCCGCCCGGGTAGCGCTTGCCCAGGCCCTCGATCTCGATGGCCGGCGGTGCGTCGGCGGGGAGCGGGGCCGGGGTGATGGGCGACGGATCGGCGCTTGACGCGGCGCCCACGGGGTCGGCGGGCTTGACGAGCGGCGGGTCGTGCGGGCTGCCCCAGCCGGGCATCGCACCGGGCCCCGGCGCCTGGGGCTCGACCGGGCCGTCCTCGCGTCCGACGAGGAAGTACAGGATCGGGCCCGAGCAGGCTCACGAACACGATGATCACCGCCCACACGCCCTTGTTGCCGCCCCGGACGCGACGGTCGTCGCGCAGCAGGTCGACCATCGCGAGGATCAGCAGGCCGAACTGCACCACGACAAGCGGAAGCAGCAGCAGGATGGTCGTCGGGGTCAGGCCGTCGAGCCCGTGCACGCTCATGGCAAGGACATGGTGCCCGAGCCTTGACGAGCGGGTCTTGTGCGATATGGCCTTGGATCGTGTGCCAATTGCGAGGTGACGGACGCCGGGGTAGACTCGCGGAACCCGGGGTGAGGCCCTGCCCGGGTCCGAAGAGACGTCCCAGGAGGAGCACATGTCGGACGACCGCGAGCGCTGGGCGCTCATTCTCGGCGCCTCCTCGGGCATGGGCGAGGCGACGGCGCTCGCGCTCGCCGGGGCCGGCTACCGGATATTCGGGATCCACCTCGACTTCCGCGCCGCCATCGGCCACGTCGACGAGATCAAGGCGAAGATCGCCGCCGCCGGATCCGAGGCCTTGTACATCAACATGAACGCGGCCGACGATGAGAAGCGGGCGAACGCCCTGGCCGTGCTCGGCGCCCGGTTCGACGAGTCCCGCGCCGCGGGCCGCCACCCCTACGTCCGCGTCGTCATGCACTCGCTCGCCTTCGGCTCGCTGGTGCCGTTCCTGGCCGAGGACCCGAAGGGCGCCGTCGATCGCAAGAAGATGGAGATGACCCAGGACGTGATGGCGAACAGCCTCGTCTACTGGGTCCAGGACCTGTGGCGCGGCGGGTTCCTCGAGCGCGGCTCGAAGATCTACGCGATGACATCCGAGGGATCGTCGCGGGTCGTGCCCAGCTACGGCGTCGTGTCGTCGGCCAAGGCGGCGCTCGAATCGCACATCCGCCAGCTCGCGATGGAGCTCGCGCGGCTCGACACGGGCGTGACCGCGAACGCGATCCGCGCGGGCGTCACGCTCACCCCGGCGCTCATGAAGATCCCCGAGTCGGGGGCGATCATCGAGGCCGCGACGCGGCGCAACCCGACCGGCCGGATGACGACGACCCAGGACGTCGCCTCAGGCGATCCTCGCGCTGTCGGGCGAGGGAACCGGGTTCATCAGCGGCGAGGTCATCGGCGTCGACGGCGCCGAGTTCGTCACCGGTTCGTGAGGGCCGTCGATGAGCGGCCGGGTCATCGTCGTCGGGTCGGTCAACGTCGACCTCGTCGTCCGGGCCGAGCGGCTGCCGGAGCCCGGCGAGACCGTCACTCGGAGGGACGTTCGACCGGTTCCACGGCGGCAAGGGCGGCAACAAGGCCGTCGCGGCGGCGCGGCTGGGCAGCCCGGTCACGCTGGTGGCCGCGCTGGGCGACGACGACGTTCGGCGACGAGGCGGCCGCAGCGCTCGAGGCGCAGGGCGTCGGGACGGGGCAGGTCGTCCGGCTCGCCGCACACGCCGACCGGCGTCGCGCTGATCCTCGTCGACGCGACGGGCGAGAACCTGATCGCCGTCGCGTCCGGGCGCGAACGCCGGCCTCGACCGTCGCCCACGTCCGGGATGCGCTGGACCGTCGATCGAGCCCATGCCGGGCGACGTGGTCCTCGTCAACCACGAGGTCCCCACGGCGACGGTCCGCGAGGCGCTGCGCATCGGTCGCGAGCGGCGGCGCGACCACGGTGCTCAACCCCGCACCCGCGGACAGCGCTCGATCGGTCGGTCCTCTCGCTCGCCGACGTGCTGACGCCCAACCGCGGGGAGCTCGCGGCGCTGTCGGCCGCCGACGCCCGGCGCTCCGGCCGGCCGACATCGGGCGCCGAGGATCCGATCAGGGCCGCCCAGACGCTGCTCGAGGCGACCAGCGAGGGTCCAGGCGTCGGGCGCGCGCGATCCTCGTGTCGCTCGGCGCGGCGCGGCGCCGTGCTCGTGCGGCGGGGCGAACCGGCCGTCGACATCGACTCGCCGCAGGTCACCGCCGTCGACGCGACCGGCGCCGGCGACACGCTGAACGGCGCGCTCGCGGCGGGACTCGCGGACGGGCTGGACATCGAGACCGCCGCGCAGACGCGCGGTCGTGGCCGCCAGTCCCTGTCGGTCACGCGGGCGGGCGCACGCGAGGGGATGCCGACACGCGCCGAGCTGGACGAGGCGCTGGGCGAAGGCCGCTAGCCGACGCGCGCCTCGTCGACCCAGAGGCTCCCGACTCGGGCCGCAGGCGTCATCCCGAGGTGCCCGTCCGCGTCGACCCACCACGCCGCGAGGCCGCGCTCGCGCGCCTCCTCCCCGATCGACCGCTGGCCGGCGAGGAACAGCGCCTTGGTCCAGACCTCGGACCAGGCCGGGTCCGCACCCGCGACCGTGACGGCGAGCAGCCCCGTCCGTGCCGGGTCGCCGGGTGGTCGGGTCGATCAGGTGGTGGACGGGCCGCCCGTCGCGGATCCGTGCCAATGCCGGACGCTGACGGACGACGTCGCGATCGCGCCCTCGGCAATGCCGATCACCGCGAGGGGCTCCTCGTCGGCGTCGGTACGCGCGACCGGATCCTCGATCCCGACCCGCCAGCCGCCGACCGGCGCCCGACCCGCGACCGCGACGTCGCCCGCCGGCGTCGAGGAGGCAGCCCTGGTCCGCCGGGCCAGGACCGGACGCCGCCCGTGCGGCCGCCCAGCGGAGCGCGAGGCCCTTGCCGATCCCGCCGGTGTCGAGCGGGCGCTGCCGGCACCCGCACGGATCGCGGCCGCTCCAGGTCCGCCGCGGGCCGAGCTTGGCCGCTCGCCCGGAGCCTCGTCGCCCGCCAGCGGCCGCGCCGTGCTCGCCGATCGCTCAGGGCGCTCGAGCACGGAGGCGTCGAACCGGCCGTCCGTCACGCGCCGCGCCCGATCCATGTCGCCACCGTCTCCCGCAGCCGCCACGAGACGGGCGACGACGCGGCCCGTACCCGGCCAGGCGGTTGAGCGCGGTCAGCTCGCTGTCGTCCCGGAACCGCGACAGGGCTCGATCGACCGCCGTCGAACTCGCCTGCACCATGCTCCCACGCGTACATCGCCGGCCCGCCGCTCGGCGCGTTCGACCGACGCCGGCGAGGCGACGAACAGCCGCAGCGCCGACCCGAGCGCCCGGCCGTAGGCCGCAACGGCGTCCCCGTCGACCGGCGTCGCTCGTCGCGGGATCCGCGCTCCGCCGGCGCACCGCATCGTCGACGGCTCAGCCGCCGGAGGCGCGTGTGGTGGTCGTCGTGGCTCGGCGCGCTGCGCGCGACCCGCCCGAGCCGACGGCCCCGTGGATGCGGCACGCTCGGCAGCCTGATCCGGCGACGGCAGGGCCGCGTCGGAGCCCTCGACGTCGGCGACGAGCGTCAGCCAGGTCGTCGAGGTTCGCCTCGTACGCGGCGAGCTCGTTCGCGGCATCGTGTAGCCACTGGCCCGCGATGGCGCGGGTGCTCGCGTCGACGTCCGCGACCGCCGCGGCCTCGAGCGCGTCGTCGGCCGCGCGGCACCTCGCGATCGGCGTCGAGGTAGGGCTGCCGCCGGCCGCGAGGGCCCGATCATCGGCCGACGCCTGGAGCGCCGGCCACGGCGGCGAGGCTCACCGCGTACACGGCGGCCGACGTGGCGAGCAGGATGACCGCCCGCGCGGGCATCGTGAGGAACGGCTGGCTGCGGCGGGCCGGCGACGGCCGGCTCGCGACCGGTCGGGCGATGGCGCCGCGACGCGCGACCGGCATTCCGGCCCGAGCGAGCCGGCACGCCTCGGGAGGTCGATCGCGGGGAGGGTCGCGCTCAGGTCATCGGGCTCGCCTCCGTCGTCGCCGGGCGGTGACGCCCTGGACGACTTCGCCGCCGCCGCTCGCAGCGCGCCGCGGCGTTGAGCGCGGCCTGTCGCGCCGCCGCGGCGTTGAGCTGCGCGAGGCTCGCCTGGGCGGCCTTGCAGCTGCGACTGCAGCGACTTCCGCTTGGCCGACGTCCGGATCGAGCTGCGACTGCAGCGCCTGCGCGTGCGTCGTGGCCGACGTCGCCACCGTGCTCGCCGTCGCGACCGCGCCCGCAGGCCGTCGACCTGCCCGGCGACGTCGTCGACCAGGCTCGAGAGCGCCGTGCGCACGATCGCCTCCGTGCGCGGCTCGACGGCGATCGCGTCCATGCTCACCGGCGACACGTCGAGCGGCGCCGCCTCGGCCCGCCACTGGGCGGCGAGCTGCATGGTCCCGATGCTGAGCCCGATCACGCCGACCGTCAGGGCGATCACCGCGAGCCGCCGCACGAGCCGTCACCCGTCCACCAAACCCCGGTCATCCGATACCTCCGCTGCGGCCGCAGCCGGCCGATCGATCGATGGCGGCGAGCCCGCGGCTCCCGGCGCGAGGCGCTGTGGTCGGACCCGCGCGGTCCACCAGCGATGGCCGACGGCCGCGAGGATCGGGACGCCGGTCAGGACGAACACGGGCAGCAGCGCTGCCGCCGTCGGTGCCCGACAGGACGGCATGGACCCACGTGAGGAGGAAGGCCACGGCCGCGAACCGGTGGACCTTGAGCCACCAGCCCGACGGCAGCAGGCGCGTCCACTTCGCGGTGACGGCCGTGAAGATCAGCGCATACAGCGCGATCGACCCGATCCCGACGGCGACCGGTCGATACGCGGAGTACCCGGGCACGAGCGCGCCGATGACGCCGACGTCGGCGTACGGGTCGACGGCGAGCAGCGCGACGTGGAGCGCGATGAAGGCGCCGGTGAAGACCGTCACCATCTCGTGCCACGGGAAGACCTGCTTGGTCTTGCGCCACTCGCGCAGGTTGCTCGGATGGCTGAGCACGATGCCGAGGCGCGACCTCGAGGGCGAGCAGCAGGTAGGCGGTGAGGCCCATCGCACGGGCGGCGATCCACGGACGCATCGACGACCGTTCGAGCGTCGGCGTCGGGCAGGATCTGGACCGTCACGCCGATCGCGACGAGCGCGGCGATCGCGCCGATGAGAGGAGCGTCGGCGCGCCGACCCGCAGTCGAGCCGCCAGAGCTTCGCGCGGCGCGGCGGCCTCGCCTGGGAGCGGCGCGGCCGGACGGCGGCGCGGTGGCTGTTCGGACATGGCGAGCCTCCCCGTCGTCGATGTCTCTTGAGGCCGATAGGCCGGCGAAGGTTTCAGCGCCGGGTCGCGGACGATGGTCCCGGTCGGCGCCGGTACCGTTCGTCGCCGGGCGCTCCAGCCGATGTCAGTGGGCGGTCACCGCCTCGATCACGCGGTCCGCGTTCCAGCGCCATCATCCCGTCGTAGGTGTCGGCCGGCGCGTTCCCGAGCGTGTCGTCGTACAGGTCGTTGACCACGATCGCGCCCGCGTCGGCGGCGATCGCCTGGACCAGCGCATCGTTGAACTGGGCCTCGGAGAAGATGACCTGGGCGCCCGCGCGCCCGCATCTCGTGGATCAGCGTCGCCGATCGCGCCGGCGCTCGGATCCTGGCCCGGGCGCGTCGACCACCGTGCCCACGATCGTCAGCCCGTAGGCCGCCGCGAAGTACGGGAACGCGTCGTGGAACGAGACGACGGCCCGGTCCGCCTGCGGCACCGCGGCGAGGCGGTCGCGGATCTGCGCGTCGAGGGTCGCGAGCCGCGCCCGGTAGGCGTCGGCCCGCTGCGCGAACGCCGTCGCCATGCGGCGGGATCGGCCGCCGTGCAGCGCCGCCTCGATCCGGTCGACATACGCCGACCCGTAGGCGACGTTCATCCAGACGTGCGGGTTGACCGTGCCCGGCGCCGCCCTCGCCCGTCGAGGTACGTCACGCCGTCGAGGTGCTCGCCGAGCGTGATGACCGGCGCGCTCGTGCCCGCGTCCTCGATCAGCGCCGTCGAGCCAGTCGTCGAGCCCGAGGCCGTTGCGCACGATCAGGTCGGCGCTGCGTGATCTGCTCGACGTCGGCGGGGGTCGGGTCGAACGTGTGGACCTCGCCGCCCTTCGGGACGAGGCTGTGGACGTCGACCCGCGTGCCGCCGACCTGGGCGACCATGTCCGCGAGCACGGTCGTGGTGGCGACGACCCGGACCGCGTCGGCATCGGGCGTCGCGGTCGGCTGCGACGCTCGGCCCGGGCGCGGCAGCCGGCGACCGACCATCGCGCACGACGACGAGCGCCACGACGAGGAGCCGGGCGCCGCCCGCCTCATGCGCCCGACGACGCCGCCGCAGCCTCATGGCACGCGCCGCAGACGCCGAACAGCTCCAGGCGGTGCGACGTGACGGTGAAGCGCAGCGGCGCTCACCGACCTCGGCCAGGACGCTCGGCCAGGCCCATGTCCTCGATGTCCTGCGAGCGGCCGCAGCGCGTGCAGATCGCGTGGTGGTGGTGGGCGGGCTCGGGATCGCAGCCGACGTAGGCGTGCTCGCCGTCCGGGAGGTCGACGCGCTCGACGAGGCGGAGGTCGGCGAAGACGTCGAGCGCGCGGAAGATCGTCGCCCGCCCGATCCGCAGGCGGCGCCGCCGGGCGTCCGCCTCGAGGTCGGCGGCGGTGAAGTGGCCCTCGCGGGCGGCGACGAGCCCGGCGACGGCGCGGCGCGGCTCGGTCAGGCGGTAGCCCGGCGTCGTCGAGGGCGGCGACCAGCGCCTCGGCCTGGTCACGCGACGGCCTCGAGGGCGACGCCGACGGCCCGCCGGCGCGCCAGCATCCCGCGCGGCCCGAGCACGAGCGCGAGCAGGAACATCGCCGGTCTGGACGAGCACGATCGTGGCGCCGCTGGCGACGTCGAGCCAGTAGGAGAGGTAGAGCCCGATGATCGCGCTCGAGATCCCGACGATCGCGGCCACGGCCATCAGGCGCGTGAACCGGACCGTGAGCATCTGCGCCGTCGCGGCCGGCGTGACCAGCATCGCGACCACCAGGATGATCCCGACCGCCTGGAGGCTGACGACGATCGTCAGCGCGACCAGCGCGAGGAACAGGTACTCGAGCCGCTCGACCGGGATGCCCGACGCCGCCGCGCCGAGCGGGTCGAAGGTCGCGTACAGCAGCTCCTTCCACAGCAGCGCGACGACGACGATGACGCCGAGCCCGAGGGCGACGAGCGCGACGAGGTCCGACGGGCTGATGGCGAGCACGTTGCCGAACAGGAAGCTGAACAGGTCGGCGACGTAGCCCTGGATCGCGCTGAACATGAACACGCCGAGGGCGAACGTGCCGGCGAACAGCACGCCGATCGCGGTGTCCTGGCGGATCCCGGCGCGCTTCGTCACGAAGCCGATCGCGAGCGCCGTGCCGACGGCCGCGACGGCGGCGCCGAGGTAGAACGGGACCGCGAGCAGGAACGCCGCGACGACCCCCGGGAACGAGGCGTGGGCGATGGCGTCGCCGATGAACGCGATGCCGCGCAGGACGACGTACGTGCCGACGACCGCGCACACGAGCGCCGACCATCGCCGACGCGATCAGCGCGCGGACGAAGAAGCCGAGCGTGAGGGGCTCGAGGATGAGGTCCATCAGTCGGCTCCGTGCCGTGCTCGTGGAAGTGGCGCTCGCCGGGCGCGGCGTCGTCGTGGTGGTGGGCGTCGTCGAGGATGACCGTCCGGCCCTCGAGGACGAGCAGGTGGCCGCCGTAGGCCGCGGCGAGGACGTCGGCGTCGAGGACGATGTTCGACGGCCCGTAGGCGACGACCGTGCGGTTCACCGCGAGCACCTGCTGGAAGCGCTGGGCCGCGCAGGCGAGGTCGTGCGTGGTCGCGACGACCGTCTTGCCGCGCTTCGCCTGGGCCTCGAGGATGTCCATCAGGAGCTCCTGGGTCGTCGCGTCGATGCCGGTCACCGGCTCGTCGAGCAGGAACAGGTCGGGCTCGGCGGCGAGGGCCCGGGCGAGGAACACGCGCCGCCGCTGGCCGCCGGACAGGCGCCCGATCTGCGTCCGCAGGTGGCGCTCCATCCCGACCTGGGCGAGCGCGTCGACGACCGCGCGCCGGTCGTCGCGGCCGGGCCGGCGGATCGGCCCGAGGCGCGGGAAGCGGCCCATCATCACGACGTCCTCGACGGTGACGGGGAACGCCCAGTCGACGATCTCGGCCTGGGGGACGTAGGCGACGCGGCGGGACTCGCGGCCGGCCGGCGCCCCGAGGATCTCGATCCGGCCCGACCACGGGCTGCAGCAGCCCGGCCATCAGCTTGAGCAGCGTGCTCTTGCCGGCGCCGTTCGGGCCCGACCACCGCGAGCAGGCTGCCCGGCTCGACGGCGACCGTCACGTGCTCGAGGGCCGACCCGCTCGCCGTAGCCCGCCGGTGACGTCGCTCAGCCAGACGTCGGCGTGCGCATGGGCATGGGCGGCGTCGAGCTCGCCGTCGTGGCGGTGGTGGTCGGCGTCGTCGTCATATGAGACACAGTATCAACTAGCGCTCGCCGGGACGCAAGTGGCCGATGGTCATCACGCTCGGCACGTGACGTCTGCAATGGCGAGAACGGGCCGGGTGGCCCGGAGCCCGTTCCGGGGCCCCAACCTAGAATGGGCCTGCGTTCCCGTCCGTCACGACTGCGAGGCGTCCCCTGAGCGGCAAGCAGCAAGATCCCCCCGCCTCGCGGCGCCAGCGCCGCCTCGCGGAGCGCCATGCGCGATACGACGCCGCGCGCGACGAGCGCCGGGCCCGGGAGAGCGGTCGGGGCGGCGGGTCGTCGTTCCTCTCGAGCCGAACCCTGACCATCGGCGCCGTGCTCGTCGGCGTGCTGCTCGTCGCGTTCGTGGCCGTCGGCCAGCTGGGCAAGAAAGCGACCACCACCTTCATCGACCCCGGGATCGAGTACCCGGCGGCGCTCCTCGACGGGGCCACGATCGGGTCGAAGGACGCGCCGGTGACGCTCGAGGTCTACGAGGACTTCCAGTGCCCGGTGTGTGCGAGCTACTCGCTGACCATTGAGCCCCAGCTCGTGTCGCGCTACGTGAAGCCGGGCACCCTGCGGATCGTCCATCACGACATCGCGATCCTGGGCAACCGGACGCCGGACGACGAGTCGAAGATCGCCGCGGTGGGCGCGAGCTGCGCGAACGACCAGGGTCGCTACTGGGACTACTCGCACTGGGTCTACACGAACCAGGCGGGCGAGAACTCGGGCGCGTTCGGGCGCGAGCAGATCGCGGCCATCGCGCAGGCGGCCGGCGTCGATGTCGCGGGCTTTCCCGCCTGCCTCGACGACTCGGCGCGGGTCGTCGCGGTCGCCCAGACCACGGGTGATGCCGGCACGCGCGGGATCAACCGGACGCCCACGATGGCGATCAACGGCCAGCTGCTGCAGCCCGGCCTCCTGCCGTGGACCAGCTCGGCGCCCTGATCGAGGCGGCCGCGGCCCCGAGCCCTGCGCCGAGCGGCGCCCCGTCGGCCTCGCCGAGCGCCTCCTGATCGTCACCGGGCCGGGCGGCCCGATCCCGCCCGGGCCCGGAGGAGTCTGAGCCCGGGCGGGGAGGCCGCTACGTCGTCGCCGCGGCCTCGAGGCCGTGCGCGTCCCCGTCGAGTCGACCGGCTGCCGCGAGGCTGCGGTAGATCGCGACGCTCTTGCGAACGCCGACCTCGAACGGGGTCAGGGGAAGGTCGCCGAGGATCTCGATCCCGTCGTGGTCGATCTCGCCCGGAAACGGGAGGCTCACGGGCTCGACGTCGATCAGGCCGCGGGCGTCGGGGACGGCCGCCTCGATCGCGGCGACGAGATCGGCCCCGCCGACCATCGTGCCCGGCATGTTGAACACGCTCGCGCCGGACGTTCCGCTCCGGCTGGCGGCGATCAGCAGGCGCGCCGCGTCCTCCGCGTACTGGAACAGGGTCGTGTTGCTGAAGCTGACGGTGAAGCGCCGGCCGAGGACCGCGGCGACGATCGCCTTCGACGGGCCGCTCGTCATCCCCTGGTCGCGGCCGACGCCGTACACGATCATCGGGCGCAGGCCGATGCTGGGGATGCCGTCCTCGAGCCAGTAGACGCGGGCGTTGCCCTCGTTCGCGAGCTTGTACACGCCGTAGTGGTTGTTCGGATGCGCCCGCGCGTCCGTGGCGAGGCGTCCGGTGGCGGGGTCCGCGTCGTCGGCCGCGTATATGCCGATCGAGCTCGTGTAGACCACCGGCGCCATCTGCGGGCCACGCCGCTTCACCGCCTCGAACACGTTCACGGTGCCGATCACGTTGACGAGCGCCCCGCGCGGCGGGTCGGCCCTGCAGAACGGCACCTGGAGCGCCGCGAGGTGGATCACATGGCTGATGTCCCGCTCCTCGAGCGTCGCGCTCAGGGCGTCCAGGTCGGTGATGTCGCCGCGCACGATGTCGACCGCCGCCAGCTCCTCGGGGGTCACGATCTGCTCGAGCCGACGCGCACTGGGCCCGAGGTCGAACGCCGTCACGGCGGCGCCCTCGCGGATCAGCGTCCGGACGGTCCAGGCGCCGATGCAGCCCATCGCGCCGGTGACGAGGAACCGCTCGCCGCTCACGTGGCCGCACCCGCCGTCGAGCCCACCGCGACCGGATCGAACCGGCAGGTGTTCTGCAGGCGACCGATCCCCTCGATCTCCACGCGGACCACGTCGCCGTCCGCGAGGAGGACCGGCGGATCCCGGAAGATCCCGACCCCGCCCGGCGTCCCGGTGGCGATCACGTCGCCGGGCTCGAGCGTGAACGCCCACGAGCAGTGGCTGATGATCGCGGCGACCCCGAAGTACATGTCCGCCGTGCTCGCGCGCTGCATCACCTGATCGTTGACGAGGCATTCGATCCGGAGCGCCTGCGGGTCCCCGATCTCGTCCGCCGTGACCAGCGCCGGGCCCATCGGGCAGAAGGTGTCGAGCGACTTGCCGCGCGTCCACTGGCCGTCGCCGAACTGGAGGTCGCGCGCCGAGACGTCGTTGAGGCAGGTGTAGCCGAGGACGTGATCGAGGGCATCGGCCTCGGTGACCCGTCGCGCGGTGCGCCCGATGACCACGGCGAGCTCCGCCTCGTAGTCGACCTGCTGCGTCAGCGCCGGGTCCCAGCGGATCTCCGTCCCGGGCCCGATCACCGAGCTCGGCCACTTCGAGAAGATCAGCGGGGCCGCGGGGGCGTCGACGCCCTCTTCCGCCGTGTGATCTCGATAGTTGCGACCGATCGCCACGACCTTGCCGGGGCGCGGGACGGGGGCCAGCAGGTCGGCGTCCGCGACGGGCCGGCCATCCCGGAGGATCCGCCCGTCGTCCGCGGCCGCACGCAGCGCGTCCAGGGCCGCTGGGCCGCCGGCGATCAGCTCCGCTATGGTTCGCGGACCGGTCGGGGCGAGCTCGTCGGCAGGCAGCCAGCGTTCGCCGGCCTGGACGCCGAGGGTCGACCCGGAGACCGCACGGACCGAGATGAGCCGCAACCGTCGCTCCTGTTCAGTATACTGACCCGTGACCGACTGATTGAACGATACGCCAGCCCTCCGAACGCCGTCAACCGGCTGACGAACGGGCCGGCCGCAGCGCCACCGCGAGGTGCCCAGTGCCGTACGAGCCCTTCGAACGGATCTTGCTCGGTCGATCCGGGCTGCGGGTCACCCGGCTCGGCCTCGGCGGTGCCTCCATCGGCGGGCTGTACCGGCCGGTCGAGGACGCCGATGCGATCTCGCTGGTGCGGCACGCGTGGGAGCTCGGGATCCGCGCCTTCGACGTGGCGCCCCTGTACGGGTACGGATCGGCGGAGCGGCGGATGGGCGCGGCCCTGGCGGGCCTGCCGCGCGACGAGTTCGTCCTGTCGACCAAGGTCGGCCGGCTGGTCGTCCCGACCGAGCGGCTGGCGCCCGGCATGGACGTCGACCACCAGGCGCTCGACGGGCGCGACGACGCGTTCTACACGGGGACCTCGGGACGTCACGTGGTCTTCGACTACAGCGCCGAGGGCGTGCGGCGGTCGATCGACGACAGCCTCGAGCGCCTCGGCCTCGACCGCATCGACATCGCCTGGATCCACGATCCGGACGATCACTGGCAGGCGGCCATGGAGGGCGCCTATCCGGAGCTCCACCGGCTTCGTGAGGCCGGGGTGGTGCGGTCGATCGGCGTCGGGATGAACCAGTCGGCGATGCTCGCGCGGTTCGTGCGCGAGACCGACATCGACGCGATCCTGCTCGCGGGCCGGTACACGCTGCTCGACCAGGAGGCGCTGGGCGAGCTCCTGCCGGCGTGCGTCGATCGCGGCGTGGCCGTCCTCGCCGGCGGCGTGATGAACAGCGGCGTGCTCGCCGATCCGCGGCCGGGCGCCGCGTTCAACTACAGCCCGGCCCCGCCGGAGGTCATCGAGCGTGCCCGCGGCCTGGCCGAAGCCTGCGAGCGTCACGGCGTGCCGGTTCGGGCGGCGGCGATGCAGTTCCCGCTCGCCCATCCGGCGGTCGTCGGGCTGATCGCCGGCGTGCGGACGCCCGCGCATCTCGACGAGTACCCCGAGCTCCTGCGGCTCCCGATCCCGGCGGCGCTGTGGTCGGAGCTCCGGGCATCAGGCCTGATCGCCGCCAGCGCGCCGGTGCCGGCATGACCGTCCCCGTCGTCGACGCCCACCATCACCTGTGGGACCCGGCCGCCGCGGTCTACCCGTGGATGACCGAGGAGCTCGATCCCATCAGGCGCCGGTTCGGCGTCGAGGACCTCGTCCCGCTGCTGGACGCCGCGGGCGTCGACGCCAGCATCCTCGTCCAGACCCGCTCGTCGTCGACGGAGAGCCGCGAGTTCCTCGCGACGGCCGCCGGGACGACGCGGATCGCCGGGGTGATCGCGTGGACCGACCTCGCGACCCCGGGCGTCGACGACGACATCGCCTCGCTGCGCGCGGCGACGGGCGGCGACCGGCTGGTCGGCATCCGCCACCAGGTGCACGACGAGGACGATCCGGAGTGGCTGTTGCACCGCGACGTGCGCCGCGGCCTCGCGGCCGTGGAGCGGGCGGGCCTGGTCTACGACCTGCTCGTCCGGGCGCGGGAGATGCCGGTGGCGCTCGAGGTCGTGCGGGCGATGCCGGACCTGCGCTTCGTCATCGACCACCTGGCCAAGCCGCCGATCCGCGACGGCGCGATGACGCCCTGGGCCGAGCTGCTCGAGCCGTTCGGGGAGCTGCCCAACGTGACCTGCAAGCTGTCGGGCCTGGTCACCGAGGCCGACTGGTCGAGCTGGACGATCGAGGACCTGGAGCCGTACGTCGACCGAGCGCTCAATCTCTTCGGGCCACAGCGGATTCTGTTCGGCTCGGACTGGCCGGTGTCGCTGCTCGCGGCGCCGTACCAGACGGTGGTCGACACGACTCGAGCCCTGATCGCCGGCCTGTCCGAGGCCGACCGAGCCGCGGTCATGGGCGGGACCGCCGCCGAGGTGTACGACCTCCGTATCGACTGACCGCCGTGCGGCTGGCGCACCCGGTCACGATCGGACCTGTCGTCTGGCCGCCCCATACGGGCCGAACGGCACGCGGGCGGGACCCGCCTCCTCCCTACCGTTGAGGACGCAAGGAGGTCAACCATGGTCCGCGCGTCTGGTCCCGTCTCGCTCCGCGATACCTGGTTCGGCGCGCGTCTCCCCGAGGAGGCGGTGAGCCGGCTCGAGCCGCACGTCCGGCGAGCCACGTACGAGGCCGGGACCGAGATCCTGCGCGAGGGCGATCCGACGTCGGCGCTGGGCATCGTCGTGAGCGGTCGCGTCGCCCTGCGCCTCCGCGTGCCCGAGCGCGGCCCGACGACGGTCCTGACCGCCGAGCCCGGCAACATCGTCGGCTGGTCGGCGGTCGTCCCGCCGCATCGGGCGACCTCCACGGCTGTCGCCCTCGTCCCGACCGAGCTGCTGCTCCTCGACGGCGAGGCGCTGCGTGCGCAGCTGGACGGCGACCCGGCCCTTGCCGCCGCGGTCTATCGCTCGCTGCTCGAGGCGGTCGCGCATCGCCTCAACGCCACACGCATGCAGCTGCTCGACCTGTTCGCGCAGCACGGGGACGAGCCGTGGTGACCGCGACCATGACGCCAGCGTTCCTGCCTCGCGCGGAGCTCGGTCGCCTGCTGGAGGTGCTCCATGCCGACGGCCGCCGGGTCATCGGCCCGACGGTCCGCCAGGGCGCCATCGTGTACGACGAGATCGTCACGGTCGCCGACCTGCCCGCGGGCTGGACCGCGACCCAGGCGCCCGGGTCGTACCGGTTGGAGCCGACGGGCACCGACCGCCTGTTCGACTTCGCGGTCGGCCCGACGTCCTGGAAGCACGAGACCTTCCCGCCGCGTGTCCCGCTCACCGTCGGCCGTCGGGTCGCCGGCCAGGCCGACTTCGAGGACGCGGTACCGGATCCCCCGCTCGTCGCCTACCTCGGGGTGCGCGGCTGCGAGATCGCGGCCCTCCGAACGCAGGACGCCGTCCTCGCGGCCGGCCCGGCGATCGACCGCGACTACGTGGCGCGGCGGGCGGCCGCGCTGGTCATCGCCGTTGAGTGCGAGGCGCCCGCGAGCACCTGCTTCTGCACCTCGATGGGCACCGGTCCCGAGGTCACGGACGGCTTCGACCTGGCGCTGACCGAGCTCGACGACGGGTTCGTCGTCCGGTCCGGCTCGCCGGCGGGCGAGCGACTGGTCGAGCGGCTCGCCCTCGGGCCGGCGGCCGACGACGCAGCAGGACGACGCCCGTGCCGCGGTCGCGGCCGCTCGCGCGCTGATCGGCGATCCGGTCCCCACCGTGGGGTTGCCGGCACGACTCGTCGAGGCCGCTGGGAGCCCCCGCTGGGCCGAGATCGCCGAGCGCTGTCTCGCCTGCGCCAACTGCACGCTCGTCTGCCCCACCTGCTTCTGCACGAGCGTGACCCAGGTCTCGGATCTGGACGGGGTCGAATCGGTGGCCGAGCGGACGTGGGACAGCTGCTTCACGCTCGGGTTCGCCAAGGTGGCCGGCGGCAACTTCCGGCCGCGCACGCAGGACCGCTACCGGCAGTGGCTCACGCACAAGTTCGGCACCTGGTGGGACCAGTTCGGGATGTCCGGCTGCGTCGGCTGCGGGCGCTGCATCACGTGGTGCCCGGTCGGGATCGACGTCCGCGACGAGCTGCTGGCCGTGGCGCCGCCGCCGGCCATCACCGTCGAACCGGCGCCGGCCCCCCGTGGAACAGCCGACCCCTGCCGGTCATCGAGGCCGTCGCCCCCGACGTACGCCCGGGCCTTCGTCGCGGAGCATCGCCGCGAGACCCACGACGTCGTCACGCTGC
Organism: uncultured Chloroflexia bacterium; assembly: GCA_963779575.1. Classification (GTDB taxonomy): domain Bacteria; phylum Chloroflexota; class Limnocylindria; order Limnocylindrales; family CSP1-4; genus CAIXZV01. Next base: position 220,647 of record CAVZYT010000003.1, read on the forward strand.
GCCTCGAGGTCGACGACCCGGCGCTCCGCGCCGGCCGCCCCGGCCAGTTCGTGATGGCCGCACTTGCCCGCGTTCTCGGCTGCGCCGATCTCCGTCTCGCGGTTCCTGCCCGACGGTCTCGAGCTGACGATCCGTGCCGCGGGTGCCGCGACGCGCGCGCTGTGCGGGCTTCGCCGCGGCGACTCGCTCGGCGTCCGTGGCCCGCTCGGTCGCGGCTGGCCGGTCGAGGCCGCCCGCGGCAGGGACGTCGTCATCGTCACCGGCGGCATCGGCCTCGCGCCGCTCCGACCGCTGGTCGACGCGGTCCTCGCCGATCGCGACCAGTTCGGGACCGTGCGGCTCATGTATGGCGCCCGGACCCCGGGCGACCGCCTGTTCGTCGACGAGCTCTCGACGCTCGGCGGGCGGCAGGACCTCGACGTCGGCCAGACCGTCGACCGCGCCGGCCCGGAGTGGCTCGGTCGCGTCGGCGTCGTCACCGAGCTGTTCGACCGTGCGAGCTGGGACGGTGCGGGTGCGACCGCGTTCATCTGCGGCCCCGAACGGATGATGGAGGCCACGGTCGATGTCCTGCGTGAGCGCGGGATGGTCGATGAGCGGATCTACGTGACGCTCGAGCGGCACATGGAGTGCGGCGTGGGCCTGTGCGGCCACTGCCAGCTCGGGAAGGTCTTCGTGTGCCGCGATGGACCGGTGTTCTCGCTGGCCGAGCTCGGCCCGGCGTTCGGACGGGAGGGCCTGTGATGACCGGCGCCGTCAGATCCGCGCTCGCGCCGCGACCGCGGCTCGGGATCATGAAGATGGCGTCCTGCGACGGATGCCAGCTGACGCTGCTCGACCTCGAGGACCACCTGCTCGACATCCTCGGGCGGTTCGATCTCGTGGAGTTCGCCGAGGCGTCCGACCATCGCTCGTCCGGGCCGTTCGACATCGTCCTGGTCGAAGGGTCGGTGAGCACCCCGGAGCAGGCCGAGGAGATCGTCCGCATCCGCCGCCAGACGCCGCTGCTCGTGACGATCGGCGCGTGTGCCACGGCGGGCGGCATCCAGGCCCTGCGCAACTGGGCCGACCACGACGCGTACCGGGCCGCGGTCTACCCCAACCCCGAGTATGTCGAGTCGCTCGCGACCGCCACCCCGATCTCGGATCACGTCGCGGTCGACGCCGAGCTGCGCGGTTGCCCGATCGATCCGGGCCAGCTGCTCGAGCTGCTGACGGCGCTGGTCGTCGGCCGCCGGCCGCAGCTGCCCGACGAGGCCGTCTGCCTCGAGTGCAAGCGACGCGGGATCGTGTGCGTCCTCGTCACCGGCGCCGGTCCCTGCCTGGGGCCGGTCACGCACACCGGCTGCGGCGCCCTGTGCCCGGCGTTCGCGCGCGGGTGCTACGGCTGCTTCGGTCCCAAGGAGAAGGCGAACGCCGCGAGCCTGGCGCAGTGGTTCGGTCGCGACGGACGGTCCGACGCCGACACGGCGCGCCTGTTCTCCGGGTTCACCGCCTATGCCCAGCCGTTCCGCGACGTCATCGACGACCTCGGTGGTCCGCCCGTCGCGACGAAGCCGGCGGAGGACACCTGATGCACGGCACCCAAGCCACCACGACCGAGCAGCGGTTCGCCGTCGCCGGCCTGACCCGCGTCGAGGGCGAGGGCTCGCTCCGGCTCGTCGTCCGCGACGGCGAGGTCGTCGAGTCGCAGCTCGCGATCTTCGAGGCGCCGCGCTACTTCGAGCAGCTCGTCGTCGGGCGGACGCCGGACGAGGTGCTGGACATCGTCGCGCGCATCTGCGGGATCTGCCCGATCGCCTACCAGATGTCCGCGGTCCACGCGTTCGAGGACCTCGCCGGCGTCCGGATCGACCCGGCTGTGCGCGCGCTCCGGCGGCTGCTGTACTGCGGCGAGTGGATCGAGAGCCACGCGCTCCACGTGTATCTCCTGCACGCCCCGGACTTCCTCGGCTGCGCGAACGCGGTCGAGCTCGCCGCGCTCGACCGATCGGCCGTTGAGCGCGGGCTCGCGCTCAAGAAGACCGGCAACCGGATCGTGTCCATCCTCGGCGGCCGGCCGATCCACCCGGTGAGCGTCCGCGTGGGCGGGTTCTCGCGGGTTCCGAGCCGCGCCGAGCTCGAGGCGCTGCGGCCCGATCTCGAGCGCGCGCTTGGCCAGGCGCGCGCGACCGTCGAGTGGGTCGCCACGTTCAACGCCCCGGACTTCGAGCGCAGCGAGCGCTTCGTCGCGCTGCGGCACCCCGACGAGTACCCGTTCAACGGGGGCCGGATCGTCTCCTCCGACGGCCTCGATCTCGCGCCGACCGACTGGGAGGCCGCGTTCGAGGAAGAGCAGGTCCCGTGGTCGCACGCGCTCCAGGCGCACATGGCCGACCGCGTCCCGTACCTGCTCGGTCCGGCCGCACGGATCACGCTGACCGGCGACCGGCTGCACCCGGAGGCGCGCGCCGCGCTCGCGCGCATCGGCCTCGCCGGCGAGATCGCCCGCAACCCGAACTGGAGCATCGCCGCCCGCGCCGTGGAGCTCGTCCACGCCGTCGCCGAGGCGATCGAGGTCCTCGACGGCTACGCCCCGCCCGACCGAGCCAGCGAGCCGTGGACCCCGCGCCCCGGGACGGCCTCCTGGGCGACCGAGGCGCCGCGGGGCCTCCTGTTCCACCACTACGAGCTCGACGACCGCGGCCGGATCGCCAGCGCGAAGATCGTCCCGCCAACGAGCCAGAACCAGGCGGCGATCGAGGCCGATCTCGCGTCGTTCGCGCCGTCGATCATCGGCGAGCCGCACGACGTGGCCACCCATCGGCTCGAGATGCTCATCCGCAGCTACGACCCGTGCATCTCGTGCGCCACTCACTTCCTCGACCTCACCCTGGTGGACGCCCCATGAGCGGCCGGCCGCTCCCCGACGCGACGGTCAGGATGCTCGTGTGCGGGAACACCGACCGCGGCGACGACGGGGTGGCGCCGGTCGCCGTCGCGACTCTGCTCCCCGCCCTGCCGCCCCGGTTTCGCGCGAGGCTCGACGTCCGGCGCTCGACGGAGCTGCGCGTCGAGGACCTCGCGGACCTGCCAGCGGACGTCGGCTGCCTCATCGTGGATGCCGTCGCGGGCGTGGAGCCCGGTCAGGTCGTGCGGGTGCCGCTCTCCGAGCTCTCGGTGCAGCCGGGGTTCACGCCGCGGTCGTCACACCAGCTGCCGATCCACCTGGTCGTCGGACTCGCCGGCATCCTGCGCGAGCGCCCGGTTGCGGGAACGTTCGTCGGCCTGGGCGGGGACGCGTTCGGCTATGGCACGCCGCTCTCGCCCGTCGCGCGCGCCGCCATCCCGGCACTCCGCGCCGCGATCGAGGCCGAAGTCCGGGCACTGATCATCGGCGCGCCGCGACAGCCGGCCGTCGCGCCGGGGCGCGGGGCCTGACATGTGCCGCACCACGGTCGGCGAGGTGCTGTCGGTCGAGGGCGGCGTGGCCGTCGTCGATCTCGACGGTGTCCGGCGCAACGCCATCGCGCTGATGGTCCCCGACCTCGTCGCCGGCGAGCTCGTGCTCGTCGGGCTCGGCACCGTGCTCGGGCGCGTGACGCCCGAGGATCGCGCCGCCCTCGATCGCCTGATCACGACCAACCAGGAGGCAACGCCATGAGGATCCCTCGAACGACCGGATGGGGCATCGGGCTCGCGGCCGGGACTGCGGTCATCTCCGGTATCTCGATCTTCGTCAACGGGCTCGTCGTCAAGTCGTTCCCGGATCCTGTCGCGCTGACGGGCGCCCGCAACGCGCTGGTCGGCCTCGTGCTCCTCGGCATCCTGGTCGCGACGGGCGGCCTGGCCGAGGTCCGCGCCCTCGACCGCCGGCGCGCCGGCGGCCTGCTCGTCATCGCCGTCATCGGCGGCAGCATCCCGTTCATCCTGTTCTTCAGCGGCCTCGCTCAGGCGACCGGACCCGGCGCCGCGTTCATCCACAAGACCCTGTTCATCTGGGTCGCCGCGCTCGCGATGGTCTTCCTGGGCGAGAGCCTCGGGATCGCACAGGTCGTGGCGCTTGCCGCGCTGTTCGCGGGCGTCATCCTCGTCGGTCCTGCCGGCACGCCCGCGGCCGGGGCCGCCGACGGGATGATCCTCGCGGCCACGTTGCTGTGGGCGGTCGAGGTCATCGTCGCGCGGCGCCTGCTCGGCCGCGACGGCGTGAGCGTGCGGCTTGCCGCCGCGTCGCGGATGGCACTCGGCGCCGTCCTCATCCTCGGCTTCCTCCTGATCACCGGTCGGATCGGCGCGATTGCCGCGTTCACGGTCGAACAGTGGGCGATCGTCGGAGCCACCGGGCTGCTGCTGCTCGGCTACGTGACCACCTGGTATGCCGCCCTGCAGCGCGCCCCGGCCAGCCTGGTCACGAGCGTGCTCGTCGGCGGGGCGATCATCACCGCCGCCCTCTCGTCCGTGCGGACCGGCCAGCTGCCGGCCCCGGCGGCCGAGACCGGACTGCTCCTGCTCGTCGTCGCGATCGCGATGGTGGCCTGGTCCGGCACGCGCTCCCGGCGGGCGGAGGTCGCCGCGTGACCCGACCCCTCCTCGGCACCGGGCTGCCGGGTCCGCTGCTGTTCGCCCGGTTCGCCTTCCCGCCGAACCGGCTCGGCCTGTGCGGGCCGGAGACCGGCGACACGCTGCCCGAGCGTGTGCGAGCCGGTCGTCCGGACCCGGAGCTGCGGCGGATCGCCCAGGAGTTCGAGGGCGCGTGGCCGTACCTCGAGCTGATCGCCGCCGAGAACGACATCGCCGACCCACTGGACCCGTGCGTCGTCGAGGCGTACTGGCTGGGCAACGGGCTGCTGCGCGAGGTCGGTCCGCAGGCCCGGTATGACGACCTCGAACAGCGGTTCAAGCCCCGTGCGGCGACCCGGGAGTGGCCGTGGCTGGCCGACAAGGCCGGCTCGACCTCGGTCGTCCACCACAGCTTCCACGTGCTTGAGATCCTGCCCCGGATCGGGATGATCCGCGGCGGCGTGCCCGCGGACATGGTCGGCGTCCTCGGGCGCTGCCTGGTCCGGCCCGGCCGCGTCGTCGCCGCGGACGATGGAGCCATCGACATCGAGCTGCCCCCGCTCGAGCTTCGGGACGGCGTCCTCGGCTTCGGCGCACCGCGGCGCGAGCGACTCACGCCGCCCAACGGCGAGGGGTTCGGCGACGTGCTCCTGCCTGGTGACCAGGTCGCCATCCATTGGGACCGGGTGTGCGGTCGGATCAACGACGCGCAGGCCGCCCGGCTCCTCGCGGTGACGAACCTGAACCTCGAGGTCGCGAACCAGACCCTCTGACCGCGCGCAAGGACCGTGCGTCAGGTCCGGTGGAGCGGGTCCGACAGCTCCGTCGCCAGCAGCCGCAGGTCATCGAGCAGGGGCGACACGCGCTCCGGTGTCGCCCGGACCTTGAGCAGCGTGATGCTGGCCGCGCAGGGCCCTTCGCCCGGCTGGCGTGACGGAATCATGATCCCGAAGCAGACGACGCCCTCCATGGTCTCCTCGTCGTCCATCGCGTAGCCGCGCTCGCGGATCCTCGCCAGGTCGCCGCGCAGCGAGTCCACCGTCGCGTGTGACTTGGCCGAAGGCTGCGGGAGCGTCGTGAGCCCGGCCAGTCGGCGGTCCAGATCGTCGTCGGGGAGCGAGGCCAGCGCGGCCTTGCCGGTCGCGGTCGAGAATGCCGGCATCCGGCGCCCGATCCCCGACGTCAGGCGCACCGGCTGGCGGCCGTCCTGCCGCGCGAGGTAGGTCACCTCGAGCCCGTCGAGCACCGCGAACTGGACCGTCTCCTCCGACGCCGCCGGGAGCCGGCGGGCGACGTCGTAGAACTCCTGGACCTGGTCCACGGACCCGAGATAGGCGCCGCCCAGCTCGGCGAGCCGGCGGCCCAGCGTAAAGCCCGTCCCGATCCGCCGCACGAGGCCCGCATCCGCGAGCGCGCCGCAGATGTTCGCGATCGACGACTTGGGGAGGCCCAGGCGCCGGGCGAGCTCGCTGGGCCCGACGGGCTCCGACGCGGTCTCGGCCATGACGTTGAGGATGAGCGCAGCTCGCGTCACCGCGGGCGCAAGCGACTCGGCCTCCGCCTCGCGTTCGAGTTTCATCGTGCTCCGTTGCCGCCGTGCGGCCCCGCGGCGACCGTCGCGGCCGGCCAACAGGATGGGCCCCGTACAGCATAATGGCCCCTGCGCGCGATTGGGTCGAGGGAGGTCGGCAGGTGACAGCGATCGCAGGGCTCGAGGTCGTCGACCTGCGCTTCCCGACATCGCGTTCCCTCGACGGCTCGGACGCGATGCACCCCGATCCCGACTACTCCGCCGCGTACGTGATCCTGCGGACCGACGGGGGCGACGGGCTCGAGGGGCATGGGTTCACCTTCACGATCGGGCGTGGGACCGAGGTCGTGGTCGCGGCCGTCGAGGCGTTGCGGCCGCTGGTCATGGGTCTCGAGGTCGAGGGGATCGAGGCCGACCTGGGCGCGTTCTGGCGGGCGATGGTCGCCGACAGCCAGCTGCGCTGGATCGGGCCGGAGAAGGGAGCGATCCACCTCGCGACCGCGGCGGTTGTCAACGCGGCCTGGGACCTCGTCGCGAAGCGGGCGGGCAAGCCCGTGTGGCGGCTGCTCGCGGAGATGACGCCGGCTGAGATCGTCGCGCTCGTCGATTTCCGCTACCTCACCGACGCGCTGACGCCCGACGAGGCGCTGGCCTTGCTGGAGGCGGCGGCACCCGGGCGCGAGGCGCGGACGGCGGAGCTGCTACGAGACGGTTACCCGGCCTACACGACGTCGGTCGGCTGGCTTGGCTACGACGACGCCAAGATCCGGCGGCTGGCGCGCGAGGCGCTGGCCGACGGCTGGACGCGGTTCAAGATCAAGGTCGGTGCGGACGTCGAGGACGACGTGCGCCGGGCGACGATCCTGCGCGAGGAGCTCGGGGCGAAGCGGATGCTCGCGGTCGACGCCAACCAGCGCTGGGACGTCGGCACGGCCATCGCGTGGATGGAGCGCCTTCGGCCGTTCGACCCGTACTGGATCGAGGAGCCCACGAGCCCCGACGACGTGCTGGGCCACGCGGCGATCGCCCGCGCCGTGGCGCCGATCCGCGTCGCGACCGGCGAGCACGTCCAGAACCGGATCATGTTCAAGCAGTTCCTCGCCGGCCGGGGCGATGGACGTGTGCCAGATCGACGCCTGCCGCCTGGGCGGCGTCAACGAGGTGGTCGCGGTGCTGCTGCTGGCGGCGAAGTTCGGCGTGCCGGTCTGTCCGCACGCCGGCGGCGTCGGGCTGTGCGAGCTCGTCCAGCACCTGGCGGCGTTCGACTACATCGCGGTCAGCGGCTCGCTCGAGGGGCGGATGATCGAGTACGTCGACCACCTGCACGAGCACTTCGTCGATCCGGTCGTGATCCGGCGGGGTTCGTACCTGCTGCCGACGACCCCGGGGTACTCCGCGGAGATCAAGGCCGGGACGCTGGCCGCGTTCCGCTACCCGGACGGCGTCGAGTGGTCCCCCTCCGATCAGGGGCTCGCGTACCCCGTCAGCTCGACGTAGGCCTGGCCGCCGAGGGGTCGGCCGTCGCGGGTCGCCGACACGACCTGCGAGCCCTCCCAGTACACGACGCCCGTCGTCGCGCGCGTGTCCAGCTCCTGCTGGGCGACCGTCGGGCGGAGGTTGATCTCCAGGTTCTGCAGAGGGGATGCGGATCCGCCAGCCGGCGGGGTACGGTCGCCCCGTTGTCGGGCTCGTCCAGTGGTCGGTGACCTCGACCGAGAAGTCGTCGGCGCCGAGGTTCGTCGTGGCCCCGTCGGCGTCGACGAGCGTGCCGTAGACCAGCGGGTAGGTGCCGTCGGCCGCCCGGACGAGCGACAGCGTGAGGTCCGTGCCGTCGTCGAGGTTGACGGCGAACCAGTCCCAGCCGCCGCCGCCGACCGAGATGAAGTCGCCCCACTGGTGGTCGAACCAGGCGTCGCCCTCGACGGCGAGCGTCTCGTCGCCCAGCGTGACCGTCCCCGTGGCCGCCATGTCGGTCCGCGAGTACGTAGTACGAGCCGCCCGCGGGCCCGAAGTCGATCCAGCCGTCGCCGTCGTGGAGGGCGGCGGGCTTGCGGGCCGTGAGCTTGAGGTCGATGCCGAAGCCGTCGTCGGGTCGCCCGCCGACCTCGTCGCCGGTCGCCGTCGCGCTGCAGCACGTCGTGTCCGTCGCCGCCGGCCATCGTCCACGGCGTCCGGCCGCGGCGCCGTCGACCGCGAACGAGAACTCGAGCGGCCGCATCACCGTCCCGTGGCGACACGTCGACCTGCGGCCCGATCTCGCTCCGCTGGGCGTAGTGGAAGGTCCTGCCGGTCTCGTCGGTCAGCGCGAGGTGCGAGGCCCACGACACCGGGAAGCCGCCGCGCTCGGCGCGGAACACGACGTAGCTCGAACCCGAAGCGACGGCCGTCGGCGGCGCGCAGGTGGCCGGTGTCGTACCACCACTCGGTCAGGCGGTCGTGCGGCGCGTCGTCGGCGGGGAGCACGACGGGCTGCGGGTCCGCGGGGCGGGGCAGCGCCGACGGGAGCCGGCGTCACGACCGGGTGCGCGGCCGGCGGGTTGGCGAGGACCGGCCCGCCGCAGCCGGCGACGACGGTCGCGACGACGACGAGAGCCAGGACCGGCGACAGGCGACTCATCGCGCGGCCGCCTCGGCCTCGGCCTCGCCTCGGGCGCGGCAGCACCCGGCCGAGCGCGCGATCGAGCCGCGCGGGCATCCACCAGTTCCAGTGGCCGAGCAGCCGCATCGTCGCCGGCACCAGCAGCGCCCGGACGATCGTGGCGTCGAGGGCGACCGCGATCGCGATCCCGATGCCGAGCGCCTTGATCAGCACCATGTCGGCGAAGGCGAACGAGCCGGCGACCACGACGACGATCAGCGCCGCCGACGACACGATCCGGCCGCTCCGCTCGAGGCCGCGGGCGACCGCCTCGGTGTTGTCGTGCGTCCGGTCCCACGTCTCCTTCATCCGCGACAGCAGGAACACCTCGTAGTCCATCGACAGCCCGAACAGGACGCAGAACAGGATCACGGGCTGGGTGGTCTCGACGAACCCGAGCGGCTGGAACCCGAGCGGCCCCGACAGGTTGCCGTCCTGGAAGATCCAGACCAGCGCCCCGAAGCTGGCCACGATCGAGAGCGTGTTCATCACCAGCGCCTTGACCGGCAGCACGACCGAGCGGAGGAGCGCGAACAGGACGATGAACGTGGTGACGACGATGAACAGCGGCCGTGCGCGGGAAGTCGGACCAGACCCGGGACACGACGTCGTCGACGTCGGCCGCCCCGCCGCCCACCAGCACCGTCATCCCGGCCGGTGGCGCGAGCGGGCTCGTCGGGTCGCGCAGCTCGTGGACCAGCGCGCGGCCCTCGTCGCGGTTCGGCCCGTACGGCGTGTAGACCGTGAACGCCGTCAGGTCGCCCTTCGTCGTCGCCGCGAGCGCCGTCGCCACGAACCGGTCGGGCGGCCCGCCGGGCGACGCGTAGAGGAGCTGGTACTGGGCGAGGGTGAGCCGCGGGTCGACGTCGACGAGGCCGACGACGCGGGTCACCCGCGGGTCCGCCTCCAGTCGTGCGCGAGTAGTCGTAGAGCTTCGCGAGGTTGTCGGGCGTGCGTCGCGTCACCGGTCGTGCGGATCGCGAGCACGAGCGGCGCGAACTCGCCCTCGCCGAACTCGCGGCGCGAGGATGTCGTACGCCTCCCGCGACGGGACCGTCGGCGGCAGGATCGTCGCGTCCGGGGCGTTGAACCGGACGTGGAGGAACGGGACGCCGAGGACAGCAGCAACGAGAGGGTCGGGACGAGGACCGCGACCGGGTGGCGCATGACCCTGCGGGCGTGCCTCGCCCACGGACCGTCGACGCCTGGATCCGCGGTGACCGCCGCACGGCGAGGGCGATCGATCCGCGTCCCGACGATCGCGAGGATCGCCGGCAGCAGCGTGAGCGCCGAGGCCACCGCCAGCGCCGACGACGATCGCCCCGGCGATCCCCACCGAGCGCAGGATCATGAACTCGAACAGCACGAGACCCAGCAGGCCGAGCAGCACGGTCAGGCCCGAGAAGAACACCGCCCGCCCGGCGGTCGCGACCGTGATCCGGACGGCCTCGGCGACGCGGTCCTCGCCGTCGCGCCGCGCCAGCTCCTCGCGGAAGCGGCTCGTCATCAGCAGCGAGTAGTCGACGCCCAGCCCGAGCCCGAGCAGCGTGGCCAGGTTGAGCACGAAGATGCTCATCGGGATCACCGACGCGACGACGAAGATCCCGGCCAGCGCCACGAGCACCGCGGCGCCGCCCACCGCCAGCGGCACGCCCGCGGCCACCAGCGACCCGAACACGAGGATCAGCGCGAGGGCTGCGAGCGGCAGCGAGATCAGCTCGCAGCGCCGCAGGTCCGACTCGGTCACCGACTGGACGTCGCCGTAGAACGCCGGCCCGCCGCCGATCCGGACGGTGAGGCCCGGGACCTGGTGCAGGCGCTCGACGCACGCCCGGGATCGCATCGGGCGAGTCGTCGGGCGCGAGGTCGAGGAACACGATGTCGTACGCGGTGTGCCCGTCCGCGCGAAACCTGGCTCGGGGCGAGGACGTGCGACAGGATCCGGGTCACGTGGGGAGCGCCGGCGACGTCGCGCGTCGCCGCGTTCACCGCCGCCTGCCACTCGGGCGTGCCGGCCGTCAGGGAGTCGGAGGTGTAGACGAGGACGAAGGCCGAGGCTTCGACGCCGAGCTCGGTCTGCAGCAGCTGCTTCGCCCGGGCGGACTCGAGGTCGTCGAGGATGAAGCCTCCGGCGGAGAGGGCGCCGGGTGCCCGCGGCGCGAGCGGGATCGCCGCCAGCAGGAGCGACCGCCCATGCGGCGACGATCCACCACCGGCGCCGGACCGCGAACCGGCCGAGGGCGTCGAAGCTGAGTGGCTGTCGTAACGTGCGGCTCACGAGTAGCATGTTACACGTGACGCTGAGAGGATGCCCTCGACCGGAAGTCCCGTTCTGCTAGGATCGAGCCGCCAATCGACTTGGCCCGGCGTCGCGACCCGCCATCCCCGACCGAGGCCCCACGTGACGATCTTCACGATCTGGTTCCAGAACTTCCCGAACAACTTCGTGATCCTGCTCGCGGCCGCCGCGATCGCCGCGACGTTCGTCCTGATCTTCGCGAAGTCCGCGATGGTCGCCGAGGGCGGCCGCCAGGGCTGGGTCCGCCGGATCACCGGCCCCAACGCGAAGATCCTGTTCGCGATCCTGTTCATCCTGTGGGCGATCGTGTTCGGGTCGGGCTGCAGCTCGTCCCCCACGAGGGCGCCAGCTCGCCCTACGGCGGCTCGGCGCTCATCGCGCTGTTCTCGGGCTTCTTCATCCTGATGGGCCTGACCTGGAGCGTCATCGGCGACTAGCCGGGCGGGCCCCGCACGCCGCCGACGAGCTCGAACGCGCCGCACTTTTCAATCCTTTTGAACGCCGGAGTGCTCAAGGGGACGTTTCTCGCATTGGATCGCGTTCCGCTCGGCCCTCGCGAGGACGCCGCGGGCACGAGTCACGCTCGGACGGTTCGTCGTGCTGACTCCATCTGCCCACAAACGGCTCCGAGGTTGTCTCGGAGGGCCGTGTCGTTCAATCCTTTTGAAGAGTCGGGGGGACAGCACCGGACGACCGTACCCGTAGACGCCTTCCGCGGGCCTTCGGTATGATCCGGCTCCATTCATAGTGAATAGGATCTATGCATCGGAGGACCTGGATGGAGTCGGAGGCGCGGGTGAAGCACGAGCCGCGTTCGCTGGCGGCGGCCGATGAAACGCCGTTCGTCAACCAGCGCGATCCCGCGCGGAAGCTCGGCCCCGACGGGAAGCCGGCGGTCAGCCGCCGCGCGCCGATCTGGGAGGACGTTCCCGACGAGAAGTGGAACGACTGGAAGCTGGCAGCTCTCGAACCGCGTCAACGAGCTCGCCGAGATCGAGCAGATCCTCGAGCTGACCGATGAGGAGCGCGAGGGCCTGTCCGCGCCCGACAAGTTCCGGGTCGACGTCACGCCCTACTTCATCAGCCTGATCGATCCGAAGAACCCCGACGATCCGATCCGCCGCCAGATCATCCCGCTCGGGCGCGAGCTGCGCTGCTTCACCGGGATGATGGAGGACAGCCTCGCCGAGGACCGGCACTCGCCCGTCCCGGGCCTGGTCCATCGCTACCCCGACCGCGTCCTGATGCTGATCACGACGCAGTGCGCCAGCTACTGCCGCTACTGCACGCGGAGCCGGATCGTCGGCGACCCGACCCAGAACTTCAACCGCCGCGAGCACGAGGCCCAGCTCGACTACATCCGCCGGACGCCGCAGATCCGCGACGTGCTGATCTCGGGCGGCGACGGCCTGACGCTCGCCCCGAAGCTGCTCGAGTCGGCGATCCGCGGCCTGCGCGAGATCCCGCACGTCGAGATCATCCGGATCGGCTCGCGCGTGCCGGTGTTCCTGCCGCAGCGGATCGACGAGGAGCTGGGCGAGATGCTCGCCAAGTACCACCCGCTGTGGATGAACATCCACGTCAACCACCCCAACGAGATCACGCCCGAGCTCGCGCGCGCCTGCGACACGCTCAGCCGCGCGGGCATCCCGCTGGGCAACCAGTCGGTGCTCCTCGCGGGCGTCAACGACTGCGTCCACATCCAGCGCGAGCTGGTCCAGCGGCTGGTCGAGATCCGGACCCGGCCCTACTACATCTACCAGTGCGACCTGGTCGAGGGCGCCGGGCACTTCCGGACGCCGGTGGGCAAGGGGCTCGAGATCATCGAGGGCCTGCGCGGCCACACGAGCGGGCTACGCCGTTCCGCAGTTCATCGTCGATGCGCCCGGTGGCGGCGGCAAGATCCCGGTCATGCCCAACTACCTCGTGAGCTACTCGGACCACAAGGTGATCCTCCGCAACTACGAGGGCTACATCACCACCTACGAGGAGCCGGCCGAGTACACGCCCGCACGACAGCGCGCACTGCCAGTACTGCCAGAACCCCCGTCCCGAGCCGGGGCAGGAGGGCATCACCGGGCTGCTCGACGGCAAGCGGATGTGGATCGAGCCCAAGGGCTTCGAGGAGGTCCACACGCGCGGCACCAACGAGCAGCACCGCCTCAAGGACCCCGCGAAGTGGGTGCCCTACGGCGTCGGGGCGATCGAGGGCACGACGGTCGGCGGCACCCAGCTGCCCGTCCTGGAGCCCGGCGTCGCGGCGTCCGAGGCGAACGGTGGCAGCGGCGTCGCGCCGAAGCAGGTCTACGGGCCTGGTGAGGAGCCGCGCCCCGCCGAGGGCCTGCCGACCGCCACGGCGAACCACGAGCTGCTCTAAGGCTTGGGGTCGCGGGACGGGTCGGTGCCCGTGCGGCAGATGCACATTCCTGACGGCCGAGCAAGGCGATGCCGCTCCGATCCGTCGCTTTGGTGCTCCAGCCGCACAACGACGACAAGCGCGAGCGTTGCGGGATCGAACAAGGCTGAACATGTGTGTCCAGCGCACTGATCCGACCAGGCAGCGCGTGCGACTGCAGGAATGTGCGACGGGCGCACGCGGGAGCCGAGGATGTGCGTCAGCCGCACGGGTTCGGACGAAACGGGCGAACCGATTGACGAGTGAGCGCACATGCTCGGGGCCGCGATCCTGGCCATCGTTGCGGTGTCATCCGCGACAACGCCGGCAACTACACCGCCGCCTTCGTGCTCGCCGGCTGGCTCGCGCCTCGGGCGCCGCGTGACGAAGCGCCGCAAGCAGCCGCTGGGCCAGTCGATCGGCGGGGTGCTGTTCGGGTTCGAGCAGCAGGTGTTCCGCAACCAGCCGCCGCCCCACGAGCTCGTCCACCAGGCGCGTCCGGACGCCTCGGTGCCCGCCGGCGATGGGTCGATGCTGACGATCGAGCTGCCCTCGGACGAACCGGGCGGCGACGAGACCGACGAGACCGCGCCACGCACGTAGGCAGGCCGATGGCGCTGTGCTAGCCTTCGAAACCCGACCAATCCGCTCGGATATCCGATGACCGCATCGTCCACCGTCGCGCCCGGGATCCTGGGCGAACGACCCGCGCCGGACGGCCTGCCCGACCCGCGCGTCCAGCCGCCGACGATCGCCGAACCAGGCGATCCGTTCGCGACGCTGCGCGTGATCGACCTGCTCGCCCGGCTCGAACGTGGGCAGCCGGTCCGCATCGACGACGTCGTCGACCACCTGAACGCCGCCTGGACCGATTGGCTGTTCAGCCGCACGGTCGTCATCGATGCCCTGATCGTGCTCCAGGCGAACTGGATGACCGACTACCGGAACGCGTCCGGGATCGCGCTTGACGAGGGCCCCTATGGCCCGACAGTGACGATCGAGGACTCGAGCCGCGTCGACCCCTGGATCGTCGGCCAGGCCCAGCGTGCTGCCGCGGCCTGCCGCCAGGCGCTCGACGAGTTCGCGCGGCGCGACCGAATGGCGACGGGCGGCTGACATGACGATGACCGGCGATCCGCGTCCCGCCGCCCTGCCGGGCGCTGCGCGTGTCCGGGCCGCTGCGCGTGTCCCTGGCGGGTCCGGTCCAGCTAGACCGCGCGCCCGCCGACGCACCGCCCGCCCACTCCTTCCCGTCCTTCCTTACCTGGAGCACCCTTCGATGACCGTTACCGGCTACGCAAAGGACGACGTCCTCGTCTCGGCCGACTGGGCGAAAGCCCACCTCGACGACCCGTCGATCCGCTTCGTCGAGGTCGACGTCGACACCACCGCCTACGACCAGAGCCACATCCCCGGCGCCGTTGGCTGGAACTGGACCAGCCAGCTGTCGGACGGCGTGCGTCGCGACATCGCGACCCAGGCCGACTTCAGCGAGCTGCTCAGCGCGAGCGGCATCGGCCCCGACACCACCGTCGTCCTGTACGGCGACAACAACAACTGGTTCGCCGCCTGGGCCTACTGGCAGCTGCAGCTGTACGGGCATCGCGACGTGCGGCTGCTCAACGGCGGCCGCAAGTTCTGGCTCGACAACAACCTGCCGCTTTCGACCGACGTGCCGGCGTACGCCGCCGACCGGGTACCGCTGCCCGAGGCCGACTTCTCGCTGCGCGCGTTCCGCGACGACATCCTGCCGCGGATCGGCGACACGTCCCTCGCCCTGGTCGACGTCCGCAGCCCCGCCGAGTTCAACGGCGAGGTCATCGCCCCTCCCGGCATGACCGAGACCGCCCAGCGCGCCGGGCACATCCCGGGCGCCGCGTCGATCCCGTGGGCCCAGCAGGTCCGCGAGGACGGCACGTTCAAGAGCGCCGAGGAGCTGACCGCGCTGTACGCGGCCAAGGGCATCAGGCCGACGCGACATCGATCGCGTACTGCCGGATCGGCGAGCGCTCGTCGCTCAGCTGGTTCGTCCTGCACGAGCTGCTGGGCTTCTCGCGCGTCCGCAACTACGACGGCTCGTGGACCGAGTGGGGATCGATGGTCGGCGTGCCGATCGAGGTCTCGCTGCCGGTCGCGGTCGGGTAACGCCGGCCGCCCCATGGCGGGGGGATCCGCGGCGCCGGGGCGACCCGGCGCCGTTTCAATTCCCGCTAGAGGAATCCGGGGTTCGGGAGCTTGTGAAGCGGGTCGACGATGTCGTCTGAGCTGGCCATGTACTGATCGCGGTCGACCAGTTGGAACCGGCGCTCGAGCAGCGCCTGGAGCAGCGGGTTGGGCCCCGGGACAACCGCATGAACAGGGCCGCCGCGGCCCGTGCGGCGGAGGGCCGCGAGGGCAGGGGCGACGGGATCCGCGTCCGGCCGCAGGACGAGCCGATCGAGCGCCCGGGCGTCGGACACCTGGCGGGCACGACCGTAGCCCGCGGCAACCGGCCCGCGAGCGATCCGACACGACGAACGGATCGGCGTCCGCCTGCGTCGCCCAGAAGGCATGGTCGACGGGCGCGGAACGAGCCCGTCCATGCACGCTCGAGCTCGGCGATCCGGGCCGGTTCTGCCGACTCGACGTCGAGCTCAGGCTGGGGCTCGATCCCGCTCGACGGGCCATCGAGGTAGAGGCTACCCAGCGCGGCGACATCCCGGCGCGCGCATACAGCGGCAGCGCCCGCGGATCGTCCGAAGCGAACGTCGTCCGATGCGTCGAGCCCTCGAACAGCGCCGTCAGCAGCGGCCGGCCGATGCCCTGGCCGAGGCGCCCCGGTTCGACGAACAGGTCGCACGAGCTGGGCGGCGACCACGGCGTCGACGACGGCGCCGTAGGCGACGACGACGCCGTCGATGGTCGTGACCAGCGCCCGGTGGTTGGCAATGAGGTGCCGCACGTACGGCCCGACGATGTCCGCACGTTCGATGGGTCCGTCGTTGTGGTACGCACCGAGGAGCCGGCGGATCGCCGGCAGGTCGTCGGGCGTGGCAGGCCGAATCTCCGGCAGGCCGGCGTCAGGCGCCTCCGGCGGCGCGCGGGCCGCGGCCGTAGCGGGCCATGACGTCGAGGAGGCGCTCGTGGTCGAGCGCGTGGGCGGTGATCGTCGTCCCGGCCGGTCAGCGTCTCGGCCGCCAGCAGCGCGTTCACGATCGGCGGCCTCGGTCGCCTCGACGGTCGCCTTGAACAGCGGCGTCATCCGGTTGTCGGGGACCATCCGGACGTCGTGGGTCACGGGCGCCGCGTGACGCCGGGCTCGTCGGTCGTCGACGAGGCCGCGGTTGCCGGTCGCGAACGCGAGGACGATGTCGCCCGACGAGTGGTTCGCGGTGCTGCCCATCCGCGCCAGGCCGAGCGTCGCGCGCTGGGCGAGCCGCTCGCACTGGTGGGGCAGGAGCGGGGCGTCGGTCGCGACGATGATGATGATCGAGCCCGTGCCCGGCTCGTGTCGGGCCCACGGCCGCTCGCCGCGGCGGCACGCAGGTCGTCGGCCGCCTCGGCCACGCGTAGGGCGACGGCACATCCGGCCCGGGATCTCGAGGCCCACCGGGACGCCGTCGACGCGCAGCTGGTCGCGCTCGCCGTAGTTGGCCTGGACCAGCACGCCGACGGTCCAGCCGCCGTCGGCCTCGCGTCGAGGACGCGCGACGCCGTCCCGATGCCGCCCTTGAACTCGTGGCAGACCATGCCGGTCCCGCCGCCGACGTTGCCCTGCGCGACCGGGCCGCCGCGGCGCGCTGGCGATCGCGGCGTCGACGTGCTCGGGCCGGACGTGGAGGCCGTCGATGTCGTTGAGCAGCCCGTCCCACGTCTCCCCGACGACCGGCAGCGACCACAGGCCGCCGCCGCCGCGTCGATGGGCGATGGCGTGGGCGACCAGCGCGTCGCGGACGACGCCGACGCTGTGGGTGTTGGTGATCGCGACCGGCCCGGCCGAGCAGCCCTGCCTCGCGGATCCACTCGAGGCCGGTGAGCTCGCCGTTGCCGTTGAGCCGGTGGCAGCCCGCGAACACGGGCTCGGCCCAGACGTCGTCGCTCGTGCGGCGAGGATCACGGTGACGCCGGTGCGGACCGGGCCCGCGGCCGACGACCAGCGGGCCGTCGCCCTCGATCAGCGTCGTGTGCCCGACGCGCACGCCGCGCGACGTCCGTGATCGCGTCGTTCGGCCCGGCGTCGAGGCGGCCGATGCGAATCCCGAGCTCCCGAGCGGCCACGTTCCCTCCACCCGACGGTGCATGGCCGCCCCGTGCAGACGGCCCCCATATCATCGCCCCGTGCACAACTCGCCGGAGCCCGTTCCACGCACCGCGGCGCAGCGTCGGTCTGGCGGTGCTCCGGTCCGCCGAGCTGGACGGCGTCGCGCCGATGGACGCCGCCGAGGCGTTCCGCGACCTGCCCGGGCTCGCGCTGCTCGAGAGCGCGCGCCCGGGCGCACGGGTCGCTGGAGCTACCTGACCGCCGATCCGGTCGCGGTCGTCGACGCGCCGGCCGACGGTGCCGATCCGTTCGCCGAGGCGACGGTCGATGCTGGCGCGGCTGGGCGGCGGCCCGGCTCGCGACGAGTCGACGGCCGGCGACCGGCCGCGCCGCCGTTCGCCGGCGGGCTCGTCGGCTATCCTCGGCTACGACCTCGGCCGGCGGTTCGAGCGGCTGCCCGTCGATCGCGCGCGTGGACCAGCACCTGCCGATGCTCCGGCTCGCGCTCCACGACTGGGCGCTCGCCTGGGACCGGCGCACCGGGCACGGCGTGGCTGGCGGCGCGGGCGGTCGATGGCGATGCCGCGCGGCTGCGCGCGACGGATCGCGGCGGTCCGCGAGCGCCTCGATTCGCTGGCTCGCGGTCGCCCGCCGATGGCCGCCGTTCGCCGGCCGCCATCCCGTCGTCGTTCGTCTCGCTGACGCCGCACGACGCCTGGATCCGGGACGTCGAGGCCGTGCGCGACGGCCATCGCGCCGCGGCGACATCTACCAGGCCAACCTGACGCGGCGCCTCGAGGCCCCGTTCGACGGCGACCCGTGGCCCGTCTTCCGCCGCCTCCGGACCGGCGACCCGGCCCTGTTCGCCGGCTTCCTCGACATCGGCCCCTCGCCCGCCAGCGGCAGGCCCCGCGCCCTGCTGTCGGCCTCGCCGGAGCCGTTCCTCTCCGTCGACGCGAACGGCCTCGTCGTCCACGGACCCGATCAAGGGCACCCGGCCGCGCGGCCGGACCCGCGAGCAGGATCGCGCGCTCGCCCGCGAGCTGCTCGCGAGCCCCAAGGACCAGGCCGAGAACGTGATGATCGTGGACGTGCTGCGCAACGACCTCGGGCGGGTCTGCGAGCCCGGCTCGGTGCGCGTGCCCCGGCTGCTGCGCCTCGAGCGCACGGCCGCCGTCCAGCACCTCGTCACCACGGTGACCGGGCCAGCTGCGCCCGGACGCGGACGCCTTCGACCTGCTCGCGGCCGCCTTCCCCGGCGGCAGCATCACCGGCGCGCCGAAGATCCGGGCGATGGAGCTCATCGAGCGCCTGGAGCCGGTCCGCCGCGGCCCCTACTGCGGGACGATGCTGTGGCTCGGGCCGGACGGGCGGATGGGCTCGAGCATCCTGATCCGCACGTTCGTCGCGGACGGCGAGCGGCTGACGCTCCACGTGGGCGGCGGGATCACGTGGCGCAGCGACCCGCGAGGAGGAGTGGGACGAGACGGTCGCGAAGGCGCGCGGGCCGCTGTCGTCGATCGGGGCGGTCGAGGTGCGAGGCGTGAGCGGCGCGGATCCGCGTCATGTCTGGGTCGACGGCGAGCTGCTGCCGGCCGATGGGCCGCACCTGTCCGCGTTCGACCGCGGCGTTCCAGCTGGGCGACGGCATCTTCGAGACGCTCCGGGCGCGCGGCGGGCACCTGACGGAGCTGGCGGAGCACGCGGCGCGGCTCCGGCGATCGGCCGACGGGCCTGGGGATCGAGCTGCCCGACGACGTCGAGGGCATGCTCGCGCGCGGGATCGCGGGACCTGCTGGCGGCCGAAGGGCTCGACGGCGCCGATGGCGACGCGTCGGTCCGGGTCACCGTCTCGCGCGGCGCCTGGCTGTCGCGCGGGCTGCTGCCGCCGCGGGACGAGCGCCTCACGGCGACGATCGTGATCCAGGCGTGGCCGGTCGCGCCGCCGCCGCCCGGAGCACCTCTCGCGCGGCCTGTCGCTCGTGGCGTCGAGCGTTCGTCGCGACCCGCAGAACCCGATCGTGACGCGCTCAAGACCACGAGCCGCGCCGACTACGTCTACGCCCGCCTCGAGGCCCGCCGCGCCGGCGCCGACGACGCGCTGTTCCTCACGATCTCCGGCCACCTGTCCGAGGCCACGACCGCCAACGTCTTCCTGGTCCGCGGCGCCGCCGGACGGCGTCGTCGAGCTCGCGACCCCGTCGCTCGACTGCGCGATCCTCGCCCGGCACGACGCGCTCGTGGCTGCTGCGCTGGGCAGTCGGCGCGGGCCTTCGCCCGGTCGAGGACCTGGCTCACGCCCGAGCGAGCTCGCGGCCGCCGACGAGGCGTTCGTCTGCTCGTCGGTGGCGGGCGTGCTCCCGGTCACCCGGTTCGACGGCCGCCCGATCGGCGACGGCGCTCCCCGGCCCGTGGACCCTCCGCGCCCGCGCCGACCGCGAGCGGTTCATCGTCGAGGGCTGACCTCAGGGCTTCGCCGTCCGGCTGGGCCGTCCCGGTCAGTCGCCGGCAGGCGCTCGCCGGCCGGCACGCGCTCCACGAGCTGGGCGAGGCGGCGCTCACGGGTCTCGGTGCGCTTCGCGCTCATCACCCAGTGCGTGGCCGAGGCGTCGGTAGCCCTTCGGGCTGCGCCTCCCAGAACGCCCAGCCGGCCGCGTCCCGTCGCATCGCGGCCTCGGCGGCCTCGTCGAACGCCCAGGTTCGCCTCGAACGAGTAGATCGCCGTCCGGTCCTCGCGCCGGCGGCCGAACGCCGCCTCGCCCGCGGGCCGCATCCGCCCGGCCGCGCGCAGCGCCTCGACGCGGCCCACGTTCCGGGCGCTCCAGACGCTGCCGGTCGCGCCGGGGCGTGATCCGCTGCGCCGAGCCGCCGTCGACCCGCTTGCGGATCCCGTCGATCCAGCCGACGCACAGCACCTCGTCGACGATCTCCTCCCAGGTCACGCGTCGGCAGCCCAGACGCCTTCGGGCGCGTGCCGACCCACTTCTCGGGCGCCGATTCGTGGTGCGCCTCGAGCCAGTCGCGCAGCTCGTCGGCGGACTCGAACCAGCCGATGTCGTGGGGCGTGAGGTCGGCCATCGCCGAAGGCTACCGGCCGGCGGCGCGTCCGCCGCGGCTAGACTCAGACCCGTGACCCGCGACGAGCTGATCCTGCGCACCCGCCAGCTGATCGCGGAGGGCGAGCGCCTGATCGCCCAGCCGTCGCTCAACGCCCTCCAGACGTGGCTCCAGCTGTCGGACGACCTGCTCGCGACCGCGTGGGGGACGATGGACCGCTACCACCTCTCGTGGCTGATGGTCGGCAAGCCGAAGGGCATCGTGCGCGGGCGCGAGATGACGCGCCGACGAGGAGGCCGCCTACGTCCGCGAGGTCGCGCGAGCAGAAGACCGCGGCGCTGCGGATGAGCCTCGACGCCGTCGAGCGCCAGGGGATGCCGTTCCGGGGCGAGACCGGCGGCGTCGGCGCGGGGCAGGGGATGGGCGAGGTGCCGGCGGCGTCCGACGACGACGTCGCGGCGCAGGCGCAGGCCCACATCGCCGGGACGACGCGCCGCTCGATCCCGCTCGACCCGGAGATGCAGGCACGGCTCGACGAGGCGCGGCGGGCGGCGGCGGACCACGGCGACGCACGAGCGACGGCGCGCCGCGGGCTCCGCGCAACGACCGGCTCCAGCGATGACCACGGCACGCGTTCCGGCGGTCGGCGGCACGCGCGACGTCCCGGCGCCCGACGATGTCGCCCGCGACTACATCCTGCTCGGCCTCCGGCTCGACCAGCACCTGCCCGGGACCGTCGACGGCTACTTCGGCCCGGCCGCGCTCAAGGCGAAGGTCGACATGGAGCAGCTCCGGTCGCCGACGCGGCTCGCCGACGACGCCGTAGCGCTCCGAGCCCGCCTCGCCGCGCGAGGTCCGCGACCCGGACCGCCGCCGTGGCTCGACGCTCCAGCTGGTCGCCCTCGAGACGCTCGCGCGGGTCAAGGCGGGCGAGCCGATCTCGTACCTGGACCAGGTTGCGCGTTGCCTCACGCTCCGCCCGGAACGCCGTCCGGACGCCTTGT
Source organism: uncultured Chloroflexia bacterium (assembly GCA_963779575.1). Lineage (GTDB taxonomy): Bacteria > Chloroflexota > Limnocylindria > Limnocylindrales > CSP1-4 > CAIXZV01. The sequence continues at coordinate 242,350 of CAVZYT010000003.1, forward strand.
TCGAGGACGCCGCCGCGCGCCTCGACGACGCTCCTCCCGGGCACGGCACGCTCGCCGAGCGCCTCGCCGCCGAGGACGCCGTGCCTGGACGGTCCCGCCCGACCGTGTCTCGGCCGTCGCGGATCGTCCTCGTCCCCCGGTTCCGCGATCGCGCCGCGGCCATGTTCGGCCTACCCGGACGGCGAGGCGCTGCGGGTCTCGCTGGTCCGCGACCAGCCGTGGACGGGCTACAACTGGTACGACGGCGGCTACCGATCCCGCGTCGACTTCAACGTCGACCTCCCGATCCGGCTCCCCGACCTCGTCGGCACCGTGGCCCACGAGACGTACCCGGGCCATCACCTCGAGCACGCGACGAAGGAACAGGTGCTCGTCGAGGAGCTCGGCCGCCTCGAGGCCTCGATCCTGCTCATCAACACGCCCGAATGCCTGATCTCGGAGGGCCTCGCCAACGTCGGCATCGGGTTCGCCGTCCCGCCCGACGAGATGGCCGGGCTCCTGGTCGAGCTGGCGTCGGTCGCCGGGCTGCCGATGGCCGACGACCGGGATGCCCTGCTGGTCGCGGCGAGCCCGGTAGGCCGCGGTCGCCGACCAGCGCGCGATCCTCGCCGAGGCGCGCATCAACGCCGCGCTGATGCTCCACGTCGACGGTCTGCCGCGGGAACAGGCGATCGCCTACCTGGTCGAGGTGGGGCGGACGAACCCGGACACCGCGGCGAAGCGCATCGAGTTCATCGCCCACCCCTGTGGCGCCTGTACGACTACGTCTACACGGAGGGCGAGGCGCTCCTGCGGACGTGGCTCGAGGTCGTCAGGCCGGTGGACCGCGACGCGCGCTTCGGGCGCTTGCTCCGCGAGCAGCTCACCCCGCCCGCGATCCGCGCGGAGACGGTCGCCGCCGCCGCAGGTTCAGGCGACCGGCCGATGGAGTCCGGCCGGATCTAGCGATCGACTAGCTCGCCGCCGGTGCGCCGCCCGCCTTGTACGAAGCGGTGACCGTGCCACCGGCCGATGGCGTGAGGAAGCACTTGACCTCCCGGTCGCCGTTCTTCCAGCCGTCGAACGTGGGCGAGAACCATTGGACCTCGACGTCGGTCTGGCCGTCGTAGCTCGTGCCCACGTACGACTCGAACGCGCTGCCCAGGCAGTTATCGGTCACCCAGCGCTCCATGGTGATCGAGATCGGATAGGTGTCGTTCTCGATGTTCGCCACGACGAACACCTCCCCGTCGTGGGGCTCCGTGCACGGGCGATGCTGGATCTGGCTGACCGTGGTCTCGCTCGGCACCTCGAAGCAGTCGCCCACGCGCAGCTCACCCGCCGACTCGGAGACGCGGTCCCGGATCAGGAAGTACGCCCCGGCGATCAGGCCGACGACCACGGCCGTGATGAGGATGGGCTTCGCGATCTGCTTCATCTACCGTCTGTCCTCCGCTCTCGACCCAAGTCCAGTCGACGCAGTTTGACGGGTGACCTGACCGCCGCGCGGCCTCAGCGCGCACGCAGGTACGCGACCACCCCGGCGACGATGACGTTCGACGATAGGCGAGGGCCCGAACCGCTCGTCGAGGTAGGCGAACGGGTCCATCACGCCGCCCTCGACGTGCGGAGTAGATCCACAGGACCACGATCCCGAGCGACGATCGAGCCAACGGCCAGCGCAACCGCCCACGCGGCCCGCTGGCCCGCGCGCTCCGGGTGCCGGTACGCCGCTCCAGACGACGGCGACGCGCCACCGCCCAGCCGATGAACGCCGACACGGCCAGCAGCCCCGCGCCGATGTCGAACGAGCCGAGCACGGCGACCAGCGCCGCGCCGACGCCACGGCCACGAGGATCGGGACCGCCGACCGAGACGAGCCTCGACCGGCTCCGCCGGCAAGGCGGACAGGGCACCGCCGAGGTCGCCGACGCGTTCCGGGACGGGACCGGTACCGCTCGCCGGGCGCTCGGTCGAGCTGCCGCTGCGCGCTCGGCGGCGGGTCGTCGCCGTCGTCGTCGCTCATCGATCGATCGTACGCGCCGGGACCGGGACGGTATCCTCTCCGACCGTGACCCACCCCTCGCTCGGCCTCCCTCCGCGCGACCTGACGCCGGGTTCCCGGACGCCGCGCGCGCGGCTCCGGACGCAGCGACCTGCGGATCGCGACGCGGGCGCTCGAGGTCGCGACCAACGAGGACCCGACGTACGCCGACCGCATCGGCGAGGCCGGCCTGCGCAACCTCCTCCAGGACGCGACGGTGTTCGTCGACCGCCTGGCCCTGTGCGTCGCCGGCAACGACCCGAGCTGGCTGCGCGAGTTCGCCGACCAGACCGCGACCGTGTACCGCCGCCGCGGCGTCGCGCTCGACGACGTGGTGCGGCTGTTCGAGGGCATCCGGGCCAGCGTCCGGGGCGTGCTCACGGCCGACGAGATGGTCCCCGGCCGACACCGCGCTCGACGAGGCGATCGCCGTGTTCCGCTGGCACCGACGCCTGGCCGGCGACGCGCGCAAGAGCAACCCGATCCTCGCCGCGCTCTACAAGGGCGGGTGACCGATGACGATCAAGTGGGTCAAGGTCGACCCGCTCGTGATGAACGGCGAGCCGTTCTGCTACGGCACCCGCCTGACCGTGCGCCAGGTGCTCGAGCTGCGCGCGAACGGGTACACCGTCGTCGACCTGCTCAAGGACCACCCCGAGCTGCGCCTCGTCGGGATCGCGGAGGCCTACGTCTACGCGGCCGGCCAACCGCGATCGCTACGCGCGACTTCTTCGAGGCCGACGGTTCGCTCGAGGGTCCTGGCTTGACCGTCGATGAGGCCGCGGCGGCTGCCCGAGCGCCTGCGCGTGCCGGGCGTCGTGGTCAAGGTCGCCGCGCCCGCCTGACCGCGCGCTCAGGCGGGGCGCTCGTACGGTTCGTTCGGCCCGAGCACGACGACGTCCGCGCGCTGCTCGCTCCCGTCCGGCGTCGCGCAGCAGGTACGCGTGGTGGATCTCGAGCGACGCCCGACGCGAGCGTCGAGCCCACGGAGCAGTACTTGGTCGCCGACAGCTCGACCGAGCGCCGGACCGCCTCGGCATCGACGCCCACGCCGTCGACCACGTGGACGACGTCGAAGCGCGTGAACGCGTGCGGACGTTCCGGCATCTGGTGGCCGCTCACCCGGATCTCGTACGCCGGTGACCGGCTGGCGCTTCTTGCGCAGGATCGAGATCACGTCCATCCCGGTGCACGCCGCCAGCGCCGACGCCCAGCAGCTCCGCGGGCCGCGCGCCCGAGTCGCGCGCCGCGTCGTCGAGCACGATCGTGTGGCCGCTGCCGGTCGTCGCCTCGAACTGCAGCCCGTCGTCGGTGAGCCGCAGGACCGCCGTCTTGGTGCCCATCGGGCTCCATCGTGGGGCCCGCCGGCATGCGGCGCAAACGGTCATTTCCGAGCGTGGTGCTAGGATTTCTCGACGATGACCGATACGCAGCCCCGTGACCGAGACCCGCCCAGCCACCGCCGCGCCCGAGCGACGCGGCCCCGTTCGACGCCCAGCGCCGCGCGACCGAGCTCGCGATCCTGGACGCGCTGCGTGCCGTCGTCGACCCCGAGATCGGGATGAACGTCGTGGAGCTCGCGCTGATCAAGCAGATCATCCTCGGACCCGACTCGACCGAGATCAAGATGATCCTGACCACCCCGTTCTGCCCGTACGCCGGCGCGATGATCGCAGCAGGTCACCGAGCAGGCCGAGAGCGTCGTCGATCACCCGGTCAAGGTCACGCTGCTCGCCGAGCGCTGGGACCCGCGCGACGCGGGCCTGATGTGGTGAGCGCCGATCGCGGATGACGCGTTCCACGCTCTCGTTCGACAGCGCCGTGGCGACCGGCCGCGGCGACGACGGCACCACCGGGCTCCTGTTCGGCGGGGACCGCGTCCGCAAGGACGACCCGCGCACCGAGGCCTACGGCACGGTCGATGAGGCCGTCGCGGCCCTCGGGCTGGCCCGCGCCGAGCTCGGCATGAAGGCCCAGTACGGCGTCCTGCCGCCGCACGTCGGCGGCCTCGGCCGAGCTGCTGCTGCGCTTCCAGCGCGAGCTGTTCGCCGTCGGCGCGGAGCTCGCGACCAACCCGGACGCGCGCGACAAGCAGCAGGACGGCGTCACGCGCGTCTCCCGCGAGATGGTCGACGGCCTCGACGACGTGCTGCGCGCGACCGAGGCGGCGATCGAGCTGCCACGCGAGTTCGTCGTCCCCGGCGAGACCCGGCTGTCCGCCGCGCTCGAGCTCGCGCGGACCGTCATCCGCCGCGCCGAGCGGCGCACCGTCACCCTGGCCGCGGCCGACGATGCGATCGCCGCCGGCCACGTCCTGCCCTACCTGAACCGGCTCGCCGACCTGCTCTGGATCCTGGCCCGCGTGGCCGAACAGGCAGAGGCGAAGTCGTCGACCGTGGCCCGGCCCTCGCGGACCCGCGGCCGATCGCAGCCGGCGTCACCCGAGAGGAGCGAACCATGAGCGGCTACCCCCAGTCCGGCGGCATGCCGCCGGCCGCGTTCCGCAGTCCCCGTCGCAGCTCGGCGTCCGGCCGGCGCCGGCGCTCGTCCAGCAGCTGCTCGTCGGCGCGTTCGGCTGGATGTTCGCGGGCCTGCTGCTCACCGCGGGCGTCGCGTACCTCGTCGGCGGCAACCAGTCGCTGATCGAGACCGTCGGCCACTACTGGTGGCTGATCGCCATCGGCCAGTTCGTGCTCGCGATCGCGATCCAGGGCGCGATCAACAGGATCTCGCCGACGGCCAGCCTCGGGCTGTTCTTCGTCTACGCGGCGTCGATGGGCTTCACGATCGCGTTCATCGTCAGCTACTACACGAGCGAGTCGGTCGCGGCGGCGTTCTTCTCGGCGGCGGCGATGTTCGGGGCGGCGGCGGTCTACGGCGCGGTCACCAAGCGCGAGCTCGCGGGCCTCGGCGGCCTGTTCTTCATGGCGATCGATCGGCCTGTTCGTCGCGATGATCGTGAACATCTTCCTGGCCGTCGAGCGCGATCGGCTGGGTCATCTCGATCATCGGCGTGGTGCTGTTCACGGCCTCACCGCGTACGACGTCCAGCGGATCACCCGCGGCGACTACGCGGCGTTCGCGGGCTCGCTCGAGCGCGCGTCGATCCTCGCCGCGCTCCACCTGTACCTGAACTTCATCAACCTGTTCCTGTTCCTGCTCCGGATCTTCGGCGCCGGGCGGAACTAGGCTCGGGATGAGCGGGCGCTAGGCAGCGACGGGCTCGACCTCGCAGGATCAGCGAGGAGTCGCCCGCGCCCGGCGAGCATGCGCCTCGAGGTCGTCGGGCGGCAGCGGTCGCGCGAACGCGTAGCCCTGGCCGCGGTCGCAGGCGAGCTCCTGCAGGCAGGCGAGCTGCGCGGCGGTCTCGATGCCCTCGGCGACGACGTCGATGCCGAGGCCGTGGGCGAGCGAGATGACCGCCTGGACGATCGGCAGGTCCGCGGCGTCCGAGCCGAGCCCGGACACGAACGAGCGGTCGATCTTGATCGTGTCGAGCGGCAGCCGGCGCAGGTAGGACAGCGACGAGTAGCCGGTCCCGAAGTCGTCGAGCACGAGCTGCACGCCCAGCGCCTGGAGCCCGCGCAGCCGCTCGACCGACGCCTCGGACTGGTCCATCACGACGCTCTCGGTGATCTCGAGCTCGAGGTTCGCCGGGCGCGATCCCGGACCGATGGATCGTCGCGGCAACCGCGCCACGAGGTCCGACTGGGCGAACTGGCGGGCGGAGAGGTTGACGCTGATCACGAGCGACGACGCCGACGGGTAGCGACGCTGCCAGGCGCGGACCTGGTGGCAGGCGGTCTCGAGGACCCACTGGCCGATCGGCAGGATCAGGCCCGTCTCCTCGGCCAGCGGGATGAACGACAGCGGCGGCACGAGGCCGCGGGTCGGGTGCTGCCAGCGGAGCAGCGCCTCGAGGCCCGACGACGCGGCCGCTCTCGAGGTCGACGAGCGGCTGGTAGTGGACGCGCAGCTCCGAGCGCTCGATCGCGCGCCGCAGGTCGTGCTCGAGCGTGGCGCGGTCGAGGGTCTCGGCGCGCATCTCGGGGTCGAACATCACGAACTTGCGGACGGGGTCGACCTTCGCCCGGTGGAGGGCGATCTCGGCCTCCTTGAGCAGGTCGCCGGCGTACGTGACAGCCGGCCGGCCCACCGCGAGCCCGATGCTCGCGCCGACGGTCACCTCCTGGCCGTCGAGGTCGAACGGAACCGACACGATGGCGGTGATCCGCGGCCGCGACGCGCTCCGCCTCGCGCACGCTGCGGACGGGCCCCAGCAGCACGCCGAACTCGTCGCTGCCGAGCCGGGCGACCACGTCGGTCGTCGCGGGCGGTGGCGACGAGCCGCCGGCCCGACCTCGGCGAGCAGCAGGTCGCCCGCCGCGTGGCCCAGGCTCTCGTTGACGACCTTGAACCGGTCGAGGTCGAGCAGGATCAGCGCCACCCGCGGCGCGGGCGCCTCGGCCGTCGGTCGCGGGCGTCCGCGTCGAGGTGCTCGGCCAGCCGGTTGAGCAGGAGCGTCCGGTTCGGCAGGCCCGTGAGCATGTCGTGGAGGGCGGCGTGGGCGCGCTGCGGCCCTCCGTCTGCGCTCGCTCGAACAGGCGGGCGTTGTCGAGGGCGATCGACGCCAGCTGGGCGAACCGGGACAGCGCCTCGAGCTCGCGCTCGCGTGAACGGCCGCGCCCGGTCGCCGGAGGCGAGCCCGATCAGGCCCAGCACCTCGCCGTCGGACGTCAGCGGCACCGCGCACACCGCGCCGAACGCCGCGGCGTCGAGGCCGCTCGCCGGGGTCGGGTACGCGCCGTAGTCGTCGACGTTCATCGGGCGCCCGTACCGGACCACCGTCCAGCCGATGCCCGTCCCGGGCGGGAGGTGGTAGCCGTCGAGCCCGTCGAACAGCCCGACGCCGACGCGGCAGACGAGGTCCGACGTGCCGGCTCGTTGTCCTCGAGCAGGTACAGGAAGCCGTGCTTGACGCCGACGAGGCTCGCCGCGCGATCGACGATCTCGCGCAGCAGCTGGCGCGGCTCGAGGCGCTCGAGCAGCCGGAGCGTCATCTGGTCGATGGCGGCGAGGTACGGGTCGCGGGTCGGGTCGTCGATGCCGAGGCGCGAGGCGGTCGGCGGGCTTGGCGAGGTACAGGGCACGGTCGGCGACGGCGACGAGCTCGTCCTTCTCCTGGGCGTCGTCGGGGTACAGGGCGGCGCCCGCGCTGACCGTGACGGTCGGGCCGGTCGACCTCGGTGAGCCGCGCGACGGCCGACCGGATGCGCTCGGTCACCTCGCGGGCCGCGGCGGCCGTGATGCCGCGGCAGCAGGATCGCGAACTCGTCGCCGCCGTAGCGGTAGACGCGGTCGCCGTCGCGCAGCGCGTCGGACATCGCCAGTCGCGATCCGCGCCAGCAGCGCGTCGCCCTCGGGGTGGCCGTGCCAGTCGTTGTAGGCCTTGAACGCGTCGAGGTCGAGCATCAGGAGGCCGAACGGCTCGTCGCGCGCGATCAGCAGCCCGAGCTCGCGCTGGAAGGCGCCGTGGTTGCGCAGGCCGGTCAGCGCGTCGTGCTCGGCCTGGGTCATCACGGCGCCGTGCGCCTCGGCGTTGCGCAGCGCGATCGACGCCTGGGCCGCGAACAGCTGCACCAGCTCGAACTCGTCGTGCGTGAAGTGCGACTCGCTGCTCGCCCATCCGCGCGACGTTGAGCGTGCCGATGACCTCGCCCGCCGCGATCAGCGGGCACGACGAGCATCGACTCCGGCTCCTCGGGCGTGCCGGGGATCTGGATCGAGCGCGGGTCGAGGTGCGCGTCGTTGGCGAGGACGCGCCTCGCCGTTGTGGATCGCCCAGCCGGTGATGCCGGCGTCGAGCGGGCCCTCGTGCTGGAGGATCACGTCGGCGAACCGGTCGCGGGCGAGGACGGCGCGCCGCACCTGGGCGACGCGGTCGACGCGGTAGACGGTCAGCGCGTCGTACGAGACGACGACCTTGAGCGAGTCCGCGATCATCTCGAGCACGCCGCTCGGGTCCAGGGTCGCCAGCAGGCGCTCGTTGACCTCGAGCAGGCGGCGCTGGCTCTCGAGCCGGTGGCTGCAGCTCCTCCTGCTGCCGCCGCACCTGCCCGAAGGCCTCGGCGTTGACGACGGCCTGGGCCGCGTAGCCGGCGAAGATCTCGAGCGTCCGCTGGTCGTCCTCGCCGAACTGGTCGTAGCCCGCCTTGGACACGACGATCACGCCCAGCACGCGCGACTCGTACGACATCGGCACCAGCAGCATCGACTCCGCGCCGAGGTCGTGGTCCCGACCTGGCGTGCCGCGCGGGTCGCGCAGCCGCGTCGCCGAGCCGGATCGTCTCGTTGTGCTCGGCGACCCAGCCCGGTGAGGCCCTCGCCGATCGGGAGCCGCAGCACGTCCGCGAGCAGCCGGCCGATGCCCGCTGAACTCGCCGTGGAACGCGATCGGCTCGCACATCCGCGTCGCCTGGTCGACGACGTAGACGCGGATCGTGTCGTGGCCGGATCAGGCGGTCGGCCTCCGCGACGATCGCGTCGCCGATGCCCTCGACGTCCTGGATCCGGTTGAGGCGCGACGACAGCTCCTGGATCGCCCGCAGGCGCGCCGCGCCCTCGCGGACGCGTGGCGAACAGCCGCGCGTTGGCGAACGCGGTCGCCATCTGGTTGCGCGAACGAGGTGCACAGCTCGAGCTCGTCGGGCGACCAGTCGTAGCGGCGTCCGGTGGTACAGGACCAGCAGCCCGACCTGCTCGTCGCGGAACAGGAGCGGGACGAAGTTGACGGTCTGGAACCCCAGCCGCTCGTAGATCGGGCCGAGGTGCGGGGCCGCCGCGGGATCGGCGACGACGATCGGGCGCCGCTCGCGGATCGCGCGCAGGCCCATGACGTCGTCGTCCTCGTAGACGGCGGCGACCTCGTCGATCAGCTCCTGGCCGAGGTCGCGGCTCGCGATCAGCTCGAACGGCTGGCGACGCGGCTGGAGCTGCCACAGGCCCGCGGCGTCGGCGCCGAACAGCTCCTGCGAGGAGTCGAGGACGTCTTCGAGCACGGCGTCGAGCTCGAGCGTGCCGTTGACCTCGGCGACGACGCGACGAAGCGCGACGGCTCGCGCCTCCTGGTCGTCGTCCGGCTGTCGGCGCCGGGTCGGCCCTCTCGCCGGACGCGGCGCCTTGGCGTCGGCGGAGCGGCGTGCTGTCGTCCAGGGCCAGAGCCATGCGACGGGTCGTGGTTACCCCCTGCGGGCGCCCTGCGCCCTCCCCGAGGCACAGGGGGTGATTCGGGCTGTGTCGGAACGCAACGTACGCGAGCACGGGCGCCGTACGCACGATAGGACGGTCGTACCACTCGTGCAGCGGGACTGCACGACCGGGGGGTTGTCCGCGTCGATACTCACGTCGTGGTGTTTGACCCGCGCACGACCGCCTTCTCGTTCCGCCGCCAGCGCCTCGATGGCTCGGCTGGATCGGCGCTCGAGGCGATCACCGCAGTCGTCGGCGTGTACGGCGCGAATCCGAGCGGCCCGCTCTCGATCCACGTCCGGGCCCCGTCCGCGACCCCCGCCGCGATCCTCGCGCTGGACGACGTCGCGCGCGACGATGCGGATGCGCGCGATGCGGACGTCGGGCTTCGTCGTGGCCACGAGCCTCGGCCCCGCTCGTCGCCGCGGCGACGGCCGTTCCCATCGAGCGCTTCGCCTGGATGCTGCGCAGCGCCAACGTCGCACCCGAGGAGCAGGCGGCCGTGCGCGACGCGGTCCTCGAGGCTGCGGCCGAACCGGGCACGGCGCAGGAGCTGCGGGCGCGGGTGGCCATTGACGGGGTCGAGGTCGGCCCGCTTCCTGTCGTGGCTGTCGCTGCGGGGCGATGTGGTCGCCATCGGGTCGGGTTCACTCACATCGAACGCCTCGCGGTACCTGGCGCGCGATGCGTGGCTCGCCGGCGACCCCGAGCCCGCGGCGCCCGATCCGGCGGCGGCTCGCGCCTGGCTCGCCGGCGAGTACCTGCGGGCGTTCGGCCCGGCGCGGGTCGCCGACTTCGCGTGGTGGTCGGGGCTGAACGGGCGCCGGGCGGCGGACGCGATCGCGGCGCACGAGACGATCGACGTCGGCGACGGCCTGCTGCTCAGAGCCGAGGACCTCGGTGACTTCGAGGCCACGAAGCCGCTCGGCGGTGTAGTCACGCTATTGCCGAAGTGGGACGCGTGGACGATGGGCTATCCGCTCGACGGCCGCTCGCGCTTCCTCGATCGCGACGTCCACGACCGCGTGTTCGATGGCGACGGGAACGGCCTGGGCATGGTCCTCGTCGACGGCCGAGCGGTCGGGGCGTGGGGCCACCGGGCCGCCGGCACGACGATGGAGGTCGACCTCGACCCCTTCGAACGCCCGAGCGCGCGGCTGCAGCGCGTCGCTGGAGCGGCAGTTCGCCGACCTCGCCGCGTTCCTGGGCTACCGTCGGGCCGTCGTGCGCGACGTCGACACCGTCGTGCCTCGGCGCCGCCGCATCCGGCGCCCGCTGGACTGACCTGGGCCGCGCTACGGGGCGTAGCTGTCGATGACCTCGTTCCGGTTGCTGGATGTCGCGACGCCCATTGGCTTGGACTCGCCCGGCCACCAGATCGCGTACCAGCCGTTGTCCGAGGCCGCGGTGTACCAGGCGGCGTCGGCGTCGAAGTTCGCGGCCACGCTCCGCACGCCGGTCGGTTCGTACTGGCCGACGAGCGCGGAGTACGACGATCCCCCGGCTCCGACGGTCGTGAGGTCGTGCACCCCGAGATGGCCCTTGGCGGGTGGCTTCGCCTTCGCGTAGCCAGGCACCGCGTGCGTGTCGACCGCGATGGTCCCGGACCCGTCGTCGTCGGCGATGCACGAGACCGCGGCCTGCGTCGTCGGCGAACACGAGGATCGCGCGACCCTCGCCCCGGGCGTCGAGGACGACCAGCGGGAGATCACCGACCGCGGGGTCCGCCCGGCAGGCGTCCGTGACCGCGGCGACGTACTCGGGGATCGGCGTCACCGGGGAACGACGCCAGGCGCCGTACGTCGCGTCGTTCGCAAAGGCGCTCGGGTCGACGGGCCCCGTGGAGCGCGTTCGCGTCGGCGCGACGGACGCCTGGGCGTCGGCCGGCGCACCGGCGGTCGCGGGCGCAATGCCCGCGCAGTCAGTGAGTGTCACCATGGCAACGAACAGGGCGGCAAGCGGAGTCGCGCGGCGAGCGATCGTCACATCCTCCACTACCGCCCGGGCGCCGAGCGCGTTCAGACCAACGAGAGGAAGGACAGGCATGCGATCGATCGCCGTGCTCATCGGACTCGTCGCGCTCGTCGCCACGGCGTGCGGCGGCAACCCGCCCGCCTCGGCCTCAGTCGCGCCCGGAGCGGAATCTCCCGCTGCCTCGGCGTCCAGCAACCCGGCGCCGTCCTCGTCCGTCGCGGCGGGCCAATCGTTCACTGTCCAGCTGCCGGCCGAGAGCGGAAAAGGCGTCAAGGTCGTCGTCCACGACCCGGACAACGTCCTGAGTGGCATCCGGGTGCCGACGCCGACCGAGGCGGCCTCGATCGCGAACACGCCGTCGGGCACCGACGCGACGGTGGTCGCGGGCAAGGGGTCCAAGGCCCTGGTCGTCGGCTGGACCGCGTCGGTCTGCGACAAGAAGGTCGACCTGACGGTCCAGGGAACCTACGTGATCGTCGCCCCCGCGCCGCGCAAGGAGTGCGACGCGATGGCCGTCGGCCGATCGGTGACCCTCAAGTTCGCGCTCAAGATCGACGCGGACACGATGCACGCCACCTTCGTTCCCCCTCCGCTCAAGCCGTAGCCGACGGAAATCAGGGATGTGGGATGACTGACAGCGATCCGCTGACGGCGGCGCTCGATCGCGAGGACGCGGCCTGGGCGCGGGAGCATCTCGAGCGAGACGTCGTTGCCTGGCTGACGACCGTCGCGCCGGATGGCCGCGTTCAGACGTCCGTGATCTCGTTCTTCCACGACGGCGCCGATGTCTTCTTCTACAGCCAGCCCGACACGCCGAAGTTGCGGAACATCGCCCACTCGCCGCTCGTGTCGTTCCACCTCCAGTCCGACCCGTACGGCGATCGCACGCTGATCATCGAAGGGACCGCGGAGATCGATCAGTCGATCCCGCCGCTGGACGTGAACGATCGCTACCGCGCGAAGTACACCGAGCCGCACGCCCACTGGGGCCTGGACTTCACCCAGACCGCGCTCGACTTCAGCGTCCCGATCAGGATTCGACCTACCCGCGTTCGCCTCGGCTGAGGGCCAGCCCGCGACGCCGGCGTTCGTCACCGGATCGCCCGCCACCAGCGGCACCCACGCGCGTCGATCGCACCGTGCCCGGTGCCCGACCGGCATCAGCCCGTACGATGCGCGCCACGTGCTCGCGCTCAAGGAGACTCCCACGCTCCCTTCCGGGATCCTGTTCCGGCCTGGCGATGGCCCAGACTCCGATGCGACCGTGTCGATGCCGCCGTTCGCCGGCGACCTGCATCTCGACGACGTTGCCGCGGCCCTGGGGGACGACCATGCCCACCCGGAACGCCGGGCACGGTTCTTCACTCGCCTCCGCGATCCCGATGCCGTCGGTTCCGGCACGAGGTGTTCCGCGACCTCGAGATCGCCGCGGCTCCGCGGCGCGCTGGGCGACTTCGCCGCTCGGATGCACGTCGTCGACGAGCACCTGCGGCTCGCCTCGTCGATCGCGCACCCGCTCGAACGGCATCGCTGGCAGCTCGAGGCCGCGGACGAGTACCAGCGTGCCGTCGTTGCCGTCGCGGACGCGCTCGAGGAGGCTTCGCCCGCCTCGCGAGCGCTCACCGCCTTCAGCGCCGGCTTGCGCGGGTACGTCGACTCGGAGGCGTTCACGACGCTCGTCAGCGACACGAAGCGGATGCTCGCCGACCTGGCGGGCGTGACGTATCGCATGCGGATCGGCGAGAACCGGATCGTCGTGGGGCGGCACAACGACGAGACCGACTACGGTGCTGAGGTCCTCGCCACGTTCGCGCGCTTCCGGCGATCGGCGGCCCCCACCCCACTGCCGGTCGATGTGTTCCGCACCGTCGACATGAACCCTGTCGAGATCGGAATCCTGGAGCGGGTCGCGCGCTTCCATCGCGACGTCTTCCAGGCGCTCGAGGCGTACATCCAGCGGCACGGCGCGTTCCTCGACCCCGGCATCGCGCCTCTTCGCGGGGGAGCTGCCCTTCTATCTCGGCTGGCTCGAGCTCATCGGGCCACTGGCGGACGTCGGGCTGCCGTTCTGCTACCCGGACGTGTCGACGAGCGACGGCGGACTCGGCGCCCACGGCCTGTTCGACCTGGCGCTCGCGCTGCGGCACGTGCCCCCGGGCGACGGCATCGTGATCAACGACCTCGAGCTGTCCGACGTCGAGCGTCTCGTCGTCATCACCGGCCCCAATCAGGGCGGCAAGACGTCGTTCGCCCGGGCGATCGGGCAGCTGCACCACCTCGCGGCCATCGGCGTCCTCGGTGCCGGGGTCGCGGCCCGCGTCGAGCTCGGCGACGCCGTCCACACGCTGTTCGCGCGAGCCGAGGATCCGACGCGACCTGACCGGCCGTCTCGAGGCCGAGCTCACCCGGGCCCGAGCGATCCTCGACGCCCTGCGGCCGGGCAGCGTCGTGATCATGAACGAGAGCTTCGCCTCGACGACCACCGACGACGCCCTCGCCCTCAACCGGGCGCTGATCGGCGAGATGACCCAGCGCGGCGCGACCTGCGTCGTGGTGACGTTCCTTGGCGAGCTGGCCGCGGACGACCCAACGATTGCGAGCGTGACCGCGGTGACCGACCCGCTCGATCCCGACCCGGCCGACCTTCCGGCTCGAGCGCCGGCCGCCCGACCCGCTCGCCCACGCGCGAGCCGTCGCGGATGCCCACGGTCTGGGCTACGAGGCGGTCCGGGAGCGGATCGCGGGACGGGCCGATCCGATGAGGCCGGGCCTGCTCTTCGCGGACCGGGACCTGGACGTGGACGCGCTCCCGGGTCCGGACCCGACCCTGGTCGCGGACCTCGGGCTCGACCGCCTGTACGCGGCCATGAGCCGCGGCGACCCGTTCATCGACCAGGTCGTGCGGCGGGTCGTGCCGAGTCCGCTGGAGACCGTCGAGGCGATCCGCTACCGCCAGGCAAGCGTCGCGGACGCCATCGCCAGCCCCGACGTCATCCGGGAGCTCTACGCAATCGCCGTCGACGCCAGTCGAAGGTGAGCGCAAGGTCTGGGGCAGCTCGATGCGCAATCCGGAGCTGGTCCTCGATCGTGCCGCCGAGGTCATCGGCCTGTTCCTCGAGTCGTTCCGTTCGACTGCGGCGGATCCAGGCCGAACGGGCAGGCACGTTCACGTCGCCGGGGTTCGTCGCGTTCTTCGAGCTCGATCGCGTCGCAGCTCGACGACGCGTGGCTCGCGGAGGCGGACGACCACGTCCACCGACTCCGGACCCGGACCCTCCACGTCAGCGCGCACCTCGGGGCTGGCAACCGTGGCACGGGGTACGTCCTCCACCGACGACCAACCACGATCCAGGGGTGGCGCGGCCGCCTGGGCTCGAGGAGCGACGGTCGACCGTCGAGGTCCTGACCAGCGACATGAACGGCGATGAGCATGATCGGGGAGATCCGGGCGCAGGCCATCGCGTCCACCGCCGGCGGCAGTCCACGAGACGGACCGCTGGGTGCTGGCGTTCTTCACGGTGCTACGGGCGGAGCTCGGCTTCCTCGTCGGCTGCCTGAACCTCCACGAGGCGCTCCAGGGGCCGGCGGCCCCGGTCTGCATGCCCGATCCGGTCGAGGATGCCGAGCCGCGCGTTCTCGGCGACCGGCCTCTACGATCCCGGCCTTCGCCTCACGATCGATGGTCCCGTCGTCGGCAACGACGTGGCGGCGGACGGCGCGCGGATCGTCGTGATCACCGGTGCCAACGGCGGCGGCAAGTCGACCTTCCTCCGCGCGGTCGGCCTGGCCCACGTGATGCTCCACGCCGGAATGTTCGTCGCGGCGGAGCGTTTCTCGGCGAGCCTTCGATCGAACGTCCTCACGCACTTCACGCGCGAGGAGGACGCCGCGATGGAGCGCGGCAAGCTCCACGAGGAGCTCGGTCGACTCCGGCGCGGTCATCGACGCATGCTCCTCGGACAGCCTCGTGCTGCTCAACGAGTCGTTCTCGTCGACCAACGAGCGCGAGGGCGCCGAGATCGCCCGCCAGGTCGTCACGGCGCTCGCCGACAGTGGGCGTCACCGTCTGGTTCGTGACGCACAACCACCAGTTCGCGGCGGATCTCCATCGGGCGGGTCGGCCCGGTGTCCGCTTCCTCCGCGCCGAGCGTGGTGACGGCGCCGAGCGCTCGTTCCGCATCACGGAAAGCCCGCCCCTGAGCGACGAGCCACGGCATGGACCTGTACAGCCGGATCGTCGACGCAACACCGGGGCTTCGATGACGGGTCGGGCGATGCGGGCTTGCCGCCCGCGTCGCTCTGATCGGACCTGATCGACGGTGCCGTCCTCAGCCGTCCGTGCGGGCGGGATCCGCGAAGCGCCAACCGTCGTGGCGGGCGTCCTCCAGTCGTTCGGCTCGCTCCATGGCCTCCGTTGACCGGAATACGCTTCTACTACACGTGGCGGATGCCGCCTGTGGTCGTCCCGGCCAAGAAGCCCCAGCCGGTCACTGTCGACGTCCCTGTGACGCAGACGGTCGTCGTGACCGTTGGTGGCATCTCGGCCGGCTACTTGATCTATCGGGCGGTTCGTTTGCTTTCGTCCCTGTTTCCACCTCAGTGGGAGACTCTCCCGGTCAATCTTGCGGTGCCGTAGCTCGCACAGGCATCGCCTTGAGAAGGAGCTCCGGTGGACCCACGCTTCGCGGAGGTGCTGCGACGCCAGCTGGCGCGGCATGGCGATCAGCTGGCAGGCCTTGACTCGGACTCGGATCCTGACGAGCTGAGCGGGCCCCCGTCCCTCTCGGACGAGGAGCTCGCCCAGCTGCGCGCTGAGCTGGACCGGAACTTCGGCCAAGGTGCAGCCGCCGTACTGCTCGACGGGTACCAGGGTCCGATGTCGGCGGTCGTCCTCGAGGCGCTCGACGCGCTGCCGGAGGGTATGCCCGCGACCGCGAACGACTTTGTCGAGGGCCACGAGACGATGCGACGCCTCGTGGGCGACAAACGCAAACCTGAGAGAAACGGCCCCGGTGACGCTGCGTAAGCGGCGGATCCAGCCTAACCCGCCCCTTCGGCAGCTCCGCTCCGTTCTATCCACTGCCCCGTCATCGGATGCACCGGCAAGTGATCGGATGCCGCAAGGACGTCGCTCACCGAGTCAGTCTCCGGTCGGTCGCTGACACAACGACGAGGTCGAACACACGAAGCGTGTTCTCGGTGGTGTCGTCGACCCCTGTATTGCCGTTGACGGCGGTGGCACCGACCAGCTCGATGTCAGGCGCCTGCCACCATCAGCGCGACCGCATCGTCCGTCCGGTGTCGCATCCAGTCCTGCACCGTAGCGCGCTCGACGCCGGTCCGTTCGTGCGCCTGCTCGACCCTTTGCGCGTCGTTGACGCTCCGGCGGGCCGGGACTAGACTCAATCCCGACGAAATCGCTCGGAATTAGCGCCGGCGCCGACGTCGCCACGCACCGGCAGTCGCTCCTCCCGACGAGGACCGACCCCTGACCACGCGCGCGACCTTCCACGGATCCGGCGCCGTCGCCTTCAGCACGAAGGGCGAGTACGGCGTCCGGCTCATGGTGCAGCTCGGGCGGCGCTACGGGACCGGGCCCGCGAGCCTCGCGGAGATCGCGATCGACGAGGACCTGCCGCGCGCCTACCTCGAGCAGCTCGTCACGAGCCTCCGGGACGCCGGCCTCGTCGTGTCCACCCGCGGCGCCCGCGGCGGCTACGAGCTCTCGCGGCGACCCGACGAGATCCGGATGAGCGAGGTCCTCCGCGCCCTCGAGGGCCCGATCGCGCCGATGATCTGCGCCTCCGACGAGCCCGACCACCTCATCTGCGACCGGTCGGCCAAGTGCACGGTCAACGTGCTCTGGGTCCGGGTCCGCGACGCGATCACCGGCACGCTCGACGTCCATGACCCTCGCCGACCTCGTCCCCGCCCGCCACATCGACCTCGAACCCGAACCCCACGCTCACAGGAGCCCATTCGTGACCGACGCCAACGACCGCGAGCTCGTCATCTCGGACCTCCGGGTCGCCCCCGTGGCCAAGCCCGAGCTCGAGATCCTCCAGGGGATCAACCTCACGATCCGCAAGGGCGAGACCCACGCGATCATGGGCCCCAACGGCTCGGGCAAGACGACCCTCGCCTACGCGCTGATGGGCCACCCGGCGTACATCGTGAAGGCGGGCTCGGTCGACCTGGAAGGGCTACGACCTGCTCAAGCTGTCGCCCGACAAGCGGTCGCGGCTGGGCCTGTTCCTCGCGTTCCAGTACCCGACCGCGATCCCCGGCCTGTCCGTGGCGTCGTTCATCCGCAGCGCGCTCAACGCGAAGCTCCAGGGGATCGACAAGAACCCCGACGTCGACCCGACGGACACGACCCGCGGCGGCATCTCGATGCTCGACTTCCGGCGCCGGATGCGCGAGAAGATGGCGCTGCTCAAGGTCGAGGACAGCTTCGCGGCCCGCTACGTGAACGACGGCTTCTCGGGCGGCGAGAAGAAGCGCCTCGAGATGCTCCAGATGGCGATGCTGGACCCCGAGTTCGCGGTGCTCGACGAGACCGATTCGGGGCTCGACATCGACGCCCTGCGGATCGTGGCCGAGGGCGTCAACGCGATGCTCAACCCCAACATGGGCGTGCTGCTGATCACCCACTACCAGCGGCTGCTCAACTACATCACCCCCGACTACGTGCACGTGCTGGCCGCGGGCCGGATCGTGACCTCGGGCGGCAAGGACCTCGCGCTGCGGCTCGAGGACGAGGGCTACGGCCCGATCCTGCGCGAGAACGGCCTCGACATCGACGTGCCCGACGAGGCGCTCGCGGTGCCGCTGGAGCCGCAGGCCGCGGCGGCCGGGTAGGCGTCGACGATGACGACGACCGAGGCGCGCCCGGTGGCGAGCTCCGCCCACTTCGACCGACCCGCTCGACCCGGAGCGGCTGCGCGACGACTTCCCGATCCTCGACCAGGAGATCAACGGCCACCGGCTGGTGTACCTCGACTCGGCGTCGACGTCGCAGAAGCCGCGGGCCGTGCTCGAGGCGATGGACACCTACTACCGCGAGTACAACGCGAACGTCCATCGCGGGATCTACACGATCGGCGAGAAGGCGACGGCCGAGTACGAGAAGGCTCGCGCGAAGGTCGCCCGGTTCGTCGGTGTCGCCGACGCGCACGAGATCGTGTTCACGCGCAACGCCACCGAGGCGATCAACCTCGTCGCCTACGCGTGGGGCCGCAAGAACATCGGCCGCGGCGACGTCATCGTCCTGACCGAGATGGAGCACCACGCGAACCTCGTCCCGTGGCAGCTGCTGGCCCAGGAGAAGGACGCCGACCTCGAGTTCATCCCGATCACCGACGACGGCATCCTGCGCCAGGACGTGTTCGACGTCCTGCTCAAGCTCAAGCCCAAGCTCGTCGCCTTCACCCACGTGTCGAACACGCTGGGCACGATCAACCCGGTCGAGGACATGACCCGTCGCGCCCACGAGGCGGGCGCGCTCGTGCTGATCGACGGCGCCCAGGCCGTGCCGCACATCCCGGTCGACGTCGCCGCGATCGGCTGCGACTTCTACGCGTTCAGCGGCCACAAGATGCTGGCGCCGACGGGCTCCGGCGCGCTGTGGGGCCGCCGGTCGCTGCTCGAGGCGATGCCGCCGTTCATGGCCGGCGGCGAGATGATCCGCGAGGTCCACCTCCGCCGCTCCGAGTTCAACGCGATCCCCTGGAAGTTCGAGGCGGGCACGCCGGACATCTCGGGCGCCGTGGGCTTCGGGGTGGCCGCCGACTACCTGCGCGAGCTGGGCATGGCCGACGTCCGCGAGCACGAGCGCGAGCTCGTCGCGTACGCGCTCGAGGTGCTGCCGCGCGAGGTGCCGTCGATCGAGCTCTACGGGCCGATGGACCCCGACCTGCGGGGCGGCGTGGTCCCGTTCAACCTCACCGGGCGTGCACCCGCACGACGTCGCGCAGGTCCTCGACCGGTTCGGGATCGCCGTCCGCGCCGGGCACCACTGCACGATGCCGCTCCACGAGCGGCTGGACCTGGCGGCCACGGCGCGAGCCTCGTTCGGGGTCTACACGACAAGGGCCGACATCGACGCGCTGGCCGCGGGCCTTCGCGAGGTCGCGAACGCTGTTCGGGGTCGAGGCCTAGCCGCTCGCCGGTCAGTCCGTGCGGTGCGTCA
Organism: uncultured Chloroflexia bacterium; assembly: GCA_963779575.1. Taxonomy (GTDB): domain Bacteria; phylum Chloroflexota; class Limnocylindria; order Limnocylindrales; family CSP1-4; genus CAIXZV01. The sequence goes on from CAVZYT010000003.1 coordinate 261,786, forward strand.
GTCAGAGTCGACGGCCGCGACCGCCAGGTAGCGTGACGATGCCCGGCCGGCTGCGCGATCGGGCGCATCGGGCCGAGGGCCGCCGCGGCGTCCTCGAACCCGACGACCGTCGGGTCGGGTCACGCTCCCAGTCGCGGCCCTTCCAGCGCAGGCGCGCGCCGCCCGCGGCCTAGGACGTTGCGCGTCCACTGGGTCGACGGGCCGAACGGCATCGGGATCACGAAGCCGTCCGGCGGTCCTGAGGGCGACGATCGGCGTGCGGCGGATCGTGCCGGTCGACGCGGCCGCGATGCTCGAGGACCGCGTACAGCGGGATCAGCCGGCGCCCGGCGAGCGGACGCGCGATGACCGCATGCGTGGCGACGGAGAGGCGGTGCATGAACGATGGGCTGGGCGGCGAGGGCTGGGTGGCGGCAGTCGGTTCCATGCCCCCATCGTCGCGCGACGGGCCGGTCGTCCGTCATCGCGGAGATCGCCCAGCGACGATCACGGATTCCCGTGAGTCCGGTCGCGTTCGGCGGGCGTCACGCGAGGCCATGGCGGATCGCCCAGGCGGTGGCGTCGGCGCGACCGCGGGCGTCGATCTTGCGGTAGACGTTGGATGACGTGGCGTTCCACGGTGTTGACGCTGATACCCGAGGCCGCGGCGATCTCTGCGTTCGAGTCGCCGCGGGCGATTGCGCGCAGCACCTCGACCTCGCGCGGCGAGAGCGCAGCGGCGGACGCGGGCGCGTTCGCCCGTGGCGCGCGGCCGAGGCGGTGGAGCGGCCACGACACCGGTGCCGCGGTGGTCGGCGCCTCGGCGAAGGTCGCGATCCGGTCGGCGACGCCGTCGGGATCATCGAAGAACAGGCCGGCGCTCGCCCCCGGCAGCAGCTCGAGGCGTGCGTCGGGCAGCGGACGCGACGAGCTCCGCGACACCTCGATCGGGATGACCGTTGCGTCGGCTCGGTGCAGGACGAGCACCGGGCAGCGCACCGACGGCAGCTCGGGCCGGACGTCGATCGCGCTCGCCTCGCGCATCGTCGCCTTCGCGATCGCCGGCGTCGTCGCCGTGCGGAACCACTCGGCGGACTGGCGGCCCAGCTCCGGGTCCGGCCAGCCGAGCCACGCGTGCACCGCCGACTCCACGAACGTGTCCCAGTCGTGCTCGATCAGGGTGAGCAGCGCCTGCGTCCCGGGTCCGCTCATCGGATCCCAGCCGCGTGCCGCGCCGCCGAACAGCACGAGGCCCGACGCGCGCGCCGGGTGCCGCGCCGCCCACGCGAGCGCGAGCATCACCGAGTGGTAGAAGCCCAGCAGCACGACGCGACCGACGCGCTCCGCGTCCAGGACCGCGTCGAGGTCCCGGAGCATCGCGTCGAGCGAGAGGTCGCCGACGTCCCGCTGCGACTGGCCCGACCCGCGCCCGTCGTACTGGATGAAGCGCACCCGGTCGCCGAGGCGCGAATACGCGCGCTCGCAGGACCGGGATCCGCCACTCCGCGACGGCGTTGCTGAACGGGATGCCCGGCATCATGCACGACGACCGGTTCGCCAGGCACGCCGGAGACCAGGTAGCCGATCGCGACGCCGTCGCTGGTCGTCGTCCGGCGCAGGTCCGGCGGCATGGGCCGGTCAGCGCTCGGGGCGGGATCGCCGGGGCACGGCGCGCATCGCCGCCGAGACGCCGCGCTCGTCGCGCGCCTCCAGGCCTTCGATGGCGCCGTCGATGTCCTCGTCGGACCGGTTCTGGCCGAGCTTCCACTTGCCGATGACGCGGTCGAGCAGGATCTCGACGCCGACGATCGCCCGCAGCTGCCCGTCGATGTATCGGCGCGGCGCATCGTCCACCGCCCAGGGCTCGCTCGCGCTCGCCTCGTGCGTGTCGGTGAGGCGGCGGACGTTCGTCTCCAGCCACTCGACGTCGTCGTGGACGACGAGCCGGCCGTGCGCCTGGACGGTGATGTAGTTCCACGTCGGCACGACACGTCCGTGCTCGCGCTTGGCGGCGTACCAGCGCGGGGAGATGTAGGCGTCGGGCCCGCGCACGATCACCATCGCGTCGCCGATCGCCGGCGTCCGCCACTGCGCGTTGTTGCGCGCGACGTGCCCGACGAGCGCGCCCCACGGTCCGAGGCCGTCGCGGCTCCCGGGCTCGTCCCACAGCATCGGCATGAGCGTCGCCAGGAGTCCGTCCGCCGTCGCCGTCACGAGGTCGACCGCCCCGAGATGGCGCAGCGCCTCGCGGACGTCGTCATCGGACGGCTGGAAGTGGGCCGGAACGTACATCGGGCCGATGATCGCACGCGCTGGTGCGCTGGATGCACGGCCCGGCACGCGCGTGCAGCCAGTGCTCGTTCCGACGTGCGCCTCGGTCGCGCGATCCGCGCATCAGCCGCACGGAATGACGTCTGGACGCCGATCCGGTCGAGCGTGCATCCACTGCGCGGACGACCAGCAGCGACTCGGCGACTCGTGCATGCCGTCGGAATGTGAATCTGATGCACGCGCCGGCAGTCGGACGTGGGCGCGGTGCACGCGCCGGCGGGCGGAGGCGCACACGCCGGCGGCGACGCCGACCCGCGGGCTAATCCCCACCTCGCTGGTCGGAATTAGACCCGCGCGCTACACTCGCCAAAGAGCCATGGACGACCTCTACCGCGACTACATCCTCGAGCACTACCGGCGGCCCCACAACTTCGGGGTCCTGGAGTGCGCCGTCCGCGACGTTCGAGGGCGCGAACCCGCTGTGCGGCGACCGGATCACGATGCAGCTGGCGGTCGACGACGGCGTCGTGCAGCGAGGTCGGGTTCACCGGGCGCGGCTGCGCGATCAGCCAGGCGTCCGCGTCGCTGCTGACCGACGAGATCAAGGGCAAGCCCGTGGCCGACGTCGTCGGCTTCGGCGCCACGGACCTCCTCGACCTGCTCGGGATCGAGATCAGCCCCGCCGCCTCAAGTGCGCGATGCTCAGCTTCGACTCGCTCCAGCACCTCCTGGACGAGGTCGGCGCCAAGCCGCTGGCCGCCCAGGAGGCGAGCTGATGGCACGCTGCTCGTGTCGCCGGCCGGCCTGAGCCGGCAGCCACCGACGCACCGGCGTCATCCTGACGTCGCCGTCAGCCACCCGTCTCGCCCACCCCGCCGACCCCGGCGGCCCGTCGATCACCCGGAGCACCCTTCCACCGATGCCCAAGACCTATGCCGAGCTCCTCCGCGCGGCCCGTGACGAGATCCGCGAGATCTCGCCGGCGGAGGCGGACGCGCTGCGCCAGCGCGGCGGCATCGCGCTGATCGACGTCCGCGAGGCGTCCGAGTGGGACCAGGGCCACGTGCCCGGGGCGTCCCACGTGTCCAAGAGCTACCTCGAGCAGGAGATCGAAGCCGCGGCCCCCGACCGCGACGCCCCGGTCGTCCTGTACTGCGCCGGCGGCATCCGTTCGCTGTTCGCCGCCCAGACCCTGGCCGGGATGGGCTACACGGACATCGCCTCGATGAAGGGCGGCTTCCAGGCCTGGAAGAGCCAGGGCCTCGAGTGGACGCAGCCCGTCCGGCTGACCGACGAGCAGAAGATCGCGCTACAGCCGCCACCTGCTGATCCCCGAGGTCGGCTCGGCCGGCCAGGCGAAGCTGCTCGAGTCGAAGGTGCTGCTGATCGGCGCCGGCGGGCTCGGTGCTCCCGGCGTCGCTGTACCTCGCCGCGGCGGGCGTCGGGACGATCGGGATCATCGACTTCGACGTCGTCGACCTCTCGAACCTGCAGCGCCAGATCGTCCACACGACCGACCGCGTCGGCGAGAAGAAGGTCGACTCCGCCCGCAAGACGCTCAACGCGCTCAACCCGGACGTGAAGGTCGTCGCCCACGAGGAGATGCTGGTCGCCGACAACGTCGACCGGATCATCGCCGGCTACGACGTCGTCCTCGACGGCACCGACACCTTCGAGACGCGCTACATCCTCAACGACGCGGCCGTGGCCGCCGGGATCCCCGTCGTCCACGCGTCGGTGTTCCGGTTCGAGGGCCAGCTCACGACCTTCGTCCCGTACGAGGGGCCGTGCTACCGCTGCCTCTACCCGACCCCGCCCCCGCCCGAGCTCGCGCCCGGCTGCTCGGTGGCCGGCGTGCTGGGCGTCGTGCCCGGGATCATGGGCCTGCTCCAGGCCAACGAGGTCCTCAAGCTGCTGCTCGGGATCGGCGAGACGCTCGCCGGCCGGCTGCTCCTGTTCGATGCCCTCGAGACCGAGTTCACCGAGCTGCGCCTGCGGCGCGACCCGGAGTGCCCGGTGTGCTCGGACAAGGCGCGCGCGGCGCGCGAGGCCGGGCACGCCGCTCGCCGCGTCGCGACGTTCAGCGACGGCGTGTTCACGCTCGGCGCGGCACCCGCCGGCGCCGCGGTCGCGACGCCGCTCGGTGGCGTCGCGTTGAGCACCGTCAAGTTTCCCGGCGGTGCTCCGGGCGAACGTCGGCGGCGCGCGCGAGGTCGAGGCGTCGGGGTCGACGATCGGCGAGGTGCTCGACACGCTCGTCGGGACCTACCCGTCGCTCAAGGACCAGCTGTTCACCGAGGACGGCGAGCTCAACCGGTTCGTCAACGTCTACGTGAACGGCCAGGACGTGCGCTATCTCGACGGCCAGGCGACGTCGGTGGCCGAGGCGGACGAGGTCAGGCTGCTGCCGGCGATGGCGGGCGGGGCGCGACGGCGTCGACCCGCTGACGCGACGACCGCGGCATGAGCGTCGGCGGCGGGCGATACGCGTCGATCGTCGACGCCGTCGGCCACACGCCGCTGGTCGAGGTCCCGCGGATGTGCCCCAACCCGGCGCGTCCGCCTGTACGCGAAGCTCGAGGGCAACAACCCCACGGGCTCGGTGAAGGACCGCGCGGCCAAGTACCTGATCGAGGACCTGGAGCGACGCGGCCTGCTCGGGCCCGGACTCGGTCATCCTCGAGCCCACGTCGGGCAACACCGGGATCGCGCTCGCGATGATCGCGCGCCGCAAGGGCTACCGGATCGCCCTCGTCATGCCCGACAACGTGACCGTCGAGCGGCGCCAGATGGCCGAGCTGTTCGGCGCCGAGATCATCGATTCGCCCGGGCGCCGAGGGCTCGAACGGGGCGATCGCCCTGGCCAAGCGGCTCGTCGCCGACGACCCCCGGTACGTGATGCCCTACCAGTACGGCAACCCGGCCAACCCGCAGGCCCACTACGAGACGACCGGGCCCGGAGATCCTCGCCGACTGCCCGGAGATCGACGTGTTCGTGGCCGGCCTCGGGACGTCCGGGACGCTGATGGGCACCGGCCGCTACCTGCGCGAGCACAAGCCGGGCGTCCGGATCGTCGCCGCGGAGCCGCTCCCCGGGGAGAAGCTGACCGGGCCTGCGGTCGCTCGAGGACGGGCTTCGTGCCCGAGATCCTCGACCCGTCCGTGCTCGACGCGAAGTACCTGGTCGCCGAACCGCGACGCCGTGGCGGCGCTGCGGGACCTGGTCGCGAAGGAGGGCGTGTTCGCCGGGCCGTCGTCCGGGGCCGTGCTGGTCGCCGCGGCCCGCGAGGCCCAGCGGATGGAGGCCGGGACGATCGTCGCGCTGCTCCCCGACGGCGGCTGGAAGTACCTCTCGGCCGGCACGTTCGATCGCGACCTGGACGACATGGAGGACGACCTCGAAGGCGGGGTGAGCTGGTGGTGAGCCCGACCGGCGCGACGCACCCGGGCCCGTCGACCGCCCGCATCCCCGCGGCCATCGCCGACGCGATCGTGGCCCAGGCGCGCGCCGAGTACCCGAACGAGGCGTGCGGGATCGTGATCGGGAGCGGGGTGGTCGCCGAGGGCGGGGAGGCCGTCCGCTACGCCGCCTGCCGCAACGAGGCGGCGTCGCCGTATCGCTACGTCATCGACAGCCAGGAGGCGCTCCGGCTGTCGATCGAGGCCGACGACGCGGGCCAGGAGTTCTGGGCCATCGTCCACTCGCACGTCCGGTCGCCCGCGGTCCCGTCGCCGACCGACGTCGGCCTCGCCTTCTGGCCCGACGCGCTGTACATCCTCGTGTCGCTCGCCGACGAGGAGGCCGGGCCGGGCGGCGAGCCGTCGCTGCGGGCCTGGCGGATCCGCGACGGCGAGTCGTTCGAGGTCGCGCTGGAGCGATCGTGAAGTGGCTGCTCGCCGGCGGCCTCGCCCTCGTCGTCGGGACGCTCCTCGGCTGGAACAGCGCGCTCCTCGACACGATCGCGACGCCGCCGGCGCTGATCCGCGCCGCGCTCGTCGCCGGCGAGCGTGGTGCTCGGGCTGTGGCTGCTGTCGCAGGCGCTGCAGCGGCTCTCGGCGAGCCGCGGGCCGGGTCGCGGGGAGATGAGCGGCACCGACATCGCCGGGCCTCGTGCGCGGCGTGCGCCTCGTGTTCCTCGCCGTCGCCGCGTTCGCCGCCGCCGGCGGCTGGCTGGTCGGTCACCCGCTGCCGTTCATCGTCGCGCTCGTGATCGCGGGCGTCGACGTCCTCGAGACGACGTTCCTGCTGCTGGTCGTGGCCGTCGCGGCGAGCCTGACGGCGCGTCTGGGTCGCTAGGCCCGGGTCGCGCCAGCAGCTCGCGCAGCCGCGCCCGCGTCGCCGCCACGAGGCGGCGGCCAGGCCGGTCGGGCCGATCGGGTCGTCCCAGCGCGGATCGTCGGTCGGGCCGCGGCCGTCCAGCGCATCTCGTCGCGATCTCGCGGACGCGCTCGCACAGCGCGATCGCCCCGACGAGCACGCCGATCCGCTCGATGGCCGCGAGGGCGACCCGCGGCGCCGTCCGCGTCGCGGGCCTCGATCGGCCGCCTCCACCTGCGCCGCCCGCCCCTCGGCGTCGGACAGGAACACGCCGACCAGGCGATCGACCAGCGCGGCGTCGCCGAGGCCACGAGCCGGCCGAACGCCGCCGGGTCGACCCGCGGGCCGTCGCCGCGAGGCTCCGGCTCGGCGCCGCCCGCTCGATGCTCGGGCAGCGCCGGGATGACGTCTCGCGCGAGCGCCCGCGGCTCGGGCAGCCATCGGTCCAGCGCGCGCTCGAGAGCCTCGGCGCTGATCGGCTTCACGACGAGGTCGTCCATCCCGGCCTCGAGCATCCGCGGCCAGGTCCTCCGGCTGCCGCTGCTCGCGGTGATCGCGACGATCGCGATGCGGGGGTGCCCGACGGCCGCCTCGCGCCGGCGGATCTCGCGGGCGGTCGCCGGACCGTCGAGCCCGGGCATCATGCCGTCCAGGAGCAGCAGGTCGAACGGCTCGACGGCCAGCCGCGCCAGCGCCTCGGCGCCGCCGCGACCGCCACCACGTCGACGCCGTCGCGCGCCGAGCAGGCGCGCGACCACGCGGCGGTTGTCCGCGTTGTCGTCGGCCACCAGGACGCGCCGTCGCCCGCCGCTCGGCGCGTCGATTCCGGTGCTCTCGTTGGCGTCCACGCAGGCTCCATTCTCAGCGGTCCGGGACCGGACCATCTGCCCTCACCCGCGGGACCTAAACGCCCGCCAAATCGGCGGACAGTCCCCAGTTGTGGGGGACCCGCCCACTGACGGCGGAGGCGTAGGCTAGCGACGGTCCCACCACCGCCCTCGGGAGCCCTGCCATGACGCTGACCTCGAGCCCCGCCGAGCACGATGCCAACGCCGCTCGACCCCGACGAGCTGCGCCTGATCGACGCGTACTGGCGGGCGGCGAACTACCTCTCCGTCGGCCAGATCTACCTGCTCGACAACCCGCTGCTGCGCGAGCCGCTGCGCCCGGAGCACGTCAAGCCGCGGCTGCTCGGCCACTGGGGCACGACACCCGGCCTGAACCTGATCTACGCGCACCTGAACCGCGTGATCCGGGCCGCGACCTCGACGCGATCTACGTCATCGGCCCCGGCCACGGCGGGCCCGGCGATCGTCGCCAACGCCTGGCTCGAGGGCACCTACAGCGAGGTCTACCCGAGCATCACGCGCGACGCGGAGGGCATGCGCCGGCTGTTCCGCCAGTTCTCGTTCCCGGGCGGGATCCCGAGCCACGTCGCGCCGGAGACGCCGGGCTCGATCCACGAGGGCGGCGAGCTCGGCTACGCGCTCTCGCATGCCTTCGGCGCGGCCTTCGACAACCCCGACCTGCTCGTGTGCTGCGTCGTCGGCGACGGCGAGGCCGAGACCGGGCCGCTGGCGACGAGCTGGCACTCGAACAAGTTCCTCGAACCCGGCGCCGCGACGGCGCCGTGCTGCCGATCCTGCACCTCAACGGCTACAAGATCGCGAACCCGACGGTCCTCGCCCGCATCCCGGCCGACGAGCTCAACGCGCTGCTGGAGGGCTACGGCTACCGGCCGTACGTCGTCGAGGGCGACGATCCGGCGGACGTCCACCAGCAGCTGGCCGCGACGCTGGACGCCGCCGTCGCCGAGATCGCGGGCGATCCAGCGGGCCGCCCGGGAGGGCGGCGTCACCGAGCGCCCGCGCTGGCCGATGATCGTGTTCCGGACGCCCAAGGGCTGGACGGGCCCGAAGATGGTCGACGGCCACCAGGTCGAGGGCACCTGGCGCGCGCACCAGGTGCCGATGGGCGAGGTCCGCACGAACGCGGACCACCGGCGATCTGCTCGAGACCTGGATGCGCTCGTACCGGCCCGACGAGCTGTTCGACGAGCGACGGCTCCCTGCGCCCGGAGCTCGCGGCGCTCGCCCCGACCGGGACGCGGCGCATGAGCGCCAACCCCGTCGCCAACGGCGGCGAGCTCCTGCGCGACCTCGACCTGCCCGACTTCCGGGCCTACGCCGTCGACGTTCCGGCGCCGGGCGCGACGATCGCCGAGGCGACCCGCGTCCTCGGCACGTGGCTGCGCGACGTGATGGCCCGCAACGACGAGACGTTCCGGATCTTCGGGCCGGACGAGACGGCGTCCAACCGGCTCGACGCCGTGCTCGAGGTCACGGACCGGGCGTGGATGGCCGAGACGATCCCGGGCGACGACCACCTCGCGCCCGACGGCCGGGTGATGGAGGTGCTGTCGGAGCACCAGTGCCAGGGCTGGCTCGAGGGCTACCTGCTCACCGGCCGGCACGGCGCTCTTCAACTGCTACGAGGCGTTCATCCACATCGTCGACTCGATGTTCAACCAGCACGCCAAGTGGCTGAAGGTGACCCGCGACATCCCCTGGCGGCGCCCGATCGCGTCGCTGAACTACCTGCTGTCGTCGCTCGTGTGGCGCCAGGACCACAACGGCTTCAGCCACCAGGACCCGGGCTTCATCGACCACGTCGTCAACAAGAAGGCCGACGTGATCCGGGTCTACCTGCCGCCCGACGCGAACACGCTGCTCTCGGTCGCCGACCACTGCCTGCGCAGCCGGAACTACGTCAACGTCATCGTCGCCGGCAAGCAGCCCGCTCCGACCTGGCTCTCGATGGACGAGGCGGTCGCACACTGCACGCGCGGCATCGGGACGTGGGACTGGGCGAGCAACGACCAGGACGGCGCGCCGGACGTGGTGCTCGCGTGCGCCGGCGACGTCCCGACGCTCGAGGCGCTGGCCGCGGTCGACCTGCTCCGCCGCCACCTGCCGGACGTCAAGGTCCGCTTCGTCAACGTCGTCGACCTGATGCGGCTCCAGCGACGAGACGGAGCACCCGCACGGCATGTCCGACGCCGAGTTCGACTCGCTGTTCACGACCGACCGGCCGGTCGTGTTCGCCTACCACGGCTACCCGTGGCTGATCCACCGGCTGACCTACCGGCGAACGAACCACGCCAACCTCCACGTCCGCGGCTACAAGGAGGAGGGCACGACCACGACGCCGTTCGACATGGTCATGCTCAACGACCTCGACCGGTTCCACCTGGTCATCGACGTCATCGACCGGGTGCCCGGGCTCGGCCCGCGCGCGGGGCACGTGCGGCAGCAGATGGTCGACAAGCGGATCGAGGCTCGGGCGTACACGCGCCAGGAGGGCGAGGACCTGCCCGAGGTCGCGAACTGGGCGTGGCCGACCGCCGGGTGACCGAGCCCGCGCGGATCCTCGTCGTCAACGCGGGCTCGAGCAGCCTCAAGCTCCGGGTCCTGGACGGGGACGACGTCGTCGTGGCGTCGATCGACCTCGGGCCCGTCGACTCCCGCGACGGGGGTGCGGGCCTCGCCGAGGTCCTCGCGGATCTGGGCCTGGTCGACGCGGTCGGTCACCGCATCGTGCACGGAGGTGGGCGGTTCACGGGGCCGGCGCTGGTGGACGCCTCGGTGGTCGAAGGAGATCCGGTCGCTCGCGGAGCTGGCGCCGCTCCACCAGCCGGCCGCGATCGCGGCGCTCGACGCCGTGGGTCGCCTGCTGCCGGACGTCCCCGCGGTCGCCTGCTTCGACACCGCGTTCCACGCCGGACTTCCGGCGGCGGCGGCGACCTACGCCCTGCCGGCCGCGTGGCGGGAGCGCTGGGCGATCAGGAGGTACGGGTTCCACGGCCTGTCGCATGCCTACGCCTCGCGGCGGGCGGCGGAGATGCTGCGGCGCCCGGCCGGCGGACCTGCGGATCGTGACCTGTCACCTCGGCGCGGGCGCGTCGCTCGCCGCGGTCGCGGACGGGCGGTCGGTCGACACGACGATGGGCTTCACGCCGCTCGACGGCCTGGCGATGGCCACGCGGTCCGGCAGCGTCGACCCGGGGCTGATCGTCTGGCTCGCGGAGCGAGGCGGGCTGTCGATCGCCGAGATCGGCGAGGGTCTGGAGCGCGAGTCGGGGCTGCACGGGTCTCGCCGGGACCGCGGATATGCGAGCGGTCCTGGCCGGGGCGGACGCCGGCGAGGCGCCGGCCGTGCTCGCGCTCGACGTCTACCTCCATCGCCTGCGGGCGTCGATCGCGGCGATGGCGGCGTCGCTCGGAGGCATCGATGTCCTCGTGTTCACGGGCGGCGTCGGCGAGCGCTCGGCGTCGATCCGGGCGATGGCTGCGGATGGCCTCGGGTTCCTCGGTGTTGCCGTCGACCCGTCGCGCAACGAGGCGGTCGGCGAGGACCGCGAGATCTCGCCCGAAAGAGCTGCGGTCCGAGTCCTGGTAGTTGCCGCGCGAGAGGACCTCGAGATCGCGCGTGAGGTGCGCCAGATCCTCGACTGAGCCTCAGACCCGGGTTGCGGCCAGCGCCCCGACCCGCTCGACGAGGCGGCGCCCGAACTCGGCTGCGTCGGCCTCGACGGCGACATCCGCGTTGGGCGTTCGGCCGGTGATCCGGCGCCAGTCCGCGATCGTCTGCCCGTCGCCGGGTCCCCGCGACGCGTCGACCTCGACGGCGACCGCCTCCGTCCGGACCAGGGCCGGGTCCAGGGCAGCCGCGACGACGAGCGGGTCGTGGATGAACGCCCCGTAGAAGCCGTCGTACGTCGCATGGAACTCGAAGTAGAAGCGGAGGGCGTCGGCGAGGAACCGGATCACTGGGTTGCTCGCGACTGACCTGCGCTCCGGGGACCCCGCCGCCCGCCCCGGATCGAGCGAGTCGTCCGGCCGGCTGCCCGCGCGGCGCGCGAGCGCGACGACGTCGTCGGTCGTGAGCCGGGCGCGTTCGGTCACGTCGAGGCCGAGCAGGAGCGCGCGCGGCGTCGTGGAATCCGTGTCGACCGCCGTCTGCCACGCCGCGAGCGCGAGCTTGGCAGCGTCGGGGTCGCAGTGGACGTTCCATTCGCTGACCGGCGTGGTGTTGCCCGGGACACGGAACGCCCCGCCCATGCACACCCAGCGGCGCAGGAGCCTGGGGAGCTCGGGTTCGACGATGAGCGCGATCGCGAGGTTGGTGAGCGGACCCAGCGTGACGAGCGTGATCTCTCCGGGACGGCGGCGCGCCTCCGCGACGATGAGATCGGGGCCGAAGCGCGGGGACAGCGGCGCGCTCGGCTCCGGCAGCTCCGCATATCCGAGGCCGCGCGGCCCGTGGGTCTCGGGCGTGATCTCCAGGGCCCGAAGCAGCGGCGTCGGCCGGCCCGCGGCAACCTCGACGTCAGCACGGCCCGCGAGCTCCAGGACCGCTCGCGTGTTCCGCTCCGTGTCCTCGAGCGCGGCGTTGCCGGCCAGGCAGGTGACGGCGACGAGGTCCGCGTCGGGGCTGCCGCAGGCGTAGAGCAGCGCGAGCGCGTCGTCGATGCCGGTGTCGACGTCAAGGATCAGCGGAACGGTCACCGCGCGATGCTACCCGTCGCACCGCTACCTGCGACTGGCCTGGCAGGCAAGCAGGCCGGCCGGCCGGCCGTGAGCAACGCCGCTATGGCGCCTTGCGGTCGACGAAGCGGCAGCGGTCGCGGACCGGGCACAGCTCGTGCTTCGGGTTCTGGGCGTGGCAGATCACGCGGCCGTGGTGGATCAGCAGCACGTGCGCGGCGTACATCTCGTCGGGTTCGAGCAGGCCGAGGAACAGGTCGTGCGCCTGGTCCGCGGTGGCCTTGGGCGGGATCAGCCCGATGCGCTGCGAGACGCGCTCGACGTGACGGTCGACGGGCATCAGCGGGGTGCCGAAGCAGAACAGGAGCACGATGGAGGCGGTCTTCTTGCCGATGCCGTCGATCGCCGTCAGCCAGTCGCGTGCCTCGATCGCCGTCAGGTCGCCCAGGAACTCGAGCGAGTAGTCGCCGCGCTGCTCCCGGATGTAGCGCAGCGTCGCCTGGAGGCGCGGCGCCTTCTGCGGCCCGAGGCCGCCGGGCCGGATGACGTCGATGAGCTCGTCCAGCGGCGCGAACTCGACCCTCTCCCAGTCGGGCGGGGGCGCCGTCGACAGCCCATCGCCGCCCCAGCCGATGCCGGGCGAGTGGACCTCGGGCTCGCGGTCGCTCGCGTAGGTCAGACGGAGCGCCTCGTAGGCCTTCTCGGCGTTCACGTCAGCGGTGTTCTGGGTCAGGATCGTGAGGATCAGCTCGCTCGTCGGGTCGAGCCGCGACTCCCAGACCTGCTCGCCGTAGACGCCCGTCAGCTCGTCGAGCACGTACCGCGTCAGTCCGGGCCGATACCTGCCCAGGTAGTTCGACCAGGCCTTGACCGGATCGGCCGGCTTGCGGGCGCGCTTCTTCGCGGGTTCTTCGCGGGCTTCGCGGGGCTCACCAGATCGTCTCGACGTCGTAGCGACGGATCATCGCGTCCCGGGTCAGGATCGCCACCCCCTCGGCCTGCGCCTGTGCCGTCAGCAGCCGGTCCCATGGATCGGCGTGGATCGGTGGAAGCGCGCCGGCCCGGATCGCGTGGCTCACGGTGACCGCGAGCGGGATGAACCCGAACGTCGCGATCCGCGTGGTCACGTATGTGTCCGTCTGTTCGGGGAGGTCGAGCCGACCCCGCGCCGCCTTCAGCGAGATCTCGAGGGCGCTCGCGGCGCTGAACAGGACCTCGTTCTCGGGGTCCGCGACGATCTCACGCACAGTGCCGGACAGCCTCGCATCGTCTGTGACCGACCACAGGAAGGCATGGGTGTCGAGCAGGACCTTCATCGCCCGTGGTCGAGCATCGGGTCTTCCGGGTGCGCGTAGTCGGGATCGAACTCCGGCAGCGGGTCGTCGAAGTTGTCGTGGATGATCACCCGGCCCTTGTCGATCCCTATTGGCCGACGCGGGCGAGTCTCCAGCTCGATCGCAACGAGCATCGCGACCGGGACGCCGGCCTTCGCGATCGTGATCCGCTCGCCGTTCCGCGCGCGCTCGACCAGCTTCGAGAAATGGGTCTTCGCCTCGTGGATGTTGACGACAGCTGCCATCGCCCGATGTTGACTTAGTCCATGGACTAAGTCAAGGCAACGGACCCGCCGCTAGGACAGGTGCGGCGTCGCCGCGGGCAGGTCGAAGGCCACGCTCACCAGCCGGGCGATCCGCTCACCGCAGCGCTCGACCGGCGGAATCCCGGCGGCCATCGCCGCCTCGACGTCCTGCGGCCACTCGACGACCGGCACCGCGATCGCGCCGACCGCCGCAAGCGCCTCGATCCCCGCCGGCGTCACACCACCACCCACGGCGATGCACGCCCGGCCGGCGGCCTGCGCCCGCTTCGCGACGCCCAGCGCCGTCTTGCCGAACGCGGTCTGCTCGTCGATCCGCCCCTCCCCGGTGATCACGAGCTGTGACGAGGCCAGGGCGCGGTCGAAGCCGGCCTCCTCCATGACGAGGTCGATGCCGGGCCGAAGCTCGAGCTCGGCGAACTGGCCAGCCAGCGTGAGCATCGCGAACCCGACGCCGCCGGCCGCGCCCGCCCCCGGGGTGTCCCGTTCCCGCCGCCCCGCCGCCCGCTCCAGGGCATCCGCGAACCGCGCGCAGCGCATATCCAGCGCCATGACCTCGCCCGGTGACGCGCCCTTCTGCGGCCCGTAGATCGCCGCTGCGCCGGTCGGCCCGAGCAAGGGATTCGTCACGTCGCAGGCGATGCGCAGCCGGGTCTCGGACAGGCGAGGATCGAGGTGCCCGAGGTCGACGGCGGCGAGGTCGTCGCTCACCTCGGCGCCCAGCGAGCGCAGGAGCCCGGCGCCGCCATCGGTCGTCGCGCTGCCGCCGATCCCCAGCGCGATATCGCGGATCCCCTCGTCCAGCACCGCGCGGAGCAGGTCGCCCGTGCCCTCGCTGGTCGCGCGCGCGGGATCGCGCTCGGACGCCGCGACGAGCGACAGTCCGGACGCCTCGGCCATCTCGACGACCGCGGCCCGACCGTCGGCACGCCGTAGCCATCGGGCACGGATCGGGCGGCCCAGGGGATCCGTCGCGTCCGCCTCGCGCCACTCCCAGCCGCCGGCGGCCTCGATCGCGATCAGCGTTCCCTCCCCGCCGTCGGCGAGCGGGGCCAGGTGCAGGTCGTCGCGCGGGCGCGCGCGTGACCATCCGTCTGCGAGCGCGCGCGCCACCTGGACGCTCGTCAGCGAGCCCTTGAACGAATCGGGTGCGATCAGCACCCGCAGCTGCCGGTCGGCCATCGTCAGTCGGCGGACTCGCCCTTGGCGGCGCGGCGCTTGTCGAGGTATTCGGGGATCCGGATCATCGGCGGACGCTCGTGGTCGGCAAGCTCGTGCACCTCGAGCGACAGGTGGCCGCGGCCGGAGCGTGGCAGCTTCATCGTTGACCCGAGCTCGGCGAACAGCCGGACCCGGCGCCGCTCCTCGAGCCGCTTCATGACCGCCTGCAGAATCACGAACGACATCCGCGACAGCCCTTCGAGCTCCTGGTTGCGGTGGACCCGCCGCTCAAGGTCGACCTGGCCCAGCCCCTCGATCCCCGCCCGCTCGGCGGCATCGATCAGGTGGCCGATCTCCACCGCGTAGCCCGTGAAGAACGGCAGCTGCTCGAGGAGTGACCGGCGGCCCGCGTACTCGCCCGCCAGCGGCTGGATGAAGCCCGACAGCTCGGGGAAGAACAGGTTCACGAGCGGCCTCGCGACGAGCTCGGTGACCCTGCCGCCGCCGCCCTCCTTGAGCACGCCCGCCTCGACGATCGGGCGCTGGTAGTAGCCCTTCACGTATTGCAGGCGCGGCTCGACCAGCAGCGGTCCGAGCGTCCCATAGACCATGCGCGCGTGCCAGTTGCGCACGTCGGTGTCCGCCCAGACCACGATGTCGCCGGTCGTCTCGAAGAGCGACTTCCAGAGCGCCTCGCCCTTGCCGACGAACGAGCCGTAGCGGGTCAGCACGTCCGGGTGCTGGACGACGCGCGCGCCCTCCGCCTCGGCGATCGCCCGGGTGTCGTCGGTCGACGCCGAGTCGATGACCAGCACCTCGTCGAGCAGCGGGTAGCGCTCCTGCATCTCGCGCACGGCGCGGCGCACGATGGGGCCGATGGTCTCGGACTCGTCGAGCGTCGGCAAGACGAGGCTGACCGTGAGTCCCTGCTTCTGCTTGAGCGAGGTCAGGCGGGCGAGGTCGGCGAACTCGGAGTGGTGGAAGTTGGCCTCGGCGAACCAGCGCTCGACGCGGGCGGGGACGGCGCGCGACTCCTCTGCCGCGCGGTCGGCGGCGGCCAGCGTCTCGGCCTTCTGGGCCAGCTGCTCGAAGGTCTGGCGGCCGATGGGCTCGCGGGTCTTGACGACGATGACCGTCGGCCGGGCGCGCTGGGCGATGGCCTCGGGCAGGGCGCCGAACAGGGACGAGCCCGGCTCGCCCGGCGGGGCGGACGCGCCCATCACGACGAGGTCGGACTTCTCGGCCTCGCGCAGGATCGCGGTCCGGATGTTCGACGTCTCGCGCAGGATCGGCTCGGAGCGGGCGGTGACGTGCTGGCGGGCGAACGCCGCGAGGGCGTGCTCCGCCTGGGCCCGGACCGCCTCGGTGACGCCGGAGGGGACGACGTGCATCACGGCGACGGTCGCGTCGTGGCGGTGGGCGAGGGCGTCCGCGAACCGGAGCGCGAGCTCGGCGTGCGGGCCGCCGCGGACCGGGACGAGGATGCGCCGGATGTCGCGCGCGCCACGCTGCTTGACCACGGCGATGTCGCACGGCGACTCGCGCACGGCCTCGTCGATCGTGGGCGAGATCACCGGCGCGTGCGCGTCGCGGTTCGGGCCGGACTTGCCGCCCCAGCCGAAGATCATCAGGTCCGCTTCCTGCTCGGCGGCCGCCTCGACGATGCCGGCCGCGGCATGGCGGCCGATCCGGACGAGGGGATGGATGACGGTTCCCTCGGGGACGTAGTCGAGCACCTTCTGCAGCAGGCGCCGGGCCTGGCGCGCGCGCGTCGCGCCCTCGGACAGCGGCATGCCCTCGGGGACCTCGACGATCCCCAGCGCCGTCAGCTCGCCCGTCAGCGGGTCCATCAGCGACGCCCCGATCCGGACGAGCTCCTCCGCGGTCAACGGGTTGGCGACCGGGATCAGGACCCGTGACGGCAGGGGCTGCCCGTTCATGCTGCGTCGGTGGCGTGCCACCGCTCGACGAGGTACGGCTTGAGCAGCTCGAACTCGCGCGCCTGGCGCTCCACCCGCTCCTCGGCGTCAGCCGTCGTCAGGTGGCGCGTCTCGATGACGAAGCTCCCGACCCGCCCGAAGTAGATCGGGACCAGCGCGGCAACCAGCTGGCCGGTGTCGACCTCGCCGCGGCGCGTCGAGACCACGAGGTCGTAGATCAGCCGCGACCAGAGGTCGTCGGGGAAGTGGAAGGCCGCCAGCGCCTCGGACATCTCGAGGGTCGTCGCCTTGACGGCCTCGCCCTCCCCGCCCAGCCCGAGCTTGGTGCCGGCGGCGTCGGCCAGCTTGCCCGCCTCGGCCGCGAGCGTCATCACGACGTCGAGGTTCGCGGGATCGATCGTCCGGCGCCACGTGTCGGCGACGGTCAGCGACCCGGCGTGGAACTCCGACAGGAGGCGGATCGTGTTCACCTCGAGCGGCGGCGGGTCGATGATCCGCTCGAAGCCGTACGCCGGGACGTCGTGGCTGCCACGACCGAGTGAGCCAGGCGTCGGAGTGGCTCGCCGCGAGCCGCAGGATCGTGCCCACGACCTGGCGGAACATCGGCCCCAGGTCCGAGCCCGGGTCCTTCGGGTCGTGGACCTTCGCGCCCAGCCTCGCCTGGCACACGGCGAATCCGCCGGTCAGCGCCGATGTCGTCATCCAGATGTCGATGCCGAACTTGCTGATGTCGTCGGTCCAGTCGTCCAGGTCGAGGTAGTGCCGGACGAGGTCGCCGCTGACGCCGAAGTCGCCGCCGATCGGCTGGCGGATCCGGTGGCCGTAGAGCGCGCGCGTGAGCGGGTAGGTGACGGTGTTGGTGATCGTCCCGTCGTACTTGTAGCGAGCGTAGAGGGGGGCGACGAAGTCGTAGCCGCCCTTGAGGATCGGGCCCGCGAGCAGCTCGATCCATTCGGGCACGATGCTGCGCAGGTCGCTGTCGACGACGACCAGGGCCTGGACCTCGAGCGCCGCGGCGATCTCGAAGATCGTCCGCAGGGCCGCGCCCTTGCCGCCGACGCCGTCGATCTCGGGGTAGGTGAGCGTGACCCGGTCGAGACGGTTGGTCGGCCGGACGAGGAGGATCGACTCGACGTAGTCCGGCGGCTCGGTCTCGACGACGACGCGCTGGGTGCCGTCGGGGCTGCCGGCGTCGGAGTTGACGAGGACCGGCTTCAGCTCGGGGAAGTACTGGACCAGCCCCGCGTGGGCCGCCCGGACCACGTACCCGATCGTCGCGGCGTTCTTGAAGCTCGGGATGCCGACCATGATGTCGGCCCGCCCGAGCCGGGCGATCTCGTCCCGGATGGCGGGCGTCAGTGTCGTCGGGGGCACGTTCCCACCCTACCACCGGAGCGTGGCGCGCGGGCGGGCGGGCGCCCTGGCCACCGGCGCCACCCGTTCGCCGTCCGAGGTCCGGGACCATCGTCACGACCCTCGACCCCGATGGTCGTGTGTCGCGGCGCACCGTTGAAAACTAGCCTGCAATGGCGGTCCGGATAGTTGAGCTCCCAGGCCCAAGCGGCCCCCACCGTCAGTCAGGTACAGCGTGCGAATGCACCAGGGCAAGGTCCTCCACCGGCGAGATCAAATGGCACCGGCCGGCGCGCGGGCTCCGAAGCGCCGTCGGCAGGGCGGTCAGGCACTCGTCGAGTTCGCCCTCGTCATCCCGATCTTCATCACGATGCTGCTCTCGTTCGTCGAGTTCGCGTTCACGTTCAACGCGGTGCTCGCGACCGACTTCAGCAGCCGCGACGCTGCCCTCGCGGGCGCGGAGGCCGGGAACAACGCCGGGGCCGACTGCGTGATCCTGCAGACGGTCGAGTCGGACATGGGTGCGCCAGTCGACCCGACCCAGATCCAGCAGGTCGAGATCTATCGGACCGATTCGGGCGGCACCATCGGGCCTTCGACGATCTACACGCGGACCGGCTCGATGGACTGCAAGTTCCCCGACGGGACGATCCGGCCGATGCCCTACGAGCAGGGGCAGGACGACTACGACGTCCTCGACCGCTGCAACATCCTCGTCGGCTGCGAGGATCCCGACCGCCCGATCGACCACATCGGCGTGAAGGTCACCTACCGCTACATGTGGAAGACGCCGATCGGCCAGGCGATCAGCTCGTTCATGGACGTGTTCCGCTCCAACTCGATGCGCATGGAACCGGTCCTGTGAGGGCCCGCCGCCGCGATGGCGAGCGCGGCCAGAGCCTGGTCGAGTTCGCCATCCTCGTGCCGCTGTTCACGATGCTGCTGCTCGGGCTGCTCGAGTTCGGGTTCGCCTTCGACCACCACCTCACGCTCGAGTACGGCACGCGCGAGGGCGCACGCGCCGGCGCGGCCCTCGCCAACGGTTCCAAGCTCGTGTCCGGCTGCGGCGACGTCGACAACTACGTCGTCGAGGCGGTCGAGCGCGTCCTGGGGTCGCCCGGGTCGCCGGTCCAGAACCTCAGCGACGTGCTCCAGATCCGGATCT
This sequence comes from uncultured Chloroflexia bacterium, assembly GCA_963779575.1. Classification (GTDB taxonomy): domain Bacteria; phylum Chloroflexota; class Limnocylindria; order Limnocylindrales; family CSP1-4; genus CAIXZV01. The sequence goes on from CAVZYT010000003.1 coordinate 281,116, forward strand.
ACAAGGCAACCGCGAGCGGTGGCGAGGCGGGCCCCGTCAACGTCTGGGAACCCGGGACGACGGCCGGCTGGGACCTGCACTTCGCGTACGTCGGCGCCAAGTCCAACTTCTGGAATCCCTGCACCCGGGTCAACAAGGCGTCCGGCCCCGACTCGGTCGGTGTCGCCGTCACCTACCGCTACCACGCCGTTACGCCCCTCGCGGGCGTCATGCAGTTCTTCGGCGGCGGCGGTTGGACCCAGCTGACGATGGAAGACAAGACCGTCATGGCTCTCAACCCCACGAACTGAGCGATACCTGATGACTGAGATCGAACCGCTCGAGACGCGCCAGGACGTGGCCGCGACGACCAACACGGCCGGGCCGAAGCGGGCGCGCTCGCGCCAGCAGGGCCAGATCATCGTGATCTTCGCCGGGTCGATGATCGCCCTCATGGCGCTGTGCGCCGTCGTTGTGGACGTCGCCTGGTACTGGACCGTCAGCCAGCGCATGCAGCGCGCCGCCGACGCGGCGGCGCTCGCCGGCGTGATCTGGCTTCCCGGCGATCCCACGACGGCGTACTCGACGGCCAAGGCCGAGGCCACCAAGAACGGCTTCACCGATGGGCTCAACGGCGTGGTCGTCACGCCGCTCCAGGATCAGGACAACAAGCGGCGTCTCAAGGTCACGATCACGGGCCCGGTCGGGACGTTCTTCTCCCGGGTCATCGGCCTGAACTCGTTCCCCGGCGGCCGGGAGGCCAAGGCCGACTACGCGCTCCCCGTGCCGATGGGCAGCCCGGAGAACTACTACGGCGTGTTCGGCCTGACGCGCGGCCTGACCTCGTCGACCACCGTGATGGTCCCGCAGACGAATCCTGGTCCCGCCGTGGACTCAGGCTGGATGACGCCCAACAACGCCCCGGCGCCGACGCCGGCGACCTGGACCACGACGGCCGGCGGCATGGCGGGCGCCGTGCAGATCCTGAACGACTCGCAGTCCGCCTACACCACCACCAGCGGCAACCAGCAGCAGTGGCAGACCTATGGGATCACGCCGCCTGCGATGCAACCCAACCAGACGCTCGGCGCCCTCCAGGGCATCGAGGTCAGGCTCGACAACATCAAGCTCTCTGCGGCCTGCGGGGCCACGACCAACACGTTCACGGCCGCGCTGTCCTGGAACAATGGCGGCGGCTGGTCGACCAACCCGGCGAGCAACTCGAACCGGACGGCCAACCTCAGCTCGTCCAACCAGCAGTCCACGCTCGGCAGCAACTCGTCGTTCGCGTCCTGGCCGGGGCACAGCTGGGTCACGAGCGACCTCGACGACACGAAGCTCCGCGTGCGCGTGACGGCCAACAAGGCCTGCGGCACCTCGGGCACGCGCCTCCTGATCGATCATCTCGAGGTTCGCGCGACCTGGGCGACGACCGTCACGACGATGGTGCCCCAGACGACCACGACCAACCTGGCGGACAAGCTGCTCGAGGGTCCGGGGACCCCGTGCACCACCGGCACGCCGAACTGCTACGAGGCGGACGGCTCGCCGCTCAACCCGCGCGGCTTCTGGGGCACGCTCAACACGCAGGGGGCCGAGAACGTCAACGGCGACGCCTTCCAGCCGTATTACGACACCGCGACCGGCACGTCCGCGCCGAGCTGCTCGACCGTGGACCCCGGCAAGCGCGCGTGCTACGACGGCGACACCTACTACAACTACGCGGTCGAGATGCCGCCCAACACGACCAACGGCTCCGTGTACGTCTACGACCCGGTCTTCTGCCAGGTGACCCCGGCCAAGGGGACCGGCGACCGCTGGTTCGGGGGCACCAATGACGTGAGCACGTTCTTCGAGCTCTGGGACATGAAGGACACGCTCTACGACATGTCCGACGACGTCCTCGTCAACAGCTCCGACTCGCTGTTCCGGGACGTCGGTGCGGCAGACGCCACGATGGGCGGCAGCGCGAGCGGCGTCGGCGACTGCAAGTACAACACCGACACGCGCTTCAACGACGGGCGCGACTACCACGACCGCTGGTACCTGCTCGCGACGGGTCTCGACGGCGGCCCGAACGGGCATGTCTACCGGATCCACACCACCTCGACCGACCCGACGAACGCCAGTGACCAGCTGAACACCAACGGCGAGAACAGCTTCGCGATCTACACCAGCGCCTCGGGCGGCACGGCGAAGGTCTACGGCCTCGGTGCCATGCAGGCCTTCACGCCGCTGACCGGCTCGGGCTCGGGGACCGTGTCCTCGGAGTTCTACCTGGCCCAGATCGAGAAGGTCCACGCGGGCAAGACCATCGAGATCCACCTCTGGGACCCGGGTGACACCAAGCCCCTCAACGCGAAGATGCAGATCCTGATCCCGACCAGCGACACGACGTGGGCAGCAACGCCGTTCACCTACACGGCTGCCCAGGGGACGACGAACAGCGCACATGCGACCTGCGGCTCGCTCACGGGCTCCGGGACCGAGGTGGAGACCAACGTCGGGAACACGAACGGCACCTTCAACGGCTGCTGGCTGATCCTCCGGGCGGTCATCCCGCCGCTCTACGACGCGCCGGCGGACGGATGGTGGAAGATCCGCTACAACATGACCGGGACCGGCACCTCGAACGACGTCACCACGTGGACGGTGAACATCATCGGCAACCCGGTGCACCTCGTCCTCCCGTGACGGGGGGCGACGACGAGCCGCCGATGACGTCGCAGGCCGAACCCTTCGCCACCGCCGACTCGCCGGCAGAGCGTGGGCGCCGCAACATGGCCCTGCTGATCGGCGTGACGATCGGCGTGATGGCCTTCGGGCTCGCGGTCTTTGCCTGGATGTACTGGATCAACCCGATCCGGGGCTGACCGCGCGGCCGCCGGTGCCGGTCAGCGCTGTGGTGCCTTCTGCGGCTGGCGCGTGGGCGTACTCGGGGCCTTGGCGATTGCCCAGTCGGGGTTGGCCTCGCCCGCGAGGTAGCGGCTGTTCGAGGCCCGGTACGAGATCTCGCTGAACCCGAGCGTGCCCCACGAGACGAGGGTCATGATCGCCGACGACCGCACGAACGTCGTGACGCGGGCCAGGTACGACTCGGTCAGGATCGCCTCGAGGAGGCGCTTGCGTTCGAGCAGCGGCACGTCGCCCAGCGGCTGGCCGTCGAGCCACAGCAGGTCGGTGGCGACGAAGACGTGCGGCTCGCCGCGCGCCAGCGCGTCGATGGTCACCGGCTCGTCCTTGGCGGCCCCGGCCTCGTGGTCGCGGCCCAGGACGTACGAGTCGTCCTTGACGCTGGGCCGGAACAGCCGCGGCACCAGGATCGGCGGCCGTTCGATCTTGGACGGCACGGGAAACGCTCCCTCGCCCGTCCGCAGCGCCGCCGTCGTCAGGTGGCCCTCGACGATCGCGTCCATGGCCCCGAACCCGTCGAGGAGCGCCTGGAGCATCTCCTCCGGGACGGCCACCTGCCGGCCATCGCGATAGATGGCCGCCTCGTTGATGGTGAGCGCCGCGACCACGCGAGCGCCGCCCCACTCGGGCTCGACGAGGGCGTCCACGATGTCCCCCGGCCCGCGGCGGCCAGGGCGCTGCGGGCGCCACGTCGTGGCAACCTGGATCACGAGCTCGTTGACGGCCATGGCGGGGATGCTACTCCGGCCCACCGTCCGCCCTCTATGATCCGCCGCATCGACATCGGGCCGCTGCTCACGGTCCCTGCGCCCAAGCTGGAGTGACGATGACGGCGCCCACCGTCCCCGCGGCGATCGACGCCGTCGCGCCCGATCTCGACCCGAACCACCGTCCCGTCGCGCAGGGTGCCTGGACCCTGTACGACTTCGCGAACACGATGTTCTCGTTCGCGGTCGTGTCGGGCGCGATCGGCCTGTACCTGGTCAACGACCGGCAGTTCGGCGAACGCGACGGCAACGTCGTCCTGTCGCTGGCGATCATCGTCAGCGTCGCGCTGAACGCCGCCGTGTCGCCGATCCTGGGCGCGTTCTCCGACTGCGGCGGCCGGCGCATGCCGTTCCTGCTCGGCTTCACGGCCCTGTGCATCGGCGCGACGTTCTTCATCGCGGACGTGCCGCCGGTCCTCGGCGTGGCCCTGTTCATCGTCGCGAACTTCGCCTACCAGGCCGCGCTCATCTACTACGACGCGACGCTCAAGACCGTCAGCACGCCCGCACAGCCGCGGCAAGCTGTCGGGGATCGGCACCGGCATCGGCTACTGCGGGACGGTGTTCATCGGCCTCGCGATCTTCCTGCTCGACATCCCCGTCCAGGACCGCTTCCGGCTGACGTCGATCCTGTTCCTCGTGTTCGCCATCCCGATCTTCTGGTTCGTGCGCGAGCGGCGCCGCGCCGGACGAACAGGCGGTCACGCGCGGCCGATGTCGCGGACTCGTTCGGTCAGCTCAAGCGCTCGATCGCGCACTCGCAAGACCGTCCCCGGCCTGTGGCGGTTCCTGATCGGGCGCTTCTTCTACTCGGACGCCGTCAACACCGTCATCGTCGTGATGAGCGTGGTGGTCGTGAAGACCATGGGCGTGTCCGAGGCGACGGCCAACGTGATCCTGCTCGGTGCTCACGTTCGTCGCGATCGTCATGAGCTTCGTCTGGGGCTGGCTGGTCGACCGGAACGGCCCGAAGCGGACGCTCGTGTGGGTCCTCGTCTCGTGGGCCGTCGGGCTGATCCTGGGCGGCATCGCGATCGGGTTCGGGCCGTCGGGCCTGGTCCCGTTCCTGGTCGCCGGCGCGATCCTCGGCAGCGGCCTCGGCGGGGTCCAGGTCGCGGATCGCGTCCTGATGGTGCGGCTGTCGCCGCCCGACCGGATCGGCGAGTTCTTCGGGATCTACGGCCTCGTCGGCAAGGGCTCGCAGGTCGTCGGCCAGATCCTGTACGGCGCGCTGATCTTCCTGCTGCTCGACACCTTCGGCAACGGCGCCTACCAGGTGGCCGTGCTGAGCCTGCTCGTGACGATGCTCATCGGGCTGTGGCTGGTGTGGCCGGTCAGCGACCGCTGGGCCGGTTCGGGCGAGCTTGGCGGCGGTCCGGCCCCGAGTCGACGTCGACGCGCCGCCGCCGCGGCTGTCGCCGGACCGCGCGCCGCTGAGCGATCGGGCCTAGCCCGACAACGAGGAACGGCTGCCGGGGACCGGCAGCCGTCAGTTGGTTCGGAGGATCGGTGGCGCGCGATGCGCTCGCCGCCGGGCCTAGGGTGTACTTGAACTTGTCTCCGCCGGTGATCGATCGACGTCCCACCGGGCGTCGAGACCTGGACGTCGACCGTCGTGCCGGCACTACCGGGCGGGACGATCGCGGAGATCGGTGGTGTCGCTGATGACGGTGAACGACCCGGCGTTGACCCCACCGAACGTGACCGCGTAGGCCTCGGTGAAGTACTTGCCGGTGATCGTGACCGTGTTGCCCGCGGCCGTGGAGCCGGGGGACACGTCGCTGACGATCGGGGTCGGGTACATCTGGACGAGGCGGGTGCCGCCGGCCAGCTGTCGCGGCCGCCGTGTGGAGGACGTCCTTGAGGTCGCCGCCCTGCGGGGCGCAGAAGAAGTGGTCGCCGTCGTTGTTCTCAGCGTTCCGCTGCGCCTGGATGGCGCAGTCGAAGCCGTTGACGATGGGACTGTCAGTGGCCATGGAGGCGAGCTGCCTGGTGGCCGACAGGCCGCCGTCCGGGCAGCTCTGGCCCTCGACGCCGTAGCCGATCGTGAACAGCTCGATGCCAGCGGTCTTGACCGCGTTGGCCTTGGCGGTGCTATCGGCGCACGTCGCCCAGGTCTGCCAGTTGCCCACATCGTTCTGGCCGTTGTTGTGCTCCGGCTGGCCGTCGGTCTCGAGGATGATCCCCTGCTTGAGGCCCGGGTCGTGGCGGATCCGGCCGTGGTCGGCGAGGTACTGCCGGCGCCTGTCGAGCGGCGTGGCCAGGTTGGTGCCGACCTGCGAGACGTCGAAGCAGCCGATGGCGTGGACGATGTCGGTGCTGGGACGCGGGTTGTTGTTCGCGTCGACGTAGGCCTCGTGGTGGTCCACCGCCGGGCTGTCGTTGTCGAGGCCGGTGAACTTGACCGGGATCCACTGGTCGAGATCGGCCGGGTAGGTCGTTCCGTAGGTGTCGGCCGGCACCGGGGACGGCGTGGAGCGCGATCAGCTGGCTGGCCCAGCGGATGTTGCTCGTGCCGATGCTCGCATTGCGATCGCCGGTGCTGCCGGCGCTCGCCTGGACGCCGCGGCCCGATCAGCCATCGTCGGCCCCGACGCGACGGCGCCGGTGCTGGACGTCGGCGAGCTCGGTCAGCGGGGTCGGGTTGACCATGGTTGAACGACGGTCCGCGAGGTCCGCCGCGAAGACACCGATCAGCGCCGAGTTGCCGTCGCTCGTCGTTGATCGACGGGGCGACCACGTTCTGGTTGAAGAACGACGTGGTGCCGGTGTCCTCGCCGTCCTGCGTTGATCGGGTCCGCCGGATCGACGCCGGTGTAGCGGACGACGACGCCGACCGCACGCGTGCCGCTCGAGAGGTTCCAGTTGCCAGTTGCCGGCGGTCGTGTCGCCGCTCGTCGCGAACTTGTAGTAGGTCGCTGACGCCGACGTTGCCGCCGTTGTCGGTCATGTCGGATCGGCGTTCCATCCGGAGCCGCTCGGCGAGCGTGACGTTGCACGGCGTTGCCGTCGTCGACGGTGATCGACGCGAGCAGGAAGTCGCCGACGTTGACGCTCGCCGGCCGGCCTCGCGATCTGGATCTTGTCGTCACCGGCCGCCGCATTGGCGTTCGAGTAGGAGGCGACGAAGTTCGGCGTGGTGCCCGTCGGGTGGAAGTCGGGGTCGATGGCGATCGCGTGGACGGTGTTCGAGTAGCCGCTCGCGGTCGTGCAGGACTGGGCGATCCAGCTCGTTGCTGGTGATGTAGGCGTTGCCGCCGAGTTGATCGGGCGGGACGTGTTGTCCGTCGCCGTAGTAGCCGTCCGTCGTCCGCGTGTGCGGACGTGGGTCCCGTGAACCCGAGCGCGATCGCGCTGGAGGGTCGGGTCGAACGCCTCCAGGACGCGACTGCGCGCCGTCGCGGAGGCTGCGACGGACGCCGAGTGGTCCATGCTGACCCGGTCCGGTCGAGCAGCAGCGACGACGTCGACCGGCGCCAGTGGCAGGTTGCCGCACACCCCGTGCAGGCGGCCGACGAGAGCACGCCCGTGTTGCCGCTGTTGACGCCGACGGCGCGCCCGAACGAGTACTGGCGGGTGACGTTGTCGTACAGGATGATCGTGTTGCAGACGTCGGTCGCGACGTAGCCGACCTTCGTCGAGTCGGGCTGGCACGGCGCCCAGCAGACGGCGGTCGTGCAGCGCCACTGCGGGTCGTTCGCGGCGAAGTTGACGTTGCACACCGAGGGCATGTCGGTAAGTCGTGGCAGCCCGTTGCTGTCGATCGCCGATGAGGCAGGCGTACTGGACGTCCGGGATGCGACGGGTTCGCCGCCCAGCGCCATGCCCGGGTAGTTCTTCTGCGAGAAGGAGACGGCCGTCGCGGTGATCGCGGCGACGTTGGTGTTGTTGGCCGGCAGCTTCTGGCCGGCGGCGAGCGCCCCGCCGTCGAGCGCGTTCTGGAGCTTGCCGCCGTCGGTGCGCAGCAGGCTCACGTCGATGACGACGGCCGCCAGGGCCATCAGCAGCACGATGACGAGCGTGAACATGATCATGATCTGGCCGCGCTCGCCCTCGCGCTCGCGGCCGCCGGTGGATCGGGTCATCGACTTGGTCCCCAGGGTTCGGTGGTTGCGCATGCTCGACTCGCTCCTACTCGACCAGCAGGGTCATGGACGCGGTCATCGGGATCTGGGTCCCGAACCCGAGCGGCCAGATCATCCGGTAGCTGGTAGTCGACCTGGACCGTGACCTGGTCGCCCTTGCCGGCCGTGCCGGACGCGCAGTTGACGGCGGCACCCTTGCTGCCGTCGGGGTTGACCTTGTTGCAGGTGACGCGTCGTCGTGACGCCGAGCCCGCTCGAGGCGTTGACGGCGCGGGCCGCGACGGCGCCGGTGCACGGGTTGGCGCTGCACATCGTCGAGCCCAGGCGCGCGGCATCGCGCGCGGCGTTGTTGATCGTCATGTAGGAGTACAGGCCGATCCCGAAGTCGATCATGCCCGCCAGCAGCAGGATGAAGATCGGGAAGACGAGCGCGAACTCGACGAGCGACTGGCCGCGTCGGCCGTCCTGCGCTCGGCCGCGACGGCGTAGCCGGAGCGCGGATCGCCTCGTGAACATGGGCGGTTCCCTCGATGTTGGTGCGGTCGGTGTGACGGGCACGGCACGCGGCCGGATCGAGAGCGGATCGACAGCAGACATGACGGACCTTGCAGGAGGCATTGCAGTACGAAGGTCCTGGTACTCGCAAGTCCCGAATCCGGCCGTTTTCGTTGCGCCGGTCACCGGCGCTGCCGGCTCACGGCCAATTCGATCGGGAGGCGATGCGCGTCGCCCGCGCCGTCAGTCCCGGTACCCCTCCGGGTGCGCGCGGCGCCACGCCCAGGCCGATCCGATCATCTCTCGAGCGTCGATCGGCGCGGCTGCCAGCCGAGGATGCCCGGCGCGCGGGCGTTCGAGGCGACCAGCACGGGCGGGTCGCCGGCCCGGCGCGGGACCGATCGTGTGCGGGATCGGCCTGCCGACGACGGCCTCGGCCGCGCCCAGCACGTCGCGGACCGAGAACCCGGTCGACGTCCCGAGGTTGCAGACGAGCGGCGACGTCCTGGGCCTCGCGCCGTCGCCTCGAGGCGCCGCGAGGTGGGCGTCGGCGAGGTCGGCGACGTGGATGTAGTCGCGGATCGGCGTCCCGTCGGGCGTCGGGTAGTCCTCGCCGAACAGCGTCAGCGGCGGGCCGCCCTCGGCGGCGATCAGCGCGTTCGGGATCAGGTGCGTCTCCGGGCGTGTGGACCTCGCCCAGCCCGCTCCGTGGCGCCCGCGACGTTGAAGTAGCGGAGGCTCACGCTGCGCAGCCCGTAGGCCGCGCCGTACCAGCGCAGCGCGCCCTCGAACGTGCGCTTCGTCTCGCCGTACGGGTTGATCGGCCGGAGCGGCGCGTCCTCCTCGATCGGCGTCGCGTCCGGGACGCCGTAGACCGCCGCGGTCGACGAGAACACGATCCGCTCGACGCCGGCCGCCCGCGCCGCCTCGAGCAGGACGATCCCGCCCGCGACGTTGTCCCGGTAGTAGCGCCCCGGGTCGCGCACGCTCTCGCCGACGAGCGACCGCGCGGCGCAGTGGAGGATCGCGTCGGGCCGCTCGGCCTCGAGGAGCGGCCGCGATCGTCGCGTCGTCCCCGTAGCTGCCGACGACGAGGCGCGGCGTCCGGGTTGGCGATCGCGCGGTGCCCGGTGGTCAGGTCGTCGAGGACGACGACCTCGTGCCCGGCGGCCAGGATCGCGTCGACCGAGACGCCGCCGACGTAGCCGGCGCCGCCGGTGACGAGGACCTTCATGCGTTCCTGTGCCCCGGCGCCGGTGCCGCCCAGCTCCGGCGAGCGGCTCCGCCGCGCTCCGCGAAGACCTCCTCGAGCCGCCCGACGAGGCGCTGCGCCGCGACGTTCTCGGGGTCGATGGCGAGCGCCCGCCTCGCCTGGCGCCACGCCTCCGCGTCGTCGGCTCGCTCCAGCGCGACGCGCGCGAGCCCGACGACGGCGATCGAGTTGCGCGGGTCCGCGTCGGCGACCTGCCGGTAGAGGCGCTCGGCCTGGTCGACGAGCCCGACCGACAGCGCTCGCTCGGCCTGGAGCAGCAGCTCGATCACCCGGCGACCTCGGCGCGCGGCATGTCCGCAAGCATGCCCTGTGCGAGCAGCATCAGCGTGGCGCGATCGTTGAGCGCCGGGTCGCCGATGACCCGCTCGAGCAGCGCGTCGAGCACGCGGCCCGAGCGACGGCCCGGGCTCCAGGCCGAGCTCCCGGATCAGGTCGTCGCCGTCGACGGCGAGCGCGCCGCCGGTCGAGGGGCGGCCGGGCGGCGAGCTCGGCGTCGACGCGCGCGCGGAAGGCGGCGGTGGCCGGGTCGTCCGGCGGCGAGCGCCGCTGCCGATGTCGTCGGCCCGGCGGAGCTCGAACAGCGCGTCGAGGTGCCCAGGCCCGATGCGCCGGATGAACCGCCGGACCGCGACGTCCGACGGGTCGGGGTCGACGGTGAACATGTGCTGGCGCGACGAGGTGCGCGACGTCCTCGGTCGTCGTCCGCGGGAAGCGCAGCCGGCGGAGCAGGCCTCCGCGGGATCCGCGCCCCCTCGGCGTCGTGGTGGTGGAACCGGCCGTCGGCGAGCGTGGACGGCTTCCCGACGTCGTGGAGGAGCGCGGCCAGCCGCACGATCGGGCGGTCGGACGGGCGCGGCGTCGACGGTCCGCAGCGTGTGGTCCCAGAGGTCCTCGCCCGGCGTCTTGTTCTGGGGGATGCCGCCGCTGCGCGGCGAGCTCGGGCGCGATCGACCGCGAGCAGGCCCGTGTCCATCGCGAGCCGCAGCCCGATCGACGGCGCGGGCGCCTCGAGCAGCCGCGAGAGCTCCGCGCCGACCCGCTCGCCCGAGAGGTGCTCGACGAGCGCCGGCGTTGGCCGCGATCGCCGTCCAGCGTCGCCGCCTCGATCGTCGAGCTCGATGGGTCGCGGCGAGGCGGACCGCGCGGACCATCCGCAGCGCGTCCTCGCGGAACCGTCGCGGCGGGATCGCCGACGGCGCGCAGCAGCGTGCCGCCCGAGGTCGCTCGAGCCCGCCGAACGGGTCGACGAGGCACGTTCGGCCGGCGCGCCGTGCCGCCCCGGTCGCATCGCCGTCGCCGGCCCGCCCCAGGCCATCGCGTTGACCGTGAAGTCGCGGCGGGCGAGGTCGGCCTCGAGGTCGTCGCCGAACTCGACCCGGTGCGGCCGACGGTGGTCGGCGTAGTCGTGCTCGGTGCGGAACGTGGTGATCTCGAACAGCTCGTCGTCGCGGCGCACGGCCACCGTCCCGAACCGGTTCTCGTACACCGCGCCCGGGAACAGCTCGACGATCGCGGTCGGGACGGGCGTCGGTCGCGAGGTCCCAGTCGGCGGGCTCCCGGTCGAGCAGCGCGTCGCGCAGCGACCCGCCGACGACGTAGGCCGCGTGGCCGTGCGTCGCGGAGGCGGTCCAGCACCGCGAGCGACGGCGCGGGCCGGGACCGCGGACGCGCAGGCGACGGCCGCCGCCGCCGCGGCGTCCGGGCCGGACACGGCCGGCCTCAGCTCCGGCCGAGGAAGAGGTACGTCCTCCAGGCTTCGTTCCGCGCGTCCTCGAGGTACGGCGTGAACAGCGAGTAGATGTCGCTGCGCGGCTCGAACGGCACGCGCACGAGGCGGACGTGCGCCTCCTCCGGGCGTCCGCCCGCCCTTGCGGTGGTTGCACGGCTTGCACGCCGCGACGAGGTTCTCCCACGTGTGGCCGCCGCCGCGGTGGCGCGGCAGCGACGTGGTCGAGCGTGAGGTCGTTGGCCTGGCGGCCGCAGTACTGGCAGGTGTGCCGGTCGCGGCTGAAGATCTCGCGCCGGGTCAGCTTGACGCGCGGCCGCGGGCGCCGGATCTGGTGCTGGAGCCGGATGATCGACGGGGCCCGGTAGACCTGCCGGACGGTCCGGATCTCGGCGTGGTCGTACTCGATGACCTCGGCCTTGGAGCCGAACACGAGCCGGAACGCCCGCGGGATGTTGCAGACGTTCAGGGGCTCGTAGTTCTGGTTCAGCACGAGCACGACCCCGTTCATCGGCCGAACGATAGCAGCACGGCCGGAGGCGTCAGATTCGGGGGTCCTGGGGGTCGCGAACGGGGTCGCGGCGAGGGTGCTGGCGGCCGTCTCCCCTCAGACCCTGGGCGGGTCCATCGCCCGCTCGATGCGGGCGATCTCGACTTCGATCCGGCCGACCTCGGCGGACGCCTGCTCCCACTCGTGGCCGCCCGAGCTCCGCGGCGTTGCGCCGGCGGCGCGCGGCGGCGTGCTGCTCGAGCAGCTCCTCGCGGGTGGCGGGGCTGGTGCGGCCCGCGGCTTGGCGGTCCCGGTGGTCTCGGCCATGGATCCTCCGTGCGTGTGCGCGCGACAGCGTAACGCGTCGGGCGTCGCGCGCGCGCGCGCGACCCTCAGGCCTTGCCGCCGTGCTCGCGGACCACCCGGACGGCCATCCCCGGCGCGACCGGACCCTCGCGCAGCGACGCGCGCGTACCAGCGCGCGTCCTCGGGCCGGACCTTGTGGCTGATCCGCGCGATCCGGCCTTCGAGGAACCAGTGCGACTGCGTCGTGCACGGCGCCGCGTACTGCGTGAGCTCGAGCAGCGGGCCGGGCTCGCCGTCGTCCGCCGGATCGCCCAGCTCGAGCCGGTCGCCTTCACGGAGCGGCCGCCCAGTCGATCCCGAGCAGCGTCAGGTTCTCGCCGTACGAGCCGGGGAACGACTGGTGCCCGTCGGCCCGAACCCGCTCGATCGCCTCCTGCGGGTAGAGGCAGACCGCCGCCGTCGGGCCGCCGTGGACGTCCGGCTCGTTGTGGCCGTCGCCGTCGAGCCCGAGCACGCGGATCACACGTGCCATCGACCGGCGGCTTCGGCACGCCGCCGCCGGTTCAGGTTGACCGACGCGACGACGCCGGCGAGGCCCGGCTCGATCGAGCGCCGCGTCCGCCCACATCACCTCGGTGTCGTAGGGCAGCTCGATCGTCGTCGCGGCCGGCGGTGTCGGGGTCGTCGCGGAGCATGGCCTCGACGTCCGCGAGGACCTCGGCCTGCGCCGACGGCTCGGCCGCCGCCACGAAGCTCACCGACGCCGACGCGGTCGAGCACGCCCTCGCGCGTGAGCACCTGGGCATGGCGGAACGCGGCGCCGTCCCACGGCTCCGAACAGCGCGCACCGCGCGAGCGACGCCCGCCAGGCGTCGTCCCAGACCTGCGGCTCGCCGCCGGCGAGGGTGCGGATCCGGTCGCCCAGCCCGCGGACCCAGGGCACCGACTCGTCGCGCCGGTTCCAGGCCAGCAGCAGGCGTGCCGCCGGGCCGCAGCACGCGGTGGATCTCGGACAGCGCGCGGATCGCGTCGAACCAGTGGAACGCCTGGGCGACGACGACGGCGTCCACCGAGCCCGCCGGCAGCGGGATGGCCTCGGCGGTGCCGTCGACGATCTCGACCGCGTCGGCGCCGCGATCGCCGTCGCCAGCTTCGCCCGCATCGCCGGCCACCGGCTCGAGCGCCACGATCCGGGCGCCCGACGGGACCAGGAGGCGCGTCAGCTTGCCGGTGCCCGGCGCCGAGCTCGAGGAGCGTGCGCCCCGGCCGCAGGTCGAGCCGCTCGACGATCGCCTGCGACGGCGTCGGGCGGGTAGCTCGGGTCGCGCCCGCTCGTAGGCGTCGGCGCCGGCATCGAACCCGCGGGCGGCGGCGGGGTGGATGGTGTCGGTCATCGTCCGATCCTACGGGAGGGCCGCGTACACGGCGTTCAGGACGGCGTTGATCGGCACGGGCCCGAGCTCCCAGACGCCCGTCAGATACAGGAACACGAGGTCGTGGGCCGGGTCGACCCACAGGCGCGTGCCGGTCGCGCCGCCGTGGCCGAACGCCGAGGCCGACGCCGGGCTCGCCGGCCCGGGCTTGCCCCAGCCGATCGCGTAGTGCTCGCCGTGCAGGACGTCCTCGGCCGCGCCGAGCCCGTCGACCGTGACCTCGCGCGTCATCAGGTCGACGAACGCCGGCGACAGCACCCGCGCGCCGTCGAGCTCGCCGCCCCGGAGCATCGCGCGACCGAAGCGCAGGACGTCGGACGCCGTGCTCCACAGACCGCCGCCGGCCAGCCGCAGCGCCGGTGTACCCGGCGATCAGGGCGGACGCGGCGTCGACCCCCGCGAGGCCCGGGCAGATCGACCGCGACCGGCGCCATGCGGCCGCGCGCGTCCGGCCCCGGGATCGAACGCGGTGTCGGCCATGCCGAGCGGGTCGAGGACGTTGGCGCGGACCAGGTCGTCGAACGGGCGGCCGAGCCGCGCGGGCGAGGGCCTCCGCGAGGAGGTCGAACGGGGTCGAGGCGTAGCGGAAGGTCGATCCGGGCGCGGTGGCCTGCGGCACGGCGATCGGCCGTCGCGATCAGCTCGTCGCGGCCGCCGCCGGCGAGCAGGAGCGCCTCGACGTCGACGTCGCCGATACCGCTGGTGTGCGTCAGGACGTGCCACGCGGAGAACGGCCGCGCGCCCGCGTCGGCGAGCTCGGGCAGCCAGGCGACGAGCGGCTCCGCGAGGTCCAGGCGGCCGGCCTCGACCTCGCGCATCACGGCCGTCGCGACGATCGGCTTGGTGATCGACGCGAGCAGGCACACCGCGTCGACGCCGATCCGCGGCGCCGTCGTTCGGGCCGAACGACTCGAGGCGGACGACCCCGCGCCGATCGGCGATGCCGAGGATGACGAACGGGACGGTGCCCGTCGGCGACCTGCGCGGCGGCGACTCGAACGCCGGATCGAGCGCTCGACGCGAGAGGCGGCCGCGCGGCGTGGTCGTCATCGCAGGCAACGATAGCGAGTCCGACCGGGCGGCCGATCGCGGCCGAACGTCGGCAGAAATGGGCTAGCGAACGGGCGCAGGTTTCCGCGAGCGGAGTAGGATCGCGGGTGACCGACGCCGTCCGCGCCATCGACGCCGACCGCGCCGGCTCCGGCTCCCCGATCGCCGAGGAGATCCGGTCCGGCGACTCGCCGACGCCTGGGGCGAGATGGGCGCGGCCTGGGGCGTCGCGCCGGCCATCGCCCGCGTCCACGCCTACCTCATGGCCCGCAGCGAGCCGCTCACGGAGCGCGAGGTCCGCGAGGCGCTGGGCCTCAGCCACCGCGCGGCCAGCCTCGCCCTCGCCGAGGCGGAGTCGTGGGGCCTCGTCGAGCGGGTCGCCGAGCCCCGGCGCGTCGGCCGTCGCGGCCCGGCGGGCACGGCCTACATGGCGATCGGCGACCACTGGCGGTGGTTCGGCCGCGTCGTCGCCGAGCGCAAGGTCCGCGAGGGCGACCCGATCATCGTCGTCCTCGAGCAGACGCTCACCGACACCAACGCCGCCCTCGCAGCGCCACCCCGGCGACTCGGACCTCGTCCGCCTCCGCGACTGGCTGACCACGTTCCTCGTGTTCGTCCGGCTCTTCGACCGCGCCGTCGGCCTCGTCAGCCGCCTCGAGCCGACGCGAGCTCGAGCGGGCGCTGCGGCTGCTGGGCGAGGTCCCGGACGACTCGATCATGCGCCTGGTCAAGCTGCTCGACGGCCTGCCGGACGACGACGTGCTCGGCCTCGTCGAGGCGCTCAGCCGCCTCTCGCCGACGTCCGCCCGTCGCGCGACGACGCTGATGTCCGGGGTCGTCCGCACCCTCGTCCGCTAGCGGGATCGGCTCAGGTCTGTGCGGGTGGCGGATGCCGTCCCAGCCCGGGTCGTTCCACGGCGCCATGCTCGCGCCGGGCGCCGGGGACAGCGGCAGCATCGCCTGGGCGGCCTCGTTGCGGCGCTTCGAGCCGAAGCCCCAGATCCCGGCTCGGAGGGTCGGATGCCCAATGAGCGGGCGGAGGCTCGCGGCATCGAGCTGGTTCATCCCGACGAGGAGCAGGACCTCGAGGTTCGGCGCGTCGGCGACGGGCTGGAGGTCGGTGATCCCTCGCATCTCGCCCAGGGTGACCCAGCGGAGGTCGCGACAGGCGCCGAAGCGACGGCAGCGCGGTGACGGAGCGCGTCGACTCGAGGACGAGATATCGGAGCGTCGAGATGCGGCCGAGGGACGCGAGATCGTGCTCGCCACGCAGCCGCCAGAGCTCCACCAGCTCGAGGCGCCCGATCTCATCGAGGATCGAGACGTTGGCGATCGTGCCGAGGCCGCATTCGAACCGGCGAAGCCCGGTGAGCGGGCGGAGCCACTCGAGGTCGACGGACCCGATCGCCAAGCCGCTCGAGCGCCGACGAGGCGGCCGAGCGTGTCGACGTCCTTCCACGACCCGTTGACTCCGAGCCGCCGGAGCCTCGGAAGGTCCCCAACCGCCCGCATCGAGAGGCGCTTCAGCGTGTCCCCGAGCGCGAGCTCCTCGAGCGCCCCCGCGACGTGGCGGAGGCCGTCGAGCGAGCTCAGCCGCAGCGAACGAGCGGCCAGGCTGCGGAGGCCCGGGAACCAGCGCAGCATCTCGAGGTCCTCGCCCGCTTCGAGGCTCAGCTGGACGTCCGGCCGGGACGACAGGAGCTCGGCGACGCGCGGCCAGGCGTCCTCGGGCAGGCACGCGGTCGATGCGGACCCACGTCTCGTTCCGGCGCAGCGGCGTCAGCTCGTCGCCCGCGCCGGACCGGATCCAGCGAAACGTGTCGCCCACGAGCGAGAGCGTAGCGCGCGGCCATCGCCTTGCGGACGTTCGGGAATTCGCCGTGCGCCCGTGCGATAATCCGCCGGTGACGGCGGACCGAACCGGCTCGAACGGGCGACGACCCCGGGGCCAGCCGACCGGCCGCCGCCTCACGCGTTCTCTCGGAGAGCCCTGACAACCATGACCGAAACATCCACCTGGGCAACCAAGAAGGGCCTCGCGCAGATGCTCAAGGGCGGCGTCATCATGGACGTCGTCACGCCTGAGCAGGCCAAGATCGCCGAGGAGGCCGGCGCCGTCGCCGTGATGGCGCTCGAGCGCGTCCCGGCCGACATCCGCGCCGCCGGCGGCGTCGCGCGCATGTCCGATCCCGCGATGATCGAGGGGATCATGGCGGCCGTCACGATCCCCGTCATGGCGAAGGCCCGCATCGGCCACTTCGTCGAGGCGCAGGTCCTCGAGGCGCTCGGCGTCGACTACATCGACGAGTCCGAGGTCCTCACCCCCGCCGACGAGACGAACCACATCGACAAGCACGCCTTCAAGGTCCCGTTCGTGTGCGGCTGCCGGAACCTCGGCGAGGCGCTCCGCCGGATCAACGAGGGTGCCGCGATGATGCGGACCAAGGGCGAGGCCGGCACCGGCAACATCGTCGAGGCCGTGCGCCAGCTGCGCGACGTGCTCAGCGGAGATCCGCAAGCTCCAGGGCATGCGCGAGGACGAGCTGTTCGTCGCGGCCAAGGACCTCCAGGCGCCGTACGAGCTGGTCAAGGACGTCGCGGCCAACGGCCGGCTGCCGGTCGTGAACTTCGTCGCCGGCGGGATCTGCGACCCCGTCCGACGCGGCGCTGGTCATGCAGCTGGGCGCCGAGGGCGTGTTCGTCGGCTCCGGGATCTTCAAGAGCGAGGATCCGGCGCGGATGGCGAACGCGATCGTCCAGGCGACGACGCACTTCGCCGACCCGAAGATCGTCGCGGAGGTCTCGAAGGGGCTGGGCGCGCCGATGCGCGGGCTCGCCATGGAGGCCATCCCCGACCAGGAGCGACTCGCGGTCCGCGGCTGGTAGCCCGCCAGCCGCGATGAAGATCGGGGTCCTGGCCCTCCAGGGGGCCTTCGCCGAGCATGTCTCGACCCTGCACGCCATCGGCGTGGAGGCGGTCGAGGTGCGCCTGCCCGCAGACCTCGTCGACATCGACGGCCTGATCATCCCGGGCGGCGAGAGCACGACGATGCGCCGCCTGATCGATCGCTGGGGCCTGCGCCAGCCGATCCTCGACCTCGCCGAGAGCGGCGCCCCGCTGTTCGGCACGTGCGCCGGGCATGATCGTGCTGGCCCGCGAGATCGCGGGCGGCGAGGACCCGGTGCTGCCGCTGCTCGACGTGACCGTCGAGCGCAACGCGTTCGGGCGCCAGCTGGACTCGTTCGAGACCGAGCTCGTCGTACCGCTGCTCGGCGACCAGCCGGTGCACGCGGTGTTCATCCGCGCACCGGTGATCGAGCGCGTCGGCCCCGGGGTCGACGTGATCGCGAAGCCTGGACGACGGGCGGATCGTCGCGGTCCGCGAGCGGAACATCATCGCGACGGCGTTCCACCCGGAGCTCGCCGGGGAGACGCGGTTCCACCGGCTCCTGGCGATGCTCGCCGCCGAGCACGCGGACCCGGGCGAGGGCGTCGGGCCGCCGGCCCCACCCCACCCGCCGCGCGCACCAGGGGCGGTAGGCGACGTGGCACGGAGCACGGGCAAGGTCCGGGCGGCGCGGTTCACGGATCTCGCCGCGCTGGGCGAGCTGTCGCGGCTCGCCCAGGCCGACGGCGACGGCACCCGTTCGCTGGGCCTGCCGGTGACCGGGCCGCGGATCGGGATCTTCAGCCTGTTCCGGCTGCCCACTGGGGGCGTTCAGCCCGAACGACGTGATGTACGTGTTCGACCGGGACGGCCACGTCGCGGGCCTCCTCCGCGCCGAGCGCGACAGCCCGCGCGACGAGTGGACCGTCGTCGAGCTCGACGCGGTCGGCGATCTCGATGCCGGCGACGTCCGCTTCCGCCTCGTCCAGCACCTCCTGCGCGACGGCGGCAAGCGTGGCGCGGTCCGCTTCCACGTTGCCTGCGGGGACGTCGACGACAACGTCGAGCTGTTCATGCAGGCGGGCTTCATCCGGTTCGGCGACGAGCACGTGCTGTTCCGCGAGCCGGACGACCCGCTGCCGGCGCCGATGACCGATGACGAGGCACGTGCGGCCCGGATCCGCCCGGCGGCCGGCCTCGACGCGCGTGCCGCTGTCCCGCCTGTACGCGTCGGTGACCCCGGCGCCGGTCCAGCGGCTCGAGGCCGTGCGGCTCCACGACTGGGAGCGCCAGGGTCGCGACTGGCGCGTGCCGCGCAGCTCGCTCGCGCCGATCCTGCGGTTCGCCGACGTCGACGCGTTCGTCCAGGAGGCCGAGGGCGGCGGCACGGACGGGACGCAGCTCGACGCCTTCGTCGCAGGTCGGGGTCGCCAAGGAGGACCAGCCGCACTATCTCAAGGTGATGGCGCGTCCGGAGGCGAACGTCGAGCCGCTGATCCGGTACGCGCTCGGGCGTGATCGCGGCCAGTGCGGACGCCTCGAGCTCACCGCCAGGGCGTGCTCGCCCCCGTTCGCACCTACGAATCGCCGATCGACCGGCGGCTGGAAGAGGAGGGCTTTGCCTCGATCGCGACCGTCACGCTGCTGATGAAGGAGACCCTGGTCCGGGTCGCCGAGCCGCGCCTCGTGCCGGCGGGCGTCCGATGACGCAGGCGACCGGCGAACGAGGGAGGGCCGATCAGCGTGGGAGCCCGCGAACGCCAGCGCGAGACCATGGACGACCTCGAGGTGCTCCTGGCGGCCCTGCCGCCGGAGATCGTGGAGGCGATCCACGCGTTGCCCGACAAGGAGACGCTGATCGAGGTCGTCCTCGACCTGGGCCGCCGGCCAGAGGCGCGCTACCCGTCGTCCGAGGTGACGCTCCTCGACCGCGAGATCAGCGAGGCGGACATCGCCTACGTCGTCGACCACATCGGGACGTTCGGCGACGACAACCGCGCGGGCATCGAGCGCACGCTGCACCGGATCAGCGCCATCCGCAACCGCAACGGCAAGATCGTCGGGCTGACGTGCCGCATCGGGCGGGCGGTCTACGGCACGATCGAGATCATCTCGGACTTCGTCGAGACCGGGAAGTCGATCCTGATCATGGGCCGGCCGGGCATCGGCAAGACGACGATGCTGCGCGAGGCGGCGCGCGTGCTGGCCGAGGAGCAGCGCAAGCGCGTGGTGGTCGTCGACACCAGCAACGAGATCGCGGGCGACGGCGACATCCCGCATCCGGCCATCGGCAAGGCGCGGCGGATGCAGGTTCGGACACCGTCCCTCCAGCACGAGGTGATGATCGAGGCGGTCGAGAACCACATGCCCCAGGTCATCGTCATCGACGAGATCGGGA
Organism: uncultured Chloroflexia bacterium; assembly: GCA_963779575.1. Lineage (GTDB taxonomy): Bacteria > Chloroflexota > Limnocylindria > Limnocylindrales > CSP1-4 > CAIXZV01. Next base: position 300,919 of record CAVZYT010000003.1, read on the forward strand.
CCGAGCTCGAGGCGCAGGCGGCGCGCACGATCGCCGAGCGCGGCGTCCAGCTGATCGGCACGGCGCACGGCAACAACCTCGACAACCTGATGCTCAACCCGACGCTGTCGGACCTCATCGGCGGCATCCAGAGCGTGACCCTCGGCGACGAGGAGGCGCGTCGCCGGCGATCGCAGAAGAGCGTCCTCGAGCGCAAGGCGCCGCCGACGTTCGACGTCATCGTCGAGATCCAGGACCGCGAGCGCGTGATGGTCCACTCGGACGTCGCCGCGACCGTGGACGCGCTGCTGCTCGGCGAGCCGACGGCGCCCGAGCAGCGCTGGCGCGACGAGGAGGGCGTGCACCGTTCGCAGTCGCGGCCGAAGCCATCGGCGCGCGAGGCGGTCGGAGGCGACCGGTTCAGCGGGCTCACGGGTTCGGGCGCCGGCGCCTGGGGTCGCGAGCCGGGCTGGCGCGGCGCCTCGACCTACCGCACCGGTGGCTACGCCGGCGAGGACCGGCTCCCGGTGCGTCCCGGCTTCCGGCCCGGGCAGTCGGGCGGCTGGCGCTCGGGACGCAGCGGATCGGGGTCGTCGGAACGCGGAGGATCGCCGGACCGTGGCGGGTCCTCGGATCGCGGCGGGCCGCGGTCCACGGAGGGGGATCGACAAGGCCCATTGAGCGTCCTGCCCGGGGAGCGGTTCGCCCTCCAGCCGGGCGGTGGTCCGGTCGCGCCCGGCGCGCGGTCTGGCCCCCCGGGCGTGCCGTTCGTCGCCGGCGACATCGCCGACCGCGGGCCGCTGGAACGGGCGGAAGGCGCTGCCGTCGGGCCGCCCGTCCCCGACGTCCGTGCCCGCGATGCCCGCGAGCTGCAGCGCCAGAAGGCGTGGCGCGAGGAGGCGTCCCGCGCGCTGAACGCGCTCCGCGAGGACGAGGGCACGCGACCGGTCAACGCGGCCGAGCTCGAGGCCGAGGAGGAGGCCCGGATCGCGCGGATGGTGCCCGGCGAGGACGATTTCGAGCCGGCGTCCGACGGAGCGCCCGACGACGACGAGGACGACGGGTTCGGCGACGCGGTCCGCCAGGTCGAGGGCGGCACGCTGCCCACGCTGCGCGTGTTCCCCCACGGGATCAGCCGCAAGCGCCTGGAGCAGGCGATCCGCGACCTGCAGCTGCCGGTGATCGTGGCGCGCGACGTCGACGAGGCGGACGTGGCGATGACGCTCCGCAGCGAGTACCGCCAGAAGCCGCCGCCCATCCGCGAGGCGGAGGACCGCGCGATCCCGGTCTACGTCCTCAAGTCGAACACGATCGTGCAGATGCAGGCGTCGCTCACGTCGATCTTCTCGCTCGAGGTCGATCCGCGCGACGCGGCGCTGCGCGAGACGGAGCAGGCGATCGGGCTCGTGATCAAGCAGCAGGAACCGGTCGAGCTGTCGCCCCAGAACGCCTATATCCGGCGGCTGCAACACCAGATGGCCGAGCGCGCGAACCTCGTGTCCCGCTCCCGGGGCCGCGAGCCCTACCGTCGCGTGCGCCTCTACCCCGACGCCGCGCGGCCCGCCTGGCGCTAGATCCGGTGCCGCCCGGCACCACGGCTGAGCATCGCCCGTAACAGATTCGTCCCGGCCGCGTTCATACCCCGTCCGACTGCCCAAAGGAGGAGAGGGATGGCCCGCGCGACGTGGCGGCTTTCTGGCCCTGTGGCGCTCCTGCTCGCGATCATCGTTGCGTCCCCGGTCCAGGCGCTGAGCTGGGGCGGCAACCGGGCCCTGACCGGGTCCGGTGGCGGCTATCCGTACCGGGGCGGCCTCGCGGTCTCCTCGTCGACCGTCGTCAACGCCGTCTACGAGCAGTACATCCTCGGCTCGTTCTCCGTGTGGGTTCGTCGTTCGACGAACAGCGGCACGAGCTGGGCGACGCCGATCCGCCTGTCGCGAACCGGTGTCGGTTCGGCGGGCGTTCCGTCCCTCGACGCGTCGGGGCAGGCCGTGGACGCCGTCTGGGTCGAAGGCGACGACATCATCAACGGGCTCAATTCGACGGTCATCTACCGGCGGAGCACCGACGGCGGGGCCACCTGGAAGGATCCCGTCCAAATCTCGCCGACGACCGGCCGCGCCGGGTTCCCGCGGGTGCTTCACCCGTCCAGCGGGCAGGTGCTGGTCACCTGGACGGACGAGGTGTCCGGAACGATCTACCTGCGCCGGAGCACGGACGGCGGCGCTTCGTTCGGCGCCGCGACCACCATCGGGTCCACCACCAATCACCCGCTGTCGAACGGATCCCTGCGCGAGGGTTGGCCGACGCTCGCCGCCGGCAAGGACGCGATCTACGTGGCCTACTACTCGACCGGACACACCCTCAAGTTCCGAAAGTCCGGCGACGACGGCGGGTCATGGGGCGCGGCGAAGACGCTTACCAGCAAGGGCGAAGGCTTCGAGGCCCCCTCGCTGGCGGGCACGGGCTCGACCGTGCTGGTCGGGTTCGGGCTCAAGAGCTCCGGTGACACCTGGACGGTCGTGCGGCGCAGCAAGGACAAGGGCAAGCACTGGGGCTCGCCGAGCGCGATCTCCCCGAAGTCGGGCGCCCAGAGCTTCTCGCCCGTCCTCGCCTATCGGTCCGGCGCGTTCCGGATCGCCTTCGAACGATGCACGACGAACTCGTGCTCACGGAGCGACACGTGGTATCGGTCGAGCTCGTCCGGCTCGAAGTGGTCGAAGGCGACGAAGGTCTCGTCCAGGCATCGGCACTACGACTACCCGGCCGACATCGACGTCGCGGGGCACGTCCTCGTGCTCTACACGGACTACAGCAGCAGCGCCGGCGGCGACGTGTACGTCCGGCAGAGCTCGTAGGTGATGGCGATGCGCAGACTGCTGAGGTCGTCCCGGCTCCTCGTCCTCGCTGCGGCGCTGGTCGCGCTTGCGTCCGGGCCTGTCGCCAACGCGACGTTCAACGCCCCGGCCGAGGTCACTGGCCCGGCGTTCAACTACGACGGATCGCTCGTCGTCGACGCGAATGACGACGAGCATCTCGCCTACGTCCGGTACGGCCGCGACCCCGGGATCATGCTCGCGAAGAGCAGTGCCGGGACGTGGTCGCCCGGCACGCGGGTGACGGACGGCAACGACAGCAGCCCGTCCATGACCGTTGATGGTGCGGGTCATCACCGGATCGCGTTCGCCCGCAGCGGCGGAGCCTCCGACCAGGGGATCTGGTACGCGACGGATGCGACCGGCTCGTGGGTGGTGAGCCGGGTCACGACCGATCCGGCCGAGGGGCCGTCCATGGCCGAGGACCCGGCGGGCCACCTGCACATCGTGTACGTGAGCAACGGATTCTCGCCGGGCACCTACCACGTCACGGACGCGACCGGTTCCTGGGTCAGCGAGCGGATCGCCGCTGGACACCTCCACGACCGGCCGGAGATCGCAATCAGCGCGACGGGCGAGCTCCATGTCGCCGTCGCCAGCCTCGCTCCCGAGACGCGCGGCATCTACGAGTACCGGAAGTCCGGCACCTCGGCCTGGGTCGCGAGCCGGGTGACGACCAACTACGACATCGCTCCATCCATCGCCCTCGATGCGAACGGCAAGTCCCACGTCTCGTTTGAGCGCTACGCCAACGGTTCCCGCGGCCTCGACTACGCGACGAACGCCGGCGGCTCATGGGCGACGCAGCAGGTGATTGCGCTCACCGGCGATGACCAGTGGGTGAGCGACTCCACGATCCGAATCAAGCCCGGGGGAGACTTTGCGATCGGCGTAGGCTTTCAGATCGGAGGCACCTCGATCAACGGGATCTACGTGTTCACCTACTCCGGTGGGTGGAGCGGCCAGCTGATCGCAGGCGCGGAGTTCCCGGCCGTGAGCGACCTCCGCTACGGATCAGACGGTCCGCACCTCGCCGTAACGGAATGGGCGCCGACCCCGGGCGTCTACGTCGCCACGACCAGCGTGGTGACGCCGTTCCAGCAGGTGGCCACGTCGACGTACGACGACGCGGTCCGCCTGCGGCGGGACGCGAACGGGCACCAGCACGTTGCCTTCCAGCGCACGTCCGGTGACCTCATCGGCGACACGGATTTCGATCCAGGCCGGCACCAATGCGAGTGGACCCTGGACCTTCGCGACGGCGGCGACGGAGCACGCCGTCCCCGACATGGTGCTGGACGCAACCGGCAAGTCGCATGCCGCCTATCGGTCGGGCGCCTCGATCGTGTATGCGACGGATGCCGGCGGGACGTGGGCATCCGAGACCGTCGACGTTGACGCCGCGTCGGATCCGTCGATCGCGCTCGACCCGAACGGCCACGTGGTGATTGCATACGTGAAGGACAACGTCGTCCGGGTCGCGCGCAACGCGACCGGAAGCTGGGTGTCTGAAGGAGCGGTCACGACCGATACGGCCTCCCGCCCGTCGCTGGGCGTCGACGAGGCCAACCACGTCCACGTCGCGTTCGTGGGCGGGGGAGACGTCTGGATCGTGACAAACTACGCGGGGCTGTGGACGTCCGTCCGCCTTGCGACGAACGCGGACGCACCGTCGCTGGCCGTCTACAACTCGCTCGACTTCGCGGTCGCCTACCGCCGATCCGGCGCGAACGCTGGAACGTGGCTCACCGACTACGATTTCGGGTTCGGTACCACGACCACGACGCGCCTGACCCGATCCTCCGCCGAGAGCGCGCCATCGCTCGCGCTCGACGCCGCGAACCACGCGTACGTCGCCGTCGCGCGCGACGGAACGGCGGCGAACCCGGGGATCTACCTCGTCTCGAACCGGACGGGTTCATGGGTGACCACACAGGTGACCACCGACCTCGACGCGAACGACCCGTCGATCGTCCTCGATCCAACCAACCACGCCTCCATCGCATACGAGCGGGTCCTCGTCGGGATCACGGAGGTCGCGCAGGTCGATCCGCTGGGCACCACCTCGATCACAGGGTCGACGGCCGGCGGCTCGATCCCGGCGTTCGCGGGCATCGACGGCGGCGCCGATCGCGGGGCCGCTCAGCCCCAACGGCCGGGCGCCCTCGGCGGGCCTGCATCGCGGAGTGGCAGCGCGGGCGTCGCGGGGGGAGCGAGCCGCTGACGGGACCCGCAGCGGGGGGCGTGACGACAGTCGCCGGTCAATTCCCGACCGCCGGGAGCCGCGCCGGGCGGCATCGTATCCTCGGGTCGTGACCATCGCGGCAACCACCGCCGATCGCCGGGCGGACGAGGCGACCACCCCGCTCGGCTCGATCCCGGGGCAGCCCGACCTGTCCCCCACGCCCGAGTCGGGGCTCGATGACGCGGAGGTCGCCCGCCGGCGGGCCGCCGGCCACGGCAACGCGCCGCCGCCGCCGACGACGCGGACCTACGTGCAGATCCTGCGCGAGAACATCTTCACCTTCGTCAACAACATCCTGTTCGCGCTCGGCCTCGCCCTCGTCGCCGTCGGCCGCCCGATCGACGCCCTCGTCTCGCTGACCGTCATCTCGACCAACGTCCTCGTCGGGATCGTCCAGGAGGTCCGTGCCAAGCGGACCCTCGACCGGATCGCCCTCCTCACGCGCCCGACGGCGACCGCGGTCCGATCGGGCGGGACGACCGAGGTCCGGCCCGAGGACCTGGTGCTGGGCGACCTCATCGCGGTCAATGCGGGCGACCAGATCGTGCTCGACGGGCGCCTGATGGCGGGCGACCTCGGCGTCGACGAGTCCCAGCTGACCGGAGAGAGCGACATCGTCCGCAAGCGGATCGGCGACGCGGTGTTCAGCGGCAGCTACGCGACGACCGGCGGTGGCCGCTACGTGGCAGAGACCGTGTCGTCGGGCAGCTTCGCCAACCGGATCACGGCCGGCGCGCGGTCGTTCCGGCGCGTGATCACCCCGCTCCAGGCGCAGATCAACCTCGTCATCCGCGTCGTGCTGGGCATCGTCATCTACCTCGAGATCCTGATCGTTCTGCGGGGCCTGGTCCAGCGGGCGGTCCTGGGCGACGTCGTCGCCGATGCGACGCTGCTGGCCGGGCTCGTGCCCAACGGCCTGTTCGTCTCGATCGCGGTCGCCTATGCCCTGGGCGCGATCCGGATCCTGCGCTTCGGGGCGCTCGTCCAGCAGGCGAACTCGATCGAGTCCCTGAGCCACGTCGACGTCCTGTGCCTCGACAAGACCGGCACCCTCACGGCGAACCGGCTCGAGGTCGAGGCGGTCGTCGGGCTCGACGGGGCCGGGGAGGACGAGGTCATCGCGGTGCTCGCGGCCCTCGCCGCGTCGGCGACGGTGCGCAACAACACGACCGAGGCGATCGCCGCCCGCTGGCCGCGCGACCCGCTGCGCCAGGCGGCCGAGGTGCCGTTCTCATCGGCCCGGAAGTGGAGCGCAGTGGCGTTCGCGCACGGCGACGACTCGCTGCCCGGGATCATCGCGCTCGGCGCCCCGACATTCCTGCGGCCGTCCCTGGCGACCGACGACGACGGAGAGCCGGCCGGCTGGGCGGCATTGAATGCGGCCGCGGCGACGTGGACGGAGCAGGGGCTGCGCGTCCTGCTCGTGGCGACGTACGCGGACGCCGCGGCGCTGCCGCCGCACGACGACGAGGCCGAGGCGACCCTGCCCACCGGGATGCGCGCCCTCGGCCTGGTGGCCCTCGCCGACGAGCTGCGGGACGAGGCGGGCGCGGTCCTGGCCTCGTTCGCCGCCGCGGGCGTCGCCGTCAAGATCATCTCGGGCGACGACCCCGACACGGTCGTCGCGCTCGCGCGCCAGGCCGGGATCGTCGACGCCGCATCGATCGCGGGTCACGACCTGGACGACCTCGACGAGGCGGCCCTGGGCAAGGTCGCCGAGGACATGACGGTGTTCGGCCGGATCACGCCGGCGCAGAAGGAGCGGCTGGTCGTGGCGCTCAAGGCGCGCGGCCACTACGTGGCGATGATCGGCGACGGCGTGAACGACGTCCTGTCGCTCAAGCAGGCCGACCTCGCGATCGCGATGGGCAGCGGCAGCCAGGCGACGCGTGGCGTCGCGGACATCGTGCTGATGGGGGACTCGTTCGGCGCGGTCGCCCAGGCGGTCGCGGAGGGCCAGCGGATCCTCAACGGGATGGAGGACATCCTCAAGCTGTTCCTGACCCGGATCGCGACCGTCGGCCTGGTCATCGTGAGCAGCCTCGTCGTCATCACGTTCCCGATCGAGCTGCGCAACGCGTCCGCGCTGACGGTGTTCACCGTCGGCATCCCGAGCGCCATGCTCGCCGTATGGGCACACCCAGGGCGCAAGGTCCGCGACAGCCTGGACACGACGCTGGCCCGGTTCGTCGTGCCGGCTGCCGTCGTGTCGAGCCTGGTCGGCCTGCTCGTGTTCTACGTCGTGCTCGCGTTGTCGAACCCGGATCCCGCCGCGATCGAGACCGCATCCGGCAATGCCCGGACCGCGCTGACGTCGTTCCTCGTGTTCGTCGGGCTGTTCCTGATCGTGTTCGTGGAGCCGCCCATCCCGTGGTTCGCGGTCGCCGAGCCGATCACGCGCGATCGCCGCCCGACCTACCTCGCGATCGGCCTCGGCCTCGCCTTCGTCGCGGTCCTGCTCCTCGCGCCGGCCCGCTCGTTCTTCCAGCTCATCGTGCCCGCGCCTCGGGATGCGCTGATCGTGATCCTCGCGGTCGTCGCGTGGGTACTGCTGGTACGGACCTTCTGGGTCCACCGCGTCGTGGACCGGTTCCTCGGGCGGGCCTGACCAACGATCGGAGGACACGGATGGCGCTGCGCCTGACCGAGGTGGTGATCGACTGCGGGGATCACGGCCAGGTCGTCGACTTCTGGGCGGCCGCGATGGGCTACGAGCGGCGCGAGGTGAACGAGCAGTACGTCGCGCTCGTCCCGCCCGCCCCGGCCGCGCCCGGCCGCCCGCCGCTCCTGTTCCAGAAGGTCCCCGAGCCCAAGATCGCCAAGAACCGGGTCCACCTCGACCTGCGCGGCGACGTCATGGCGGACGAGGTCGCCCGGCTGGTGGGCCTCGGGGCGTCGGTCATCGCCGAGCGCTCGCTGGGCAGCCTCACTTGGACCGTCATGGCCGACCCCGCCGGCAACGAGTTCTGCGTGTCAGGGGATCGCTGACACTCGGCGCGTGCGGCGCATTGCGGCGTTTGCCGCATGGACGCCGCTCATGCCGTGGACCCCGCCGCCGGGCGGGGTGGACGACGAGCAGACGAAGAGCCCGGGATCCGGCGTCGTGTACGGGTTCCAGCGGAACACGGGGCGGAACAGGAGCTGGCGCACGTCCTGGACGCCGCCGTTGATGTCGCCGCCGATGTAGTTCGCGTCATACGCCTCGATCGCCTTCGCGCCGCGCACCGACCGGCCGAGAACGAGGTCGCGGAAGCCGGGTGCGTATCGCTCGACCTGCGCCTCGATCACGTCGGTCGCGTCGCCGTCCCAGCCGTTGGGCACGTGGCAGTAGGCCCAGGCGACGTGCTTGCCCACGGGCGCCCGCGACGGGTCGGCGATGGTCGGTTGGACCAGGAGCACGAACGGCCGGTCGGACACGCGACCGCGATGGATCGCGTCCTCCGATGCCGCAATGTCGCGGATCGGGCCGCCGAGGTGGACCGTTCCGGCCCGCGAGGTCGCCGGGTCGCGCCACGGGATCGGACCATCGAGCGCCCAGTCGAGCTTGTGCACGCCGGGCCCGTAGCGGAACCGTTCCAGCTGACGCCGGTACCCGGCCGGCAGCCGGTCGCCGGCAACGGCCAGGATCTGGCGTGGCGTCAGGTCGAACAGCACGGCCCGCGCCGGCGGGAGCTCGGCCAGCGCCTCGATCCGCCGACCCGTCTCGATCTCCACGCCCAGCGACCGCGCCTTCGCCTCGAGGGCCGCGGCGATCTGCCCGCTGCCGCCGCGCGCGACCGGCCATCCGACCGCGTGCGCGAGGAGGCCCAGCACGAGCCCGAACGAGGCCGACAGCGGCTGCCCGAGCCGCAGCATCGAGTGGGCGGCCAGCCCGGCGAACAGGGCACGGGCCGCCGGCTCGCGGAAGGTGAGCCGGGCGAGCGTCGTCGCCGGCAGCAGCGCCGGCAGGCCGAAGCGAGCCATCAGGATCGGGTGGCGCGGCATCCGGATCACGGGCCGAAGCAGTGACGGCAACAGGCGCTCCGACTCGCCCGCGAGATGCCCGAACAGCCGCGCCCAGGCGGCGGCGTCCTGCCCCAGCGCATCGGCCAGCGCGGCCCCGTGGTCGGCGAGGTCGCGCTCCAGCACGATCGACCGCTCCGGCGTGAGCGCGTGGGCGACCGGGGCCTCAGGCTGGGCCCACTCGAGCCCGTGCCGCGAGAGGTTCATCGAGCGGAAGAACGGCGAGGCGACACCCAGCGGATGGGCCGCCGAGCACACGTCGTGGACGAACCCGGGCAGCGTCAGCTCCGCGGACCGCGTGCCGCCGCCCACGGTCTCCGCGGCCTCGTAGATCCGGACCGACCGACCGGCACGCGCGAGCTCGATCGCCGCGGCGAGCCCGTTGGGCCCGCCGCCGATCACGATCGCGTCCACCGACCCATTCGACGCGGCGGCCGGGTGGCTCCTCATGCGGCCATGGTGCCGGACGGGCTCAGCCGGCGGAACTCCGCCGTCGCAGCCAGCGCGCTGGGGCGGTGATGCTCCCGACGGCCATGTTCACGGCGGCGCCGTGGCGCACGTCTTTGTGAGGGTCAGTCCTCCAGGGTGAATGCCCCGGCGTCGGCGAACTCGAGGTCGGGCCAGGTGCCGGTGGCACACACCGCGCCCAGCTCGCCCGCCGGCAGCTGCACGACGGAGGATGCGCTCGAACCCGGGCTGGCCGAAATGTTGCCCGCCACTTGAACGGCCCACTCGGGCACGCTGAGGTTTGGGTCGGCCAAGTCGGCCCCTTTGATGAAGGCGAGGAGATCCTTCCAGCGCTTCGGGGGCGTCGCGGCGCCGAACATGGCGACCACGTCCGCCTCAGATTCGTTGATCAGCACGACGCTCGTCAGGCCGGCGCTGGTCGGCGGGTCGCCCTCGATCCGGCATGTCTTGCCGTCCCAGTGCATCGTCATCGATCCGCGCACGGTGAACGGTTCGGGCCGCGGCGCACCGGTCCGGAGGGCGCCGAGAAACCGGGTCATGAACGCCTCGGGGTCGGCCGACATCGCCGCCCTGACCGGTCGCCCGCCGGGATCCCGGGACAGGTGGCCCGCGCCGGCCCCGGTCGGCTGCATGCGGACGCGAAGGTCCTCCCAGCCGGCGAGCAACGGGTCGGTGAGGGTCGCCGCCGCCAGCGGGTCCCAGTACGAGCTCCCGCTGTTGGCGAGGAACGGCGACTTGGCGTACATCTCGTACACGATGTCGGCCCCCGCGGCGGCATGGTCTCCAGCCAACCGCTGAACGATGTCGGTGGGCACGGGCACGTCGTTGGTCGCGTCGAGGCCGACAAGCGTGATCGGGACGTCCAGCGCCAGGACCGCAGCCATCGCGTCCGGGTCCGCACCGACGTTCCACTCGACCCCGTCGGACGGCTTGGTGTCGCCGAGGTCGATGTTGCCCGGGTCGTCGATCGTGCCGGCCATCGCGTGGATGGCGGCCACACGCGACGCGAACGCGGGGTCGAGCGCGGCGGCATCGGCGACGTTCGAGAGCGGCCCGAGGGTCACGAGCGTGATCGGCTCGTCACTCTCGGCGGTCAGGCGGACGAGCAGCTGCGGGGCCTCCTCGCCGCGTGCCGTCTCGCCCTCGACGGGCGGCAGCTCGACGCCGTAGAACGCGTCGGAGCCCGCCCGCCACTCCGGCGGGAACCAGCGCCCGTTCGGACCCGGCAGCTCCCGGCCGCAGGCGACCGGGATTTCCGGCCGACCCAGGGCGGTGAGCAGCCGACGGGTGTTGCGGAGGCCGGGCACGCAGTGGACCTCCCCGGTCCCGGCGATCGTGATCGCGCGGACGTCGACGGCTGGGTCGCGCAGCAGGACGAGCAGGGCGTACACGTCGTCGGCCGCGAGGTCAGTGTCGACGATCACCGGCAGCGGGTTGGCCGCAGATGGTGGCTGGGCGGACGGACGCGGCACGGGCGATGGCGATGACGCGGGTCGGCGGACGCACCGCCGGTCGCAGCGGCAGATGAAGCCGGCGACGGCGACACCGCCGACTGCCCACAGGCGGCGATGATCAGCGTGAGCAGGACGGCGACGGCGGGCGTGATGAGGTATCGCGAATTCATTGCGTCACCCTCACCTTCGGGCGATACAGGGCGTTACGGCCGGACGGCGCCCCGGTCGAACCAGATCCGCTCGCCGCCGAACCGCCCCGTCTCGGGGTCCCACGGGAACAGGATGAGCACCTCGAGGCTGACCGGCAAGCCCGAGGCCGGCACGCCCGCCCACGGCCCGAGGTTCGTGCCCGTGAGCTGCGCCACTTCGAACACGCCCTGCGGCCCCACGACGATCTCGGTGAGCGCGAACCGGTTGTCCGGGAAGGCCGCGAACAGCTCCGTGTAGAAGCCACGGGCCCCGTCGTGGCCCTCCCAGCGCTGGCCCGTCGGCACGATCTCGTAGACGCAGCCGGGCGCGAGGGTCGCGATCAGGCCGTCGATGTCGCGCGCGTCCTCGGCAATCGAGTGGCGCACCCACAGCTTCTTGATCGCCCGCAGCTCGACCGGGTCGAAGCGGCGGGCGAGGCGGGCACGAATGCTTGGCGTGTCAGTCACACGCGGATTGTCGCCGATCGTTCCGCCGCGTCGTTCCTCGTGGAACGGCCCACGTTCACTGCGCCGATCGGGCCGACTCGATGCCTCCATTCCACCCCGCTTTGGAACGCCCCGCGTTCCGTGCGACGCAGCCGAGGCTCGTCACCCGCCGCCTGGAACGCGGGGCGGTCCAGGGAGGGGAACCGATCGCTTCAGTGAACCTCTGACGTTCCAAAGGGCAGGAGCGGCATCAGCGGTTTCGGTCGCGGCGGACGAACATCACGGTGCCCACCACGATGAACACGACGCACACGGTCACCGTGATCGCCAGGTCGAACCAGAACGGGTGCAGGACGGTGATCGCGTACTCCGGCTTGCCTGCGTAGAAGATGTTCCGCGCGAGGTCGATGCTGTACGTCATCGGCATCAGCTTGGACAGGACGCCCAGGAGACCGGTGGAGTTGGTCGAGGGGATCAGCGCCCCCGACAGGAACATCTGCGGGAACACGAGCAGCACGACGCCCAGCCCAGCGACCTTCGGATCCTGCACGAAGCCGATGAACAGGATGCCCAGCGCGCCGCCCGCGACGGCGAGGATCGGGGCGAGCATCAGGACCCGCAGCAGGTCGCCCGGGTCCATCGGGATCTGCATCACGATGATCATGGCGAGCACCCCGATGAGCGAGATCATCGCGGCGACGGCCGCCCCGAGCATCTTGCCCATCAGCACCGTGTAGCGGGAGACCGGGGCGACGAACAGCTCCGCCGTGAAGTCGTTCTCGCGCTCTTCGACGAGGTTGCGTGACGCCCGCGATCGTCCCCTGGTAGCAGGGTGTTCGCGATCATGCCGATGAGCATGAACGGCAGGTAGGCGTACTGGAGGCCGGCGCCCAGGTTCTGGCTGATGCTGCCGCCCAGGATGCCCATGAAGATGACCGGGATGATGATCGTGACGACGATCGACGACGGGGTTGCGGATCGCATTGAGGATCTCGCGCCAGGCGATCGCGAAGGTCGCGTTGGCCTCGCGCAGCAGGCCCGAGCTGATCCGGTTCGCGGCCGCCATCGGCTGCGCGGTGACGACCTCGCTGCTCATGCGGCCTCCTCCGAGCCGGCGAGCAGCTCGACATAGGCCTCTTCGAGGCTTGGCTCGTGGACCCGGAGCACGCTGAGCGGCGTGTGGATCCGTCCGATGAGGGATTGCGCCGTGTCGCCCTCGTAGGCCACGCGGACCAGTCCGGTCGGGTCGATCGCGGGCTCGAGACCGAGGCCGCGGAGCTCGACAAGGAGGCCGTCGCGGTCGGCCGCGTCGAGCAGGATCGACCGCTCGAGCAGCTCTCGCTTCATGTGGTCCGGCGACCCGATCATCGAGATCCGGCCGTGGTCGACGACGCAGACGCGATCCGCCTCCTCGGCCTCCTCGAGGTAGTGGGTGGTCAGGAACACCGTGGTGCCGTCCTCGTTGCGGACGTCACGCAGGTAGCGCCACAGGCTGTTGCGACTGACCGGATCGAGGCCCGACGTGGGCTCGTCGAGGAACAGGATCCCGGGCCGGTGCATCAGGCTGCGGATGATCTCGAGCTTGCGCTTCATGCCGCCCGAGTAGGTCCGGATGGGCTTGAACAGCTCGCCATCGAGCCCGACCACGTGGGCCAGGTGCTCGACGCGCTGGCGGTACTCCGCCGGCATCAGCCGGTAGAAGGGCCGGTAGCCGTAGATCCCGTACAGGGCGACGTGCAGGCGGATGTTCTCCTCGGCCGACAGGTGGAGGTCGACCGTCGGGTTCTGGAAGATGATCCCGATGCTCGAACGCACGGCCTTGGCATCGCGGTCGAGGTCGTGGCCGTTGATGATGACGGTGCCGCTGGTCTTGGCCAGGGTGGTCGTGAGGATCGAGATCGTGGTGGTCTTGCCGGCCCCGTTCGGGCCGAGGAAGGCGAACAGCTCGCCCGCGCCGACGTCGAAGCTGATGTCGTCGACGGCGGGCTTGGGGCTCTTCTTGTAGCGCTTGGTCAGGTGCTGGACGCTGATAATGGGGTCCATGGAATACGTTTCTCCGGGATGGGTTGACGAACTTACCGGTCGGTCAGTAACCTTTGGGCGCAGCCGCCGGGTCGCACTACTTACTGACCGGTCGGTAAGTAGTCTAGGCGAGTCCTGACCCGTGTCAACCCCCAGTCCCCGAGTCGTCCGCGGAGCGCGGCGTTCGCCGTTGCTCGCGAAGGCCGCGCGGCGCGAGGGTCGCGGGGGCGGCAAGTCCCGGATCATCGCGGCAGCGACCGAGCTGTTCGGGGCCAAGGGGTACAGCGACGTCTCGATGCAGGACGTCGCGCGGGCGGCCGGCGTCACCAAGGCGGCGCTGTACTACCACTTCACCGACAAGAGCGACCTGTACACGACGGTCGCCCTGGCGCGGATCGAGTCGATCTATGAAGCGATGGATGCCGCCGCCAACGAGGGCGGGACGCTCGAGGAGCGCCTGGTACGGCTGGCCGTCGTGGGCTTCGAACGGCTGCAGGCGGACGTCTACGCGCCGCACATCAACGCCCACGAGCACCTCGACGAGGCGCATCACCAGCAGCTCCACAAGGCGATGAGCGACCTCCAGGCGCCGGTCATTCGCTGCTTTGCCGAGGCCGGGCCGGCGAATTCGCAACTGGCGCCGAAGGCGGCGTCGGAGCTCCTCGCCGGGGTGCTGTTCTCGCTGATCTTCGCCCTGGCCGAGGGTGAGGGCGACGACAGCCCGCTGCCCCAGGACCGCGTCGAGCGCGCGAAGCTCGCGATCCGCCTGTTCCTCGGTGGCTACTGGTCGCTCGCGGGGGGCGGGGACCAGCAGGCCTGACGGGCGCAGCGAGGCGGTCATCGGGGCTGGGGTTGACGGTCAGGCCTGGTCGGCCGACGCGTCGTCGCCCGTAGCGTCGTCGGTCGATGACCAGTCGGCGGCGAGCAGCCCGTAGAGCTTGGCGCGGGTGTCGATCAGGATCTCCTGCGCCGCGACCGCGGCCAGCGGAGAGCCGACGCGCTGCACCTGCATCGCCGCCTCGGCGACCTGGCGCCCAAGGTGGCGGATGTCGTTGTCGTGGCCGCGCCGGGCGTCGGCCCAGGGGGAGCGGGGACCGGCGGCCGCAGCGGCCTTGCCTTCGTCGGTGAGCGTGTAGACGCGCCGCCCGTCGATCTCCTCGCTGGTCACGAGGCCCTCGTCGGAGAGCTGCTGGAGCGTGGGATAGACGGAGCCGGCGCTCGGCCGCCAGCGGCCGCCGCTCTGTGCCTCGAGCTCGGTGATGACCTCGTAGCCGTGCATCGGCCTGGTGGCCAGCACGGCGAGGATGAGCGGGCGGATCTCGCCCCGGCGGACCATGCCGCCCCGGCCCCGGCCGCCGCCGAATGCTTCGCGGAAGCCGCGCGGCGCGCCGTCCGGACCATGCCTCGGGTCCCGGCGATGCCGTCGCCGGTCGTGGTCTTCGTGGTTGTGGATCTGGTTCTGGAACATTGGACTGTCCTATCTTGATGTGACGCGTGGTATCGCGCGGCATCACGATATATCGCGATAGATGGTGTGTCAAGCCCCTTCCGCCGTCGATGACTGAGGACGGGGTCAGCGGTTCGCGGGCGATGTTGGATCGGGCGGCACGATGCCTCCGTCGATCAGGGTCCGCGGCCCGAGCGGTTCGGCGAGGTTCATGGTCGCAGGGGTGCCCGGCGGGCCTGGGCACGTCAACAGCGTGCCGGGGGCCACTGTGAGTGGGCGTACGCCGAGCGTGATCGTCACCGTCGTGGCGGCGTACTGGACGACCGGGGCGGATATTCGCCCGGTTGCTGGTGACCCGTTCGAGCACGCCCGTTCCCACACCAGGATGTGGAGCTGTGTCATGTCGGCCGTGGGGGCCGCGAATGAAGGGTCGAGCTCCCACCTCGCTGGGCCGAAGTCTGCCGACAGCACAACAGTTGCAGCTGGGAGCTGTTCGGGTGCCACCGGCCATGTGGGAAACGGCGCGGGTCCAGCGGCACACCCGCCGAGAGCAAGCGTAACGACGACGAGTCCGAACCGGCGGCGCATCGCCCGATCTTGACAGACGCACAACGACCGCAATACTGACCATATGACCAGACAGATGACCGCAACGGACGTCAAGGCTCGGATCCTCGCGCTGCTCGACGAGGTCGAGGCCGGCGACGAGATCGAAATCACGCGGCACGGCCGCGTCGTCGCGAGGCTGGCGCCTGCGCGCGGTCCGCACGCGCTTCGCGGACGGTTTGCCGGCGTCGCGATGAGTGTCGGCGACGACGCCGCGCTCTACTCGACCGGTGAAGCCTGGGACCTCCCGTGACGACGGTTCTGCTCGATTCGCACGTCGCTCCACTGGTGGGCCGCGGAGCCCGAACGTCTGAGCCCGGTGGCGACCGCCGCCATCGATGCGGCCGAGGAGCTCGCTGTGGCGTCGATCACCTGGTTCGAGCTCGCCTGGCTCGCCGCCCATGAGCGGATCTCGCTCACGATCCCCGTCGCAGCCTGGCTCGATGGACTCTCTCGACAGGTCCGCACGGTCGGGACGACACCTGCCATCGCCATTGCAGCCGTGTCGCTGCCCAGCTCGTTTCCCGACGACCCGGCCGATCGGCTGATCTACGCGACGGCCGTCGAGCAGGGATGGTCGCTGGTCACGAAGGACGAGCGACTGCGCGACCACCGGCACCCGCGGCCAATCACGATCTGGTAGGGCGAGGCGAGCCGCTACGCCTCGGAGATCACCTCGAGGCCGAGCTCGTGGGCGAGCGCCAGGACGTAAGAGGCGGCGCCCATCGCGGGGTCGCTCTCGTGATCCGGCGGTTCATCACCGTCGTCCGCGCGGCCGGTCCCGCCCAGCAGGCGAAGGGTGCCTCCGTCCGCCGCCAGGCGGTCGAGGATTCGCTCCAGGTCGGGCGCCTCGACGGCCACGGCCCGTGACCCCACGTCGACCCAGATCGAGCCGTCGTGCTCGACGATGACCGTGAGGTCATCAGCGCGGGCGTCGCCGATACCCATCGCCGCGCTGCCACGCGTCCCGTCAGCCCGCGGCCGTCGCGCCGGTGAACGAGAACGACGACAGCCGCACCGAGGGCACGACGCTGCCACCCAGGAACCCGCGGATGCAGCGGCGCTCGCGGCTGACCGCCTCGACGTTGGCCAGGGCGTCCAGGTAGGACATCGTGAACCGCAGGTTGCGCACGGGCCCGACGACCTTGCCGCCCTCGACGAGGAACGTCCCATCGCGGGTCATGCCGGTGATGATCACGCGCTTGCCGTGGACCGGGTTCGTGTAGTGGAAGCGGGTGACGAGCAGGCCGCGATCGAGCCCGCCGACCAGCTCCTCGAACGACGCGTCGCCCGCGGCCATGATCATGTTGGTCGGGAACGGGCCGTACGGGTTCGGCGCCGGGAGGCCGTGGCCGGTGGAGTGGCGGCCGACCCGGGCCGCGGTCTGCGCGTCGTAGACGAGCTCGCAGCAGACGCCCTTCTCGATCAGCCCGAGGCGCTGCTTCGGCACCCCCTCGGCATCGAAGCCCATCGGGAGCCCGGCGGGATCGTGGCCGTCGTCGGTGATCGTGACCAGCGGCGACGCGACCTGCTTGCCCTGCTCGAAGAACGAGCGGTCCTCCTGTACGGCGAGGGCCGAGAAGCCGAGGTAGCCGAGCATGTCCAGCAGGTCGACGACGCGCGTAATCCTGGAGGACGACCGGATAGTCGCCGGGCTCGATGTCGACGGGATTGGCGCTCGTCCGAGCCCGATCAGCGGCCTCGCGGCCGATGGCGGCGGCATCGATGGACGTCGCATCGACCGCGCACTGCTCCGCGTAGCCGGTCCCGTTGTCGGGCCCCATCGTCACGGTCAGCAGCTGCGATGACGTCCGCCGCTCGGCCGCACGGATGCCCTTGGTGTTGGCGACCGCGATTGCCTCGGCGTCCGTCGAGAACGAGCCGTAGGCGGTGACGCCGGCGTCGTCGGCCGCGGCGATGACGTCCCGAGCGCCCGCGGCACGGAGCTCTGGGCTGGCGTGCGCGGTTCGTTCGGACCAGCCGTCGTGCAGCGTGACCGGAGGATCGGCGGACGGGAGGCCCGCCCACTCCTCGAGCTCTTCGACGTGGGCGGCGATCGCCGCGGCACGCTCGACCAGCGCCCCGATGCCTTCGTCGTCGATGCGGCCCGACGACGCCACGCCGACCCGGCGGCCGTTGACGAACCGAAGGTTGACGAAGGCCTCGGCGCTGGCGACGTTCTGGTGGATCTCGGAGTTGGCGAACCGGGTCAGCGCCGACTCGCCGGCGACCACCAGGGCCTCGGCCTCGCCCGCCCCGGCCTTCTCCGCCGCGTAGATGACCCGCTCGGCGAGCCGCAGCGCCTCCTCGGGATCGCCCCCGATGCCGTGCTCGCTGCTCAACCCATCACCCCCACCCGCACGTTGCGGAATTGGCCACCCGACACGCCATGGCCGACGTGGCCGGTCTGCCCCGGCTCGCCCTTGCCGCAGTTCGGTGTGCCCCACATGCGCCAGCTCGACGCGTCGCCGATGGCGTCCATCGACCGCCACAGCTCGTAGGTGATGCCGGTGTAGGTGCCGTTGCGATACAGCTTGCCGGGCTTGCCGCCCTTGATCTCGCGGCAGATCTCGGTCGCGAACTGGAAGTTCAGGCGCCGGTCGTCGATCGACCAGCTGCGGTTGGTCTCGAACATCAGGCCGTCGTCGGTGTCGGCGATGATGTCGTCGAAGCTCATCCCGTCGCGGGGCAGCAGGTTGACGTTGGTCATCCGGATCAGCGGGATGCGGTTCCAGCCGTCGGCCCGCATCGCCCCGCCCGAGCGGCGGCCGATCCGGGGCGCGGTCTCGCGCGAGCTCAGGTACCCGACGAACATCCCGTCCTTGACGATGTCCACGCGCTGCGCGGCCACGCCCTCGTCGTCCCAGCCGAACGAGCCCAGGCCGCCCACGACGGTCGCGTCGGCCACGATGTTCACGAGGTCCGACCCGTAGCGGAAGTCGCCCAGCATGTCCGGCGTCAGGAAGCTTGTTCCCGGCGTAGCTGGCCTCGGTGCCGAACGCCCGATCGAGCTCGGACGGGTGGCCGCAGCTCTCGTGGACCTGCATGTAGAGCTGGCTCGGGTGGAGGAGAATCGTGCGCGTCCCGGCGGGGAGCGGCGGCGCGCTGAGCAGCTCGACGGCCTCGCTCGCGATCCGCTCGGCGTTCTGCTCGAGGTTCATCGCCCGCACGAACTCGTAACCCGCCGACGCCCAGAGCCCGCCGTTGTCGGGGAAGCTGCGCCGCTGGTGCTCGTCGCCCTCGATCGCGTTGGCCTCCAGGCCCGCGCCGATGTGGGTGATGGTCTGCTCGGTGAAGCTGCCATCGCTCGCGGCGAACGTCTTCCACTCGCGCTGCGCGGCGTAGATGCTCTCGGTGAAGGCGATCCCGTCGACCTTGTTCATCGCGCGGTCGGCGGCGAGCAGGTCGGCGATCTTGCGCTCGAGCGGGACCGCGAACGGGTCCTCCTCGACGGGCGTCTCGAAGCTGCCGTTGGCAGGGGGACGGTCGTCGAGCTTGACGGGGTTCCGGAGAGCCGTCGCGCTCGCCTTCGCGATCCGCACGGCATCGGCGGCGGTGCGATCCGCCTCGGCGGTCGAGAGGTGATGGCTGGCGGCGAAGCCCCACGCCCCGTCGACGAGCACCCGGACGCCGAACCCCTCGGTCTCGCCCGACTGCACACCCTCGACGCGGGTGGACTTGATGTTGATCGATTCCTCGATCCGCCGGACCACGCGCACGTCGGCGTAGCTCGCGCCCAGGGCGGTGGCCGTGTCGAGGGCACGGTTAGTCAGATCGCGCATTGGCCGGAGAGTAGCAACGTCCAGCGGGACGCGCCGTAGGGCGAAGACCGTAATGCCCCGACGAGGTGCCATCGCCGCAGATCGTGACGGCGTCGGCTTACTCGCGACTTATCTACGGTCGTCGACCCGTTGCGCCGCGCAATGCAACTCTTCCCCCGCCTACGCCTGTGTGGAGTGCAGGACGTGTTCTTGCCGCCGCCGGGTGCTGGTTCGACGCGGTCCACCACGTATAGGCGTATTCGAGCCTTCCCGGGATGGCGCGCGAGTACTGCACCCCAATGAGGCGTATCTCACCCATAACGCGCGCCGACGCGCCAATACCCGAGCCAGCCGACCACTAAGTCCGGGTTGAGTGGCGGTCTCCAACCTGTGGGCGTGAATGATCTTGCGATCGGCCGGGCCATGCGCGTCATTCGACTTCGTCTTGGGTGGCGTCAGATTGATGTCGCCCGTCGTGCCGGCGTGAGCCAGCAACTGGTGTCCAAGGTGGAGCGGGGTCGATGCTCAGGCGTCAGTGGAGCCACGCTCCGGCGGCTGTTTGCCGCCGTTGATGCGGACGTGGTGACGCTCGTGCGCTGGCGCGCAGGCGACCTCGACCGACTCCTGGACGAGGGTCATGCGGCGATTGTCGGCCAGATTGCAACGCTGCTTCGGCGCCGTGGCTGGGACGTGCAAACGGAGGTGACATTCTCCGAATTTGGTGAACGAGGCTCGATCGACGTCCTCGCCTGGCACCCGGCGTCACGGACCCTCCTCGTGATCGAGGTCAAGACCGAGGTGACGTCCGCGGAATCGCTCCTCCGCAGTCATGATGCGAAGGTCCGGCTGGGCCCGAAGATCGCGCGCGCACGGTTCGGTGAATCGCCGGCACGAGTCGCCCGGCTACTAGTTCTGGGCGAGTCGCAGGCGAATTGCCGGCGGTTCGCGCGACTGTCGGCTGTGCTGGCGTCGGCGTATCCGGCCTCCCCGAGCGAAACGCGCCGCTGGCTGCGCAACCCGGCGACCCCGTTCGGCGGTGTTCTGTTCATGTCGCATCCGGTCTTGCGGACCGTGAGGGGCAGTCGGGGGAGGTCGAGGCTTGCCAGGCCACCGGAGATCAGCCCAAGGAGACGATCGCCAGCGCCTGGGTCGTGAGAACAACGCCGACCGCGAGAACGAGGACCGCTGCGCCGGCGGGAACCAGCCGGATCGCGCGCGCCAGGTGAATCTGCGAGGGCGCGCGCTCGAGCAGGCCGCGGGCGTGGACGAACGCGAGGCCGACGCCCGTCATCACCGCCGCCATCCCGAGGCCGAACGCCGCAACCAGGATCACGCCCCACGCGGGCCGGCCCGCGGCGATCGTCGCGAGCAGGATCAGGAGCGCGCTGGCTGACGGGACGAGCCCGCCCGCGAGCCCGAGCACGAACAGGCTGCGCCAGCTGATCGTCGATCCGGCCGGCGGCACGTGGCTGTGGCGGACACCGCCATGAGAGTGCTCGAGGCCGTCTGCATCCTCTGCGTGAGGATGGTCGTGGTCATGCGGATGGGGATGGTCGTGGTCGTGCGAGTCCCCGTGATCCACTGCCCGTGCGGGCGGCGAATCCGCGCCGGACCTCGACCAGCAGCATCCAGCCGCCGATCAGCACGATCGAGACCGCTGCGACCAGCGGTGCGACCCGGACGACGAGGTCAGGCGGCAGCGTCGACTCCGCCGCCAGGACGACCGCCGCCAGCCCAAGGATCCCGAGTGTGTGCGACACGCTCACGGCCATCCCCAGGCCGACCGCGTGGCGCGGCGTCCCGCGCGTGCCAACGAGGTATGCGGCCATCAGCGTCTTGCCGTGGCCCGGGGTGAGCGCGTGGCCGGCGCCGAGCACCGCCGCGGTGAGCAGGGCGATCAGCCCGATCAAGGGCGTGGCAGGCGCGGCACGCAGGACGTCGGGGATCGACGCTTCACCGCTCGGCGTGGCGGCACCGACCGACGAAGGCGGGGCGGCAGAGGTCGCGACTGGTCGAGGAATGGGGGCTGCGGCAGACGGAAGCCGGCTCCGCGGCACCGAACGGGCGTCGCGTCCGGGACGTCGAGGGCGGGCAGCACCGCCCCACCCGGCGAGGCCGCGAACGCAGCGGACCGCACGTCGGGCGCCCCGGTCAGCCCGGTGGGGTACGACGTCAGCCGGTTCGTGACGCTCGCCGACGGCACGCCCTGCCGCATCGACCGTCACCCCGGACCCGACGACCGTGACTTCGCGCCAGCCGATCCTCGACGCCTCGAAGTCGTCGCGGAACGAGATCGGCGTCCCGGCCGTGATCGCCGCCCCGAGCGCCGCATCGAACGTGCAGACCAGGCGGAGCGTCGACAGCCCCGCGTTGCCGGGCGGGAACGCGATCCCCGCCTCGACCAACGAGAGGGGCACGGGGGATCCGGCGATCGCCAGGCTCAGATCGCGCCCGACGGAATCGCAGCCCGACGCGCGCGCGGCGGACAACTCGGCCGCCGACAGAACCCCGTCAGCGTCCGAATCGAACGCCTGCCGGGCCTGGAAGGTCGGGATCTCGGCCTCGTCGATGACGACGTCGAGCAGCACCCTCGACGGCTCCACGCGGATCCCCGCGTAGTGGTTGATGGTGAAGTTGCCGAGCGGATGCGCGAGCGCGACGCCCGCGACGACGGGAACGAGGATCGCGCCCAGCAGCGAGGCTCCGGCGAAGGAACGAAGCGGCGACCTCATCGGATCGTCGCCAGGGCGTCGGTCGCCCGCTGGCGGGATACGGGATCCAGGGCGGGCCCGAGGGCCAGGGCACTGCCCAAGCGAGCGCGGCGGCCTCGGCGGACCGGTCGTTCGCGAGCGCGATCAGCCCGGCGTGGTACCAGAGCCGCGCGTCACGGGTGCCGGCCGTCAGCGCGGACCGCATCGCGACGTCGGCGCCGGCGGCGTCACCGGCGTTGAGCAGCGCCCAGGCGAGCGTGTCGTAGCCGTAGACGTCGGCGCGCACCGCGAGCTCGTCTCGGGCCAGCTTGACCGCCCGCGTCCGGCTCAAGGCGATGGTCCGAGAGGTAGATCGACAGCCCGCGGTCGTAGACCGACCCGGCCTCGCCGGCGAGCTGGGCGATGGCCTCGACCGTGGCTCGGTCCGCCACGGCCTTGCGGGCGTCGCCGGGCTCGCCGCGCAGCGTCAGCAGGTCGGCGCGCCGCGCGAGCCAGTCGGGCAGCGGGATCGCGGCGATGGCCGTGTCGAGCTTCGCGATGGCCGCCGTAACGTCGCCGTCGAAGGCGTCGAGCTTGGCCAGGCCCGGCGAGCGCGGCCGGCAGCTTGGGGCGAACGTCGAGCGCCGCCATGAACGCGGATCGGGCGGCCGGCGCGTCACCCGCGGCGATCAGCGTCTCGCCGAGGGTGACGTCGTAGAAACCGAGCGCGTCGCCCTCGAGCCCTTCGTCGATGGCCGCGGAGACCGCCGCAACGATCGCCCGCGACCGCAGCGGCCGGGTCGCCCCGGACGAAGGCAAGCCGGGCGGACCGGACCCGCGACGCGGAGCCGTCAGCGACCAGCGCGAGTCGCGAGTAGGCCGCGGACGCCGCCGCAAGATCGCCCGTCTCGAGCGACGCATCGCCCAGCACGCCCAACGCCGTGGAGTCGCCGGCGAGCGGTCGAGGATCGAGCGGGCGAGGTCGCGCGCCTCCGGGAACCGGTGGAGCGAGACGAGGATGCTGGCGCGCATCGCCTGGGCCGGCACGTAGCCCGGCTGGGCCGCGAGGGCCGAGGACGCGGCCTGTTCGGCCCGCAGGTAGGCCGTCACGTCGCCGGTCATCCGGGCCTCGGCGGCATCGGACTCGGCGAGCTTGACGGCGGCGACGATGTCGGCCGGACGGGCCGTCAGGCGGGCCGCCCAGAAGTCGACGTCCGCGCGGACCCGGGCGAGCTCGGCGGCGGGGTCGACGTCGGCGACCTTGCCCGGGGCCGGGATGGTGATGGGGCCGAGGTCGGCGCGGGACGACGGCGGGGATGAGGCCGGGGAGGGCGACGGGAGCGCTGGCCACCGGATCGACCGCCGCCTCGGCGGCGGGCGGGGCGGCGAGGAGCGGCTCGTCGAGACCGATGGACCCGCTCGACGGCCACGCCGCGGCGACGACCTGCGTCCCGATCGCGAAGGCCAGCACGCCGATGACGGCGATCAGGGGCTTGCGGGAAGGTCGGGCGGTGAAGACGGTCATCGGTGACTCCTGCGCGCGGGAGGTCGGCTCGGATCAGTCGGGAGTGGCCGGGTGCGCCGCCAGGCGACGGCGCACCCGGAAGGCCTCAGTGCGGCGAGGCCAGGTACGGGAACGAGGTCCCGAACGCCTTGTCGTTCATGCCCACGCCGTCGCCGGTCGTGATCACGAAGTTGGTGAGCAGCGCGAACTCCGCGTCGATCACGTCGTCGGACAGGCCGCGCCCGTTGAGGGCGAGGGTGCCGAGCGAGGTGCCCGAGGCGAACGGCGCGCCACTGCCGACGGTGAGCGTCAGCTCGTCCGGCAGCAGGACGCCCGCGATCGCGGACACCTCACCGGGCGAGTACGCCGTCGCCGCGTTCGCGGTCAGCACGTTGCCGATCGCGTTGAGCACGGTCGTCACGTTGTCGGTCGTGGTCCCGGCGTCCTGCGCCGGGCGTCTGGAAGTTGAACGCGTCCTTCTCGAGGCCGTTGTAGTCGGACGTGCCGGGAAGGATCAGCCCGTTGAACACGGTGTTGATCGCGGGTCGGCCCATGCGGTCGACGGGCTTCCAGCCACCGTTCGACGGGACGGAGGTGTTCGCGAACACGCCGATCGAGTTGCCCGAGCCGCCGAGGCGGGCGTTGGGCAGCCGGATCGCGATCGAGAGCACGTTGGTGCCCGCGAACGTGTCGGCAGCGGTGAACCCACCGAGCAGCGTGCCGAGGTTGGTCGAACCGCCGAGCAGCTGCTTCTTGAACTCGATGAAGCCCGGGAGGTCGAAGAAGAACGGATCGTCGCGGGTGCCCGCGAACACCGATCCGCCGTGCTTGACGTGCGCGGTGCGAACGCCGTGCTGGTAGGGGGTGGTCCGGCCTTCGGCCACCTTCTTGCCGCTCCACACGTTGCGGGCGGCCATGGCGCCGGTCTCGCGGCGGACGACGTACTTCTGGGTCTTCGTCCCGTCGGCGTTGGTCGTCGCGGGCGAGAACCGGACGCGGTAGGCGAGGTCGGCCGTGCCGTCCTGGTTGCGGTCGATCTTGATCTCGTACAGCGCGCCGGGCGGAAGGCGGCGACCTTGCTGTCGGCCGGGGTCATGAGCCCGTCCACGTTGAGGACGAGCGTGGTGTTGCCGGCGCCCGCCTTGAAGGCGTAGACGTCGGTGATGTCGACGCGGTGGTCGGCCTTGGCGGCCGGGGCGTCGAGATGGTCGGCGGCATTGGCCAGGAGCGGCGACGCTCCCACGACCAGGGCCATGCCCGCGATGGCGGCGAGGCCGGCCCGCGAGGCGAGCGGCGTGATGGGCGAACGCATCGGGTGCGCTACCTCCTCTTGGGACCGGCTGGGCGCCGGCCGCTGGTGGGGTCTGCGCAGGTCCGGGGCGATCGGATCAATCGCCTACACTCGGGCCGTGGCGGAGGATGGCGAGACAGGACGGCCGGGCGTGTTCATCACGCTCGAGGGACCCGACGGGTCCGGCAAGTCGAGCCTGTTGGGGCCGATGGGGGCCGCGATCAGGGCGATGGGCTGCGACGTCGTCACGACGCGCGAGCCCGGCTCGACGCCGCTCGGCGAGCAGGTCCGGCGCCTGGTGCTGGACACGGAGCCCCGCATCGACCGGACCGGGCGCGCCGACGCGCTCCTGTTCGCGGCCTCGCGCGCGCAGCACGTCGAGGAGGTCATCCGGCCCGCCCTCGCGCGCGGCGCCGTCGTCGTCTGCGACCGCTACGCGGACTCGTCGCTCGCCTACCAGGGCGCGGGCTCGGGGGTGCCGATGGACGAGCTGCGCGCGGTACAGCGGTTCGCGACCGGTGGCCTGATCCCCGACCTGACGGTGCTCCTGGACCTGCCCGTCGAGGCCGGGCTTGGGCCGCAAGTCGGCCGAGGTCACCCGCTTCGAGGCCTACCACGACCTCGCCTATCACGAGCGGGTGCGGGCGGCGTTCCTCGCGTTCGCGGCGGACGAGCCCGGGCCGTTACGCGATCGTGGACGCGACGCGGGATGCCGTCGCCGTGCTGGCGGCCTCGCTGGACGCCGTCGGGCGGCTGGCAGGCCTGTCTGCCGTGCCTGGGTGAACCGATCGGGTCCGGGGCACGCATGCCACGATGAGCGACGCTCGCCTCGAACCGGCGACCGTGCCGGGGCTCCCGACGGGTCAGACCGACGAGGAGCTCCTGGCCGGGTTGGCCGCCGGCCGTCTCGAGGCGCTCGATGCGCTCTATGAGCGATACAAGACGATGGCTATGGGATCGCACGCCGCATCACCGCCGACGATGTCCTCGCCGAGGACGTGGTCCAGGACGCGTTCCTCGGTGCGTGGCGTGGTGCGGACCGCTATGTCGCGGGTCGCGGCAGCGTGAAGACCTGGCTGCTCTCGATCGTCCACCACCGGGCGATCGACGCCGTGCGCCGTCGTCGCCCGACGAGCGAGCTGCCGACCGAGGAGGAGGGCCGGCTGACGCCCGTCCTCCTGACGATGCCCGACGTGTGGGGCGAGGTGTCCGCGGGGATCGACCGCGAGCAGGTAAACGCCGCCGTCTCCACGCTGCCCGACGCCCAGCGCGAGGCGCTCGAGCTCGCCTACTGGGCTGGCCTCTCGCAATCCGAGATCGCCGAGCGCCTCGGCGTGCCGCTGGGCACGGTGAAAAGCCGCGTCCGGCTCGCCCTCGTGGCGCTCCGCCGGGAGCTGGGCGCGGACACGCTCGAGCGCGCGGAGGGCCCGCCATGACGGACCGTCCGAACCTGACCTGCGACGAGGTCCGCGACCTCGCGCCGCTGTTCGTGACCGGCGCGCTCGACGAGGACGAGATGGACGCGGTCCGCGAGCACATCGCGGACTGCGACGATCAACACGTCGAGATCGCCGAGCTTGGCGAGGCCGCCACCGCCCTGCTCGAGTCCGCCGAACCCGCCGAGCCGCCCGGCCGCGCTCAAGCCGCGCCTCATGGCCGCCGCGGCCGCCGACCTGGCCGAGGGCCGGCACCCGGCGTCGACCCCGGCTTCGTCTGAGCCTGTGTCCGTGCCCGTCCCCATGCCCTCACCCGCCCTGACTCCGAATGTCGTGAGCCTCGACGACGCCCGATCGCGCCGCCGTTCCCGGCTCGGATGGCTGCTGGCCGCGGCGGCCGTGATCGCCGTCGTCGCGCTCGGTGGCTGGAACATCGCCCTGCGCGGGGACCTCTCCGCGGCACAGGCCTATCGGACGGGCGTCGACCAGGCCCTCGCCCTCGCTGCGCAGCCCGGCAGCGTGACCGCGTTCCTCACCGCCAAGGACGGCTCCGTCGCGGGCTTCAGCGTGGTCGGCGAGGACGGGACGACGAAGCTGGCCGTGCGCGGGCTGGCGCCGACGACGGGGGCACAGGTGTACACCGCGTGGTCGATCGAGGGCGATGCGGCGCCGGTGGCGATGGGCGACTTCACGGTCGGGTCGGACGGCGTGGCCGTCGCGACCGGCAAGGCCACCCGACGCGACGCCGGGCGCCGTGATCGCGCTGACCCTTGAGCCGAACGCCGGCAACCAGGCGCCGATGGGTCCGGTCGTCGCCAGCGGCGTGACGCGTGACGGGGCGCTGATCGGGTCGATCGCGTGTTTCTCTTGACCTAGTCGATGTCCGCGGAACATGTCCTATTGACTTTCGGCGGTGAGGCGACCATCGTCCTGCCATCGCCGCACCACGCGATCTGAAGCGCCGCTGACGTCACGCAGTTCGCGATCGCGCCTCTCGCGCTCCCCTAGCACGTACAAGGACGAGGGGAACCGCCGACGTCACGCAGCGGGCAGGCCTCATGGTTCCTGGGAGGGAGAGCCATGGATTTCAGCCATCGCAAAGTCGGAGCTAGCCCGACGCCGATACCTGTTGTCCAGCGAAGGGGTCCTCGACCGAGGGAGAACTCGCGCAACCAGCCGCTGCGTGCGCTCGCCGCAGAGGCCTTCGTCGCGATCTTGCTGCTCCTGCTTGCAGGGACCGCCGTTATTGTGGTGCGTGCGCGGCCGCCTTTGACGGTCTCGGTCCCCGCGGGGGCCGTCCGCGGGCTCACCCGGAGGCACCCCGGACGAGCTCAAGGCCGGTGCCGCTTCGCTGCTCGAGCAAGCGACCGGCAAGGGCGGCTCCGGCTACCGATTCGACGCCGTCCAGCGCACGACCCTGCACGCCAAACCTGGCGGGCCTAAGGTCGAGGTGCCGGGTGCCGATGGAAAGCCGGCCGAGGCCGACAGCGCGTATCTGCTGGGCCTCGTCGAGACGGGCTATGTCACCCCCGACGGCCTGCTGCTCGAGATCCACGGTGGACCGGCCTCCGCGACCGAGCCCGCCGACGTCAAGGCAGGCGAGCTCCGACGGCGCGCCCTGGTCACGGGCGGAGCGATCTACCGTGACGACGGCGATGGCTGGGATCCCACCGACCGGCCCCCGGGCCTTGGGCTCGACCCGGAGACCGTGGCCGCCCTGCCGCGCTTGCTGCGCAATGCCAGCGAGCCTCTCGACGCCGACCTCGCAGCCGCCGAAGGCGAGCTCGGGCGGGGCGACCCGACTGCGACCGACCCCGCGGGATAAGCGCCGGTCAGTCCAACCAGGTGATCACCTACGACGCGACCAACCCGACCGTCGCCTTCACCCTGCCCGCGGCAGGTGGCCCGGCCCTCGTCACGTCGGCCTTCTACGTGGTCAAGTTCAACGCCGGACGATTCGCGGCGGGCTTGGCGGCGCCAACGGCTGGACGCTCCAGCGCCAGGTTGGGACGTGGACGGGGTCGGCCTGCACCGGCTTCGCGAACGACGGCGCCCCCGTGACCGGGACGGCCGCCGGCTCCAACCAGCTCTCCGCCCAGAGTCTGCTTGCCGGCAAGTGCTACCAGTGGATCCTCGACGCCACCGACCAGAACGGCAACTCGCCCGCGGCGATCACCTCGGGCACGATCCGGACCGACACCGGGCGTCCTCGGGCTCCAGGGGCGCCTGCGCACCGAGAGCTGGGATCTCGGCGCCGGCGACAGCCTCGGGGTCAGCCCGGGCTCGGGGAATGTCGTGATCAGCCACCCGATCGTGGACCTGCCGATCCGGGGCCACGAGATCGGGATCCACCTCACCTACAACAGCCAGGATGCGAGCAATGTCGGCTTCGGACCCGGCTGGCGCCTCAACGTCCAGCGCCGCCTCGCGGTCAACGGCGACGGCAGCGTGACCTTCACCGATGCCGATGGCTCGCGCCACACGTTCACCGCTCCGGTCACCGTCGGCACCATCACCACCTACACCCGGCCGGCGACCCTCTACGCCACCCTGGTCAAGGACGCCTCGATCAGCGCCAACGAGTTCGTGCTCACCTACCGCGATCTGCGCAAAGACAAGTTCGACATCCTGGGCAGCGAAGGCATCCTCGTGCGCACCGAGGACCGTTGGGAACGGGGTCACGCTCGCCTACGTCGGCGCCACCAACCGGATCAGCACGATCACCGACACCGCATCCTCGCCCAATCGTACGATCGACTTCGGCTACGACGGCTCCAACCGCTTGACCTCGATCGCCGACTGGGCGTACATCTCGAGTGGCGTGATCCAGACCGGCGCGACCGGGAGCCGCCGGGCCAGCCGCTTCTTCTATGACGGCTCGTCAAACGTCGCGGGCTGGGCCGACGGCCTGAATACCGCGGGCTCCTGCCCGACCGGCGGCAGCCACCTCACCTGCCTCTCGCTCAACGCCTCGGGCCTCGTGAGCACGATCGCGAAGACCCAGACCATCGAGACCGTCTCGGGCAGCGCGCTTGCCGCTGGCTCACCGCCGCGTGCGATCAGCACCCAAATCGTGTACTCGGGGTGGGACGTGACCGCGGTCAAGGACGCCGAGCAGGTCAACGCAGGCTCCGCGGGCACACTGTTCAGCCATCCGGGCGTGGGCCAGACCAAGGTCGTCCTGGGCCGGCACGCCGGCGTCGGAGACGACCTACACGCTCAAGGCGACCGATGACGCGTATGGCCGGATCACCTCGGTCAAGCGCAAGCTCGGTGGCAGCCAGATCGAACAGCCGACCGGTCATGAACACCACCTACCCGGTCGAGCCGGCGTCGGTGACCGACAACAACGGGGTCTGCTCTCGACACCCGCGCGAACGACCTCCTACACCTACGTCGCTTCCTCGATGGGGCTGCTCTCACGGCTGACCGAGCCCCTGACCGGGTCGACCAACCGCACCACCGACTACACCTACAACGCCAACAACGACGTCACCCAGACGATCGTCGCGCTCGACGGCTCGGGGACCACCCGGACCATCACCCGCTCCTGCTACGACGGGTCCTGCACCACGTCGGGCACCGGGCTCGCCCCAGCTGGCGGCGATCCAGAACTACGTCGACGGCACCGCGGGCAACGGGACCAAGCCCAACGAGGAGGACGTCACCACCACCTACCAGGCCGATGCCGACCGCCAGCGGACGCGCGAGACGCGGTCCAACTACACCGCTGCGGGCACGCTGCTCGACTCGGCGGCCACGGGATCCGCCTATGACGACAAGGGCAATCTCACGAGCACGATCGCGAACTACGCCAACGGCACCGTGACCAGTCCGGGCGATGACATCACGCCCAACGCCACAACGGGAGCCCGGACCGACCTCACCACCGCCTATGCCTTCGATATGGTGGTACCCGCGTGTCCAGCGCCGATCCCAGGCGCGCCATCGAGACCGCCAAGGGCACGTCGCTGGGTGCCGACGACTACATCTCCCGCCAGACCTTCGACCCGCTCGGCGCGCAACTCTCCGACAAGACGCCCACGACACCCGGAACATCACGATCACCCGAAGACAGCGGTCAGCACCTACGACGAGCTGGGGCAACCTGCGCGAGGGCCACCGACTTCGGCTCTACTGATCACGGGTACCGAGTTCGACCGCACCGGGCACGCCACTCAGGGCTTCGAGGACACCGCGAGCACGAGCCCCGACGTGACCGCGCAGATGACCTACGACGCGTCCGGGCGTCTGAGTGACCGCCAAGGACCGCCGCCAGGTCGACACCTCGTCGCTGGGCGCGAGCGCGACCAGCTACGACGAGCTGGGCCGGGTCACCACGGTCACCGAGGCCGATGGCTCATCACCCGACATCGAGACCGACACGGACACCGACGTACGACGCCCTCGACCGGACGCTGACCGAGAACGCCGGCGGGATCCAGTTGACCACCTATGCCGACGATCTCGGCGGCCGGGTGCTCTCGACCGACGACGAGTTCGCCTGCACCACCCAGAGCTACGACTACCGCGACCTCGCCCTGACCGAGACCTCGGGCCTCACCGGTGGCGCCTGCGCGTCGGGCGCCGACACCCGCACGGTCACCAACGCCTCGACGGCCTGGGCCGCCTGACCCGGACCGAGGTCACCGCGGGGACCGGCACCGGCGACCGCACGCTCGACGTCACGCTCGACGGCGCCGGCCGCCAGCTCACCGCGGCGACCAAGGTCTCGGGCACCACCTCGACCACGACGTTCACCCTCGACCCGCTCGACGAGACCCTGGCCGAGGCGCGTCCCGACACCTCCACCGCCAAGACAACGTACGACCCCGCGGGCAACCCGACCGACCGCTGCTACTGGAAGCCCGGCATCTCGACCGATGCCTGCAAGGCGGTCGGCTCGTACCTTCACCAACCCGCCCACCCAGGTCACCACGACCACCTACGACGCCCGCAACAACCGCGTCTGCGCTCGCCGATGCGGCGTCCAACACGACCACCACCTACGACCCCGACCACAACTACCAGCCGGCGGCCTTCTACCTGCCGACCGGCTCGGGCAAGGAGCATCAGACCCTCTACGCCTACGACGGGCGCCACCGCCTCTCCGGCATCACCCACCAGGTGTGCACGATCAGCACCGGGCACTCGTGCAGCAGCACGACCGCGACCGGATCCGACGGCTACGCCTACGACGATGCCGACAACCGGACCCAGGTCGTCGAGAGCAACGGCAGCGCCTCGGCTGACCGCCGCTACTGCTACGACGGGCTCAACCGGCTACGAGCCCGCAACACGGGCTCCTTGTGTGCACGACGACCACCGGTGACGAGACCTACACCTATGACGATGCCGGCAACCGGCTGACCGCCCAGGGCACCACCTTCACCTACGACGGCGAGGGCCAGCTCGCCTCGTGCACGTCCGGCTGCACGCCGCTCGCCCACGACACGGCGGGCCGGATGAGCTCGATCGGCGGCTGGACCTACACCTACGACGCCGAGGGACGGCTCACGGTGGCCACGGAGACCGCGTCAGGCGACCGGCTCGAGATGAGCGACGACGGCGAGGGCCACCGCACCCCCAGCTGCCGGGAGGTCGCCGCGGGCACGCTCACCCTCACCCGCGACCTGCGCTACCAGGGTGACGCGATCGTCGAGGAGAAGGTCACCGACGCGGGCCACCCGTCGGGCACGATCGTGCGCACCTACACGGTCACCGACGCGGGCCAGGTCGTGTCGGTGACCATCCCCGCGGGCGAGACCGCGGCCGGTACCTACCTCGTGACCTGGAATGGCCATGGCGACGCCCTCGCGCTGTGGCGCAAGGAGACCAACGGCACCCTGACCCTGGCCAACAGTTACACCTACTCGAGCTGGGGCACACCGACCACGGCCACCCACAACAGCGTCCCCGACCTCGGCTTCCGCTTCCTCTACGTGGGTGCGGCCGACGTCCAGTGGGACGGCTTCAGTGGCGCAGACCTCGCCTACATGCACGCCCGTCACTATCGGCCCTCGATCGGGCGGTCTCCTGCAGCCCGACCCGAGCGCAGCGGAAGCGAATCTCTGCGGGTATGCCGGCGGAAATCCGGTGACCAGGACGGATCCGCGCGGACAATTCCCGATCGCGATCGGGATAGGCATCTGCATGGCGAGCACCGCCTGCGCGGGGGCGCTACTTGCAGCCGTGGCTTGGGCAGCAGGATTTGGAAGCTACATCATATTCCGCCTAATTCCGTGGCCACACATCAGAATTTTCCATCCCAATGATCACCAGGGGTCGCCCCAGTGGGTGCTACCTCAGACTCGGGTGTGGATTGAGCTACGGTGTCGGTAACCCGGCAAAGCTTCCAAAGACCGGTGACCGGCCATTCAAGCCCGGACGGAACGGTCCCTG
Source organism: uncultured Chloroflexia bacterium (assembly GCA_963779575.1). Taxonomy (GTDB): domain Bacteria; phylum Chloroflexota; class Limnocylindria; order Limnocylindrales; family CSP1-4; genus CAIXZV01. The sequence continues at coordinate 333,737 of CAVZYT010000003.1, forward strand.
AGCGGGTCCGAGGCGGCTGGAGAGACAAGAACGGGAACATTTGGGAGTGGCCGCGAGCAGGCGACATGCACGGCGGAGAACATTGGGGACGTGCAGCACAGAAACGGCCAGCACACGAACGTGAGACCAAATGGAGACGTCATTGGCAAGGACTACTTCTAGACCCGGCGTAGCTCAGAGCGCGATGAGGCCGGTGCTGGCTACGTACCTCTTGGGTGGACCGATGTTCCCGGCGGTGGTTGCAGCGGACGCGGTCACGTTTCGACCACTATTCACGCATGAGACAGTCGATGTGATTGTGCGCGACCTCGACGAAGAGGACGTCCCTTCTGAGCTTCGCTTCGAGGTCAGATGGGATGGACCGGACTTGGTCGTGATCTCGGGCGGGATGATCGTCGCCGACTCGACGCGATACGTGCCGACTGGCGGGCTGTATGGCTTCTTCCTGCAGATCATTGGGTGGAAGTCACTTGGCCTCTCGCGATGGATACGCCCGCCAGTCTGCTGGACGCCCTCGCAGCCGCAACTGACAGGCGTCCCTTCCTCGTATATGTAGACGCGACGGTGCCCACGGGCGTGCTCGTTGAGGCCTGGGAGGCTGCAGCGCCCGAAGATCGTGGCGTGCTCTTGAATGTCATTGCTCGGCGTAGAGACAATCGTGCCGTCGGGGTCCTGGCCGAAAGCCTCCGCAGCAGAAATGGTGAGGTGCGGGCTGCCGCAGCACACGCCTTGAACCATGCAGATCAAGAGTCACTCCGGCTGCTCCGGGCCGACATCGGCAACGCGGTTGCGAGTGAGCCACCCGGTGCAGTTCGGGATCAACTGGCCGCGATACAGGTGGGTCTGGAGCCCTAGCCAACCCCTCGGATACTTGGGCAGCCTGGGGTCCCGGCCGTCGGGACGACTCCAAGGGCCAATGAGCCTGACCTACACCTACGACGCCGAGGGACGGCTCACGGTGGCCACGGAGACCGCGTCAGGCGACCGGCTCGAGATGAGCTACGACGGCGAGGGCCACCGCACCCAGCTCCGGGAGGTCACCGCGGGCACGCTCACCCTCACCCGCGACCTGCGCTACCAGGGTGACGCGATCGTCGAGGAGAAGGTCACCGACGCGGGCCACCCGTCGGGCACGATCGTGCGCACCTACACGGTCACCGACGCGGGCCAGGTCGTGTCGGTGACCATCCCCGCGGGCGAGACCGCGGCCGGTACCTACCTCGTGACCTGGAATGGCCATGGCGACGCCCTCGCGCTGTGGCGCAAGGAGACCAACGGCACCCTGACCCTGGCCAACAGTTACACCTACTCGAGCTGGGGCACACCCACCACGGCCACCCACAACAGCGTCCCCGACCTCGGCTTCCGCTTCCTCTACGTGGGTGCGGCCGACGTCCAGTGGGACGGCTTCAGTGGCGCAGACCTCGCCTACATGCACGCCCGTCACTATCGGCCCTCGATCGGGCGGTTCCTGCAGCCCGACCCGAGCGCAGCGGAAGCGAATCTCTGCGGGTATGCCGGTGCGAACCCCGGTGACGCGTGCGGACCCGAGCGAAATCTACGGCTCGTCCATCATTCCCAACGCCATGGAGTGGGCGTTCTGCACGGAGAACCCGCAGCAATGCGCAGTGTGGTTCCATTCCTCATTTCAGGCGTTCTTGGTTGCGCGGCTCTTCGATAGTCCGAAGAGGAACGCAATGCGCCACTGTATCTGGCAGTGCCTACTTACCCACCGCCTGAGTTGGAACTGGGCGGAACGGTGGGGTTGGCGCCACGAATACGGGACAACATCCCCATTCGACTCAAAGGCGGACTATCACAACAACTACGTTGGCCGACTGCTCGGGGGGCACCTCGATGAGCTGTATCTGCCGAGTGCAGTGACAAGAGCCTACGTTCTGTGCAATTCGGCCTGGCTGCGCGCATGGCTGTGGTACGTGAAGCGCGTCAATGGAAGGCTCGGCGTGTATTGGTCAGACAATCGGCCCTTTCCTAACCCCCAGTCCGGCCCGTACAGCCCATGAAGCTCCGTCTCGCGGTGGCCGCCAGTGCGCTTCTTCTCTTCGCGGCCTGTCTTCCTTGGCAAGCCGCCTCGCACGACCCGGTCTCGTTTGCCGTAACCCCGAACACCAACAACGGTGTCCTGACCCTGCGCGGGGCCACATCGCTCATGGATGGCGCGCTCGTCGGCTGCGAGGTGTGGCACGAGTCCGAAGACCTCGGTCTGGGGAGCGGTCGGTTCATGACGCTTGCCGAAAGCGCCGTTGAAATGGGCACATTCGCTTGCGCTGTGGACATCGCGGACTGGCCACTTGGAGCGATTCGAGCGTCGGTGACGTTCTCGCCGTACGAGCAGGGGCAACCGGTGTTCGTGCGCGATGCGTACGGAGCCGAAGGCGAGTTTCTGTCCGGCCCGTCCGCAACGTCAACGTCCGACGGAAGGCAGTTGCGGGTGCTGGTGGACGTCCCTCGGTAGTGCTCCCAGACACATCAGTATCTAACCCCGGCACCACGTTCACCTACGACGCCGAGGGCCAGCTCGCCTCGTGCACGTCCGGCTGCTCGTCGCTCGCCCACAACACCGCGGGCCGGATCAGCTCGATCGGCGGCTGGACCTACACCTACGACGCCGAGGGACGGCTCACGGTGGCCACGGAGACCGCGTCAGGCGACCGGCTCGAGATGAGCTACGACGGCGAGGGCCACCGCACCCAGCTCCGGGAGGTCACCGCGGGCACCCGCGACCTGCGCTACCAGGGTGACGCGATCGTCGAGGAGAAGGTCACCGACGCGGGCCACCCGTCGGGCACGATCGTGCGCACCTACACGGTCACCGACGCGGGCCAGGTCGTGTCGGTGACCATCCCCGCGGTCCTCGCGGACACACGCCGGCCGCAGCAGCAAGTCGGGGCACGGGGTCAAGAATCGGCTGATGCGACTTCACGGAAGCTCGCGGTGCCGCGTACAGTCGCTCGTAGGCGACCTCGACGTCCGCTGCTCGGATGCGCCGCAGGCCCCCGGCAGCCTGCTCGGCGTGCACCAGGCGACTCTGGCAGCAGCCGGCAATCGAGAAGGGTGAAGGAACGGATGGCGCGCTCATGGTTGTCGATCCGTGTTGAACTGGTTGGAGGCATGGGCGTGCGGCTCTGGCCGCGCCCCGGGCGCCTGTTCACGGCGGCGCCAGGCGACTCCTTCGCGGCACTTGGCGACGCGATCGACACGGCGTTCGGGCGCTGGGACCACGCGCATCTCCGCGCGTTCCTGCTCGCCGACGGAACGAGGATCGAGCCGGCTGACGCCGATGGCGAGCCATCGAGCCTCGATGAGCGACGGGTCCGCCTTGACCGACTGGCGCCGGGGGAGGCGTTCAGCTACGTGTTCGACTTCGGCGATGACTGGACGCACATTTGCACGGTGGCCGAAGCGATGATTGACCCGCTCGACGAACTCGGACACATTCCCGCAGCGCCCGTCCCGATCTTCGGTTGGGGCCAGATCCCGGACCAGTACGGGCGACGGTGGGAGGACGACGACGGCGAGTCGAACGAGCCGCCGCTGGACCCGGGCCCGTCCGCCCTGCCGGGGCTGCCCCGCCAGTTGTAACTAGGCGCTCGGCTCTCTGACCGCCTCCGAGATCGACGCCCCGCCGCCGGCACTCGCCAGGGCGGCGCTGGCGGCCTCGAGCAGCGACTGCCGCGTCGGCCCCGTCCTGCGGGAACCGCGCGATGCCGGCACTCACGCTGACCGGGTGGCCCTCGATCGCCTCGAGCCCGGCGATCCCGTCGAGCACGCGGCGAGCAACCGTGACGCCGGCGGATCCGGGCGCGACGACCACGAACTCGTCACCACCGGTCCGCGCGACCGTGTCGACGAGCCGGACCGTCTCCGCGAGCACGGCGGCCACCTGGCGGAGGACCTGGTCACCGGCCCGTGACCCGGCGGCCTCGTTGAGCGAGGTGAAGCCGTCGACGTCGAACATCGCGACCGACACCTCGCTGCCCTGCCGCTGGGCGCGGGCAACCTCGAGCTCCAGGACGCGATTCAGGGTGCGCGCGTTCGACAGCCCGGTCAGGGGATCGGTGTGGGCGATGCGTTCGAACCACTCGGCTCGCTCGGTCGCCAGCGCCGACGTCCGGAACGACGCGATCGCCGCCGCCGCGAGATCGGCGACCGCGACCAGCAGCACTTCCTCGGACGTGCCGACCTCGTGGTCGCCCTCCCAGCCGAACGACAGCACGCCGACGCAGGCCTCAACGCCGCCACCCGCGACGACCATCGGCAGGTCCGCGAACGTCATCGACGACCCGTCTGCCGCGACCCACGGCCGCGAGAGGGTCCCCGTTCGGTCCAGCGCCGCCCGGTGGATCGGGTGCGACGGGTCCTCGGCGACCATCGACTCGAACCCCGCGCCCTGCTCGTCGCTCATCCCGAGCGTGACCAGCAGCTCCAGGCGAGCGCGATCAGGGTCGGTGCTGAACAGGGCCGCGATCGCCGCGCCCGAGGCGGCCGCGCCGGCCTCGACGATGAGCGTCAGCGCGCCGTCGAGGTCGGTCGAACGCGCAAGCGCGGCCGCGCCCGCTGAGAGGACGGCGAGCTGCCCGGTGGCGCCCCCGGCGGGTTCGGTCACGACATCCTCCGCGTGCAGTGTTCGCTCCGGCGAGGCCGACCGGATCCACCGGCAGGGATCGCTCGCGCGAGATCGAGGCGAGTCGGCATCGTACACCCCTCATCGGCCGCCGCGGCCCCGTCGCAGGGGGCCCGGTCGGCTATCCTCGCCGCGATGAAACTGGTCGTGGCCATCGTGCACAACGAGGACGCCGGCGCGCTCGTCGACGCCCTGCTCGAGAAAGAGTTCCGCGCGACGAGGCTCCATTCGTCGGGCGGCTTCCTCAAGCAGTCCAACGCGACCGTGATCGTCGGTGTCGAGGATGCCCAGGTCGACGAGGTGATCGCGATCGTCCGCGAGAACTGCAACGCGCGGACCCAGGTGGTGAACCCGATGCCCCCGATCATGGAGCCCGGCGAGTTCTTCATGCCCTATCCGCTCGAGGTCGAGGTTGGCGGCGCGACCGTCTTTATCCTCCCCGTCGAGCGGTTCGAACGCCTGTGAGGCCCCGATAAATCGGCTGATGCGCAAGGTCTTCCTGTGGTTCGCGCGCAATACCTGGCTGCGCGAGCGACTCCCGCAGATGCCGTTCATGCAGAAGGCCGTGCGCCGGTTCATGCCGGGCGAGTCGATCGACGATGCCCTCGGTGTCGCGGCCGGCCTCGCGCCGCTCGGGATCCGGACGATGTACACGAAGCTCGGCGAGGGCATCACGGAGGCGTCCCAGGCCCAGGACGTCGCCGACCACTACCTCGAGCTGCTCGCGCGCATCAAGGCCGAGGGGATCGACGGCGAGATCAGCGTCAAGCCAACGCAACTGGGCCTCGACCTCGACGAGGACATCTGCCTCGGCCATCTGCGCACGCTGTCGGCGGCTGCGGAGGCCCAGGGCTCGTACCTGTGGATCGACATGGAGGACAGCAGCTACGTCGATCGAACCCTCGACCTGTATCAGCGGCTGCGCACGAGCCACGCCCGCACCGGCATATGCCTCCAGGCGTACCTGAAGCGGACCGCGAAGGACGTCGAGCGCCTGCTGCCGCTCGGGCCCGCCGTCCGCCTCGTGAAGGGCGCCTACGACGAACCGGCGGCGGTCGCCTTTCGCTCGCGCAAGGAGGTCGACGCCAACTACCTCGCTCTCGCGGTCACGCTCATCCGCGAGAGCCGGGCGCGGGACATCCGCCTCGGCCTGGGGACCCACGACGTCGAGCTGATCGCGCAGATCGCGTCCCACGCGGGCGCGGCGGGCGTGCCCAAGGACGGCTTCGAGGTCGTGATGCTGTACGGCATCCGGGCCAAGGAGCAGCAGCGGCTGGCCAAGGCCGGCTACAAGGTGCAGGTGCTCATCGCCTACGGCGCGGCCTGGTACCCGTGGTACATGCGAAGGCTCGCCGAGCGGCCCGCCAACGTGCTGTTCGCCCTGCGCCAGATGCTGCCGGGCTGATTGACGCCACGGCCCCGAACCGGGCGCTAGAGCGGCTGGATCCGCAGCGTGTAGGGCTTCGAGCTCCAGCCGTCGTTGGGCGACGTGACGCGGATCCGGTACGTGCCCTTGGCGAGGGTCAGCTTGATCTTCTCGTCCGCTTGCCGCCGTTGTTCGAGGTGTCGAGGCGGTTCGAGCAGCCGTGGTACAGGTCGAGGCGCCCCTGGACCGGCAGGTCGGTCAGGGTCACGCGGACCTGGCGCTTGTGGCCGATGTGGAACTTGAACCAGTCATCGTCCGAGCCGCCGCTGGAGCGCTCCGCGATGTCCGTCCACTTGGGCGAGTTCGTGTCCGCCCCGGCACAGGCGTCGGGCGCGTCGGGGACGTAGGTCGCGGTCAGGTTCTTGTTCGAGCTGACCGTGAGGCTGCGCACACGGTTGTGGGAGTCGTTCCAGGTGCTGAACCGGTAGCGGTTGCCACCAATCGTGCGCGCGAGCGGTCCGCTCACGCTGGTCCTGTCACCCCGGATGAACGTAGCGGTCCAAGGCGCGGCCTTGCTCGTGGGCCCTGCCGACAGCGGGACGCCACTCGGCGCAGAAGCGAGGCCGATCGTCGAGGTTTTCGGCTGCAGCTCAACGGATACCGAGGCCGAGGTGCCGTTGTCGTCCGTAGCCGTGAGGCGGATCTCGAGGTATGACGGATAGTCGTGGTCTGGCGCGTCGAACGTAAAGGACTTGGTGTTCGACTTCGACAGGATCGTGTGGGTGTGGCAGCCCGCCGGGCAGTGGTGCAGGATCACGGTCCAATCGAGGTGCCCGGCACTGAGGGTTCCGTCCTCGGGGTCCGACGCGCTCCCGCTGATGCTGATCTTGTCGCCGACGGCCCAGCACCCGGGTGCGTCGCAGTCGGCCGGCGAGCTGATCACGGGGATGGGTGCTGCGTTGTTCGCGTCGATATTCAGGATCACACTGTCGGACAGCCCGCTGGAGCTGTGCACGGTCAGCTTGACCTTGTACAGCCCGGGCGTGTCGATGTGCCAGTCGACCGCCTACGCCCGACTCGTCGATGCTGCCGTCGTTGTTGAAGTCCCAGTCCCAGTCGGTGATCGTGGCGTCCGAATCGGGATCGCTCGACGTCGAGCCGTCGAGGTGGATGTCGATCGGGGCTTTGCCGCCGTTGGGGGTGGCGACGGCGCGGGCGGTCGGCGAATTGAGGTACTTCACCCGCATGACCCGCCCGCCATCGAAGTCGACGTAGTACAGGTCGCCGCCAGGCCCCGTCACCAGGTCCACCGGGCTGGCGATCCCGGTCGCGATCTGCTCGACCTTGGACGGGTCTGGGATGCCGTTGCTCTGCGGCAGGATCGCTCCGAGGCAGTCACGCGAGTAGTCGACGAAGAACAGGGCGCCGTCGTATTTGCTGGGGTAATCGATCGAGCTGCCCGACGCGCCGCCGTAGAAGGCCAGCCCGGAGATCGACGAGGTCTGGTCGGCGCTGCCCGGGAAGCACGGGCCTTTGGGCGTCAGGCTGCCAACGTGGGTATACGCGTACAACGGCGCCGTCTGCCCGTCGTCGTACAGGTCATCGCACATCTTGGTGCCGACGTCCTCAAAGAACTGGTGATGACCGGCCCCCTCGTAGCACGGCCAGCCGTAGTTCGGGATATTGGTCGGCGTGCTCCCCGACATCGTCCAGCGGTCGATCTCCTCCCACGTCTGGTTGCCGACGTCGCCGACGTAGAGGTCGCCGTGACCCGGGCGGAAGGTCATCCGGAACGGGTTGCGGAAGCCCGTGGCGACGATGCGCTTGGTGTTCTGGTCGGCGCCTGCGAAGTCCTTCATCGGGTTGTCGGCGGGCGCGTTGCCGGTGTCCGGGTCGATCCGCGCAATAGTGCCGTCCAGCCCAGTCGGGTCGGCCTGCGTGCGGACGTCCTGGGCGCGGAGCATGCCGCCCTCGGCGGTCAGTTTGACGAAGCCCGGCACCGGGTCGCCGCATGGGTTGGCGGGTGTCGGCGAACCGGACGAACCGCCCAGCTGGCCATAGTCAGGGTCGTTGCCGAAACTGGCGCCGTCGCCGCCGGTCACCAGCAACATCCCGGCGCTGTCGAAGGCCAGCGCGCCGCCCGCGTGGCTCGGGAACTGCTGGCACCACTCGCCGTTGCCGGCATCGCCGATCAGATTGAGGCGGCTTCCGGGGCTCGCGACGTTGGTCGACAAGTTGACCGTGTAGCGATCGAGCTTGCTGCGGACGACACAGCCGTCGGTGGTGGGTCCCGGCGGAGTCGGGCAGGCGTCGTTCCAGACCGGGGCGGTCTGTCCCGGTGGGGCGTCGTAGTCGTAGTACACGTAGATGTAGTTGCGGCCGTTGAGGAAGTCCGGGTCCAGCGCAATGCTCAGCAGCCCCCGATCCCAGTAGTCGTCGACGACTCCCCGGATATCGAGAACCGTTGCATCTGGCGCGGAGCTATCGAGGGAGTCGTATTCCCTGATGATCCCGCGCTTTTCGGCGACGAAGGCGCGGCCATCGCTGGCGAACCGGACCGTGGTCGGGTAGTAGAGGTTCGTGAAGGCGGGGAAGTCCGCGAAGTGGGCATCGGCGAACGAGCCGGATGCCGCTGCCGTTGCCGGCGGGACGATTCGCGACACGGGCACGGCGATGACCGAGGTCGTTGCGAGCAGGAACGCCGCGCCGGCCGACAAGGCACGCCGGAGCGCGGGACGATGGAATGAGTGCATCGGGGGGTGCGCCATAAGTACCGGTGAAAACCCGCTAAATGTACCGTGGGTTCGTTCGGGAGTCATAGTCCCCATTCGGGTGTCCGAGCGCCACTGCCAATGACCGAACAAGACTCACCTCAACCGACCACGCCGACGACCCCGGGGCCTGCTGGCAACGGCCAGTTCGTCGTCGCGCCGCGGCCGCCGTCGGGTCCGAGGCGATCGGCAGCGTGGTCGATCGTGGGGGCGTTCGCGGTGGTCGCGGTCGTGGGCCTCACGGCCTGGGGCGTTGCCGGCCAGCGCCCGCCTCGACCCGCGGCCATCCTGCCCGCGCCGTCGGCCGCATCGGCCGCATCGACCCCGCCGACAGCCAGCCCCACGATGCCGGTGGTCGACGTGGCGAGAGGCGATTCCGCGCTCGACGCCGTGGCACGCCTCGCGGGCTGGGGCACATGCCCGGTGTGGCGCTCGTTCGACGTCCCGGCGAGCGCCGCCGCAATCGATCCGGAGAAGGTCGAGTACGCGATCCGCATATCCGGCTACAGCCGCGGGTTCTTCGACGTGGTCGATCGGGCCGGGATCGTGCAGCGGATCTTCGTCGGGGGCGACCTGGCGGCAGCCGCTGGCGCATTCGGCGGTGCCTTCCTCGTGCGCGAGCCCGACGCGGCCTGGACGGTCGTGTGGACTGGCGCCGGCCAGGAAGCGGTGCGCCTCAAGCCGACCGCTCGGCGTGACGGCGGCGTGTTCTGGCAGGTCAACGGGCGGGCGGCACCTGCTCCCTACTGCGCGAGACCCGAGGCCCGCGCCAGCTGGCCGATCCGGGCGCTCCACGTCGCGGGTGACGCGAAGGAGGGCGTGTTCGAGGCGGCGGGATACGGCGGTTGCCAGACATGGACCATCGACGTGAGCCAGCCGGTGCCGGACCCTGCGGCGATCGAAGGGGCTGCCGAGGCTGCCGGGATTCCGTCCGACGGCGAAGGCTGGATCGACCTGCCGGCCGAGGCTGTCGGTGGCAGCCGACCCTTCAGGGCGTGGCTCGGGAGGGACGAGCAGGGCGTCGCGGCGGCGCACGGGTCCAACCTGCTGGTCATCAGCGACGCGGCTCCCGGCGCCGCCTGGCTGCTCGTCGCCATGGACGGTCACCCGGCCGCGATCCAGCTGCTGCGCGTCGACACCAATGGCGGCTGGAGTGCCTGGATCCCGACCCACAACGTCGCCGGGCTGACGCGCAGGACCGACGACTTCCCCGAGGGCTGCGGATGAGCCTCCGTCCGGACCTGGTCGAGTGCTGGCTGTTCCGGGTCGCCCCGCCGGCCGACGCCGCCGACACCCGTCCCGAAGCCGATCGCCTCGAGATCCTGCTGATCCGCCGGTCCGCGACCCGCATCTTCCCCGGTCTGTGGCAGTGCGTGACCGGGGGCGTCGAGCCCGGCGAGCGGGTCCCGATGGCGGCCATGCGCGAGGTCGAGGAGGAGACCGGCTTCCGTCGCGCGGACGTCGAGGCCTGGTACGACCTCGACCAGGTGGCGCCATTCTTCGACGAAGGCGCCGACGGCATCGTCGTCAGCGCGATCTTCGCCGCCCGGATCCGGCCCGACGCGGTGGCCCGGGTGTCCCACGAGCACGACGGGCTGCGCTGGGTTCCGGCCGTCGACGCGCCGGCGCTCGCGATCTGGCCGTCCTATGCGGAGTCGGTCCGGCGGGTTCGCGACCTGCTGCTCGAGCCGGCGCTCGCGCGCTGGTTCGAGATGGACGGCGATGGACGGCGCCTGGCCCGGCGCCCGCTCGGTCAGTAGCGCTCGGGCACGAACGACTGCTCGTCGAGGGGCGGACGGACGTAGCCGCGGTCGGGCTCGCGCGGCGGCAGCACGATCTGCTCCGGCGTCAGGTCCTGGTAGGGGACCTGCGACAGCAGGTGATCGATCATGTTCAGCCTCGCCCGGCGCTTGTCGTCGGCGTTGACCACCCACCACGGCGCCTGCTTGATGTCCGTGTGGCGGAACATCTCGTCCTTCGCGATCGAGTACTCGACCCAGCGTGCGCGGGACTGGAGGTCCATCGGCGACAGCTTCCAGCGCTTCGTCGGGTCCTTGATCCGGGCCTCGAACCGCCGCTCCTGCTCCGCGTCGCTCACCGAGAACCAGTACTTGATGAGCACGATCCCCGAGCGCACGAGCATCCGCTCGAACTCGGGGCAGGAGCGGAAGAACTCCTCGATCTCGTCGGCCGTCGCGAAGCCCATGACCCGCTCGACACCGGCGCGGTTGTACCAGCTGCGGTCGAACAGGACCATCTCGCCCGCCGCGGGGAGGTGGGCGGCATAGCGCTGGAAATACCACTGGGTGCGCTCGCGTTCGGTCGGCGCCGGCAGCGCGACGACCCGCGCGATCCGCGGGTTCAGCGCGAGGGTCAGCGTCTTGATCGCGCCGCCTTTGCCGGCGGCGTCCCGGCCCTCGAACAGCACGACGACCTTCAGCCCGCGGGCGTGCACCCACTCCTGGAGCTTGGACAGCTCGAGCTGGAGGCGAGCGAGCTCGCGCTCGTACGCCTTGGTCGACAGCGGCTGAGGGCCGGCCGCATCCGGGTGGCCGATGCTGTCGGCAACTGGTGCCTGACGCGACTCGCCGTCGTCGCCCTTGTCGGCCTTCGCCGTGCCCTTGGCCATCGCACTGTCCTCGCCTGGGTCGGCGCGCCGGTTCGTCGCGTCGGGCGGCGATTATCCCCCGTGGGCATCCGCGTGCCGCATCGAGATGGGACCCCGGCGGCCGCTCCCGCTAGACTGTCCGCCACCGGGTGGCACCGCCCGATGCGCGAGAGGACGACGCGTTGACCGACACACTGGCGAACCGGCGCATCTTCCGCTCCAAGCTCGACACGATCCGCTCGACCTACGGGTTCGAGGACGTGTCGCTCGCCCCGGGCACCGACACGATCGACCCTGCCGACGTCGTTCTCGCCCAGTCGTTCTGCGGTATCGAGCTCGGCGTCCCCATCCTGGCCGCGGCGATGGACGCGGTCGTGGACGTGCGGCTGTCGGGCGAGCTGGCCCGCCTCGGCGGGCTCGCGGTGCTCAACCTCGAGGGCGTCCAGACGCGCTACGACGACCCGTCCGATGTCCTCGAGCGGATCGCGTCGGCGCCCGACGATGCCGTCCAGGACGTGCTGGCCGAGGCCTACGCCGCGCCGATCCGCGAGGAGCTGATCGCGCGCCGGATCGATGAGCTGCACGCCGCCGGCTCGAAGGCCGCGGTCTCGGCGACGCCGGGCGTCGCCCGCCGGTTCGGGCCGTTCTGCGCGGAGCACGGCGCGGACCTGTTCCTCGTCCAGTCCCAGGTCTCGTCGGCGCGGCACCTGGCGACGGGCTACGAACCGCTCGCGCTCGAGGACTTCACGCGGTTCATGCCGATCCCGGTCGCGGTCGGGAACACCACCAACGCCCAGGCTGCCTACCTCCTGATGGAACAGGGCGCCGCCGCGATCTTCGTCGGGGTCGGGCCCGGCGCCGCGTGCACGACGCGCGAGGTACTCGGTATCGGCATCCCGCAGGTCACCGCCATCGCGGACGTGGCCGCGGCTCGCGACCAGTACCACGCCGAGACGGGCACCTACGTGCCGGTCGTCGCCGACGGCGGCATGAAGCGCGGCGGCGACCTCGCCAAGGCCTTCGCCGCGGGCGCCGACATCGTGATGCTGGGCTCGCCGCTGGCGCGCGCCGCCGAGGCGCCCGGGCGCGGGACGAACTGGGGCATGGCCGCTCCGTCGCCGGTCCTGCCGCGGGGCACGCGGATCAAGGTCGGGACCGTCGGTCCGCTGGACCAGATCCTGAACGGCCCGTCGCACGTCACCGACGGCACCCAGAACCTGGTCGGTGCCCTGCGCCAGTCGATGGCGGCGCTGGGCGCTCGAACGATCGCGGACATGCACGACGTCGAGATCGTGTATGCCCCTTCGGTCGCGACCGAGGGCAAGTCCTGGCAGCAGCGCGGGCGCTAGCGACCCCACGCGCAGGATGCCCTTGACCCCGCGAGCCCCCGCGCTGTTCGGCGCGATCGCGTCCTCACTGGCCGCAATCGGCCTCGGGATCGCCGTCGCGGCCTGCAGCTCGGCCGCCCCGCCGACGTGGACCATGCCGCCGGCCGCGGCGGTCGCGCCATCGACGTCCTCACCGGCGTCGCCGCCGACCGCCACACCTTCGCCAAGCCCGGTCGCCTCACCGTCCCCGTCGCCCGCCGCCGCCTCGCCCGGGCCCTCGCCCGCCGCTTCGCCGTCGAGCTCTTCCTCGAGCGCCCCGTCGCCCGAGCCCTCCGGCCCCCCGGTCGCCGGCGGCTGGACCTTCGTCAGGAAGGAGGCGTGTCCGGCGAGCCGGTTCGAGTGCGTCACGCTGTCCGTGCCCAGCGACCACTACACCGCGGGCAGCCCGACCTGGGACGTCACGTTCGCGATCCAGCGCGCGACCGGGAAGCGGGTCGGCACCTTCGTCACGATCACCGGCGGCCCGGGTTCGAGCGGGATCTCCTCCGCCGACGACTACACCGACGTCTTCCCTGCCAGCATCCCCGAGCACTTCGACATCGTGTTCCTGGACCAGCGCGGCATCGGACTCTCGCGGCCCTTCCAGTGCCCCGAGGCGACGGGCACGTACTACGCCAGCACGGCGGAGCCGCAGGATCCGGCCCAGGGCGAGGCCGCAGGTGAGGCGGCACGGGCCTACGTCGCTGCCTGCCTCGCCGAGGCGAGGGTTCCCGCGGCCGACCTGCCGCTCTACTCGACCCACCAGGCCATCGAGGACCTCGAGGCGATCCGCGATTACCTCAAGGTCGACAAGATGGACCTCTACGGTGAGAGCTACGGCACCCAGTTCGTCCAGACGTATGCCGCTGCCTATCCGCAGCACATCAAGACGCTGTATCTCGACGGGCCCGTCGACCTGACGCTCGACGGCGCCACCTACTACGCGGAGGCGTCGCACGCCTTCGACGACGTGTTCACCGCGACGCTCAACGCGTGCGCGAAGGACGCCGGCTGCGCCGCCGACTTCGCCGGGCAGGACCCGCTGGCGGCGTATGACGCGCTGGCGGCGAGGCTCCGGGCCGCACCGATCACGATCGACTTTCCCTTGGGCGATGGGACCATGACGAAGCGCACGCTCACGTTCACCGACCTCGTGAACTCGGTCGTTTCGTACATGTACTCGCCCGGCGACCGCGCGCTCCTCCAGCGGGCCCTCGCCGCGGCGGCCAACGACGACCTCGTCCCGCTCGCGCGACTCGCGGCCGCGTCCATCGCCCTCGATCCCGACACGCTCGCGGTCGTGCCTGACCCTACGTACTCGGATGCCCTCTATTACGGTGTCGAGTGCCAGGACTACGTCTACAACGCCGACGCGCCGGACGACGCCACGCGCCTCGCCGACTACCTCGATGACGCGAAGGTGCTCGGCGTGCCCGCGACCCGGCTGGGGGCCCTGTACTACGAGGACATGCCCTGCCTCTACTGGCCCAACCGACCCGCCGCGGACCCGAGGCCGGCGCCGATCGTGAACGCGCCGTACCCGACGTTCGTGATGGTGGCCACCACGGACCCGATCACCCCCGTGGCGAACGCCATCCGGATCGCGAACCGCCTCTCGGACGTGCACCTGATCATCGAGACCGGCGGGCCCCACGTGATCTTCGGCTGGGGCCTCGCCTGCCCCGACAACGTGGTCGCCCGCTACATGGTCAAGGGCGAGCTGCCGGCCGGGCGGATCACGGTCTGCAAGGGCTCGGTGGCGGATCCCTATGTCCGGATCCCGAAGGCGAGCCTGGCGGACTACTCAAACGCGCTCCAGCTGATGCGCTCGCTCGCCGACCACATCCAGAACACGAACGATTACGTGGACATGCTCGACGAGGACCCGATCGAGATGGGCTGCGACTTCGGCGGCGTGCTCGAGTACCGCCCGACGAAGCAGGGGACGGCCCTGGACCTGCGCGCGTGCGAGCTCATCGATGGCGTGCCGCTCACCGGCACGGGATTGATCGCGGACAGCGGCGCGGTGACGCTGAGCGTGACCCTCCCCGACGGGAAGCTGCGGTACACGGTGCGGCCGAGCGGCAAGGACGGGGTGAGCGGGACATTCCACGGCAAGCCCGTCCACCTCGGCGCCGGCTGAGGCGGTTCCGCTAGCCGGTCCGGGCGTCCTCGCCCGGGATGCCGCGCGCCGCCACTGCGGCGGCGAAGCCCTCGAGGTCCTCCACGCCGACGTAGAACGCGGGCACGTGGAACAGCGTCCACTTCACGGGCTCCCGCACGTCCAGCCGGACGCCGCCGCGCGGGCTGCCGGCGAACGAGACGTCGCGGTGGCGGACGCTCATCCGGACGCCGATTGCCGTGATCCAGGCCCAGGGGCCCTCGATCCGCCAGCGGGTCACGTTCGCAAGCGGCGTCGAGATCGAGAACCGACCGAAGCGCGCGGAGACCGTGTCCTCGTCGATCGCCGCCCAGGACGTCTCGGGCGTCGCCCCGAAGAAGATCCGCAGCGCGAGTGCCGATCGAGCGCCGATCCGGATGGGAAAGCGCTGTTCCGTCATGCGACGCAGCGTACCCCTACGTCATGTGTCCGTCTCGATTCGCCACCGACGTCGATGTGGTCGCGCCCGGCCGCGGGGCATCGTGTCGTCAGCGCCCGAACAACTGAAGAACAATCGAAGAACAACCGAATACGAGCCTCCTCCAACTCACGACCGGTCACCCTCCTCCAACCTCGGGGTGGCCGGTCGTGTTCGTGTCTGCCGTGCGCGACCCCTGACAGAACCGAAGCACGTGACCGTTAACCCGGAGACGAGCGGCTCGAGCGCCTGTCAATGGCGGCAATGGAGCGCTTCACTGGCCCGAAACCATGTCAGCTCCAGCACTGCGTGCACATCTGGCAGGCACGACCGGTCGATGGCACCGGGGACTTCCGTCCAACGGTCACCAGCCTCGGATCTGTCAGGGTTGCGACGGCCCGGAGGGTGAACTGAACCGGAACGCGGGCGCGTGCCGGGCCTCCCGTGCGGTCCCGGCCGGATAGACTCTGCGTACACCAAGGCGGGTGGCAGACGGAGGGGTCGTTGACCGACACGACGGAGGAGCAGCAGCCCGCGGCCGGTTCCGAGGCGGACCCGAATCGGCAGCGTGGCAAGACGGTCCACGGCGAAGCCGCGAACGCCGGACACCGCGTGCTCGCCCCGGACGATGCCGAGGTCGAGGCCTACCTCGAGGTCGCGCTGGATGCGCCGGCCCCGGAGCGCACGCCACAGGACCGCCCTCCGATCTCGTCGAGCGCGGCCGGGCCGGCCACGGTCGCCGTCCTCGATTTCGGCAGCCAGTTCGCGCAGCTGATCGCGCGCCGCGTTCGCGAGCTCAACGTGTACTCGGAGCTGCTGCCCCACGACACGACGATGGCCGAGCTGGAGCGGCGCGGCGTCCGCGCGGTGATCCTGTCGGGCGGCCCGATGTCCGTGTACGACAAGGACGCCCCCAAGGCCGACGCCTCGATCTGGAGCGGCCGTCTGCCGGTGCTCGGCATCTGCTATGGCGCCCAGCTGATGGCGCACGAGCTCGGCGGGGACGTCACCCCGACCACACGACGCGAGTACGGTCCGGCGACCGTCCAGATCACCCGCGACGACGCGCTGTTCGGTGGCATCGACCGCGAGCAGCCCGTGTGGATGAGCCACGGCGACTCGATCACGCGCCTGCCCGAGGGCTTCCACTCGACGGCCCAGACCGAGTCCACGCCGTTCGCCGGCCTCGACGCCCCCGAGCGCAACCTGTACGGGATCCAGTTCCATCCCGAGGTCGTGCACACGCCGCGCGGCCGGACGGTGCTGCGCAACTTCGTCACCGGCATCGCCGGCATCGAGCCCAACTGGACGCCCGCCAACTTCGTCGAGTCGACGGTCAACGAGATCCGCGAGCGGGTCGATGCCCATGCCCGGGCGACCGGCTCCGACGGCAAGGTCATCTGCGCCCTGTCCGGCGGGGTCGACTCCGCGGTCGCGGCGGCGCTCGTGCATCGCGCCGTCGGTGACCGGCTCACCTGCATCTACGTCGACCACGGCCTGATGCGCAAGAAGGAATTGGAGCTGCTGCGGGCGACGTTCGAGGCGAACCTGGGCATGCGGCTGGTGATGGTCGACGCGCGGGAGCGGTTCCTGAGCCGGCTGGCCGGCGTTACCGACCCCGAGGAGAAGCGGCGGATCATCGGCGACGAGTTCATCCGCGTGTTCGAGGAAGAGGCCGCCAAGATCAAGAGCGACGCGGGGCGGATCGACTTCCTGACCCAGGGGACGCTCTACCCGGACGTCATCGAGTCGACGACGCCCGAGACGAAGACCGCGCAGAAGATCAAGACCCATCACAACGTCGGCGGCCTGCCGGCGGACCTCCAGTTCCAGCTGATCGAGCCGCTGCGCTACCTGTTCAAGGACGAGGTGCGCCTGGTCGGGCTCGAGCTGGGGTTGCCTGACGCCATGGTCCATCGGCAGCCGTTCCCGGGTCCCGGGCTGGCGATCCGGATCATCGGCGAGGTCACGGCGGAGCGGCTCGATACGCTGCGCGACGCCGACTGGATCGTCATCGACGAGATCAAGGCGGCAGGCCTGTACCGCAGCGTGTGGCAGTCGTTCGCGATCCTCACGCCCGTCCGCAGCGTCGGCGTCATGGGCGACGGACGGACGTATGCGAACGTCGTCGCGATCCGCGCCGTGACCTCGGAGGACGGCATGACCGCGGACTGGGCGAAGCTGCCCTACGACGTGCTGGGCAAGATCAGCAGCCGGATCGTGAACGAGGTCCCGGGGGTCAACCGGGTCGTGTACGACATCAGCAGCAAGCCCCCGGCGACGATCGAGTGGGAATGAGGGGGCAGGACGAATTGGGGAGCACCCACCCCGAATCGAACGAGTAGAGTGCGCAAATGACCGACCCGACCCCCCGCTGCCCGTGGTGCTCGGCCGAGCTGCCGGCAGGCGACCTGGAATCGTGCCCCTCGTGCAAGGCCACCCTCTCGAGCCCCTCGGGAGCCGAGCCCGATATCAAGGGCGTGACCTCGCTCGATCCCCTGGCGATCATCCAGGCCCGTGCCGAGGTTGCCCGGCCCCGCAACCGGATCATGTCGTTCATCACCGGCGACGTGCCAACCGGCCCCGGCGATCCCGCCGCCAACGCGTCGTCCTTCGCGCCACCCCCGGCCGACGTCCGGCGCGAGATGCGCCGGCTCGAGATCGAAGCCGAGGTTGCCGACCTGGAGGCCGAATCGGTCGCCCTCAAGACCGATGTCGTCGTCGAGATGGGGATCCCGCTGTCGGCGCTGGCCGGCGCGGACGCCGACCTCGCGGCAGCCCAGGCCCCGGCCGACGAGGCCGCCCAGGTCGAGGCTGAGCAGGCGAGGCTCGCCGCCGCCGAAGCGGCTCCTGCGGCTCCTGTGGCGCCGGCCCCTTCGGCGGCACCCGCCGTTCCGGCGACCCCGCCGGCGCCTGTCGCGGCGGCCGACACCGAGGAGACCCCGGGGGCCTGACCCGGCGCCCGGGTATGCTCGGGCGGTGTCCGAGCGACTTCCCCATCCAGGTCCCTCGTTCCTGCGCGAGCAGGAGGTCCGCATCGGTGATCGCCGGCTCGAGGCCGGCATGGCCAAGCCGGTCGATGGACCCGACGACTGGTGGCTGGCCATCCTCTGGGTGACCGACGCCGACGGTGTCGTGAGCTTCCGCGATGTGGCTCCGGCGGCCGGACCGCCGCCCGAACCGCCCCTCGCACGCCTCGGACCGTCGCTCGCGGGCGGGTTGTCGGGGCTCATTCGCGAGGAGGACGGGCGACTCGCGATCCGGCTCACCCCGCTCGTCCCGCCGGAGGACGACACCCGGCCGTGGCGCTGCCCGCTGGTCATCCGCGCCGCGTTCCGCTGGGAGCCCGCCCTCGCCGCGACGCTTCGCTCGAACCAGATCGCCGACCGCGTCCTCGGGGCGTTCGGGCGGTCCGTGGAGGGGCTGGCCCGGCCGTGACGCCGGCGGGCCGGCGGCGCCCGATCGATGCCGCCCGATCCGGGTTCTTGCGATCCGCCCTAGACTCCGCGCGATGGGCGACCTGTTCGACGAGTTCAAGCGCGAGCTCGAGCGTCGGCGCGCCCAGGCCGAGGGCCGGCAGCCGATGAGCGATGAGGGCGGTCCCCTCGACGATCCGGCCGATCACGACGAGGGCGACGACGACCCGGCCGAGGCCGACGACTCCGGCGACGAACGCGCCCACGACGAGGATGGGGCCGGCGATCCCGACCACGACGCGCCCGATCGGGCCCCGGACCAGCCGCACTCCGCCGACCCGACGCCGATCACGTCGCGCAGGCGTCGACGCGGCCGCGGGACCCAGCCTGCGAATGGAGGCGGCAGCCGACCACCCGGCGGTCCGAACGACGGCGCGCGCGGAACGTCGGCTGGCGACGTCGCCCGCCGGGTCGGCGTCGCGGCGCTGATCCTCGCGATCGGCGCGATCCTGCTGCTGCTCTTTGCGGGCGTCAACCTGTGGACCGACGCCATCTGGTACCGCAGCGTCGGCTTCGACAGCGTCTTCTGGACCCGCCTCGGCGTCCAGACCGGACTGTTCATCGGTGCGTTGCTGCTGGCGCTCGTCGTGCTGCTCGGCAACCTGTTCCTCGCCAACCGCTTCGCGCCGCCCCCCGACCCCGAGCGGCCGGGTCAGCTCCGGGTCGTGGCGGGGCGCCTCGCGGAGGCCCAGCGCCAGGCCGAGCGCAGCGCCCGGGCGCGTGCGAGCAGCGGTCCGTTCGGGGCGTTCGGCGTCTCGGGAGGCCGGCAGGGGACTGGTGAGCTGACCTTCTCCTGGGACGGGGAGGAGATCCCGGACCTCGTCCCGATCGGCACCTGGGTGATCGCCGCTGTCGCCGTGCTCCTCGCGCTCGGCATCGCCGGTGCGGTCTCCGGCGCGTGGGAGACCCTGATGCTGTGGATCCACCGCGTCCCGTTCTCCCCGACGCAGACCGTCGCGGACCCCATCTTTGGCCGCGACATCGGCTTCTTCCTGTTCGAGCTGCCGTTCTTCCGGTTCGTCCAGGCCCTGGTGAACGGCCTGCTCCTGGCGTCGCTGCTGGTGGTCGGCGCCCGCTACCTCCTGGCCGTCACCCGCGGCGGCGAGGTCTTCGTCACCCGCGTCCGGGTGCACCTCGCCGTGCTCGGCGGCCTGTACCTGATCTCGGTGGCGTTCGGCTACCAGCTCGACAAGTACGAGCTCGTCTACAGCTCGGCCGGTGTGGCCACCGGCGTCTCCTTTGCCGACGCGAACGCCCGATTCCTCGCCTACGACGTGCTGACGTTCCTGTCCGGGCTCGCCGGCGCGCTGCTGATCGCCGGGGCGTTCACGCGCTGGATGTGGCCGCTGGGCGCGATCGTGATCATCTGGTTCTCGGCATCCATCGTGCTCGGACGCCTCTATCCCGAGGCCATCCAGCGCCTGAGCGTCGATCCCAACACCTACGCCCAGGAGGAGCCGTTCATCGGGAACAACATCTCGATGACCCGGCTGGCGTTCGGCCTCAACCAATGGGAGTCCCGCTCGTACGGCGGCGCCGCACCCCTGACCGAGGCGGCGATCCAGAGCGAGGAGGACACGTTCACCAACGCGCGCCTGTGGGACTACCGCCCCCTGCAGACGACCCTCGACCAGCTCCAGACCGTGCGCCAGTACTACGACTTCCACGACGTCGATACCGACCGCTACATGGTCGACGGCAACCTCCGCCAGGTGATGCTCTCGGGTCGCGAGCTCGCGATCGACCGCAGCACGGACGCGCCGAGCTGGGTCAATACGCGGGTCATCAAGACCCACGGCATCGGCGTCGCGATGGTTCCGGTCAACGAGGTGACCCCCGAGGGCCAGCCGACGCTCTGGATCCGCGACCTGCCGCCAACGTCGAACAGCGGCGCGCCCGAGATCACGCAGCCGCGCATCTACTTCGGCGAGAGCGACGACCACTACGTCGTGGTCCGGGCCAAGCAACAGGAGTTCGACTACCCGAGCAACTCGAACACGGGCGCGCCCGACCCGACGACGTCGTGGACCGGGCAGACCGGCATTCCGCTCGATTCGACGCTGTCCCGGCTGCTGTTCGCGATCCGGTTCCGCGACCTCGACCTGCTGATCACCGACCAGATCCAGGCCGACAGCCAGCTGCTGTTCCACCGGACGCTGTCCGAGCGGCTGGGGATGATCACGCCGTTCCTGCGCTTCGACAAGGACCCGTACCTCGTCGTCGCGGACGGCCGCCTGGTCTACGTGCAGGACGCCTACACGGTCAGCGATCGCTTCCCGAACGCCTCGTGGTTCGACACCAGCGAGCTGGGACCGACGTCGGGCCTCGACGGCGAGAGCATCAACTACATCCGCAACAGCGTGAAGATCACAGTCGACGCCTACGACGGGACCATGCACTTCTACGTCGCCGATCCCACCGAGCCGCTGATCCGCGCGTGGGAAGGAATCTTCCCCTCCCTGTTCGAGCCGAAGGAGCAGATGCCGGCCGAGCTCCAGGATCACCTGCGGGTGCCGGAGGAGCTGTTCAACGTCCAGACGCGGATGTACGGCCAGTACCACGTGACCCAGCCGGTGACGTTCTTCAACAACACCGACCGCTGGACGGTGCCGACCGAGCAGACGAACGCGCAGAGCCTCGCCCCGGAGGCGTACTACGTCGTGATGCGCATGCCGGGCGAGCCGAAGGCAGAGTTCCTGCTCCTCCAGCCGATGATCGCCCGCAGCCGCCCGAACATGATCGCGTGGGTGGCCGCCCGCAACGACGCGCCCAACTACGGCACCGTGCGTGCCTACCAGTTCCCCGCGGACACCACGATCTTCGGCCCGTCGCAGATCGAGGCGCGGATCGACCAGGACCCGACGATCAGCGCGCAGATCTCGCTCTGGAACCAGAGCGGCAGCGAGGTCATCCGCGGCAACCTGATCGTGATTCCGGTGGGCGACTCGCTCCTGTACCTCCAGCCGGTGTACCTGCAGTCCACCTCGTCGGCGTTCCCGGAGTTCCAGCGGATCGTCGTCGCGAGCCCCACGACCGTCGTCTGGGCGCGGACGCTGGCGGGCGCGCTGAACCTGCTGCTCACGACCCAGGCGGCTGGCGCACCCGGCCCATCGCCAGGGCCGACGCCGGCCCCGACCGCGACGCCGGCCCCGGGCCAGACGCCCGGCCCGACGGTCGCGCCGACCACGGCGCCCACCACGCCGCCAGCCGGCGGGATGCCGACGGACGTCCCCGGGCTCATCGGCTACGCGAACACGCACTTCGACCTCGCCCAGACCGCGCTGCGCAACGGCGACTTCGCCACCTACGGGACCGAGATGGCCCACGTCCAGGCGGCGCTCGTGGCCCTCGGGCGGCTGACCGGGTCACCGGCACCCAGCCTCGCGCCATGACCACGGCGGCCGTCGCGCCGAGCGCCGCGGCGCCCGATCGTGCCGGCCGCCTGCCGATCGCAACCGTCCTTTCGGGCGCCTTCGTCGTCACGCTGGTCCGGCCCGTCACCTGGGCGCTCGGGCTGGCCGGCTTCCTGGCGGGCGGCGGGCTGGCACTGATGGCGTGGCCGGTGCTGGTGCTGCCGACGCCGACCGGGATCCAGAACGCCCTCGGCGGGCCGGTGAGCACGCTCGTCGTCGGGACACCGTCGCCCGCCATGCTCGCGCTGATCGGGGGCGGCCTCGCGGGCGGTGTCGTGCTGTTCGTGGCTGCCCTGCTGGCCGGGGCATGGGCCGAGCGCAACGTGATCGCCGTCGCCCTCGAGGCCGCCGGCGACGAGGGCATGCTCGCCCCGCCCGACCTCCGGGGCGCTCCCGGGACCCGCAGCGTCGCGATCCTGCGGCTGTTGGCGCTGCTCCCGCTCGTCGCCCTCGCCGTCGTCGCGTGGCAGCCGCTGTACGACGCCGCGTACCACGAGCTGGTGCTCCCCGACGACCTCGTGACGCCGCTCGGGCTGCGGGTCGTGCGCGACGTGCCGTGGCTGGTCGTCGCGTTGTTGCTCATGTGGGTCGCCGCGGATGCTGCGGGTGCGGTCGGCGTCCGGCGGCTGGTCATCGAACGGCGCCCGATCCTCGTCGCGTGGGCCCTCGGCTGGGTCGAGCTCGTTCGAAGCCCGCTCCGGGTCCTGACCACGGCGACGTTCGGCCTGGTGGTCCTTGCGCTTCTGGCGATCCCCGGGATCCTCGCCGCGGCCTCGGGCTGGGCGCGCGTCCGCGACGTCGTGACCCAAGGCCTGGACCCGATCCTGGCGATGGGCACCGTGGCGACCTGGGTCGCGATCTGGCTCGGTGGGCTCGTGCTGGCGGGCGTGGGCGCCGCGATCCGCGCCGCGGCCTGGACGCTCGAGGCGTCACCCGCCGCGCCGAGCGGCGACGGCCGCCTGACGGACGGCGGCCGGCCCGCCTGACGGGTCCCACCGGAGCGTCACCGGGCCCTCGCCCGAGGCGTCGATTGCGTGCTCCGGCGAAGCCGGGTGTCCCTGCTAGACTGCTCCACGCCGCGCGCCCCCGGGCGCGCCCTGCCCCGATGGAGGCTGCACCCCCGGCATGCCCGACGAGATCATCAACACGATCAACGACGCGATCGGCGGGATCGTCAACAACCCGATCGTGCAGTTCGCCCTGCAGGCGCTGGTCGTCTACTTCGTGATCCTGTGGCTCGCCGCGGCCTACTGGGCATTCCGGGACATGCAGCAGCGGAGCGAGAACCCGGTCCTGCCGTACCTCGCGGCTGCGCTGATCGTGCTGTTCACGCCGCTCCTGTTCGTGTTCGGGATCATCGTCTACCGGATCATCCGGCCCCACGAGAAGATCGGCGAGGTCTACGAGCGCAACCTGGCCGAGGAGGCGCTGCTCGCCGAGGTCGAGGCGATCAAGACCTGCCCGTCGTGCAAGCGCCGCGTGAACGACGAATGGATCATCTGCCCCACCTGCCGCACCCAGCTCAGCCGCGTGTGCGCGAACTGCGGCCGCCTCGTCGGCCTCGACTGGGCCCTGTGCGCCTGGTGCGGACGCGACTTCGAGCGCTCCGATCTCGCCGCCTACGAGCCGATCGCGACCCAGATCCCCGGCCGCCTCCAGCCGACCCAGCCGCCGACCGGCGTCCAGCAGAGTCCGCGCACCGGGCGGGTTCGCCAGCCGCCGTCCTCGAGCCGCGGCGCACCGGGCTCGATCCCGGAGCCTTGACCGAGCCGGCCGCGCCGGACCCGGAGGGGATCGCCCCGCGCCCGTCGACATTCTCCCTCGAGGGACGCGCTGTCCCGGCCATCTACCTGATCGGCTGGGTCGGGACCGTGATGGGGCTCGCGGTGATCCTCGTCTCGTTCCTCGCGTCGGGCTCATCGGCGGCCGGCTGGCTGTTCCTGGGCGGCCTCGTCGTGCTCGCCGTCGGGCTGGTGGCGGCGGGCGGCTCGCAGGCCATCGAGGGCAGCCGGCACACGGAGCTCGCGTATCGCGGTCCGTCGCCTGTGCTCGCGTTCCTGGCCGTGTTCGCGATCACGCTGATCGGCACGGTCCTCGTGCTCGCGCCGCTGTCGGCGATGGGCTTCGACGTCGCCTCGCCCGCCGGGACCACGATCTCGCTCCTGATCACGATGCTCGCCTACATCGGGATCGTCCGGCTCCTGGTCGTCGGACCGGGGGCCCTGTCGTGGGCCGACATGGGGGTGCACCGCCCGACGGCCGACTCGTTGCGCGACCTGCTGATCGGCGCCGTGTTCGCGGTGCCGGTGCTGATCGTCTCGCTCGTGCTGGTCGCGGTGCTGTCGCGATTCCTCGTGCCGGCGCCGAGCCCGCTGCCCGACGCCGTGGATCCCGCGGGCCTGATCCTGAACCTCATCTCGGCCGCGATCCTCGCGCCGATCGGCGAGGAGCTGTTCTTCCGGGGCTTCGCGACGACGGCCTGGGCGCGGGCGGTCGGGGCCGGCCCGGCGATCATCCGGGGCGCGCTGTTCTTCGCCATCGCCCATGTGCTCGCCCTGTTCGATGCGTCGTTCGAGACCGGCGCCCAGCGCGCCCTGTACTCGCTGATCGCGCTGCTGCCCGTTGGGCTCACGCTCGGCTGGCTGTTCCTCTCCCGGCGGTCCCTGTATGCCGCGATCGGGCTGCACGCGACGTTCAACGCGATCCAGGTGCTGCTGCTGATGAGCGCCGCCGCGCTCGGGCGGTAGGACGGAGTCGGTCGGGCTCGTCGACCTCGGCAATCCGCCGGCAAGTCCCGGTTGAGCCGCGGGTAAGGGGCGCTGCGTAGGCTTCGTGGTGTTCCCGGATCCGGATGGCGGGGGAAATCGGCGGGCTTCCGTTGTCCGGACCCGGGGACGCCTCGCCCATCACGCAGCACGTCGTCTGACCCCGCCCGCAGCCCGGAGCAGGTGGCGGATGACCCACGGTGACGGCGTCGTGCGCGAAGCGCCGGCCCATCGAGCATCGAGCCGGTCGGTCCGCGACCTGCCCGCCGCCGAGCGGCCGCGCGAGCGGCTGGCGCTGCGCGGTCCCGGCGGGCTCTCGGCGGCGGAGCTGATCGCCGTGATCCTCGGCACAGGCGCCGGCGGCCGAAGCGCGACGGATCTGGCGGAGGAGCTCCTCGCCCGTCACCTGAGCATCGGGGCGCTCGCGCGGGCGACCGACGCTGAGCTCGCGTCGGTGCCCGGGCTCGGTACGGCGAAGTCGGCGCGGCTGGCGGCCTCGTTCGAGCTGGGGCGACGGTCGATGGCGGAGTGGCCGACGGGCCGCTGGACGATCCGCTCGCCGCGCGACGTGGCGGACCGGCTCATGATCGAGATGGGCCGCCTCGAGCGCGAGGAGCTGCGCGTCCTGAGCCTGAACGCCAAGAACGTCGTGCAGCGGGTGTCCACGGTCTACGTGGGCAACGTCTCGGCGTCCCTGGTCCGCATCGGTGAGCTGTTCCGCGACGCCGTGCGGCTGGACGCGTCGGGCGTCGTGCTGTGCCACAACCATCCGTCGGGTGACCCGACGCCCAGCCCCGACGATCTCCACCTCACCGCCGAGGCGATCGCCGCGGGCCGCCTGCTCGACGTGGACGTGCTGGACCACGTCGTCATCGGCCACGACGCGTGGGTATCGCTGCGCGATCGCGGCGTCACCTTCGACCGTACAGGCCCGGCGCGGAGCGCGTAGCCTCGTCGCCGGAGGTGCCATGCCGCTGCTCGAACGGGACGACTCCATCCTGCTGGTCGTCGACGCGCAGCCCGGGTTCGCCGGGGCGTCCACGGCGGGCCCGCCGGCCGGCGTCGACGGGGTGACTGCCCGCATCGCGTGGCTGACCGGCGTCGCTGCCGTCGTCGGCGTGCCGGTCGTCGTGACCGAGGAGGACCCGGCACGCAACGGCCCTACGAACCGCGCGATCCTCGACGCCTTGCCGGCCGGCACACGGCCCCCGTTCGTCAAGCCGGCCTTCGGGCTGGCCGCTGTGCCTGAGATCCTCGCAGCGATTTCGCACACCGGCCGGCGCACGGCCGTGCTGACCGGGTTCGAGACGGATGTCTGCGTCGCCCACTCGGCCCTCGGGCTGCTCGAGCTCGGCTACCACGTGGCCGTGGTGGTCGACGCGACCGGATCGCCCGGGGAGATGCACGAGCACGGCCTGCGGCGGATGCGCGACGCCGGCGTGACCGCGATCCACGCGAAGGGCGTCTACTACGAATGGCTGCGAACGCTCGAGGCGGCCCGCGCCTTCGAGTCCGGGCACCCGGACCTCGCGGATCCGCCCGGCTTCTCCCTCTGACGCGCCCGACCTGCCCGATACTGGACGGCGAGCCGGCACGGGCCGGGGGCAGCAGGAGTCGCCGGTGACCGACACGGCGGACGTCATCATCATCGGAGCCGGCGTCCACGGGACGAGCCTCGCGTTCCACCTCGCCGAGCGCGGGACGTCGGTGATCGTCGTGGAGCGGGCGTGGATCGCCGCCGGCGCGACCGGGCGCTCGAGCGGCCTCGTGCGGATGCACTACGACCTGCTGGCGGAGACGAAGCTCGCCTGGGCGTCGTTCCCGTGGTTCACGGACTGGGCGACCCGCGTCGGCGGCGAGTGCGGCTTCACGAACACGGGATTCCTGTGGATCGAACGCGCCGATGGCGAGGCGCGCCTGCGTGCGAACGTCGAGTCCCACCGCGCGCTCGGGATCGACACGACGGTCGTCGGGTCGGACGATATCGGCCGCCTCGCGCCCGCCCTCGCGCTCGATGGCGACGAGTTCGCCGCGTACGAGCCGGCCTCGGGCTACGCCGATCCCACGTCGACCGCGACGGGCTTCATGCGTGCCGCGCGGGAGCGCGGCGCGCGCCTGGTCCAGGGCGCCGAGGTCACCGGGATCTCGATGACGCCCGACGGCGGGCGGGTGACCGGGGTCGTCACGACGAAGGGCGAGTTCTCCGCGCCGATCGTCGTCAACGTGGCCGGCGGCTGGGCCGCCCGGGTCGGCGCGATGGTCGGGGTCGACATCCCGCTCACGGTGTGGCGCCACGACACGGGCTATCTCGGCGTGCCGGCCTCGGTTGCGCGTCCGATCCCGGTCGTCATCGACAACGCCCGCGACATGTACCTGCGGCCCGAGGGCAGCGAGCTCGTGCTCATCGGGCTCGAGGACGGCAGCATCCTCGGCGGCTCACCCGACCGCGACACGGCCAACCCGGAGCCCGGCTTCCGGGACGTTGTCACCGACCGCGTCGTCCAGCGGCTGCCGGGCCTCGCCGACGGCACGTTCCGGGCCGCCCATAGCGGCCAGGACGGGCTCACCCCGGACCAGCGTTCGATCCTGGGCGCCGCGGGTCCCGACGGCTTCTACCTCGACTGCGGCCACAGCGGCACCGGGTTCAAGACGTCGCCCGCGATCGGTCTCGGCATGGCCGAGCTGATCCTCGACGGGGTCGCGACCTCGGTCGACATCGCGCCCTTCGAGCCCGGTCGGTTCGCCGCCGGCCGGCCCCTCGTCGGGGAGCACGGCGGCACGCCCATCTGGCGGTAGCGCCGGGAGCTTCCGGCGAGGTGCATCGCGAGCCCGGCTATACTGCTCCCCGCTCGTGCGCCCGCCTCGCGCGCGCCCGCACTCGGCAATCCCACGCACATCCCCGCGGCCGTCTCGACGGCCCAGCGCCGACCGGCGCGTGCGCCACGCAGCAAGGACCGTTCCGCCAGCATGCTCGACCGTCTGTTCGGCCTCTTTTCACGCGACATCGGGATCGACCTCGGGACCGCGAACACCCTGGTCCATGTTCGTGACCGCGGGATCGTGATCTCCGAGCCGTCGGTCGTCGCGATCGATGCGAAGACCAAGCGCGTGCTTGCGATCGGCGCCGAGGCCAAGCGGATGGTCGGCCGGACTCCCGCCTCGATCATCGCGGTGCGCCCGCTGCGTGACGGCGTCATCAGCGACTTCGACGTCACCGAGCAGATGATCAAGTACTTCGTGAACAAGGTGCACGACCGGATCGGGCTGATCCCGCGTCCGCGGATGCTCCTGGGCATCCCGTCGGGCGTCACCGAGGTCGAGAAGCGGGCCGTCCGCGATGCGGCGCTCAACGCCGGGGCGCGCTGGGCGCGGCTGATCGAGGAGCCGATGGCGGCGGCGATCGGGGCCGGCCTGCCCGTGTCCGAGCCGTCGGGCTCGCTCATCGTCGACATCGGCGGCGGCACGACCGAGGTCGCCGTGCTGTCCCTCGGCGGAATCGTCGTGAGCCGGTCGATCCGGATCGGCGGTGACGAGATGGACCAGGACATCGTCGCGTTCGCCCGGCGCGAGTACAACCTGTTCCTCGGCGAGCGCACGTCGGAGGACATCAAGATCGCGATCGGGTCCGCGTACCCCGGCGAGTGGGACTCGCAGCGGGTGACGCTCCGCGGCCGCGACCTGCTGACCGGCCTGCCGCGCTCCGTCGAGGTTGGCGCCGACCAGATCCGCGAGGCGATCGAGGTCTCCGTCGCCCAGATCGTCGACACCATCAAGGACACGATCGAGGAGACCCCGCCAGAGCTCGTCGCCGACATCATGGACCAGGGCATCGTCCTCGCCGGTGGTGGGGCGCTCCTGGCGGGCCTCGACCGGCGCGTCGCCGAGGCGACCCAGATGCCCGTCCACGTCGCCGACGACCCGCTGACCTGCGTGGCCCGAGGCACCGGCGTCGTGCTCCAGGAGCTGGCCAGCCCGTCGATGGAGCGCGTCCTCGTCGCCGAGACCTACAGCCGCCCGCCGCGCTGACCGGCGGTCGTCCGGAGCTCGCGTCATGACCTCGATCCTCGCCAGCCGCCAGACCCGCCGCCGGGGAATCGTGTTCACGGTGCTGATCGCGATCACATTGCTCCTGATGGCTTTCTCGGCCAACCCCTACATCCAGGAGGCCCAGCGCGGGCTGTCGTTCGCGCTCCGGCCGTTCCAGGGGGCGATCGCGGGCGTGGCCGACAATCTGTCCGGACTCGTGGCGGCGATCTCCGAGATCGACACGCTGCGGACCGACAACGCCTCCCTGCGCAACGAGAACGAGCGGCTGACGAACGTTAACGCGCGGCTGCAGGCCCTCGGACGTGAGAACGACGAGCTGACCGCGGCCCTCCAGCTGCAGGGCGGCTTCAGCCACGAGACCGTCGCCACGCGGGTCATCGGCCGCGACTCGCTCGAGACCCGGCAGATGGTGACCCTCGACAAGGGCACCGACGACGGAATCGCCCAAGGCGACGTCGTGATCGTGCAGGGCGGGGCGCTGGCGGGGCGGGTCACGGCCGTGGGACCGAACTTCTCGAACGTGACCCTGATCAGCGACGGGACGTCGACGGTCGTCGGGCAGCTCCAGGGATCGGGCAAGACCGGCGAGATCGTCGGTCAGGCGGGCGGTGTTCTGGTGATGCGCAACATCGACTCGACGGTCAAGATCGGCACCGACGAGGAGGTGTTCACGCCGGGCATCGAGATCACCGGCGGGATCCGGTCGCCGTACCCCAAGGGCCTCGTGATCGGGAGCGTGGTCGACGTGGAGCGCGATGCGAACGACGTCGTCCAGACGGCGTTCCTGGCCCCGGCGGCCAACCTCGACTCGTTCGAGGTCGCCCTGGTGATCACCGACTACGACGGCGGCCTGCCCCCGGTCGACGAGCAGGCCGTGCCCTGCGGGACGAACGGCACCGTGCCCCAGGGCGAGGTGCCCTGCTACACGCCCGCGCCGAAGTCCCCCGCAACCCCGAAGCCCACGCCCAAGCGCTGATTCGAGGCGCGCCCGCATG
Source organism: uncultured Chloroflexia bacterium (assembly GCA_963779575.1). Taxonomy (GTDB): domain Bacteria; phylum Chloroflexota; class Limnocylindria; order Limnocylindrales; family CSP1-4; genus CAIXZV01. The sequence continues at coordinate 363,769 of CAVZYT010000003.1, forward strand.
GCGCGCGGCCTCGCGATGTTCAGATCAACACGATGCCGCTCGCGCTGGGCGCCTGACCGATGGCGACGGCCCGAAGGACGGCACCGCCGTCAAGTGGGAACAGCGCCCGAAGCGCCTCGCGATGCTCGGCGATCACCCGTCGGTTGTGATCGCTGCGTGTTGCCACGAGCACGATGACCTTCGCCCGCGGGTCGTCACGCTGCTTCAGCCCGATCGTGCGCTCGAAGGCCTGCACGTCGTGGATGTGGGTCTCGGCTTCGGCGAAGAAGGGCCGCTCGCCGCCGTCGATCATCCCATCCCACGCGCGTCGGTCGCCCGCGATCGGGAGTGGCACCTCGCGCCGCAGGGTGAGCGGAGCGCCGAGCCGGAGTTCGAACCGCTTGAGCAACGCAAGGTGAGCCGCGTCGCGAACCGGCGTGCCGACCGGATATAGCCGGATCGCCGCCTGGAGGCCCAGCGCTCGCGCCGCTCGACAGATCTGCTCGAGATCAGGCGCCGGGATCTCGGATCGCTCCAGTCGGCCGAGTTGGGACCTCGAGATGCCCGCCGCGCGCGCCGCCGTCGACTGGCTGATCCCGGCACTCAGCCGGCCCTGCCGAAGCTCTTCCGCGACGCGGCTCGCAAGGTGGCGTGCGTCCATCGCTCCGAGTTGACCGCGGCGTTGGGTTGTGGGCATTGGGACAGGATGGTGGCCCGGACTTCCCGGCGACTTATCTGCCTCGCGTGCGGTGCGCCCGGCGGCCATCCGATGGCGTCGAGCACTCGGGCGTCCGTTCGGCGGTCCGGATGTGGCACCGGGGCGCGATCCGTGCGACGACCGGTCCGCGTCGCGAGCGAACCGCGGCGCGACGCCATGGGTCGTCCGCCGAGCGGCCGCTCGACCGCGCGCAACGCGGTGCGCACGGAGCTCGAGCCCCGCGGCCCCTGCTAGGCTCTCAGCGATGAAAGGCCTCGTGCTTGCCGGTGGGACGGCGACCCGGCTGTTCCCGCTCACGATCGTGACCAACAAGCACCTGCTGCCGATCTTCGACCGGCCGATGATCTACTACCCGCTCGACACGCTGGCGGGCATGGGGATCCGCGAGGTCATGGTCATCGTCGGCGGCAAGAGCGTCGGCGACATCGTGGAGCTGCTGGGCGACGGGCGGCACTTCGGGCTCGACCTGACCTACCGCTACCAGCGCGGCGCACTGGGCATCGCGCACGCCATCGGCCTCGCCCGCGACTTCATCGGCGGCGACAGCTTCTGCGTCGTCCTGGGCGACAACGTGCTGCGTGGCGAGGCTCTCGAGGAGACGGCGCGGACGTTCGACGCAGGGCCCGTGGGGCGCCGGCACCCTCCTGTACCGGGTGCCCGACCCGCAGCGGTTCGGCGTCGCGGAGCTCGACGCCGGCGGGAACGTCGTCGGGTTCGAAGAGAAGCCGGCCCAGCCGAAGTCGGACCTGATCCCGATCGGCGTGTATTTCCTGCGCCCCGATGCGTTCGACGTCATCGAGACCCTCGCCCCGTCGGGCCGCGGCGAGTTCGAGATCACCGACGTCCTCAACCACTACATCCCCGGCGGCGGCCTGTTCACGCGGGTCTACGAAGGGCACTGGGCCGATGCCGGCACCGCGCCGTCGCTGCTGCGGGCCGCCGAGCTCGCGGAGACGGACGCCGACGCCGGCAAGCTGGAGCCGCCGCCGGTGCACCCCGACGACCCCCGATGACGGGCGAGGCTGGACCTGGCAGCCACCTGCTCATCACCGGCGGGGCCGGCTTCATCGGCAGCGAGCTCGTCCGCCGGATCCTCGGCCGGCGCGACGGCACGCGCGTGACCGTCCTCGACAAGCTCACCTACGCCGGCAATCGCGCGAACCTGGCGGCCGTCGAGAGCGATCCCGAGCAGGCCGGTCGATTCGCCTTCGAACACGGCGACATCGCGGACCCGGACGTTGTCGGGCGGTTGGTCGAGGGCGTTGATGCCGTGGTCAACGTCGCCGCCGAGACCCACGTCGATCGCTCGATCCTCGATCCTGAGGCCTTCCTGCGAACGGGCGTGATCGGCGTCCACGTGCTGCTGGAGGCGGTCCGGCGCGAGACGGATCGAGCGCGGACCGGCGACCGGGCACACGCCCCGCGCTTCCTCCAGGTCAGCACCGACGAGGTCTACGGCGAGGTCTCCGACGGCCGGAGCGTCGAGACGGACGCCCTCGCCCCGCGCAGCCCCTATGCCGCCGCGAAGGCGGCCGGCGAGCTGCTGGTCCGCGCCTACCACGTGACCTACGGCCTCGACGCCGTCGTCACCCGCGGCTCGAACACCTACGGCCCGTACCAGCACCCCGAGAAGCTGATCCCGCTGTTCGTCACCAACGCCCTTGCCGGCGAGCCGCTGCCGATGTACGGCGACGGGATGCAGATCCGCGACTGGCTCCACGTGTCGGACCACGCCGCGGGGATCGAGTTCGTGCTCGGTCACGGCGAGGCCGGCGAGGCCTACAACCTGGCCGGCGAGAACGAGCGGCCGAACCGCGAGGTGATCGGGCAGCTGCTCGCGGCGACGGGCCGCGACTGGTCGCTGGTCCGATCGGTGCCCGATCGCCCTGGGCACGACCGGCGATACGCGATGGACGGGTCGAAGGCGGCGTCGCTCGGGTGGCGGGCGCTGGTTCCGTTCGAGGAAGGCCTGCCCGGCACCGTCGACTGGTATCGCGAGCACAGCGATTGGGTCGCGGCTGCACGATCGGGTGACTGGGACGCCTACTACGCGCGCCAGTACGGCGACCGACTTGCCGCCGGCCAGGCGGTGAGCGAGGCCGGCTGACCGATGCGGGTCGCGGTCACCGGCGCGAACGGCCGCCTCGGCCGCGCGCTGATCGAGGCGCTGGAGAACGCGCCGTTCACGGGGACCAAGGGACCGATCGCGTGGTCTCGTCCCGAGCTCGACCTCGACACGCTCACCGTTGACTCGGTCATCGCCCTGATCGAGCGCGACCGGCCCGAGGTGGTGATCCATGCCGCCGCCTGGACCGACGTCGACGGCTGTGCGAAGGACCCGGCGCTGGCGATGCGCCGCAACGGTGAGGCCGTCGGGTTGATCGCGCAGGCCTGTGCGGACCGAGCCGTGCACCTCGCGCTGATCTCCACCAACGAGGTGTTCGACGGCACGCGAACCGACGGCCACGGCTACCAGCCCGGCGACGCACGCCGGCCCGATCAACGGGTATGGGGAGAGCAAGCTCGACGGCGAGCGGCGCGGCCTCGACGCGATGGCGCGGGCCGAGGCGACGCCATTTGCGATCGTCCGGACGTCCTGGCTCCACGGCCCGCCCGGCAACGACTTCCCGGCCAAGATCGCGGCCGCGGCGCTCCGGGCCAAGGTCCGCCGGCGGGCCCCTCCGCGTCGTCGGCGACGAGATCGGGACGCCGACCTACACGCCGGACGTGGCCGATGCCATCGTCGAGCTCATCTGGGAGAACGCGCTGTTCGATCCGCTGGGCACGGCCAGGACACACCATCTCGTCAACGGCGGCCGCGCGTCGAGGGCCGACTGGGCCCGCGAGGTCCTCCGGGCGACGAAGATCGACGTCGAGCTCGAAGAGGTCCCAGCTTCAACCTGGCAGCGCGCGAGCACCCCGCCGCTGTGGGCGGTCCTCGAGCCCACGCCCCTGCCCTCGGGCGAGCCGATGCGCGACTGGCGGCTCGCCTTCGCCGACGCCGTCCCGGCGCTGCTGCGCGAGCTGCGGTCGGCCCGCTGACCTCGGGTTGCGGGGCGAACCGGTGCGCGGACGCACCACCAAGACGGCCGCAGGACGCGCGACCGGCGAAATGCAACGCCAATGCAACCCGAATCGAGGGGCTCGGGGGTGCGGTGCCTGTCCGCACCGGGGCATACTGCACCAGACCCCACCGCACCCGACAGCGCCAGCCCGAAAGGGCCAACCGGGACCAGACCATCCCGCGATTGGCCCCGCCCTCGCCCTCGGCGAGTCTGAGCCGGCACTGATCTGCGCCCCGGTTGACCCCGGGTGCGCGCGCTGTCCATCGCTCAACGGAGCTGTTCGTTGCGGAAGCTCGCTCTCCTCGCCGCCGCGCTCCTCTGGATCGCCCTCGTGGGTCAGACGATCGCGCCCGTCGCGGCCGCCGAGGGTCCCAAGGTCGCGATCATCGTCGGGGCGACGCACGGGGCTACGGCGGGCTATCGGCGCGACGCCGACGAGATCTACGCCGAGGCGATCAAGTACACGCCGAACGTCGTCAAGGTCTACAGCCCCAACGCCACCTGGAAGCGGGTCAAGGCCGCGGTCAATGGGGCCTCGATCATCGTGTACCTCGGTCATGGCAACGGGTGGCCGAGCCCGTATACCTACGATCCCCTGTTCTCGACCAAGGACGGGTTCGGCCTGAACAAGGACCTCAACCACAACGGGAAGCGCAGCGACTCCGAGCTGAAGTACTACGGCGAGCCGAAGATCAGGACGCTGACGCCCGCGCCGCATGCCATCGTCCTGCTGTTCCACCTGTGCTACGCGTCGGGCAACTCGGAACCAGGCCGCAAGGCACCCAGCCTGTCGACGGCGAAGCAGCGGGTCGACAACTACGCGTCGGCGTTCCTCAAGGCGGGCGCGAGCGCCGTCATCGCGAACGGCCACAGCCAGGACCCGTACTACATCGCGGCGCTGTTCACGACCATCCAGACCTTGGACTCGTACTGGCGGGGCGCGCCGGACTTCCATGGCAAGGCCACCGGCTTCGCCTCGTCGCGTTCGTCCGGTGCCACCTACCAGATGGACCCCGAAGGCTCTGGGCAGTACTACCGCTCGATCACCGGCAACCTCGAGCTCACGACGGCCGATGTGACCGGCGCCCCCTTCGCGCCTCCGCCCACCCCGGAACCACCGCCCACCCCGGAACCACCGCCGGCACCCTGAACCTGCCGGGGTCCCGTGGGGTGACCCCACCCAACCGGTCCTGACCCCACCGGACCCCTCCGTACCAGACCGAACAGGGACCTTGGGGGGATGGGTCCGCGGGCGCAGCGGGCCTAGCGTGGACATGCCTCGCCGGGTGGCGCCGCTTCGCGGACCGGATCGCCTGGCACCTCGCGTCGACGCCGTCCCCGGCGGACGGCGCGGGATCATCGCCGCAGAGGAAGGCCGTGCCCCGACCCCGGATCGTTCTCCACGCCGCCCGCCCGTTTCTCTCGGCGACCCTCGCGCTCGTGCTCGCAGCGGGCGTGCTGCCGTTGCCGGTCGGCGCCGCCGCGCCCGCTCCCGATGTCGTCGACGCGCCCCCGGTCCCGGCCGCCGCGCCGGGTATCACCCTGACCCGAGCGAGCGCGTCGCCGGCGACCGGCGACGACGCCGTGGCGCCGGAGCAGCGCCCCTCGATCGCTTACGAAGAGGCGATGGCGCATGCCGACGACGTGATCGAGTTCGAGCCGGGCGGCCGCGTCACCGTGGGCTTCCGGCCGCGGGCCGGGGATGACTGGCCCGTGGACAACCGCGTGCCGACGGCGTTGCCCGCCGGCCGCGCGACGGGCCGCCAGATGGCGGTCAGCGTCCAGGGCAGCAGCTGGGCGAACGTGCCGGGCTCCACCGCCCCGTCCACGGGCGGCGTGACCGACACCGCCGACGATCCTGGCCAGGCCCCCGTCGACGCGCCCGGTGGCACGCCGTCGATCGATGCCACGAACTCGTCATTCGCGGTGCCGGCCGCAAAACCCGAGGCAGACCTCGCGGCCGCACACGGGCTCCGGCGCCAGGTGTTCGGCTTCCTCCCGTACTGGGAGCTCTCCGGGGCCGCGAGCAAGATCAATCCCGACGTCCTCTCGACGGTCGCCTACTTCTCGCTGGGTGCGGACCGGGACGGCAACCTGCGGAAGAAGAACGGCGACGGCAGCAACACGACCGGCTGGGGCGGCTGGACGAGCTCCAACATGACGTCGGTCATCTCGAACGCGCACCGTCACGGCACCCGCGTCGTGCTCACGATCAGCGTGTTCGCGTGGACGACGGCCCAGGCCAACACGCAGCGCGCGATCCTCGGCAGCAAGGCCGCCCGGCTGCGCCTCGCGAAGCAGGCCGTCGCGGCGATCCGCGACCGCGGCGCGGACGGCGTCAACCTCGACTTCGAACCGCTCGCGTCGGGCTATGCCGACGAGTTCGTGGCCCTGCTCAAGACCTTCCGAAGCCAGATGAACAAGGTCAGGAAGGGCTACCAGCTCACCTACGACACGACCGGCTACATCGGGAACTACCCGCTCGAGGCGTCGGTCGGGAAGGGCGCGGCCGACGCGATCTTCATCATGGGCTACGACTACCGGACGTCGTCGTCGGGAACCGCGGGCTCCATCGACCCGCTGTCCGGCCCGGCCTACGATCTCGCCGACACCGTCCGCGCGTACACGGCCCGGGTCAGCCCGTCGCGGATCATCCTGGGCCTGCCGTGGTACGGCCGCGCGTGGTCCACCGACGACAACGGCCCGCGCTCGAAGACGCTCCCGGGCGCCAAGTACGGCTACAGCGCCGCCGTGAACTACGAGAACGTCGTCGCCCTCGTCGCCAAGTACGGGCGCAAGTGGGACGCGATCGAGCGGAGCCCGTACATCGTCTACCGGCGCAAGAACTGCACGTCCACCTATGGCTGCGTCACCAGCTGGCGACAGGTGTACTTCGACGACGCGGTATCGCTCAAGCAGCGCTACGCGATCGTCAACGACTACGGCCTGCGCGGCGCGGGGATGTGGGCGCTCGGCTACGACGGCGGCCACGCCGAGCTCAATCGGGCCCTGTCGGAGTCGTTCCTCGTCGACAAGTCCGCACCCCAGGCCGGCATCCGGATGCTCGCATCGACCCAGGGCGACGAGGGATTCGTCGTCTCGTGGCCGGCGCGCGACACCAGCCGCATCGTCTCGTACGACGTCCAGGTGTCCGTCGACGGCGGGCCGTGGGCCGCGTGGCTGACCAGGACGCGCGCCCGGTCCGAGGTCTGGCTGGGATCCGACGGGCACAGCTACGCGTTCCGCGTCCGGGCGGTCGACAGCAAGGGGAACGCGGGTGCCTGGAACATTGGCTCGCGCTGGGACGCCACGCCCAAGCTGGAGCCCGGCGGGTTCGGGCGGGTCGTCAACGATGGCCTCTCGTACCGCAGCGGCCCGGACACCTCGGCCGCCAAGCTGGGCACGCTCCGCGCCGGCACGATCGTCGCCGTCACGCGGGGGCCCGTCTCGTCGGACGGGTACAGCTGGTACGAGGTCACCGAACCAGTCCGCGAGTGGTCGCCGGTGTCGTTCGTCGAGCGTGGGATCTGGATCGCCGCGAAGTCGTCGAGCGACACGATGGTCAAGCCGTTCCGCGCGCCCAACAGCACGACGGTCGACGCGGGCATCCGCCACCTCGACTTTGGCGCCGGGCCGGCCTCCGGGGTCGGTTCGGCCCCGTCGGCCAGGGCCATCCGTGCCTTCTCGCCCAACGGCGATGGCTTCGAGGACGCCCTCCGCCTGCGGTGGGCCAACACCGTCGCGCTCGATTCCCTGACGCTCAACGTCTATCGCACGAACGGGACGCTGGTCGGGTCGCGGTCCGTGTCCGACACCCGCAGCGGTACCCAGACCTGGGACTGGAACGGCAGCGCCGGGGGCGGGACGGTCAGGGACGGCCACTACGTCCTGCAGCTCGTCGGCAAGGCCGGTTCGCGCACCTTCCGGGCCCCGTCGATCCGGCCGATCACCACGGCCCAGGTCGGGGCGTTCGCCGTGACCGTCGACACCGTCCGCCCGAAGATCTCGTCGGCGTCCGCCTCGAGCTCGTTGATCTCGCCCAACGGCGACGGCATCCGCGATTCGGTGCGGCTCGCGCTCGCGTCGAGCGGGTCGACCCGCTGGGCGCTGCAGATCGCGTCACCGGGCACCGGCACGATCGGCACGATCGGCGGGGGCGGCACATCCTTCGTGTTCACCTGGCGAGGTGAGAAGGAGGGGGGCGGTCGCGCGCCGGACGGCCGATATACGGCGACCCTGCTGGCGATCGATGACGCCGGCAACCGGGCGCATCGGTCGTTCCCGATCACCCTCGACACCACGGCGCCCACGATCACCACGGCAGCGTCCCCGGGCGTGTTCTCGCCCGATGGCGACGGAGCGCTCGACGCGACGCGCCTCTCGTGGACGTCGAAGGAGCGGGCCACCGGGACCGTCCGGATCCTCAAGGGCAGCACCGAGGTGCGTCGCTGGTCCGTGACGAATGCATCGAGCTGGGCGAACACCTGGGATGGGCGGAGCGCGGCCGGCAAGCGCGTCGCCGACGGGCGTTACGAGCTGCGGGTCTCACTCGCCGATGTCGCAGGCAACCGGCGCACGGTGAGCCGCACCGTGGTCGTCGATCGCACCGGCGGCTTCCTGCGCTGGTCGCGCAGCTTCTACCCGCAGGACGCCGACGCGCTCGCCCCCACCGCTGCCCTCACCTGGCGGCTCGCGCGCGACGCGAAGACGTCGCTGCGGCTGTACGACGCCTCGGGGACGCTGGTCCGGACCGTGTGGACGGGCAAGGCGCAGCACGCAGGCGACCGCACGTGGACATGGAACGGTCGCCTGGCGGACGGGTCGTTCGCGCCGCAGGGCCGTTACGAGGCGCGACTCACGGTCGCCTCGACCCTGGGCACGGTCGTCCTGCCCCGCGCGGTGTGGGCGAGCGCCTTCTCGGTGACGCCGTCCGCGACGCGGGTGAAGCCCGGACAGACGCTCAAGGTCGCGTTCAGGACGCTCGAGCCGCTCAGCTCCAAGCCGACCGTCACGTTCACCCAGCCGGGCCGCGCTCGGGTGACCGTGACCGCGACCAGGCGCGCCGACGGCTCGTACACGGCCTCGTTCAAGGTGCGCAGCGGCAGCGCGGGGACGGGCTCTATCCGGGTCTCGGCGAAGGACGCCGGGGGCCGGCTCAACCGGACGACCGTGGCCGTCCGGGTGGTGTCGTGAGGCTCCCGGGCTCGAGCCGCCCACCCCGTCGGCCCGTACACTCACGCCGCATGACGACAGATCCGCGATGACGACTGCCCACGACGACACGCCCGAGAGCGGGCAGCCCACCGGTACCGGCACCTGGGTCATCCTGCCGACCTACAACGAGGCGGAGAACCTGCCCGGAATCAGCGCCGCGATCCTGGAGGCGCTGCCGGGCGCCGTCCTGCTGGTCGTGGACGACGGCTCCCCCGATGGGACCGGGCAGCTCGCCGATGGCCTCGCGGCGGCCGACGCCCGCGTCCGCGTCAAGCACCGCGCCGCGAAGCAGGGGCTCGGCCGGGCGTACCTCGACGGGTTCGGCGAGGCCCTCGCGGGCGGTGCCGCCACGATCGTGCAGATGGATGCCGACTGGTCGCACGACCCGACGGTCCTGCCGCGGCTGATCGCCCCCATCGACGGCGGAACGGCCGACCTCGTGATCGGATCGCGCTACACGAAGGGCGGTGGCGTCGAGGACTGGGGGATCGTCCGCCGGATCATCTCCCGCGGCGGATCGATCTTCGCCCGGATCGTCCTCAGCCTGCAGCCGCACGACCTCACCGGCGGGTTCAAGGCGTGGCGGGCGACGACGCTCGCGAGCGTCCCGCTCGACGGCGTCCGTGCGGGGGGCTACGTGTTCCAGATCGAGATGACCTACCGGGCATCGCGCCTCGGCGCGCGCGTGGTCGAGGTCCCGATCACGTTCCGCGACCGACGCGTCGGCCAGTCCAAGATGAGCCGCCGGATCGTCGTCGAGGCCCTGGTCGTCGTGGTGACGCTTCGCTGGGACGAGCTGCGCGGTCGCGGGCCGGTGCCCCGGGCGAAATGACCGCCCACGACCGCCCGGGCTGGCGGCCGGGCACGGACCAGGCCCCGGCTCCCGCGGCGCCCGGGGTGCGCGTCGTCATCGACCTCCGGCCGCTCCAGGACCCGGACCGGGCGCCCCTGACGGCGGGCTATCTCGATGCCCTGCTGACGGCGCTCAACGACGATCCCCAGCCCGAGGAGTCGTTCTCGTTCCTGCTGGCCGCTGATCTCGGCGACCCGTCCGAGCGTTGGCCCAACCTCACCATCGTGGGTACGCGTCACCTGCCCCCGACGCGCCTGCTCCGGTCCGGCGCGCTGACCGTCGATCCGTTCATCCTGCGTGGCGCCTCGATCGGCGCCGGGTGGCGCGCGGAGCGTGATGGCGCGGCCGGCACGGTCTACCACGCCGCCGCCGGTGGTCTCCCGATCGCGTCCGGGATCCCGGTCGTTGCCTCGCTGCTGGATCTCGCGCCGTGGTCGATGCCGGAGGCCTACCAGTCGGGCACGGTGGCGAGATTCGGGCAGCGCCTGCGCTCGCGCCTGTTCAGGGACGCGGCCGCCGTGCTGGTCCCGAGCCGCGCGACTGCCGCGGATGCCCGCCGCCTGCTCCGCGTGCGGAAGGCCAGGCTCCGGCTCGTGCCCCTGGCCGCCCGACCCGCGTATCGACCCGAGGCGGCCGCCGGGGCGGTGCTCGAACGCGAGCGCCTTGGCCTGGGCGAGCGCTATGCGATCTACGCGGGCCGCTACGACGCGCGCCAGGACCTGCCGACGCTGTTCGCCGCGCTCGCATCGCTCGCGGGCGAGGAGCGGCCCGCGTCGGTGCCCGAGGGCTCGTGGCCGCCGCGGGTCTGCCTCGTCGGCGCGACGCCCGGGGACCGCGCCGCGATGTCGCGGGCCGCCGTCCGCGCCGGTGTCGCCGACGCGATCGCCTATGCGCCCCGCCTGCCCGAGGCGCGCCTCGCCTCGCTCGTCGCCGGGGCGCGGTTGGTCGTCCAACCGGTGCGCTCGGAGGCCTCGGGATTGGCCGCGCTCGACGCGCTCGCAGCGGCCGTGCCGGTCGTGGCGAGCTCCATCGGGGCGCTGCCCGAGGTCGTGGGCTCAGCGGGGATCCTCGTCGAGCCCGGCGATCCCGCCCGGCTCGCGACGGCGATCCGAGCCGTGTGGTCGGACGACGCGCTCCACGCCGGGCTGGTCGCCGCCGCACGCGAGCGCGCCGATGGTGCGCGGACCTGGGCGGACGTCGCCCGCGAGACGCGCGCCGTGTGGGCGGAGGTCGCCCGGCCGGCGCCGATCCTGTGACCTAGAAGATCGGTCGCTCGAGCGCCGCGAACCTGCCGCTCGGGGCCACGAGGACGCCCGCGGTCGCTGCCGGGACCTTGCCGTCCTTGACGGTGATCGTCGTGCTCTTGGGAACGACCTGCACGAACGTCTGGCCCGGCGTCAGCGTCACCGGGTTCCCGTTGCGGTCGAAGAACCGCGTCTTGGCCCGAAACCCCGTCTTCTTCCAGGTCCCCCGGATCGTCTTGCCGTTGGTCGCGATCCACGCCTTGCCGGTGCCCGTGACCTGCGCCTCGAGCCGGTTCTTGTGGCTCCCGTCGTTGAGCGGCGCGAAGCTGACGGCCATGACGATGACGTTCGTCGGGGCGACCCGGTCCTTGGTGCCGGCGTCCACCTGCTTGCCCTCGCCGGTCACCGAACGCTGGTAGCGGTTGGTGTTCCGGTTGTAGCGGTACGTGATCCTGTTGGCGAGGTAGGGCACGACGATGGTGCCGCCATCGGGCCGCTCCTCGATCGGTGCGGGGGTGCCGAAGTTCCAGGCCGGCTTCTGGCCGGGGACAGGCTTCGCGCCCACCCGCCGCGCGAGCCGCCGCAGATGCTTGCCGTCGGTGTACACGTTGTGCGGGGCCAGGCGCGAGTGGATGCGCCACAGGTAGCCGGCCCCGCCCCAGCGGAACTCGTCGGCGTTGTAGACATACGACCCCTGGCCCTTGGACGAGGCGAGCAGGGCCTTGGCCTGGGGCGACCCGCCGGCGTGCACGTACAGCGGCCGCCACTCGGACGCCCAGGCGATGAAGTACAGCCGCGAGCTGCGGACGGGGCCGACGGCGGGCGGGTCGCCGGCCTGGAAGAAGGCCATGTAGCGCGGGATGCCGCCCTCGGCCGGCGCCTGCCACACGACGTCGGCGTCGGACAGCCCGGACTGCGGCCGGGCGTCGAACTGGTCGTCGACCATGACCACCATCACGTGGCGCGCGGCGAGCGCGGGCTTCACGGGCATGCCGGTGAGCGGCGCGGGAACGGTGACGGGCGTCGGGACCGGGGTCGGCGAGGGTGATGCCGACGGCTCGGTGCTGGGGGGCGGCTCCGCGCTCGAGCCGCCGGGCTCGGTCGGTGCCGGGGAGCCGCCGGGCGATGACGACCCGACGGAGCCGGGCGACGGCGTCGTGACGCCGGCGATCGGCGTGGACGTCGCGCTGGGCGAGGCGGTCAGCATGCTGGCGGCGCCGATGCCGATCAGCGCCCCGACCACCAGGACCACGACGACGATGGCGCCGGTTGCGTTCCGGCTCACGAGGCGAACCCTCGCTGACGACCCAGTTGACGGTTCATGCACATCCCCGGCCGCGGTTCTTGACGACGCGACCCCGTATCGGCCACAAGGCGAGATCCGGTCGGGCGGCAGGATAGCCGAACTTGCCGCGACATGCCCTCGGGGCCATGGACGGCCACGCCGTGGATGTCCATCGCCGTTGCGGTAGGCTGCGCCCTAGGCCCGCCCGCCAGCCGGCGAACACCCGAGGTTCGACCCATGCCCGACGACACGCCCACCCCGCCCAAGCGGACGCGCAAGCGGTCGACCCGGAAGGCCCCACAGCCCGACCTGGTCGGGGTGATGGCACCCGATCCCGAGCCCGATCCGGCGCTGGTCGCCGTCAAGGAGGCGGCTGCAACGGAGGCGGCGACGGCCGCTGCCGCCGACGACGCCACGACGGCCGTGGAAGCGGCGGAATCCGGGACGTCGCCCGAAGCGCCAGCGGGCGACGACGAGTCGGCGGCGAACGCCGGGCTCCCCGACACCGTGCTCCGGATCGAGCGCGGCGGGATCGGCGAGGCGACGGCGGGCAGCGTCGAGGTCCACCTCGGAGGCATCGGGGCGCTCGACGCAGAGGACGTGTTCGTCCAGTGGGGTGGCGTCGGCGCCGCCCGCGCGGATCACCTCAGCGTGGAGTTCGGCAGCGTCGGGGCGGCATTGGCCGGCGAGATGCGGCTGACCCAGGGGTTCGCCAGCGCGGTCGCCGCTCGCGAGGTCACGATCGAACAGGCCCTGGTCCGGACGCTGATCGCGCAGGAGGTCACCGTCAATCGCCCGACGGGGGTCCTCGTGATGATCGCCCAGCGCGTGTCGGGCGACGTCCGGCCGGTCCTCGACTGGCGCGGCGCACTCGCCGCCGGGGTTGGGTTTGCGCTGGTGACCGCGCTGATCCGCGGCGTCCGCGCCCGGGACTAGCGGAGGTCAGTCCCGCCGGCGCCGGCTGCCGGGCGGGCGCGTGCGCAGCCGCAGGACGCCCTGTTCCTTGGCCTCGGCGCGGCGCTGGGCCGTGTGCTCCTTGTGGAGCTCGACGACCTCGTCCGGTGAGCCCTGGTGGGTGATGCGCCCGTTCTCGATCAGCAGCGCCCGGTTGCAGTACTCGGTGACCCAGCTCATGTCGTGGGTCACGAGCACGATCGCCTTCGCCTCGCGGACCAGCTCGAGCACCCGCGCCTTCGACTTCTCGCGGAACGCGGCATCGCCGGTCGCCAGGACCTCGTCGAGCAGCAGGATGTCGGGCTCGACGGAGGTGGCGATCGCGAACCCGAGGCGCGCTCGCATGCCGGCCGAATAGGTCTTGATCGGGGCGTCGATGAACTGGCCGATCTCGGCGTACTCGACGATCCCCGGCAGGCGCTCCTCGACGACCCGATGGTCGATGCCCATGAAGGCGCCGGCCAGCCGGATGTTGTCGACGCCGCTCAGGTCCTCGTCGAAGCCGACGCCCAGCGTCAGCAGGCTCGAGACATGGCCGTCGACCTCGACCACGCCCTCGGACGGCACCAGGATCCCGGCCAGCACCTGGAGCAGCGTGCTCTTGCCCGCCCCATTCGGCCCGATGACGCCGACCGACTCCCCCTGGAGCACGGTGAACGACGCGTCGCGCAGCGCCCAGAAGTCGGGGTCGCCGACGCGGCGCACGCGATGGACGATCGAGTCGCGCACGGTCTGCTTCTTGGTCAGGTGCAGGCTGTAGCGGACGCCGAGGCGATCGGCGCGGATGACGGCGCGGTCGCTGGCGGGGACGTTCACGGGATCGGCGGCCACGGTCGTCAAAGGACCTTGGCGAACGATGGTTCCGCGCGCTTGAACAGGAGCACGGCGATCAGGACCATGACCACCGACACGCCGAGCAGGATCGTCAGCCCGGACCAGTTTGGCGCCCGCCCGTAATAGATCAGGTCGCGGTAGGCGCCGAACATGACCGTCCACGGGTTGAGAGCGAAGATGTCCGCGAGGATCGGGTTGTTCTTCGTGATCGCCTTCACCGCCTCGATCGGGTACAGCGCGGGCGACAGGTAGAACCACATCCGCAGCACGTGCCGGGTCAGGTTGCCGACGTCGCGGTAGAACACGTTTGCCGCCGCCACGAGGACCGCGATCCCGAGCGAGAACACGAGCTGGACGACCGCGACGATCGGAATCAGCAGGAACCAGGCGCTCAGGCGAGGGTTGTAGAAGAAGTACGTGATCGCCAGCAGCGGGACCAGGCCGAACGCGAAGCTCACGATGCCGGCCATCGTGCTCGCCACCGGCAGGACCAGCTTCGGGAAGTAGATCTGCTTGATCAGGCGCTCGCGCATCACGATCGACTGGACGCCGTCCTTGACCGCCGACTCGAACCACTTCCAGGGCAGGATCGCCGACAGGATGAACAGCGGGTAGTCGGGCAGCGCGCCGCGCTGGAGGATGATCCCAACGAAGATCACGTAGACCAGCATCTGCAGCAGCGGGTCCATGAACCACCACAGGTTGCCGAGCAGCGTGTCGGAGCCGGCCTTGCGCAGGTCGGCCTGGACGAGATAGGCGATCAGGCGCCGGCGGGACAGGACCTCGCGGATGCCGCCCCGTACGAGGGAAAAGGCTCCGGGACGAACCGACGACGACCGAAACGAGGCAGGCGCCTCAGATGTGGCGGTCACGGCCGGGAGGGTAGCACGGGGTCGTCATGGTGACCCTCGGCCACCCCGGGAGACTTGCGGTACCATTGCGCGCCGCGCCGCCAGCGAACCACACCGTCGCCGCGACGGCCGCCACGAGGACCCTCTGACCCGATGACGATGCGCGCACGGCCGAACTCGAAGCACTCACGCACGTGGGACGAACGAGACCGGCGCTCGATGCTGCTCAACATCGGCTTCGGCGTGACGATCGTCATCGCCCTGCTGCTGCTCGTCGTCGCCGTCGGCGTCTCCTGGTACAACGACCACCTCTCGTCGGTGGGGAGCGTCAACGGCCAGTCGATCTCGAAGGACGCCTTGCGCAAGCAGGTCGCGATCAACGACTTCCGGACCGACTACGCGAACCGGCAGATCCGCACCCTGCTCACCGCGGGCCACCTCCGCAACGCCGACGTGCAGGCCCGGCAGGCCGTCCTCCAGCAGCGCAGCCAGCAGAAGGCCACGATCTCGCTCGAGCAGCTGATCGATGGCGATGTCATGGCCCAGCTCGCGCCGTCGAAGAACGTCACGGTCACCGATGCCGACGTCGACACGCGGCTCGCCGAGGACGCGACGACGCCCGAGATGCGGCACGCGTGGATGATCGCGGTCGCGCCCGACCTCGCGACGGGCGAGACGGCGGCCACCGATGCCGAGAAGGCCGCGGCCAAGGCCAAGGCCGACCAGGCGCTCGCCGACCTGGTGGCCGGCAAGGACTGGGAGACCGTCGCCAAGGCTGTGTCGTCCGATGGCAGCAGGAGCCAGGGCGGCGACATCGGCTTCATCGACAAGCACGCGTCCCTCGACCCGCCGTTCGTCGACGCGGTCATGGCCGCGACACAGAACGCGCCGACCGCCGTGATCGAGGGCGCCGACGGCACGTACCGGATCGGCCGCGTGACGGACATCGTCGCGCCGGTCGTCGACGCGACCTACGCCGACCAGCTCAAGGACGCGGGGATCGATCTCACCGACTATCGCGAGGCCCTCCGGCGCGATGTGCTCCGCACCAAGCTCAACGATGCCGTCGTCGCCGGGTACCTCGCCCCGGGTCCGCAGCGCGAGGTCTCGGAGATCCACCTCGGCATCGACGTCGATCCGAGCACCGGCAGCCCGACGGGCAAGGAGGCGGACCCGACCGCCGTCAAGATCCGCCACATCCTGTACTCGCCCGGTGGCGACGCGTCAGCGGCGGCGTCGGTGGCGCCCGACGATGCGGCCTGGAAGGACGCCGAGGCCAAGGCGAAGGCCGCGTACGAGAAGCTCAAAGCCGATCCGTCGCTGTTCGCCTCGCTCGTCGCCTCCGACAGCGACGACACCGGGTCATCGAGCCGCGGCGGCACCTACTGGTTCACGCCCGACGACACGCTGCTGCCCGAGTTCCATGACGCGATCTTCAAGCCGGGCCTCACGCCGGGCCAGCTCCTCGAGCCGGTCAAGACGGCGGCCGGCTGGCACGTGATCCAGATCGAGCACTTCCCGACGGACGTCGAGTGGGCGAACAAGCTCAAGCAGGGAATCGACGCCGGCACCCTGTCGTTCGCCGACGCCGCGCGCGACAACTCCGACACCTCGAGCACGTCGACGGCCGGCGACAAGCAGTGGATCGTCAAGGGCCAGCTCTCCCCCGAGATCGAGGCGGCGGTCTTCGCCGCGCCGATCGGCAAGGTCAGCAGCCCGCTCTCCGTGGACGGGGACGGGGTCTACCTGTTCCTCGTCGACCAGGAGCAGAACCGGGCCCCGGACGCCGAGCAGAAGGCGGGCCTCGAGAGCTCGGCGTTCCCGACCTGGTATTCGGCCCAGAAGGGCGCCTACACGATCGAGCGCGACCCAGCGATCACCGCCTCCGGCACGTCGGGCTGACGGCGCCCCTGGCGGCCGGACGATGCTGGACGCACTCCTCGCCGAGGCCAGGCTCCGATGGGGCCTCGATCCCGCCGCGGGCATTGCGATCGTCGTCACCGAACGCCTGGACGCGACGCCGATCGAGCCGACGATCCCCCTGCTGGTCCTGTCGGCGGAGCGCCTTCGCCTCGGGCTGATGCAGTCCGCCTCCGCCGCCCTCCCGGGCCGCCAGGCTCACGGCCTGGATCGGATCGGCACGCTGCAGCGGCTGTATCCGCCCGATCACCCGGTCGGCAGGTTCGGCCTGCCCGACGGCATGACCGTCGGCGACCTCACGGCGGACGAGTTGAAGGACCAGCTGTACCTCGCCCCCGTCGCCCCGGTCGCCAACCTCGCCTCGCCCTGGGGGATGCCCTGGATCTCTGCGCGGCTCCGCGAGCCGGACGGCTGCCCGTGGGACCGCGAGCAGACCCACGCCTCGCTCCGCAACCACCTCCTCGAGGAGGCGTACGAGGTCTACGACGCGCTCGATCACGGCGCGACCCCCGAGCTGGCCGGCGAGCTGGGCGACCTGCTGCTCCAGGTCGTGCTGCACGCGCAGCTGGCGGCCGAGGAGGGCGTGTTCGACATGACCGACGTGTGGTCGGCGATCGCGTCCAAGATCGTGCACCGCCATCCCCACGTGTTCGGCGATGCCGAGGCGCGCACGGCCTCGGACGTGAACCGCCAGTGGGAGCGGATCAAGGCTGGAGAGCGTGCCGAGGCGGCCTCTGCGTCCGGTGATGGAGCCGACGCCGTGCCCCGGAGCGCCCTCGACGGCATCAGCCGGTCACTGCCGGCGCTGGCGGCGAGCCAGGAGATGCAGGAGCGCGCCGCCAACCTGGGCTACGACTGGCCCTCGATCGACGGGGTCCTGGACAAGGTGCGCGAGGAGGTCGGCGAGCTGGTCGAGGCCGAGGACGCCGCCCACCGGACCGAGGAGCTGGGCGACCTGCTGTTCGTGCTGGTCAACGTCGGGCGGAAGACCGGGATCGAGGTCGAGGGCGCGCTGCGGGGCGCCAACGAGAAGTTCCGCAGCCGGTTCCGGCACGTGGAGCTGTCTGCCGCGGCGAGCAACGTCGCGCTGCGGGATCTGTCATTCGAGGAGCTGGATGCGCTCTGGGACGCCGCCAAGGCGGCGGAGCGCGGGGAGGCGAGGACAACATGAGCATCGGCAATCAGCCGCCCGGTGGCCACGTGCGCGCGGACGGACGCGCGCCCACGGACCTGCGTCCAATCGAGATCACGCTGGGCGTCCAGAAGTGGGCCGAAGGCTCGTGCATGATCCGGTTCGGCGACACCCAGGTGCTGTGCGCAGCGACCATCGAGGACCGCGTCCCGCCGCACCTGCGCGGCAAGGGGACGGGCTGGGTCACCGGCACCTACGAGATGCTGCCGCGGGCCACGGCCGAGCGCACCGAGCGCGAGGCCGCCAAGGGCAAGATCGGTGGGCGGACGCACGAGATCCAGCGGCTCGTCGGGCGCTCGCTGCGTGGCGTGGTCGACCTGTCGCGCCTCGGCGAGCGGACGGTCACCGTCGACTGCGACGTGATCGTTGCCGACGGCGGCACGCGCACCGCGTCGATCACCGGTGGCTACGTGGCCCTCGCCGCGGCCCTGATCACGTACGGCATGGATCGCCACCTCGTGGGCCACGTCGCAGCCGTGTCGGTCGGGATCATCGACGGGATCCGGATGCTGGACCTCGACTACTCCGAGGACTCGCACGCCGACGTCGACTTCAACGTGGTCGGCACCGACGCCGGGGCGTACGTCGAGCTGCAGGGCACCGCCGAGGGCAAGCCGTTCGACCGCGCGGCCCTGGACGAGCTCCTGGACCTCGCCAGCGCCGGCCTCGGACGCCTGTTCGAGGCGCAGGCCGCGGCCCTGGCGACCGTCCGCCGCTGATCGCCGTGCCTCGCCTGCTCGTCGCGACGCGCTCGCGCCACAAGCTGCGCGAGCTCCGGGAGCTGCTCGACGTTGGCGACGACGTGGAGCTGGTCTCGCCCGACGACCTCGGGATCCCCGACGAGCCCGAGGAGACCGGGGAGACGTTCGAGACCAACGCCCGGCTGAAGGCGAGGTTCTACGCGCGCCGATCCGGGCTCCCGACCCTCGCCGACGATTCCGGCCTCGAGGTGGATGCGCTCCGCGGCGGGCCCGGCGTCCGGACGCGCCGGTACGCCGGCCCGGACGCGACCGACGAGGCGAACAACGTGAAGCTCCTGGGCGAGCTCGGATCCCTGCCGGCCGAGCGCCGCGGCGCCCGCTACGTGTGCGTGCTCGCGCTCGCGCTACCGGACTCGGCAGTCGGACCGCGCGGCGGCCTCGACACGCTGGTCCGGCGCGGGACCTGCCGCGGCCGCATCGCGACCGGCCCGAAGGGCGACGGCGGGTTCGGCTACGACCCGATCTTCGAGCCGTCCTTCGAGCCGCCCGGCGGGCGGACGCTCGGCCAGTGGTCGGCGACCGAGAAGAACGCCATCTCGCACCGATCTCGCGCCGCCCGCCGCATGGCGCCGGTGCTGCGTTCGCTCGGGTTCTAGCCTGCAATTCGCCGGATCGAGGGATCTCGGCTAGGATCAGGTCCTCTCGTGCTCGATGGGCGCGCCGGTCAGCGCCCCCGGTCCTTCGCGGCCGTCCGATCCCGATCACCTTCACCAGCGCCCAGACCGGGCCCCGCTACGTTGCGGGATGGGCCCCGTCAGGAGCGTTTCTTCTCATGTCTTTCGATGCTCTCGGGCTTGCGCCCGAGCTGCTCCGCGCCGTCGCCGATGAGGGCTACACGGAGCCAACCCCGGTCCAGCGCGAGGCGATCCCGCTCGTCCTCGAACGCCGCGACCTCCTCGCCGGCGCCCAGACCGGTACCGGCAAGACCGCCGCCTTCGTGCTGCCGATCATCCAGATCCTCCACGAGACGCGGACACCGGGCCAGCCGGTCAGGAACCTGCCCTCGCAGCAGGGGCGCCGATCCACGCCGGCCACCGGCCGCCCGCCGGTCCGCGTCCTGGTCGTCGTGCCCACCCGCGAGCTCGCCATCCAGGTCGAGGAGAGCGTCCGGACCTACGGCAAGCACCGCCCGATCCGGTCGACCACGGTTTACGGTGGCGTCGGCTTCGAGCCCCAGGCCAGCAAGCTCCGTGCGGGGCCCGAGATCGTCGTGGCGACGCCCGGCCGCCTGCTCGACCACGTCGGGCAGCGAACCATCGACCTGTCGCGGGTCGAGATCCTCGTCCTCGACGAGGCCGACCGGATGCTGGACATGGGCTTCATCCGCGACATCCGCAAGATCCTCGAGCTGCTGCCGCCGCGCCGCCAGAACCTGCTGTTCTCGGCCACCTTTTCCGACGACGTCCGAGCGATGGCGACGGGCCTGCTCCACGAGCCTGCCCGCGTCCAGGTGACGCCCCGGAACTCGACCACCGAGCTGATCGAGCAGGTCGTGATCCCCGTCGACCGCGACCGCAAGCGCGAGCTCCTGTCGTATCTCGTGACCTCCGGGCGGATCGACCAGGCCCTCGTGTTCACCCGCACCAAGCACGGGGCGAACCGCCTCGCCGAGCAGCTCGGCAAGGACGGCATCAACGCCGCCGCGATCCACGGCAACAAGAGCCAGGGCCAGCGCGTGCGCGCCCTGACCGACTTCAAGGAGCACCGCGTCGCCGTGCTCGTGGCGACCGATATCGCCGCCCGCGGCCTCGACATCGAGCTGCTGCCCCACGTCGTCAACTACGAGCTGCCGATGGTCGCCGAGGACTACGTCCACCGCATCGGCCGCACGGGCCGTGCGGGCAAGGACGGCGAGGCGATCTCGCTCGTGTGCGTGGACGAGCGGCCACTGCTCCAGGACATCCAGGCCCTGCTCCGACGCCCGATCCCGACCGAGACCATCGCCGGCTTCGAGCCCAACCGCAGCATTCGCCCCGAACCGATCCGGCTGCGCTCCACGCCGGCCGAGCGCGCCGAGCGGCTCGCGAGCCGCGGGGGCCAGCCTTCGGGCCGCGGCAACCAGCCGTCGAACCGCGGTGGTCAGCCGCAGCGCGGCGGGCAGCATGCGTCTGCCTCGGGCGGCCAGTCCGGCCGCGGCGGCGCGTCGAATCGTGGCCGTCGCCGCCCGAACGACCGGCCGTCGGGTGCGCCGACCTCCGGCAGCTCCATCGGCCAGGCGCCGGCAGGAGCGAGCGGCAACCGTCGCGGCGACCAGCCGCGCGGCTTCGGCCCCGATCGCAACCGTGGTCACGCGACCCACGCGAACACGGGTCATGAACGGGCCCTGCCGGGCGAGCGCCTGCGCAGGCTTGATTCACCCCGCTGATCGAGGCCGCGCCCGGCTCCTGATTGAACGATTGGCCCGCCACCCGAGTCGTTAGGGTTGAAGCCGGTCGATCGACCGGGATGAGCAGGGCGGCGACGATGCGACACGAGCTCGTCGAACGAGCGAGGCGCGGCGACCGGGATGCGTTCGGACAGCTCGCCGCGGGCGAGGTGGACCGCCTCCACGCAATCGCGCGCCTGATCCTGCGCGACTCCGACCTCGCCGAGGACGCCGTGCAGGAAGCGCTCGTCAGCTGCTGGCGCCAGCTGCCCAAGCTCCGCGACGTCGAGCGTTTCGACGGCTGGCTGTACCGGATTCTCGTCCATGCCGCCAACGACGAGTACGGGCGACGGCGCCGCCATCAGGCAACGGTGCAGACCATCCGGATCGAGCCTGCCGCCGGCGACACCGCCCGGGACGTCGTGGACCGAGACGCGCTCGAGAGCGCGTTCCGGCGCCTGTCGATCGACCACCGGGCCGTCGTGGTCCTGCACCAGTACGAGGGCCGCCCACTGCCCGAGGTCGCGACGATGCTCGGGATCCCGCTGGGTACCGCGAAGTCGCGCTTCCATCACGCGATGTCCGCCCTCCGGGCTGCGCTCGAGGCGGACGCTCGCGTCGGTGATCGAGGGGAGGCGATGGCATGAGCGACCAGCTCGATCTCGACCGCGTCGTCACCGACTGGCTGCGGGCCGATGTGCCGGCTCGTGCGCCGCAGGGCGTGCTTTCGTCGGCGCTCGATCGAGCCGCCGTTCTGCGCCAGGACCGGCCGTTCCTCGGGGGCCGGCTGGGCGGGCAGACGGGTGAGTCTCGCAGCCTCCGGTGGGCGGTGGTCCTCGTGGTCATCGCAGCCGCCCTGATCGGAGCCGTCGTCGGCATGGGCGCCCTCCTTCGCAGAGCTCCCGCCCCGCTCCCAGGGGTGGGTGGCTGGATCGCGTATACCCAGCACGTCGGCCCGGAGGTCAGCCAGTTCTTCCCGGGCGCCGACGACGCCCGGAACATGCCGTTCATCCTCAACCTCGTCCGCGAAGGGTCCGACCCCGTATGGGTCGCCGGCGCGGGTGGCGCCTCACCTGTCCGGGTCACCTGTCCGACCTTCTCCCCCGACGGCACGAGGCTGGCGTACGCGGAGGCAGCCGATCCGGTCGGCATCACGGGCAACTCCTGGGTCTGGGGTTCGCGCGCGGTCGTCGTCCGGGAGATGGCCGGGAGCGGACCGTCCGCGACGGCCGTGCGGATCCCGGTTCCCGCCGAGGGCAGCGACCCGTGCCCGACCTGGTCGTCCGGCGGCGAGGTCCTCGAGTTCTCCGTCGGTGACCCCGTCGAGTGCTGGATGGTGACGCATCCCTCCGCCTCGACCGCGCCGGGCGATGCCGCCGTCTTCCGATCGGGTGACCTCCGAGCGATCGGTCAGGTCAGCGAGTGCGCCTTATCGCCCGATGGATCGGCCCTCGCGGTCGCGAGCTCGACCGGGCTCTTCCTCGTCCCGACGGCGGGCGGCCAGGCCCGAGCGATCGGCGGGGTCGTGCGGGACGTCGCCTGGGCTCCGGACGGATCGTGGATCGTGGCCCAGGACCCGTACGCCGCGGACGGAAAGATCGACGCGATCCCCGTGCACGGAACCATGGCCGACCTAAACCGGTCGACGGTCAACCTCGGATCGGGCTACAGCCCGGCTTGGTCGCCCGATGGCACACGCATCGTGTTCGAGCGCACCGACGCCCAAGGCGCATCCGCGATCGTCGTCGTCAAGCCGGACGGCTCGGACCCGCACGTCATCTCGCTCGAGGCGCTCGGCGACGACCTGAACAGCGCCCACATCGTCGGTGGGGTCACCTGGTCGCCGGACGGGACCCGGCTGCTCATCGCCGACTACCGCGATGGGACGGGCGGCCTGCTCCTCTCGGTCGCCGCGTCGGGCGACCCTTCGCCCATCGTCTACGGGACGGATGCGCCGAGGGGGCTCGGCGACACTGCCTGGCAACCGCTCGCTCCGTAGCGGCCGCCACGGGAGGCGAGACGGTCAGGCGCCCGGGCCGGGCACCGGGATGATGGTGTCGAGGGTCATCGGCTCGCCGCACTGATCGCAGGTCGCGCGCAACGCGCCCGGCTGGCCGCACGGCTGGTGGATCAGGAGCAGCGGCGGTCCCTCGTCGCCCGCCGTCCATCGGTCACCCCAGGCGAGCAGGGCCGCGATGACCGGGAACAGGTCCCGGCCCTTGTCGCTGAGCAGGTACTCGTCGCGTGGCGGGCGCTCTTCGTACCGGCGGCGCTCCATGATCCCGGCCTCAACGAGGCGGTCGAGGCGGACGGCAAGGACGTTGCGGGCGATCCCGAGGCTGCGCTGGAAGTCCTCGAACCGCGTCCGCCCATAGAAGGCGTCGCGAAGGATCAACGGGGTCCACCACTCGCCGATGATGTCGACCGTTCTGGCCACCGAGCAGCGGAAGTCCGCCAGGCTGGTCCGTCGCATGCTGCGAATCTACCCCGTTGCATCACGCAACGCACCCGGGTAGAGTCCGTTGCATCAAGCAACGCAGTCGGCGCCGGCATCGGCGCCGGTGGAGGAAAGTGCCATGCGCCGGACCCACCTCAGCCTGTTCTACCTGGCCGGGTACGTGGTGCCGTCGGGCATCCTGCTGCTCGTCGCGCCGACGTTCGTGTCGGGGCTGCTGCAGTCCAACCAGGTCTACGACGAGGCGCCGATGCGGCTGGCCGGCCTCGTGCTGATCGCGCTGGGCGTGTTCGTCGTCCAGCTCATCCGACACCACGTCGAGGTCATGTACACGACCACGCTCGTCGTTCGGTCGATCCTCAGCCTCGGGCTCGCGTGGCTGGCGCTCTCGA
This sequence comes from uncultured Chloroflexia bacterium, assembly GCA_963779575.1. Taxonomy (GTDB): domain Bacteria; phylum Chloroflexota; class Limnocylindria; order Limnocylindrales; family CSP1-4; genus CAIXZV01. The sequence continues at coordinate 387,851 of CAVZYT010000003.1, forward strand.
CCGGCAACCCGTTCTTCGCGGTTGTCCTCGCCGTCGTCCTGTTCGGGGTCGCGCTGACCGGCGTGAGCTACCTGCTGGACCGCCGCGACGCCGCGGCGCTCATGACCGCGACCGCCTGACCCCAACCGTCGCGACTAACCAGCACGCTGCACGGCCTGTCTACTCGCCGTCGAAGAAGTCGAGGTCGACTCGCTTGAGCAAGTACGGCGACCCGACAGGGATCACCCCGACGCCGAACTCGAACATCAGCCGGGTGATGTCCGAGCCGTCGATCAGCGCCGCTCAGTGGCAGGTGCCCTCGGCCTGGTCGTGGACCGCCCCGTCGGTGCCGACGAAGCGCATGGACCATGCGTCCGGGGAGAGGGTCAGCTCCACGACGCCGTAGGTGTCGCTGAGCCTGACCAGCGAGTTCGCGCTGGGATCCTTGAAGGGCTCGAGGTCGGCACCACCGGTGCCGGCGATGATCTCCACGATGCCGCGTGCGGGGTCCGCCGTGCCGTCGGGATCCTGCGGGGCGAAGCGCTCGTAGTCGTGGTCGTGGCCGTTGAGCACGAGGTCGGTGCCCGCCGCATAGAGGGCGTCCCAAAGAGGGCGGACGGCCCGATCGGCCCCGTGCTGGCCACTGCTGAACAGCGGCTGATGGAAGATCGCAACCGTGCACCGGGTGCTGCTCGCGGCGAGGTCGTTCCGGAGCCACGTCTCCTGATCGGAGCCGGCGTCGCAACGACCGCCGAAGGGTCCGCAGTTCCCGTCGAGGACGATCACGTGCCAGTCGCCAAGGCTGTCCGAGAACCAGGTGCGACCGTCCCGCGCGGCAGCACTGCCGAGGTACGCCTCGAGGGGAGCGCCGCCTTCGGTGTGGATGTCGTGGTTGCCGGAGGCCGCGAACCGGATCCGATCCTTGACCGGGCCCCACGATCCACCGAAGCACGTATTGAGTTCCTCAAGCGACCCGTCCTCATAGGCCGTGTCGCCGAGGATCGCGATCGCACCCGGGAGGCCGGCGACCAGCGCGCCCGTCGCATCGTCGTGGGTCGAGTCGCAGCGACCGATGTCGCCGGCCGCCAGGAGCACCGTCGACCCAGCTGCCGCGCTTGGGCCGGGCGAGGCAGTGCCGGGCTGCATCGTCGAGGTCGCCGCCGGGGATGCGATCGGGGACGCACACGCGACGCCTGCGGCGGCGATGACGAGGGTCGCGAGCGCAAGCTTGCCGGCACGGCGGGCGGGACGTTCGTGCATGGCGATGGGTGCCCCTCGTGGCTGCCGACCCTGTTGCTGCCGACCCGAAGCATGTCACGGCGAGGTCGAGATGGGCGACAATGCCGTAGGGTCGACCCGAGCCGTCACGCACGTTGAGCCGTCGTGCGGTCGGGAGCGGATCGGAGGTAACTGATGACGGATCCCCCGTACCGGCGCATCCACGTCGTGATCAATCCGGCGTCAGGCAAGGACGAGCCGATTCTCAACACGCTCAACGACGTGTTCCGCGAGCACGGCGTGGACTGGGACGTGAGCATCACCAAGAAGTACGGCGATGCATCCGCCCAGGCGAAGGCGGCCCTCATCGATGGTGCCGACCTCGTCGTCGGCTACGGCGGCGACGGCACCCAGCACGAGCTCGCGAACGCCGTCCTGGAGGCCGCGGACGAGCATGGCAGCCCGCCCCGTATCGGCATCCTGCCCGGCGGCACCGGCAACGGCTTCGCGCGCGAGATGGGCGTGCCGGGGACGCTGCGCGAGGCGACGGAGGTGCTCTGCCGAAGCAGCCGGGTGCGCGCGATCGACGTCGGCAGGCTGCTCGAGGTCGGGAATGTTGATGTCAAGGACCGCTACTTCATCCAGCGGCTGTACGTGGGCGTCGAGCCGGAGGAGCAGACGAGCCGGGAGCTGAAGGACCGCTACGGCGTGTTCGCCTATGCGGTCAACATGGCCCAGCGAGGGCCGGCCAAGGAAGTCGCCTACCGGGCCGAGGTGGACGGCGAGTTGACCGAGTTCCAGGCCTCCAGGGTCTATGTCGTGAACTCGGGAATGATGGGCACGGGCCTGCGGATCACCCACGACTACGCGGTGGACGACGGCCTCCTCGACGCCTTCGCGATCGACGGGCACACACACGACACGATGGTCGCGGCCGCGTCGCGATTCCTCGACCTCCACACGGCGAGCGCGTCCCGGTACCACCGCCAGTGCCGGACGCTCCGCATCGAGACCACGCCCGATCAGCCCGTCTGGACCGACGGCGAGTACATCGGGCGGACGCCGCTCAGCATCGAGGTCGCCCCCGCGGCATTGTCCGTTGTCGTCCCCTGAGAGGGAGCCGCGCCTCGGGCTCCTGCATCGTGGGTTCGACCGGCTCTATCCGGCCATTCGCTTCAACTACGAGCGGCTCCAGGGCCACGCCTGGTTCTCGCAGATCACGCCCAGCCTGTGGCTGGGTGGCGCCCCGACGTACGGACGGGACTTCGAGGCGCTGCTCGCCCTCGGCATCACCGCGGTGATGGATGTCCGTGCGGAGCGAACCGCAGACCCCGCCTTCTTCGAGGCACACGACATCGCCCACCGTCAGTACCGCGTGCCTGACGTCACCGTACCCGGGCCGGAGGTGCTGACCGACGCCGTGCCATGGATCGCCGAGCAGGTGGCCGACGGCCGGACGGTGCTGATCCACTGCGCCAAGGGACGAGGCCGCTCGGCGACGGTGCTCGCGGCGTACCTGATGCGTGAGCAGGGGATGACCTTCGATGAGGCGAACGACCTGCTCAACTCGAAGCGCACGCTCGTCAAGCTGGAGACCCGCCACCGGCGCGTGCTCGAATCGTGGATAGCGGCGCAGGCGGCACACCAGGAGGAACCCGGCGACTGAGGATCCGCCGAGCGCTGCCGTGGCCGACGTCGCGGGCTGTAGGCTAGTCTCCTGGCCGGTGCTGGTACCTGTCGGGGCGTGGCGCAACGGTGGCGCACGTGCTTTGGGAGCACGAGGATGTGGGTTCGAATCCCACCGCCCCGACCAATCACCGGTTCTCCCGTAAAGCACCTCGGTCATGCAGTGATACTCTCGGGGAGTATCCAACCGAGGAGACCAGGATGACCGAGATCCGCACAATCGCCGAGGACGAGGACGCCGTCTGCGGCATGCACGTCGATCCCGACGACGCGAAGGCCCGCGGCCTCTCCCTCGTCCATGGTGAGCGCGAGTACGTGTTCTGCGGCAAGGGCTGCTTCCTCGAGTTCCGCGACGATCCCGACCGCTTCCTCGAGGCCAGCCACCGGCCGTCGATGTAGCGACCCGGGCCGCCTGCGCCGCAACCGGCGGCGCCTGATCGATCAAGCCCGGCGACAACCGGGCGGGAACCGCATCCGCAGGGCGGGCGTCCTGACGCCACGCGGACGCCTCCCGTCCGCCCGTCCGGAGATCGATTCGATGCGACGACTCGGAGTCATCCTCCCGGCTGCGGCGCTGGGACTCCTCCTCACGGCCGCGCCCGCCCTCGCGTGCGGCGGCCTCATCGGCCCCAACGGTGCCGTCAACCTCCTGCGCACGACCACGTTCGCGGGCTACCACAACGGCAACGAGCACTACGTCACGGCGTTCGAGTTCGCCGGCGGTGGCGGCGCGTTCGGCTCGATCACGCCCCTGCCCGGCATTCCCTCGAGCGTCGTGAAGGGCGGCGACTGGACGCTCCAGCGGCTCATCCGCGAGACAGACCCGCCCGTACCGGCGGCGTTCGCCGCCGAGGACGCCGTCCGGGCCAGCGCCGGCGCCGTCGAGCTCATGAAGGTCAAGATCGACGCCCTCGACGTGACGGTCCTCCAGGGCGGCGCCGCCGACATCGGCGTGTGGGCCAAGGACCACGGCTTCCGCCTCCCGCCCGATGCGCCCGAGGTGCTCGACTTCTACGCCAGCCGCAGCCCGATCTTCCTCGCCGCCGCGTTCGACGCGGACGCCGCCGCGGCTCGTGGGCAGCAGGTCGGCGACGGAACGCCCGTCCACATCACGATCCCCACGGCCAACCCGTGGGTCCCGCTGCGCATCCTCGCGCTGGGCAAGACCGGCGAGGAGCGTGTCGAAGCCGACGTCTACCTGCTCACCGACGAGACCCCGGCGCTGCTGCCGGTGCCGACGGGCGACAACGGCATCCGGCTCGACCACAGCGACGCCGCGTCAGGATCGCTTCTCGACGACCTGCGCAGCGACCGCGGCATGGAGTGGATCCCCGCGTCAGCCTGGCTCACCAAGGTGGCCGTCGACTCGTCGGCCGCGGGGCTGTCCTACGACCTGGCCATCGACGCGAGCGGCGCCAACGCCCCGTCGAGGGTCGACGCCGGCCTCGACCTGCCGGCCGTCGGACACGGGCCGGACACGGTCGTCGACAGCGGGCGCGGGATCGTCGCGGGCCGGCTGCTCGCGGCGCTGATGGTCTCCCTGGCCGGGATCGCAGGGATCCTCGCGCTGACCCGGTACCAGCCCGGCCGCCGGTCTCGCTGAGGCCACCGCATGTCACCCGCACGGGCCGTCGTGTCGCTCGGTCTCGGCGTCGTCGCACTGCTCGGTGCGGCGGCCATGGCGCTCGCGGTGGCCCGCGAGCCGGAGCCGATCGTCGTCGACATCTCGATCCACTACTCGCACTTCGAGCCGGCCGCGATCGTGGTGCCGGCCGGGCGACCGGTGACCTTCGTCATCGACAACACCGACCCCATCGATCACGAGTGGATCGTCGGCGACGACGAGGTGCACCGGCGCCATCGGACCGGGACCGAGCCGACGCATGGGGCACGGCCGACCGAGGTCAGCATCGACGCCGGCACCGAGCGCCGGACGACGATCACGTTCACCCAGCCCGGGACGCTGACCTACGTCTGCCACCTCCCGGGGCACGAGGCGTACGGCATGACCGGCACGCTGATCGTCACGGCCCGCTAGCGAGACGCACCGCGCCGCCGACAAACCGAACGCCCCGCCGATGGCGGGGCGTTCGAACTGCGGCGAAAGAACCTGGTCGCTAGAACCCGAAGGCGCCCGGTGGCATCTCCGTCACCAGCAGTGCGTTCACGATCGCCCGGTGGGCCCGCGGCGCGGTGAAGTTGATGTTGAGCACGCCGTCGGTGACTTCCACCGCGTAGGTCTCGTCGACAGCCTTCTTGCGTCCACCGGCCTCGGCCACGACGTCGAAGCCCGACACCACGGTCGAACCTTCGATCTCGATGGCGAACTGGCGCCCGCCCGGCTTCTTGTAGTGGAGCTCCGCGAACGAGAGATCGATCACGTAGAAGCCGTTGGGGACCTTGAACTTGTAGGCGTTCATGTCGACCCGCAGGTTCTGGTACAGCGGGTCACGCTTCGTGCCGCCGATCGGATCCGTGGTCGACTGGGTCGAGCTCGTGCCGGCCCAACCGAAGCTGCCCGGCTTGAACTTTCGATCGTGGGTATAGACGATGCCGGTGGCATTGTCGGTGTAGGCCTTGCCGCCCGCGTTGACGCCCTTCCGGTAGGCGGGGACGATCAGGGTCACCGGCACCTGGGCGATGCCGATCTCGGGATCATTCGTCCCGATGACGACCGCGCCGCGGTACAGGCCGGGCTTGAGGCCCTTGCTGTTGACGGTCACCGTGAGCGTCCGCTTCTTGTTGGGGGCGACTGAGCCGCTCTTGGGCGTGACGGACATCCACGGGACGTTCGAGAGGAGCGGCAGCCCGGAGTCCACGAGGAACGCCAGGCCGTCGTTCTGGGAGACCATCCACAGGTTGCCCGAGCCGTCGAGCTCGAGGCCGGCGCCGTTGAAGCCCGGATCCGGATGGTCGATCGCCCGGATCGTGTCGCAGGTCGTCGGGTCGATCAGGTAGATCGTGTCCGTCTCGCTGTTGGTGGCTTCCCACAGCAGGTTGAAGGAACCGTTCCAGGCGAGGCCCGAGATGCTCGGATCGGCGGGGCTGCACTGGCTGAGCGTCTCGCCCGGCGTCGTATGCGAGGGGCCGGCGACGCGGTACACGATGCCCTCGTTCCAGCCACCGATGTAGAACACGTCGGCGACCGGGTCGTAGGCAAGGCCGCGCTGATCGGTGTCTGACCACGGGGAACCCGTGATCGTCTGCACGACCGTGCCGTCGGCGGGGTCGACACCGTAGATGCCGTTGTCGCCGCCGACGTTGACCTGCCACATGAGCCCACGACCGGTGTCGTAGGCCATGTCACCGCCGAAGGCCCCTGCCCAGGGCGTCGGGTACGACGCGCCGGTCGGGTTGCCGTCGACGTCGAACTCGGTGTTCGCGCAGGCACTGGTGGCCGCGCACACGTCGCCGTCGGCGAGCGCGCTGTCGAGCCAGACGTTGCCGGTGAACCCGACGGCCCACGGAAGCTCGATGCCCTCCGTCGGCCAGGCGGCAAGAATGTCGCCGGTCGACTGGAGCTTGGGCGGCACGTGGACGGCCGGCCGGTTGGCGCCGCGCGTCGATCGCGCGAGCGGGGCAACCTTGGTGATCGTCCTGGGCGAGGCGGTGCCGGCGAGGCCGGCCGCCGCGGCGATGTTGGCCTCATCCACCTCGAAGGTGAACGGGATCTGGCCGTTGGGGTTCGTCAGCTTGATCTTGCCCGTGTCCTTGTTGCCCTTGGTCAGGACGAAGGTCAGGTCACCGGCGTGGATCCGACCGTGCGTGATGCGCTGGCGCAGCCGCGCGTTGACGTCGGTCGTGGTCGTGGCGGGGGTTACCAGCTGGTTGCGGGTGAGCGTGGTGTAGCCGTCCTTGCTGAACACCATCGGCCAGGTGCCGCCTGGAGCCAGCAGGGAGTACGCGCCGTCAGCGTCGGTGGTCTCGGTCACGTCGAGGGGCGAGCCATCCCACTGGCTGTGGAGGGTGACGTCGGCGCCGGCGAGCGGTTCGCCCGTGTCGGCGTCGGTGACCGTGCCCTCGAGGGCACCCCACGCGCCCGGCAGCGGCACGGTCAGCGTCACGTCGACCGAGACGGTGCGCGGCTTGGGTGCGTTGGTCCGGAAGACCACGGTGGCCTTGTGCTCGCCGGGGGCGAGGTTCGGGTCGCCGATCGTGAGGGTCACGTCCTGGGTATCGCCGTCGGCGAGCGTCCCGTCGGTCGGGCTCTCCGACAGCCACGAGACGTCCGTGAAGAAGCCGGAGCCGATGCCGGTTGCGAGGTTCTCCCACAGCTCGACGCCGTCGGGGACGCCGTCGCTGTCGAGGTCGGCGTCGTTGCTGGCGTCGACCCAGCCCTTGAACGCGGTGTGCTCGTCGTTGGCGATGACCAGCGCTGCCTGGCCGTCGTCCGGACCGGGCGTCGTGTAGCCGGCCAGCGCCTCGGCGGCGGGGAGCGGATCGCCCTGCTGGCCGTAGATGCCGAAGCCCACGTTGTTGAGGTCAGTCGGCTCGGGGGCTTGCTCAGGGAAGGTGAACGCCGGATGGTCCGGCTGCCACCAGTGCACGGGGATCGGCTCGTCGAACACGCTCTGCGAGAACGAGAAGCCGAGCGTCTCGAACAACGGGTTGCCGGGATCGAACTCGACGACCCAGGTCCCGAAGATCAGGCGGCCGCCGTTGACGACGTACGCGTTGAGCGCATCGAACAGGGAGAAGTCGGGGCCGAGGTTCTCGTCAGCGAAGATGACGAGGTCCCAGCTCCCGGACTCGAGATCGTTCTGGAAGCCCTCGAAGTCGCCCTCGTAGTGGGCGGTGTACGAGAGGTTGAGGCGCTGGAGCGCCTGGTCCACGTAGGTGTCGGGGGCCGGGTGGACCGGGTCGTCGGTGTACACGAGGATCGACATGGCCGCCGACGGGTGGGCAGCGGTCCAGGTGTAGGCGCGCGGATGGACCAGGGCCGTCCCGCCGCCGTTGACCGCCAGGCGGACCGCAGGCTTGGTGCCCCCGATGAACGCGCCGTGGCCGTTGATCGTCGGGCCGACGACCGGCGGCGTCGAGCCGCGGTTGCGCTCCTTCACGTCCCAGGTGAGCGGCGCACTGCCGTCGTTGCCGAGCGTAACGTGCGCCTCGACCGGGTCGGCGCCGAGCGCGAGCTCGACCTCAACCGACGTGGGGTCGATGGTCGGGATGGGCGCCTCGAGCGAGACGTCCCGGGTCAGGTCGTCGCCGTCGGCGATCGAGAGCCCCTGGGTCTGCGACACGTAGCCCGTGGCCGAGAATTTGAGGTCGTAGTCGCCGGGGTAGAGCCGCAGCGAGTAGCTGCCGTCGGCAGCGGTCGTCGTCGACCCGAGGCCCGGGGAGGCGGAGACGGTCGCGCCGGCGACCGGCGCGTCGTCGTTGGCGTCGGTGACCGTGCCGCTGACGATGCCCGTGGGCACGACCTCGTAGCGGTACGCGGTATTGGCGGTGACCAGCGAGTCGGAGAACGAGAACTGGAGGGCGTCGCTGCCGTTGGCGTTCTCGATGCCGATCGTGGAGCCGCGGCCGTCGCCGGGATTGGGATCGTTGTTGCCGTACAGGATGTCGACGGTCTCGCCGATCTCGTACAGCTTGATCTCGAGGTCGACGGTGTTCGTCGAGCCCGCGACCGAGACGTCGGTCATCTCGATCACGAACGCGCGGTTGCCAGGCGACCCGACCGTCGTGTACGAGATCTGGCCGTCCCCTGTCAGGTGCAGGTCACGCCACAGGGCGTAGATCGCGCCGTTGGGCGTCGCCGCGGAGGGAATCGGGCTCGGGAACGGGTTGAACAGGTCGGCCCCGCCGAACGTGAGGTAGCCGTTGTCCGAGATGAAGACCTGGTCGTAGCCGACTCCGTAGAAGTTGAACGTGAACGGCAGGTGGAGGCGGCCGGCGAAGTCGTCGCCGAACAGCGAGGTGTCGGTCGTCGCGTCGACCCATTCGAGGTCGACCGTGCGGCAGCCGTGGCCGAACGTGTCGAGCTTGCGCCCGAGCGCGAAGTCCTGGCTGACGTTCTGGTCAACGATGGCGACCCCGTCCTCGACGACGTTCTCGGTGCAGCCGCCGGCGGCGGCCCTCACCGAGTACGTCCCGACGGGCAGGTTCAGCGTGTAGGCGCCGGAGCCATCGGCGATCGCCGGCGCCAGCGGCGTCCCGAGCGCGGTCACGGCGGCGCCCGAAAGCGCGGAGCCGTCCTCAGACGCCCGGACGTGGCCGGTCAGGTTGAACCGCGGCAGGGCGGTCAGCGCGAAGTCGTCGTTGGTGGTGTTGTCGGTCGTGATCTCCACGCCGGTCGAGAGACCGGTCGCGTAGCCGAACGCCTCGGCCGTGACGTCGTAGGTGCCGGCCGCGAGGAAGATCTCGTAGTGGCCGTTGGAGTCCGCCGTGACGCTGAAGTCGCGATCCGTGCCGGCCGCCGTGATCTGCGCGCCGGGGATCGGATCGCCGGAGTCGTCGTCGGTGATGTCGCCGGCCAGCGTGCCGCCGGTGGCGAGGAGGTCGACCGCCGCCTTGGCGTCGATCCGGCCGTCGCCGTAGACGTTGTTGGGGTCACCGTCGGCGGCGCCGCCGCAGGTCATGTCGATGTGGTCGACGGCCGTCGCACGGATGGCATCGGTCGTCGCGGTGTACGCGTTCGACGTGCCGAGGAGGGCGGGCCTGGCCGACAGCAGGAGGGCGATGGTGCCCGAGGTATGCGGGGTGGCCATCGACGTGCCGGAGAACGACTCGTAGCCGCCGCCCGGGACGCTCGAGATGACGTCAACGCCGGGGGCGCTGATGTCGGGGTTGACCTTGCCGTAGCTGGACGGGCCGCGGCCCGAGAAGTCGGCGATGTTGTCGTCGATGTCGGTCGCGCCGGCGCTGAAGACCTCGTTGTAGTCGCCGGGGGAACCGCCGTCACCGCAGGCATCGCCCGGGTTGCCCGACGCGAAGACCGGGATGATCCCGGCCGCGCGCCACGCATTGACGGTCGCATGGTAGAACTCGTCGCCGGGCCCTGAGCCCCACGAGTTGTTGACGATGTCGGGGCGCTTGGACGGGTCGGGGTTGTTGCCGTTGAGATCGGTCGGGGCCAGGATCCACTGGCCGGCCGACAGGAGCGACTCCTCGGAGCAGTCGAACTCCTCGCAGCCCTTGGCGGCGATCCACTTCGCGCCCGGGGCGACGCCCACGTCCGGGGTGAACGGGCCGGGGCCATCGCCGCCGACCATGGTGCCCATGGTGTGCGTGCCGTGGCCCGCGTTGTCGCACGGCGCATCGCCGCAGATGCCGGTGGGATCCCACCAGTTGTAGTCGTTGGTGAAGGTGCCGTCGCCGTTGTTGCCGCGGTACTGCTTGACGAGGGCCGGGTGGGTGTAGTCGACGCCGGTGTCGACGCTCGAGACGACGACGCCCTGGCCGAGGATGCCCTCGGCCCAGGCCTCGGGCGCGCGGATCTTCGCGACACCCCACTCGGGATCGCCGGCCGCCGCGAGGACCGCGGCCTTCATGTCCACGGGCTTGACCAGCGGATACGTCTTGAGGGCCCGGATTCCCGTCACGCCCTTGAGCTTCGCGAACTGCTTTGCGAGCTTGGCATTGCCATGGACGACCAGCTGGTTGAGCAGCCAGTAGCTCTTGGCCTTCACGCCGGACTTCTTCGCGAGCGCGAGGCCGGCCGCCTGCGACTGCTTTGCCGTGCTCGTGAGCGCATCGAGCACGGCCCGGCCGCGCTTGACGTAGCCCTTCGTCTTGGCGGCGCCGTCGAGGTCCGCCTTGGCGGAAAACTGCACGACGAACCGGTCGATCGACTCGGAGTTCAGGGCCGCGACGAGGCCCTTCGCGATCGGGGCGGCGTTGGAGCCGCCTCCCGGCGACTCGCCGGCGGTTGGCGCGGCGAGCGCGCCACCTGCCTGGACGATCAGGAGCGCGAATGCGGCAAGGACCGCAAGCTGACGGCGCGCCACGGCGAGACCCTCCTCGAACCGCCCGGACAAGCGCGTTGCGTAACTTGGGTCACGGCAGGCCGGGCACACGACCAAACCAGAGGCAGCGGGTACCGGAGCGTACACCGCCGCGCAAGCGAAGGAACGCTCAACGTGCGTTTTTGTTGCGCGGGCCTCGCGGCCGCGCTCCGGCACGCCCCCCGCTATGCTCGAGCGCGTCCCCATGACCTCCATCGGCGCCCGACTCCGCGACCTCCACCCGGGCTGGATCCTCGTCGCTCTCGACCTCGTCGGCCTGGCCATCGCCGGGTACCTCGCGGTCGTCGAGACAGGCGGCGGCATCCCGTCCTGCGGGCCCCTGCACGGTTGCGAGACCGTCGCCCAGAGCGAGTACTCGCGGATCGCCGGGATCCCCGTCGCGGTGTACGGCGTCGTCGCGTCGCTCGTGCTGCTGGCGCTGGCGCTCGCCTGGATCCGAACCGACCGGGCCGCCCTGCTCGACCTGAGCTATGGGCTATCCCTCATCGGGGTGATCTTCGAGGCCTATTTCCTGTTCCTCCAGTTGTTCGTGATCCACGCGCTGTGCGTCTGGTGCTCGGCGTACGGGCTGACGATGGTCGCCCGGTTCGGGGTCACGTGGTGGGCCAGGCGCTCGCGCGGAAGGGGCTCGGGGCCCGCCCGCTGACGTTCTGGCGGCCCGCTTCAGCCGCGCGGCGGGCCGGCGGCGATCCGCGCCCGGAGGCCCTCGGCCCCAATGGACGACCAGTCGGCCTCGATCCACCACGTCGCGCCGGCGGCCTCGTGCGCGTGGACGATCGCCGCGGCCCGCGCCGGATCGTCGGCCGGCGTCACGCCGTCGACCACGATCTCGAACGGGCGGTCGCGGAGCTCGTCCGGCCGCTCCCGGCGCAGCCAGTCGACGATCGGCGGCAGGACCTCGGGCCCGGACGCCGGTCCACCGTCGGGTCCCGACGCCTGGACGACGATCCCGTCCCAGCGTGCGGCGCGGCGCATCGAGCGTTCGTGCGGCCAGGCGCCCACGACCCAGACCGGGATCCGTGGCCGCTGGACCGGCAGGGGCTTGAAGGTCATCTCCCCGAATCGATAGTGCTCGCCCTCGAACGCGAACGGCTCGCCGGACTCGAGGCCGTCGAGGATGGCGAGGGTCTCGTCGAGCCGGCGCGCGCGATCGCGCGGGGACGTGTCCTCGCCCACGTTTCCGAACCCCGCGTCGTCGAGCGCGCCGAGACCCACTGGGAGCACGAGGCGGCCGTTGGACAGGATGTCGAGCGAGACGGCCTCGCGAGCCAGCTTCCACGGCCGGCGTCGGGCTGGCGCGAACACCATGGCGCCGAGGGTGACGCGCTCCGTCCGCATCGCCATCGCGGCGAGCACGATCCATGGGTCGTACATCGGAACCGGGCCGATCGCGATCGCGTCGAACGTGAAGACGCCGTCCCAGCCGGCCTCCTCGGCCTCGGCCGCGAGCTCGCCGGCCATACGCGGATCGCCGGTCGTGAGCACAATTCCGCAGCGCATCGGAAGATCATCGCCGAGACCGCGTCGCGGCGCGGCGGGCACGATCGTCCAAGGCCCGAGTCGAAGTGCAGAGGTGTCGATGCTCGGTGGTGGTGTGGCCTATCTCGCGGCCGTTCCGGCGGTGTTCGCCGTCCTCGCGCTGCGACTCGGGACGTGGCGGACGCTGGTCGCGCTCGTCGCCGTGGTGCACCTCATCGTGCTCGCGTCGGTCTCGCTGTTCCCGCTGCCCGTCGACCCCGGTCTGATCGCCAACGGACGTGCGTGGGCCGCGCGCGAGGCCGGGGAGTCGCTCAACCTCGTCCCGTTCGCGTCGATCGCCCAGGCCTTCTCGGCCTACGGCAGCTCCGCGGAGCGCCTGCTCGTGCTGCTCAACCTGCTCGTCCTTGCCCCCGCCGGCGTCTACCTCCCGATCCTCGTCCCGCGCCTCCGGTCATGGCGCACGTTCCTGCCGGCCGCCGTCGTGCTCGGCGCCTCGATCGAGCTCGCCCAGGCCACCGTCTCCTTTGTCCTCGGCTTCCGCTACCGCCACCTCGACGTCGACGACTGGATCCTGAACACGATCGGCCTGGTCCTGGGATACGCCGCCTGGCGGGCCTGGCACGCGTTCTCCGCTCGGTCCGAGCGGCCTGCCTGAAATCGGGCCATAGCGCCCAGCGCCACGTTTCGCTCGAACTGCGAGACTGGCCACGTGACCGAGTCTCGCCCCGGGCCGCCCCGGAACCAGCCCGCGCCCGTCGACCGGCGGGCGCTCGTGGCCGGCGGGATCGTGCTGCTCGGGTTCGCGTTCGTCGCGGTGAGCCTGTTCGGGCTCGTGCTGCTTGCGCGCGACGGGTCCACGGCGAACGCCTCCGGCGCGGACCGCCCGGCGCCGCGCCTCGAGCTCACGGACCAGGACGGGCGTCCGTTCGCGTTGACGTCGCTCATCGGGCGGCCCGTGCTCGTGTTCTTCGGCTACACCAGCTGCCCGGACGTGTGCCCCGAGACGGTCGGGATCATCAGCCAGGCGCTGGCGGCCAGCCCGCCGGGCGCGAGGGCGGTGTTCGTGTCGATCGATCCCGAGCGCGACGACGTCGCGACGATGAAGGCGTACCTGCACTTCCTGCCGGCGGCCTTCACCGGGCTCACGGGGACCCCAGACGAGGTCCGTCGCAGCGCCGACGCCTGGTCGGTCCGCTACGCGAAGGAGATCGACGCCTCGGAGCCCGGCGGCTACGGCATGGCGCACACCTCCGACGTCTTCCTGGTCGATGCGAGCGGCCGGTTGCGCACGCAGTTCCGCTACGGGACGACGGCCGAGACGATCGCGGCCAACCTGACGTCGCTGCTGGTCGCCCATCCCGCGCCGTCGGATGCCCCGGCCTCGACCGCCGTCTCGAACCCGCCAGCCTCGGCGCCAGCGGCTTCGGCGCCGCTCGCCACCCCGGCTCCCACGCAGCCGGCGGCCATGCCGCCCATGGGCGACCTGCGCGCGACCGTGGTCTCGACCAGCATCTGGGCCGGGGGACAGAGCCCGGTGATCCTGTCGCTCGCCGACGGCATGGGGATGCCCCTCGACGGCTCGACACCCGTCACCGTCCGGGTGGTCGGTACGGACGGGGAGGCGATCGGGGCCGACGCCACCGCCGTCCCCATCCTGCCCACCGGCGAGACCCAGGTCGCGTACGTGGCGACGGTCGACATCCCGTCGCCCGGCAGCTGGCGCCTCGATGTCGTCGCGGCCGACGGCCGGAGCGGGTCGGTGACGGTCGACGCGCTGGACCAGGGCGCCTCGGCGCGGCTGGGCGGGCCGGCGCCGGACGTCGATACGCCCACGCTCGACGACGTGGGCGGCAACCTGCTCGCGATCTCGACCCAGCCGCAGTCGGATCCGCGGCTCTACCAGTCGTCGACTGCCGACGCGCGCGCGGCCGGCCGCCCGTACGTGATCGTCATCGACTCCGCGCGATTCAAGGTCTCGCCGGCCTGCGGCCGGGCGCTGTCGATGATCCGCTACCTCATCGATCGCTGGCCGGACGTGACCTTCATCCACCTCGAGCCGTTCCCGTACCAGATCGTGACCGGGGAGCCGGTGCTCCAGGGGGACGCCAGGCACCCGCCGGTGAACGAGCTCACCCGCGCGTTCGGCCTGGGCGATGCGACCTGGCCGTCGACGGCGATGCCCTGGATGTTCGTCGTGGACGGCAACGGCGTGGTGCGCGCGAAGGCGACGGGGGTGATCGGCAGCGCCGACGTCGACCTGGCGCTAAGCCTGGTCACCGGCGAGGGCGTGCTCGGGAATGCCGCTGCCGGGACGCCGTAGCGAGGCTGCGACGCCCTAGCGGGGGCCGGCGGTGAGCCGCGCCCGTGGCCGGGAATGGGGTAGCGTGGAGCCATGTCCTCCCGCAGGATCCCGCGTCGAGCCGGCCGGCCGATCGGGGTCGGGGTCCAGCTGCCCGAGGTCGAGCGCGAGGTCCGCTGGCCGGAGCTGCGAGCGATCGCGCGCACGGCCGAGCAGGCGGGCTTCGACTCGATCTGGTTCGGGGACCACCTCCTCTATCGCTATGCCTCCGGCGAGACTCGCGGGCCGTGGGAGGCATGGACGACCCTCGCCGCGCTGGCCGAGGCAACGGAGCGCGTCGCGCTGGGCCCGCTGGTGGCCGCGACCGCGTTCCACGCGCCGTTCATGCTCGCCAAGCAGGCGGCGACCGTCGACGAGATCTCGGGCGGCCGGCTCGTGCTCGGCCTTGGGGCGGGCTGGAACGACGTCGAGTTCGCGGCGCTCGGGGCCCCGTTCGACCACCGCATCTCCCGGTTCGAGGAGGCGTTCACGGTCGTACGGACGCTCCTCGCCGAGGGAGCCATCGACTTCGACGGGACGTACGTCAAGGCCCGGGACGCCGAGCTGCTGCCGCGCCCGGCGCGGCCCGGCGGGCCCCTCCTGCTGATCGGGTCGAGCGGTCCGCGCATGCTGGGCGCGACGATCCCGTTCGTGGATGCGTGGAACGCCTGGTACGCCGACACCGGCAACGCGCCGGCGGGCGTGCCCGCGCTGCGCGAGACGGTT
Source organism: uncultured Chloroflexia bacterium (assembly GCA_963779575.1). Lineage (GTDB taxonomy): Bacteria > Chloroflexota > Limnocylindria > Limnocylindrales > CSP1-4 > CAIXZV01. The sequence goes on from CAVZYT010000003.1 coordinate 403,244, forward strand.
GATGCCGCGACGATCGCCGCGGGCCGCGAGCCGGCCGAGATCGAGCGCACCGTGGCCGTCCTCGTGGGGATGCCCGGCGGCAACGGACGGATCATGGGCGACACCGATCCGCGCCAGGCCGTCGCGCCGCTGAGCGGCCCGCCCGAGCTGATCGCCGAAGCATTGCGTGCGTACGCGCGCGAGGGCATCGGCCACGTCCAGCTGGTCGTCGACCCGATCACCGAGGCGTCGGTCGCGGCGCTCGCGCCCGTGCTGGAGGCGCTCGACCGGGGCTGAGGTCACCGTTCCGGAGCGCCGGCGTCGCGACGGTCCTCACGCGCGAGCATGGTGCGTGCTAGCATCCGCGGCCATTCGCGCCGTCAGCAGAGGCCGTCCCGTGAGCGACGCCCACCCGCGCACCCGCACCCGAGCCGCCAATGGCCGCCCCGAGGTCTCGGACCTCGACAAGCGGATCATCGAGCACCTCCAACAGGACGGGCGCCGGCCGTTCACCCAGATCGCGTCGGAGCTCGGCGTGTCCGAGGCGGCGGTCAGGGCGCGGACCAATCGGCTGATCGAGAAGGGCATCCTCCAGGTCGTCGGAGTCACCGACCCGCTCAAGCTCGGGTTCCAGCAGTGGGCGATGATCGGCGTGCGGGTCGAGGCGTCACGCCTGATCGAGGTCGCGGAGGAGATCGCGGCGTTCCCCGAGACGGACTACGTGGTCGTCACGGCGGGCAGCTACGACATCCTGGTCGAGGCGGTCGCCGAGGACAACGAGGCGCTGCTCGTGTTCCTGTCCGAGCGGCTGCGCAAGATCCCCGGCGTCCGTGAGACCGAGACGTTCGTCTACCTGCGGCTGATGAAGCAGAGCTACCAGTGGGGGACGCGCTGAGCGTCGCTCCGACGGGTCCCGCGGTGCGCGGGCGCACCGGATCGGGCATGTTGCCGACTGGTCGATTCGACCGACCGGGGTAGGATGCCCGCAAGGCGGCACGGGGGCGCCGCTGCAACGGGGGCACGATCGTGCCGATTGAGACGCTGCTTGCGCTGCTCGCGATCGCGCTGCTTGCGTTTCTCGCCTTGATCGTCGTCTCGCCGACGCCCATCGGCGAGCGAGTGCGTCGGATCGCGCGGCGGACACCGGCCGGCGACGGCACCACGGGTCGCACCAAGCGAGACAGTGATGCGCTGCGGGAGCAGCCGAGCGCACCCGGAGACCTGCGTCCCGCGGCCCTGTACCGGGTGATCCGCGTCTCGACGTGGGTGTTCATCTTCGCGGCCGCGACGATCGTGGCGGTCACCGACCTGTGGTCCACGCAGCAGGGTCCGATCCTGCTCGTCCTCGCGGCGGCGGCGATCACGCTCCTGGTCATCCAGGGGCTGCGCGACCGGATCCGCGAGACGCTCCTGCTGACGATCGAGGGCGCCATCGGGCTTGTCCTGGCCGGCATGCTGATCGCGCTCACGGGCGGGGCCCTGAGCCCGTTCGCCTTCACCCTCGCCCTGATCGTCGTCGGCGCGGCGATCGTCGTGACGCCTGACGCCGCCCTCCTCCTGACCGCCGCGGCGGGGGCGACCTACCTCGCCGCGATGGCGTTCGACGCGCAGACCCGCTCCGGGCCACCGACCGAGATCGCCGTCGCGACAGCGGGGATCAACCTCACGGCGCTGTGCCTCATCGCGTACGTGGGCATGTCGATCGGGCGCGAGCAGCGGCGCGCCCGGGAGGACGCAAACCGGCAGGCGACCGAAGATCCGCTGACCGGCCTGCGCACACGCCCCTACCTGTTCGCCGCACTGGACCAGGAGGTCGATCGCAGCCGGCGCACCGGTCGCAGCTTCTGCCTCCTCATGCTCGACCTCGACGATCTCAAGACCATCAACGACGGCATGGGCCACCTGCACGGCGATCGGGCGCTGCGCGTCGTCGGCGAGGTGGTGCGCAATGGGATCCGGAGCATCGACACGGGCGCGCGGTTCGGCGGCGACGAGTTCGTCGTGCTGCTGCCCGAGACCGATCCGACCGGCGGCTGGGTGCTGGCCGAGAAGATCCGTCAGGGCGTCTCGGAGGCGGGTCTCGCGGTCGAGGGGGTCGCGATCCCCACGTCCGTGTCGGTCGGCGTGGTCACCTATCCGCAGGACGGGCTGACGGTTCGCGCCCTCCTCGAGTGCGCGGACGCGGCCATGTACCGCTCGAAACGCGCGGGCCGCGACCGCGTGAGCGGCGTGCCCGTCATGGACCCCGAAGCGAGGCTGGCAGGCCGTCCCGGGCGCCCGGTGTAGCATCCGCGGGTGACCAGCAAGCGACCCGGACCCGGCCCGTCCACGCGCGCGATCCGCGCCGCGTCGCGCCAGCCCGTCGTCCACCAGTCGCCGACCGCGGTCCCGATCTACCAGACCGCGACGTTCTCCTCGGGCGATGCCGAGGAGCTCGCCGCGGTGCTGACCGGCGAGCAGCCAGGCTACGCGTACAGCCGGATCGACAACCCGACGGTGGTCGCACTGGGCGACGCGGTCGCGGAGCTCCACGGCGCCGAGGCGGGCATCGCCCTGGCGACCGGCATGGCCGCGATCCACGCCGCCTTCCTCTCGATCCTGCGCGCGGGCGACCGCCTGCTCGTCGGCCAGGTGGGCTACGGGACGACGCGGACCCAGGCGGCGTCGGCGTTCGGACGGCTCGGGGTCGATGTGGCGTTCGTGGACACGACGGACGTCGAGGCCATCGAGGCGGCGCTCGCCGTGGCGCCGACGCGGATCCTGCACGTGGAGACCATCGCCAACCCGACCTGCGTGGTCGTCGACCTGCCGGCCCTCGCCGACGTGGCCCACCGGCATGGGGCCCTGCTGACGGTCGACAACACCTTCGCGTCACCGGCCATCTGCCGCCCGCTCGAGCACGGCGCAGACCTCGTGATGGAGTCGGGGACGAAGTACCTCTCGGGCCACTCGGACGTGATGGCGGGTGCGGTCGTCGGCTCGCGCGAGCGCGTCGCCGCGGTCCGCTCGGCGCAGATCGACACCGGCGCGACCCTGGGGCCGTTCGCCGCGTTCCTCGTCCTGCGCGGGATCGCCACCCTCGCCGTCCGGGTCGAGCGGCAGTCGCGCACCGCCGAGGCGCTGGCGACGTTCCTCGAGGGGCGGGACGGCGTGGCCCGGGTGACCTATCCGGGGCTGCCGAGCCATCCCCAGCGAGCCGCGGCGCAGCGGATCCTGGACATGGGCGGCGCGATGCTGTCCGTGGAGCTCGCCGGTGGCCGCGAGGCCGGCCGCGTCTTCTTCGATGCCCTCGAGATCCCGGAGCGAACCGCCAGCCTGGGCAGCGTCCACACGATGGTCGTCCACCCGCCGACGTCGTCGCACCGCGCGCTCGACGCCGCGTCGCTCGCCGCTGCCGGAATCACCGAGGGCCTGCTGCGGGTGTCGGTCGGGCTGGAGGACGAGGCGGACCTGATCGCCGACTTCGGGCAGGCGCTCGAGGCTGCGCGCGCGGCGAGCCCGACGCCGGTCGCCACCGGGTAGGAGGCGGCCATCGCGACCATCGCCGCCCGGCGGCCGGCCGCGCGTCCCGCGCCCAGCCTCCCGGTCCGGATCGCCAACGGCATCTGGGGCCTGCTGACCTCGGTCGACTTCGCCGTCGTCCAGATCAGCGTGCTCGCGTTGATGGCCGTCGTCGGCATGACGCTGCGCCAGCTGCCGGGCTTCGCCTTCCGCTCGCCGACCGACTACGCGAACGAGATGGACCGGCTCCACGGGATCTACGACGCGACGCTCACCACCGGCGTCGTGGACCTGCTCGAGCGGCTCCAGGTGTTCCGCGTGTTCAGCTCGATCTGGTTCAGCGTCGGCCTCGTCGTCCTCATCCTCTCGATCGTCGCGTGCACCATCGACCGCCTGCCGAGGCTGTGGCGCCAGTCGGCCGACATCCGGGTCGTCCAGCCCGACCCCTACTACGACCCGACCCTGCCCGATCGGGCGGCGCTGGCCGGCGTGGGCGCGGACGCGGCCGCCTCGATCCTGCGCAAGCACCGGTTCGTGGTCCGGCGTGAGGTCGTCGGCGGCGACGACCTACCTGTACGGCGACCGCCACCGCTGGACGAAGATGGCGACGCTGCTCACGCACACCGGGCTCGTGCTGTTCCTCGTCGCCGCGGCGGTGACCTCGCGGCTGGGCGACGAGCAGGGCCTGGTCGTGGCCGAGGGCGACTCGCTGACGGTCCAGCCGATCGGCACGCCCGGGCTCCTGCTGGTGCGCAACCTCGGCTTCGACGCCCCCGGCTTCGACACCGGGCGGCCGACGGACTTCACGACCCACCTCGCGGTCTACCAGGACGGCAAGCAGGTCGCCGACAAGGTCATCCGCGTCAACGACCCGCTGACGATCGGCGGCTACACGTTCCACCAGAACGGGTTCGGGCCGGCGCCCGACGTGGTGATCCGCGACCAGGCCGGCAAGCCGCTGTGGACGGGCCCCATCCCGATGACCGACTCGGCCTCGGGGTTCCCGTTCGCCGAGTTCGCGGTGCCTGGACGGGACGTCGCGCTGCAGCTGCTCCTCCAGCGGGCCGCCGATGGCACGGGGATCCTGCTGATCCTGCCGTTCCGCGCCGTCGGGACCAACGCGGATGGGTCGCCCAACGTGGTGGGCCTGGAGCCCGTCGCGCTGGCCCGCGGCGAGTCCGCCGCTCCCGCCGGCACCGACTTCTCGCTCGAGCTGCGCGGCTTCTCCGACTACACGCTGCTGATCGCCAAGAAGGACCCGGGGCAGGGGATCGTGTGGGTCGCCTTCCTGTCGCTGATCACGGGCATCGTCATCTCGTTCTGGCTGCCGCGCCGGCGCGTCTGGGGCCGGCTCGATGCCGACGGGCGCCTCGCGCTCGTGATGCGCGCGGACCGGTACGTGGACGCGGGGCGCGAGTACGGGCGCCTGCTCGACGACCTGGTGGCGGCCCGACGGGCAACGCCGCCAGCCTCGTAGCGGCCGGCGGAATCCGCGGCACTACCCGCTCGTATCTGGTCCGCAACATCGAATCGGAAACTGGCTGGCTACACTGCCGGTAACCGGCCACACCCCCGGGTCGGCTTCGCGCGCCGCGCTCTTGGCGGCTGACGCGGAAGCCCACGCGGGACCCGAGTCAGGGAGTCCCATGACCGCACGTCAAACCGCCATCGCGGCTATCGCGAGCCACACCGTCGCCCCGACCACCGACTACACCGAGCACGCTGGCGAGGAGATCTACGGCCAGTACGTGTTCCACGAGGCCGCCCAGCGGCAGTACCTCGCCAAGCCGATCTTCAAGGCGCTGCGCCGGACCATCGACGGCCTCGAGCCGTTCGACCCCGTCATCGCCGACGCCGTCGCGCACGGCGTCAAGGAGTGGGCGCTCGAGCACGGCGCGACGCACTACACGCACTGGTTCGTGCCGATGACCGGCTCGACCGCCGAGAAGCACGACTCGTTCCTCAACCCGATCGGCGACGGCCACACGATCGCCGAGTTCTCGGGCCGGATGCTGATCCAGGGCGAGCCCGACGCGTCGTCGTTCCCGTCGGGCGGGATCCGGGCCACCTTCGAGGCCCGCGGCTACACCGCGTGGGACGTCACCTCGCCGATCTTCCTCCAGGTCGAGCCCAACGGCGTGACCATGACGATCCCGACGGGCTACGTCTCCTTCACGGGCGAGGCCCTGGACCACAAGATCCCGCTCCTCCGGTCGCAGGAGGCCCTCGGCAAGCAGGCGTTGCGTGTCCTGCGCTGGTTCGGCAACACGAGCGCGGAGCGCGTGTTCACCACGATCGGCCCCGAGCAGGAGTACTTCCTCATCGACCGCCGCCTTGCTGAGCAGCGGCCGGACCTGCTGCTCACCGGCCGGACGCTGTTCGGCGCCCCGTCGCCCAAGGGCCAGGAGCTCGAGGACCAGTACTTCGGCTCGATCCGCGAGCGGATCCTCGCGTTCATGATGGATCTCGACCGCGAGCTGTGGCGCCTCGGCATCCCGGCCAAGACCCGCCACAACGAGGTCGCCCCCGGCCAGTTCGAGATGGCGCCGGTGTTCGAGCCGACGTCGGTCGGCTCCGACCACAACATGCTCGTGATGTCGTCGATGCGCCGGATCGCCCAGCAGCACGGCCTCGCGTTCCTCATCCACGAGAAGCCATTCGCCGGCATCAACGGCTCGGGCAAGCACAACAACTGGTCGATGTCGACCGAGGAGAACGAGAACCTGCTCGACCCGGGGACCGACCCGCACGCCAACGCGCAGTTCCTCGCGTTCCTGATCGGCGTCATCCGCGCGGTCAACGTCCATGCCGACATCCTTCGCGCGTCGATCGCCGACGCCGGCCAGGATCACCGCCTGGGCGCCAACGAGGCGCCGCCCGCGATCATGTCGATCTTCCTGGGCTCGCAGCTCGAGGACGTCATCGGGCAGATCGAGAAGGGCGGGGCGTCCGCATCGAAGAAGGGCGGCAACGTCGAGCTCGGCGTGACCTCGCTGCCGGTGCTGCCGAAGGACGCGACCGACCGCAACCGCACCTCGCCGTTCGCGTTCACCGGCAACAAGTTCGAGTTCCGCGCGGTGGGATCCTCGGCGCCGATCTACTGGCCGCAGACCGTGCTCAACACGGCGGTCGCCGACTCGCTCAAGCAGCTGGCCGACGAGCTCGACGCGCTCAAGCCCGGCGACTTCGACGGGCTGACCAAGGTGCTGTCCGCGATCGTCAAGGACAACAAGCAGGTCCTGTTCGAGGGCAACGGCTACTCCGAGGAGTGGCACGCCGAGGCGGCCAGCCGCGGGCTGCCGAACAACCGGACGACGGTCGACGCGCTCCCCGCGCTCACGACCAAGAAGGCCAAGACGCTGTTCTCCTCGTTCGGCGTCCTGTCCGAGCGCGAGCTCGCGTCACGCGTCGAGATCAACTGGGAGCGCTACGTCAAGGTCTCGAACATCGAGGCGTCGTGCGCGCTGGACATCGCCAAGACGATGATCCTGGCCGCGTCCGTGCAGTACCTCGGGCAGCTGTCCTCCGCTCCGTCGTCGCGAGGCGTCGCGGCGGTCTGCGAGCGCGTCGCCGGCCTGACCGACAAGCTGGTCGACGCGATCGACGCTCTGGAGCACGCGCAGCACGAGGCGCACGAGGCGGGCTCGGTCGAGGCGGAGGCTCGCGCGTTCGTTGAAGACGTGATCCCGGCCCAGGCGTCCCTCCGCGCTGCGGCCGACGAGCTGGAGACCGTCGTCTCCGACGACCTCTGGCCGCTGCCGAAGTACCGCGAGCTGCTGTTCCAGTACTGATCCCGGGGAGGCGCCGCGGGCCTCGGTTCCGCGGCGCCTCTTCGCCTCGCGCCGCGCACTGCGCCGCCGCGCACTCGCCCCGCAACCGCGCCGTATACGTATCAGGCTTAGGGCGCAGGATTTCGGGCTGCCGCGCGCGCTGAGGGTGCCCTGAACCCATTCCTGGCGCTCTCGCAGACGTACCACGTATCCGAACGGGCCTTGGCGGCGTCCGAGCCGGCAATGGCCGGATAAGTCCTGCCTGCTAAACGTGGTACGCATGCAGGACCGAAGAGGTGCGAGACCGGCCGCGACGGGACGTCGTGTTGGGGCCGCTGGCCGCCGCGGGCGATCGCGGGCCGAGGCTGTCGCGCGCCGCATAGGCGTCGGGCTTGAAGGATGCGAGGCTCGCGCAGGGCCTGCGACAGGCAGATGTGGCAGGCGGGGCGGGCATCGCGCAGCCGTACTACAGCCGCATCGAGCGCGGGCTCGAGCTCGGAGCGGCCCTCGGGACGCTGTGCGCATGTGCGGCGGCGCTCAACGTTCAGTTCGCTGGGTTCATCGAGGCGATGCCGGGTGCGAGCCTGCCGCGGGACATCGAGCACCTGCGGCGGCAGAACCTCGTCCTGGCGGTGTCCGCGGCCGGCGGCTGGAGCGGGATCCCCGAGGCCAGCGTCGACCCCGGGCGGTGGTCGCGGTCCATCGACGTCCTGCTCCAGCGCGTGGCGCGGCGGGAGGCGGCGGTGGTCGAGATCTGGGACCTGCTGCTCGACGGCGGCGAGGCGATGCGCGGCCTCGAGTCGAAAGTCCACGCACTCCGCGAGCGCCTCGGCCCAGGCTGGTCCGTCCAGGGGCTGCTCGTCGTACGCGGCACGCATCGGAACCGCGCGCTTGTCGGGGAGCTGCGCGAGCTGTTCGCGGCGCGATACCCGGCGTCCTCCGCCGGGTGGCTCAGGGCGTTGACCGATCCGGCGACACCGATGCCGGCGGCAGGCGGCTTCGCCTGGACGAGCGTCGACGGCGGCCGGCTCGTCGCGGCGCGGCTCTAAGCGGCGCCTCGCCGCAGCGATCGCCCGTGCAACACTCGGGGCGTGGAGGGAGCGGCGGACCGAGCGGCTGAGCAGGCGGCGGGCGTGCGGCCCCGCGTCACGCTCGGCCTGCTGTCGGTCCAGCACGCGCTGATCCACGGCCAGTCGGCGCTCTACCCGCTCGTCTACCTCGCGATCATCGACGAGTTCGGGGTCTCGGCGGCCTCGATCGTGATCCTGTCCACGATCGGCAGCGTCTCCAGCGGCCTCCTCCAGTACACCTTCGCCGCGATCACGCGATGGGTCAGCCGAAAGACCGTGCTCGGCGTCGGCGGTCTGATTGTCGGCGTGGGGACCGCCCTCCAGGCCGCGGCCCAGGCGTTCCCGCCGTTCGCCGTGGCGAACATCGTCTCGCGCATCGGTGGCTCGCCCCAGCACCCCGTCGGCAACGCGCTGCTTGCCGAGCAGTTCCCGCCAAACCGCCTGGGCTCAGCCATCGCCGTCCATGTCGCGGGCGGCAACGTCGGGACCGTGGTCGTCGGGTTCGCGGCGGCGTTGACGATCGGCGTCATCGGCTGGCGCGGCGCCGTCCTCGGGCTCGGCATCGCCGCCTTCGTCGTCGCCATCGCGATCCTCGTCGCCGTCCGTGAGTCGGTGTCGGATGCCGATCGCGTTGCCGCCGAGACCCCCGTCCGCCAGCTCTACCGCCGCGTCCTCCAGGAGCGAAACCTGCGCTGGGTCTACCTCGCGGCCGTGCTCGGCGGCGGCTCGCGCGGCCTCGGCGTCCTGAACATCTTCGTGCCGCTCTATCTCGACCAGGTGCTCGGGCTCGATACCGCCACCATCGGCCTCATGTACGGGATCCTGCTCGCGGCCAGCGTCCCCGGGCCCCTCGTCGCCGGCTGGCTGTCCGACCGGATCGGGCGCAAGCCGGTCATCATCGGCGTCTACGTCGGCGGTGCGTGCTCGATCGCCTTCTTCGTCCTCGCCGGCAGCGACATCGCCTGGGTCTGGGCCGGAATCATCCTGCTCAGCCTGTTCTCGTTCGTCGAGAGCCCGCAGCTGCAGGCCCTGCTCGCCGACGTCGCCCCGGGGCCGATGCGCGACGCCGCGTATCAGCACCTACTTCGCGCTGGCATTCGGGGTCGGGTCGATGTGGGGGATCATCTACGGGCTCGTCATCGACATTGGCGCGCAGAACGGCGCCAACGGGGGTGGCCTGACCACCGTGTTCTGGCTCATGGCCGGGGCGTCGATCCTGGCCGCGATCGCGACATACCGGATCCGGATCCCGCCCCGCGCCGGGCTGCCGCCGGGCCTCGCGATGGACACGGCGGCCGACCCCGCCTGACCTGCCGCCAAGGCGACCGCCGAAGGGGGATGCGCTATCATGCCCCGGCCCCTGAGCGGGCACCTACGGTCGGGGCGTGGCGCAGCTTGGTAGCGCGCATCGTTCGGGACGATGAGGTCGGAGGTTCAAATCCTCTCGCCCCGACCAGACTGACCTTCTTGCACGCGGACGACGCCGCCAGTGGCCAGACTCCCGTTCATCGCGGCAGGTGGGCCAACGGTGGCGCCCACGGGCCAACCCGAGCGGATCCCCGATCGGCGACCGGGAAGATTCGCGAAAGTCGGCCGCGTGCATACAGTTGCGCGGCGCGGTCTGGCGGCATCTGCCTCGCCCCATGAGCTACCCCGCCCCGGTCGGTGTACGCACCCTTCGTCGAGTTGCACGAGCGGCACAGGACGGCGGTGTTCGCGATGTCGAACGACGCACCGCCAGCCGCGAGCGGCAGGACGTGATCGACGGTCAGGTCGGCGGCAGGATGAGCGGGCCGTCCGTAGCCCGGGCACCAGTTGCCGTGCTCACCGCGCCAGGCACGCAGCACGCGGCCGCTGAGACGGTGCCAATGCCGAGTGCTGTACAGGGCGTTGTGCCGACTGCGGTTGGACTGCCGCGCGTGCTCGGTGCAGCGACTACCAGCGCGGCTGGTGACGACGCCGCAGACCGTGCACAGCTTCACCCGTAGATCGTCGGTGGTGGCTGGCGCGGTCCATACGCTCGCGGTGCTACGTCTGCGGGGTCAGGCGTGAGCGCTACCCGCGCAGACGACAAGAGCAGCCCGATGCGCCAGGGGCGACTCTTTCCGACACGATGGGCCCACGGGCCGCTACCGTAGGCGCATGAGAGCGGCAACCCACGACCGATATGGGGGCCCGGAGGTCCTCCGTGTCGAGGAAGTCGCGAAGCCCGAGCCCGCGGACGATGAGGTTCGGGTCAAAGTCCAAGCGTCCAGCGTCACGCGGACAGACACCGGGCTGCGCAGCGCCGAGTACTGGTTTGCGCGGGCGTTCACGGGCCTCCGACGGCCCAAGCGCCGGATCGCCGGGATGGAGTTCGCTGGCGTGATCGAGGCAATCGGCGCCTCGGTCACCACGTTCCACGTCGGCGAAGCCGTCTTCGGCATCAAGTCCGGCGCCAACGCCGAGTACCTGTGCGTCCAGGAGCGGGGCGTGCTAGCTCCCATGCCCGCGGACATGACCTTCGAGGAGGCGGCGGCGGTTGCGGATGGCGCGTTGACCGCGATGGCGTTCCTCCGGCAGGCGGCGCTCCAGCCGAATCAGCGCGTGCTCGTCTATGGCGCGACCGGGTCCATCGGCACGGCAGCCCTCCAGCTGGCCCGGCACCTCGGCGCCGAGGTGACAGCTGCCTGTGAGGCTGAACACGCCGACCTCGCACGCTCGCTCGGTGCGACGACCGTGCTCGACTACCGCCTCGTCGACGTCACATCGGGAGAACGCCGGTATCACGTGATCCTCGACGCGGTTGGGAAGCTGTCGGCCTGGCGAGCCCGGCGCGCGCTCGTGCCCGCTGGGGTCTACCTCACAGCCGGCTCGGCTGGGTCACTGCTGCCGGTCCTCGTCCTGTCGCTCGTGACGCGAGGAACCAGGAGGCGGCGGGTGCGACTCGGTGTGGCCGAGTACCGGCGCGAGGACATGGTCACCCTCAAGAGCCTCATCGACCGTGGTGCGTATCGGGCCGTCGTTGACCGGTCGTATCCGCTGGAGGATGTCGTCGAAGCTCACCGGTACGTCGACACGTACCGCAAGATCGGCAACGTCGTCCTCGTCGTCCGTGGCGAGGCCGCGCCATGACGCCCAGCTGGACACGCGTGACAGGGAAGCCCTAGTCCGGGGCCGCGGCGACCCGGACACCGAGTCCGATGAGCGCCGTTCCTGTCACTCATCGGGCCGTGCGACTGACCCGTGGCGCCGCGGACCGCCGCGCGTGACTGCGCCCTGCGCCCGGGCGAGATGCGGTGTTGTTCTCGGTTGCCACGGTGAGCGTCAGGCTCGACGCAGGCACTCTCCGTGCCTGCGTCGAGCACCGATGGCTCAGGCGTGGGCTTGCTGTTGCAGTCGGTCGGCCGTCGCGACATCTGCAGCGTCGGAGTACGTTCGGGGCCAGGTCCAGGCGGAGCGCAGGATGAAGGCCAGGATCAGCACCTCGATTCCGATGGAGAGGCCGTAGAAGGACGCCCACTCCCAGGTCGCCCCTGCCGCGTTGAACGCCGAGTAGGGGATGAGGAGCGATGCAACGACGAGGTTCGTGGCGCGGTTCACCCGGGCGGGCAGCGTCATGGAGAGCATCACCATCAGGGCCGGGATCGCCACGGACGCGAGCATGAAGGTCAACAACGTCGGGCTGACGTCGAACTTCCAGACGAGGCCATTCAGGATGCCGTCGACCACGCCGGGCTTGTAGAGGTTGAAGAAGTCGACGTAGATGTAGAGGAACATGAAGCTGGTCCATGCGGCGGCGATCTTGGCCTGCACCGGGATCGGCGGGCCTGTCAAAGCGCTGTTCGTGGGGACATGACGTGTCTTGTTCCATGTTGTGCTCCTTCGTTCGATTGGTGAGCCGGTCCGCAAGGCAGCGGTGGCTGGTACACGGGTGGTGGCGCTGTGGTGGGTCGTGACACCGGGTCCGACGTTCAGACGGAGATGACGACCTTGCCGCGGGTGTGGCCGGCGCCGACGTAGCGGAGGGCCTCGGCCGCCTCGCTCAGCGGGTAGGTACGGTCGATGACCGGCGTGAGTTGCGCCGCCTCGAGAAGCTCGGCCAGATCAAGCAGGTCTCGGCGCTTCCCGAATGAGGTGAACGGCCGCAGGGTCTGGCGCGTGAACAGCGACCGCGCGCGCGCCTTGACGACCCGGCCCAGGGGTCCGACCCATCGGCCGCCTCGACCGCTGTTGGGGATGAGGGTGCCGGTGGGTGTGAGCGCCCGTCGGACCTCCGACAGGGACTGCGCTTCCACGTTGTCGAAGATGACGTCGTAGCGCAGCCCCGTCCGGGTGAAGTCCGTGCGCGTGTAATCGATGACGTGGTCGGCGCCCACCGACCGGACCAGCTCCATGTTGCGGGTGCTGCACACCCCGGTCACCTCTGCCCCGAGCGCCTTGGCGATCTGCACGGCAAACGTCCCGACGCCGCCCGATGCGCCCGTGACGAGCACCGTGTGCCCCGGTTGCACGTGCGCGATGTCGCGCAGAGCCTGCAGTGCGGTGATCGCCGAGGTGGGCACCGCGGCTCCTTGCGCCATGGTCAGCCTGCCGGGTTTGCGCACGAGCTGGTCCGCCGGCACGCTCGCGTACTCCGCCAGCGTCCCGGTGGTGCTCCAGCCGAACACCTCATCACCCGGTCGGAGGTCCGTGACCGCCGCGCCGACGGCTTCCACCACGCCGGCGACGTCCCTGCCCGGGATCGGGGACCGGGGCCGGCGAAGTCCGAACGCCAGCCGCACCATGTGCGGTGCGCCGGTCATGAGGAAGTAGTCGCCGGGGTGGACCGAAGCGGCGTGGACGCCGACCAGGACGTCGCCGTCCCCCACGACCGGCCGGCCCACATCGCTGTACTCGAGCAGCTCGGGAGGCCCGTAGCGGCGTTGCACGACGGCCTTCATCCCCGCCTCGGCCGACAAGGCGTCGCCGACCAGGGCTTGGCGGTGACTGGTTGTTCTCATGGTCATCTCTGGCTCGTTGACTTCCGAGTACCGGTCCTGGTGGATTACCTGCATTGATCTCTCCTCGTGTTCTCTTCCGCTTATGGCATAAGCTGATGGCCTAAGCTTATGGCCTAAGCTATGATGGCGTCAAGGGGCACGCGAGGAGAACGTTGATGACACGCTGCATGACTCAGAAGCGAGCGCCGCTCGCCCGGGACCGGGTGCTGCGCGCGGCGCTGGAGCTTGCCGACGAGGGCGGCACCGCGGCGCTGACGATGCAGCGGATCGGGCGGCGGCTCGGCGTGGAGGCGATGTCGCTCTACCGACACGTTCGCAACAAGGACGACATCCTCGACGGGATCGTCGACCTCGTCTTCGCCGAGATCGAGCTGCCGGCAGATCGCTCGAACTGGCGAACGGTGCTCCGTGCCCAAGCGATCTCGACCCGCGCGGCCCTGCGCCGGCATCCTTGGGCGATCACGCTCATGGAATCGCGATTGACGCCCGGCCCGGCCAACTTCCGCACACACGAGGACACCATCACCGTCCTGCTCGACGCCGGGTGCTCGGCGGTCATGGCGGTACATGCCTACAACCTCGTCGACAGCTACGTGCTCGGGTTCGCGCTGCAGGAGGTCAACTTCCCGTTCAGCAACGCCGAGGAGCTGGCAGCCATGAGCGAGGAGGTGCTCGCCAACCTGCAGGCGGACGAGTACCCGAACTCTGCGCGCGTCGCGAGGGAGCTCCTCACGTCCGGCTTCGACTACGCCGACGAGTTCGAGTTTGGGCTCGACCTCATCCTCGACGCCCTCGGGCCGGTCCTGCCGGGAGCCTGATCGCCGGGCGACCGGTCAAGCGGGCCGGGCCCACGGCGGGTCCCAGCCTGCGCCGACGGACGGCTACTACCTGCTGGCACTAGTGATCACTGCGGCTATCGTTGCGGTAGCCCAGCGCTCGGCGGGTGCGAATTCAGCTGGGCTCGAGGCTCGCCACCACCAGCCAGCCCTCGGCCCGGCCGCGGTAGATCAGCTGCTCGGTGGTGAGGCCCGAGCGCGCCCTGAGGTCGGCGAGGTGGCGCTTCGCGGTACTCGGCCTGACGCCGACGCGTGCCGCAGCCTCAGCAACGGATCCGCCCGTGGCGACGAAGGCCGCGAGGACGTCGACCTGGCGGGCAGTCGGCGTCCGCGGGAGCGTTCCCCGCAGGTACCCGTCTCTCAGGTCGGGCTGACCTGGCTTCGGGTGATCAGACCGAGGACTACCGCCGTGACCGCGAGGATCGCGCCAATCTGGTCAGGCTCGAGCGACAGGCCGAACGCGACGACCAGCGCGATCACGGGCTGCACGAGTGCGAGGACCATCGCGGGCTCGCGGCCCCAGATCGTGCCGGGCTGGCCATCAATCACGTATCACGCTCCGTACGTGGCGGCCGCGCGGTCGGCGGCCGCCTTGACCGTCGCGGCCGCGAGCTTCTCGGCAGCGTCGAGCTGCGCCTGGCTGAACGGCGTGGGGTCGGGCGCCGGGCGGATGGTGGTCACCTCGGCCGCCTTCGCGTACATCGCTCGACCCTGATGGACGCCCTTCGGATCGACGTACTCGACGATGCGAACCGTGCTCGCCGGCTGGCCGAGATAGGGCATGTCGCGCCCCGGGTCGATCTGGATGTTGTCGGGCGAGGGTTCGAGCGCAGAGGTCGCATACAGCCAGGTGCCCGCGGGCACGGTGGCGATGCTCGGCACCTTGGGCACGGGGTAGCTGTTCACGATCTCCTCCGGAGCGGACGGCGCTGGCGCGAGGGCGGCGAGGTAGCGGGCCTGCGGGAAGCCCGTCGGGTCGTCCGCCCAGGGCCGCCAGCAGGAGGGCTTGAGGCGCCCGGCGACGTAGTGGTGGTCGATGAGGTGGTGCCGGTCGATCGGGATCGCCCGGAGCTCGCGGGTGATCGCGGCCTCGGTGCCGGCGCGGAACCGGATCCCGGCGGCCTTGAGCTCGGCGAGGTCGCCGCGCAGCAGCAGGGCATCGAGCGCGATCGACGCGGCGATGACGGCCTCGGGCACGACGCCCTTCTTGCCACTGCCCGCCTGAGCGCCGCCGTTGTCATGGTGCTCGATGCTGACCGTGCGGCTGTTGACGAGCGTTCATCGAGATCCCGACCGCGGCCGTCCCGGTCCCGATGTCCTGCACCCGTGCCATGTCGAGGTCGTCGCGGTTCCAGCCGATGGTGGTGAACACGCCCACCGGCTCGTCGCGGCCGGGCGTGGCGACGAGCGGATCGAACAGCCGGGTCGGCGCTATGGGGTGGATGAGGTTTGACTCACCCTTCGTGCGGAACGGCGCGAGGACACCGCTCCAGCGCTCCGCCGCGTCCGCGAACCACGGGCCATGGTCACGACGTCCTCGGCCAGGGAGTCGGCTGACTCCCGGCTTTCGTGCAGCCCAACGACGAGGAATGTGAACGCTTCGCGGGAGGCCGGGTCCGTGCCGGCCGCCCGGTTGTCGGCCCCCACCTCACAGAACAGGACCCCCGGCCGGTCACCGGGATCGGCCGGCCCGGCCGTCCGCAGGTGATCAAACCGGGCCAATTGGAGCGAGACGAACGAAGCGGTAGTCACGGCGCACAGCATAGGCAGGCCCGGTGGCCGTCATGCGGTGCACCCACGATCCTGGTAGTCAGTTGGAAAGCGTGGGCCTGACGCCTCGAGATTGCGGAGGCGCTGGTGGGTCGATCGCATCGGCCGACCGCTGGGGCGCCGCGCAGCCTCGATCTCGGGTTTGAGGTGTCTCTATGCTTCAGCCTGCGCTCAAGATCGTGCGCTCAGCTCGCGGACTGGAGGTACCGACCACAAGCTGATCGCGTCGGAGTCGGTGGTGACAAATGCCGTCGTACGCGCTGTCGAGCACTAGCCGCGGTCGGGACGTGTGCCCACTTTGGGTTGCCCGGACGCCGCGTAAGACCGCGCCTGCCAGGCTCCGCTAGGGCAATGGCGGCGCCGCGAGCGAATCCGTTCGACGCGCTCGAAGAGTACGAGCTCCGGAATCTTGTCGCTCATCTCGAGGCCGCGGGACTCGTGAAGCAACTGCACCGAGTGCTCGAGCTGTCGACCGCCCGCGGACGCAACGGGTGGCACGAGGCGCGCCTCGCCCGCGGCGACGGCGACGGGTACATCGCGGACGTTGGCCGCGCGTGGGCCATCGCGTCGGCGGCCATGGACGTCGCGCTCGAGGTCCGGTACGCATTGATCACGACCACGCTCAACAGCCTGGCGCAGAACGTCCCGCCGGAACTGATGATTGCCACTCTCGCCGCGGGCGTGTGGAGCGGCCGCCGGACGCTCGCCTTCGTCGACCAGCTTCAGGACGCTGCAGCGCGCGCCGCTTCCCTCGCGAAGATTGCCCCTCACCTCGACGACGACCTTCGGGACGAGGCACTCGAACGACTCGTCTCGGCGATGACGCAGGCCGCGGCCATGGGCGCGCCGGGCCGGGCAGACGTGTGGGCGCTGCCGGACGAGTTGCCGGTCCCTGTCGCTGTGGACCTCATCCAGCTCGCGGCATCGATCGAGGACCTTGGACATCGGCGCGAGGTAATGCAAGCCCTCGAGCTCCGGCTCGCTGACTGGGTGAGCGAGGGTTCGAACGACCCGCTGTCCGGGGTGCGGCCCGAAACGGCGCTCGCGAAGGTGCGGCGAATGAAGCCGATCGACACACGGCTACGCGCGCTCGAGGCGCTCGCACCGCGGCTTCCTGCGCCGCTCCTCGCCGAGGCGGTCGAGCAGGCCCGGGCAGCGGGGTCCAAGCGGGACCGTGCGTCGATGCTCGCCGTGCTTGCGCCACATCACGCCGACCCGATGCGAATGGAGCTCCAGGAAGAAGCTCTCCGGCTCGCACGGAGCATCCGTCCGGATCAGGGCCGGGCGGTCGCGCTCCTGGCCGTGGCGGTGCACCTGCCGACCGAACGCCGTACCACCGTCATCGACGAGATCCTCGGGTCGCTCGATAGCAGCTCGATCGACGCCCCGGGCTTGATCGTCGCGCTGGCGCCACATCTTGCCGAACGGCAGGTCGAGACGGCACTCGCCGTCACGCGGAAGTTCGATGAGCCCGCTGTGCGCGGTGAGGTTCTGGCAGCGCTATCCAAGTATCTGCCTCGGCGGCTGGAGCGGTCCGTGCTGTTGAGCCGCCTGGCAGCGGCACGCGCTGAGGACTACGCGCCGTTCAGGATCGACGCGCTTGCCGCACTGCTCCCGTTGCTCAGTCAGCCGACGCGCGAGCGCGTCGGCCGCGAGGCGCTCGCACACCGTGCGGTTGCTCGACAGCGGCTCGTTCCGAGCGACGCAGCTCGCGACGCTTGCGCCCAATCTGCCTGAGGTGCTGCTGGTCGACGCAATCGAGGCCGCACAGGCGCTCGGTGACCGCGGACCGCGGGGCCTGCTGCTACTCGCACTTGCCAACTGCGGGGCAACTCGGCTCGATCAGGGAGCGGTTGCGGACGTCCTGGCATTGACGAGCCAACGCCCGAAATCTATCCGAGCGCGCGCCTACTCTCGTCCAACTGGTGCCGTTCTTAGGCTCCGCCGAGCTCGTGGAGGCGCTCGACCTCGTCACGCCGGGCCGGCTCGACGTCGGGTACAACCGTGCCGACTCCGGCGTCGACTCGGCGAAGGCCCTCGTCATCGAGGCGGTCGCGGCGTACCTCCCCGTCGACCTGCTTCCGAAGGCTCTCGAGCAGGTGGAGACGATCGGGTACCTGGAGCAGCGGGTCCAGGCGCTTGCCGCACTCGCGCCGCATCTGCCGCCGCCCCTGCTGGACGAGGCGCTCGCGGCCGCCCGACGCATGCGTCCCGGCGCGCACGCGAACGGCAAGCAGGGCGGGTGGCGTCACTACAAGGCGGATGCCCTCGTGGCACTTGCTCGGTACCTGACCGAGCCTGCGCGAGCCGCGGCGATCGAGGAGGCGGTGGCCACGGCGCGCGCGATCGACGGGAGTGGCCACGCCGCGGCGGAGCAGCTCGTCGCGCTCGTTCCGTTGCTCCCAGAGCCGCCTCGCTCCGACGTCGTCGCGGACGTGGTGCGGCGGCTGGGCGCGGCCGAACTCCCCGACGACGCCCTTGCCGACGCGCTTGCGTCGCTGGCGCGCTACGTCCAGGAGCCGATGCGCGCACGGACCCTGAAGCTCGCCCGAGGCATTCACGACGATGCAGCGCGCGCACGTTCGCTGGTTGCGCTCGCCAGGGAGTCAGGGGACGACGACCGCATTTCAACGGCGAGGGCAGCCCTTGGCGCCGCCCGACGAGTCGACGACGTGGTGACACGCGTGTCGTTGCTCGCGGAAATCGGTTCGCTGCTGGACGAGCCGGAGCGGCGTGACGTTGTGAATGACGCTCTCGAACGCGCGCGGGTCATCGACTACCACGCGTTCATGTCAGAGCGAGGGGCGCTCGCGCTCGCGCCGCTGCTCGAGCCTGACGAGCGGGAAGCGCTCCTCGAGCTGGTGCTTGACGGCGCGCTCTCGCTACGGACCGCCGGACTCAACCCGCGTCCCGAAGTGCTGGTCCGGCTCGTGCCGCAGCTCCCCGAGCGGGCGCAAGTCCAGGCGCTCCGGGAGGCTTTGCAACTGGCCAGGACGACAAGCCCCTCCGATCCCGACGAACCGTTTCATCTCGACTTGGGGCCGGTTTCCGACGTGCCGGGCGAGAGGCTTCAAGCGGCGTTATCGCCGACACTGCGAGACCTGGTCTCGGACAGTCGGCCGTTGCTGCTGCAGCGCCTTTGCGATGTCGTACCGCTGCTCGTCGCGATCGGCGGCACGCACGCGGTGGAGTCCACCCGAGAGGCCGTGGTGGCTGTCACGGAATGGTGGCCGTGACTCTTGACGTGTCGCCGCCCGGCGCGTATCAGTTGCACACACTCGCCTCGGGAGGACGTATGGATCCCGTCTCGCTGATCGTCGCCGCGCTCGCGGCCGGCGCCTCCGCTGCGCTGAAGGACACCGCAGGTGAAGCGGTCAAGGACGCGTACGCCGGGCTGAAGTCGCTCCTGAAGCGCAAGCTCGGCGACAAGCAGGCAGCCCAGGTCGCGATCGACAAGCACGAGCAGGCGCCGGAGGTCTGGGAGAAGCCGCTCGAGGCGGAGCTCACGGCGTCTGGTGTGGCAGACGACAAGGAGATCGTCGAGGCCGCACAGCGGGTCATGGAGCTCATAGACCCAGCGGGTTCACAGACCGGCAAATACAACGTCGTCATCTCCGGCGGGAAGGGCGCCACGGTTGGCGACCACAACATCGTCCATCAGACCTACGGTGACGGAGACTGACAAGAGTGCCAGCCCGTTCGAAGTTCAACGTCAAGGTCGAGGGCGGCCAAGGCGCCGTCATCGGCGACTTCGCGACGGTGATCCAGATCTTCAAGGAGGCGCCGCCGGCGCTGGCGTCGCAGATCCGCACGCAAGAGTTTGTCGCGCTGATCGAGGAGCGAACGCGCACCTTCGTCGGTCGCGAGTACGTGTTTGCCGCGATCGACCAGGCGCTCGCGGAGCCTGAGTTCCGCAGCGGATACGTCGTGATCCAGGGTGAGCCGGGGATCGGCAAGACAGCGATCGTCGCGCAGCTCGTCAAGAGCCGCGGTCTCGTCCACCACTTCAACGTGGCGCCGCTCGGGATCCGGTCGCCGAAGGCGTTCCTCTCCAACGTGTGCGCGCAACTGATCACTCGGTACGGGCTCGACCACAAGAGCCTGCCTCCCGAGGCGACGCAGGACGGGGGGTTCCTCGCCCAGCTCCTCCTGGAGGCCGCCGCCGACGAAACGCATCGGCCCGTCGTCGTCGCGGTCGACGCGCTCGACGAGGCGGAGGACGTCGGGCTGACGCCCGGCGCGAACCGCCTCTTCCTGCCACCAAGCCTCCCCGACGGCGTCTACTTCGTCGTCAGCACGCGCGAGCAGGCGGACTTCCAGCTCTTCGTCGACCAGCGGCGCGACTTCTACCTGCGCGATGACGATCCGCGGAACCTCGACGACGTCGCCGCGTACGTGCGCAAGAACGTGGGGTCCAACCGAGCGCAGTTCGAGCCGCGCATCGCCGCATGGGGCGTCCCCGAGGATGAGTTCATCGACGTCCTGACGGCGAAGAGCGCCGGCAACTTCATGTACCTCGTCCACGTCCTCCGCGACATCGCGACCGGCTCGCTAACCCCCGTCAACGTCGATGACATCAAGAACCTGCCGCAAGGTCTCAAGAACTACTACCGGCGGCATTGGCGAGAGATGCAGAGTGCCGATCCCGAGCGGTTCCGCAAGTACCAGCAGCCGGTCGTGTGTCTCCTTGCGACGGCACGCGAACCCGTTGCGCTCCCGCAGCTCCTCGACTGGACGATGCAGTTCTGGCGGCGGCAGGACTGGGATGCCAAGGCCCTCGACCCGATGGCTGTGAAGGGCGTCCTCGACGCGTGGCGCGAGTTTCTCAACGAGGTGCGCGTCGACGGCGAGCGGCGCTACCGCGTGTACCACGCCAGCTTCCAGGACTTCCTCGCGGACGAAGTCGGCCTCGTGACCTATCACGAGACGATCGGCGAAGCGGCTTTGGCGAAGATTCCGGGCTTCCTCGGCTGAGACCGCCTAACGCAACAGCCCGTCCATCGCCACCGACGCGGACGTGATGCCGCCAATTCAGTGGATCATGGGCGGCGCGACACGCGGGATCGGCGCTCGTGGACGGTACCTACTCCGCCCCTCGGGTTCGGTCGGGGACCGGCCCGTACGCGCGTAGATAGGTTCGCGAGTTGCGCCGACGGGAGGTGTGGTGGCCGAGCGTGCTCGGCGGGTCGCGGTGCTGCACCGGCGACGGCACCGCCACGAGCACGTCACTGCCCGCAGTGGCGCACCAGGCACCGAGGACGAGGTCCGACGCATGCCAATGTTCCGGGTGGCTCGCGTACCATGCTGGCGCGAACTCGGCGATGCTCTCGACGTCCGCTGTGTGCACCGCGATGCAGACACTCGACCAGAGGTAGCGGGCCGGAAGGACACACGTGGTGCGGCTCTCTGCGGCAGCGCGCAGCAGACGACGGTTGTCGCTGTAGAAGCTGACCAGCCTATGGCCGGTGTCGCCGGCGATCGCGAGAGTCTGACGCACCACCTCGTCGAACACGCCGGCAAGGTAGGCATCGTCCTCCAAGTACACGGTCCACTCGCACGCCGCCACGGCGCCAATTCGCAGGGCCCGCACCCAGTCATTGCGTACCGGCTCGGCGTCGTCGTGCGGGGAGACCGCGACGTGCACGTCCGGAGCGAGTTCCGCGAGCTGCGCCAACAGGTCGGCCAGCATCCGGCTGCGCATCGGGAGCACCGTGGGGATCACGATTGCGTAGGTGGCGGACAACGGCGCGCCGGAGGTTTCCTCAGCCCTGTCGGCCATCGTCGATCCACACCCTGACGTCAGCCACTCGTCCTCCGAGCATGAAGAGGTCGGCGTCAGGCCACGCGCCGACGTTGAGGCCGAACGGCCAGCTCACGTCGCCGAACGCGGCGGGGACGCGTCCGTCGTACGCGACGAGGACGCCGTCGACATACAGGTGCGAGCCGAGCTCCGGATCGCACGCGTACGTCACCTGCACCCAGCGCCCTGACGCGACGCAACCCGCCGAACTGCGAATCGTGAGCCAGCGGGAACGGTCGTAGACGCCGCCTTGAACGGCCCCATCCTCGTGGACGATGACGGCGAACGACAGATAGCCCTCGACGAGATTGCGCCGTTCTCCCAGCGAGTGCAGCAATACGTTGACGTCGACTCGGAGTCCCGAGATATGGGCGAGTGTGGCCGAAGGGCGTACGACGATGCGGTCGTTCAGCCCATCGAGCTGGATCCCGCCCCGACCATCTTCGCCCTGATGGACGAATGTTCCGCCGACGACGGCGCCGTCGTTGCGGTGCGCCGACAGATCCTCGGCAGTCGCGGTCGTGTAGTCATGGTGCATGACTAGCCGGAGCCCAGGAGGAGACGGGTCACCAACGGTGGTGGGTGCCGGCGGTCTCACGGCCACCACCTCCGTACCTCATCCACCCGTGCCGTGACCGCAACGAGGAGGTCAACCTGGCCGAGGCGAACGGCGACGGGCAGCAATTCGGCCAAGACGCGCGCGAGCCACGCGCGCCCCGCCGGTGCTTCCCGCACGAGCGCGTCCGTCCAGCACCGGGCCAACGTGACCGCGTCCACCGTGGCCGACGCGGCGGCGATGGCCCGTATGAGGTCGACACGCACCTCGGGGTCGGTGACGCCATCGATGGACGCGGCCATCGCGGCGGCGAGAGGATGGTGCCATGCGGGAACGGCCGCCACGAGCCGGAGCACCGCTGCCGCCGCAACGTCGGGTTTGAGTTCCCTGGATCGCTGCAGAGCGATCTCCACGGCGATCGCTGGGTCGGCGGCGGCCAGTAGCACGCCGATCTCGGCGACGGCGCGGGCCACGGTGTCCTCGAGTGTGGTGGCGATTGGCTCCAGATCCTCGGTCAGCGACGATCGTTCGACCTGCGCCAGCAGGACCAGCGCGACCGAGCGCTCGGTCTCGTCACCGGCCATCGCGGCGGAGGCGACGGCGCTCCGGATCGCGTCATGCCGCCAGGTGTCGCGAGCGGTCAGCGCGATCGACGCCAAGCTACGAGCGCGGCGGCCCGGCTCG
The DNA here is from genome assembly GCA_963779575.1 of uncultured Chloroflexia bacterium. GTDB lineage: Bacteria > Chloroflexota > Limnocylindria > Limnocylindrales > CSP1-4 > CAIXZV01. The sequence goes on from CAVZYT010000003.1 coordinate 426,192, forward strand.
CCTCCTCCAGCCAGCAGCTCAATGAGTTGGCGACCGCCTCCGTCGTCGAGGACGCCCGCGACCGCGGCTGCGATCGAAGGAGTCACGAACGCGGGATCGAGCGACCGGAGCGCTTTCAGGGCGCCGGAGCCTCGACCCTGCCGGGCGAGCGTTCGCACGACGGAGGCCATGGCCATGTTCCGCCAGTAGGGATCAACGATCGAGGACGCGAGCTCTACAGCGTGGGTCGACCCAACGTGCTCCTGGGCGGCAAGCGTAGCCGCCAGCCGTGCGAGGACGAACCCGCGGACTGACTCGTCGGCCAGTGAGTCCGTCTCCGATTCTGCGATCCGGATCCACCTGTCTGGGTCGACCGACAACCCGATGACCAGGACCTGGGCGTGGACGTCGTCGCCTGCCGACCGTGCGAGATCCAGCGCCCGCTGGCATGAACGAACTTGCTCGCGGTCCGCGAGGTGCGGTACAACCCGAGCGAGGATGTCGGCGGCTTGATCGGCGCGGAGTCCATGCTCGCCCCAACTGACGGCGATCTGCTCGATCGCCTCGGCAGCCTGCGCCCTCTCCCCTCGATCCAGATGCGGGAGCACGCCGAGCAGCGCGACGCTGCGCCAGTACGTGTCGTCGATCTGGCGGGCCAGTTCGACGAGCCGATCGTCGCAGCTCGCGATCGACGAGGCCAGCGCGGCAATGGCCTCGCAGCGGGCCTGCGGCAAGTGGACGTTGCCGGTAAGGGCGATCGCCGCGTCGCTTGCACCCATCTGTCCGGCGAGCGCCGCGCCTAGGCTGACCACCGCATCGCACGCGTCGCCGTCGCCGATCCGGCGGGCGTCGTCGAGGGCGCGCGCCAGACGAGGTGCTTCATCGAGCGCGCCCTGTCTCACGTCCCGCGATGCGGTCTCGGCTGCCCAGAAAGAGTCGGTTATGGGATGTCGAACGTCGGCAGTGCCGGCCATCAGTCGGGTCACGCCCTCGTCGAGGCTTCTTGTCGAGGCCACCGTGGTAAGCGCCTCGCGCGCCTCGTCTATCTGGTCCAGTTCGACGAGGCGGGGCACGAGTCGGGCGAGAGCGAAGGTCCGCTGCAGCTCGCCCGACAAGCCCGAGACGATCTCCCTCGCGCGTGTGATCGTGGACGGCGTCAGGTAGGGGATGGCCGCCGCGAGACGCTCGACGCGGTCGGACTCGGTCTCCAGCGACTCGGCGTCGGTCAGCAGCCGCTCCGCATCCGCTGCGCTGGTCGGAGCGGGACTCTGTCGCTGGTTGCCGCCTGCGGCCACGCCGGTCGAGTATTCCAGCTCGAGCACCTTCGGGCTTGGTGAGGGCAGTCGAGTGGCGAGCGGCAACAGCGATGCTGGCAGCTTCAGCGCCAAGGCAGCCACCGTGCGACTCTGCCGGTAGGGGTCGGTGATTTGGCGGGCTGCTTGCAGGGCTGCTCCGAGCACGCGCTCACGGGTCTCGGCGTCCAGCGTTGCCCGCTCGGCGATCGCCGCGAGGGCTTCCGTTCGCCGCTCGAGGTCGGGCATCCGCTGAGCGGCGGAGATCGCCTGCTCCGTGGTCCAGATCTCGGTTTCGACGAGACGGGCGACGAGGCCGGGCGGCATGCCGGCCGCTTGGCTGGCAAGCGACGCCACCATCAGCGCGTACCGAGCTTCGAGCGACCATCTTTCCGTGGCCTCGCGATTTCCGGCTATCGTTGCGACACGGGCGAGACGCCACGCTCGCTCGAGGTCGTCGGCGTACCCCACGTCGTCACCGATGGCCGACTTTGCGCGGAACCAGAGGTTCCCTCCTCCGGCGTCCGGTGTCTCCATGCCGAGCAACCGGTGGAGGTCGACGGTGCGACCGGCGGCCTCGAGGTGAGCTGCGAGATGGCGGAGTTCATAGTCGCTGACGTCCAGCAGACGGCCCGCCTCGGATTGTCTCGTCATAGCTCGCTCGGGCGCCCCCTGTCCAGGGTTGGACCGTGATCTCGGCACTAGGCGGTCCGCTCCTCAGACCTTGGAAACGAAGTCTGCCGCGTCGGGCCGTCGTCGTGTACGAATCGGACTATCTGGGCTGCATCGCTCGTCGCGGCGCAAATCCTCTCGCCCCGACCATAACCAGCAGATGCGCTCGAGAACGCCTCCACGAGCCCTGCGGCAACCGCTGCCGGCGTCGGCTCCAGGTGCATCCTGCGCAGCCCTAGGACCTCCACCCGCTCGAACAGCCCCTCCGCTAGCCCGCGCCTCGAGCCCGGCGCGTCGTCCCACAAGCGCGGCAGATCCCGCAGGTAGCCCACTACCTCGGCGGCGGAGAGCTCGGGCGCCGGCCGGCGGTCGCGGGTCTCGGCCTCCTGCTCGTCGAGCGCGGCCATCGTCGCCTCGAGGGCGTGCAAGTCCGGTCGCGCCGGTAGCGCGCCAGGGCGGCGTCCCGCTCCCGTCCGACGCGGGCGAGGGCCAAGCCGTCGGGCTCCGGCGCCCGCGTGGCCTCGACGACCGCGGCGGTCCGGTCGGCGCCCAGCGACACGTCGCCCAGGACGTCGCGGACGATCGCCTCGTACTCGGTGGCCGGTAGCTGTGGCCGGGCATCCCGACGCGCACGGGCAGGCGGTCCGGGTCCGGCTGGACGAGCTTCCTCGCAGGGTCGCGCCGGAACCCGAAGGGAGCTCACCGGACGGCTGGGTTGACGGCGTGGGAGATGAGGACGGCGATCTGGAGCACCATCAGGGCCGACGCCACAAGGCTCGCGCCCAGCGCCCAGCGGGCGAGCCGGATCGCCCCGGCCGCCTCATCGCGCCAGCGCTGGAGATCGACGATCGTCTTCTCGTGCGAGTCCAGCCGCGCGCTGATCGTGTCAGCCACCCATCGCACGGCGATCGCAGGGCGGGGAGGTGGGTGGCCCCGTGACGGGGGGGCCGGGCCGGGCAGGCACAGGGGAGAGTGCGGCCCGCCGGTAGGAGTCGCGCCGCCGCGGCGGCGCCCGGAGCACCGAGGAGGACCACGTCCTGAGGGTGGACGCGCGCGTCCCGCCCGGGTATCGGTCAGTTGACCGAGGGGTACCCGGTAGGGGGGAACCGGGAGTCGGTGTGGATCAGACCAGCCTGCGGTTCGTCAGGGGGCTAGCACAACTGGGACCGGAGTTCCCTGTTGCAGGTCGAGCACGACCCGGTCGCCGAGCGGGGCGGCCAGCGTCGCGGTAGCGGTTCGCCGTGCGCCGACGGCCGAGCAGGCGCCGATCGTCACGTGGGGATGCCGCGTGACGATGACCACGACCGCGAGATCGGACTCGACGGCCTCTGCCGTGTAGTCCTCGCCGCACGGCTTGTCCCCCGGATCGGGCGCACCGACAAAGGCAACGGTGAGCTCGGTGCCACTGACCGACCCGCTGGCCGATTCGATCGCCAGCCCCAGCTGCGAGCCGACTTCGTCGGGAGCGACGACGACAGGATTGGCGATCGCGACGCGCGTGACCTTGACCGCCGTGCCCCGCACCGTGAACACCCATATGGGTGCCGTCGCCGGTCCGTGCGACGTCTGGATCGGCCCAGATGTCAACTCGGCGGCCGTCACCAGGAGCGTCGTGCAGTCGGAGCAGGGCGCCGCGGTTGTCGACTCGATCGCCACGGCGGCGTCCTGCGCCGAGAGCAGGGGCACCTTGGTCGTCGTACCGTCCTGCCAGGTCACTTCGCCGTCCGGCGGCACCGCCTCGGACAGCGGACTGGCGGACGCGACCATCCCGGCCATCAGCGCGCGCTTGTTGTTGTCGCCCACGGCCTCCTCCCAGTCGCCGATCTGGCCGGTCAGCTCGCCGACCGGGGTAACCGCAGCGTGCTCGCCCGCGGCGGTCACCGCGGCCGCCCACGCGGAGAGCACCGCTTGCGCGCGCTGATGGGCAGCGGCCGGGTCAGTGGCCGATGGGAAACTGGCTTCGGGCACACCCACGCACCCCGCCAGCGTCATCGCGGTCAGGAGGGCGGATGCGTAGCGCCCCGTTGCTCTCCGCGCCATGTCGGACCCTACGAGCCAGGCGTCGGCGAGGGCGTGGGCCCGAAGGTGCACGCCTTGTTGGGCGGGAAGTCGGCGTTCAGCGCGACGTCGTCGAGCGGCCGGAGGGTGACTGTCGTGGAGCACTCGCCCCGCGGGGCGCCCGCGACGCCCCCGCTGTACGGCGCCAGCCACGCGGTCACGGAGTAGCCGCCGGCTGGCAGGACGAGCGGGGTGGACATGTATCCGCCGCCGTAGGTCGTCCCGTCCTGGCCTCCTGACGCGTCGCCTCGGACCATGCCCTCGTAGACCGCGGTGCCGTCGTCGGAGGTAACGCGATAGAAGGCGAGCACGTCGCCCGCGCAGCAGTCGAGCCCGTGAACGGTGGCCATCTGCCACAACCGTGCCGGCTGGTAGTCCGCGGCCAGCTTCAGCGGATGGCTGTCGATGACCTTCCCCGTGGCGTCGTCCACGAGCCAGACCGTCTCGGGCCGCGTCTCGCCTGCGCCCGACCCCGCCGCGGGGCCGAGCGACCGCACCAGCCACACGATATTGCTGCCGGCGAGGTTCCAGCGCGGGTCGACGGTGGCGATGTCGCCCGCTCTGAAGGCTGCCACGGTCAGCAGGTCGTCGCCCAGCCCGGCGGCGGCCGCGACCTGCGCGAGCGTCATCCTGGACGTGATCGCCTTGCCCGTCTGCTGGTCGCCGGCCTGCGGCGCCGCCTGCGGGACGTCGTGGCCATCCGCCCAGGCGATCCGGTCCACGACGAGGGCGCCCGCGCACTTGGCCTGGGCCGCAGCGGTGCACTGCCATTGCCGAGCGTCGCCGGCGTGGCCGATGAGCACCAGGGCGGCCGGCTCGCCGGTCGCGCCCCCAGCCAGCCACGACAATGCGTCCCCGCTCGCCTCGGCCATGAAGAAGGGCGCCAGGTTCGTTCCGGACGGCTGGCTGCAGCCCATGCCATTGCCGCCATTCGACTGACACAGCTGGGCACCGGCGCGCGTGTCGGTGAAGGCCACGAGGCGACACCAGCCCTCGAGCGGACCGATGTACCGCCCCGGGTACGGGCAGGGCAGGGCCATTGCGTTGTAGTAGCCGGCGACCGCGACGGCCTGGCCGTCGAGCTTGCCGGACCGCAGCAGCTCATCAGCACTGGCAACGCTGAGCACCGTCAGGCCGGCGACCTCCGACGGGAACGTGCCGGCCGACGGCAGGGGCGACGCGATCGCGGAAGGCGAGGCGCTGACGCCCCCGGACGGCGAGGAGGTGGCTCCGGCGGACTGCGAAGAGCACGCGCCGAGAAGAGAGGCGATGAGCAGTGCAAGGATGCCGATGCGAGCCATGCCATCCCTTGCGATGAGCCAATGCCGATGCCGTCGCAACACTACTCGGACGAGCGAACCTGACGATTGGTTCCGCGAAACGCCAACCAGCTCACGCACTACGGACCGGACCCTCCGGCGACGAGCCGCCACGATCCGTCGAGCTGCTGTTCGAGCGAGTGGAACCAGGTTCAGGCCGTCAGGATGAGGTCGACCGGCCCTTCGCGCCCGCCCATCGACACCGCGCAGCCGCGGATCTGCCGGGTACCGGAGGCCCGAGCCCTCTCGCCCCGACCATACCCAGCGGATCTCCAAGGGATCCGCGGCCGCAGGACGCGAAGCTCAGCGTGCCGCGACCCAGGTCACCGCGTCGTCGTAAGCGCGCTTGACGGCGGCCCCAACTCGCGCGTCGCCCGCATAGACATTCCCGACGCCAATGACCGCCGTGATTCCCGTCACGCCCAGTTGTTCGTCGATCCGCTCGTTCGTGGACACGACGACGAGCTTGCTTTCCACCGCCGCGAGGCTCTGTGCATAGCGGAGGAGCACGTCCATGAACGTCGTCCCAAGGTCGGTGCGACCGCGTAATCGAAGCACGACCACGCTGTTGCGCGACGCATCGGTCACGGCCGGGAGGAGCGTCTCGAACACCGGCGCGGCCGCGAAGAACAGGCTCCCGTAGGGCTGGAGAACGACCACGTCGCCCGGGCCCAGGATCGCTGGCGGGTCGGTCTCGATCACGTGCCCGTTCTCGTCGAACTCCCAGCGCCGGATGGTGATCTGGTTCGACTGGCGGATGACGTACAGGACCACCGAGACGCCCACCCCGACCAGCACCGCGTACTGGAGCGGGATGAGCATCGTCAGGAGGAACGTCATGACGAGCACGACCTTCTGGACGGTGCCGGTCCTCCAGACCGATCGCAGGTCGGCCGGCTTGATGGTGCGGAAGCCGATGAGCATGAGCAGGCCGGCAAGGGCCGGCATCGCCACGTAGCCGACCGCTGTCCCGAATGCGAGGATGACGACGGCCATCACGACACTTGCGATGAACAGCGACTGTCGTGAACGCGCGCCGGCGGCCTTGTTGAGTGCCGACGCCGAGACCGACCCGCCGACGGGCATCCCCTGGAACACCCCGGCGGCCACATTGGCGGCGCCCTGCCCCACGAAGTCGCGCGAGACGTCGCCATAACTCCCGTCCGAGTTGGGGAAGTTGGCGGAGATGCTCGCCCCCTGGACCAGGCCGACGAAGGCGAGGGACGCGGCGGGAACGATGAGCACCGGCACGAGGGCGAGCAACGGTGCCTCTGGCCGCGGCAGCGAGCTGGCGACGACACCGAGATCGTTCAGCGTGGCGACCTGCCACCCGAGCAGCAGCGCGCCGGCGGACGTGATTACGACGGCGACCACCAGACCCAGGGCACCGACCCTCGTTCGCTCGAACAGGAGGATCAGCCCGATGGTCGCAAACCCGACCAGGATGGTCTGCAGGTGGAGCTCACCGGGGCTTACCAGCGTGTTGAGCGCTCGGACGACTCGGTTGGCACCCTCGGCGTCGTAGCCGGTCAAGTTGGCGAGCTGTCCGAGGACGATGTTCACGCCGACCGCGTTGATGAACCCCACCATGACGGCGTTCGACACGAACCGCAGGACCCAGCCGAGCCTGAGCAGTCCTGCTGCCAGCATGATCCCCCCGGTGAGCACCGAGAGCGTGAATAGGGCTCGCTCGGGGTCGGCGGACGTGTGCACCGCGGGGACGTCCGCCACGATCATCGCCATCGCGCCGGTTCCCTGGATGGCCATGAACGAGGAGCTCGTGATCAGGGCGCCCGTGAACGTGCCGACCAGGTAAGCGTAGAGGCCCGCGAGCGGGTTGACCCCTGCGAGGAGCCCGGTGGCCAGGCCGTCAGGCACGCTCTGCACGCCGAGCACGAGGCCGGCGACGGCATCCTCGCGCAGCGTGCCCATCCGGACCAGATCGCGGCGTGTCAACTCCTGCCCCTCGTTGGCGAACAGCCGATCATGAGCTGCGCCGACGTCAGGTCGTCGAGCCCGAGGGCAGAACGTCGTGCCGCAAGCCCGAGCCGGACGCCGTGGCGACGGCATCGCGGTCCGCAATGCTGACATGCATCATCTACCGGTGTCCGACGGCTGGTCGACCAGATCGAAGGCGATACCGTTGTCTGCAAGGTGTAGTCCGTCACTCCCCGCAGGGCGTCGAGCCGCTCGAACACGGCGACAAGCCGATCATTGGTTGGGCGGCATCCCGTCATCGTTGCTGTGTGCCAACGCCGGGATGAGAACGCCGTTGATTCCGCACCTCGGCGCTGCGACGATGCGCACGCTGGCAGCGCCGCCCGTGCCGACCACCGGCAGGAGGGCCGCGCGAGCCATCATGGAGGGGCCAATGACGTCGGCGTCGCCAGCAAACGTGCGAGTGGACGCACGCCCGCTGGTGGTGGTCGAGGCGGCGAACCCCTGGGCCGATGCGCACCTCCGGCGCTCGATCGATGCCGCGGCCGCCGCGGGGTGGGCGCCGATCGCGGGATGGCTAGTGCCTCGCGGTCGCGCCGCCTGTCACGGCGAGGTGCGATCGGAGGCAGATGCCGTGCTCGCGTTGCGGGCTGCGGTCGTCGGCGCGGGCGTCATCATCCTCGCCACCGCCGCGCGCCAGGTCATCGACCGGCTCGTCGACGACCTTCGACGTTTCGGTCCCGTCCGCCATCTGACGGCCGACGTGCCTGCACCCTCCGTGGGCGACGACGAGCAGCGGCGCCTCCTCCGGCTGCTGGCTGAGGGCTGGACGCTGGGCGAGGCCGCCGCGGAGCTCGGGATCTCGCGGCGGACCGCGGACCGTCGGCTGGGTGCGGCGCGCCGCGAGCTCGGGGCGGAGCGGACGGCGGATGCCCTGGCGAGGGCCCGGGCCCTCGGCTGGCTCGATGCGAACGGAGCCTCGACCTGATCCGCGAGGGGAGCGCCGGCCCCGAGCTCGTCGGACGATCGGGCGAGACCGCGACGCTCCAGGCGATCCTCGGGGCGCGAAGGTCGGCGGTCCTCGTCGGGGAGTCCGGCATCGGCAAGTCGACGCTGCTCAGGGCGGTGACGGCCGGCCGCCGTGGCGCGGTGGGCGGGGCACTCGGAATGCTCCGGTTCATGCCCTACCTGCCCCTCGAGCGAGCCGTCGGCCCGCTCGATGACCGGGACGCGGCGAGTGTCGCCGTAGCGGTCGTGAACCGGGTCGCGGACGGGGTGCTCGTCGTGGACGACCTCCACTGGGCTGACGACGCGACCCTGATGATCCTCGAGCGTCTCGTCGGCAGCATGCCCGTGCTCGCGGCGATCAGGACCGGCGACGATGGAACCGAGCGCGCGCTTGCCGCCGCCCGTGAGGCGGGGATGACCGAGCTCCGGATCCCCGCCCTCGACGATGCGGACGCGACGGCGCTCGCCCGACGCTGGCGACCGACGCTCAGCCCTGGCGATTCCCGGCAGCTCGTCGCCCGCTCGGGCGGCAACCCGCTGCTCGTCGTCGAGCTTGCCAAGGCCGGCGTCACGACAACCCTCACGCTCGCGCTGGAGCACCGGCTCCGTGGCCTGTCGGACGAGGAGCGAGGGTGCCTCGAACTGCTCGCCGTCGCGGATGTGCCGCTCCCGCACCCCGGCAGCCGCTCGGTCGTCGCCCGGCTGACGGACCTCGGGCTGCTCGCGGAGACGGAGCGGGGCGTAGCGATCCGGCACGCGCTCATCGCGGAGGTGATCTGCGGGCGCCTCGGCGAGACCCGCCGGCGGTCACTGCACCGCTCGGTGGCAGCGATGTCCGACGACCCGGCGACCCGCGCGCGTCAGCTCATGGCGGCGGGTGATCGAGCAGCGGCCCATACCGTAGCCGTCGAGACTGCCGCGGCGAGCCCTCCAGGGCTTCGGGCGGCTCTGCTGGGCCTCGCGGCCGAGTGCGCGTCCGGGCCTGACGCGCCGCGCCTCCGTGTCGAGGCGGCCGAAGCGCTTGTCGCCGCCCGGCTGCTCGAGAACGCCGAGCGGGCGCTGGGCCCGGACGATGGAGCAACGGGCGGGCTCGCCGTCCGGCGACAGGCGCTGCGAGCGCAGATCAGGTACAGCCACGGCGACGCCGCTGGCGCCCTCGCGGCCGTCGAGGCCGCGATAGCGCTGGCCGAGCGCGGGTCGTTGCTGGAGGCCCGCCTCCTCGTCGAGCGCGCATGGCTCGTGACGCTCGCCCGCGAAGGGCCGCGTGCCGTCACCCTTGCCCGAGAGGCCCTGGCGGCAGCACGTGTGATCGGGTTGCCCGACGCCGCCGCCCAGCGCGTCCTCGGCGTCGCCGTGTCGATCGTCGGCGGGGACTTCGACGAGTACGTTGGCCTGTACGAGTCGGCTGCGGCGTCGGCGCGCCTGGCCGGCGACATCGCGGAGGAGCTGTACTGCGGCAAGCTGCTCGTCGCCAGCTACGAGTCGGGCGACCAGGCGCTCGGGATCCGGCTCGGTGAGGCGTTCGTCGCGCGCGCAGGCGAGGAGGGCATGGTCGCGCTCGGCCAGACGATCCGGGCATCGCTCGTGTCGCTCGTCTATTCGCACGGTGACCCGGCGCGTGCCGTCCGCGAGGGCGAGGCGCTTCTGGCCGATTCCATCGAGCGGCGCGACCGCGCGATGACCGCCGGGTTCACCGCGGCGGCGCAGACAGACCTCGGCCGGTTCGACGACGCCGGTCGGACGATTGCCGCTGCCAGGGCCATCCTCGCCGAGGACATCGCCGGCTGCTTCGACGTCCGCTGGGCCGAGGTCGAGCTCGCGCTTGCCGAGGGCCGGCCAGGCGAGGCGTTCCGGCTCTCGGAGCTGTTCCTCACGCGGTTCGGCGAGGCGGACTACGGCGACCTGGCGTTCATGCAGACGGCCCAGGACTGGGCTGCTATTGAGCTCGGGCGAGACCCCGGGCCAATGGGATCGCCGGCTCGCAGCCTGCATCGGCAGCACCTCCCGACAGTGACCGAACGGCAGGCGCTGCGCCTGCTGGCGTCTGACCGCCCGTTTGAGGCGGCGGCGAGGTTCGCGGATGCGGCCGACGCGTTCGCGCCATATCACCGCCGCAGCGAGCTGCGGTGCCGGTGGGGCGCCGGCGAGGCCATGCGGCGTGCCGGCCGGCTCGACGATGCCCGCGCCGCCCTCGAGGCGGCGGAACGGCTCGCGGGCGACACCTGGGTCGCGATGGCCCGCCGGATCCACCGCTCGCTGCGGCTCGCGGGCGTCAGGCGATCGGCACCCCGCCGCGGCGCCGGCACCCTCACCGCCCGGGAACGCGAGGTGCTCGATCTCGTCGCGGGAGGGCTGACCAATGCGGAGATCGCCGCCCGACTTGGCGTGACGTCCCGCACGGTCGCCACGATTGTGGGCAATGCGGCGGCGAAGTTCGGGACTCGTTCGCGGGCGCAGACGGCTCTGCGCGCGGCGGAGACGTCCTGACCCGGCGAGCCCGCGCGGCGCGCCGTGCATCTCACATCCTCCGCGCGGCGGCTCCGGCGATCACCTTCTCCGTGTCGCGTAGCGCATCGTCGGTGTTGGCGTTGACCACGGCGACCGTCAGCATGGCGTCGCCCTTGAGCACGATCAGCGTCTGCGTCTCCGAGGAATAGAAGGCCTTGTCCCCGATGCCCGGGATGTCGGTGATCGCCGAGCCCTGATGGACGGCGTCGAAGACGCTGCTTCCGCCGGCGGTCAGGAACACGATCGCACCCAGACCCGTCCCGTCCGTGCTCGTGAATCCGCATGTGTCCGGCGGCCCCGGGCTCAGGGTGGTCGTGATGTCATCTCGGCCGAACGCCTGCGAGAGCTCGTCGGTCGTCACCAGGTCACACACGCCTCCGGTGCTTGCGGCCCCGTCCGTCACGGCGGCGGATGCGGACGCGGCGGTCATCGGCCCGGCCGGCACTGACGCCGCGGGCACCGTGACTGCGGCACGGCTCGACGTTCCGGCGGTCGCGGTCCCGCCCCCTGCCCCCCCGCAACCCGTGATCGTCAGCACGATTCCGATCGCAGCGAGGGCTCGCCGACCGTGATGCATCCAGAAGCCTCCCATTCGTCGCGCCAGAACCATCGACCGGCACAGGCGCTGGTGCCGCGTGTGACGGCGGAGCATGGAACCGTGCCCGGGGCCCGTCATCGTCCGATTGCGCCATCGGCACGCCGCCGTCTGATGCCTACGCGGGGTCGGGCGAGCGGCCTTGGCGCACCTTGACGATGACGACCGCCCTTTGCCGCACCGACACTGGTCGTGGCGCGGCGGCCTTCGGTAAGGTCCGACGCGCTCGGAGTGGGCCTCCGTACGTGGGCCGAGGCCGCGTCCCATCCCGCAGCCCTCCGCGAGCCCGGCCGTGCAGCCCGCTTGCATTCGCCGATTCATCCGCGTATAGTGAACCGTATGGTTCAGTATATGAGCGGGCAGCTCGACGTTTCCTTCGCGGCGCTCTCGGACGCCACCCGACGCGGCGTTCTGGAGCAGCTCGGACGTGCCGACGCTTCGATCACGGATCTGGCCCAGACGTTCCACATGACCCTCACGGGCATGCGGAAGCACGTCGGCGTCCTGGAGCAGGCCGAGCTCGTCACGACGGAGAAGGTCGGGCGCGTGCGAACGTGCCGGCTCGGCCCGCGCCGACTCGAAGAGGAGACGGCATGGATCGAGCGGCACCGCCAGCTCTGGGACGCACGCTTCGACGAGCTGGACAACGTCGTCGAGGAACTGAAACGGAAGGAGAAGGTCGATGGACGCAAGAGGCGGAAGTGAGCCCACCCTCATGATGAACCGCACGACGGTGGAGCGGACGTCCGAGCGTGAGCTCGTCGTCACGCGAACGGTCAACGGCCCGGCGCGCCTCGTGTTCGAGGCGTGGACCAGGCCCGAGCTGTTCAGGCAGTGGTGGGTGCCGAAGTCGCTGGGTATGTCCCTGCTTTCCTGTGACATGGATGTTCGTGTCGGGGGCACATACCGTTTGGCGTTCGCACTCGGAGACTCACAGGCGGCGTTCTTCGGCACGTATCAGGAAGTGACGCCGCACTCGCGCCTCGTCTGGACCAACGAGGAAAATGACGAGGGTTCCGTCACGACGGTGACCTTCGCGGAACAAGGCGGCAAGACGTTGCTGGTCATGCACGAGCTGTATCCCTCGAAGGAAGCGCTCGACGCCGCCGGCACCGGGGCGGCGGATGCGATGGGAGAGACGTTCGACCAACTGGACGAGCTTCTCGTCACCCTGGGCGCATAGCGAAGGGCGGTCAGTGGCGACATTCAAGGCGTCGGGCGCAGGCGCGGGTGCGTGCCGAACAGCCAGGATGCGCCGGTCGCCGATTGGTACCCGGTTCCGTCGGCATCGATGGTCGCCATCGTCGGGTGGCCGAATCCCGTGCCCTCGACGCTGGTGAAGATGATCCGCTTCCCATCCGGCGTCCAGGTCGGCTGGACCCGGCGGTCGTGGTCCGTCGGGAGGGCGGTCAACCCGGATCCATCCGGGCGGATCGTGTACAGGTCGGATGGTCCGTCGTCGAGCTCGGTCCACGGGCGAGTCGAGAACACGATGCGGTCCTCGGTCGGGTGCCAGTCCGGGTACGTCGCCCACATGGCGGGCTTTGTGATCGGGGTGAACACGGGGGACGGCGCGTCCAGGTCGACGATCCCGATGACCGTGTCCACGATCTGGTCTTCCGCCCCGCCGGTCCAGGTCTGGTGCTCGAGGATGATCCGGCGTCCGTCCGGTGACCAGCGCGGGTGGAGGAACCCATCAGGATCGTGATCGGCGGTCAGGATCGTGGTGACCGCCCCGGTCTGGAGGTCAAGCATGGCCAGGCTGGCGGGCTGCGGGCCCCAGGTGACGAACGCGAGCGTGCGCCCGTCCGGGGACCAGGCCGGGTCCTCCGCCTCGATGCACGGCGACGCGCAGTCGAAGACCCGTCGGGCGTTGGAGCCGTCCGCGTCGCCCACCCACAGGTCGCGGGTGAACTCGGCGCCGGGCGGGTCCGCCGGATCGTCTGCGGCGAAGGCGAGACGCAGGCCGGCCCGGTCCCAGTCCGGGTGGACCTGCCAGCCATCCTTCGGGAGCCTGACGTCCGGGAACAGCGCCCGATCGCCGCTCCCATCGCTTCCGACGATCCGGATGCCTGCGCCGCCCTCGATCGGGCCCTCGTAGACGATCAACGTCGCCGCTGGAAGGACGCCACCGGGCGTCGAGCTGGGCAGCGGGGTCATCGAGTGTCCCGGTGTGACAGCCGGGATCGATGCGGGCGGCTCGGCCGGTCCAGTCGGGCTCGCGGTCGAGCCCTGGCTTGCCGGACCCGAGCATGCTGCCAGCAGGATCACGATGAGCGGGATGATCATCCCGGCGCGGCGCGGTCGGTGGTTGCCGAGGCTCGCGCACAGGACGAGATCTCGCTGCATGGATGTCCCTTTCGTTCGCGGCCTCGCGGGCCGTCGTCGAGACTATGAGGCGCGAACCTCCGACATCGTTCCATCCGCAGTCACAGCAGCCACGTCTCAATCTGAATGAGTGGAGCGCCATGCAGCTGCTACGCACGCCCGCGTGCGTCACCCCCACCGTGACGCCGTTCGGACCGGCGCGGTCCCGGAACGCGTGACCGATCCCCCCGCACCCGGCGAGACGCGCATCGATCGCTGGCTCTGCGCGGTGCGACTGGTGAAGACCCGCCCGCTCGCGACACGGTTGTGCGAGGGCGGCCACATCCTCGTGAATGGATCGCCGGCGAAGCCGTCGACAAAGGTACGCGCAGGCGATCGGGTGGAGGGGCTCATCAACGATCGCGAGCGAATCGTCGAGGTCATTCGGCCGATCGAGTCGCGAGTCGGTGCCCCCGTTGCCGCGACGTGCTACGTGGACCACAGCCCACCCGTCGTGCGGGATGCCGGGCCATCGATGATCCTCGTACGTGGGGAGGGCCGGCCGAGCAAGCGCCTGCGGCGCGAGCTCGAGCGCCTGCGCCGGGCTGGCCCTGCCTGAGCACCTGCGCTGAAGCAGGGGCCAAGGTCTGCCCGGCCGCGACCCAGTCGGGTGACGATCGCCCAGTCACTGGCTCCGCCGCGTCCGCGAACCACGATTCACCTGTTGGGTGAATCGGGAGCCTCTTGCTGCTCGGGAGGGAGGTCGGTTCGGTCGGCCGGCATCAGCTGCGTGCGGAGGGCCGCCGAGAGCCAATCGCGGAAGTCCGACGGCGCCCACCCGCGCCGGTTCACCAGCATGTGGTAGAGCCCGGGGTCATTCAGCGCCCAGACGGCATCGGCGGCAGCGCTCTGGTCGATGCCCTCGCGCAGGCCTCCGCGTGCCAGCACGCCGGCGACGACGTTCCTGGCTCCGCCCAGGCGCTCGGCGTTGATCGTCTCCCAGACGTCGCGCGCCTCCGGGTCCGCGCTGGCGGCCCCACGGATGGCTTCGTAGATCGGCGCGAGTCTGCCGTGTACGTCGGCGATGATCCCGGCGTAGCCGTCGAGGAAGGCGGCGGGGTCGGTCCGGGCCATGACGGCCCTCGACTCGGGTCGGTCCGGGAGTGAGACCGGGGCGTCGTCGCCGACGAGGGCGACGTCGTAGGCGGCCTTGAGGATCGTCGCCTTCCCGCCGACCGAGTTGAAGACCGTCGCCCGGCTCACGCCGGCCGTCTCGGCGATCGCGTCGATCGAGGTCGGGACATACCCGTGCTCGATGAAGAGTCGTCCGGCAGCGTGAAGGATCGCCAGGCGCGTCGATGCCGCCTGCGCCTGTCGCAGCGGCGACCGATATGGACGCTTGACGGAGTCACTCATGTCTACTAGATTGTGAGTCTAACCAACATACCGACAGTATAGCGGAACTGAGGCGTCCCGATGCCTGCAACCGTCAGCACCGATCCCATGGCCGTTGTCGAGCGGCTCCGGGCGGCCATCAACGCGCACGACCTCGATGCACTCGTCGCCTGCTTCACGCCGGGCTATGTGAGCGAGGCGCCGGTACATCCTGCCCGAGACTTCGTCGGCACCGACCAGGTGCGCCGCAACTGGGGCCAGATGCTGGCTGGAATCCCGGACCTGCGCGCCGAGCTCGTCCGCTCGGCTGTCGTCGGCGACACGGTCTGGGCCGAGTGGGACTGGACCGGCACGCGGCGCGATGGACAGCCCCACCATATGGCCGGCGTGACGGTCCAGGGCATCGATAGCGACGCGCTCGCCTGGGTCCGCTTCTACATGGAGCCGGTCGAGGTCGGCGGCGCTGGAAACGAAGCGGCCATCGAGCGGACCGCCGGTGCCTCGAGCGCCCAGAGCGAGTCGTGACCGTCCTGCTCGTGGGTGGGACCGGCCACCTCGGCCCTCCGCTCATCGACCTCCTGACGGCGACCGGGCACCGGCCACGGGTCCTCACGCGCGACACGGCACGCGCCCGGGCGGCGCTCGGCGAGGGTATCGAGCTGGTAAAAGGGGACGTCCGCGATCCCGCCAGCCTCGCCGGGCCGCTCGAGGGCGTCACCACCGTCATCTCGGCCTTCAGCGGATTTCGGGGATCCCAACGGCCCCGGCACCCGGGTGATCGATGGGGACGGCAACATCGCACTTGTCCGGGCAGCCAGTGCGGCCGGCGTCGAGCACTTCGTGCTCCTCTCGGTCACTCAGGCGTCGCCCGGCCATCCGATGGAGCTCATGCGCTCGAAGTTCGCCGCGGAACAGGAGCTCAAGGCGACGGGGCTCAGCTGGACGATCATCCGTCCGGCCCTCTACATGGAGACGTGGCTCCGCGTGGCTGCCGACCCGCTCGTGGAGACCGGTCGGACACGGGTCTTCGGACGGGGCGACAACCCGCTGAACCTCATCGCGGTCCACGATGTCGCCCAGTTCGTCGAGCTCGCCCTGGGCGATCCGGGCCTGCGCGGGGCCACGCTCGAGATCGGGGGCCCGGACAACCTCTCGATGAACGAGCTGCTCGCGACGGTCGAACGTGTCACGGGCCGGACCGGCCGGATCGACCACGTCCCGGTGCCCGCGCTCCGGCTGATGTCTGTCCTGCTCCGTCCGGTTCGACCGGGGCTCGCGGGCATGATCGGCGCGGCCGTCGTCATGGACACGCGGGACATGCGGTTCGACGGCTCGGCGACGGCCCGGCGCTTCCCATCCATCACCGCGACCTCCCTCGAGGCCGTGGCCCGCGAGCGCTACGCCCCAGACGGCCAGGCGAGCCGCACGACGGCCGGGCAAGCGTCACCGGCGTAGCGCCCTGGTGGCGACGTCAGCCACGGATCCAGCCCAACAAATGGAAGGAGCCTCCAATGAAGTCGATCTACGACAGCACGAGCGAGATGGACCTCAGCCGGCCGATCGGCGAGGTCTTCGACCACGTCGCGCGTGGCCTGTTCGAGAACCACGGCCGCTGGGATCCGGCGGTCGTCGGCATGGCGAAGACATCGGATGGGCCGATCGGCCACGGGACGACCGGGATCGAGTCGCGTCGCTACGGCGCGTGGTCGTCGTCGGCGCCTTTTGTCATCGACGCGTTCGAGGAAGGGCGGCGGTTCGGGTACCGGTCGACGGACGGCCCCCTGCTCGAGCAAGTCTGCTTCGAGCTTTCCGCACTTCCGGCCGGCACCCGCATCAGGTCGACGATGACCTTCACGCCGAATGGTCGGGCGACCAGTGTCCTGAGCCCGCTTCTCCGTCGCGTCATCGCCCGGAACGTTCGCACGAACACCGAACGGATGCGGCAGGCGATCGAGGGAGATGGGGCGTCGGGCTGCGCCGAGCGGTGACCTGGATGGCTCGTTTCCTAAACGACGGCAGCCGATGTCGCGTCGTGCTCTCCAGCAGGAACCGACGCCGGGTTGAGCAGGAACGTGCGTAGCGTGCCCAGACCCTTGACCTCGACCTCCCGCGATCTGAATGGATAGCGGTCGGCGCACAATCGCCAGGTCGAATCCGCGACCTGGATCTCCCCCGGTACTCCGGTCGACTCCATCCGGCTGGCGAGGTTCACGGCGTCGCCCCACACGTCGTAGCTGAATTTCCGATGGCCGATCACGCCGGCTACGGCCGGTCCGGACGCGATGCCGATCCTCAGTCGAAGCGGACTCCCGGGAGTCGGTTGGGTCAGGCCCGCGACCCCCAGCATCTCGAGGGCCATGTCCACGATGACCGCCGCATGGTCGGCGCGTGGTTCAGGTGCTCCTGCGATCACCATGTATGCGTCGCCGATCGTCTTGATCTTCTCGAGGCCGTGCTGCTCGGCGAGCGTGTCGAAGCGACTGAACACCTCATTGAGCACGGCGACGACGCGGACTGGCGTCTCCTGGGCCGCGAATGGCGTGAAGTCGACGACATCTGCGAACAGGATCGTCACCTCGTCGTAGTGGTCGGCGATGACCCGCTCCCCGGCCTTCAGCCGATCGGCGATCGAGCGAGGCAGGACGTTCAGCAGCAGGGCGTCGGACTCGGCTCTGGCGCGGAGTCGCTCACCGTCGATGAACACCACCAAGACCAGCGCGATCGTGGCTGGAACGATGAGATTGGCCGCAGTCACCAGGATCCTGGCGAGGGACGGTTCCGGCGGCGCGGCGCGGATGAGCGGATCGATGAGGACGCCCGTCGCGACCACGATGACCACACCGGCCAGGGCCACGGGGCCGGCTCGCGGCCCAAGGAAGAGCACCGCGCCGATCGGGACGAGGACGATCCAGATGAGGTTGGCGGCTCCCCACGACAGGCCCCCCGCAGGGATCAGGCTGAGGAATAGGACAGCCAGCCCGACAACGGCCATCGTCGCGATGAGCGGCGTGAGCCGGTGGCTCCTGTGGAACAGGGCCAGTGCCGTCCCGAACGCGGCGACCTGGACGAGCGCGAGGGCCGCCAGGACCGGTCGCGCCAGCGCCAGGTCGACGAGTCCGAAGGCGACGGCGACCGCCATGAACACGAACACCACGGCGACTGCCGTCCGCTTCCGGATACGGAGATCCGGTTCGTCCGCGGGATCGGCACCGATATCGAGCATGCGGGCTCGCTTCATCGAACGGATTGAAGCATGCGGACCTTGGCCATCGGGGCGTTCCGGGCGCGGTCCGACACACCGCGGCTGGTTTGCGCTGCCGGATGGTCACGCCCGGCCCGGCATGGATCGGCCTTGCGCCCCCTGCTCGCGGCGGCCAATATGGGCGAGCAGGGGAGGCACGGGAGTCCGCTCCCACCAGCACGGCGCACCATCACACGGTCGCCCCGATCGTCGTGCTGGGCCATTGGCGAGACCGACCCTTGGTATCCGGGCCACGTTGCCCGACGGAGGTTCTGACGTGCCGAAGTTCATGGACATCCACACGGGGATGGTCGGGATCACGCCCGAGGCGCTGAAAGCGGCCCACGAGGGCGACCTCGCGCTCCAGGGCGAGGAAGGCGTGAGCTTCGACCACGCCTGGGCCGACCCGGTGAGCGGGACCGTCTTCTGCATCTCCACGGGCCCCAGCGCCGACGCGGTTCAGCGGATCCACACACGCAACGGCATCCCGCCGGCCGAGATCCACGAGATCACAATGGAGGTCTGAACCGGCCGCCGTCATGCTGTCTTGGCGTACATGCGCGCGCTTGACCGAGTCGTTAGGGTTTCGCCATGTCCGTGAAGCCGACGCTGGTCGTGGTTGACATCCAGCACGCATTCGATGACCCCATCTGGGGCGAGCGGAACAACCCTGACGCCGAGGCGAACGTTGCGCGACTGCTCGCTGCCTGGAGAGCCGCGAAGGCGCCCGTCATCCACGTACGACATCGCGAGACCGATCCCGAATGGCACTTCTTCAACGAGGGAGATCCCGGGTTCGAGTTCAAACCGGAAGCGATGCCCGTGGGTGATGAGCCAGTGCTCACCAAGGGAGTGAACTCCGCGTTCATCGGGACCGACCTGGAAGACCGCCTGCATGCGGCCGGTGCCACAACGGTGGTGATCGCCGCGATCACGACCGATCACTGCGGTTCGACCACCGCGCGGATGTCAGGGAATCTCGGGTTCGAGACCTGGGTCGTCGGTGATGCGTGCGCCACCTTCGACCGAGAAGGTCCCGATGGTGAGGTCTTCCCGGCTGATCTCATCCACCGCACGGCCCTTGCGAGTCTCCACGGCGAGTTCGCCGAGGTCATCACGACCGACGAGGCTACCGCCCGGCTGGCGTGAGGCCGATGCCCCGAGCTCGCCTGGTTGTATCGGGCGCCGATCGCATCGCGTCAGTCCAGCGGGACACGCAGCACCCGGACCGGGTCGGCGATGCCCTTGAGCATGGCCGATCCGGCGTCCTCGAGCTCGAGATCATCCCCCGTCGACGCGTCCACCCCGTCCGCGGCGACCAGGAGCTCCCCCGCTCCGGCATGGCTCGCGATCCGCGCCGCGAGGTTCACCGTGTGTCCGTAGACGTCGCCGTCGCGGACCACCATCGACCCGGCTGCGATGCCGGCGTGCGCCGGCGGCAGACCTGCCGCCGTGATGGAGGCCATCAGTTCGCGAACCGAGTCGATCGCGTCGACAATCGAGGAGTACTGGAGCATCACGCCGTCGCCGAGCAGCTTCACCACCCGGCCACGTCGGCTGCGAACCGCCGAGGCTGCGAGGGTCTGCAGCGTCGTCGCCGACTCTGCTGCGTGTTCGTCGCCTCCTGAGGCCGTCATCTCCGTGTATCCCGTGAGATCGATGAATGCGATGGCAGGCCGCTGGCCCTGTCGCTCGTCGTGCCCCGCCTTGATCAGCGTCTCCTCGACGTACGTCACGATCCGCGCGAAGACCTCGTGCTCCTGGTGGCGGCCCTGAAGCCAGACCATCAGTTCGGCGAGGACCGGGCCGAGACGGAGCGCCGGCCGTATCGCCTCGGCCGGAGACTTCCCTTTCGCGAGCTGGTTTCCGGGCGGCCCACCAAGCTCGTCGAACAGGTCCTGCGTCGCGCCCTGAATCCGGCGTACCCCGTCACCGGCGATGCGAGCGGCGCGGAGGTAGACCTCCGGTCGATCGTCCACCAGGCTCCACAGCTCGAGGAAGTCGGTGATAACCCGCTCCTCGTCCTGACGCATCACCGTGGCGGGCATCGGTTGAGCCAGGCCGAGGGCCGTATACACGTCGGGGAGGAGGACTGCCTGCTGACCCAGCGATTCGGAAAATGCAGCGAATGTCCGACCGGATGGCTCGCCCACCGACCACAGCCGTGCCACCCAATCGAGCTGGAGGGCTCCGCTGCGGAGCACCGACATCAGGTCGTCGAACTCGATCCCGCCATCGGCCAGGGCAAGCGTGAGCCGGACGCGGGGCACGTCTTCGCCGGCGAACCGTCCGTCGACATCGGCACTGATCGCACCGGCCTCGACGAGCCGGGCGATGTACTCGGGCGTCGTCCCAGCCTCACGCGCCAGACGATCAGCGCTCAGCGTGCCCCGAGCCTCGATGTGGCTCTGGTCCGGCATCCGGCCCACCCATGCGTGTCCGCGTCGGGCGACGCGGAGCTGCAATCGTGGCATAGGTGAGTCAAGCCTCATTGCCTGGCTCGGTCGCCGTCCCCGACGCGCCCGGCGTCCCCCACGTCCCAGTCGTGAACAAGCGGACGACGGCGAAGACCCAGACGGCCGCGAGGATGGCCACCAGGAGCAGCGCCAGGAGCCAGGCCGCCGGCCGCCACCAGCCGACGAGCAGCGCGACCCCTGCCGCGCCGACCATCACGAGGGCGAGCGGCCGGAAGATGACGGCGTGGCGGTGGTAGTCGGCGAGCGTCCGGGTGACGAGGGCCAGGGCGACCAGCATCAGCGCGACCGAGCCGGCGAGCAGCCAGGCCGTCGCTGACGGGGTCTGCGGCTCGTGGGCGTGCTCGATCAGGCCGATCATCGCCGCCCCGGCCCCGACGATCGCGACGGCGATCGGGAGGTGCGCCGTCATCCACAGGTTGACGGCCAGCCCGTCGTGACGCGGCAGGCGGCGCCCGCCCACGTCGAAGAAGATCCACCACAGGCCGAACCCGACCAACAACGCCACGAAGCCGGTCGCCAGGGTCAGGGGATCCTGTCCAGCGTCGGCCAGGCCATTCACGACGCCCGTCACGACCTCGCCCAGCACGATGATGATCAGCAGGTCGAAGCGCTCGACCATGGCGTCGGTGGGGACGATGCCGATCACCGATCCTCGGCGCGAGTTCCAGCCGAAGAAGAGCATGAGCGCGATCCATCCCCCCGAGAACGCGGCCCACACGGCGAGCCGCGCGTCGGTCGGCAGCACGGCGCTGATCGTGAGGACGACGATCGAGACCAGCATCGCCACGAGATAGCGCGCGGTGCTGGCCATGTACTCGGGCCGGTCCTGCCGGCGGACCGTGTACCAGAGCCACGTCATGACGACGAGGAACGCGACGACGACGAGCGCGAATGCGGTCCCGGTGTCACTCGCCGCCTTGCCCGTGAACACGGCGAGCAGCGCGAGGATGGCCATCTGGATGAACACGAAGGTCCGCGTCCGGCCGTCCTCGCGCCCGTGGAGCTCGTAGTAGAGCGTCCCGTTCGCCCACGCGACCCAGATGACCCCGAAGACGACGAGGAACTCGAGGTAGCCGCGGAGCGACACCGAGCCCGCCAGCTCGCGCGCCGCCTGCGCGATGACGACGACGTAGACCAGGTCGCAGAAGAGCTCGAGGAAGCTGACCCTGCGCTCGGCCTCGATCTCGCCGTGCGCCCGCGGCGGTCGCCAGAACCAGCGGCTGAAACGGCGGATGGCGCTCGGTTCGGCCGCTACTCGCGCGCCGCCCGGGGTGTCGGGGTCGCTCAGGCCGGCGGACTCGATGATGTCGGTACTCGCCCGAAGGCCATGGGGTGCTCCTTGGGGGGTTGCTACGAGCAGCATAGGTCGAGCGCGGCGTGACCCGCCTGCCCACGTCCTCCGCTTTGTGGTTTGCGGCCTACCATAACAGTGGTAGCATGCCTACCATGAAGACGACCATTGACAAGGCAGGCCGCCTCGTCATCCCACGCCCGCTCCGGGACCGGATCGGGCTCGCCGGCGGCGGTGAGGTCGAGGTCGAGCTCGATGGGGCGGCGATCCGGATCGAGCCCGTCGGCGGCAGCGGGCTGCGCGAGGATGGCGGCCTCCTCCTCATTCCGGCCTCCGGCACGCCCCTGACCACGGCGGCGGTGAGCGAGCTGATCGACGCCGACCGGCATGGAGGCTGAGCCGGACGCGGTCGTGCTGCTCGATACGAGCGCGGCGGTCGCCCTCGTGGTCGAGGACCACGAGGCGCATGCGGCAACCTTGGAGGCCGTCCGCGGGCACCACCTGGGGCTCGCGGGCCACGCCTGGTTCGAGACCTTCTCGGTCCTGACGCGGCTGCCCGGCGGACGACGCCGCTCGCCGGCGGACGTCGCCGCGCTCCTGGCCCATGACTTCCCGTGGACGGCGTTCCTCGGCGAGGAGGTCGCCGCCGCGCTCGGCCCCGAGCTCGCCAGATTGGGGATCTCGGGCGGCGCCATCTACGACGGCCTCGTGGGCGCGGCCGCGCGCCAGCATGGGAGTCTGCTCGTGTCGGGCGACGCTCGAGCGCGATCTGTCTACGAGGCGCTCGGCGTGCGCGTCCGGATGGTCGGCTGAGCGACCTCGGGCACCCCTGTCACAAGCTCACGAAATAGCGCGAATCGTCAGTTTGACCACCCCGAGAGCATGCCCCTGATCTGGCGGTTCAGCGCAACCGCGACGATCGCCGGCGGCAGCAGGGCGAGCATCCCGGCGGCGACGATCAGTGGCTGGTTGGTGTGGTACTTCCCGACGAACTCGGTGATCAGCACCGTGACGGGCTTCGTCGCAATCGTCGGAGCGAACAGGAGCGGAACGAGGAACTGACCCCACACCGACAGCATGACGATCGCGGCGACCGCGGCGATCGCCGACCGCATCTGGGGCAATGCGATCCGCCAGAACACGGCGAACCGGCCGCAGCCATCGATCAAGGCGGCCTCCTCCGGCTCGAGCGGGAGCTCCTTGCAGAAGTTGTAGAGGAGCCACACCGCGAGCGGCGCCAGCGCGCTCACGTAGACGAGGACGAGTCCGAGCTGGGTGTCGATCAGGCGTGCGCCGGCCATCAATTGGAACAGCGGCGCCAGCAGGGCGAACACGGGAATTTCGATCGTCACGATCAGGGCGACGAAGGCGACCCGCCGACCCACGAACCGTAGCCGGCTGAAGGCATAGCCGGCGAGGACCGACACGACGACGCAGACGATGACGGTCTCGACGGTGACGATCGACGTGTTGGCCATCGCGCTACCGAACGCCTTTACCTCACTCGGTGTCCGGATGCCGCCCTGGACGGGCTCGCCGCCCAGCAGCGTCTGGTAGCTCGAGATCGTCGGGGCCTCTGGCAGCCAGTGGGCGGGGACGGCCTGGACATCGGCCTCGGTCGAGAGGCTCGTGATCAACCCGATCATCACCGGTCCGAGCGACCACAGGACGATCGCGACGATCCCGATGGCACGCAGGACCCGCTGAGTGCGTGAGGTGTGCATCCTGATCAGCCCGTCCGGCGGCGAAGGCCGCGGAGATAGGCGATCGAAAACAGGATCGTTACCAGCCCGAGGAGAAACGCCATCGCCGTGCCCCGGCCGAAGTCGAGCTGGCCGAACGTCGTCAGGTAGATCTGCATCTGGATCGAGCGCGTGCCGAGGGCGGTCCCGTTCAATACGAAGATCTCGTCGAAGATCCCGAGGGCCGCGACCGTTCCGATGGTCAGGGCGACCGCCATCGCCGGCCGAATGATGGGCAGCGTGATGTATCGGAATTGGGCGGTCGGACCGGCACCATCCACGGCCGCCGCCGCGTGCAGCTCGGGTGGGACCGACTGGAGGCCGGACAGGATGATCAGGGCGGTCAGCGGGATCACGCCCCAGACGTGGACGATCGCGATCAGGACGATCGAGGCCAACGGGCTGCTGAACCAGACCTGATAGTGGTCGATCAGGTGGAGCTGGAACAGGAGGCTGTTGAGGAGACCGCTGTCAGGGTTGAGGATTCTCGTCCACAGGAGACCGCTGACGATCCCGGGCAGTGCCCACGGCAGGATCAGGATCGCAAACAGGATGCTGCGGCCGCGGAATGCCTGGTCGAGGACCAGCGCGATCAACGTCCCGAAGACGATCTCGAGGATGACCGCGACCGCGACGTAGCCCATCGTGTGGACCAGCGCCGAGATGGACTCAGGGCGCCCCAGGACGTCGACGTAGTTCTTCAGTCCGACGAAGGTATCGGGCGTCCCCGACGCATAGTGAACGGATCGCAGGCTCAGCCCAAAGCCCAGGATGAGCGGATAGACGACGAGAACAGCGATGACGGCGACGACCGGCAGGACGAGGAACCAGCCGAGACGCGCTTCCTCCAGTCGAGCTCGGCCGGGCAGGCGCGGGCGTCGAGGGGAGGAAGCGAGCCGCCTCGAGATGTTCGTCATTCGCTGACCGGCGGGAAGTGTGGGTCAGCCTCCGGCCAGGGTCTTCGTCTGGTCGGCCAGGTTCGTGAGCGCGTCGGCCACCGACGTATCGCCCCGAGCCGCCGCGTTGAGCAGACTCGACGCGTTCGTCGAGAACTCGCTGTACCAGGTTGGCGCGCCGTTCGGGAAGAGCGGCTTGAGCGCCCGGAGCTGCGTCGAGAGAATGTCCCCGCCGGCCAGCGTCTTCGATGCGATGAGCTCGTCGACAACGCTCGCCCGGCAGGGCAGCAGACCGATCGACGACTGGATCTTCTTCAGCGTTTCGGGCTGCATCCACCACGAGATGAACGCAGCGGCAGCCGCCTTGTGCTGGGAGCTGGCCATGATTCCGAGGCCCTCCGGCGACCCGATCGTGCCGCCCGGACCGCTGACGCCGGGTTCAAGCATGTAGGCCGCCTTGCCGACGATCTTGGACGCGGTCTTGTCATTGGCCACGACGAGCTCGTCCGGGCCGCCGGTCAGGGTGACCGCTGAAGCGCCGGACGTGAAGGCAGCGTCGGAGTCCGCGTCGGGCGAGATCGCCCCGGGCGCAACGAGCCCCTCCTTGTAGGCATTGACCATGAAATCGAAGGCCTTGTAGGCGGGCGATGCCGGGTCGGCGAACGTGGGCTGGCCGGCGTCGTCGAAGAGCGTGCCGCCCATCGCGGTCGTCAGCAGATACCACGCGCTGGCCGCGCCCTCGGTCGCCGACAGCGTGATCGTCAGCGGCGACTTGCTGACGCCGGTGCTCTTGAGCTGGCGCAGATCGGTCAGGAGCTCGTCGAACGTGGTCGGCGCCGCCGTGATGCCGGCCTTCTGGAACAGCTCCGTGTTGTAGGCGCCGATGCGGAAGTCGTTGCTGTAGCAGACGGCATACGGCCGGCCCCCGGCGCTGAACGACGTCTCGTTCGGGATGTCGGAGAGGATCGCCGGGTCGATCAGGCCGTCGAGCGGCTCATACCAGCCCGCGGACCCGAACTGGCCCGTCCATGTCCAGTCCATCTCGGTGACGTCCGCGAGTGGCGTGTTGGCGGCACCGGCCACCGCGACCTTGTCGTGGATCGCCCCGAAACCGGCGACATCGATGTTGACCTTGACGCCGGTCTTTGCCGTGAAGTCGGCGAGGACCTCCGGCGGGATGTTGGCCCAGTCGGGGAGCATCACCGTGATCTCCTGGCCGGTGAGGTCCTCGCTCGGGCTCGGTGCCTCGGATGTCGGAGCGGCCTCGGATGCCGGAGCGGACGATGCAGCGCCGACGGGCGAGGCGATCGGCGGCGCGGTCGCGACTGGAGCCGCGGACGGCACGGTTGCACCGGCGCATCCGGCCAGGAGGCAGGTCATGGCGAGTGCCGAGAGATAGCGTCCCTGGCTGGCGCGATCGAACCTCATGGTGCTCCTCCTGCTGATCTTCACGATGACAGGCCCGAGCTTTCCCACTCCTCGCTCGGGTATAGCGACACGACAACCTCGGGTTCAGTGGCGTCGATGACGAAGATGTGGCCGCTCGCGGTTCGCGCGGTTGGCGCAATCGCTCGGTCACCATCGACGACCAGCGTCGTCGGCGTACCGTCAATGGCGATCTCAACCTGGGCGCCAGGCGTCGATGCGAACGACAGGCGGATCGAGCCGTCGTCGTTTGCGCCCCGCTCAAGGAGCTCAGCGGTTGCGTGGCGAAGCCGGCGACCACGACCGATGTCGATGCCGATCGGTAGCAGCCGCGCGCCACGTCCCTCGATCTCGATGGCCGGCAGGGATGCCGGGATCGACGCCTGCTCTGACGTGCCAGGGATCGTGTAGTTGACGCGGGTCGCGAGCCGTCGCTCGACAGGGTTGACCACGCACAGCAACCCTCCCGCTGGTCCAGCCAGCTCGAGCACGACCGCGCCCGGCGCGTCGGCCGTCGCGGCCCGCGGCCCACAGGCGCCTTCGACGATCCCGGCCACCAGCGCGAACTGGTCGGCTCCGCCGACCGGGTGGTACTGGAGACGGAACCCGATCACGGTCGCCGAACCCTGTCCGACCGGCCGGCGGAAGGCGATGACGCCGCCATCTTCCGACCAGGCGATCGGCGTCGCGTCCTCGGGAGGGATCATCCGGGCGCCCTCGCCCTGGACGGCGAGCGACCCGCCGTCGGCCGTCGTGACCTGGCTCCAACCCTTCGGCTCCGCCTCGAACGGCGGAAACTGCGGTGGGTCCTCCGGTCCGAAGATCGACCTGGCGAGGATCTCGCACGGTGCCATCTGCTCATCGACCATTGGAATCGCGGGCAGGATCACGAGATGGCCGCCATCGGCGACCCAGCGTGCGACCCGCTCCTGGACCTCGCGACCCATGAAGTCGAGGCCCGGGACCCATAGTTGACGGGCTTGGCGCCAGGCTTCCTCGTCGCTCCGCTCCAGGTCGAGGGCGCCCCAGCTGACTCCAGCCAGCGTCAGCAACGCTGAAAGGCTCGAGGCATTCGCCAGACCGAAGTCACCGGAGGAGAACATGCCGGTCATGGCTGCCCCAGCGTCGGCGAACGTGCCTCGACCGGCGACGAGGGCAGCGCTCTCATACGGCACGTGACAGGCGAGCCAGGTGTCCCGGAGCGGCTCTGCGGCAAGCAGCTCCGGCTCGAGCGCCCGGACCACCCGCAACTGCCGCGCCAGGACCTCCGCATGCGGCCGAAGTTCACCGTTCGCCCCGACCGGCGCGTCCAGGTCGTATTCGCGACCGGTCCCGTTCGCGTACCCGATCGGGTTCTCGCCCCCGACGAGCATGAAGATGTTGAAGCCCCTGATGCCACGGGCCAGCGTGACGCCATAGAGCATCTCCATGACGCCCGCCGGGATGAATGAGCTGTTCGAGCCCTGGAGCTCCATCGTGAAGGCCGGACCTTGCTCCGGCCCCCGCCACATGTGGTACGTCTCGTGGCAGGCGATGATGTGGGCGACCTTCTGCTCCGGCGACTCGGTCGGGCTGAACAGCGACACGTAGCACTCGTTGGTCAGCTCCAGATCGAGACCACGGGCACTGGCGAACGCGGCGAACTTCGCTGCCTGGAGCGGCAGGAGGTAAGGAAACAGCATCGAGATCGGCCCGTCGAACCCAGTCTCGCGGGCGGCCTTCTCGAGGACGACGACGTGCTCGTTGATCTCGTCGAGCTTGAAGTCGAGCCAATCGACGTAGCGGACCAGCTCGTTCCGTTCGATCAGTGGGACCCGGGGTGGTTCGACGCTCGCTGCGCCCTGCCAGCTCGTGTGGTGAGCCGCGTTGACCGCGTCCAGCGAGCCGTGGCGACGGAGCAGCCAATCGCCATAGCGGGAAGGGCGCCCGTTGACCGAAGCCACGAGGTGCGGGTTGTAGTCGAGCGCAAGCGGGTCGTCCAGCTGCTGCCAGTACGACGGTTCGTCGTCGAGCTGGAGGTGGACGATCGGTCCACCGCGGGACACGAAGTAATCGGCGACGGCCTCGATCGATCTCACCAGCCAGTCCACCGCCGGACCTTCGTAGCCGGGATGGGCGTACGTCAGGGCCGGATATGGTCGGCCGGCGCCGGCCGAACGTCCCGCGGCATCAAGGGCAAGGATCGACGGGTCTGCCGTCCACAGCCAAGCGGGGATCCCGCCGTCCCGCCACTCGGCCGTGATGAATGGGCCTGGCCGGTAGATGCAGCGGAGTCCAGCGGTCGCGATCGCGTCGAGCGCGCCGAGGAGATCGCGCTCGGGCAGCGACCGGCCCGTGAAATCGAGGGCACCGGGCGACGGCTCGTGCCAGTTCCATGGGACGTAGATGCTGACCGCCTCGAAGCCGAGATCGCGGACCTGGGCCAAGCGGTCCGGCCAAGCAGGGCGCGGGAGGCGGAAGTAGTGAAACTCGCCGCTGAAGGCGTACCGATCAGTGGGCGACCGGCGGCTGCTTTTGGCGCGGCGGACGCCGGTGGTCACCCCCGGACTCTGTGGTCGATGGCCTCGGATGTCAACCCAGATTCCGAGCCGTTCGCGAAGCACCTGGCCGCCGCAGGCAAATCCTGCTGGTCAATCGTGCAGAAGGCCCAATCGGACGAGGTCGCGGCGCAGGTCGTGGCCGCCTCGAAACTGCAGCCCGACCATGCCGAGCTCCGCGGCCGCGGCGACGTTCCCGGCGAGGTCGTCAACGAAAACCGTCGTGTTCGGTCGGAGGCCATAGCGCTTGAGGAGCAACCGATAGATCCGCGGGTCGGGCTTGCAGATCCCCTCGGCACCCGAGATGACGATGCCGGTGAACCACTCGATGAACGGGTATCGCGATCGGACGATGGGGAACGTGTCGGCCGACATGTTGCTCAGAGCGAACAGCGGACGTGACGCCTTCCGGAGCTCGCCCAGGACCTCGATCGTGTCCGCGAAGGCGCCGCCGAGCATCTCCGACCACCGTTCACGGTAGGCCTCAATGAGCACACGCGAGTCCGGGTGCTCCCGCGTGAGGCATTCGGTGGCTTCGCCCCACGATCGACCGGCGTCCTGCTCCGCGTTCCAGTCGGGGGTGCAGATCTGGGCCAGGAAACGCTCCATCGCCACGTCGTCGCCGTCGAACAACGTCCGGTACAGGTGGCGGGGGTTCCAGTCGATGCACACACCGCCCAGATCGAATACGACAGCCTCGATGCCCTTGGCAGTTCGATCATGGCCGCCGAGGACGTCCCCGGACGGCGTCACCGACGATCCGCTGGTTGATCTTCGGATCCGGGTCCGGTGTCAGAGCGCACGGAGCTCGTCCTCGACGATGGAGCGAAGGTGGTCCGGGGCATCGCTGTCGATCATGTCGACACCATTGCGGATCAGGGCTCGCACGATGTCGTCGCGGCCGTCGGGGATACCTCCACCCTGGATGTGGAGCCCGGCGGCATGTGCCTGGGCGACCGCCTCGGGTGATGTCGAGCGCCACTCGTGATGCACGCCGTCGGCGCGCACCTCGCGAGCGGGGAGGGTGACGTCGAGGAGGTCGGCGCCGTCCCAGCTGATCGCGGTCAGCACCTCGGGACGGAGCTGTTTCACCTCCAGGATCGACGGATGGTGGTAGGAGTGGATCAGGACGCGATCCAGCATTCCGTATCGGTCGACAAGCTCGAGGACTGCCTCAACGAGTCCGACGTAGAGACCGCGCATGCACAAGTTCGGCTGCTTGATCTCGATCGATAGCGGCAGGTCGACATCCTGTGCCCAGGTCAAGACTTCGCCAAGCTCAGGGATCGATTGTCCGTTGCCGGCGTCGAGCTCGCGGAGCTCGCTGTAGGTGAGCCCTCCGACGTAGCCACGGCCGTCTGTCGTGCCCTCGACCGTCTCATCATGGATCACGACACATCGGCCATCGGCGCTGAGATGGACGTCGAGTTCGACCATGTCGACGCCGAGCTCGAGCGCCTTCGCAAACGAGGCCATCGTGTTCTCGGGCGCGTAGGCAGCAGCACCACGATGGCCAACGATCGTGACTCGGCCGGTTCGCGACCTCAGGATGTCCACCAAGCCAAGTCTATCGGTTGTCGGTTGACGCCCTTCGGTCCGTCACGGTCCCGCCTCGCCGAGATCGCTCCCGCCTAGTTGCTGGCGAACACGGGAGCCAACCTTGCCGCGAGCACCGCGCGGAAGACGTTGACCACGAGGGCCGCCCGGTCGCCGTCGGGCACCGCGGCGTCGAGCAGCGGGTCGAGCACCAGGTCGATCTGCGCGCCGCGCTCGGACGGCGAGAGCTCGGGCCGCGCGGTCGCGGAGACCTCCCACAGCTCGTCGTACAGGAACCACGCCAGGTCGTCGTAGATCAGCCCGGCCTCGACCTCCCACGCCTGGGCCGACTTCAGCGCCGAGCCGATCTCGAGCATCGCCGGCATCCCGCCCTGCAACAGGCGTTGCAGGGCGTTCTCCTGCCCGTCGGCCAGCTCGCTGACGCTGACGCTGCCGACGGCCGCGGTTCCGAGCGCGGCGCCCCACCGGCTGGCCCGGCGCGAGGCCGACTTGCTCTCGAGATTGCGCAGGCAGCCGTGGAAGGCGCGTGCGACCGCGCGCGCTCGTGCGGCTGGCTCCCCATCGATGACGAGGAGGGCCTTCTGGAGCTGCCAGAGGTCCGCCGGCGTGGGTTCGACCAGGATGCGGTCGAACGCCGCCTTCGCTACGGACCGCGCGATATCGCTCAGGTGATCGGCTCCACGTGCGGATGTCGCGTGCCAGCGTACGCGTGGTCGTCACGCCACGGCAGGTCTATGGTTGCCGGGTCCGAGCGAGAGGTGACGCTTGTTGACCGGACGCTCGGCAGGAGGCGCGACGTGGACAAGCGTCTTGGGGCCGTCGGGCTCGCCCTTCGGGCTGAGCCTCACCCTTGCAGCCTGCAGCGGAGGAGCCGGCTCGACCGCGCAGACCGGAGGCGGGACGCCAACCGAGGCTGCGGGCGCGCCCGGGCCGACTGAGGCCGGAGGCGGATCGGGCGCCAGTGCGGCAGCCGGTGGTGCGAATGGGTACGAGGGCACGCTCGCCAGCTCCGGTGTCTACTCGGCGAACTGGACGGTCACTCCCGGGACCGAAGCGAACCCGATCAACGGGTACAACAACCCGACGCTGACATCCGACAAGGGCACGTTCGGAAATATCAAGGTCGAGACGGACGGCAGCATCGCGTTCGGGAGCGCCGCCACGGAGTTGAACGCGAATTCCTCGTACGACGGGACCGGCGCCAAGGTCACGCTCGACGCCACGGGCCAGTTCGTGTGCGCGTTCACGATCGACAACGACCTGAAGGGCAACCACGACGGCGCCATCCTGCACATGTCGGGCGGCCTGACGGTCCACTGGCACGCACCAGGGCGACCTCAGCTGCCCCTGACGACGGGGCAAGCCTCATCGTCAACTGCAACGGAATGGAATTGGGTACGTCCCCCGGATCGAACAATCGCTCCGTGAGAACCCACCTTGGACCCGTCGAGGACCTTCGCCCTGAAGCGGTCACCGGTCGAGACGCCAATTCCGCAAGCGCCGGAGCGATCGAACGCCCACCGTGTCGGGATTCGCCCCGAGAGCCTTGAGGCCGCGGCGCTCTACGAAGCCTGGGCGCCCCGGGTCCGTGGCTACGTCGGGTTCCGGGTGCGTGACGTTTCCGATCAGGAAGACCTCGTCAGCGAGGTGTTCCGCCGGGTCGTCAGCGGACCGATGCCGATCGACCCGGCCGCCCGCCCGGCATGGATCTTTCGCGTCGCGCATAACGTGGTCGTCGATCACTACCGCAGACGTCGTTTTCCCCTCCCTGCCACCGTGCTCCTCGATCGCCCGGACGATGCGCCGAGCCTGCCGGACCGCGTGATCCACGACGAGCGGATGCGAGCGACGGACGAGGCGATGCGTCACCTCCCCGGCCGCCAACGCGCCGCCATCTACCTGCGCTTCTACCAGGACCTGCCGTACGAGACGGTCGCTGCCGCGATGGACATCTCGACCGTGAATGCCCGTTCGCTCGTTCACCGCGGACTCAAGCGGCTGGCGACTGCGTTGGGCGAGGAGACGGAGCGATGACGAAGCAGATGTCCCTCGACCTGCTCAGCCTGGCCGAGGCGGTCGCGAACGGCGAGCTTCGGATGGGTGATGCAGAGGTGCAGGTTCTGACGGCCATGGGACCGGATCACGAGACTGCAGCGGAGCCGGACCTCCGCGAGTTGCGAGGCCTCATCGTCGCGGCGAGCGCGGTTCGAGGCCACGCACGGGCAACGCGCGAGGCGTTCGGCGCCGAGGGCACCGATCGCACGCACGCAGATGCGCTGATCGCAACGCTCGTCACGGGGCCGGTCAGGGCGGGCTCGGCGCGTCGCCACCGGACGCGCGGCAGGGCCGCCCGCGGGCCGCGACGGACGTGGCTCCTCGTGGCAGCGACGCTCGCGATCGGAGCCGGCGCTGTCGGCGTCCTGGTGGTCGGCGGACGCTCGGTCGCTCCGAACACCACATCCAACCCGATATCCAGCCCGACTGGAGAGATGACCGTCGGGCGAGGCAACCACACGGCCACGTTGATCGGTGATGGCCGAGTCCTCGTGGTCGGCGGCTTCGGCACCGGCCTCGTCGCCCTTGACTCAGCCGAGCTCTACGACCCCAACCGCAACACCTTTAGCCCGACCGGCTCGATGACGAGCGCCCGCACCAACCATCCCGCCATCCCGCTCCTCGACGGCCGCGTCCTGGTCGTTGGTGGTCTGGGCGACCGGGCCGTCGAGCTCTCCTCCGCCGAGCTCTATGACCCCAGGACCGGCTCGTTCAGCCCGACCGGCGGGATGACCGTCGCGCGCGGCTCTGGCTACGCGGCCACCCTGCTCGCGGACGGCCGTGTTCTTGTGACCGGCGGGAAGACGGCGACGGCGGTCGCCTCTGCGGAGCTCTACGACCCCGCGAGCGGAACGTTCAGCCCAACGGGCTCGATGACAGACGCTCGCTCTGAACACGCGGCGGTCCTCCTCGCCGATGGCCGTGTTCTGGTGACGGGAGGACAGAGCGAACCACCCACAAGTGAGCCGACTGCGCTCGCCTCAGCCGAGCTCTACGACCCTATCAGTGGGACGTTCGGCCCCACTGGGCCGATGGAGACCGCTCGCGCTGAACACACCGTAACCCTGCTCGCCGACCGTCGCGTGCTCGTAACCGGAGGCTTGCAGACCCTCCTCGTAAACAAAGGCCTCCCGATCGCCTCAGCCGAGCTGTACGACCCCAGGACCGGCACCTTCAACCCGACGGGCTCGATGGCGATCCCTCGCGTCGGCTACACGGCTACCCTGCTCGTCGACGGCCAAGTCCTCATTGCCGGCGGTTCGGACCTCACAAATACTGAGTCGGCGTCGGGGGAGATGCTCGCGTCCGCCGAGCGCTATGACCCGACGACCGGCACGTTCAGTCCAACCGGCTCGATGGCAACGGGTCGCGCCGGCCAGACGGCTACCACGCTCGCCGACAACCGCGTCCTCGTGACCGGGGGGGTTGCGACACTCGGCAAGAGCGCGCCCGGCCCGTTCCTGTCGTCGGCTGAGCTGTACGACCCGAAGACCGGCGTCTTCAGCTCGACAGGTCCATAGCCGGATCGCGCGGTCAGCGCGCGGGGAGCGGATGTTCCTTGAAGAAGTCCCACATCAGTCGGGTGGCGTCGACCTTGCCCGCTGACGGGCTTGGGTCGGACGCCTCGGGATCGGGACGGAACCAATCGTGGCCCCCGCCGTCGACCACGACGAGCTGCTTGTCCGCATCCGGCGGACACGCCCAGACCAGGCGCTGGGCATCAGCGCTGACCTGATCCGAGACGGGATCCGGCTTGCAGCCGTCGCGGACGGCAATGCGCGTCATCCGCTCGCGGATGGGCACGGCCCAGATGGGGTTGTCCCCATCGAAGGTCCCGCCCGTGTCGCTCCGCAGCTCCGCCAGCAGATCGGGGTCGAAGCCGCCGTCGATGGGCAGGATCGTGTCGGCGGTCCCGTGGAAGGCGATGACCGGGACAGGTCGATCGGGGTGGCAGGCGGCCCCGAAGTCCACGAGGCCCGAGACCGGGGCGATCGCCGCGACGCGATTCCCCAGGGCACACGGGAGTACGGACGTCATCCAGGCCCCGTTCGACATGCCCGCGACGTAGATCCGCGAGGTATCGAGGCAGAGGTCCGCGCCCAGCCGGTCGAACAGTGCGCTCATGAAGGCGACGTCAGGGTTGGCCGAGGTGACGTCGAGCCCAGGCGTGTCGAAGTCGAGCAACCAATGGGCCTTCGAGTCCCGGCCGACCGGCGTGGCGACCACGAAGCCCTCCTGGTCGCCGAGCGTATCGAGCCCGGTACCCGCCATGTCCGACACGCCGCCACCGTAGCCATGCAGCTGGACGACGAGCGGGAGCGGCGTCTGCCCGTCGTGGGCGGCCGGGACGTGCAGATCCCACGACCGCGCCAGCCCTGAGACGTTCATGGCCTCGTGGGTCGTCCCGGCCCGGGCGGACGAGGTGCCACAGCCCGGCGACGAGGCCGACGAGTGCGCGCTCGGGACGGTGGTTGGCGCCGCGGCCCCCGAGCAGCCAATGAGCGAGCATGCGACAAGGACGAACGTAGTCGCCCTGGCGATCAACGACATCGCCACCCCGTTCAACGGAAGATCTGGACGGTTGGGGCCGCGGGCTCGAGGCCGCCGACGATGAGCACCCGCCCATCGGCGAGGCGAGTCGCTGCGGGCCGGCAGGTTCGCGTCCCGGTGGTGGGAGTCGTGACCCCGTTCGCGGGATCGTAGACACCGGTCCAGCCAGCCGGTCGCCCGGCGCACATGCCGATCAGGAACACCCGGCCGTCGTCAAGCAGGGTCGCGCCGAACAGCGGCTCCGGCAGGCTGTGGACCGAGAACGTCGCCGATGCCGGGTCCCAGACCTCGATCGTGCCTCCCGTGTACATCCCCGACGGACCCGCGAGCACGACACGGCCGTCGGGGAGGACCACCGGATGCCCCCAGCCGCCCGACGTCGTCGTGCTGGCGGGGCCAAACGTGCCGGTCGCCGGGTCGTAGATCTCGGCCGCATCGCCCGTGCCCATGAACACGCGACCATCAGGCAACGTCACCATCGGCCCGCCACTCAGGGCCGCAAAGGATCCGGTCGGGGTGGACGTCATGGTGGCCGGGTCGAAGAGCTCGGCGGTGCGGAGCGGGGGGTCGACGCCGGCCTGCTCGCCGGGAGGCAGGCCACCGGCGATCAGGACTCGCCCGTCGTGCAGGAGCGCCGCAGTCGCGCCCGACCGCGGGGCGACCGTCGGTCCGACCGCCGTGAACTGCAGCGTCGTTGGATCGAAGACCTGGTAGACCCCGTCGCCGAGGATGAAGATCCGTCCGTCCTTGAGCGGGACGGACTCGCCGACGAACTGGCCCGGGGCCACCATCGGCCCGGCGTTCACCGAGGCCCCGGTCGCTGGGTCGTAGACCAATGCCGCGATTCCCTGGCGGAAGGTCCCGCCGTCGCCGATGACGAGCACGCGGCCATCGGCGAGCGGAACGAGCATCGGGCTCGTCATCGGCGTCGACAGATCGGGTGCCGACACGAGTTGATTGAGGTACGCGTGGGGCAGATGGGGCGGTGGCGCCAGACGCCGGCCAACCAGGAGTGCGCCACCGGCGAGGGCGATGGCGATGAGTCCCACGAGCGCGACGACCAGCGCGGGTCGAAGGCTGTTCGCCGCGGAGCCGACGCCGCTCGTCGGAATTGCGCCTACCGAGTGGCTGCCGATGCCGGCCACGACAGACGGTCGCGGCCGCTGGCCACGCGTCGACTCGATGATGCGCGCGAGCGGTTCCTGCGGTACGGCGGGCGCCGCCTCGGCGCCGAACCAGGCGCCGAGCGTCCGGTCGAGGTCGTTCTGGGCGGTCATGCCACGGACTCCTTGGCGATCCCGGCGACTCGCTCGTCGGCGTCGAGGGCCGCGCGAAGCGACAGGTGAGCACGATTGAGGCGGGACTTGAACGTCCCGATCGGGACCTCCAGCACCGTGGCGGCCTCCGCGTCCCCGAGGCCCAGGTAGTGGTGAACCACGAGGACCGCGCGGTGCTCGGCGGACAGGCGGGCGAAGCCTTGCGCAAGCTGGTCTCGATCGGCGAACGAGCCCGACGAGTCGTCGATGCCGGGCGGATCGATCGTGTCGACGTGGATCTCGATCGGGCGGCGCCTGGCCCGCCGGATCTCCGTGTAGCAGGCGCGGACGATGAGCCGGTTCAGCCAGGCATCGAAGCGGTCCGGGTCGCGCACGGACCGGATGTGGAGCCAGGCCGAGGTGAGCGCCTCCTGGACCGCGTCAGAGGCGAGATCCTCGCTTCGAAGGATCAGCCGGGCGGTGCGATGGAGACGTCCGTACGCGTCGGTCGCCAGCGACGCGAACGCGTCGTGGTCGCCGGTACTCGCCCGAACGACGAGATCTCGCTGCATCGACGTCCCCGTCTGCCGCGGCCCATCGTGGCCGCTGTCGAGACTATGAGGTCCGACCTCGGATCATCGTTCCATCTTCGCCGCCACGAACGTGAGGGTCAGGGTGTGGGGCGCAGATCCGGGTACTTGCCGCTCAATCCGGGGATGAGCACCGGATCGCCGCCGGCCGCATCGACGAACGCGAGCCTCACGTCGGAAAAGGTGAACTCCGGGCCAGTCCCGGTGAGGATGGAGACCACGAACCCGGAGCCGTCCGGGTCCCAGCGCGGCTCTCCGATCCGCATCGAGCCATCGACCGATGCATGGGTGAGCTGGCGGAGGCCAGACCCATCCGGGTTGATCAGGTACAGGTTCGACGGCTTGGGTGTCGAGGCGATATTGCCGAGGTCGTAGGAGTTCATCACCAGCCGGGTCCCGTCGGGGCTCCAGTCCGGGTGGGCCATGAACGCGTCCGGGCTCGTGAGCCGATGGATCTCCCCGCCCGCGACAGGTACGGTCGCGACGACCGACCCCGCGACGAACGTCCCTGTCGGGTCCCAATGGAGGATATCGAAGGCGATGGTCCGGCCGTCCGGCGCCCAGGTCGGTGGGTTGTCAACGGCGTCGGGGTGCGTGAAGTCGGCGAGTCGCCGGATCGACTTCGTCGCCAGATCCATGACGGCGACCGATTCGTGGTCATCGCCGCCGGGATAGCAGACGACGGCCATCTTCGTGCCGTCGGGCGACCACGCCGGATGGAACAGGCCGACCGGGCACTCGGTTCCACCCGCCGACAGCAGCGCCACGCCGGAGCCGTCCGCGTTCGCCGTCCAGATCGACCCTTCCGGATAGTCGTCGTCCAAGACCACGAACGCCACCTTCTTGCCGTCCGCGGACCAAGCCGGGGCCCTGTGGATGCCAGGGACGTCAGCAGCGATCTCGTGCGCA
Source organism: uncultured Chloroflexia bacterium (assembly GCA_963779575.1). Classification (GTDB taxonomy): domain Bacteria; phylum Chloroflexota; class Limnocylindria; order Limnocylindrales; family CSP1-4; genus CAIXZV01. The sequence goes on from CAVZYT010000003.1 coordinate 463,789, forward strand.
CCCGAGCCGTCCGGCCGCGTCAGGTAGATGGCCCATGGACCCTCCTCCTCAGGGCGCGGCCAGTTGTAGACGATCCATGGCTCGCCATCGAGGACGGCGATCGGCGTTGGCGTCGGGGTCGAGCTTGGGGCTGCGGCGACCGTCGAGTTCGGCGTCGAGGTTGGGGCGGGAGGCAGGGATGGAGCGGATGAGCCGGGGCCCGAACCACATGCGGCTGACACGAGGATGCCCGCCGTCATCAGCGATGCGAGCTTCGCGCTCGAGGACCGCTGCTTGTTCATTGGAAGACCTCCACCGTCGGTACACCAGGGGCCGAGGACCCACCGCCCTCCGGCCGGAGCTTTCCGTCTGCCAAACCGCCGACGAGGAGCACGCGACCGTCGGCGAGGCGGATCACCCTCGGGAGCCAGGCCCGGGTGAGCGAAGACTCGAACGCATACGCCCCGGTCATCGGCTCGAGGATGTCTGTCCGACTGGACGATGACCCGTCGATGAGCAGGACTCGCCCGTCGTCGAGGACGGTCGCGTCGGCGATCGGTTCAGGTAGCTGGTACTCCGTCGAGAAGGTGAGCGAGGTCGGGTCCCACACGGCCGCAAAGCCGCGGCTCGATAGCGAGGAGCCCCCAAGGACGACGACCCGGCCATCGGGCAGCGCGATCGCGCGGCCGAAGCCATACGACGACAACGCGCCGGCCCCGCTGAACGTTCCCGTGCTGGGGTCGTACGTCTCGACCGAGGTGCGACTTTCCCCGGGTGCCACGAAGATGCGGCCGTCAGGCAAGGTGGCCATGGTGGTGCGTTGCCTTGACGTCGTCATGGATCCGGTCGCCGAGAACGTCAGGGTTTCGGGGTCGAAGAGCTGTGCCGAGCTCGTCGCGCCGTTCTGGCCCGGTGGGATACCGCCGGCGACGAGCACGCGTCCGTCGGGCAGCAGCGCAGCCGCCGCCCACATCGCAGGCGTGGCCATCGGGCCGACCGGCGCGAAAGTCATGGTGCGCGGATCGAAGACCTGGGCGAAGGCGTTCGCGACCTGGGACTCGTCGCTCCCGATGACCAGCACCCTGCCGTCCTTTAGCCGCACCGCGGAGTCGACGGCGAGCGGGTCGCCCTTCACGAGCGGGCCGGTCGGCTCGGAGACACCGGTCGCCGGGTCGTAGACCAGCGCCCTCGTGCCCTGACCGCCGCCGTCCCCGTCATCGCCGATGACCAGGACCCGGCCGTCGAGGAGGGGCACGAGTGTGGGATACGCCATCGGCAGCGACAGGTCCGGTGCAGGGACGAGCTCGTTCACGTAGCTGCGCAGCGGCGTCTTCGGCGCCACCAGACGGCTGCCGACCAACAGGGCTGATCCAACGAGCGCGATGGCGAGCAGCGCAACCAGCGCGATGACCAGGGCAGGCCGGAGGGTGGCCGTAGCCCCGGCGATGCGGCCGGTCGAGCCGTTCACCCAGTTGCTCCCGAAGCCGGCCACGAAGGACGGCCGCGGCCGTCGGCTGCGACTCGTCTCCAGGATTTGGGCCAGTCCCTCGGGCGGGGCAACGGGCGCCGGCGCCGTGCCCAGCCAGGCGTCGAGGGTCCGGTCGAGATCGTCGTAGGCGGTCATGCGACGGACTCCTTGCCGATCGCGACCACTCGCTCGTCGGCGTCGAGCACCGCGCGGAGCGAGAGGTGGGCACGGTTGAGGCGGGACTTGTAGGTCCCCATCGGGACGTTGAGCACCGCGGCGGCCTCCGCGTCGGCCAGGCCCAGGTAGTGGTGGACCACGAGGACCGCGCGATGCTCGGCGGACAGGCGAGCGAAGCCGCGTTCCAGCTGGTCGCGATCGGCGAGCCGCCCGGCCGAATCGTCGATGCCGGGTGCCTCGATCGCGTCGACGTGGACCTCGATCGGGCCGCGCCTGGCGTTGCGCATCTCGCGATAACAGGCATTGACCACGAGACGGTTGAGCCAGCCATCGAAGCGATCCGGATCCCGCACGACCCGGATGTGGAGCCACGCGGATGTGAGCGCCTCCTGGACCGCGTCGAACGCCAGGTCCTCGCGCCGGAGGATCAGCCAGGCGGTGCGATGGAGCCGTGCGTATGCGTCGGTCGCCAGCGACGCGAACGCGTCGTGGTCGCCGGCACTCGCGCGAAGAACGAGGTCTCGTTGCATCGGCGTCCCAGTCTCTCGCGGCCCCGGTGGCCGCTGCCGACACTATGAGCCGAGATCCCGCGGCATCGTTCCATCTTCGCCAGACAGGATCAGGAGGCGGCCTTCGGCGTCACGCCCCAGGCGGCCGTCCTGTTCAGGGCGGCAGGTCGACAGGGAACCTAGCCGGCCCATGCCCCATCGATGTACCCGGAGGGGCGAACGGTCCCAGCGGCCAGGTCGCCGCTGTCGCGGTCAGTACTCGCCCTTGATCACGAAGTACGACCCGCGGATGGTGCCGGCGAGCTTCGACTTCTGGCGTACGAACTTGAACCGCACCGCAAGCTCGGCCGGGACCTCGGCGGCGCAAAGTCCATGGCATCGAGCCGTGATTGTCGGGCGCGGTCAGCTTGGCCGGGTCACGGGCTCGTTCAGGAACGTCGCGACCGTTTCCTTCGCCATCACCCCGTGCCCTTCGTGAGGCACGACGCACAGCTGCGCGCCGGGGATCGCACGGAACATGGCGACGGCGTGCTCGGGCTTGATCACATCCTGATCGCCCACGATCACCAGCGTCGGCGCCTTGATGCTCGCCATCTCGTCGTCTGAGTAGTCAGGTTCGGAGGCCCACATCCGCTGGATGCGCGGGAGGACGACCGGCCAGTGGCCGGGCCCGTCGGGCGAGAGTCGGTCGTACTCCTCGCGAAACGCGCGCGGCCAGTCGTCGGGCGTGACGGTCAGCAGCCATTCGAGGCTGTGGTCCGAGTAGGCATCGGTGCGGAAGTTCGCGCCCGACACCACCAGCTTGGTGACCAGCTCGGGGTGGTGGATCGCCATGTCGAGCCCGATGTTGCCGCCGTCGCTGAAGCCGAAGAAGAAGGCCTGCTCGATGTTCAACTGGCGCAGGAGCTCGACCGTGTCCTCGGCCAGGTCGTGATAGTGGAACTCGCGGTCAATGGCGTCGGTCGTGCGTCCATGCCCCATCTGCTCTGGTGCGATCACGCGGTACTTCGTTGCGAAGAACGGGATCTCCATCCCCGGCAGGTCGAGTGAACATGTTCCGCCGTGCAGGAGCACCAACGGCGGTCCATCACCGTGGACTTCGTAGTACATGCGAAGCCCGTTGACGTCGGCATACGAGCCAAGGTTCGACATGGGCGCAGTCTACTCACGTATCGGGAGCCGGTTGAGCCGGGTTTCCGGGACGGGCCAGGTCCCCTAGGCCGCCGCTACGGGGCGGTCAGACCTTTGAGGGCTGCCTCGAGGACCGGGTCGCGGCCCGCGAAGAAGTCGGCCGAGCTGAGGGTCATCGGGATGTCCGGTGCGACCTCGGGGCGCGGGTCGCCGTTGTGGCTCATGTCGGTCGGGACGGTGACAACGATCCCGGATTGCTCCAGCTGGATGTCGTAGCACTCGCACCGGAAGTTGTCCGCGCGCGCCGGCGTCGGCTCGCCGACCAGCAGCGCCTTCGTGTGCACGTCGAACTCGTAGTCGATGAGGGTCGCGACCGACACGTTCTCGCGGCCCATCAGCACGGTGAGGCCGCCCTTGCGGTTGACCCGCGGGTCGTTCTTGATCGTGTCGAAGATCCCGAAATCGCCGCTTCCGCCACGCAGGTAGCGGATGTCCAGCACGACGCGGTCAGCCTTCCCGGCGTCCAGGGCGTCGGTCATCGCGGCGCTCGCAGCCGTCATGTCGCCGTAGTCGTTGACCGAGACGAGGAAGACCTTGTGTGGCTTGTCGAGTCGAGTCCAGGCGAGCTCGCCGCGGCGAGCGACGGCCTCCGGCGCGGTGCCGACAAGGTCGCCCGTGATGTGGAACTCATCCGCCCAGGTCCCCTCATCTACCGTCGGGAAGTCGACGGTCACGCGGGTGCCATCCGGGTGCTCGAGGACGTACTGCGGCTTGGCTCGGTCTGCAACGATGCCGGAACCGTGCAGGAACTCGGCGTACGAGAAGGCACCCTCGACGCCGTCAAGGAAGCCCATCTCGTTGTCGTGCGGGACCAGTGGCCGAAGCGTCGCTTCCACCTCGTCGACCGGGTGGCCACCGATCGAGATCAATCGTGACCCGATGAGCGACGCGTCCTTCGCCGCGACGGTGAACCAGCCGTCCGAGAACTTGTAGAACAGGACCTCGTACGGCTGGAAGCCGGAGTGCGGCACGAGCCCGCTGTGTGTGTCCAGCAGCCCGACGAGGCTCGAGACGAGCGCGAACTGCTGGTCAATCGGCGCGTCGGCGACCTTCGGTCCGATCTCCGCGAGCTTGGCCTTCCACTCGGCCTCGCTGTGGATCGTGAACGGCGACACGTGCTTCGCCCGGACCATCTCGTCAAGGTGCTGCAGGTCCGCGGCCCACGCGTCCGCCTCGGACAGGCTGAGCGCCGCCGACGCAGACGGCGTGGTGGCGATCGGGGGTGCTGACGAGGTTCCAGGGGTCGGGCTGGCCGCAGCGCAACCCGCGACGAGTGTCACGGCGAGGGCAATAGCGAGCGAATGGGGCACTCGCGCGGATCCGATCATGGTGTCTCCCGGATGTCGGCGTACTTGCCGTTGAAAGCCGTGGAGATGATCGCCGGTTCGCCGCCTGCCGCGTCGACAAACGCAAGGTTTACCGACCTGAGCTCATGTTGCCCAGGACTGAAGTTCATGATCGCCACCAGGATCCGGTTGCCCTCTCGGTCCCATCGCGGCTGGCCGATTCGCATCGAGCCGTCGACGGACGAATGAGTGAGCTGGTGCAGCCCCGTTCCATCCGGCTTGATCGCATACAGGTTGGAGGGCTTGTCGAGATCCGACGCATTGGCGAGGTCATAGGAGTTCATGACCAGCTCGCCGCCGTCCGGCCGCCAGTCGGGATGCGCCATGAAGCGTGTCGAACGAGGTGAGCCGCTTGGACTTGCCGCCCATTGCCGGGACGGTCGCGACGAGTGATCCGGCCTCGAACGTGTTCGTCGGGTCCCACTTGATGATGTCGAAGGCGATCGTCTTGCCATCCGGGGACCAGCGCGGCGGGTCGTCCATGAACTCCGGCCAGGCCACCTTGACGAGCGTGCGTGAGCACCATCGAGCCGATGTCCAGGACAGCCACCGACGACCCGTCGGTCCCGAAGTAGCAGATCAGCGCGAGCTTGGTCCCATCAGGCGACCACGACGGGTGGAAGGCGTTGCCACACTCGTCCCCCTGGTCGAAGAATCGCTGGGGGTCGGAGCCGTCGGCATTCGCAATCCAGATCGAGCTGTTCGGGTTGTTCGGATCCGCGGGGTCGATGTTGACGAAGGCGAGCTTCGTGCCATCGGGCGACCATGCCGGTGCCCGCTGCTCGCCTGGGAGCGTGTCCATGATCTGGTGGCTGTCGGATCCGTCTGGGCGGACGAGGTACAGCTTCCAGCCATAGCCGTCGTGTCGGTCCCAGCTGTAGGCGATCCACGGTTCTCCGGGCAAGACGGCCATCGGCGTGGGCGACGGCCGGGGAGTCAGTGTCGGCAGCGAGGCGAGGGTCTGCGGGGAGCTGACACCCTCGGCACCGGCCGGCGTTCCTCCGGACCCGCACGCGACTGCACAAACCAGGAGCGCGCCAACGGCCACGGCGGACTTGAGCGACCCGAGCACGGCGATCCTCCCGATCCCGTCCGGCTACCGGAAGATGTCGATGGGGTTCTGCCCAGATCCCGGTCGGATTCCCATCGCCGCTTGCCACCAGCGCCACGCCGCCATCGCGCAGTCGCGTCGCCGCAGCGTACGGGTAGTCCCGATGTCCCGGGAGTGTGCCGGCTCCGGTGAACGGGTCGCGGCTGGTCATCGTCACGCCGGTCACCGGGTCGTAGATGCCGATCCAGTTGTCCGTCACGTAGGAGTCACTGCCGCCGCAGCCGCCTCGCATCGCCTGCCAGTGGCCGCTGACCAGGACGCGGCCGTCGTCCAGTGGGGTCGCGGTGCTCACGGTGTGCGGGAGCACCGGCGCCGGGGTGACCTTGCCCGTGTCGGGTCGAAGATGAGGCAGGGACGTATCGGTCGACCCCGTGGCGACCGCAGCGCATCGTCGGGTCGGCGAAGATCATCAGGACCCTACCGTCCGCCAGCCGGATCGGGGCGATGTGGGGCGGGCGGCCACGATCCAGCGCGGCCCCCGCCGAAGCGAAGGTCCCGCTGGCCGGGTCGTACCGCTGCAGGGACTCTTCCGGGACCGAGGTGCCTGGCGAGACGCTGTAGCCCCCGGACACCAGGACGGACCCGTCGTCGAGCAGGGTCATCGCGTGTTCGATCCGCGGCGCAGCCATCGCGCCAGTCGGGCTGAAGGCGTTCGACGCAGGATCGTAGATCTCGGCGCTCGCGAGGCCCTCGTCCGACTCCTGGTTCGGCAGGCCGCCGGAGATCAGCACCCGCCCATCGGCCAGGGTCGCCATCGCCGGCTCGAACCGACTGGCCGTCATCGGACCGGTCGGTTGCAGGTCGCATCGGTCGACGGATCGAACAGCAGTCCGACGGAGCGGCCCAGCGCGGCCGGTTCCGCGTAGATCCAGGCGATCAGCAGGACTCGACCATCGGACAGCGGGCGCGCGCCCAGGAGGGCGACGTTCGTCTCGGCGATGCGGATCGGTTCCGACATGGCCGTGCGCGGGTCGATGACCTCCGCGAGGCTGCCGTCGTCGGACGCCGAAGCCACCGACGAGGATGCGGCCGTCGGCCAGCGTGATCGCTCGTGGACGACGTCGCGGCGGGTGGACAGCGCGCCGATCGACTCGAGGGTGCCGGAGTAGACGAACGGCGCTGGCGGAGCCTGCCGCAGGAGCCGGCCGCCGACGAGCGCCGCACCGGCGATGGCCACCGCGATCAGCCCGATCACGAGTCGCGACCCGGAGGGTCGGCGGCATCGACCTGAACCCGAGCCGCCGGCCGAAGCCGGGCCACGGGTTTGGGCCCGGTGAGCCACGCCCTGGCGCCGCGTCGCTGTCCGATGCCGCGCGCCGTCCCCAGCGCCTCGGCAACGAGATCCTCGCGGACATCCGCCGGCCCGTCGGTTTCGAGCCACGACGCCACCAGCCGGTCGAAGTCGTTCATCGCCGTCATGCCGGCTGCCCTCCGCGGACGGCCGTCCGCTCGGCGGCATCGATGGCTGGCCCGCATCGAGCGCATCGCGTGATGCAGGCGCGAGCCCACCGTGCCGTAGGGGACGTCGAGGATCTCGGCGATCTCGCCGAGCGGGAGGCCGACGTAGTGATGCAGCACGACGACGACGCGGTGGTCGTGACTGAGCGCCTTGAATGCCCGATCGAGCTGGTCCCGCACCGCGACGTCCCCGATCGAGTCAACGGCGGACGCCATCTCGTCCGAGAGGTCCACGACGGTCACGCCACCCCGTCGCTGGCGTCGCGTCTCGTTCCTGCATTGCCGGACGACCATCCGGTAGGTCCAGGCGTCGAAGCGGTCGGGGTCGCGCAGGCTCGGAAGGTCCTGCCAGATCGCGACCAGCGTCTGCTGGACCGCGTCCTCGGCCTGATCCGTGTCGCGCAGGATCCGCTGGGCGACGAGGAACAGGCGACGGGCGGCCCGCCGAGCGAGTCGCTCGTAGGCGTCCCGATCGCCCTGTTGCGCCTGTTCGACCAGCGCTCGACTCATCCGTCGTCCCAGCGAGATCGGCGTCCCTGGATGGGGCGCCTACCTTACTTGGGGCGCGTTCCGTCGCGTCCTTTCAAAACGAGCTCGGGGTCATGCCTCGCGCGACAGGATGACCACGCTGTACGGGACCGACCGCCACGAGGCCGCTCTGGTCGCAGCCATCCATCGGCGGGCCGTCGGCGTTGAGGTCATTCGCCTCGTGGCCGCCGAAGTCGGGATGGTAGACGGCCGAGTCCGAGTTCAGCCGGACCGCCCATCGACCCGGCGCCGGGAGGCCGATGCGCCAGTCCTCGACCGTCCGATCGGCGAAGTTCGCGATGACCACGGTGTCGTCGTGCGGCCCGCCGTCCATCCAGCGGTGCATCGCGAGCAGCTTGGCGTCGTTGTCGGCCTGCAGGATCGCGACGTTCGACCCGCGCAGGCCGCGCGTCGCCCCATCGGCCGCGCGGCGGAGGGCGATCAGGTCGCGGTGCAGGCGCAGGACCCCGTGGTTGGAGCTCGCCTTCGCCCAGTCGAGCCCAACCTGGTCGTCGAACCAGCGGTCCTCGAGCAGCTCCTGCCCCTGGAACAGCATCGGGATGCCGGGCGAGGTCAGCACGAGCGCGGACCCGAGGATGGCGCGCTTCCGCGCCCACCAGTTGTCGGCATCGCCGGGCGCGATCGCCTCGGGGACGCGGGTCTGGCCGTTGGCCACCTCGTCGTGTGACTCCGTGTAGATGACGCGAGCCAGCGCCGCGCCACGACCTTCGCCCAGGATCGCCGTGATCACGTCGTCGAGGTCGCGCTCGGCGTCGTCTGCGGCGATCACTGCCCGGCGCACCCGGTGGACGAACCCCGCGTCCCACTGCGCGCCGAATCCCGCACCGCCATCGTCGGTGGGCTCGACCAGGGCCGGATCGTCCTGTAGGTCCTCGGCGATCGTGATCTTCCAGGGCTGGCGCGCCCGGATCTCGTCGTTGATCCAGGCCATGAACGACCAGCCGTCGGGGAGGGACGAGCTCTCGTCGCCGGGCCCCTCAACCATGCGGACGTACACGGTCGAGTCGAAGCGGAGTCCGTCGCAGCGGAACTCCTCGAGCCACGTCATCGCACTGTCGCGCAGGAAGGTCCGGACCTCGCCGCGGCCGTAGTCGGGGCGCGTCGCCCCCCACGGCGTCTGCGCGCGCTCATCGTTGTAGACGTAGATCCCGCCGCCATCGCCCTCCGCCCAGCCGTCGAACCGCCAGAGGTCGAGGTCGGAGGGTCCGAAGTGGTTGTAGACGACGTCCACGATGACGGCGATCCCGTGCGCGTGGGCGTCGCGGATGAACCGCTTGAAGGCGTCCGGCCCGCCGTAGGAGGACTCGATCGCGAACAGGTGGGCCGGGTTGTAGCCCCATGAGATGTCGCCCGCGAACTCGAGCAGCGGCATCACCTGTACGGCCGAGATGCCGAGCTCCCGCAGGTACGCAAGGCGGCGCCGGGCGGTGTCGAACGTGCCCCGTCGATCCTCGTTGGCGGTGAACGTGCCGACGTGGAGCTCGTAGATCACGATGTCGTCCCGCGCAGGCATCTCGAAGGCGTCGTCGCCCCAGTCGAACGACGCAGGATCGTAGACGACCCCGTTCCCGACCGAGTTCGTCACCTGGCGGGCGTAGGGGTCGATGCGGGAGTGGTCACCGGCCTGCGTGCGGATCGTGTAGCGGTACTCGGCGCCAGGCTCCACGCCCGCGACGTCGGCCGACCAGGTTCCCGTCGTGCCGTCACTGTCCCGCCCGAGGGCGGTCCGGTCACCAGCCCAGTCGTCGAACGTTCCGGTGACGAAGACGGCGTCGGCGTGGGGTGCCCAGACCCGGAACGTCGTCCCGCCGGGATAGGGGACGGCCCCCATCCCCGGACGTTTCGAGCGTGCCTTGGTGCTCACGCATTGCAATCTACCGCCGGTGGCGGTGCCCGGGTCCGGTCACCGCTCGGATGCGACCGCCCGCTCGACGTCGTCGCGCACCAGGTCCGCGTTGATCGCGATCGCCGCCACGGATCCTGCGCCGGCCGAGGTGATCACCTGGAGACGCGGATCGACCACGTTGCCCGCAGCCCAAACCCCTTCGGTGCTTGTTCGGCCTGAGGCATCGACGATCGGAAAGCCAGCTTCGTCGACCTCGCAGCCCAATCCCGCCAGCAAGCCGTCTTCGTGGGGCACGTTGGTCGACCGGATGAACACCGCGCTCCGTGGGATGGTCCGGCCGTCCTCCAGCTCGACGCCGATCAGCCGGTCGGCGTCGGTCACGAGTCGCGCGACCCTGCCGCTCACGACTCGCACGCCGCGCGCCGCCAGCTGCTGCAACTCGTCTCCGGATGGGTCGATCGTGTGGGCGAACAGGACCACGTCTGCCGACCACTGTCGCACCAGCAGCGCGTGCCCGACGGCGTCAGGCCTGGTGCCCAGGACCCCGACTGGCTGGTCGCGGACCTCCCACCCGTGGCAGTACGGGCAATGGAGGAGGTCCCGGCCCCACCGCTCGCGAACCCCCGGGATGTGCGGCAGCTCGTCGCGCGCGCCGGTCGCGAGCAGGATCCGGCGCGCGTGCAGCACCCGGCCGCTGGCGAGGCGAACCGTGAACCCGGCGTCGATCCTCGCGACGCGATCCTCTATCAGTTCCACGCCGTACCCGTGGGCCTCAGTCCGGCCCGTGGTCAACAGGTCCGCCGGGGGCATCCCGTCTCGCGACAGGAACCCCTGCATGTGCGCCGCCGGGGCGTTGCGAGGCGCCCCTGCATCGACCACGGCGACCCGGCGTCGCGCCCGGCCCAGAACGAGCGCCGCGCTCAGCCCTGCGGCGCCGCCGCCCACCACGACGACGTCGCAGCCCGGCGCGGCCGCCGTCATGCGGCCATCGGGCGAGCGTCGTTCACGTTGGAGTCGCATGGTCGTCCTGCCTTCAGGCTTCGGTGGGTGGTCGGCGTCTTGCTTCGCCGTCCCATACAAGCGCCCAGGACGTCCGACCCGGATGCGGGACGGGGTCCTGGGCGCTTCCTCGCGGATGGTCGTCAGGAGGCGCCGGCCCCCGACGGGATCCCGATGGAGGGGAGGGTGACGTCCGGTGAGGCTTCGATCTCCGTCGCCTCGGCGGCGGCCTCGACCATGAGCGGCGCGTCCTTGCGGAAGCCCTTGAAGGTCATCCACAGGCCGAGCGACAGCTCCCAGATGAAGATCGGGGCGACCCCGATGGCGTGCCAGGCGGTGCCGGGCTCGGTGACGCCGAGGATGTATCCGATGATCCAGGAGGTGAACAGCGGCGCTCCGATGAGTCCGATGACCGGGATTGCACGCGGGACCAGGCGGGACTTGTACATCAGCCAGCCCAGCAGGAAGGCATTCAGGGCAGGGACGCCGGTCCCGAGGACGAAGGCCCAATTGCGGACGGTGACGAGCGCCTGCTGCACGGTGACCAGGAGCGAGGCTTCGGCGCCGGTCGCGCCCGGCTTCTGCAGGGTCACGATCGACAGGATGCTCACGACGCCGATCATGAGGATGGTGGCTTCGAACAGCCGCGAGCTGACGAAGCCGATGGAGAAGCTTTGGCTCTGGCGCCTGATGACGGCGTAGAGCGCGACCGCGGTCCCGATGGCGGTGAGGCTGTTGACGATGTCGAAGAGGGCGCCGAGGCGCACCTGGTCGGTGCTGGTGCCGCTGATGATGAAGAAGGGATCGGTCAGGACCGCGCTCTGCAGGAAGACGGCCGGGATCGAGCTGACGAACGTCAGCAGGTACAGGACGCCGGCGACGAGTGCGGTTTTGCGCATCGCGCTCATCGAGATGCGACTCGTCGTTGCGGTTCGTGCGTTGGTTGCCATGTGTCGTAGCTCCTGTTCCTGGATGGGTTGGCTACTCGGAGTCGATGTGGGTGACCGAGACGAGGGGCAGGCCCAGGTCGCGGACTCGCAGGAGGAGGCCGTAGAGGGCTGCCTGATCGGCGACCGGACCGCTGATGACGGTCGTTCCGTCGCCCTCATGGGTGACGGACAAGCCGTCGAACCAGGTGGCCCAGCGCGCGTCGAGGTGCCCCGTGAGCCGGACTTCGTATTGCCCGGCCCCATCGCGATCCCCTCGAGACGTGCGGTGTTCGCTCATGCCGCTCCTCTTGCGTGTTCCCGACTGGGCCGCCGGCCGGTGATACCGATCTGATCGGCCCACCCGAAGAGTCGGAGCGAATGTGATGAGCGCACATCACCACACGCGATGAGCGACGTGATGATTTTTTCGTGGCAGCCGCGACGAAGGGCTACGAGGCGGGCCGGCGCTCCGGGGGGCGCGAGAAGCCCGAGCTCGGCGGCGCGGCGGACCGCGGCGCGCCGGCTGGTCACGCCGAGCTTGGCGTAGATGTTCCTCGTGTGTGTCCGGACGGTCGGCAGTGACACGCTGAGCTCGCGCGCGATGTCCGGGCCGTCAAAGTCGCTCTCCAGGAGGCGCAGCACCTCGAGCTCCCGCTCGCTCAGCGGTTCGATGAGCGGCTGCTCCCGGGCCGTCTCCCGCGCGGTCGTCATGGCGGCGGCCAGCAGCTGGCGGACGTAGCTCGATGCGGCCCGATCCTTCGCCATCAGCCTGAGCAGCGCCGCCATCGACGGGCCCTCGTCGACGAAGACGCGGACGTAGCCCTCGGGCTCGGCGAGCGCCAGGGCGCGTTCGAGGGCAGCCCTCGCGCCAGCCTGATCGCCGCGGGAATCGCGGGCCAGCGCCAGGACGACCAGGATCTCGATCGCGCTGCCGTTGCGACCCGCCGACTCCGCCGCCGCCAGCAGGCGCTCGGCGAGCTCGCTCGCCTCGACGAGGGACGGCTCGGCGCGGTCGTGCGAGCCCTGGGCGAGGAGCAGCCTGGCCAGGGTGGTGTGCTCGAACTCGCGGATGTACGTCAGGTCGTCGGCGGCCGAGAGACCCTGCTCCCGCGCCCAGCCCCAGGCGTCACCAAGCCTCCCCTGGGCGATCCAGACCCTCGCGATCATGGCGGAGATTGGCCGCGCGTCCGGGGAGAAGTCGCCGACATAGAGGCGCTCGGCCTCGGTGAGGAGCTCGAGCGCCCCGTCCAGGTCTCCCTCTGCCTGCCGGATCTGGGCCATGGCGATGCGCCACCGGTGGCGGTTCTGCGGCAGGCCGTTCGCTTCGCCCAGCTGCTCACTCTGGCTCAGGTGCTGCCTGGCGCCACCGAGATCGTTCCGCTCGCGGAGGATCCGGCTGATCCCGACGTGCATGTCGGACGCGCCGCGCAGGATGGGCGAGCCGGGCTGCGTGGCCATGGCCAGTCCCCGTTCGAAGAGGCTCAGCGCCTCGGTCTGTCGACCCTGGGTCAACCGGATGTCGGTGAGCGTGATAGCGCCCCCGACCACGTCGGCGAGATGCCCACCCTGCTCGAGTTGCAGCACGCCATCGGCGAACCAGCGGTACGCCGCATCGAGATCCCCGGTCGTCCAGTACGCGAGTCCCAGCAGCGCGGCGGCGCCCCCGCGGCCCAGGTGGTCGTCCTCCGCGACGAGGTCCAGGGCGCGGCTCGCGTGGGCCATGGTCCCGGGAACGTCGCCGAGCATCCGCGCCTGCGCGGCCCGGTACATGGCGATCCCTGCCGGGAGGCGAGGGACCATTCCGTCGTCCACGACGATCCCCGACGGCGGCTCGCCCGCCTGGGAGGTCGCGTGCAGCCACCGCTCGACGGACGCCAGGAGGTCGTCAACACCATCGAGCTCCCCGGTCGCCAGCAGGACGCCGGCGTACCCGGTGCTCAGCACGGGTCTCTGGACGATGAGCTCCCTGGGCAGCGCGTCGAGCCAACGGCGCAACGCGTCCTCCTCGCGCCGCTGGCGCATCGCCGGCATGGCGAGCTCGACCAGGTCGGCGGCTCGAGCGTCGTCGTGGCCTGCCATCGCATGGCGGATGGCCTCGGACCGTTCGCCCTTCAGCTCGTACCAGTCGCTCGCGCGGCGATGGAGGCCGGGCACCTCGGCGGCCCGCTCGTCGAGGAGGCGCGCCAGCAGGACGTCCCCGAACAGGTGGTGGTAGCGATACCACTGCCGCCGGTCATCGAGCGGAACGAGGAACAGGTTGCCTCGATCGAGCGCCTCCAGCGTGGCGCTGCCCCCACGCTGGCCCGTGACCGCGTCGACCAGCGGGCCGGTCATGCTGGTCAGGATCGACGTCTCGAGCATGAAGGTCCGGACCTGCTCGGGCTGACGCCGCAGGACCTCCTCCATGAGGTAATCGACGACGTACCGGTCATCCCCGGCGAAGCCCGCGATGAAACCCGAGACATCGTCCCGCCCCTGCATCGACAGGCCGGCCAGCTGGATCGCCGCGACCCAGCCTTCGGTTCGGGCCTCCAGCGCCGCGATATCGGGGGCCGCCAGGGCCAGGCCCATGACGTCGTTGAGATACGCGGCCGCCTCGGCGGGCGAGAACCGGAGGTCGGCGGCGCGCACCTCCACGAGATCGCCGCGCACGCGCAGGCGGGCCAGCGGCAGCGGCGGGTCGGCCCGCGTCGCCAGGACGAGGTGGACGTTCGCCGGCAGGTGGTCGACCAGGAACTCGACGCCGGCAAGGAGCTGCGTTGCCTCGATCGCGTGGAAGTCGTCGAGCACCAGCACGATGTCGTCCGGCACGACGCCAAGCTCGTTGAGCAGCGGCGCGACGACCGTCTCGATCGATGGATCGGCCGACTCGAGCGCCCCGAGCACGCCGGCGCCGATCCCGGGCGCCACACCCTGGAGTGCGGCGATCACGTGGGTCCAGAACGACGCGGGACGGTTGTCGCCCGCGTCGAGCGAGAGCCACGCGGTTTGCGACCTGTGGTCCGGGGCCGCCGCCAGCCACTCGGCAAGGGCGGTGGTCTTGCCGAAGCCCGCCGGAGCCGACACGAGCGTGAGCCTGGTCGCGATCCCTCAATTCAGCCGCTCCGTCAGTCGCGGACGAGAAACCAGACCGCCTCGCGGCCTTGGCGCATAGAGCTTTGTCTGGAGCAGGCCGCTGGGCATCGCGGGGCCACTGTACTCAACGGCCAATGGCGCGACCGGCGCCGAGTCCGGCGAGTGGCCGGTCAGGGGTAGTAGCTGCGACCGGAGGCGTGGAGCCCCTGGGCGACAGCCTCCACGGCCTGAGCTGCGGACCGGGGGTCGGTGGCGCCCTTCACGAGGCCCTGGACCTGGCTGTCGATCTCGGCGGTGATCTCCGGTTCCCATAGCCAGTCGAGCGGCGTGATGGCGTCCTCGAACATCGGCAGGAACTCCTGCGCGACTTCGTTCGTGATCGCGACGTTCGACGCGGCGATCGGTGAATAGACCTGGAGGCCTGCGACGATCGACCTATCGACGTCCGGCTGGCTTGCGTAGTCGAGGAACGCATACACGCTGTCGCGGCTCGCGGCGGCCGCGGCGGGGAGCGCGATGCCCCCCCAGGACAGGATCGGGCGAGGTTTCGACGCGCCGTCCACGAGGGGCGGTGGGGCCACGTGGAGGTCGAAGGGCACAGACGACGAGCCGGCCAGCAGCTGCGGCAGCAGCCAGGACCCGTTGAACGTCATCGCGGCCTTCCCCTGCAGCAGGAGCTGCTGCATCGCCGCGTAGTCGGTCGCGCCGGAACCCTCGAGCAGGACGCCGGACGAGCGGAGGTCGGCGATCGTTGAGAATGCCTCCAGCCACTCGGCGCTGTCGTAGGCGATGTCGCCGCGGACGGTGCTTTCTGCGAACGCCAGCGGGTCGCGCGTTCGTTCCGCGATCATCGGCAGGACCCAGGTCATCAGGATCTGGTTGAAGAACACGTCACCGGAGCAATGGACCAGCGGCGCGACCCCGAGCGCGGCAAGGGGCTTCACCATCGCCTTGAGGTCCGCGATCGACTTGGGAGGCTCGAGCGACGCGCGATCGAGCAGCGCCTTGTTGTAGTAGATGCCCGTGGTGTGGACGCCTCTCGTCAGGGCCAGCGGGAACGCCCGCGTCGTGTCTTCCCCGGGGCCAGTGAGATGGAAGCGATCCGGCACGCGCGCCAGGACCGCGGCCATCCCGGGATCGGCGCCGAGATCCGCCAACAGGCCGTCCCGGACCCAGCCCCGAACCTGCTGACCGTCGATCTGGATCAGCCCGACCGGCTCGCCGGACGTTACTGTGGCGCGCGCGAGCCGATCCCACTCGGGCCCGCCGCCCGGGAGCGCCCGGATGTCCCATTCAATCCCGGGGTTCAACGCCTTGAAGTCGTCGTAGACCCGCTTGAGGGCCGGCTCGGCAGTCGGGTCGCCGCCGCCGGTGAGCACCGTGATGGGCCCGGCCAGGCCAGGGCTGGTTCCGGCTGAGGAACGCGTCGCGTCGGCGGTCGACGCACCGCAGGCGGCGAGGAACGGGGTGACCGCCGCGCCGGCGGCGAGGGCGGCACCCAGCTTGAGGATCTCCCGCCGATTGCGCAGGCGGTACCACGGGCCGTCACCTGTCGGATGGAGTGGCTCCATCAAGCGGCTCCTCGTTGACCGTCGCGACTCGACTCGGAAAGCGGTGGGTCGGTCACGAACTCGGCGCCGCTCATGCTTCGTATCAAGCCAACAGTGTCACGTATCGTGCGAACTGTCAGAACCGGTTCGAGGGTGGTTGAGGTCCAAATCGCATCCGACGGCCGTGGGGAGCGCTACGGCACGGTCCGCATCCAGACCCCGCGACCGGTGCCCGTCGCTTGACGCGCAGAGCGCGACGCCGTGAAGGCGCCATCGACCTGTTGTTCCTCGTGCCGACGCTGGCGATCCTGGCCGCCTTCCTCGTCTATCCGCTCGTCTACGGCCTGGTCCTGAGTGTCCACGACACCCACGGTTTCGACCTGACGGCCTTCGTGGGGCTCGAGCACTACGCGCGGGCGATCCTCGGTGACGCCGTGTTCCATCGGAGCCTGCTGAACACGCTCCTGTTCACCGGCGCGGCCGTCGTGCTCCAGACCGGGCTCGGGCTGCTGCTCGCTCTCCTCGTCGCCGACGTGAAGCGCGGACGGGGGCTGTTCGTGCTCGTGTTCTTCGCGCCCTTCGTGCTCGCACCCGTGGCCGTCGGCGCGGTGTGGAAGTTCCTGTTCGCGCCATTCTTCGGAGTCGTGCCGACCCTTGGCGCGGCCCTCGGGATCGACACCCAGACGTTCGCGCCGCTCGCGGATGCCGATGTCGCGCTGTGGGCGATCATGGCCGCCTTCCTGTGGCGGTTTGCTGGCTTCAGCATGGTCGTGTATCTCGCAGCCCTGCGGTCGCTGCCGCGCGAATACGACGAGTACGCGACGCTCGAGGGCGCCGGCAGCTTTCAGCGGTTCCGGCGCGTCACCTGGCCGCTGCTGTGGCCCCAGACGTTCACGCTCGTGCTGCTGACCACGATCGGGACCCTGCGCATCTTCGACATGGTGTGGATCATGACCGCCGGCGGTCCATCGCATGCCACCGAGACCGTGGCCACCGACGTCTACGTGACCGCCTTCCGGTTCCTCGAGGTCGGCTACGCGCAGGCGATGGCGATGATCCTGCTGGTCCTGATCGTCCTGCTGGCCGTCGTCGAGTATCGGATCCTCAACCGGCGGGTCGAGACGGTGAGCTCGTGACGCGGCTGTCCCGCCCGCGCTGGTCTACGGTTGTTCTCACCGTTCTCGCGGTCGTCTGGCTGTACCCGGTGGTCTGGACGCTGACCAACGCGCTCAAGTCGAGCGCCGACATCTATCGTGCGCCGTGGGACCTGCCGTGGCCGCCCGCGCTGGGGAACATCGGCGAGGCATGGAGCCGCGGGCAGCTCGGGCTGGCGATGGCCAACTCCGCGATCGTCACCGCGCTGACCGTGGCAGTCGTCCTCGTGCTGGCGGTCAGCGGCGCGTATGCGCTCACGCGACTTCGACCGCCCGGGCGGGCCGTGCTGTTCCTGATCGTCCTGGCGCCGCTGATCGTCCCGATGGAGGTGCTCGTCGTCCCGTTGTTCTCGATCTACCGCGCGCTGGGCCTGATCAACAGCCTGCCCGGGCTGGCGCTGACCAACGTCGTGGCCAGCGTCTCGTTCGCGACGGTGATCCTTGCGGGCTACTTCCGGACGATCCCGCAGGATCTCATCGATGCGGCGCGGGTCGATGGCGCCGGGCGGGTCGAGGTCCTGCTCCGGATCGTGGTCCCGCTCGCGCGACCGGGGATCGTCGCCGTCGCCCTCCTCGTGGCGGTGTTCGCGTGGAATGACTTCAGCGGGGCACTCGTGCTCATCCAGCGGCCGGACACGTTCACCGTGCAGCTCGCCCTGACCCGGTTCTCGACGTTCTACGCCACCGACCAGGGGCTCACGTTCGCCGGCATGGCGATCGCGATCCTGCCGCCCCTGGTCCTGTTCGTGGTCCTTCGACGCAGTTTCATCGCGGGGTTGAGCGCGGGTACGGTCCGCCGCTGATCCTTGCTGGTTCGGAGCCCGGCTCCGCCTACGGTCGCCTCGCGACGACGGCTCAGCTGTAGCGGTACGAAGTGCTGTCGAGCTCGTACGTGTCCGGGCCCATGGCGGGGGCCCGCAGCTGCGCCAGGATCCCGGCCCCAGCGATGAGCGCCCAGACGATGAGGTAGAACCAGCTGTCCCTGATCAGCTGCCCGACCGACCACCACGTGGTGTTGTCCGTCGGGATCTTGCCGATCAGGATGAACCAGCCCTCGAGGACCACGGCGGCTCCACCGAGCCCCGTCAGCACGATGACGAGGTAGCGCGGCACGTTCAGCGCAAGTACCGCGATCGCGAACACGACGCCCACCGTGAGCCCGATGACGAACGCGATCACGCCCTGCTCGTTGCCGATGATCCCCCACGCGCTCGCGCCGAGGGCGTACCCGACGGCCCCAGCCAGGATGGCGATCGCGGCGTAGTAGTAGAGGTACGAGAGCACCGCGAACACGATTGCGATGACGAAGCCGACGATCCAGCTGGTGATCGTCGCGAAGGTGCCGTCACCGAACAGGTTGCGCATGGCCTCGGTCCCGAGCCCGAATCCCACGACAAAGCCCCAGATGGGCAGCAACAGCAGGAAGAACCGCCACCCGCCGAAACAGAACGCCAGACCGATCACCACGGCCAGAATCGCCATCAGCAGTTGCATTCCACGCCTCCCTTGGCGCCGCCTCTCTCAGTCGGCGCTCCGCCGAGGATACAGCGCGGCCCTCCGGCGATCAGAGGCGATCGCGATGCCGTGGCCTCACGTCGACCGGTCCTCCTCGAGGGCCTGCCGCCCGCGCGGCGAGAGGGCGTACACACCGCGCTCGACGCGCTCGAACCAGCCGTACACGTTCGACTGCAGGATCGGACCCGCGTGCGGGACGTCGCCACCGGCGCGGATCGCGCGCAGGGTCGCCGGGCCCGCCTCGAGCCGGCCGAGGCAGCGCAAGGCCTCCTGCCGGTAGGCGGTCATGATCGGCCGCCGCACCGAGCCACCGCTCGTCGGGTCGCCGACGCGACGGCGATGCTCGTTCAGCAGCCGGGCCGTTCGCCGACGGTTCCTGCGCGGCTGGTACGGGACGGGATCGAGCACGACATCGGCGCGCCCGCCGACGACCACGATGAGCCCGAGGCCCAGGCGGCGGCACAGCCTCCGGGCGTCCGCCGGCCGCCGCGGCCAGGCGCCGACCGCGACGTACACGGCGTCGGTCAGCGCGAGCCGGTCGATGCCCTGCAGGACGACGTCGAGCCCGAACGTCCGCTTGAGCTCGACGATCACCGGCGCCTCATCGCCGCGAACGGCGACCACGTCGCAACCGATGATCTCGCCCTTGACGACGTAGCCCTGCTCCTCGAGCAGCGCCTTCACCGGCCCGTACAACGCGGTCTCGGGCGGCGCGGGGGTTCGGATCCGCGAGGGACTCACCCGCCTACGGTGCCATGGGCGGCAACCGCGCGACCGGCCGATCCGGCCCGATCGCAGGGGCGGGCGACCTCGGGCCATACTGCCCGGACCATGCTCAGGCGCATCCCGGCCACCCTCCTCGTGATCCTTGCCACCCTTGCCCTGTCGGGGTGTGCGCTCTTCCAACGGGTGGATGACTTCGGGAAGCCGCTGACCATCGAGAACAAGACGACGCTCAACCTGGACATCTTCTATTCGAACGTCGATGAGATTTTGGCCGAGACCCTTGTTCCGGGCGAGACGAAGAGGTTCGTGAGCGAGTTCAGCGCCGAGAACGCACAGTGTCTTCATGGCGACCTGATTGCCCGCTCGGGTGCCCTCGAAGTCGCGCGAATTCATGCTCCGTGTCGCGATACAACGTGGTCGATTTCGCCCTGATGCTTTCTCTCAGGCCCTGGCCTGTGCGGCGGAGTAGCAAGCACCGTGGGGTCGGATGACACCTCCCGGATACCGCCTGTTCGATGATCTGAGCCGTACCGAGGCGCAGGCGCTGCTCGATGCGTATATGGCCGGGCTGCCGCACCGGGTCGATGCCTTCGTGGACGAGGTTCGCCGAGAGGGCGGGCCGGTGGATCGTCTCGACTTCAGCGGCGCGAGCATGCGGCCTGCCTGGACGTGGTTCCTCGCGGCCCATCGCCTCCCCACGGTCCCCGTCACCGACGAGACGATGCGGAACTCGGACCCACCGTGGTGGTATGACTTCCATCCGCCCCTCGGCCAGCAGCTCGGACTCGACCTGGCCCGACTCGTCACGAATCTCGCGGCCTACCTTGCCACGGCCGTCATCCGCGCCCATCCGGACGCAACCTGGGTCCTCGGGCGCAACAAGCGGATGGCCAACTACAACATGCCCCTCTTGCACATCCCCGGCCGGGGCGAGTCGACGATCGACAACAACCTGATCTCGATGGCCATCAAGGGGCTCAAGGGCGAGGTGCTTCGGGCCGACCCGGGGCGCCTGGAGCAGCTGTACTTGTGGTGGGTCGGCGAGTCCGCGCCCCAATTACGTCGACGGCTCCGCCGTATTCGATCGGAGCGTTCGAGGGCGGGCCGACCGCTGACTTCACGCACCAGGTCCTGTTCGACGATGTCGTAGCCCACGAGCAGGAGGATCGGGTGGCAGCGCTGCTGGATCGCCTCGCGCACGAGCCGGGGATCGAGCGGGCCGTGCAGGAGGACCGCGAGATCGTCCTGGTCAGGGCCTCGCGGCTCACGGTGCGGGAGGTCGAAGCGACGGTTGCGCGAGCGTGGGGAGCGTTGGGCCCACCAGTCAACGGGTGATCGCGCCTCAGGCCATTACCTGGGCGGTCGCCGTCAGGAGGATCGTCAGTGCACCGACGCCCGTCGCGCCCTCGGCGCTCAACGCGAGTCGACGCAGCGCGGCCTTGCGAGCCTCGTCGTTGGGAGCCTCATTCGCGCGACGGACAGACCGGTCGACGGCGACGCCCAGCACCACGACCACGACCACGAGCAGGTGCTTTACGAGCATGAGCGTCGTCCAGGTCGAGGCGAAGACGTTGCCCAGGCCTGCATAGGCCGGGTCGATCACGAGGAGGTACGCGCCGGTCGCGACGAACAAGACAATCGAGAGGACGAGGAACGGCAGGGCTCGCCGTTCGATGGCCATCAGCGTCGACACCTGCGTCGGACGCTCAAGGGACCGCTCCAGGGCCGGCAGGACGACCCGGCCGAGGATCCCGTAGTAGCCCAGGACGATGACCAGGGCGAGGGTATGGAGCCAGACGGCCAGAACGTGCGCGAGATCCATAGTTGGTACCTTTCCGGGGCAGTCTGCGGAACGCCGGCACCCGATCGCCAGTGCCATCCGTCGCGAACCGGGCGGTGATACATATGTGATCGGGGCTCCGCGCCCTGCCCACTGACCGTCACCGGGACGAATGGAGAGATCGATGCCTGTCGAATGCGACCCGTGGCCGATGGTCGCGCGGTGACGGCACTCGGCGTCAGCACCTGGCTGTGGACGTCACCGCTTGACGATCAACGCCTCGCCGAGCTCGCCGCCCAGGTCGCCGGCTGGGGCTTCGACCTGATCGAGCTGCCCATCGAGCAGGTGGACGACTGGGACCCGGCGCGCGCCGCCGACGTCCTGGCGCCGCTCGGTCTCGGCGCGACGACGTGCGCGGTGATGACGCCCGAGCGGGACCTCACGACCGGCGACCCGGCAGTGACCGCCGCGACACAGGCCTACCTGCGGGCGTGCGTCGATGCCGCGGCCCGCGTCGGCTCCCCGGTGGTCGCCGGGCCGATGTACGCCCCGGTGGGCCAGGTCCTGCGGCTGGACGAGTCGGAGCGAGCGGCGACGGTAGGCCGGCTCGTCGAGGCGCTGCGCCCGGTTGTCGACTACGCGGGCACGCGCGGCGTGCGCCTCGCGCTGGAGGCGCTCAACCGCTACGAGACCAGCCTGCTCAACACCGTCGACCAGGCCCTCGAGGTCATCGAGGCCGTCGACTCGCCC
Organism: uncultured Chloroflexia bacterium; assembly: GCA_963779575.1. Taxonomy (GTDB): domain Bacteria; phylum Chloroflexota; class Limnocylindria; order Limnocylindrales; family CSP1-4; genus CAIXZV01. The sequence goes on from CAVZYT010000003.1 coordinate 485,901, forward strand.
GCGCTCGGCGTCTGCCTCGACACGTTCCACCTGAACATCGAGGAGAAGGACCCGGTGGCCGCCACCCGGCGCGCCGGTCATCGGATCGCGCACGTCCAGGCGTGCGGCACCGATCGCGGGACGCCGGGTCAGGACCGCTTCGACTGGCCGGGCTTCGTCGCGGCGCTGGCGGCCGCCGACTACACCGGGCCCGTGTGCATCGAGTCGTTCACGATCGACAACGCCTCGATCGCCCGCGCGGCCTCGATCTGGCGCCGGCTGGCCCCGACCCAGGATCAGCTGGCGACCGACGGCCTCGCGTTCCTGCGCCAGGCCTTCGCCGCGAAGGCCACCACGGAGGACAACCGTCATGCATAGGCTCGTGCTCGTCGCCGGCAAGCCGTCGCATCCGACCGGCGCCCACGAGTTCCGTGCCGGCGCCCTGCTCCTCGCCCGATGCCTCGCGGGGGTCCCGGACCTGGTCGTCGAGGTCCACGACCACGGACAGATTCCCGAGACGCTCGACGACGCCTCGGCGATCGTGGTCTTCGCGGACGGCGGCGCGTCGCACCCGGTGCTCGAGGATGACCGGCTTGCGCGGCTGGATGCGCTCGCGCGCGCGGGCGTCGGCCTCGGGTTCATGCACTACGCCGTCGAGATCCCCAACGACAACGGCGCGCCGGAGCTCACGCGATGGATCGGCGGGTACTACGAGGACCGCGTTTCCTGCAATCCGATCTGGGATGCGGCCGTCGAACCGGTTCCGGGCCATCCGATCACCCGCGGCGTGGCCCCGTTCACGATCAGCGACGAGTGGTACTTCAACCTCACGTTCGCGGCTGACGGCGCGGGGATCAGCCCGATCCTGGTGGCCACGCCGTCGGACGAGGTCCGTGCCGGTCCCTACGTCTATCCCCCGGGGCCGTACCCGCACGTCGTCGCGGCGAGCGGGCGAAGCGAACCGCTGATGTGGGCGATCGAGCGACCCGACGGCGGTCGTGGGTTCGGCTTCACCGGCGGGCACTTCCACGCGAACTGGGGGAATCGCCGACTTCCGTCGTGCGGTGCTGAACGCGCTCGTCTGGGTGACGGGCGCCGAGGTGCCGCCGTCGGGCGTGACATCGACGCTCGCGGCCGGCGAGCTCGACCGGGACCTCGATCCGCCCAGGTAGCGGCCCGGCTCAGTCCGCCTCGAGCGACGCCTGCGCCAGCCGGGTCGTCCGGGCGGCCAGGTCCGAGATCCGGGAGTCGTCGAAGCCGAACAGCGCGGACCTGACGCGGTCCTCGAGCGGATCGACGAAGTGGGCGGGCAGCGCCTCGGCGCCAGCGAGCACGCCGGCGACGGACCCGGCCGTCGCGCCGTTCGAGTCGGTGTCCCAGCCGCCCTGCACGGTCAGCCCGACGGTCGCCGAGAAGTCGCCCTCGCCCCACAGGAGGCCCGCCGCGATCAGCGCCGCGTTGTTGATCGTGTGCACCCAGCTGTAGTGGCCGTAGCGGCGCTGGATCTGCTCGATCGCCGCGTCCCAGGTCGCGCCGCCGGCGTGGACTGCGAGCACATCGCTCAGCGTCTCGTGGAGGCGTGAACCCGGCGGGACGTGGACGAGCGAGGCGACGATGGCATCCCTTGCGCTCCGCGCCGTGAAGGCGCAGGCGACGAGCGCCGCCGCCCACATCTCGCCGTAGATGCCGTTGGCCACGTGCGACAGCGCGGCGTCCTGGTACGCGTGCAGCGCAGCCGCGCGAGGATGGCCCGGGTGCGCCCAGCCGAACGCATCGCCCCGGATCAGGGCGCCGATCCACTCGCGATAGGGGTTGTCGACGACGGCCGCCTCGTCGGCCGGTACGCCCCGCAGCAGGCTGCGGTAGACGGCACGCTCCGCGGTATAGACCTGGAGGTAGGGGAGGTAGGTCGAGCCAGGCATTCGCGACGTGGGCCGGGCGCAGGGCGTCGCCGTGCCGTTCGAGCAGGTGGAGCCCGAGGATCGCGTAGTCGATGTCGTCGTCGCGCGCCGACCCGTGCACGCGGCCGCGGGTCGTCTGGGTCCAGTTGTCTCGCAGGAGGAAGCCCTCGGGCATCGGGTCGAGGACCGGGATGTAGTCGAGCAGCGGGTAGGCGCCGGCTCGCTCGAGGTAGGCGCGCAGGTGGCCGGTCGTCCAGTGCTCGCCCTGCTCGACCGGCTTGCCCAGGTTGCAGCCGGCGATCCGGCCCAGCCAGCCGCCGAGGATCCGGTCGTCGAGCCGCTCGATGTCGCCCGCTCCTGCTCGGCCGGCCCCGGGCGGCAGGCTGGCGACGATGGCGTCGAGCCCCGACGGCTCGTCATACGGCCACGCCGGGTCCTGCTGGAGCCCGTCGAGTTCCGCCTGGAGGGCGACGAGGGTGGCCTCGTCCGCGGGATCCGTGGTTGCGAACCGCGCCGCGATGGCGCTGACGTCATGGCCCGTCTCGCGTCGCTGGGCGATCTCGTCGGTGACCAGGTCGTACCGGCTCAGCGGGTCGTGCACGGCGGCAGGCGCTCCCTCGTTTTGGGATTGCAAAACAATTTGCGTATGATGATGTCCGCCGCCCCCCGCGCCTGTCAACAACATGCAAGGGCAGTACCACCGATGACGAGGCTCCGCCGGAACACCATCACCGAGGTGGCTCATCGCGCGGGCGTCAGCCCGACGACCGTTTCGCATGTGCTGTCCGGCAACCGCCCGGTCGCCACCGACACGAGGGATCGGGTGCGACAGGTGATCGACGAGCTCGGCTACCGGCCGAGTGGGATCGCGCGCAGCCTGCGCCTCCAGCGGTCGGACACCATCGCCCTGATCGTCCCCGACATCGCCAACCCGTTCTATCCGACGTTCGCGCGCGGGATCGACGCGGCGCTCGACGGGCGGTACCTGACCTTCGTCTGCAGCACCGACGCACGCCGCGACACCGAGGTCCGGTTCCTCGAGGATCTGCGCGACCGCCAGGTCGACGGCATGATCATCGCCTCGTTTGCCACGGTCCTTGCGGACCTCGAGCCGCTGCTCGACGCCGGCGTGCCGCTAGTCGCGCTGGGCGCCAGGCTGCAGGATCCGCGGCTCGACGTCGTGACGACCGACGACGAGCACGGGGCCTACCTCGCGACCGAGCACCTGGTCGGCCGTGGGCATCGACGGATCGCGCTGATCGGCGGCCGCGACGGCGGCGGCGACATGCGCCAGGCCGGGTACCGGCGCGCGCTCGAGGCCGCCGGGCGGCCCTACCGGCCGGAGCTGGTCGTGACGGGTCGATGGGTCCGCACCGGCGGGGCGGAGGCCATGCGCCATCTGCTCGACCTCGACGAGCCGCCGACGGCGGTCTTCGCCGCCAACGACCTCATGGCGATCGGGGCCATGGACGCGATCCACGACCGCGGTTTGAGCGTGCCTGGCGACGTCGCACTGGTCGGGTATGACGACATCGAGGCCGCGGCCCTCGTCAGCCCGGCGCTCACGACAGTGGTGAACCCGGCGGAGGAGGCCGGCCGGGAGGCCGGACGCCTGCTGCTCGACCGCATGACCGGGCGCCACGAGCGCGAGCGGCGGGTCGTCCGCCTGCGATCCCGCCTGGTGATCCGCGACTCGTCCTGACCCTGGCCCGACTGGCTGACTATGCTGGCGGCATGACCGCCCGAGCTTTGTTCCGGCTGCGCCTGCCCGATGGGTCGGTGCGCCTCGCGTCCGGATCGCCCGAGGACGGGTCCGGCCACCCTCCTCGACGCGGCCTCGTCGATCGACACGCTGCTTGCCGCTGGAGACGGCCGGCTCTGGGACCTCGTCGCCGCGAGCGCGGGGGCGGGCGCCGTGCCCGCCGGTGCCACGGTCCTCGCGCCGATCGAGACGCAGCCCGTCTGGGCCGCCGGCGTGACCTACGAGCGCTCGCGCGTCGAGCGCGAGGCGGAGTCCATCTCGGCGGCCGACGTCTACGCGCTGGTGTACGACGCCGACCGGCCCGAGCTGTTCTTCAAGTCGACCGGGGACCGCGTCGTCGGCCCGGGTGACGGCGTCGGTGTCCGCCGCGACTCCGCCTGGAACGCCCCTGAGCCAGAGCTCGTGATCGTCGTGGACGCCGGCATGGTGCCCGTCGGGTTCACAGCCGGCAACGACGTCTCCTCGCGCAGCATCGAGGGCGAGAACCCGCTCTACCTGCCCCAGGCCAAGGTGTACGAGCGGTCCTGCGCCCTGGGCCCGTGCATCGTCGCCTGGGCGGACGTCGCCCTGCCGGCGGAGATCCGCTTGTCGGTGACGCGCGGCGGCTCGGCCGTGTACGAGGGCGAGACGTCGACCGCGGCGATCCACCGCCGGCTCGAGGATCTGGTCGACTGGCTCGGCCGGGCGATGACGTTCGACGTCGGTTGCTTCCTGATGACCGGCACCGGGATCGTGCCGCCGGAGTCATTCAGCCTGGCGGCGGGCGACGAGGTCTCGATCACGATCGCGGGCATCGGCGTCCTGCGCAATCCGGTCGTGGACGTCGGCCGGGCCTGAGGACGCTAGGCGTCGCGGCCCTCGAGGTGGATCTCACCGTGCACGGCGAGCCGCTCCGCATGCAGCAGGACACCCACCCGATGCTGTCCGGCGAAGGACTCGTCGCTGCCGTAGCGCTCGGCGAGGACCAGGGCCTCGGTCTGGGCGCGCTCGGGATCGTCGGTGACGACCGCCTGTCCGCGCACGATGACGTAGTCCTCGCCGTCCGCAACGACGAGGCTGAGTCTCGGGTCTCGCCGGAGGTTGGTCAGCCAGCGGCGACTGTTGCGCGCGTTCATGAGGATCCCGTCGTCGGTCACCGCGTACCAGACCACCGCCTGCCAGATCTCGCCGTCGGCATCGTGGGTCGCGACGACCCCGTATCGCGGCGCCTCCAGGAACCTCGCGATCTCGGGTCCCGCCGTCCGGACATCCACTCGATCCTCCTTGCAAGCGCGTCGCCGGCGTGCCGCCGTGCCAGACTTGCGGGCGTGCAGGCGTTCACCCTCGGAGAGCCACGTTGAAGTATCGCGCGCTGGGCGCCAGCGGCCTCAAGGTATCGCCCATCTGTCTCGGCACCCTGACGTTCGGCACCCGCACGGACGCGTCCGAGGCGGCCCGGATCGTCGGCTCGGCGCGTGAGGCGGGGATCAACTTCATCGACACCGCCGTCTCGTACGCGGGCGGGCGTGGGGAGGCCGTGCTCGGCGACCTGCTCGCGGCAGACCGCGACTGGTGGGTGATCGCGACCAAGGTCGGCTCGCGGACCGGCGACGGCCCCAACGAGGACGGCACCAGCCGGCGCCACATCACGGCCTCGATCGAGCGGAGCCTCAGCCGGCTTCGCACCGACCACGTCGACCTCTACTACCTCCATCGCGACGACGAGTCGACGCCGCTCCGCGAGTCGCTGGAAGCGGTCGGCGACCTGATCCGGGCGGGCAAGGTGCTGCACCTCGGCCTGTCGAACTTCCGCGGCTGGCGGCTCGCGGAGGCGGTCGGGATCTGCCGGGAGCTGGGCATCCCCGCGCCGATCGCGCTGCAGCCCTACTACCACGCCCTCAACCGCCAGCCCGAGGTCGAGCTCCTGCCTGCGGCCGCCCACTTCGGCCTGGGCGTGGTCCCGTACAGCCCGCTCGCCCGGGGCATCCTCAGCGGCAAGTACGCACCCGGCGAGGCGCCCGAGGCGGACTCGCGCGCCGGTCGCAACGATCCCGACATGATGCGGCGCGAGTGGCGCGACGACTCACTGCGTGTCGTCCAGGAGCTGCGCGAGCATGCCGAGGCCAAGGGCATGACCACCGGGCAGTTCGCCGTGAACTGGCTGCTCGACAACGCCCTGGTCACGGCCGTGCTGGCCGGTCCGCGCACGCTCGACCAATGGACGGAGTACCTCGGTGCGCTCGACCACGAGTTCGATGCGGACGACGCGGCGCTCGTCGACCGCCTGGTCCCGCCCGGGCACGCGTCCACCTACGGCTACCACGACCCGGAGTACCCGATCACGGGTCGGGTGAGGCGCCCTCAGTCGTCGTAGGTGTCGACCTCGAACGACGAGAACCCGTGGTCGACGTTCGTGTTGCCCACGAAGAAGTTGAACCCGACCCCCGGCGCGCCCGCCGCGAACGTGTCGTCGGTGGCCGAGAGGACCTCGACGCCGTTGACGTAGCTCCGGATCACGTTGCCGACGATCGTCGCCTCGACGATGTCGCCGTGCTTGACGCCGAACTCCGCGCCCTGCCGCCGCGCGAGCGAGGTCCAGTCGGCGATCTTGCCGTTCCAGCGGACGATCTCGGCGTAGGCCGCCTCGGACCCGGAGCAGCGCCAGAAGACCTCGTAGCCGTCGCACCAGTTCGGCGCGATCGAGCTCCGCAGCCTGATCTCGACCTCCTGGAAGTAGTCGTCGGTGGGGTTCACGCTGTACACCGTCGCTCGCGCGGACTGGTTCCTGCCCCAGGCCCCGGACAGGACGGCCGCGGGATCGTCGTAGTCACCCGAGACATCGTCCGCGCTCGCGGCCTCACCGCCGAAGGCCTGCTCCGCCCGGCGCTCGGACGAGTTCATCCGGCTCACCTCGCCATAGGCGTGGCCGTCGCTCATCAGGACGTCGCACCAGTCGATCCCGTCCTTGCGGCCGTTGAGCCACATCCCGCCCTCGGAGATCGGCCTCTCGTCGCCCTCGAACCGGGTCGAGTACGACCGGACGAGCTTGCCCTCGATGGGTCGCGTGTTCGTCATGGGGCTGACTGACCTCCTGGCGGCTCGGGCGAGAGCGGGTCTTCATAGCACCGGACGGACGTGAACTTGCCGTCCCGCACGGTCATCACGTTGAGGCCCCGGATCTCGAACCGGTGGCCCTCGTGATCGACGAGCACCGCGTACACCTCGAGGGCGGACGCGTCCGGCGACCCGGGAAACTCGCGCAGGATGCTCACCTCGAGCCCGGGGTAGTCGCGGATCGACGCTTCGTAGAACCCGCGGATCTCGGCGTGCCCGCGGAGCAGGCCACCCGCGTCCTGGTACGTCGCGTCCGGGTGGTAGTGGGTCATGACCGCGTCGATGTCACGCCGGCACTCGGCGGCCCAGTACGACTCGGAGACCTCGCGTGGCGTGCGCATGGGATGTCGCTCCGTGTGTCGGGTGGTGCGTCGGACCGGCCGACGCGCGACCGGTGGTCCGCTCGTGCGAACGCCCACCCCGCGACGGTGATCGCGTTGTGTTCGCGCACACAGAACACAACGATTGTAGGATTCGGCCCGTTCGCGAGTCAAGGTGAGAACCCAGCTCCGGGAGATCGGGCGATGACTGAGAGACACCTCGAAGGCAAGGTCGCCATCGTGACGGGCGCCTCGCGCGGGATCGGCCGGGCGATCGCCGAGCGATTCGCCCAGGAGGGGGCCCGGGTGGTCGTCAACTACGTCGGCGGATCGGCGAAGGCCCAGGCGCGTGGTGGATTCCATCGTGGCCTCAGGCGGCGAGGCGATCGCGGTCCAGGCCGACGTGTCGCGCAGCGCCGACGTGGACGCGCTCGTCGCGGCCACGCTGGACCGGTTCGGGCGGATCGACGTCCTCGTCAACAACGCCGGGGTCATGATCACGAAGGGCGTCTTCGAGACCACCGAGGACGAGTGGGACCAGACGATCGACATCAACCTCAAGGGCACCGTACCTGTGCTCCAAGGCCGTCGCCCCGATCATGATCGCCCAGCAGGGCGGGACGATCATCAACATGTCGTCCAACTCGGGGCTCTACCACCCGTCGGCGATGAAGTTCACCGAGTACGTCGTCTCGAAGGCCGGCCTGAACGGGCTGACCAAGGCCCTCGCCCTCGCGCTCGGCCCGTACGTGACGGTGAACGCCATCTGCCCGGGCTGGATCAGGACCGACATGCTCGAGAACATCGACGAGGAGGTCCAGCAGCGGATCCTCGACGAGACCGCGCTCCACCGCTGGGGGACGCCGGACGACATCGCCTCGTCCGCGGCTTTCCTCGCCTCGGCGGACGCGTCGTTCATCACGGGTGAGCTGCTGATCGTCGCCGGCGGGCGGGGGATGCACTAGCGCCGAGTCGGTCGGCGCGGCGGTCAGCCGGCGGGCGTCACCCCGCGGAGGCCAGCACGGATCGGACGCCGGCCACGATGTCGGCGACCTGGGGCACGGTCGCCTTCTCGAGCGCGAGGTTGAACGGCACCACCGAGTTGATGCCCGGCCACGCGGACGATCGGCGCCTTCAGGCTGTCGAACGCCTGCTCGGCCACCATCGCCGCGACGTCGCTGCCCGACGCCGCCGCGCTTGATCGCCTCCTGGGCGACCACGAGCCGACCGGTCCGCCGGACCGAGTCGAGCACGCAGGCGATGTCCATCGGGACCAGCGTCCGCAGGTCGATGACCTCGACCGAGATGCCGTCGGCGGCCAGCTCCTCGGCGGCCTGGAGGCTCTTGAGCACCATGTGCGACCAGGCGACGAGCGTCACGTCGGTGCCGGCGCGCTTGACGTCGGCCTTCCCGAGCGGGATCTCGTACGGCTCGTCGGGGACCTCGCCGTCGGTCATGTACAGCAGCTTGTGCTCGATGAAGACGACCGGATCCTCGTCGCGGATCGCGGCCTTGAGCAGGCCCTTGGCGTCGTGCGGGGTCGCCGGCATGACGACCTTGAGGCCGGGGATGTGGTAGACGAGCGCCTCGAGGCTCTGCGAGTGCTGGCCGGCCAGCGAGTTGCCGGCGCCACCCTGGGTCCGGATGACGAGCGGAACGCGGCCCTCGCCGCCCGACATGAACCGGTACTTGGCGGCCTGGTTCACGACCTGGTCCATCGCCTGGAGCAGGAAGTCGATGAACAGGACCTCGACGACCGGCCGCTGGCCGGCGATCGCCGCGCCCACGCCGAGGCCGACGAATCCGGCCTCGCTGAGCGGCGTGTCCCGCACCCTGCCTGCGCCGAACTCGGCGATCAGGCCCTCGGTGACCTTGTAGGACCCGCCTCGCTCGCCGATCCCCTCGCCGACACAGAAGACGGACGGGTCGTCGGTCATCTCCTCGAACAGCGCGGCGCGGAGCGCGTCGCGGTACTTCATCTTCGTCATCCTGCCGCGACCTCCGCGAGGAACGCCTCGACCGACGGGTCGGGGCTGACGGTCGCGAACTCGACCGCTTCCTCGATCAGCTGCTCGACGCGATCGTCGATCGCCGTGACGGCGGCGTCATCGACGCCGGCCGCCGCCATCCGTTCGCGAAGCACGATGAGCGGGTCGTGCGCCTTCCAGCGCGCCAGCTCATCGGCCGGCAGGTAGAGCCCCGGGTCGTTCACGTGGTGGCCGCCCTGGCGGAACGTCATGCACTCGACGAGCGTCGGTCCCTCGCCGGCCCGGGCCCGCCGGACCGGCTCCTGCATCGCCTCGTAGAGGACCGCCGCGTCGTTGCCGTCGACCGTCAGGCCCGGCATGCCGTAGCCCTCGGCGCGCAGCGAGAGGTGCTCGACCCGCGCGCTGTCCCGGATGGGCGTCGAGACCGCGTACTGGTTGTTCTCGAGCACGAAGATCACCGGCAGGTCCCAGATCGCCGCCAGGTTCATGGACTCGTGCCACATGCCGTTCGCCGACGCGCCGTCGCTGCAGAACGCGAGCGACGATCTCGGAGCCGCCCCGCTGCTGGATGGCGAGCGCGGCGCCGGTCGCGATCCCGAGGCCGCCCGCGACGACGCCGTTGGCGCCCAGGTTGCGGATCGTCCGGCTGGCGACGTGCATCGAGCCGCCCCGGCCGTGGCAGTAGCCGGTCTCCTTGCCGAACAGCTCGGCCATCATCCGGCCGGGCTCGTGGCCCTTGGCGATGGCGTGGCCGTGTCCCCGGTGGGTGCTGACGATGTAGTCGTCGGGCCCGATGGCCGCGATCGCACCGACCGCGATCCCCTCCTCGCCGAGGTACGGGTGGAGGTAGCCGCGGATGTTCCCGAGGCGGTACTGCTCGATCGCCCGCTGCTCGAAGCGGCGGATCGTCAGCGCCGTCTCGTACATCTGCTGGAGCAGCTGCGCTCCGATCTCGCTCATCGTCGAGTCCTTCTTGGCGCGGGTCCGCGAGCACGAGGGTTTCTGTGGGAATGCGCGGCCGTGGCGTCGCGCATGATGCCCGCGCGAGGCGTCGGTGTCAAACGGTCGTGTGGTATTTTGTGGGTTATGCAGCAGCAGATGCTCCCCGCGGACCGGCTCCAGGTCATCGCCGACCTGGTCAGGGAGCGGGGGAGCGTCCGGGCACGCGATCTCGTCGACGCCCTCGGCGTCACCGACGAGACGATCCGTCGCGACCTCGCCCGCCTCGCGGAGCAGGGGGTCCTGCGGCGCTCGCACGGCGGCGCGATCGCGCTCCGCCCGGGCGACGAGACCGACACGTCGTTCCGGCTGCGCGAGCACGCGGCCGAGAAGCTGGCGATCGGCCGGCGGGCCGCGGAGCTCGTCGCGGACGGCAGCTCGATCATCCTCGACTCCGGGACGACGACGCTGGGCCTCGCCCGCGCGCTCCACGGCAAGCGCGAGCTCGTCGTCGTCACGACGGCCGTGACGAATGCGGTCGAGCTGGTCGGCAACCCCGGCACCACGGTCGATCATGACCGGCGGCGTGATCCGGCCCGAACACGTTCGGGGCGAGCGGCCAGCTCGCCGCCGCGACCCTCCGCAGCCTCCACGTCGACCAGGTCTTCCTCGCGATCCACAGCGTCTCGGTCGAGGGGGGCCTGACCTACCCGCTGTTCGAGGAGGTCGACGCGAAGCGCGCGATGATCGAGGCGGCCTCGGAGGTGATCCTCCTCGCCGACCACTCGAAGTTCGGGCGGCAGGCGCTCGTCCGGGTCGCGCCGATCACCGCCGTCCACCGGATCGTCACGACGCCCGGGATCGACTCCGCGGAAGCCGCCGCGATCCGCGACCTGGGCATCGACCTGATCGTCGCGGAGCCGGAGGAGGCGATCGCCGACACGGTGGCGCTTCGGCGCGGGCGGCCCGCCCCGGCCATCGACCGTGACGTCACCACAGGGCTGAGGAGGCCGCGAGATGCCGATCGTCCCGACCCAGGAGATCCTCGGGCGCGCGTTCCGCGACCGGTACGGCGTGGCCGCGATCAACGTCGTCAACGACCTCACGCTCGAGGCCGTGCTCGCGGCTGCCGAGGAGGCCCGCGCCCCGCTGATCGTCCAGACGTCGGTCAAGACGGTCGTGATGGAAGGCGCGGAGGTCCTGTACGCGATGTGGGTCGAGATGACGCCGCGACATCACGGTCCCGGTCGCGCTCCACCTCGACCACTGCCCCGATCGCGCGGTGATCTCGTCGTGCCTCGCGCTCGGCTGGAACTCGGTGCTGTTCGACGCGTCGAAGCTGAGCGTCGAGGAGAACCGGCGGCAGTGCGTCGAGGTGGTGGCCGAGGCCCGGCGCTACGGGGCCGCGGTCGAGGGCGAGATCGAGGGCATCCAGGGCGTCGAGGACGGCGTCGGGTCCGACGCCGCATCGACGATCCAGTCGCTCGACGTGGCGCTCGACTTCATCCGCGACGACCGGGCGTCGACTGCTTCGCGCCGGCGATCGGCAACGCCCACGGCATGTACCGGACCACGCCCAGCCTCGACAACCAGCGGGTGACCGACATCGTGGCGGCCGCCGGGATCCCGATTGCGCTCCACGGCGGCACCGGCATGCCGCCCGAGCAGTTCAGCGACCTCATCGCCCGCGGCTGCGCCAAGGTCAACATCTCGACGGCGCTCAAGATCCGGTTCATGCAGTCGGGCTTCGACTACATGACCGCGCAACCCGGGCGAGTACGACCCGCCGGCCCTCTTCCGCAGCCAGCGCGCCGCCGTGATGGACATGGCCACGGACCACATCCGGATGTTCGGCAGCGACGGGCAAGGCCTGGTGACCACGCTCATCTTCGACTGCGACGGCGTGCTCGCGGACACGGAGCGCTTCGGCCACCTGCCGGCCTTCAACCAGACGTTCGCGGAGTTCGGGCTGCCGGTCACCTGGTCGGCCGAGGAGTACGGGCGAGCTGGTGAAGATCAGCGGCGGCAAGGAGCGCATGGCCTCGCTCCTGACGCCCGGAGTTCGTCGCAGCCGCCGGCCTGCCCACCGACCCCGAGGCCCAGGCGGCCGAGATCGCCCGCTGGCACGCGCGCAAGACGGCGATCTACACCGAGATGGTCGCCGCAGGGGATGCTGCCCGCCGCGCCCGGGAATCGAGCGGATCGTCGCGGCGGCCCAGGACGCGGGCTGGACGCTGGCCGTCTGCTCGACGTCGGCCGAGGCGTCGGTCCGGGCGATCCTGGACAGCGCGGTCGGCCCGGAGCGCGCGGCCCGCTTCGACCTCGTGCTGGCCGGCGACGTCGTCGCGCACAAGAAGCCCGCGCCGGACATCTACCGGCTCGCGCTCGATCGGCTGGGCGCGTCGCGCGGCGTCCACGCTCGTCATCGAGGACTCGCGCAACGGCCTCCTCGCGGCGGTCGGCGCCGGGACTCCGCTGCGTCGTGACCGTCAACGGCTACACGGAGGACGAGGACGCCAGCGAGGCGGTCCTCGTGGTGACGTCGCTCGGCGACCCGGGCGGGGTCGTCGCGACGGTCCTCGCGAACCGCGGCGAGCCGCAGCCCGGGCGACTGGATCACGCTCGGCGGACCTCGAGGCGTGCCTGCAGACGTAGGCCGCAAGGTTGCGGCTATCCTGCCGTCGTGGTCACCAATCGCGCGCGTGCCCATGCGCGTCCGCTCACCGACGTCGTGCCGGAGCTGGCTCGCCGTTTCCTGACGGCGCCGGAGCCGCCGTCGCGGCTGCCGACGATCCGCGACCTCGCCCACGACCACGACTCCAGCCTCGCCTCGATCCACGTCGCGATGGGCCGCCTCGAGGAGGCCGGGGCGATCCGGGTCGAGACGCGGGGCCGGCTGGGGCGCGTTCATGGTCGAGCGATCGGTCGGTCGCCTCTGGGCGACCGCGGAGAACGGCCCGCTGGTGATCGGCCTGCCGCTGGCCTCGTCGCCCCGCTACGAAGGGCTGGCGACGGCGATCAAGCAGCTGCTCACGGGGGCCGGGCTCGAGGTGTTCTTCATCTTCGTCCGGGGCTCGCGCCAGCGGCTGCACGCCGTCCGCGAGGGCCGCTGCCACGTCACGGCGATGTCGAGCTTCGCCGGCGGGCGAGCTGTGCGGGCCGGGTGACGCGGTCGTCGTCGAGCTCGCGCCCGACTCGTACAACACCGGCCACGCGTGTTCTACACGGCGGCCAATCCGGACCCGCATCCGATCCGGGTCATCGTGGACCGGCACTCCGCCGACCAGCAGCTGCTCACGGCCCTCGAGTTCACCGGGACCGGACGTGACCCTCGTGCCGGCGATGCCCGCGCAGATCACCCGCCTGCTCGCCAACGGGCAGGCCGACGCGGCCGTCTGGACGGTCGACGAGATGGGCGGCGTGGGCCGCCGGACGGGATCCTCGATCGCCCGTTGAGGGCGCAGGTCCGCGAGCAGATCGGCGACCGGATGACGCGGGCGGTGCTGGTCGGGCGGGCCGTCGATGCGGCGGTCATGCGCGCGGTCACCGCGTCGCTGCAGAGTGACGCCGATCGCGCAGATCCAGCTCGACGTGATGGCCGGCCGGGTCGTCCCGGAGTACTGATCGCCGCGCTCCGGCGAGCGCGGAGGCGCCCGGTCATTGACATGGCGCCGTACCATCCGTGGTGGTCATTGTTCGTTGTTCGCAAACGTTCAACAGAACCGGGTCGGCGTATCCCCGACGTGCTGCGAGCCGATCCCGAGCTGGTGCTGGAGGGCGCTATTGTGAGACAGACCGCCGGGCCGTAGCCCAACGCGTCAGGCCGTACGTCGCGACGGCGTGGTCCTGGGCAGGTCGAGGGAACGCGGACATGGCGAAGGAGTGGAGATGGTGAGCAACGACCCTGCAGTGCCGTCGGGCGGAACGACATCCGTGTCGGGACCGAGCTCGAGACGGATGCGATCGGCCTGCTCGGGGCGACGATGACGGCGATCACGCACATCGCGCCGGCGATCGCAGGCTTCTTCTTCACCGCGTTCATCGTCTCGATGGCCGGCATCACGGCTCCGCTGGCCTACTTCTTCGGGTTCCTGATCGTGCTCATGCTGGGCGTCACGCTGGCCCAGCTGGCGAAGCACCTGCCGTCGGCCGGGGGTTACTACACCTACGTCAGCCGGGCATTGCACCCGAGGGCAGGGTTCATCACCTCATGGATGTACATCCTGTACTCGCCGCTCGTCGGCGGACCGCTGGCGGGCTTCTTCGGCTACATCGTGGCCGGTGAGCTGAGCGCGAACTGGGGTATCGAGGTGCCCTGGCTGTGGGCGGTCTCGGTCCTCGTCTTCTCGGTCCTGACCGCCTTCCTGCAGTGGGAGGGGATCAAGCTCTCGGTCAAGTTCGTGGTCGATCACCGGCGGCCTGGAGATGGCCATCGTCCTCGGCCTTGCGCATCTTCGGTTTCGCTCAATCCGCCCGCGGGCACGAGCATCTCGCTCGATGTCTTCAATCCGGCCATGATCCCGGCCGGCGGCGCGTTCCTCCTGGCGGTCGTTCTGACGGTCCAGGGTCTGACGGGTTGGGAGGCCTCCGCGCCGTTCGCCGAGGAGACGAAGGATCCCAAGCGCAATGTGCCCCGCTCGGTGATCGCTCTCGATCGTCCTCATCGGCAGCTTCCTGGTCGTCGTCTTCTGGGGCGTCATCACGGGCTTCGGGAACGACGCCGACGCGATCGTGAACTCACCCGTGCTGCCGGCACTCGGCGCTGGCGCACCGGGTCTGGGGCGACTTCTGGTGGATCGTCATGCTGGCCTTCCTGAACAGCGTCGCGGCGGTCTGCGTCGCCTGCGCCAATGTCGGCACCCGCATGTGGTACAGCATGGCCCGCAGCGGCTCGTTCCCCAAGGCCCTGGCCAAGCTGCACCCGGTCCACAAGACGCCGACCAACGCGATCCTCGCGCAGATGTTCCTGAACATCGGTGCCGGTCTGTTCGTCGGTGCGGTGTGGGGCTCGGAGACGGGCTTCTTCTTCGCCACCGGCATCGTGCTGGTGCTGGCCGTGACGGTCGTCTACATCCTGGCCAACCTCGCGGTCTACGTCTTCTACCGCAGGGAGCACCGCGACGAGTTCAACTGGCTGCTCCATTTCATCTTCCCAATCATCTCTTCGCTTGTCCTGCTCTACGCCTGCTACAAGGGTTTCTTCGATCCGTTCCCGGACGCGCCGTACAACATGGGCCCCTTCATCGTGGGTGGTTGGTTCCTGATCGGCGTGGGGATGCTCCTCGTCCTGCGGTCGCGTGGCAACGAGGAGTGGCTGCTCAAGGCCGGCCAGGCGCTCGGCGACGAGGCGCCCGTCCCCGTGTTGGACACCGCCGCCACGACCGAAGCGGTCGTGTAGCGGCGCGCGGCCTACCGCTCCTCGACTCGGTGGCCCCGGCTCGCGTCGGGGTCACCGAGCACCGAGCACCTACGAACCGCGCCAGCGCGGCGATCGACGATGCGTCGCGATCGCTGAAAGGGGGATGCGGTGCCTGCCCTGTTCGGCTCCACCTATGACCGGACGGAGCTCATGCGCCGGGTCGGCAAGCTGGAGCAGGTCGCCGGGGTTCGCCTGGTCACGGCCGGCGATGGGATCGAGCGCGGCGTCCGGCTGCTCGAGTTCCGTACGGGCACGGGCTTCGTGTTCGACGTCGTCGTCGACCGGGCCTTCGACATCGGCCGCTGCGAGGTCAACGGGACCCCGCTGGCCTGGATCTCGCCGCCCGGCTTCGTCGGGCCCGTGGTATGCGGAGCCCGAGGGCATGGGCTGGTTCCGGAGCTTCCCGGGCGGCCTCGTGTCGACGGCCGGCCTGGACCACACGCTGATCGGCGGCGAGGACACGGCCGAGCAGTTCAACCAGCCGCACCTCAAGCCGACCGAGACCTACGGGATGATGGGCCGGGTCTGGACGCTGCCGGCCCGGCTGACGGGCTACGGCGAGCGCTGGGAGGGCGACGACTGCGTCCTGTGGGCCGAGGGCGAGGTCCACCAGGCGGCGGTCTTCGGCGAGAACCTCACGCTCCGGCGGCGCGTCGAAGCGAGGGTCGGCGAGTCGTCGTTCCGCATCCACGACGAGGTCGAGAACACGGGGCACACGTCGTCGACCCACATGCTCCTGTACCACTGCAACGTCGGCTTTCCGATCGTGGACGACGGGGCGCTGCTGCTGGTGCCCGGGCCCGGCGTCGCGACGGATCCCGCGCCCCCCGGCGACTACCGACGGCTGGTGGGACCGATCGCCAACTACACGGAGCGCTGCTTCGAGCACGACGTGATCACGGAGGCCGACGGCACCGTGCCGGTCGCCATCGTCAACCCGCGCATCTCGCTGGGCGTCTACCAGCTCTACAACAAGCGGCACCTTGCCGCACCAGACGACCTGGCGGATGCCCGGCGAGGATCTCTACGTGGTGGCCATCGAGGCCAGCACCAATCGCGACGCCGGCCGCTGGGACGCCCGCGAGCGCGGCGAGCTGATCACGCTCGCGCCCGGCGAACGACGCGTCTACGACCTCGAGATGGGCGGGCTCGTCGGGGACGCCGAGATCGACGCCTTCACCGGCCGCGTCGGACGGCTGGACCCGTCCGCCGTCGCCTAGCCCGGTTCATCGTTTCGCGCAGACCAAGGAGTTCGACATGGTGGACAAGCGGTTCGCGGGCAAGGTGGCGCTCGTCACGGGCGCGACGCGGGGCATGGGTCGGGCGACGGCCGTGCGTCTCGCGATCGGAGGGCGCGCTGGTCGGCGTGAACTACCGGGCCACGGGTGACCCGAGCACCACGCTCGGGCTGATCAAGGACGCGGGCGGTGAGGCGTTCCCGGTCGAGGCCGACATGCGGAACCCGGCCCAGGTCATCGAGATGGTCCAGGAGGTCGCCCGTCGCGGTGGCCGACTTCGACTACCTGGTCTCGAACGCCGGGATCAACCCGTTCATGGAGTGGGACAAGACCACGGTCGAGGACTGGGACCTGCTGTCCGAGACGAACCTGCGCGGGACCTGGGTCGTGACGACCGAGGCGGCCAAGCAGATGCGAGCGGAGGGCCACGGTGGCGCGATCGTCTGCATCAGCTCCATCTCGGCGCACGTCGGCGCGCCATACCAGTCCGCCTACTGCGCCACCAAGGGCGGGATCTCGATGTGGGCCAAGGCGCTCGGGGCGGTCGTCGGGCAGTACGGGATCCGGGTCAACGCCATCGAGCCCGGCTGGATCAAGACGGACATGGCGGCGCCGCTGACCGACGATCCGGTCGCGCTCAAGTACTACAACGAGCGGGTCGCGCTCCACCGCGGGGGCGAGCCGGAGGAGATCGCCTCGACCGTCGCCTTCCTGCTGTCCGACGACGCCGCATACGTGACCTCGGCCACGCTGCTGGTGGATGCCGGGTTCATCGTGAACGCAGAGCTGTAGATCCCGAGCGCGCAAGGAGCCGACGTCATGGCCGTCAAAGTCATCATGCCCCAGGCCGGGCAGGACCTCGAGACCGGGGTCGTCAAGCAGTGGCACAAGGCCGTGGGCGACCCGGTCACGAAGGGCGAGCCGATCGTCCAGATCGAGACCGAGAAGGTCAACCTCGACGTCGAGGCTCCGGCGTCGGGGGTGCTCCTCGCGATCCTCGTGGAGGAAGAGACCGAGACGGCGATCTTCTCCACGATCGGGATCATCGGCGAGCCTGGCGAGGACGTGTCGGGGATCAGCTGATGAGCCTGATCGGGATCGACCTCGGGAGCAGCGCGATCAAGGTCGGCGCCTACGCGGTCGACGGGACACCGCTGGCGAGCGCCCATCGCGCGGTCCCGGCGTACCGTCCCGAACCCGGTCAGTGCGAGGTCGACGTCCTCGAGTCGCGTGCCGCGTTCCGGTCCGCCCTCGGGGAGGTCGCGGCAAGTCCGGCCGTGCAGGCGGATCCCCCCGTCGCGATCTCGTTCAGCTCGTCCGGGCGCGAGGTGTTTCCCGTCGCCGCGGACGGAACGCCCATCGGGCGGTGCCTGATGACGCAGGACACGCGGGGCGACGCGGTGGCTGCCGAGACGGCGGCGCGGCGCTCGCCCGAGGAGTGGCAGCGGCTCACCGGACACGTCCCGCGGCGGATGGACCCGGTCAACCGCGCGCTGTGGTGGCGGGCCACCGACCCGGCCACGGTCGCGCGGACGCGCTGGTTCATGAACTGGCACGAGTTCTACTCGCTGCTTCTCTCCGGCCGCCCGGTCGTCGACTGGAGTGATGCCGGGACCTGGGCGACCTACGACGTGGCGACGGGCGGCTGGTCCGCCGAGCGGATCGAGGAGACGGGGGTCGATCCGGGCTGGCTGCCCGAGGTCCAGCCGAACGGGTCGCCGATCGGCCGCATCCTGCCGGGCATCGCGGCCGAGCTCGGCCTGCCCGCGGACACGCTCATCGTGACCGGCGCGTTCGACACGTACGCGGCGGCGGTCGGGTCGGCCGCCGTGGACCCGGGCGTCGTGTCGCTCGCGTGCGGGACGTGGAACTCCTACAACATGCCGGTCACGCCGGGCTGGCCCGTCGAGCTCGTCCACGACGGCATCGGCGTCTATCCACATCCCGGACCCACGGGCTTCGGGATCCTGGTGACGAACCCCAACGGCATGAGCGTGATCGACTGGGCGCGGAACCTCATGCACCTCTCGATCCCCGACCTCGAGGCCGGCCTGGCCGCGAGCGGCCCGGGCCCGGGCCACGTGTTCGCGAACGCCAGCTTCACGCCGCTGCCCCACGTGTCGGCGGCGCCGGGCTTCGGCGGCACGCTCGAGGGTGTCACGCTCGCCGCCACGAGCGTGGACATCGTGCGAGCCCTGCTCGAGAGCATGGCCTGCGAGTTCGCGATCAGCCTCGACCGCCTGCACCGCCACGGCATCGAGGCGCGCCTCGTCCGGGCAACCGGCGGCGGGTCGCGGAACGCCTGGTGGATGCAGCTGATCTCCGACCTGTCCGGCGTTCCCGTCGAGGTTGTCGCCCAGGACGAGCCGGGCGCGTTCGGCGCCGCGATCCTCGCGGGTGTCGGGGCGGGCGTCTACGGCTCGGTCTCGGCGGCGGTCGCCGAGCTGGTCACGGTGGGGCGCCGGTTCGATCCGGACCCGTCGCGGGCGTCGCTCTACGCCGACGTGCGCGCACGACTGAGCGCCGGGTGACGGCCCGAAGCCTGATGAGCACCACCGCCGTCGCCCACGAGCCGTCGCCGTCGATGTCCCTGTCCACGCCCGGGCTGATCGTCGACCTGGACGTGTTCGATGCGAACGTCTCGGCGATGGCGTCGATGCTCGAGGGGACCGGCAAGACGCTCCGCCCGCACGTGAAGACGCACCGCACGCCCGAGCTGGCGCGACGGCAGCTGGGCGGCTCGGCGGTCGGGCTCACCTGCGCGACGGTCGGTGAGGCCGAGGCGATGGTCGCGGCCGGGATGGACGACGTGCTCGTCGCGAACGAGGTGGTCGATCCGCGCAAGATCTCGCGGCTCGTCGCCCTGGCGCAGCGTGCCCGGATCGGCGTCGTGGCGGACGATCCCGAGCCGGTCGCGGCGCTGTCCCGGGAGGCCGTCCGGGCCGGTGTCATCGTGGACGTCCTGATCGACGTCGACATCCTCCTGCACCGGTGCGGCGTCGCCTCCGCCCCGGACGCCGTCCGGCTCGCGCAGGCGATCGACCGCGCGCCCGGGCTGCGCCTCCGCGGGATCATGGGCTACGAGGGGCGGATCCGGCGCGCCGACGAGCATCGCTCGGACAAGATCGCGCGGGCCTACGCCACGCTCGGCGGAGGTCAGGACGGTGCTCGTCGACGCCGGCTTCCCGGTCGAGGTGGTCTCCGCGGCGGGGACGTCGACGCTGGCCGAGGCGCTGGCGGACCCCCTGATCACGGAGGTCCAGGCTGGCGTCTATGCGCTGATGGAGCCGGCGCGGCTGGAGGCGGCCCTGCCCTTCCGATGTGCCGTCGCGATCCGGGGCACGGTCATCAGCCGCCACCCCGGGCGGATCGTGCTCGACGTGGGCCGTCGCGTCGTGGGCATGGAATACGGACCGCCGGTCCCGATCGGCTTCGTGGCCAGGGACCTGTGGATCAGCGACGAGCACGCGACGATCGCGATGGACGACCCGCTGCCCGCGCTGGGCAGCGAGCTCGACCTCGCGCCCGGCCAGATCCGGACCACGTTCAACCTGCACGACCACGTCTGGGTCGGTCGCGGCGGCCGGCTGATCGACCGCTGGCCGATCGCCCGCGGCAGCTCCCAGTAGCGAGGCCCACACATGCGAACCCCGGACGCGCTGATCACCGAGGCCCACGATCGCGCCCGCACGCTCTACGGTCCGGACATCGGGCGGTCGCGGGACGACCTCGGCACCCCGGCCCTGCTGCTCGACCTCGCCCAGCTGCGGGCGAATCTCGAGGTCATGGCCGGCGGCATGCGCGACGTGCCCGCGACGCTGCGGGCGCACGTCAAGGTGCACAAGAGCCCGCACATCGCCCGCATGGAGGTCGAGTACGGGGCGATCGGCGTCGGCTGCGCGACGGTCTGGGAGGCCATCGTGATGGCCCGGGCCGGGATCGACGACGTGTTCGTGATCAACGAGGTCGTCGGCGTGGAGAAGACGCGGGCCCTGGCGCTCCTTGCCCGCGAGGCGACGGTGACCGTGGCGGTCGACGACGCCGTCCAGGTCGGCGAGCTCTCGCGCGCCGCCGTGGCCGCCGAGAGCACGATCGGGGTCGTGATCGACGTCGACGAGGGCATGCACCGGTGCGGCGTCGCCTCGCCCGACGAGGCTCTGTCGCTCGCCCGGGCGATCGCCGACGCGCCCGGGCTCACATTCACGGGCCTCACCGGCTACGAGGGCCACTGCTCGCTCGAGTTCGACGAGCCGAAGCGGCATGCGATGGCGCGTGACGCGATGGCGTTCCTGACCGGCATCGCGGACCACCTCGCCGAGGCCGGGCTGGACTCCCGCATCGTGTCGGCGGCGGGGACGGGCACCTGGGAGACCACCTCGCGCTATCCGGGGATCACGGAGATCCAGCCCGGTTCCTACGCGACCATGGACGGCCACCACCGCGGCCTCGATCCCCGCTTCGGGTGGGCGGTGTCGGTCCTCGCCACGGTCATCAGCCGGCGCTCGGACCGGATCGTGCTCGATGCCGGCGCCAAGACCGTCGGGGCGGGCGGCGGCGTGCTCAAGGACTGGGACCTGGAGCGCTATCGCTTCGACGAGGAGCACGCGATCTTCCTCGCCGACGAGTCGTGTCCGCTCAAGGTCGGCGACCGGGTCGAGATCCTGTGCGGCTACACCCCGTTCGCGATCTCGTATTTCGAGGCGTATCACGTCATGGAGGAGGGTCGCGTGACGGACATCTGGCCGGTCATGCCCCGCGGCCCGGAGTCGCGCTGGCTGCTCGACATGCTCGAGCGAGGCGAGTAGCCGTGCGGGACCCGGCACCGATCATCACCGAGGCCCACGACCGCGTCCGGGACCTCTACGGGTCGGCGATCGGTCGGAGCAAGTACGACGTCGTGACGCCGGCCCTCGTCATCGACCGGGACGACCTGCTCGCCAACCTGGACGTACATGGAGTCGCGGCTGCCGTCGCTGCACGCGCGGCTGCGCGGCCACGTCAAGAACCACAAGAGCCCGCACGTCGCCCGCCTGCAGCTCGAGCACGGCGCGTTCGGCATCTGTGCGGCGACGATCTGGGAGGCGATCGTCATGGTCCGCGCGGGCGCGGACGACGTCCTTATCGCCAACCAGCTCGTGGATCCGGCGAAGCGGCGTGCCGCGGCGCTCCTCGCGCGCGAGGCGAACGTGATCGTCAACGTCGACGACGCCGGCGACGCGGAGGCCCTGTCCGCCGCCGCCGCGGAGGCCGGGACGACCCTCGGGGTCCTGGTCGAGGTGGACACCGGGATGCACCGGGCCGGCGCCGACACGCCCGAAGAGGCGCTGCTGGTCGCTCGCCGGGTCCAGGAGCTACCGAACCTCCGGATGGACGGCCTGTCCGGCTACGAGGGCCACTGCTCGATGGAGATGGACCACGACAAGCGCCACGAGAAGCAGGCGCAGGCGATGGGGTACTTCGTCGAGGTCGCCGACCTGCTCGAGGCGAACGGCATCCCGTGCCCCATCCTGTCGGCCGCGGGCACGGCGACGGCCTTCTGGACCGGGGCGAACCCGCGCATCACGGAGCTGCAGCTCGGCTCGTACGCGGCCATGGACGACTACCACTACCTGATGGAGCCGCGGTTCCGGAAGGCGACGGCCGCCGTGGTCACCGTCATCAGCCGACGCCGGGACCGTGTCGTCCTGAACCTGGGCAAGAAGACCTTCGGGGCCGCGGACGTCGGCAGCCTGCCGGCCTACCCGCGGATCGTCGGCCACGAAGGGCTCGACGCCCTACCGGTTCGACGAGGAGCACGCCACGTACGAGGCGGACGCCTCGTGCACGCTCAAGGTCGGCGACGTGGTGGACTTCCACCTCGGCTACACGCCGTTCGCGGTCAACTACTTCGACGCCTACCACGTCGTCCAGGACGGCACCGTGGTCGACATCTGGCCGATCATGCCCCGCGGGCCACTCCACGGCGGGTTGCTCACGATGCTCGAGGCCGGGCGCTGAGCGATGCGGCGCGAGCGATGCGGCGATGACCGACCGCGACGGGTTCGCCATGCCCGAGGGCCTCGACCAGCGCGCGTTCGTGATCGCGACCTATGCCTACCGGACGCCGCCCGGCGTCGACATCCACGAGGCCGTCCAGGCGCTCGCCGAGATGCAGTCGACCGGCACCTGGGTGGCGCTCGAGCGCGAGACCGCGGCCCTGCGCGAACGCCACGCGGCCCGGGTCATCGCGACCTGGGAGGTGCCCGACAACGAGGTCGTCGACCCGGCGGCGGGCCACCGGGACTGGGTCGTGCAGCTCGCGTTCCCGCTCCACAACCTCGGGGCGCAGATCCCGCTCCTGCTGGCCACCGTCTACGGGGAGTGCGCGTCGGCGGGCGAGATCCGGCTCCTCGACCTCGACCTGCCCGAGGCGTTCACCAGCGCGTTCAAGGGGCCCAAGTTCGGGCTCGACGGGATCCGGACGCTCGTCGGCGCCGAGGGCCGGCCGCTGCTCATCGTGATGATGAAGCCCGCGATCGGGATGACGCCCCGCGAGAGCGCCGAGGTCTTCCGCCAGGTGGCCCTCGGAGGCGCGGACGGGGTCAAGGACGACGAGCTCCTGGTGTCGCACCCGTGGAGCCACTTCCACAGACCGCATCCGGGAGCACGAGCGAGCGGCCCACGAGGCGTTCGAGGAGACCGGGCACCGGACGCTCTACTTCGTGAACATCACCGACCGGCCGGATCGCCTGGTCGAGAACGCCCACCGGGCGATCGAGGCTGGGGCGTCCGCGCTCATGGTCGACTACCTCACGGTCGGGATCTCGGCCATCTCGATGCTCGCCGACGACCCCGCGATCGCCGTCCCGATCCTGGGTCACCTCGCCTTCTCGGGCGCGCTGTACGCCGCGCCGCGGACCGGCGTCAGCTCCCATCTCGTCCTGGGCAAGCTGCCGCGGCTCGCCGGGGCGGACGTCGTCGTCTACCCCAGCCCGTACGGCTCGCTCCAGTTCACGCGCTCGAAGCAGATCCGCCTGGCGCAGGCGATGACCGATCCGTTCCACGGCATCCGGCCGACGCTGCCGGCGCCGGGCGGCGGCCTCCACGCCGGCATGACCCGCCGCCTGTTCGACGACCTGGGGATCGACTTCGCCGTGGGGGCGGGCGGCGCGGTCCACGGCCACCCGATGGGAGCGACCGCCGGGGCGCGGGCCATCCGCCAGGCGATCGACGCGGTCGTGCGGGGCGAGCCGCTCGACGACGCGCGAGCGGCAGCACCCCGAGCTCGCCGCGGCGCTCGACCACTGGCCGGGCGACGGCGGCCCCGCGAACGCCGATGACCACGGACCGACGACCTGACCCGCAACGACACGAACGAGGAGCGACGCTGATGGCGACATCGATCCAGCCCGGCCCGAGGGTCAGCATCGAGGCAGTTCGAGCGGATCTTCGAGGCGGTCAAGAACTGGGGCCGTTGGGGGCCCGACGACCAGCTGGGCACGATCAACCTGATCACGCCCGATCGGGTCCGGGCGGCCGCGGCGCTCGTGACGTCGGGCCGGCGCGTCACGATGCAGATCCCGATCAACACGGTGGCCGGTCCGGACAACCCGAACCAGGCGATCCACATGGTCACCCAGGGCCACGACATCGACATCGGCTCCGGCGGCCTGCGCTTCGGGCTCGACTTCCTCGGGATGGCGGCGCACGGCGACTGCCACACCCATGTCGATGCCCTGAACCACATCTCGTACGACGGCCTGGTCTACAACGGCAGGCCGGCGCTCGAGGTGCTGACCACCAAGGGCGGGACGTCGCTCGGGATCGACGTCATCGCGGGCGGCGGGCGGCCTCGTGGGCAGGGGCGTGCTGCTGGACATCCCGCGTTTCCGCGGCGTGAAGTGGCTGGAGCCGGGCGAGGCGGTGACGCGCGCAGAGCTCGAGGCCTGCGAGGCGGCGCAGGGCGTGCACGTGGGCGAGGGCGACATCTTCGTCTACCGCACCGGGCACCACCGGCGCCGCCTGGAGCTCGGGCCGTGGGACAACGGTCCCGCCGGCGAGGGCAAGGCGGGCCTCCATGTCGACACGATCCCGTGGATGCACGAGCGCGGCATCGCGGCGTTCCTGCCCGACGGCGACGGCGAGGCGATCCCGAGCTGCGTGGACGGGATGACCTATCCGATCCACCCGCTGCAGATCGTCGCGATGGGGATGCTGACCGCGGACAGCCTCCAGCTCGAGGACCTGGCGAGGGCGTGCGAGGAGGAGGGCCGGTTCGAGTTCATGGTCGTCGGCCTGCCGCTGCGCCTGCCGGGCGGGACCGGCTCGCCGTGGAACCCGATCGCCATCTTCTAGGTCCGGGTACCCCGCTCGATCACGCGCCGGCCGGCCACCACATGGGCCGGAGGAGCCCGGACTCCGAGAGGTCGAGGATCCGCGGGTAGAGCGCGCGCCACGCGGCGTACCGCTCGTCGTAGGTCGCGCTCGCGTCCGCACCCGGTTCGAAGGTCCGCCGGATGCGCACGACGGATTCGGCCACCTCGGCGATGTCGCGATACAGGCCCGCGCCGATCCCCGCATACAGCGCGGCGCCGAGCGCCGTGGATTCCGTGACCGTGGGCACGCGGACCGGCAGGCCGACGACGTCGGCGACGATCTGCGGCCACAGCTCGCCCTTCGCCGCGCCGCCGGTGAACACGAGCTCGTCGTACGTCGCGCCGGTCAGCTCGGAGATGATCGAGAGGTGGCCGCGCGCGGTATAGGCCGCCTGCTCCTCGAGGGCCCGGATGCAGGCGCGCCGGTTGGATGCGGCCGGCCGATCGACGTCGAACCCGAGGAAGGACGGCGAGGCCTGGACCCAGCGCTTGGCGTCCATGACATTGGAGAAGATCGCCGTGATGCCCTCGGAGCCCGGCGGGACGAGGGCCGCCGCCTCCTCCATCACCGCGTAGGCGTCGACGCCCCGCCGCGTGGCCTCGTCCCGTTCGACCTCGCAGAACGCGTCGCGGAACCAGCGCATCGCGATCCCGCCGTAGAAGCCGATGCCCTCGGTCATCCATAGCCCAGGCGCCGCGTGGCACAGCGTGCGCAGCCGCGCCATCGGGTCGATGAGGGGCGTGTCCGTGACGACCGTGAGCTGCCAGAAGCTGCCGCCGACCAGCGTCAGCCGGCCCGGGCCCACCACGCCGATGCCCACGAGCCCGAGCTGCGTGTCGGCGCCGCCCACGACCACCGGCGTCCCGGCCGCCAGGCCCGTCTCCTCGGCGGCGCGCGCGGTCAGCGGCCCGACCACCGTCCCGGGCTCGAGCACGGGCGGGACGACGTCCGGCGACAGGCCGACGATCTCGAGGGACGCCGACGACCACGTCCGCGTCGCGGAGGTCGAACAGGTTCGAGCTGGAGCCGGACGACGGGTCCGTGACGAACCGGCCGGTCAGCCGGTAGAGGACCCAGTCGCTGAGCATCCCGAGGTGGGCGATCCGCCGGAACGTGTCCGGCTCGTGCTCCCGGATCCAGAGGAACCGGGCCGGGGACGTGATCGACACCCAGTCGCCGCCCTGGTCGTAGAGTCGCCGGGCGTCGCCGCTCTCGACGAGCGTCACGGCCTCCGCGGAGGCGCGCGAGTCGACGTTGGGGCAGGCCCAGATCTCCCGGCCGTCGGCGTCGTACAGCACCATGCCCTCGCGCATGCTCGTGCTGCTCACGGCCGCGACGTCGGTCGGGGCGATGGCCGCGCGATCCAGCGCCTCGCGGATGCACTCGCCGATCACGACCCAGTTGCGTTCCGTGTCGAAGACCTGCGATCCGGGCGCGTCGGGCAGGGCGGCGTGGGTCCACTCGCGCTGGCCGATCCCGGCCTGGGTGCCGTCCTCGCGGAACAGGACCGCCCGGCAGCTCCCGGTGCCGAGATCGATGGCCAGGGTGTGGCTCATCGATTGGCCGGCGGCGTCGGGGATGCCGCGAGCACGCTGCGGTCCGCGACATTGTGCAGCGGCTCGCCACGGAGGTACCGCTCGATCTCCGCGGCCGCCATCTCGCCTCCGTGCTGGAGCGTCTCGCGGGTCGCGCCGCCGATGTGCGTCGTGACGATGACGTTGGGGTGGTCGAGGAGCGGATGCCGCCCGACCGCCGGCGAGGGGCTGATCACATCCACCGCGAGCCCCGCGAGCCGCCCGCTCCGGAGCCCGGCGAGGAGGGCGTCCTCGTCGACCAGCGTCTCGCGCGCCGTGTTCACGAGGTACGCGCCGGCCTTCATGGAGGCAACCTCGTCGGCGCCGATGAGGCCAGCGTTGTCGGCAGTGGCCCGCGCGTGGAGGGAGACGGCGTCCGACATCCGCAGGAGCGAGGCGAGGTCGACCGGATCCACGCCGTCGGCGGCGAGCCGCGCCGGGTCGACGAACGGATCGAACGCGACGACGCGCATGCGGAACGCCTGGGCGCGTGCCGCGACCCGGCGGCCCACCTGGCCGTAACCGACGAGCCCCAGCACCATCCCCGCGAGGTCGCGGCCGAACCACTGGGCGCCTTCGTAGTTGTCGTGCGCGAAGACCCCGCCGCCCTCGACGTGGCGCATCGACCTCCGGCAGGCGGCGGGCGAGCATGACCAGGAACGCGATGGTGAGCTCGGCGACGGCGTCGGCGTTCTTCCCGGGCGTGGTCACGACCGGGATGCCGCGCGCGGTCGCCGCCGGGACGTCGATGTTCACGGGCCCGCCGCGGGTGCAGCAGACCAGGCGCAGGTCACGTCCAGACGCGAGGACGCCCTCGGTCACGGGCGCCCCCTGCACGACGAGGACGTCGTGGCGATCCAGGAGGTCGATCAGCTGGCGCGGGCTGCCGAGGTACTCCCTGATCCGGAGCTCGGACGGCGTCGATGGGACCCATGACGGCTCGTCGGCCAGGTCCGCGAACGTGACGTCGTGGCCCGCCCCGAGCGAATCGAACGCGTCCCGCAGGACGGATGACGGGCAGTAGGAATCGCCGACGACGAGGATGCGCGACGTCATCGCGGCCGCAGGACCAGGCGCAGGCGGGGGTTCAGGCCGGCGGGTAGACGCGGCTGGGCGTGAGGTCGATGGCGTGCCCGCTGCCGGACTCGAGGACGAACTTGAGCATCGGCTCCGTGTCGAGGTAGTAGAACTCGATGGTGTCGCCGATCCGGCCGCCCATCAGCACCTTTGCGCCGCGGGCCACCCATGCCTCCTTGAACTCGTCCGAGTCGCCCTGCGAATGCATCATGCAGGCGATGTGCTGGACGCCCTCGCCGTGCTCCTCGAGCCACTCCTTGTAGATGCTGGGGCCGTCGAGCGGCTGGACGAGCTCGAACACCAGCCCGGGCTGGACCTCGCACTCCGCCCCGAGCATCGAGAAGGCGACGTCCTCACCGCGCAGGTGCGTGTGGTGCAGCTTCGGGGGAACGTGCTCGTAGACGTTCCACGGTCCCCAGCCGAGCGTGTCGTGGAGGTGCTTCATCGTCGCGTCGAGGTCGTGGACGACCATCGCGATCTGCGAGATGTGCGTCGGCGTCGTCGGCTGATCCATCGTCATCTCCTCGCGTCCCGTGTCGATGCGCAGTCCTGTTCGTGGATTGTGAACGAATAACCGGCTCCGTGCCGGGCACGCGGCGTAGGATGGGCGGGCGGCATCGCCTGGAGGAGTGGCACAACGGTGAGCAAACCAGTCGCCATCGGCAGCGACGACGCCGGGTACCGGCTCAAGGGACTCGTGATCGGCGTGCTCCAGGAGGAGGGCCTCGAGGTCGCCGACTTCGGCTGCCACTCCGAGGACCCGGTCGACTATCCCGACGTCGCCTTCGAGGTCGCGGAGGCTGTCGCGCGAGGCGAGCACGACCGCGGGATCCTGATCTGCGGGACAGGGATCGGCATGTCGATCGCCGCGAACAAGGTCCCCGGCGTCCGGGCGGCCCAGGCGCACGACCCGTATTCAGCGGAGCGCGCCCGGATGTCGAACGACGCGCAGATCCTCACCCTGGGGGCTCGCGTCATCGGTCCGGAGGTGGCCAAGTCGCTCGTCCGGATCTGGCTGCACGCCGAGTTCGCCGGCGGGAACTCCGCGCGCAAGGTGGGCAAGATCAACGCGGCCGACGAGCGCGCCCGCGAAGCCCGGCCGTCCGCGTGACGTCGACGGCCCGTGACGGGGGGCCGGCATGGGCGTGATCATCGGCACGAGCTCCAAGATGAACCTGACCTCGACCGAGGCGGCGGGCTACCTCGATGCCCTCGTGCCGCTCCTCGGCGACCTGCCGGACCGGCGCCTGTTCGTGCTCCTCCCGTTCACCGCGATCTGGGTCGCCCGGGAGAAGCTGACCGGCACGGGCATCGGCTGGGGAGCCCAGGACGTCCACACCGCCGATGCCGGGGCGCACACGGGCGACGTCTCAGCGCCGATGCTCGCGGACCTCGGCTGCGCCTACGTCGAGGTCGGCCACCACGAACGCCGCCGGGATCACGGCGAGACGGACGAGGCGATCGCCGCCAAGGTCGAGGCCGATCCAGCGTTGGGGGATGACGGCGATCGTGTGCGTCGGCGAGACGCAGCGTGCGCCGCGGGACGAGGTGCTGGGGATCCTTCGCGAACAGCTGCGTCGGCTCGTGACCGCGGACCCCGCGCCGCCTCGTGATCGCCTACGAGCCCGCCTGGGCGATCGGCGTCGGCGCCGAGTCTGCACCGGCCGCCTGGGTCGGCCAGATCCACACCGAGATCCGGAACGTGCTGGACGTCGTCGATCCCGGATGGCCAGGCCGTCCCGATCATCTACGGCGGGAGCGTCGCCCCGGCGAGCGCGGGCGACCTGCTCGCCCAACCGTGCGTGGACGGCCTGTTCGTCGGCCGCCAGGCCCTGGACCCGCAGGTCTTCGCCGACCATCGCCCACACGCCACTCCGCTGAGCGCCACGCGGTCCAGCATCGCCCGAACGTACCGGGTACGAGGCGATTCGACGGCGATAGGATGCCGTCATGCGTATCAAGCTCGTCACCCCCATCCTGTTCATCGCCCTGGTCGCCGCCTGCGGCGGCGGCGGAACGTCGTCCACCACCAAGCCGGCGGCAACGAACGCCCAGGCCTCGACCGGCGCCCCGGCCGACTCCGCCGCGCCCGCGGGCAACGGCAGCGTCGACTGCACCAAGGTCAAGGCGGCGGTGGCCGACATCCTCGTCTCGGTGCAGCTGCTCGCCCAGCTCCACGACCCCGACGGCGTCGCGGCCGTGAAGTCCAAGACGATCGGCAACTTCGATCCCGACCAGTTCCTGGCCGACCTCAAGGACCTGCACGCACTCGACGGGCAGACCTCGGTCATGGGCGATCCGAAGGCCGCGATCGACGCCTACGAGCAGGCCGGCCAGGCGGCGAAGGTGCTGTTTGCCGCCGATCCGGTCACCCAGGCCGACATCGACACCTACAACAAGAGCGTCGGCACGCTCACCGAGTTCCTGGGTCACCAGACCGCGATCGCCGGGGCGATGGACGCGGCTCACTGCTGAGCCCCGGCAACCGACTCGACCGGCGGGCTCGGCCCGTCCGCGCATGAAGCCGTTCGTCCCGGACTCGTTCGTGCCGCCTGCGGGGCTCGACCCGCAGGCGTTTCGCCTGCGGCCGCTCGGGCCGGAGCACAACGAGTCCGACTACGCCGCCTGGACGGCCGGCATCGACCACATCCGGCGCACGCCGGGTTGGAGGGCTCGTCCTGGCCGCACCCGATGACGCCGGCCGAGAACCTCGGCGACCTGGTTCGGCACGCGGACGACTTCGCCGCCCGGCGCGGGTTCACCTACACGGTGCTCGAGCCCGATGCCGAGGTCGTCATCGGCTGCGTCTACATCTATCCGGCGGAGGACCCCGGTTTCGAGGCGCGCTGTCGGTCGTGGGTGCGAGCGGACGTCGCGCCCCTGGACGCGGTCCTCTACCGCGTGGTCCGGTCGTGGCTGGCCAACGCGTGGCCGTTCGAGCACGTGGACTACGCGAGCCGCGCGGACGCGGCGCCCATGCCCTACGCCAGGGACCCTCGGGTCGACCAGTACATCGACGCGCTGCCCGACTGGCAGCGGGAGATCTGCCGCCGGGTCAGGGACCTCGTCCACGGTGCCGACCCCGAGGTCGAGGAGACGATCAAGCGCACCGTCCAGCCGTACTTCGTCCTCGACGGCAACATCTGTGCGCTGCTGGCGGCGAAGGACCACGTCAACGTGTTCCTCTACGACGGCGGCGATCGTCCCCGATCCCGAGGGCATCATCACCGCGGGCCACGACAACAAGACGGCCCGGACGGTCGCCGTCCGCCGGGGCGAGCCGATCAACGAGCCCGCCCTGACCGCGATGTTCCGCCAGATCATCGCCAACAACCGCGCGGGTGGGTGGCGCACGCTCAAGGGCGGCTGACGCCCCCGCGTCGGCTACGCGCTGCGCGTCGCGATCGCCAGGACTGCGGCGATGGCCGCCGCTACGAGCCCGACCGTGACCGTGGCCGATACGACGGACGGAGCGCGTCGCGCCAGGAATGGTTTCGGGTCGCCGACGCCACCAAGGGTGTTCGGGATGGTCTGCTCCCGGATGACGTTGGGGCGTGCCGTGATCACCTGGTTCTGCAGCGGGTTCATCGTTCCGCCGATCAGGCCACAGCCGCGAGGCCGCGCGTGTGGGCGATGTCGAGGAGGGCGTCGAGACGCGAGCGGGCGTCCGCGGCAGTCGCCGACGCGGCGGCGCTGGTCCCCAGGCCGAGCCGCCGATCGTCGGCGATCCGGCCCTCGAGCACACGGGTCGCATCGTCGAGCGCACCCCACGCCGAGCGGAAGTCGGCCCGGTCGACCTGGGCCGGGAACGTGAGGCCACGCGGGAACAGGGTGTTGGCCCGGTCCACGAGCGCCATGCTCTCGGCCAGCTTCGCCGTCACCGGTGGATCGAACGGGACATCCTCCGGGTCGCCCTCGCTGCCGACCAGCGCGAGCAGGAGCACCCGCCGCGCTCGGCCCTTCGCGACGCGCTCGACGACCACGCCGGCGATCGTCATCAGCACCATCAGGCCGGCCAGCATCACCGCGTAGAGCGGGACCCAGACGAGGCCACCGAGCGGGGCGCCGGTCGGGATGCCGATCGCGACCGGCGGGACGACGAGAAAGGCGATCTTGAACAGTGTTCGCGCCCGGCCCTGGGGGAGCGGGGTCCGGTCGAAGTGGACGCGGACCACTCGCAGGATCGCCAGGCCCGTCATGGCGGCGACGGCGAGGATGAACATCGGAAGCGGCATCGCGGATGACCTTGCTCGGGGCAACCATTCCGGCGTCGCCCCCAGGAAGAGCCGTGCCTCCAGGGACGCCGCAGGGGGAAATCCGCCCACGATCTGGTTGCAGTGAACCACGCGCGGATGCTATTGTCAACTGTGGTTACAGGCAGCCACTGTAGGATAACCGAGGGAAGTCCGTGGCGCTTTCGATCGGATCGGTGCTGAAGCAGGCGCGCGACGTGCGGGAGCTGTCCGGCGTCGACGCGGCTCGCGCGGCAGGGATTTCGCCCGCGTACCTGAGCAAGCTCGAGAGCGACGCCGTCAAGCGCCCGTCGCCCCACGTCCTCCACCAGCTGAGCGAGGCCCTCGAGCTGCCCTACGCGGACCTGATGCGGCTGAGCGGCTACCGCGTGCCGGGTGACGCCGAGCCGGGCGACGTCGAGCCGGGCGACACGAGCGCCGTCACCACGGCGCTGTTCGGGGATCTGACCGACGACGAGCGCGAGGAACTGCTCGAGTACCTCGCCTGGTACCGCGCGCGACGACGCAACGGCCGGCCCGCGCGCCGCGCGGGATAGGTTCGCCGGCCGGCCAGGGAGCGTCGCCGCGGGCTACCCGTGCCCGGACCCGAGTCGCTCGCCCGCCTCGATCCTGACCGGCAGCCGGTTCTCAGCCGGCGTCAGGGGACACGAGAACTTGGTGTCGTACACGCACGACGGGTGGTAGGCGAGGTTGAAGTCGATCGAGTACGTCCCGTCGTCCTCGACCGGGATGTCGAGGTAGCGCCCGGCCCCGTACGTCTCGCTGCCGCTGGTCGCGTCGAGGAACGGCACGAACAGCGTCTCGTTGCCGGAGCCCACGAACGTGTACGCCGTGAGCGTTCGCTCCTCGCCTCCGAGCGGGAACCGGAAGACGCCGGCCCGCTCGGCGGGGCGCAGGCGTCCGTCGGACGTCGGGATCTCGAACGAGACGGGCTCGGTGCCCACGTACGGCCCCAGCGTCAGGTCGTCGAAGACCAGCTCCGTGTCGACCGGGTAGTAGGGCAGCCCCGCGAACGCCTCCCGGTCGGCGGCCGGGATCGGGCTCCCGTGGCTGGTCGCGAAGAACTGGTCCTTGTCGGCGCGGAACTGCGTGATGGCGTCCTCGTAGGACAGCGTGTGCTGATGGTGGTGCTCGTTGGCGTCCGTCACGGCTGGACCGGCGCATCCAGGGCCGGGTTCTGGTCGAAGAACCCGCTCGGGCTGATCTCCATGCCGACCGTGTCGGACGTCATCACCGGGTACTCCTCGATGGCGGGGTGATGGGTGAACCCGAGCGTGTACCACACGACCAGGTCCTTGCCGTTCACGTTCTCCGGGGATGCCGTGTACGCGGTCAGCCCGTCGCCGGCCTGTCCCTGATCAGGATAGTCGCCGCCCGCGTAGAGCTCAGCGCCGTCCTTGTAGCGGGTGACCCAGAACGGATGCTGGGCGAACGGCGCGTGCAGCAGTGGCGCGTAGGTCGGGCTGGAGTACGGGATCGCGGTGTCGCCCGAGGCGATCTCGTACCCGGTCGGGGCACCCAGAGCGTTGGTCCTGGTCGTGCTCTCGACGGTCCAGCTCCGGTTCGTCGCCGGGTTGGCGTCCCTGGCCTGCTCGGTCGTGAGCACCGTGTCCTGGGTCACGAAACCGTTGCTCCCCGAGGCGCCGACCGGGACCGTGTTCTCCTCGACGACCCGGTTCGAGCTGCCGTCGACGTCGAAGTCGATCCGGAAGCTGAAGAAGTGCTGATGGCTGGGCGCACCGATGCCGTCGGCGACGGTGGTCCCGTACTGGTTGCCGTCGGCCTTCGAGCTCACGCCCTGGTTGAGCGTGGTGCCGGTCGCATTGACCCGTACGGCGATCGAGCCGTCCATGTGGAACTCGTACTCGGTCGCGTAGGTGTAGTTGCCGATGACGTAGGCCGCGGTCACGACGAGGTCGCGGGCGAGCCGCGCGTCGCGGTCGAATGACGTCGGGTCGGTCCGGTCCCACAGCGAGATGCCGTCGCGCTCGTACATCGCGGCCGCGTGCGGGAGGTCGAAGGCCCCGTCCACGCTGCCCGTGTCGCTGCCGACGACCTCATCGAAGAACACGGCGTTCTCGGGGACGTCGACGTTCTTGTCGAGGGGCTCCGCGTACTGCCCCAGGTTGTACTCGCCGATGTCGAACGCGCTCCGCCAGGCCCAGTTGGGGTCGGGGTTGGCGTACGGCACGTAGACCTCGGCCATCGACATGCGGTAGATGATCGGTCGCACGGAGCCGCCGTTCTGGGCGTACCCGATCTGGTGCAGGATCAGGCCCTCGCGCATCGAGTAGTCGATCCGGAAATGCCAGCCCTGCCAGGTGACGTCGCGTCCGTTGGCGATCTGGAAGCTCGGTCCGTTGGGCTGCTTGACGCTCAGCGGCTTGAAGGTCGGTTCGCTGCGTGGCCGAGCTGCCCGAGGTGGTCGTGTTGACGGGCTTGATGCCCGTGTCCACGAGGTCGACGACCTTCTCCCGGTTCATGTCGATCGTGACGACGACGCCTTCGATCGGACGGTCGTAGGGATTGGGCAACGAGCCGCGGTAGAACGCGATGGCGCGCAGCAGACGCGTGCCGGCCGGCGCTCCGGGGGCGGGCAGGTCGCCCGGCGCCCACACGTCCACGTAGACGTCCTTGGGGTCGATGCCGCGGTCGCGCATCGCCTTCTTCCACGGCGCATAGGCATGGACGAGGGCGTCGGCGTCGCCCCACTCGGTGCCGAAGACGGCCGGCTGGGCGCCCGGCTTGAGCGTCCATGAGATGAGCTGCTTCGACTTGAGGTCGACGACCGCCTCGTACAGCTTGTTCGCGCCGCGGTCGAAGACGTTGGCGAAGCGCCTTCCGGGCGAATGGCTGGCCCGGTGACCACGCCAGGACGTCGCTCTTCGGAGGCTCACTCAGCTTGACGACGGGAAAGAACGTTCCGTCGGCGAGGCTCTTGGCGTGCTCGATGACGGTGAACGTCGTCTGGATCTCATCGGCGCTCAAGGGATCCAGCGGGTTCAGGGGCTGGGACGCGGACGCCGTGTCCGCGGTCAGGAGCCCGCGATCCCTGGTCGTCGACACGGCGCCCACGACGCCCGCGGCGCTGGCGATGGACAGGGCGGCCGCGATGGCCAGTCCGGAGCGTGCGCGCATGGCCGTGCCCTCGTACAGAGGTGGATCCAGTCCGACTCGTGATCCTCGGCCTCGGCACGGCCAGTGTCAACGACGATCTGCGGCGCCGGTCGACGGGCGCCTACGGGGTGGCGTTGCCCGAGATCTGGATGTCGCTGCAGCCGGACGTCTCGACGAGCTTGCCGCGTGACAGCGGCTGGCGGTTGCCGGTCACCACGAGGGTCCGAACGCCGTTGAACGACATGACCGGGCCCGCGGCCCGCGTGTCGCTGTGGTTGCTCACGACCCGGATGTTCCGGCGGAGGCCGCCGTTGTTGAACACGCCGACCTTGAACGGCTTGCCGTGGATCCGGTTGTGGCTCACCAGGATGTCGTCCGCCGGACCACCGCCCGAGCTGCCGGTCACCACGAACACGTACCCGACGGGCTGGATGCCCTTGCCGGTGCCGTAGGGCTGCCTGCCCAGCGAGTTGTGCGTGAACCGGACGTGGCGCGCGCCGGCGGCGACGCCGTCCCAGACCATCCCGTTGGGCTCGATGTTGAGCGTGTAGAAGGCGATGTGGCGGAACTTGTTGTGGTCGATCGTGACGCCCTGGGCGCCGTCCGCGATCGATACGCCCGAGCGACCCGTGCCGTCGATCACCGAGTGGTGGAGGCGCACCGGTCCTGCCCATCGCACCTTCGAGCCGACGTGGCCCGCGCCCAGGTAGAGGCCGTCTCCGCCCACGTTGCGGATGCGCACGTGACTGAGATGGAGGTGGGCGGTGCCGCCGACCTGAATCCCGTGGTTGTGCTCGTACGCGGAGCTCCAGGTACCGGGCCGCGGGTTGGCGCCCTTGATGGTCATGTGGCTCAGCGAGATGTTGGTGCCGCCGCCGTCGATCAGCCAGATACGCGTGGTGGAGCGCTTCGTCTGGAAGAAGGTCGCGCCGCGGCCCCGCAGGGTGAGGTGGCTGCGGCCCTCGATGTGGAGCGTGCCGTTGACGCGGTACTTGGCGTCGCGCCCGAAGCAGATCACGGCGCCGTTGTGGCTCGCGTTGATGGCGCGCTGGATCGCGGACGTGACGTCCGTCTTGCCCGTCCGATCGACGTGGACATGGCGCGTACACGATGGCGATCGAGCCGCGGTGGTCTGCGGGAGCACGGCCTGCACGATCGCGACGAGGAGAACGGTCACCCCGATGGCGACCACGCGCGACAGCGACGGGCGGGGGTTGTGGGCCTGCACGAGGCACCTCCGTTTGCGTCGAAACCCACCCTACCGGGTGCCCGAGGTGCCTCGGGTTAACCGCGCCTTGCAGTTACGTCAGGGGGTGTCGTTGCCCGCGATGGTCACGTCCGTACACCCGGACGTCTCCACGAGCTTCGAGCCGTCGAGCGGCTGATGGTTGCCGGTCACCACGAGCGTCTCGACGCCCGAGAACGCCATCGGGATGCCCTTGGCGCTGGTGTCGCTGTGGTTGTCGGTGATCCGGATGTCGCGGCGCAGGCCGCCGTTGTTGTAGACGCCCACGTCGAACGGCTTGCCGGAGATCGTGTTGCGCGCGACCTTGATGCCGTCGACCGGTCCGCCGCCCGACGCGCCGGTCGCGACGAAGACATGACCGACCGGCTGGTCGCCGATCCCCGTCCCGTATGGCTGCGACCCGAGCGTGTTGTCCGAGAAGCGCACGTTGCGTGCGCCGGCGGCGACGCCGTCCCAGACCAGGCCGTTGGGCTCGATGTTGAGCGTGTAGTAGGCGATGTGGCGCAGCGTGTTGAAGTCGATCACGACGTCGCTCGCGCCGTCCGCGATGGAGATGCCGGACCGGCCGGTGCCGTCGATCACCGAGTGGTGGAACCGGATGTTGTCGGCCCATCGGACGCCCGATCCGACGTGGCCGGCGGACAGGTAGAGCCCGTCACCGCCGACGTTGAGCACCTTGACGTGGCTGAACTCGAGGTTGACGGCGCCGCCGACCTCGATGCCGTGGTTGTGCTCGTACGGCATACACCCAGGTCCCGGGGTTCGGGTTGTGGCCCTGGATCGTGAGGGCGTGCAGGCGGATGTCGTTGCTGCTGCCGTCGATGAGCACGATCCGGGACGCGGACTCGGCCGTCTGGAAGATCCGCGCGCCGTTGCCCTCGAGCGTGAGGTGGCTGCGGTTCTGGATGTGCAGCATGCCGTTGACGAGGTAGTCACCGCCCGACGCGAAGCAGATCACGGCGCCGTTCGGGCTCGCATCGACGAAGCTCTGCAGCTCGGACGTGACGTCGGAGTTGCCGGTCTTGTCGACGTTGACGTGACGGGTGCACGAGGACGGCGGGGCCGGCGATGCCTTCGGCTTGCTGGCGATCTTCCGGTACAGGTGGGTTGCGCCGTACAGGTACTTCACGCCGTAGCGCGACTTGACGCTGCGGCCCCCGATCGACGTGATCTTGAACCACGTGTTGCCGGAGTGGGAGCCCTTGCCGCAGAAGGTCTTCCAGTGCCCGCCGCTCACCGTGCCGGCGACGACGACCTTCGTCCCGGCCGGCATCCGGATCTTGTTCTTGGCGTGGGTGCTGGCGTGGGCCCGGAGGTTGGCTCCATCGCACCTCGCAACGCGGTGTGTTGCGCCGAGGGCGGGACCGGCGAGTGACGCTTCAAGCGTCGCGACGACCACCAGCGTGAGCAGGAAGGCGATCAGTCGCAGGGGTGTGGGGAAAGACAGACGGGCGGTCAACGGCGCCTCCGGTGCGTGGGAGCACCAGCCTACCCCAGGTGTCCAGACCGCCGCTTCACCCATCCGGGTCGGCGGGCCACCCCCTGCGTTGGGTGGCCCGAGTGGCGGTGCCGCGGACCGTTACTGGCCCTTTTCGGCCAGCTGCTTGTCGACTTCCTTCTGGATCTGCTCGTCGCTGCTTGTTCCTGCGACGACGGACCAGGAACCAGCCGATGACCACCGGCCAGATCCAGCCGCCAATCGCCGCGACGAGGCCGGCGAGGAAGTAGGCCGTCACGGGGGGCGCGAAGTTGGTCGCTCCCCAGATCAGCAGGAACGCAAACACCAGCAATCCACTGGCGACGCCTGACAACAGATTCCGAATCATCCCCGACTCCTCCAACGTTCGATCGTCTCGAGATGCCCAGTATCGCCGCTCGCGTCACCCACGGACACCCGGGTTGGGCCACGCGCCCTGCGTTCGTGCTCCGCGGCTGGCAGTTGGCTGGGAACCGCCTGCGAACTTCCCGAGTTGGGGGTCGCCCTCATCCGGCTCTCACCTCCGGCTGACGAGGATCGAAGAGCGACCGCACCCCGACGCTCGAGGCGCGGCCGCGCCACCAACCCCGAGCCCGTGCCCACGGGCACTGGAGGTCGCCGATTGTCCGACCCGACGGAGCGCTGCCTATCGATTGACCCGTCTCCCCATCCCGTTCGCACTCCTCGCCAAGGAGCACTCGATGACCGAGTTCACCCAACCGATCCCCCAGCCGCCGGCGCCCGAGCCGGCCCCGCACCGGCTGTCAGGAGGCCGGCGCGCGATCGCGTCGGTCCTGCTGACCGTTGGCCTGTTCGCCGTCGGCGGCACGGCCGTCGCCCTGGCCGCCGATCCGTCGGCCAGCCCGGCACCGTCGACGTCCACGACGCCCACCACCCCAACCCAGCCGTCGAACGGCGGCACCGGCGCCCCGTCGGGCCGGCCGAACCACGCCAACGGGCAGGACTGCCCGAACATGGGCGGCGGCTCGGGCGGCTCGGGCGGCTCGGGCGGTCCGGCGGGTCGCAGACCGCGCCCGCCACCCCGAACGCGACCGCGACGCCCAGCGTCTGACCGCGCGCCGGCGGTCCGCGCATGCGGGCCGCCGGCCGCTCCCGCTCCTGGTGCTGCTCCCGCTACTGCTCGCTGCGTGCAGCCCGGCATCGCCCGTCGACATCGGGGCGGGCCTCTCGGGTCCGGTGGGCCTGCGGGCAACCGTGCTGGGCACCGCGCCGCGGACGATGCTGTCCGGACTGTCACAGCCGGTCGGCGTCCTCACGACGGGGGAGGCGCTCTACGTCGGCGACTGGGGCACCGGAACGATCTACCGGATCGCGGCCTGACCGGGGATATCCTCGCCCTCGACCTCATGCAAGACCAAGCGGCCACGACCGAGCTCGTCCCCCTCCTTCGTCAGCACGACTTCCGGGCGCTGCTGGGTGCCCGGGTGACGAACAGCCTCGCGATGAGCGCCCTCGTCACGGTCGTCGGGTTCCAGGTCTACGCGATCACCGGCGACCCGCTCGCGCTCGGCTGGCTCGGGCTGGTCGAGGCGATCCCCGCGCTCTCGCTGGTGCTGTTCGGCGGCTACGTCGCGGACCGACGGGACCGCCGCACGATCATCGTCATCACCAGCGCGGTGGTGACGGTCTGTGCGGCCGCCCTCGGGCTCCTGTCGGCCGACGGCGCCGCGGGACTGCTGCCGATCATGGCCGTCGTGTTCGTGACCGGCATCGGCAGCGGCTTCGAGCGGCCGGCCCTGACCGCGTTCGAGGCCCAGGTCATCCCGCGCGAGCAGGCGGTCCAGGGTGTGTCCTACACGAGCAGCGTCAGCCAGGCCGGCGCCATCCTCGGGCCGCTCACCGGCGGCATCGCGATCGTCGTCATCGGGATCGCCGGGACCTACGCGGCGATGGCCGTGCTGCTCGCGGTCTCGACCGTGTGTCTGGCCCTGATCCCGCGCCGGCCGATGCCCGAGATCGTTCCCGGCGAGCCGCGCCTGCGGAGCCTGCTCGACGGCATCCGCTACGTGCGGCGGACGCCGGCGCTCCTCGGTTCGATGGCCCTCGACCTGTTCGCGGTGTTCTTCGGCGGCGCGATCGCGCTGCTGCCGGTGTTCGCGACCGACATCCTGCACGTCGGCCCGATCGGCCTCGGGATCATGCGGACCGCGCCGTCGATCGGCGCGCTCGGGGTGATGCTGATCGCGACCCGCCGGCCGCCCAGCCGTCACGCGGGCCGGACGCTGCTCATCTGTGTCGCGGGCTTCGGCGCGAGCATGATCGTGTTCGGCCTGTCGACCACGTTCCTGCTGTCGGTGACCGCCCTGTTCATGAGCGGGGTCACCGACGGGCTCAGCATGGTCATCCGCCAGACGATCCTGCGCGTGCTGTCGCCGGAGCGGATCCGCGGTCGCGTCGCGTCGGTCAACTGGATCTTCATCGGCGCGTCGAACGAGCTCGGCGCGTTCGAGAGCGGGTTCGCCGCGCACCTCTTCGGCACGGTCCCGGCCGTCGTCGGCGGCGGCGTGCTCACGCTGGGGGTCGTCGGCCTCGTCGCGCTCGCGGTGCCGTCGCTCCGCGGCCTCGACCTGGACCACGCCGAGCCGGTCGACGACGAGGCCCCGGGCGAGACGGCCGGTCCTCGCGCCCAACGCCTGACGCCCGCCGGAGGTCAGTCCGGGAAGGGCTCGAGCTTCTCGATCACGATGAACGCGACCTTCGGCGACCCGGCTGCTCCCAGCCTGGCTCGTCGGGCGTCAGCTCTCCTGGCCGGACGTGCGTGTTGGTGAGATCCGCGAGGGTCATGTCGAGCGCGTCGCCGAACACGCGAACCCGCGCGTGGCGCAGGCGAACGAGGTACGGCCGCAGCTCGGCCGGGCCATCCTTCTCCAGGCGTCCCTCGGTGGACAGGACGGCGATCTGGCGCAGCGCCTGGGCGCCGGTCTCGAACGCCTCGATCCACGGCCGGCACTCGGCGATGAGCGCCGGGTTCTCGACCGGGCCACGCAGCAGGTGCGTCCGCGGCCGCGAGCAGCCGGTTCGCGAGCGTCCCGAGGTCGGACGCGGCGAGGCGCCCTGCGCCCTGGTCGATCCCGAAGGCGAATGTCTCGAGGGCGCGGGTCACGACCGGCGCGTCGTCGGGGCTGAGGCAGGAGGAGCGGACGTTGTCGGCGAACAGCGCGAAGTCGTCAAGGTCACGATCGCCGACGACGTCGCGCATCGCCCGCCGCCAGCTCTTCTCCGCGTCGTACTTCTCGGGCGCCATCAGGTAGTCCGCGATCGTCGCGATCGGGATCTTGGACGCCTCGTAGAGCTCCATCCCGTTGGCGACGACGCCGAACGCGTGCCGGAACAGGTGCGGGTCGCGGCCGCGGTACGGGCCGATGTGCAGCTCGAAGCCCATCGCGACGTCGTTCACCGGGTAGTTGTCCCAGTAGGTCGCCGGGCGGCGGGCGGTCCGCTCGAACGTCGCCGCATCGCGGACGTCGAGGGTGGGGGAGCAGATCGCGCGGCCGGTCCAGAACAGGTCGATGCCGGGCTCGAGGCCGCCGCCGAGCGTGGACAGATAGGGCTCGGTGCCGGTGCCCCAATGCGTCGTCGGGCAGACCGTGAGGCGCGACCCGCGCGGCAGGCGCTCGAAGACGGCGTTGGCGACGCTCAGGTGGGCGTCCGCGAGGCTGTCGAAGGCCTCCCGGTCCTCGGGGTGCTGGAGGTCGGCCGGGATGTCGTCGAACAGGAGCCCGAAGCTGTTGACGCCAAGCGAGGCGATGGACGGAGCTTGTCGCACAGCGCGTCGATGTCCTCCTCGTCGGAGTACCGCATCGTCAGCCCTGGCGACACGCAGAACACGAAGTTGACGCCGCTCGCGGTGCAGCGGTTGACGAGCTCCTTGAGCCGGCGCAGCTCGACCCCGGCGTAGGTGGCACGCCACTCGCGCCGCATGCGCGGGTCGTCCTTGGGCGTGTAGACGAACGTGTTCATGCCGCGGGACGCGATGAACCCGATCAGCTCCAGGCGCTGCTCGTGGGTCCACGGGTTGCCGTAGAACCCCTCGAGCACGCCGCGTACGGCGAACGGCGAGACCGAGCTTGGGAACGTCATGGCCGGCTCACGATCGGGTCGGTCAGGGACCGGTCA
Organism: uncultured Chloroflexia bacterium; assembly: GCA_963779575.1. GTDB lineage: Bacteria > Chloroflexota > Limnocylindria > Limnocylindrales > CSP1-4 > CAIXZV01. Next base: position 527,776 of record CAVZYT010000003.1, read on the forward strand.
GGCAAGGACGCGCGCGTGGAACGGGCTGGGGCCGACGCGTAGGCGCATGGGGATCGCGCCGTCGCGCCGGCTGCCCTTCGCCGTTCCGATCGTTTGCGCTACTTCTTGCGGGTCGACCGCCCGCCGACCGCTTGGCCGCGCCGACTTGGCCGACGCCTTGGCTGGACGCTTCGCCGGGGCCTTCTTCGCCGCGGGCTTCGACGCCTTCGAGCTCGCCGCGCCGGCCGCGAGGCCCTCGGCCACGCCGACCTCCTCGGCACCCTGCGTGGCCATGACCACCCCGGCACCGGCGAGCTGGCGGGTGGCCCGAGCGCCCGGCCTGCTGCCGCCGAGAGCTCGGCCACGCCCGCCGCCGCCGACTCGATGCCGGACGACGACCGCGTCGTCGCGTGCGTCGAGCAGCGCGTCGGCCGCCTCGATCTCGGAGATGCCCTCGGCGATCTCGCACAGCCCGATCGCCGCGAGGCGGTCGCTCAGCGCCTGCATGCCCTCGGCCAGCGCGGCCGCGGCCATGGCCCGGCTGATCTCGTTCACCGCGAGCCCGTGGAGCTGGCGGCCCTTGACGTCGAGGAACGCCGCGAGGACGGGCATCCGCATCAGCTCGACGACGTTGGACGCGACATCCAACTGCCCTGCCAGCGAGGCCAGGAACATGCCGCGGTCGAGGTTGTCAGCGCTGACGGCGGCAACGAGCGCGCTGACGTCGGCGGTCTCCTCGGCGGCTTCGAGCGTCGCCGCGCCGCGAACGGTGTCGGCGACCGCCTCGTCGGTCGCAAGGTCGCTGAGCGCGTCGAGCGAGTCGGCGCGGTCGAGCGAATCCTCGCCGCTCGTCAGGTCGGCCGCACCCTCCGCGGCCAGCGCCACGGTCTCGCGAGCCGCGTCACCGGCCGCGTCGATGAGCTCCGCGCCCGGCCTCGAGGTCCTCGACCCCGACCTCTGCTGCGGCCGCGGCCACGGCCGACGTGTTGGACTTCGCCTTGGCCATCGTGAGCTCCTTCTGCCGTGTTCCCGGTCATCGTGCGCGCGGAGGCGCCATCGATGGATCGCCAACTATGCGCGATCCGGCGGCAGCCGGGCGCCGGTTCCATGTTAACGACCGAGGCGATTCGGCACGCTGTCACCAGAATTTCAACGGCCGGGAGTCAGCGGCGGGGATCGACCTGGATCTTCGGGGCATGCGCCCCATGCGCCGTCGCGCGTGCCGCCGAGCACGCCCGCGACCTCCTCGAGGCCGATGATCGCGGCGACCAGCGGCGACGGATCGACGCGGCCCGAGGCGAACAGCTCGAGCGCCCCGCCGAGGCCTGGCGAGCGCGCTCAGGATCCCGACGACCGTCACGTCCTTGAGCGCCACCCGCCGGCTGTCGACGAGGCTCGGGTCGCCCGAGAGGCCGATCCAGACGACGCGCCGGCCAGGTTCCACGAGGTCCACGGCGAGGGCCGGCAGCTCGGCGGCGTTGGAGGCATCGACGACGGCGTCGAACGAGGCGGCGGGGAGGGTCGAGGCCGACCAGACGTCTTCGAAGCCGAGCGACCGCGCGAACGCGATCGAAGCCTCGCGGCGCCCGACGCAGGTGGACCTCGAGTCCGTGCGCACGCGCCATGAGCCCGATGAGCAGCCCGAGTGCGCCCGTCCCGAGGATCAGCAGGCGCTCGCCCGCAGTGACATCGGCCGCCTCGAGCGCCCGCCACGCGTTGCCGCCCGGTTCGACCATCGCGCCCGTCGTGTCGTCGATGGCATCCGGGATGGCCCGGAGCGACGTCGCCGGGACGGCCAGCTGCTCCGCCAGCGCACCCGGAAAGCCGCCGCGGATCCCCACCTCGAACCGGTCCGCGCAGAGGTGCTGGCGACCGCCCTCGCAACGGTCGCAGCGCCCGCAGCCGAGCATCGTGTCGCCGGTCACGCGCCGCCCGAGCCACGACTCGTCGACGCCCGGCCCGACCGAACTGACCGTGCCGCACCACTCATGCCCGATCCGGAGCGGATAGGCCGCCTCGCCCGACTGGAGGTACGCCATCTGCCCTGAGAACAGCTCGACGTCGGTGCCGCACAGGCCGACGCGGGCCACGTCGACCACGACCTCGCCGCCGTGCGCCCGCGGCGGCTCGACATCCCGGACTTCGCCGAGCCCGGGACCCGCGATGATGAACGCCCTCATGGGACGCTGATCGCCGTCAAGCGCGCCCGGCCCAGGGCGTTGCGGGCAGGCCGCGCTGGCCGACGTGCGCGACGAACAGCTTGCCGGCGTCCGGGCTGGCCGCGAGCAGCTCCGGCTCGAGCTCCTGCGTGGCGCTGGAGATCACCATGACGTCGAGATCGGGGCCGGCGAAGACCGGGCAGGTGACGTTGGGCGAGGCGACCTCAACGATGCCGGCCAGGACGCCATCGGGCGAGTACCGGCGGACCTGGCTGCCGCCCCAGATCGCGATCCACAGGTGGCCCTCGGTGTCGACGCACATCCCGTCCGGGGTGCCGTCGCGGATCTCGATCAGCGACCGGCGCGGCCCGACCTCGCCTGTGACGGCGTCATACGGCCGCGCCCACACGGTGCCGGGATCGCTGTCGACGCTGTACATCGTCCGCTGGTCCGGGCTCCAGCCCAGGCCGTTGGACAGCCCGAGGTCGTCGTCGAGGACCCTGACCGATCCGTCCGGCTCACACCGGACGAGGACCTCCGCGCCGGGGACGTAGCTCCGTTCGAGGCTGCCGACGATGAACCGCCCGGCCGGGTCGCACTTGCCGTCGTTGAGCCGCTGGTCGCGGACGCCGTCGAGGATCACGTGGCCCGGCAGCCGCTCGCCGCCAGCCGTCAGGACGAACGTGCCGAGCGTACCGGCGACCAGCATGTCGCCCGCCTTCGAGATCGCGACCGCGCCGCAAGTCTCTCCCGGCGCTTGCGTGCGCTCGAGGCGGATCTCGTCCCCGATCAGCCGGCCCTCGTTGATCCGGCCGACGTTGATGTCGACCCACACGATGCGATCCCGCGGAGCGTCCCAGACCGGCCCCTCGGCCAGGTCGTAGGCGTCACGCGACGCGACGGTCGCGGTCCAGTGGGGGATCGAGCCGGGCTGCACGGTCATGATCGGGAAGTGTAGGCGCCGACCCCCTTCCCCCGTGGCGTACCCTGAGCGCGACGATCCGGGCGCGAACCGGATCTGCCCTCTCGGGAGCGGAGATCGACCGAACGCGACGCACGCGACCGGCCCCGGCGGCTGCCGGTTGATGCGCGTGCGGCCCGGCCGCCCGACCTAGAGGGAGAGAGATCCAAGGATGAAGAATCCTCCCATCCTGATCGCAGTCCTCGGCTTCTTCGGGCTGATGACCGCGTTCTACTACATCTTTGCCGGCTTCCGGATGATCGGCTTCGACTGGTTCGGCGTGTTCAAGGACATGCCGGCGACCAGCGGCGTCGCACTATGGGGCTGGCTGTGGGTCCTCGTGGGACTCCTGTTCGCCGCGGCCTCGCTCGCGCTGTGGTCGCTCCGGCCATGGGCGTGGGCGTTCGCGGTCATCCTCTCGATCATCGGACTCTGCTCGGCGTTCGTCGTGATGTTCGATTCGGGCATCGGCCAGGCGCTCGGCGCCGCGCTCCTGCCGGCGATCATCCTGTGGTACCTGTACACCGCCGAGGTCCGTTCGGCCTTCGGCATCGCGCCATCCAACGCGGCCTGACGCCGCTCAGCGAACCAAGAGGCCCGGGCCCGCATCGGCGACCCGGGCCTGACGATGTCACTCGCGCGCTGTCGCGCTTGCGGACAACGGGGACACATCATCAAGCATGCAGCCCGATGGTAGGGACAGGTCGGTCGCCTACTGATTAGCGGTGCGTCCACTCCGTCGGCAGCGCGGCAAACCAGATCTCGTCGCATCGCTCCTCCCGCCACACGCCGTGGGAGCGCATCGTTCGTTCGTACACAAACCCGGCACGGCGGACGACCTCGACCGACGGCTCATTGCCCGCCGCTTCAGCCTCCCGACTGCCAAGCGTCTCGTCGGAGTTCGTACACCGTCATCGGCTCGCCCGAGCGACCACGGCCCTGGCCTCGCACTGCGAATCCGAGCTTGGCCGCCACGCGGAGCGATGCTTGGTTCTCTCCCTCGTCAATGTACGCAGTGATGCAGTCGGTTTCGGCCCTACTCCAGAGGTCGCCGATGGCGGCGTGCATTGCCTCGGTCGCGATCCCGTGATTGCGCCGCTCCTCGGCTACCCACCAGCCCGCCTCGACCTCGTCCGGCTCGATCCCATCGATGCCATCTCCAGCCAGGCGCAACTCCGCGCATCCGAGGAACCTCTCCTCTCTCAGATCCCTAATCGCCCAGGGGCCGAACCCGCACTCCCGCCACTGCACCTCAGCCGCGCCGGTGTCGCGCAACGCGTCAGCCGGCCTGCCCGACGCCGATGCGTGCTCGGCTTCGTCGAGCCGCGTCAGCGGAGTCAGGAGCAGCCGTTCCGTCCGGAGAACGATCCTGCCGTCGATAGCGCTCCTCCGGTTTGCGCGTCGCCCTTCCACACTCGAAGTATGAGCCCGCCGGTTCCCTCTCGTGGAACAACGAACCTACGGGATGCGGTTGAACCAGAGGGCCGCGAGGCCGGCGCCGCCGATGACGAGCAGCAGGGCCGCCGCGGCGAACCACTGCGTGACCTCCTGCTCCTGCTGGGTGTAGCCGACCTTCGAGCCGAGGCTCTGGTAGATCTGCGCGAGATCCTCGGACGACGGCGCCTCGAAGAAGCGGCCTGACGTCGTCTCTGCGATGGCCGCCAGCGTCTGGGTGTCGGGCGGGACATTCAGCGTCCGCGTCTGCCCCGGTCTGCGGGTCCTGCACGTCGACCGTGCCGTCCTGCGTGCCGAGCGCGATCGTGTAGACGGGCATGTTGGCCGCGGCGGCCTGCGACGCCGCGTCGAGCGGCTCGGTCGAGCCGGTCGAGTTGGAGCCGTCCGACAGGAGCACGGTGGCGACGAGCGGCGGCTGCGGCGGGATCCGCACGGCGTGCCGGAGGCCGACGGGGCTGGCGAGGTGCCCGGGTTCGTCGTGTCGGCCGAGGTCGTCCGCGCGTCGGCGGTCGCCTGGAGCGAGACGACGATCGCGTCGCCCAGGGCGGTCCCGCCGTCGGCCTGGAGGTTCTCGATGGCGCCCTGGATGGCGGCGCGGTCGGTGGTCGGGGCGACAACGAGCCGGGCGTCGGTCGAGAAGGCCACCAGCCCCACCCGGAAGCCGGCGGGCAGCTGCTTGACGAACGACTCGGCGGCCGCCCGGGCGGCCGTCGAGCCGGGTCGGGGTCGACGTCGGTGGCGATCATCGAGCGCGAGACGTCCATCGCCAGCATCACCGTCGCCTCCTCGCGGGGCACGTTGAGGACGGCGGACGGCCGGGCGAGCGCGATCGCCAGCGCCGCGATGGCGCGCGAGGTACAGGGCCGTCGGGACGTGGCGCCGCCAGCGCGGCGCCTTCGGCACGAGGTTCGAGAGCAGGTCGACGTTCGTGAACCGGACGACGTACTTCGCCCGCCGCCGCTGGACCAGCAGGTACAGCGCGAGCGCGACCGGGACGAGCAGGAGGACGAGCAGGAGCTCGGGCGACGCAAAGGTCATGGACACCATTCCCTGGAGACGGAGCTGGTCGGCGAGCGAGCGGAGCCAGCTGCCGGAGGTGGACAGGACGACGTGGCGGACGCGGAGGCGGCGGAGCTCGCGGGCGACGTGGTCGCGATCGCGGGCGGCCGCCTCGGCGAACCGGGTCCGGAGCGTGTTGGACGAGGTGTCGACGCGGACGGTCCGCCCCGTCTCGGCGTCGATGAGGTTGAGCTCGCCGACGTCGGGCAGCTCGTCCTCGCGCGGATCGCGGATCTCGACGACGAGCACGCTGTGGCGCTGGGCGACCGCGCCCGAGCTGGGGCAGCCAGTCGAGCGGCCCGCGGAGGTCCGAGACGAGCACGACGAGGCCCGCCGGCCGGCGCCCCGTGGGCGACGAACCGGAGCGCCGACTCGGGCGACTTGAAGCCGGCCTCGCGGCCGTCGGCCTCGAGCTCCACGGCGGCAAGCGTCGCGAGCAGGCCGGCGCGGCCGGCCAGCGGCCGCGACTGGCGATCGGTCGAGCCCGCCGAAGGTGAGGACGCCCAGGCGGTTGCCGCGCTGCGTCGACAGGTGGCCGACGGCGATCGCGACGCCCTCGGCGACGTCCGTCTTGCGACGGTCGGCGGTGCCGAAGTTCATCGACGGGCGAGACGTCGAGCAGCAGCCACGAGGTCAGCGCCCGCTCCGGCACGTGGACCCGGACGTGGGGGCACGGTCATCCGCGCCGTCGCGTTCCAGTCGATGCGCCGGACGTCGTCGCCCGGCTCGTACGGCCGGACCTGGGCGAGCTCCGTGCCGCCGCCGAGGTCGCGGGCGCGGAACTCGCCGGCGACGAGGCCGCGGATGCGGCGCCCGATGGACAGGTCGAGCGCGCGGAGGAGCGCCTCCGGCGTGGGACCGGGGCCGGGCCGGGCCGGCGTCCGCACCCGCGGCGCGAGCGCGGTCATGCCGTCCGCTCCTCCGTGATCAGCCGGGGCGCGGGCACGACCGGGAGGATCTCGCGACAGGATCATGTCCGGGGTGACCTCCTCGGCGAGGGCCGAGAAGCTCGGGACGATGCGGTGGCGGAGGACGTCGGGGGCGAGGTCGGCGATGTCGGCCGGGACGACGTACCGGCGGCCGCGCAGCAGCGCGAGCGCCCGGGCGGCGTGGACGAGGTTGATCGAGCCGCGCGGGCTGGCGCCGTAGGCGATGTAGCCCTTGAGGGCGCCCTGCCCGACGAGCTCGGGGTTGCGGGTGGCGGCGACGATCGACGACCGCGTAGGCGGTGATCGCCGGGTCGACGTAGATGTTCGGGGTCGCGGCCTGGAGCAGGGCGAGCGCGTCCGCGTCGAGGATCGCGCGCACCGCGGCCGCGGGCCGGAGGGAGCGCTCGACGACCGTGGCCTCCTCGGCGGCGGTCGGGTAGCCGACGACGACCTTCATCATGAACCGGTCGATCTGGGCCTCGGGCAGCGGGTAGGTGCCCTCGGACTCGATCGGGTTCTGGGTCGCCATCACGAGGAACGGGGTCGGGACGCGGTGGCTCTCGCGGCCGATCGTGACCTGGCGCTCCTGCATCACCTCGAGCAGCGCGCTCTGGACCTTGGCCGGTGCGCGGTTGATCTCGTCGGCGAGCAGGAAGTTGCAGAACACCGGGCCGAGCTCGGTGTCGAAGTTGCCGGTCGAGGGGCGGTAGATCCGGGTGCCCGACGAGGTCCGCGGGGACGAGGTCGGGGGTGAACTGGATCCGCCGGAACGACGCGTCGAGCGCCTCCGCGAGGGTCTGGATCGTGAGCGTCTTGGCGAGGCCGGGCACGCCCTCGAGCAGCAGGTGGCCGCCCGCGAGCAGGGCCACGAGCACGCGCTCGAGCATCGCGTCCTGGCCGACGATGACGCGTCGGATCTCGAACAGGACGGCCTCGGCGGCGGTGCGGGGATCGTCGAGTCGGGCGATGGGCAGCGACGGGCGGGCGTCGCGCGACGGGTTCGATCATCGGGAGCCTCCGGTGCCCGCCGGGCGGGCGTGGTCTTTGCGATTGACGCCGGTGGCGGCGCACTCCTCAGCACCGCCACCGGCGACCCCGATGCTTCGGCCGCTTCATGAGAGTTCGCTGACAAGCGCGCCCGGGTGACGAGAACGCCGCCGTGTCTCAACCGGAGGTGAACATGGCGCGCGACCCCGATAATCGGGCGATGACGATGCCGTCCGCGTGGGACGTCGAGGGACCGGTCCAGGCCGAGGTGTTCGTCGTCTGGCTCAACGACGACGTGCTCGAGCTCACCGGCCCGTGCGGTGCTGCGCCTTGGCTGCTCGAGCTCGGCGCGACCGAGCATCCCGTCGAGGTCGTCGACCGGATCGTGCGGGACGTGGTCGGCGACCCGCTGCTGGTGCACTCGACGTCGTGGCGCCGCGACCGCGACGCCGTGATCCTGAGCTTCGTCGTGGTGATCGACGAGCGTCTCGTGAAGGACATGGAGAGCCGGCCGGTGGCGCGCACGGACCTCGCGCGATCCGAGGCCACCGTCGCGCCGCGGGACATCGCCAGCGACCAGGTCGTGGAGCACGCCTTGCGTCACCTGGCCTGGCTAGCGGAGGATGACCCCGTCGTCCGCGAGGAGCTGTCGCCGGCCTGGCACGCCGCCCTCGCGACGTACGTCCCAGAGCCGTTCCGGAACCTGGGCTAGGAGGAGCGCCATGAGCGAGCAACGGCTGCGGTCGAGCTGCGCATGCGGCTGGGAGGTCACGGGCACGGCCGACGAGGTCGTGGCGGCCACCATCGAGCACGGCGGCAAGGTGCACAACATGGAGGCGACCCGCGAGCAGGTCCTCGCGCGCGCCGAGGTCGTCGACGACGGGTCCCCGCACGCCGGCAGCGCCGCGTGACCGATCGACCGGCCGCGCATCGTCGCGCTGGTGCCGGGGTACGAGGAGGGTCCGCGGATCGCCTCGGTCGTGGAGGCCACCCGCCGGCATCTCCCGGTGATCGTCGTCGACGACGGCTCGACCGACGACACGGCGGCGAACGCCGAGGCGGCGGGCGCCGAGGTCATCCGCCAGGTGCCGAACCAGGGCAAGGGCGCCGCGCTCCGGGCCGGCTTCGCCCGGGCGCTCGATGACGGCTATGTCGCGGCCCTGACCTCGACGCCGACGGACAGCACGACCCCGACGAGATCCCGCGCTTCATCGCGGCGTACACGCGCGCCGGGCGCCTCGGGCCCCCGCCCGGAGCTGATCATCGGCAGCCGCGACTTCGCCCGGATGCCGCCGGTCCGGCGCCTGTCCAACACGATCGGGACGGCCGCGTTCTCGTGGGCGGTCGGCCAGCAGGTGCCCGACAACCAGTCGGGCTACCGACTCCTGGGTCGCCGGCTCATGACAGCCATGCTCGACAGCCAGGAGAGCGGCTTCGAGTTCGAGGTCGAGATGATCGCCGTGTGCATCCGCAACGGCTGGACGATGGACTGGGTCCCGATCTCGACCATCTACGCCGGCGAGCCCAGCCACATCCGGCCGGTGTCCCACCTGCGCCACTTCGTGCGGGCGACGCGCGCCGCCCGGCGGCTCGTTCGCGAGGGCGCTGGCTAGAGCGGGCGCTCAGCCGGCGACGGCGGCGAGCTTCGCAACCGGTCGCAGGGGTGGCATGGCCGGCAGCGTGACGCCCGCGAAGATGCGGGCGTACTCGGCCCCGACCGCGGACCAGACCATGCCCCGGCTGGATTCGTACGCTCCCCGTCCGCACGAGGCGCGCCGCTTCGGGTCCGCGAGCAGCTCGACCAACGCCGTCGCGAGCGCATCCGACGATCCTGCGGCCACGAGACTTCCCCGGCCCTTGGCCAGGCGCTCGCGGGCGTAGGCGTAGGGCGTCGACACGATCGCCCGACCGGCGCTCATCGCGTAGGACAGGGTCCCGGACCCGACCTTGTCGAGGTCCGGGTACGGGGTGACGAAGATGTCCGCGGCTTCGAGCCACGTCCCGAGCTCGAGACGTCCCACGAACTTGTCGATGAAGCGGACGGACGCCGTCATTCCGATGGCCGCGACCATCGCCTCCAGGCTTTGGCGGTATGCCTCGCCGTCGCGCAGCAGCATGTCCGGGTGCGTGGCGCCGAGGATCACGTACAGCGCTGACGGGTGGGCGGCAACGACGGCGGGCATCGCCGTGATCGCGGCCTCATAGCCCTTGCCCGGTCCGAGCAGCCCGAAGCTGAGGAGCACCAGGCGGCCCTCGAGCTCGAGCCGCGGCTTCATGGTTTCCGGATCGACGAGGGGCAGGTCCGGGACGCCGTGGGGGACGATCTCCAGGCGGGTGCCGTCCACGCCGTAGGCGCGGGTGAGCATCGAAGCCGCAGCCTGGGACATCACGACCGTGGACGCCGACATGCCGACCAGCGTCGTGAGGATCCGCCGCTGCGCCGGCGTCGGATGCCGGAGCACGGTGTGAAGCGTCGTCACGACCGGTCGACGGAGCGCGCGCACGAAGTCGAGGACGTAGGCGCCGTCGTCGCCGCCCCAGATGCTGTCGTCGTACTGGATCGACACGACATCGGTGCCGGATGCGTTCAGCGCTTCAGCGACGCGGAGATAGTCGGCGTGCTCGTCGCGCCGGATCCGGTGGCGCACCTCGGACGGGTAGACGGCGGGACCGGACGGGGGATGCAGGGCGACGATCTGATGATGACCCGACGACGAAGCGAGGTCGCGGGTGAACATCGCGATGCCACAGTGATGCGGCACGTACGTCGACACGTAGGTCGTCAGGGGGATGGCGGGGCTCCGTTCAGGCGAGCGGTGTCGCTGAGGCCGGATCGATGCCCGGGCTGCTGCCGGGATCGGCCCCGAGGGCTGACGCGGCCGACGCGCGAAACGCGGCGGCCGCCGTCAGCGGGCGAGCGCCGGTCAGGCGGCGCTCACCTGGATTGCGCGCGGGCCCTTGGGGCTCGCCTCGATCTCGAACTCCACCGACTCGCCGCCGTTGAGGCTGTCGAAGTCAAGCGGGGCAACGAGACCGCCGCGGTGGAAGAAGTAATCCTTGCCGTCCTCGGCCGTGATGAAGCCGAATCCGCGGTCGGCGACGACCTTCTTGATGGTGCCTTTGGCCATTGCGGTGACCCTTTCCAAATTCCCGAACCGAAGAGCCGACGCACGGCCCGTTCGAGAAGGGGGTCGACAACGCAGCATCACCACAAGAGGCGGCGACCAACCCACGGTACTCGCTCGGAAGCGATTCCACAATGGACGCCCCAGCCACCGCCCGTTCAGGCTCCGAACGGCAGGAAGGGGAGGCCACCCTCCGAATCGAGCTAGAGTGCGCTGGATGACCACAGCGGACCCCGTGTGCCGCCACCCTGCGCGTCGACGCCGAGCGCAACCGCGGCAGGATCCTGAACGCCCTCGAGGCCCGCGTTCCTCGAGGAGTTCGCGATGACCCAGTCCAGCTTCGCCACGGCCGGCCTGCCCGGACCCTTGGCCGACGTCCCCGGCGAGTACCAGCCCGGCGTCTGCAACATCGGACCGGCGGAGATCGCCAGCCGGCGGCGGGCCGGGCACATCGGCGTCATCGCGACCATCGTGCTCCTGGTCGCCCTGATCGCGATCGGTGCGCCGCCGATCGCGCGCCTCCTGGTGGCCCTGCCGGCCACCATCGCGGCCTCGGGCTACCTGCAGGCGTGGCTGCGCTTCTGCGCCGGGTTCGGCTCGCGCGGCGTGTTCAACTTCGACCGGGTCGGCGAGACACAGCGCGTCGAGGACGATGGCGCGCGCAGGCGCGACCGGGCGCGCGCGACGCAGATCGGCGTTGCGGCCCTGCTGATCGGCGTCGCGGTGGGCATCGTCGCGGTGCTGTTGCCGCTCTGACGCCGGCGCGCGGCGCCTGAACCCGGGCCCCTCGCGGGCCCGCCATCGTCATTCGTCCAGCACTCGCGCGGACCGCCGTCGGGGCGCGCTGGCATCGCACGTCCGATGGCGCCCGCTGTGGCGCCCGGCGAGGATCAGGTCACCGATCCACTGATCGCCCTGATCCTCACGACCGTCCAAGGAGACGACCGCGATGCCGGACCTCGCCGCCGCCCCCGCCGCTCCCGCAGCGCGCGCCCACGCCTGCCAGGCCACCGCCACGGGTCCCGAACCCGCGACCTCGCGGGCTCCGACCTGCGCGCGATCCGTGCGGCGATCGACGGCCGGGTCCTCGTCGCCGGCGACCCCGGCTTCGACGCCGCGCGTGGCGTCCACAACACCCACTACGACCGACAGCCGGCCGTCATCGTTCGGCCCGCGAGCGCCGATCGACGTCTCCCGCGCCGTCGACGACCGCCCGCGACCTCGACCTCGAGATCGCCGTCAAGGGCGGCGGCCACAGCGTCGCCGGCCATTCGACCACCGATGGCGGGATGCTGATCGACCTCGGCGCCATGCGCGACATCGACATCGACTCCGTCCGCCGCATCGGCTCGGCCCAGGGCGGCGCGACCGCCGGCGAGTACACGTGGGCCGCGAACGCGCACGGGCTTCGCGACGCCGTTCGGCGATACGGGCTCCGTCGGCCTCGGCGGGCTGACGCTCGGCGGCGGCATCGGCTGGCTCGCGCGCAAGCACGGCCTGACCATCGACAGCCTGCTCGAGGTCGACCTCGTCACCGCGGATGGCCACCTGGTCACGGTCAGCGAGGCGGCCGATCCCGACCTGTTCTGGGCGATCCGCGGCGGCGGCGGCAACTTCGGCATCGCCACCCGGTTCCGGTATCGGCTGCACCCGCGTCGAGCATGGTGACCGGCGGCATGCTGGTCCTGCCGCTGACCCACCAGGTGCTGCGCGACCTCGTCGACGTGTCCGTCGAGGCGCCCGAGGAGCTGACCCAGATCACGTTCGTCATGAGCCTGCCGCCGGCGCCGTTCGTGCCCCCGGAGGCCGTCGGCATGCCGGCCGTCGTCGTGATGCCCGTCCACGCCGGGCCGCTCGACGACGGGACCGCCGCGATGGCGCCGTTCCGCTGCGATCGCCACGCCGCTCGCCGACATGGTCGGCCCGATGCCATACCCGGCGATGTACGAGCTGACCGCGGGCGGCGAGCAGCCGGGACCGGGCGTCGTGCGCTCGGCGTTCATGCCTGACCTCGACAGCGACCGCGATCGACGCGATCGTCGATCGCCACCGGAGCCCGCAGGGCGCCCTGGCGATGACCCAGCTGCGCGTCCTGGGCGGCGAGATGGCCCGCGTGCCCGCCGGGGCCACCGCGTTCGCCCATCGCGACGCGACGGTGATGGCCGCGGTCCTCGCCCACGGCGAGGCGCCGTACGAGGAGCTCAAGGCCTACGCGGAGTCGTACTTCGAGGACCTGTCCGGCCAGTCGACCGGCGTGTACTCGAACTTCGTCGGCGAGGAGGCGCCGAACCGCCTGCACGCGGCCTACCCGGGCGCGACCTACGAGCGGCTCGTGCAGGTAAAGCGGCGCGTGGATCCCGACAACGTGTTCCACGCCAACCACAACATCCGGCCGGACTGACCGATCCGCGCGGCCGCGCGCGGACCGCGACCACCTTCGCGCAGCGCCCTCGACGGACCCCGTCGGGGGCGCATCCGCGTTCGCCGTCGGCGTAAGGCAACTTCACCCGTCCGATACCGGGCCTGAAGGGTGAGGCATCATGCTGGCCAGAGTGCCCGCGTCCTCGCGCGCCTCAAGCCCAGAGACATGATGAGCGACCCCATGCAGACCCGACCCAGACCCCCATCGCCGACCGGCGGCGACCTCCCAGCGAACCTGCCGGTCGCTGAACTCCCCGTCGTCGGCCGGTCGTCCCCCTGCCGCCGCCGGCGCCGTCGGCCAGCAACACGGCCGCCCGCAAGGCGCGGGTACTCGCGCTGGATCGATCGGGATCCTGGCGCCCGTGCTCGCCGTCGTCGTGTTCGCGAGCGGCGTCGCCGTCGGCAATACCGGGTCTCGCGCGGGGTCCGCCGCGAACGGGTCGCCGACCGGCGTCAGGCGCCGCCGGCGCCGAGCGACCTCGCGCTGATCGAGCGAGGCGTGGAAGGCGATCCAGGACAACTACGTCGACGCCAAGCACCTCAACGACCGCGACCTCGCCTACGGCGCGATCCGCGGCCTGACCACGGCCGTCGGCGACGAGGGGCACACGTCGTTCATGACCGCCGACGAGGCGAAGGCCGTCGACCAGTCGCTGTCGGGCACGTTCGTCGGCATCGGCGTCCAGCTCGACACCGACGAGACCAAGGGCCCGATCATCCGGTCGGTGATCCCGGGCACGCCCGCCGAGGCGGCGGGCCTCAAGCGCGGCGACATGATCACCGCAGGTCGACGGCAAGTCGACCGATGGCGAGGCGATCGACGACGTCGTGTCCCGCGTCCGCGGGCCCGAGGGCGAGCCGGTCACGCTGACCATCAAGCGCGGCGACGCCGCTCCGTTCGACGTGACGATCACCCGCAAGCAGTTCGACCTGCCGCTCGTGAGCTGGGCGATGGTGCCCGGGCCGCAAGGTCGCGATGATCCGCCTCGACCAGTTCGCGACCGGCGCCACCAAGGGCATCGAGGACGCGATCACCAAGGCCAAGGACGCGGGCGCGACGACGATCGTGCTCGACCTGCGCGGCAACCCGGGCGGCTACGTGAACGAGGCGATCGGCGTCGCGAGCCAGTTCGTCGGCGACGGCATCGTCTACCAGAGCGTCGACCGCAGCGGCACCGAGAAGGACGTCCCGGTCCAGCCGGGCGGCCTCGCCACGGAGATCCCGCTGGTCGTGCTCACGGATGGCAACACCGCGAGCTCCGCGGAGATCGTGACGGGCGCCATCCAGGACGCGGACCGCGGCAAGGTCGTCGGCGAGAAGACGTTCGGCACGGGCACGGTGCTCGGCCGGTTCGACCTCTCGGACGGGTCGTCGCTGCGCATCGGCGTCGAGCGCTGGCTGACCCGCGACGGGCGCCCGATCTGGCACGAGGGCCTCGAGCCCGACGTCAAGGTCGCGCTCGGCGACACGGTCGCGCCGCTGCTGCCCGACGACATCCGGGACATGACGGCGGCGCAGCTCGCGGCGCAAGGACGAACGCAGCTGCTCAAGGCCCTGGAGGTCCTCAAGGCGCGACGGCTGACGCACGGGGTCGCCGGGCCCGGACGCGCGCAACGAAAAACAGGCTCGCCGTGTGGCGAGCCGTTCGGGAACGGCGGCGGAGGGCTAGCGGCTCTCGCGCTAGGCTCGCCGACGTGCCGGCTCCAGCTCGACGTCCGCCCGTTGACGACTGCGAGCTCCCGATCCATCCGCACAGGCAGTGACCTGCTGGACGCGGTGCTGATAGTCGGCGATCAGGTGCTTGCGGGGATCCGGGCGGGCTCGGCGGCCGCGGGGAGGCAGCCCGCGGCGGGCGTCGGCCGTCGGTCACGCGATCAGGCCCGGCGCTGCGCGAAGCACGCGCTGCAGTAGACGGGCTTGCCCGAGCGTGGGCCGGAACGGGACCTCGGTCTCCTGGCCGCACGACGAGCAGGTGGCCGGGAACATCTCGCGCGGGCCACGGCTGACGCCGTAGCCACCGCCGCCACCGCCGCCCGACGAGTAGCCGCCGGACGAGTAGCCGCCGCCCGAGCTGTAGCCGCCGCCGGAGCAATAGCCGCCGAGCCGCCGCCCTCGGCGTTGCGGGCGGCCTTGCGGCTGGCGCGACACGAGGCGCACCGGCGGGGCTCGGTGAAGCCGCGCTCGGCATAGAAGTCCTGCTCGCTGGCAGTGAAGGTGAAGTCCTGGCCGCAGTCGGCGCAGGTGAGCGTCTTGTCGACGTTCATTTGCGAGTCCACTCCTGGAGTTGGCGACGGTTTCGCGCGATCGGCCTCGGCGGAAATCCGAGGGGGGAGGATCGAGTGAGCCGTACTGGTATCGCCCGACGATGGGGCGTCGAGAGGAGGATACGCGATCCTTTGCGCGAATTCCGATCCCCGAACTGCGATCGTGCCTGCGCGCCCCTACTTCTTGGCCGGCAGCGCCCCCGCGAAGGCGATGGCGAGCTCGATCCAGGCGTCGAGCGCAGCGTCGTCGCGCGACCACGTCCGGCGGCAGCGTCGCGTAGCCCTTCATCGTGCGGCCGGGCATCGGCGCGAACGGCCCGGCGCCGGGCAGCGCGACGAGCGTCTCGAGGTCGGCGGGCGCCGAGCCGGACCATCCACGTGTCGGCGAACAGGCCGGTCGCGAGGTTGCCGCCGACGAACAGCGCCGGGTAGCCGAACATCTTGCGGCGCTCCGCGATCGGGGTGGCGCGCGGCGGCCGCGTCGAACCGCTCGACCAGCTCGGGCGGCGACTTCGTGAACTTCGGGACTGCCATCAGCCGGTCGCGTCGTCCGCCAGGTTGGGGCCGCAGCCGGCGCCTCGCCTCGGCCTCGCTCGACGCCCGCCCGCCGCGCGTAGTCCTCGAGCTGGTCGCGGCCCGATCCGCCCGATCCCGAAGTAGTGGCTGCCCGGGTGCCACAGGTACAGCCCCGACACCGAGGCCGCCGGCAGCATCGCCCACGACTCCGTGAGCTCGATCCCGGCGCGCGCCGTGGCGTCGAGCAGCTCGAACAGCGTCGGGCTTGGCCGAGTGGTCCGGGGTCGCCGGGTAGCCGGGCGCCGGCCGGATGCCCTGGTAGCGCTCGGCGATGAGGTCGTCGTTGGACAGCGACTCGTCGGGCGCGTAGCCCCACAGCTCGCGGCGGACGCGCTCGTGGAGCCGCTCGGCGAAGGCCTCGGCGAGGCGGTCGGCGAGGGCGCGGGCCATGATCGCGGAGTAGTCGTCGTGCGCGGCCTCGAACGCCGCGACGAGGTCGGTCGTGCCCTTGCCCGCGGTCACGGCGAACGCCGCCGATGTAGTCGTCGACGCCCGGCCGGGCCCGACGAAGTCGGCGATCGACACGTTCGGGCGGCCGTCGGGCTTGGCCATCTGCTGGCGCACGGCGTGGAGGCGGGCGATCTCGGTCGTCCGCGTCTCGTCGCCGTACAGATCACGATGTCGTCGTCCGTCGGTCGCGTTGGCCGGCCAGAACCCCACGACGGCCGACGCGGTGAGCAGCTTCTCGTCGACGATCCGGGCGAGCAGCGCGATCGCGTCCGCGTGCAGCTCGCGGGCGGCCGCCCCGACCATGGGATCGGCGAGGATCGTCGGCCAGGCGCCGCGCAGCTCCCAGGTGGCGAAGAACGGCGTCCAGTCGATGCGCTCGACGAGCTCGGCGAGCGGGTAGTCCTCGAACGTCCGCACGCCGAGGAACGTCGGCCGCGGCGGAGGCTGCGGTCCAGTCGAGCACGCAGGCGGTTCGCCCGCGCCGCCTCGAGCGCGAGCCGCGTCTCGCGGTCGCGCCGGTTCTCGCGGTCGACGCGGACCTGCTGCGTACTCCTCGCGGATCCGCGTCGCGTAGGCGTCGCGCCCGTCCTGTCGATGAGCGAGCCGGCGACGGCGACGGCGCGCGACGCGTCGGCGACGTGGACGACCGGCGACGAGTACGACGGCTCGATCTTGACGGCCGTGTGGATCCGCGACGTCGTCGCACCGCCGATCAGCAGCGGCGTCGTCATCCCCTCGCGCCTCCATCAGGGACGCGACGTGGACCATCTCGTCGAGCGACGGCGTGATCAGCCCAGACAGCCCGATGAGGTCGGCGTTCCGCTCGCGGGCGGTCTCGAGGATCCGGGCCGCGGGCACCATCACGCCGAGGTCGATCACCTCGTAGTCGTTGCAGCCGAGCACGACGCCGACGATGTTCTTGCCGATGTCGTGGACGTCGCCCTTCACGGTCGCCATCACGATCGTGCCGGCCCGCCGTCCCGTGCCCTCGCGCTGCTCCTCGAGATACGGGATGAGGTGCGCGACGGCCTTCTTCATCACCCGCGCGCTCTTGACGACCTGGGGCAGGAACATCCGACCCGACTGGAACCGGTCGCCGACGACGTTCATGCCCGCCATCAGCGGCCCCTCGATGACGTCGAGCGGCCGGATCGTCGCCAGCCGCGCCTCCTCGGTGTCCTCGACGATCCAGGCGTCGATGCCCTCGACCAGGGCGTGGGTCAGGCGCTCGTTGACCGGGCAGCTCGCGCCAGCCGAGGTCCTCGTCGACGCGGTCGACCGCGGCGCCGCCCGCGTATCGGGGCGCGATCTCGAGCAGCCGGTCCGTGGCGTCCGGCCGCCGGTCGAGGACGACGTCCTCGACGCGCTCGAGCAGGTCGGGGTCGATGTCGTCGTACTGCGGCAGGGCGCCCGCGTTGACGATCGCCATGTCCAGGCCCGGCGCGGATCGCGTGGTACAGGAAGACGGCGTGGATCGCCTCGCGGACCCGGTCGTTGCCGCGGAACGCGAACGACACGTTGGACACGCCGCCGCTGATCCGCGCGTCCGGCAGCTCGGCCTTCAGGCGGCGGGTCGCCTCGAAGAACGAGATCGCGTAGCGCGCGTGCTCCTCGATGCCGGTGGCGATCGCGAAGATGTTGGGGTCGAGGATGATCTCGTCGGGGGCGAAGCCCGACTGCTCGGTCAGCAGCCGGTAGGCGCGCGTGAGCACGGCGACCCGGCGATCGACGGAGTCGGCCTGGCCGTCCTCGTCGAACGCCATCACGACGACGGCCGCGCCGTACCGGCGGCACAGCGTCGCCTGGCGCAGGAACTCGGCCTCGCCCTCCTTGAGCGAGATCGAGTTGACGACCGGGCCGGCCCTGGAGCTGCTGCAGCCCGGCCTCGATGACCGAGCACTTCGAGCTGTCGACCATCACCGGGACGGCCGCGATGTCGGGCTCCGAGCCGAGCCGGCGCAGGAAGCGGGTCATCGCGTCGACGCCGTCGAGCATCGCCTCGTCCATGTTCACGTCGAGGATCACGGCCCCGTTGGCGACCTGGTCGCGCGCGATCGCGACCGCGTCGTCCTCGGCCTTGGCCGCCGCGCCGTTGGCGTGGCCCGTCGCCGTTCAGCCCGGTCATCAGGCGGGCGAACTGGCGCGACCCGGTGACGTTGGTCCGCTCGCCGATGTTGACGAAGGCGCCGCCGGGCATCGGGATCGCGAGCGGCTCGAGGCCCGCGAGACGCGTCGAGTGCGTCCGGCCGGGCACGACGCGCGGCGCGACGCCCGCGACGGCCGCGGCGATCGCCGCCGTGTGCTCGGGCGTGCTGCCGCAGCACGATCCGGCGAGGTTGATCAGGCCCGCGCGCGCCCATTCGCCCAGCGCCGTCGACGTCTGGTCGGGCGTCTCGTCGTAGCCACCGAGCTCGTTGGGCAGGCCCGCGTTCGGGTAGGCGGCGAGCGGCACGTCGGCGAGGCGGCTCATCTCGACGACGTGCTCGCGCAGCTGCTTGGCGCCGAGCGCGCAGTTGAGGCCGACGAGCATCGGGTTGCGCGTGCCGGATGCTCGTCCAGAACGCCTCCAGCGTCTGCCCCGACAGCGTGCGGCCGGATGCGTCGACGATGGTGCCGCTGATCACCACGGGGATCCGGCGGCCCAGCGCCTCGAACGCCTCCTCGATCGCGAAGATCGCGGCCTTGGCGTTGAGGGTGTCGAAGATCGTCTCGACCAGCAGGAGGTCGGCGCCGCCCCGGATCTGGCCCTCGGCGGACTCGCGGTAGGCGCCCGCGAGCTCCGCGAAGCTGACGTTGCGCGCGGCGGGGTCGTTCACGTCCGGCGAGATCGAGCCGGTGCGGTTGGTCGGCCCGAGCGAGCCCGCCACGTAGCGGGGGCGGCCGTCGGCGGCCTCGGCGGCATCGGCCGCCTCCCGGGCCAGCCGCGCTGACGCCTCGTTGATCTCGCCCGCCAGGTCCGCCATGCCGTAGTCGGCCTGGGCGATGCGGGTCGCGGTGAACGAGTTGGTGCTGATGATGTCGGCACCGGCGGCGAGGTACGCGGCGTGGATCTCGCGGATGTCGTCAGGGCGGGTCAGGCACAGCAGGTCGGTGTTGCCGCGAACGTCCTTCGGGTGGTCGGCGAAGCGCTCGCCGCGGAAGTCGGCCTCGCTGAACCGGTACCGCTGGACCATCGTGCCCATCGCGCCGTCGAGCACGAGGATCCGCTCGCGCAGGAGCGCGGGCAGCAGCGCCATCCGGGTGGCCTGCGTGAACGGGGAGTTTGCGGTCGTGGCCATCGCATGTCGATCCTACCGCCACGGTGGCGCCTTCCCGGTGATCCGTGTTTCACGAAGAGTGAAGGCAAGCCGGCGGGCGGCCCCCATAGTGACCGGACAGCGCCCCACAGGCGCCAGCGAGAAACGGGGCCGAATGGACAGCGATCTCGTCGAGGCGGCACGCAACCGTGACCGCGCGGCGTACACCGCCCTGATCCGTACGCGTGGCGACCGCCTGTACGCGCTGGCCCAGCGGATCGTGCGCGACGTCGACCGGGCGGAAGATGCCCTGCAGGAGGCGCTGGTCATCGCGTGGCGCGATCTGCCCGGCCTCCGCGATCCGGACCGCTTCGACGCCTGGCTTCACCGACTCGTCGTCCGCGCCTGTCTGACCGAGGCGAAGCGCGACCGACGCCAGGTCTCGATGC
This sequence comes from uncultured Chloroflexia bacterium, assembly GCA_963779575.1. Classification (GTDB taxonomy): domain Bacteria; phylum Chloroflexota; class Limnocylindria; order Limnocylindrales; family CSP1-4; genus CAIXZV01. Next base: position 547,827 of record CAVZYT010000003.1, read on the forward strand.
TCGCTCGTCATGCCGCTGGACGTCCCGACAGCGGCCGATGACTACACGCGTGTGGCCAACCGGGACCAACTCGAGCGGGGCTTCCGCCGGCTGCCACCGAGCAACGCGCGCTCCTCGTGCTCCGCCACTTCGAGGAGCGCGACGCGGCCGAGATCGCCGACATCCTCGGCATCCCGATCGGGACGGTCGGCTCCCGTCTCCACAACGCACACCGTGCGATGCGGGCCGCGCTCGACGCGGATGCCCGTGTGATCGCAAGCGGAGGACGTCCGGCATGACGCACGACGACGAGCATCGAGAGCGTCCTGGAGCAGTGGTTCACGGACGGGCCGACCCGGATGCCGGGCCGCTTCCTCGTCGAGATGAACGAGCGCATCGACGACGCTCCCGCGACGTCCGCTCGCCGGCCTCCTTGCGAGGCTGGGCGGCCTCGATGCCCGCCTCCGGCTGGCAGCTGCGTGTCACCGTCCTCGTGGTCGCGGCGGGTCGGCTCCGTCGTTCTCACCCGGCTTCCCGGGGTGGGTGTCGGCGCCTCGCCGTCGCCGGCGTTCCAACCTGGCGCGCTGCCGTCAGCGCTGCAGGCAGACGTGGAGGTCCGTCGGGCCGCGTGCGACCCCGTTCCGCAATCACTTCGGCACGAGCGGTGGAAGCGTTGACCACGTCGACATCGCGATCGGGGTCGGCGACGGTCCGCTGGGACGAGTTCGACATCAGCAGCGCTGCGTCGCTCGTCGGGGCGGCGAGGGTCGAGCTCGGACTGGCGATACGCCGGGCCCGTGACGCGTGGCGCCAGGACGGTGGCACTGCCAGGCCGGCGATACCGGCACGTATCTGTTCAGCCCTCTCGTCCGAAGGTCAGCAACTGACGCTGACGCGCGTGAGCGATGCCTGCCCGGAACGCGCGGCTGTCCTGGCCGGCGACTGGGTCCGCACAGGCATCGGCGGCCTGAGTGCCAGGCCGACACGACGCCGCGGCTATTCAGGCCGTTCGGCGGCGGCGCGAGCGGGCAGCTTGCCGTACACCGTTCCCGCCGGCTGGGCGGAGATCCGAATGAGCTGCGCGACATGCCTCGTGCTCGGCGAAGCCGGACGACTGCCGGCGATGCCGCGATCACCGTGTCCTCCTGGGTGCGTGCGCGTTCGACCAGGAACAAGCTTGCGCCGAGCTCAGCGCATCGATGTCGCCGGCACGCCCGACGCGATCGCGGCGGTGGCTGGGGAGCCAGGCGGGCATCGTCGCGACGAACCAGGCCTCGGCCAGTGTCGGCGGCCTCAGCGGGATCATGCTCGACCTCGCCGCTCGACGCCCGGTTGGACCTGCGCCGGAGCCCCGCTACGTCGGCGACCCGCCGGCCCCGGAGACGCGCGTCCGGACATTCAGCGATCACGCTTCGCCGCTGAGCTTCAGCGTCGCCGGCCAGCGTCGAGCGAGGGACGTCATCCTCGATCGCGGCGACGGGACGGATCCTGCTCATCGCACATCGAAGCGCAGGACGCGACGACCTTCGATGCGTTCGTGCGTGACGGCGATGCCGATCATCGAGACCTTCGAGTTCACGAGGTGATGGCCATGCGTCCCGCACGGCTGATCCTGGGACGGTGCATCGCCGCCCTGTTCGCCTCGTGCGGTGGCAGTGCGTCCACGACGCGTCCCGCGCCCGCACAGGTTGTGACGTCGCCACCGTCGCCTGCGTCGTTGCAGTCGCCGACCGTTCCTGGCGCGGCGAGCGCGTCGATCGATGCGTCCGACCCCGATGCGCGCTTCACCGTCTGCATCGCACGTCATCGACCCCGCATCGCCGGATGCCGTAGGTGCAGGCGGGCGGGTGCGACGAGTTCGGCAACTGCCGACGCGTCGATGTCGGCCTCTGGCATGCCGTCCCGTTCACACCGTCTGTCCAATGTGGGCTTTCGGGGGAGACGTGTCAGTTGCACTTCGAGATCTACGCGCCCACGTCGGGCGGTCCATGGCCGCTCATCGTCCTGGAGCCGGGCGGCAACGTCGCGCCCGGTGAGCCCGGGGACTACCTCGACCAGATGGCGACGGCGCTGGCCGGGCGAGGCGCGGTGGTCATGGTGGGCCAGTGGCGGCAGAGCAGCCAATGGGCCGGTCGGTCGCCCGACTCGTTCGCGGACGTAGCCTGCGCCATCGGCGTCGCTCGCCGAATCGGACCGGCTTTCGGGGCGAACCCCGACCGAGTCGTTCTCGCTGGTCACTCCATGGCGACACGACCCGTGGCTGTCATCGGGCTGACAGCAACGCCATTCACTCCCGCGCCGGGGTCGTGTGATGAGACGGCCGGTTCCCTCCGTCCCGATACGTGGGCGGACCTGGCTGGTCCAGCGCGACGGGGCCACCGCCGCGCGAGACGCGAGCGCCCATTCTTGGTGCCAGGGCGGCCCGGCGCGGGCCGGGGGATCCGTTCGCACTGGCTGCCCAACGCGCCGTCGCCGCCACCGACCTCCCGATCGTGCTCCTCCATGGGGGCTTGGACGGTGGTGCCGCTGACTCCCTGGCATTCCAGGCCGCCCTCGTGGCCGGCGGTCACCACAGCCGGCTCATCGAGATCCCGTCAGCCGATCACTTCGGTACCACCGTCGCGAAGGAGTCAATCAAGGCGATCCTCGCGCTGGCGACCGCGAAGTAGCCGCGGGTGTGTCAGAACCGGTCGATCGGCTGACGCGAGAGGCGCGGACCGCGCCGCGGGGGTCCGCCGCCCGAGAGCTCGAGCAGCCGCAGGACCCGGCCCCGCTGGCCGCGATACGGCTCCAGCAGCTCCAGCATCCGCTCGTCGGTCCCACGTGGCTCGCCGGCCAGCGCCCAGGTGACCATCGAGGGCAGATGGAAGTCGCCGATGCTCACGGCATCGGGGTCGCCGAACGCCCGGATGCCGACCTCGGCCGCGGTCCACAGCCCGATCCCCGGGATGGCCCGCAGCGCCGCGTAGGCCCGAGTGGGGTCGCCGCCAGGCGCCGAGGCCTCCTCGACCCATGCCTCGAGGCGTGGCGCCTCGCTGGCCACCCGCCGGATCAGGTCCGCCCGGCGCTGCTCGACGCCGAACGGGTGGTACGCGTAGTACGGGAGCCCGGCGAGCGTCTGCGCCGTTGGCGGCAGGCGCAGGCCCGGTGGTCCCGGCGCGTCGTCGCCGTAGCGCCGTACGAGGCCGATCCACGCCCGCCGCGCCTCCTCGCCGATCACCTTCTGCTCGAGGATCGCCGGCACGAGCGCATCCAGCACGACGCTCGTTCGCCCGATCCGCAGGCCGCGAAGGCGCCGGACCGCTCGCTCGACCGCCGCGTGCTGGGGGACCAGCGCCGCGGGGTTGTCGTCGAGGCCGGTCAGGCCGCCGAGGCGCGCCAGCGCCCACTCGGAACCCGGGCCCCATGCGCGGGCACGAACGACGCCGTCGCGCGCCTCGATGAACAGCGTGACCGGCCCGTCCGGCGTCCGCGTCGATCGCCAGGCCGATCCCGACGCCTCGAACCGCAGGGTCGGGTCGCCGGGCCCGCGGCGATGGATCCCGAGCGTCCGCCGGAGGTCGAGCGGACCGTCGAATTCGATCGATCGCTCGGCGTCGGGCGAGATCGGCAGGCGGTCATTCGTCACGCGAACGAAATCCCCCGGAACCAAACCGAACCCATGCCGACACGCCCGCCAGCCTACCGTTGGGGCACACCGTGCGAACCAGGCTGTTCGTCGCGGCTCCGGCGCTCATCGCCGTCGCCGCCCTGGTCACCTTCGCCGGGCCCGCCGCCACAACGGCACCCGGCGCTGCACGGACGTTCGAACTGGCCGACAGCCGGCCCCTCACCCTCGACCGACCGATACCAGCCGTGACGACGAACTTCTCCACCACCACCGACGACGCGTCGGCAGGACGACTCAGCGCAGCAACCCGGCTCCTCGAGCCAGGTGGCATTGCCGTGCCCACCGAGCGCAAGGCGACCCGCCAGCCCGCGGCCCGGCCGATCAAGGTCATCCGCGCTCGCTGGCGCAGCGCCGAGTACTCCTGGTACGGCTCGGCCTTCTACGGCTCGGGCACGGCCTGCGGCCAGCGCTACTCGCGGACGATCCTCGGGGTGGCCAGCAAGACGCTCCCCTGCGGCACCCGTGTCACCCTGCGCAACCCGAACAACGGTCGCACGATCACCGTGCCCGTCATCGACCGCGGGCCGTACGTGAGCGGGCGCCTGTGGGACCTGTCCCGCGCGACCTGCTCGTACCTCCGCAACTGCTACACGAGCACGATCGAGTGGCGCCTTCCCTGACAGCGGGTGGGCTTGACACCCCCGCGTAGCCTGACGTCCTATCGTGCGCACCAGGTTCATCGTCGCGATCGCGGCACTCATGGCCGCGTCCGCCCTGGTCGCCGTACCCGAACCCGCGGGCTCGAGTGCCCCGAGCTCCGCCAGGCAGATCAATTCGGCGACCCTGCACGCCGTCTCGATTTCGTCGCCCGCCGGTTCCACGGCGATGGCGATTCCCCAGCTCGACTTGGCGACCCGCTCGGCCGGATGGCTCGGGCCTGGTTCGACGTTCCTCGAGCCCGGCAAGCGCAAGGCGCCGTCCCGTCGCGTGTCCGTCGACCAGCCCGATACGAGGGCCGGCGTGTTCAACAAGAACTACTGGCGCTACGACCCCAACATCAGCTGGTACGGGTCACAGTTCTTCGGCTCGGGGACCGCGTGCGGGCAGACCTACACCAAGACGCTGATGGGCGTGGCCCACCGGACGCTGCCGTGCGGGACGCTGGTCACGTTCCGCAACCCGGCCAACGGCCGCCAGGTCACGGTGCCGGTGATCGACCGCGGGCCGTACGTGGCGGGCCGCCAGTGGGACATGTCGCGCGGGCTGTGCGACTACCTCGACCACTGCTACACGGGATCGATCGAATGGCGCTGGGGCGGCCGCTGACCGGTCGCCGACCGCCAGCTCGAGCCCGCTACCAGATCTTCGCGCGGCGCTCGTCGGGCAGGGCCATCGGCGAGCCCTCGGCGACCCCGAATGCGGCAGCGAACGCCGGGCTGTTCGACAGGGGGCCGTTGACCCGGTACCGGGACGGCGAGTGGGGGTCGACGTTGGCCAGCATGCGGCTCGCAGCGTCCGTGTACCCCATGCGCCACATCGTCGCGTAGGCGAGGTAGAACCGCTGGTCCGGGTCGAGCCCGTCGATCAGCGGCGTATCGCCGTTGAGCGCCTCGTGGAGCGCATCGAGCGCGATCGTCGTGCCGCCGAGATCGGCGATGTTCTCGCCCAGCGTGAGCCGGCCGTTGACGTTGACGTCGTCGACGATCGGGTAGGCGTTGAACTGCTCGACGACGACGTTCGCCCGTCGGTCGAACTCGGCCCGATCGTCGGCCGTCCACCAGTCACGGAGCGCCCCGGCGGCATCGAACTGCGAGCCCTGGTCGTCGAAGCCATGCGTGATCTCATGCCCGATGACCGAGCCGATCCCGCCGTAGTTGACGGCGTCGTCCGCGTCGAGATAGAAGAACGGCGGCTGCAGGATCCCGGCAGGGAACACGATCTCGTTGCGCAGCGGGTGGTAGTAGGCGTTGACGATGTGGGCCGGCAGCGCCCACTCGTGCTCGTCGACCGGCTCGCCGAGCTTGGCCAGCTCGCGCCGCATCTCGAACGCCGAGGCCGCGATCCGGCTGGCGAAGTAGCTCCCGCGATCGACGGTGAGGCTCGAGTAGTCCCGCCAGCGATCGGGATAGCCGATCTTGTAGCCGAACGCCGCGAGCTTCGTCAGGGCCTGGGCTCGGGTCGCTTCGGTCATCCACGTGTTGCCGCGGATCGCTCGGCCCATGGCGGACAGCAGATGCTCCACCAGGGATTCGACGCTGGCCTTGGCCTCGGGCGGGAAGGTCTCGCGTACGAACTGCTCGGCCACCGCCTCGCCGACGTCGGTGGAGGCGGCTGCCACGATCCGCTTCCAGCGAGGCTGCTGCTCCTGCTGGCCACCCAGGATTCGGCCATAGAAGGCGAAGTGCTCGTCCTCGAACGCCGGTGCCAGCGAAGACGCGGTCGCTCGCACGAGGTGCCAGCGCATGACATCCCGAAGGGTGGCGACCGGCGTGTCGGCCAGGGCGGTGTCGAGGGCGGTCAGGAAGCCCGCGCTGTCGATGCACACGGTGTCGCCGGCCACCCCGACGTCACGCAGGTAGGCGCCCAGCCGGTAGCGGGGCATGACCTCGTCGAGTGACGCGACCACGAAGCGGTTCATCGTGAGCTTCAGGTCGCGCTTCTGCTCGGGCGAGAGCGAGGCCTCGGCGAGCCCTCGCTCAAAGGCGAGGATCGCATCGGCCGACGCCGCGGCCGCTTCCTCGGTCGCCCCGAGATTCCGGAGCTGTGCCGCGATGTGCGCCGTGTACGCCGCCCGGAGCGCGATCGAACGGTCGTCGTCGTTGAGGTAGTAGCCGCGCTCCGGGAGGCCGAGGCCCGCCTGGCTGAGATAGGCCAGGTGGACGGCCGCGTCCTCGAAGTCGGACTCGACGCCGAGGCCGAACAGGGCTCCAAGGCCAGCACGATGCAGGTCGACGTTCAGGGCACGCAGGTCCTCGATCGACCCGATGGCGTCGATGCGCTCGAGGTATGGCCGCAGCGGTTCGGCGCCGGCCGCCGTGATCGCCGCCTCGTCCATGCCGGCGGCGTAGTAGTCGCCCACGAGGCGTGTGACGTGGTCGGCGTCGGCTCCCGCGGCGGCCGACCGCTCGAGCAACCGGCGCGTCAGCTCCTTGTTCCGTTGGTCGAGCTCGACGTAGGCGCCCCACCTCGGGTATTCCGGCGGAACCGGGTTGGCGGCCAGCCAGGTCGCGTTGACGTGCAGGTAGAAGTCCTCGCCGGCGCCGATGGCGTCGTCCCACTGCGCGGCGTCGAGCGGATTCGTCGTGGCCATGGGACGGCAGGGTACTGGAGGTCCGCGAGCCCGTGGCCGCGGATCAGCCGCTGAGGTCGAGCTCCTCGTCCAGCCCGCTCAGGTCAGCCGTCTCTCCAGCGCCGCCACCGGTCCCGCCCGAGCTCGCCGACTCGTCGCCCTCGCCCCCGGAGCAGTCGAGCAGCGCGGTGTACGGGTCGATCCCGGTCTGGGCGGCCTGGTGCTGCGCCAACCACCCGTTCCATTCCGCCTGCACGGCCGACCGAAAGGCCGCGATGGTCCGATTGGGGACCGTGACCGACAGGTTGGTGAGGTTGCTCCGCAGCGTGCCTTCCCAGGTCGTCGCGATGCCCTCATGGCGCGCCTCGTGGGCACGCAGGTCGGCGATCATCGCCGCCCAGGCTGTGCGCATCGCCGGGTCCGTGGGCGCCCACGTCGGCATGTCGACGTTCACGGTCTTGGTGACCGTCGGGCTCGTGACGGTTGCGGTCGTCACGCCGTCTGACGTGCTGTACGCCGGGTCGCCGCCCCAGGAGAACCGGGCGTTGGTCCTGGCCCAGCCACTGGTCGCGCGGTACGGGCTGTTCGAGTTCATCCAGTTCACGACGACGGCGCAGTCGGAAGTCCCTGCCGCGAGCGTGACGGCCCAACGCTGGACGGTCGGTCCGGACGTGGCCAGCAGGCGCTGGACCGCCGCGTTGCCGTGGATCCGCTGGAGGGTGGTGATCAGCCGCTCCCGCGTCGCGCCGTCCGAGCCACCGAGGAGCATGCCGATGGTGGCCGGGTTGAAGGCCACCCCGAACCCATGCGTCGCGGTGACCCCGCCGCGGTCGGACGAAGGGGTAACGGAAGGCGCGACGTCGAAGCCGCGCTTGGCGGTCGACTCCTGAACACTGCCCACCGCCGAACCGTAGCCGAGGGCGCCGGGGCCACGGAAGCGGACCGACTGCCCGATCGGGCAGATCCCGCACAGTTAGTGCTACTTGACGGTAGCCTGTTTGCGGAGGAGACTTGTCGTGCTACCGGTGAGTAGCACGTTAGAGGTCATCGCCATGGACACCGTCTGGCCGCTGCCGCCCGCCGCTCCCGCCTCGACCGCCGTCGTCGAGGCTCGATCCGGCGCGAACCCGGCGCTGCTCGGCCTGCTGATCGGGGCCGCCGTGCCGGCCCTCGTCGCGAGCATCGCCTGGTGGCTGAACCAGCCGTACGTCGCCGCCGTCGCCGGCGTCGGGATCGTCGTCGGCGCGGCGATCGGCGCCGCCGTTGGCCCGCGCATGGCCGGCCCGAGCTGGGTCGGCTCGACGATCCTCGCCGCGATGGTCGCCCCGCTCATCCCTGGCGTGGTGATCGCGGTCCTCCTCGTCTTCGGCTCGGCGGCGAGTGCGATCGGCACCGGCTTCCTCGACGCTGCCGGAGGCCTGTTCTTCGGCATCGTCTACGGCTTCCTTGTCCTCGTCGTCGCCGAGCTGGCCGGCGCCCCGGTCACGCTGCCCGTCGCGTTCGTGGTCGCGTTCCTCGTCCGGCGGGCCGCTCGGATGCGTCCCGAACGGGCGGCGTTCCATGTCGGGCTTCTCGTCGTGTTCGCACTGGCCGCCGGTGTCGTCACGCTCGTGGCCACGACGGGCGCGTTCGGGGCCGTCGGCGCGCTTGAGTCGATCCAGGTACATGCCCTGACGACGCCTCGTTGCGGCGGTACGCTGGCGGCATGTGTCGCAGCATTCGCCAGCTCCGCCGAGGCGACGAGGCCGGGGACAGCCACCACGGGCGAGGCCGAGGCCGCCGCCCTCCAGTACGTCCGCAAGATCAGCGGGTTCCGGGCTCCGTCCGCGCAGCAACGAGCACGCGTTCCAGCACGCGGTCGAGGACATCGCCGCGATCACGGAACGACTGCTCCAGGAGATCGGCACGCCGGTCGCCGACGGGCCCCGATCCCTTCGCGGATCCGGTGACCGCGTCGCGCGATCATCGCCGCCCGGGAGGCGAGGTCGCCCACGCTCGGCTCGCCGGACCGCGAGCCCGACCGCCGGCACGTGACCACCGGCGTCGAGCCGGCGACCGCCACGCCGCCCCGGACTGGTGGCGCCGGCCCGGACTCGACGTGGTCGGCGACCGCCTCACGCTCAACGGCGCGGACCTCGAGGCGCTCGTCCGCGAGCACGGGGCCCCGCTGTTCGTCTACGACCTTGCGCGGCCCGGCGAGAACGTCCGCGCGCTCCAGGGCGCGCTCGAGCGGGCCGGCGTGCGCCACGTCGTCCGCTTCGCGCTCAAGTCCTGCCCGGATCCGCGGATCCTGGCCGTCCTGCGCGGTCTCGGCGGGCCCGGGCGACCCGGAGAGCGTCGGCATCGACGCCTGCTCGCCGGGCGAGGTGCTCCATGCGCTCGCCAACGGCTGGCAGCCCGACGAGATCAGCCACACCGGCACCAACGTGTCGGAGCGCGACCTCGACGTCCTGCTCGCCCATCCGATCCGGATCAACCTCGACGGCGTCAGCCAGATCGAACGGCTGGGGCGGCGGGCGCCCGGTCGGACCATCGGCATCCGCGATCGAACCCGGGCGCGGGCGCCGGCTACACGGAGCACCTCGCCTACGCCGGCGACCGGCCGACCAAGTTCGGCGTCACCGAGGACCGGTTCGACGACGCGATCGCCGCCGTCCGCCGGCACGGGCTCGTCGTGGACACGCTCCACTTCCACGCCGGGTCGGGTTGGCTCGGCGACCAGCTCGACGGGTTCGAGGCGGCGCTGACCCGCGCGACGTCCGGTATCTCGACCGGCTGCTCGAGGCCGGCTTCCCGATCCGCGAGGTCAACGTGGGCGGCGGCATCGGGCGGGTGGCCCGTGACGGTGAGCGACCCGTCGACCTCGACGCGTACGCGCAGCGTCGTTGCGCGCCACCTCGGGCCGTACGGCGTGACGGCGGCGTTCGAGCCGGGCGACTTCGTGATGAAGGACGCGGCGGTCCTGCTGGGCGAGGTCGTGACCGTGGAGCGGCGCGGCGACACGACGTTCGTCGGCCTCGACATCGGCTGGAACGTCAACTGCTCCGTACTTCATCTACCGCTACGCGCAGGAGATCGTGCCGGTCCAGGGCTCCGCTGCGGGAGCGGCACGCAGGTCGTGACGGTGGCCGGGCACATCAACGAGGCGCGGTGACGTGTTCGCCGAGGACTACCCGTTCCCCGACGGTGGCCGAGGGCGAGGTGGTGGCGATCCTCAACGCGGGTGGCTATCACCAGGCGATGGCGTCGACGCACTGCCTCCGGCCGATGGGCTCGGCGGTGTACCTGGACCGGGAGGCCGATCGATGACCGATGTCGACGGATGGGTCGAGGTCGCCGGCGGGCGGCTGCCGTTCGAGGTGGCGGGCCAGGGATCGGGCGTCGTGCTCGCCCACGCGGGGATCGCCGACATGCGCCAGTGGGATCCGCAGTGGGAGGCCCTCACCGCTCGGCATCGCGTCGTCCGCTATGACCTGCGGGGCTTCGGCCGGGCCGACGTCACCGAGACGAGGTTCTCGAACCGGGCCGATCTCGTCGCCGTCATGGACGCGGCCGGACTGGACCGGGCGGTGCTGGTCGGGTGCTCGCGGGCGGGCTCGATCACGATCGACACGGCCCTGGAGTACCCGGATCGGGTCGCTGGTCTCGTGTGGGTCTGCGGCGGCATCAGCGGCTTCGAGGGCGAGAACACGCCGGTGGAGCAGGCCGCGTTCGAGCGGGAGAGGCGCTCGAGGAGGCCAAGGACTGGGCCGCGGCAGCGGAGCAACGACGTGGCGATGTGGGTCGACGGCTTCGGTCAGCGCGACCGGGCGAGCGCCTGCCGCGGCGCGCGACGCGGTCCGGACGATGGCCTACGAGACCTACGTGCAGGAGAAGCCGTACGGCGACACGATCGTGCTCGACCCGCCGGCGATCGGCCGCCTCGGCGAGCTGCGCATGCCGTCGCTCGTGATCATCGGCGGGCTCGACGAGTCGACGACCGTGACCGCCGCCGGCCTGCTTGCGGCCGCCGTTCCGGGCGCGCGCCGGATCGACCTGCCCGACGTCGCCCACATGCCCAGCCTCGAGCGGCCCGAATGGTTCACCGAGACGCTGCTCGCGTTCCTCGCCGAGGTCGACGCGGCCTGACGCCTGGTCCGCGCGTCCTTCAGTAGGGTCGGAGGTCGCCCCAGCTGACCACGCGCTCGATCGCGATGCGGATCGCGGGCCGCTTCTCGAGGTCGTGTGAGGCGTACTGCGGGTACTTCGCTCGCAGGGCGTCGATCGCGGCGGCGTGACCCCGGCCGCCTGACGTCGACGAGCTCGGCGCGGCCGTCGATGCGCACCCAGCCCGAGCCGCTCCCAGTCCTCGTCCCAATGGTCGACGAGCAGGGTCACCGCCGGGCGGGCGATGACGTCGCGGACGCGGGCCAGGTCCATCGGATCCGCCGACCGCTTGGGCTTGTCATCGATGGCGATCCAGACGTGATGGTCGAGAAGCTCGAAGCAGACCGGCACGAGGCGCGGGCGACCGTCGGTCGCGATCGTCGCCAGGGTCGCACGCCGGGCGGCGGCGACGAAGGCGCGCATCTCGCCCTCAAGGACGTCGGAGGTGTCGGCCATGGCGGCAGTATCGCCGTGGCTGCGCCGTCGGTGAAACCTTCTGGAGCCGATCGGCCTCGATCTGGATGTACGAGTGTCGGAACCGCCTGCGGAGCGTGTGCCATGCGCCGGACCCTGCTGAGCCAGTCCATCCTGGGCGTCCTGCTGGTCGCCGGCTGCGGCCTCGACAGCGGCCCATCGCCGACGGCCGCCTCGGTCCCTTCGGCCCCATCGACCGCTCCGACGCCGTCGACCGCCCCCACACCCGGTCCGTCGTCGGCCGCCGACACCCCGGTCGCCATCGATCCCGCGAACTTCGTCGCCACCATCGACAACCCCTGGTATCCGCTCCTGGCCGGCACCACGTTCCACTACCGGGGCACGACCGGCGGCGAGCCGACCACCGACACCTACGCGGTGACCGCCGATAGCAAGGTTGTCGACGGCGTCACCACCACCGTCATCCGGGACACCGTGCGCATCCGGGGCGTGGTCTCGGAGCGCACCGAGGACTGGTACGCGCAGGACAAGGACGGCAACGTCTGGTACTTCGGCGAGGCGACCGCCGAGCTCAACGCCAAGGGCAAGGTCATCAACACCGATGGGTCGTGGATGGCCGGCGTCGACGGGGCCGCGCCCGGAATCTTCATGACCGCCGAGCCGGCGGTGGGCCAGTCGTTCGCGCAGGAACACTTCCCGGGCCAGGCCGAGGACTGGTTCGTGGTCATGTTCACGTCGACCCGGGTCACCGTCCCCGCCGGGAGCTACAAGGGCGCCCTCGTCACCGGCGAGTGGACGCCGCTCGAGCCCGGGGTCGTGAGCGAGAAGACATATGTCAAGGGCGTGGGCGAGGTGATGGAGCGCGACATCTCCGGCGGCGACGAGACCTTGCGGCTGGTCAAGGTCACCGGCCCCTGACGGCGGCTCGCGCGGGCCGGGGTAGATTCGGGCGCGTGGGCAGCACGATCGATCCGACGCCGCGCGAGGCCTCGCATGCCCGCGTGATCGCCGTCCGCGGCGGCACCGTCGAGGTGCGCGAGGACCGGCTGTCGGGCGAGGAGCCGCTCGCGATCCGGGCCTGCGGTCCCGGCGAGGAGCCGGTCGACGTCGCGGTCACGATGCGCACGCCCGGCCACGAGGACGAGCTGGCGGTCGGGCTTCCTGCGGACCGAGGGGCTGATCGACGACGCCGTGGTTGTCACGGCGATCACGCTCGGTGATCCCGCCACGCATCGCCCAGCCCGACGACGAGATCACCGTGCACCTCGCCGGACCGTTCGACGCGTCGCGGGTCGCAGAGCGGCACTTCGTCGCCACGGCGTCGTGCGGGATCTGCGGCAAGGCCTCGCTCGACGAGGTCGAGGTCCGCTGCGACCCGATCCCGGCCGGGCCGGTCGTCACGCGAGAGACGCTGATCTCGCTGCCCGTCCGGCTGCGCGAGGCCCAGGCGGTGTTCGAGGCGACCGGTGGTCTGCACGCGGCCGGGCTGTTCGATGCGAGCGGCGAGCTCATCGTCCTGCGCGAGGACGTCGGCCGCCACAACGCGCTCGACAAGCTGGTCGGGAGCCAGCTGCTGGCGGGGGCGCTGCCGCTCCACGACCGGATCGTGCTCGTGTCCGGCCGAACGAGCTTCGAGCTCGTCCAGAAGGCCGCGGTCGCCGGCGTTCCGATCCTCGCCGCGGTCTCGGCCCCGTCCGACCTGGCGGTCGAGGCGGCCGAGCGACTGGGCGTGACGCTCGTCGGCTTCCTGCGCGGCGACGGCTTCAACGTCTATGCGCACCCGGAGCGGATCGGCGCTCGGCTGTAGCCAGGCTCAGATCACTCCGGGCGCGGCGAGCCCTTGGGGAGCAGCTGGACGAAGTCGTAGCCGAAGCGGCCCTTCACGCACAGGTGGCCCTCGGTGACCGACGAGTCCGAGGGCGAGGTGACCTTCACGATCCGGTTGTCCTGGACGTGCAGCGAGAGCGTGCAGCCGACGCCGCAGTACGGGCAGATCGTGTCGGTGACCGTCTGCTCCTCGGGCGCCCAGGTGCCGGCCTCGCGCATGTCGAACTCGGAGCGGAACATCAGCGCGCCGGTCGGGCAGACGCCGATGCAGTTGCCGCAGTAGACGCACGCCGACTCGGGCAGCGGGACGTCGAACTCGGTCGAGATGCGGGCGTCGAAGCCGCGCCCGGCGACGGCGATCGCGAACGTGTTCTGGGCGTCCTCGCCGCACGCCTCGACGCACTTGTAGCAGAGGATGCAGCGCGAGTAGTCGCGGACGTAGAGGTCGTTGTCGACCTTGACCGGCTGGGCGACGGTCTCGGCCGTCGCGGGGTGCCGGCCGTCGACGACGGGCGCGTGGTGGTGGCCGGGCTCGCGGGCGTCGCGCTCGCCCGCCGCGGCCGGCCGCGCCGACCGCCCGAACCGCGACCCGTCGGCGCCGTACTGGGTCGCGTAGCGGGCGAGGTCGCCGTCGGGCTCGGTCGGGACCGGCGAGCGAGAGGTCGACCGACGAGTCGAGCAGCTCCAGGACGAGCCGCCGCGAATGGCGGACGCGCTCGCTGTCGGTCTGGACCTCCATCCCGGGCTCGACCCGCCGTGAGCACGCGGGAACGAGCACGCGGGACCCGGTGACCTCGACCACGCACACCCGGCACACGTTGACCGGGGTCAGGTTCTCGAGATAGCACAGGGTCGGTGTGTCGACGCCCACCGAACGCGCGGCCTCGAGGATCGTGGACCCGGCCGGGACGGAGACGGGCGCGCCATCGATCGTGATCTCGACCTGCGGGATCCTCGCGCCGGCGGCGGCCCAGGGATGCGCGACGCCCGCGCGGGCGGGTCGATGTAGATGTGGCCGATGTCCTCGGTCGTCATGCGCCAGGCCACCCGCGTCGAAGTGGACGAGGCCGCCGCTGATCGCGCTCTCGATCGCCGACGACGCCGTCTGGCCGAGGCCGCAGATCGAGGCGTCGCGCATCGCCCGCGCGAGGTCGCGAACAGCGCGAGCTCCGGTGTCGAGCGACCCCATCGGGCGACCCGCCGCGAGCCGCGTCGATGAGCTCCTCCTGGCGCACGGTGCCCGACCCGGCACGGGACGCACTGCCCGCACGACTCGTCGCGGAAGAACGCGGCGATCCGGCGCAGGGCGTCGGGCGAGGTCCGCGGTCTCGTCGAACACCAGGACCACCCCCGAACCGAGCGTCGCCCCCGCGGCACGCGTGCCCTCGAACGTCAGCGGCACGTCGCCAGCTTGTCCGGCCCGACGAACGCTCCCGCTGCACCGCCGAGCAGGATCGCCTGGATCCGGCGTCCGCCGGCCACGCCGCCGGCGAGCTCGATGATGTCGCCCAGCGTGCGAGCCGAAGTCCGATCTCGTACACGCCGGGTCGCTCCACGTGGCCGGAGACGCAGAACAGCTTGGGGCCGGTGGATGCCGTCCGTGCCGATGGTCGCGTACGTCGCGCCGCCGTCGTGGAGGATGAGCGGCACGTTGGCGAGCGTCTCGACGTTGTTGACGAGGGTGGGCTTGCCGAACAGCCCGACCTCGACCGGGAACGGCGGCTTGTTGCGCGGCTCCGGCCGGCCGCCCTCGATCGACTCGAACAGCGCGGTCTCCTCACCGGCGATGTAGGCGCCCGCGCCGATCCGGAGCTCGATGTCGAAGGACCAGCCGGAGCCCGCGACGTCCTCGCCCAGCAGGTCGGCGCGCCGGACCTGGTCGATGGCGCTCTCGAGGCGCCGCCGGGCCAGCGGGTACTCGCCGCGCAGGTACAGGTAGCCGCGTGATGCGCCGACGGCGAAGCCCGCGATCGTCATCGCCTCGATCAGCACAAACGGGTCGTGCTCGAGGATCACGCGGTCCTTGAACGTACCGGGCTCCGACTCGTCCGCGTTGCACACCACGTAGCGCGGCGTGACCGGCTGCGCGGCGACCGCGGCCCATTTGCGGCCGGTCGGAAACGCCGCACCACCGCGGCCCACGAGCTTCGACGCCGTGACCTGCTCGATCACCGCGGCCGGGCCCATCGACAGCGCCTTACGCAACGCCCGATAGCCGCCGGATTCGCGGTAGGCGTCAAGGGACGTCGGATCCACGCGCCCGACGCGGTTGAGCAGCCGCAGCGACGGGTCGCCTTTCTGGGGCGCGAGCTCGCCCGCATCGCCAACGTCGGTCGTGAGGGCCGGGGACAGGCGCACGGTCGTGAGCATGCTCGCGACGTCGTCGACGCCGCGGATGCTGCCCCGAACGTGGTTCTTGGGTGTCGGACCGGCGGAGGTCACGAGCACCGCGGGCGCCCGCTCGCACTGCCCGAGGCATGGGCTCCGCAGCCAGGTCGCGTCCTCGTGGCCGGCCGTCTCGCCCGCGGGTCCGAGCCGCGCCTCCAGCTCATCGCAGATCCGCTCCGCGCCCAGCAGGCGGCAGGCGATGTCGTCGCACACGTGGGCGACGATCGGGGGGCGCGGCGTCGTCGGCAGCAGCGAGTAGAACGAGGCGACGCCGTAGGCCTCCGCGGGTGGCACGGCGAGCCGCTTCGAGACGTGGTTGAGCGCGCCCCGGCTGACCCAGCCGACGCGCGCGGCGACGGCCTCGAGCGCCGGCAGGAGCAGGTCGCGCCGGGCCCGGGCCTCGTGGCCGCCGCGCGACGATCTGGCCGTCGGCCGCGATGTTGCGGTCCCCGCCGTCCCAGCCGGATCGCGGCCGCCCGATCTCGGGATCGAGCGCGGCATCGATCGCCTCGCGCTCCTCCGGGGTGGCTGAGGGCCCGACGACGTGAAGGTCCATCGGCCCGAGTGTACGCGCGAGCGCTCGATCCCGGGCACGGAGGCCGGAACGCCGCTCGTCGGCGGAGAGCGAAATCCGCCTCGCGGGGGATGGCGGGCGGGCGCCGCCGAACCGAGAGTGACGTGGTCGGTCGAGGCTCGGCCCACCCCAGGCGCTGCGGCTCTGCCGCGGCGCCCAAGCCAAGGAGCCCCTCACCCCAATGCCTCGCAACCGCGTTCGCATCGTCGTCATCGGCGGCGGCCGTCGCGGTCGTCGCTCGCCAACGTCCTCATCCGCACCCCGGCCACCCAGGTCGCGGGCGGTCCATCCTCCGATGCCGCCATCGACGCCTGGTTCGACGCCGAGCGTCGCGACGCCGGGATCCCCGGAGCGGCCGTCGTCGTCGTCCGCGACGGCGTCGTCCACGCCGCCGGGTTCGGCACGGCCGATTCGACGCGGTCGTCCCGTCGATGGCCAGCACGCCGTTCCTGCTCGGATCGGTGTCCAAGGGCATGACCGCCCTCGCCGTCGCCCAGCTCGCCGAGCGGGGCGCTCGTCGACCTCGACGCGCCTGTCCAGCGCTACCTGCCCGACGTTCGCCGCTCGCGGACCCGGCGTCCGCGACGACCATCACCGTCCGCCAGCTGCTCGACCAGACGAGCGGAATCCCGACGTCGGCTGGGATCGCGCCACTCTCAGGAGCCCGCGTCGTCGCTCGAGGCGCGCGTCCGGAGCTCGCGAGTGTCGCGCCGGCGTCCGCGCCGGGCGCCGCGTACCACTACTCCAACGCCAACTACGTCGTGCTCGGACGCCTCGTCGAGGTCGTGTCGGGCGAGTCGTTCGAGGCGTACCTGCAACGGCACGTGTTCGAGCCGCTCGGCATGGACCACGCGACGGCCGATCCGGCGACGTCGCCGCGCGGACGGCCTCGGCGACGCGCACCGACTGTGGTTCGGTCTCGCGGACACCCACCAGCCGCTCGATCGAGCGGACCTCGCGCCGGCCGGCTTCGTCAGCGCCAGCGCGGACGACGTCGGCCGCTACCTGGCCGCCCTCCTCGATCCCGACGGACCGGGAGGAGGCCGCGTCGCAAGCGCGGCGACGGTCGCCGCGATGTTCGCGGGTTCGGCGCTCCACGGGGGTCGGCGACGAGCGGTACGGCCTCGGCTGGGCCGAGACGACGTACCGCGGCGAGCGCATGGTCGCGCACGCCGGCAGCACGACCGACATGGCGTCGTTCGTGGCGCTCGCTCCCGGATCGCGCACATGGCAATCGCGGTCCTGTTCGACGCCCAGAGCCCGCTGTACGAGCTGCTCCACAAGCCCGACCAGATCGGTCTCGGGGTGCTGGCGATGGCGATGGGCGCAGGCGCCCTGACGGCACGCTCGAAGGGCTTCTACCCGATCGTCGACGTCGCGCTGCTGGTCATCGTCGGCCTCATGGGCTGGCGCGCTCGTCGTGCTGGTCCTGCGTGCGCCCCGCGTCGGATCCGGCAGCCGGCGACGCTGCCGCCGCGCCGATGGTGGTCCACGGCCCCGCCGGATCGGCGGGCTCGCCCTCCGCGGCTACCTCGACGTCGTGGTGCCGTTCGCGATCCTGGTGACGATGCCGGGGTTCCTCGGGGCCGGCTGGCCGGTGCTGATCCGGACGGACATCGGGCTCGTGCTGGCGGTGATCGCCGGGCTGCGGGTCGCCGACGGCGCGATCAGGGTCGTGGCGCTGGCGGCTCTCGCGGCTCGCGGGTAGGCGCCTGGCCCCCGCCGCGGCCGTGGCCGCTCGCTAGGCTAGGCGCGATGGGGACGGTCGAGCGAGGTCAGGCTTGGCGGGGCCGGACATCCGGCCGCGGCCGAGGTCGGCGTCGCGGTCGGGGCGGCGGGATCGTGCTGCGTGGTCGCGGTGTGGCAGTGGGGGGCGACGCCTGACGCGCTGCTGCGCGGCGATCACGCTCGGCACGTGGCTGGGCGTCGTCGTCTGGCTGGTCGCGCGCCGGCGCCGCGTCGCCGAGGAACGGGCTCCAGGGCGCGCGCGGCCGCGGAGCGTGCGGACCTGCGGCTGACGCTCGCCCGCGAGCTCCACGACACGGTCGCGGGCGACGTGGCGGCGATCGGGATCCAGGCGGCGGCGGCTCGGCGGGTCATTGCCACCCAGCCCGCGGAGGCCGCGGCAGCGCTGGAACGGATCGAGGTCGCCAGCCGGGCGGCCAACGCGGACCTGCGGCGGATGCTCGAGGCCCTGCGGTCGGACGACGGCGACGTCGCTCGTCGCGGCGCCCGGGCCTGGCCGCCCTGCCGGCGCCTGGCGGAGGAGCAGACGCTCGGCCGGGCCGGGCGCGATCGACGGTGACGATCGACCCGGCGCGTGGCGACGTCGATCGACCCGGCGCTCGACCGCGCCGCGTACCGGATCGTCGAGGAGGCGATCCGCAACGCGCGGCGCCACGCCGGGCCGGTGGCGGTGACGGTGACGACGTCGATCGACGGCGGGGACCTGCGCCTCGTCGTCGTCAATGCTCCCGGCCGGCGCAACCGGTGCGGCGACGGCGGCTCCGGCCTCGGGACTCGTCGGCATGCGCGAGCGCGCGGCGGTGTTCGGCGGCACGGTGGACGCGGGACCGACCGGCGACGGCGGCTTCAGCGTTGACGCGCGACTGCCGCGTCGAGCGCCGGGGACGGCGAGCCGATGATCCGCGTCGTGCTCGCCGACGACCAGGCGATGGTCCGCTCGGGCCTGCGCCTGCTGCTCGAGGCCGAGCCGGACATCGAGGTCGTCGGCGAGGCCGCCGACGGCGCGGCGGCGGTCGAGGAGGTCCGCTGGCGGACGCCCGACGTGGTGCTGATGGACGTGCAGATGCCGGGGATGGACGGGCTCGAGGCCACCCGGCGGATCGTCGCCGCGGACGCCCGACGCCCGCGTGGTCATCGTCACCACCTTCGACCTCGACGAGTACCTGTTCGAGGCCCTGCGTGCGGGCGCGAGCGGCTTCCTGCTCAAGCACGCGCCCGCCGACGAGCTCGTCGCCGCGGTCCGGACGGTCGCCGCCGGCAACGCGCTCCTGGCGCCCGCGGTGACCGGCCGGGTGATCGCCGACCTTCGCCCGCCGCGGCACGCCCGCCCCCGAGCTCGCCCGCCGGCTCGACCGGCTGTCGGAGCGCGAGCGTGAGGTCTCGCTGCTCGCCGCGCGCGGCCTGTCGAACGCGGAGATCGCCGAGACGCTCGTCGTCGGCGAGGCGACCGTGAAGACGCACCTGTCGAGCGTGTTCGCGAAGCTCGGTCTCCGGGACCGTGTCGCGGCGGTGGTGTTCGCCTACGAGTCCGGGCTGATCGAGCCTGGCGCCGCGGAAGGCCGACTAGACCGTGATCGCCGGGCCGTACCAGACGGACGCCGCGATGATCGCGTACAGCCCGAGCAGCATCAGGCCCTCGAGCCAGGTCGACTCGCCGTCGAACACGATGAACGCGCCCAGGATGGCGGCGAGCGCCATGCCGACCAGCAGGGTCGGCGTGAGGACGAGCGTCATCGGCACGGGCGAGATGAACAGGCTCGCCAGCACGAGCACGGGCGATCAGCGCGAGCGCGATCTGGAGGCTCGAGTTCTGGATGAGGCTGATCGACGAGGTCGGTCCGGTTGCGCATCGCCTGCTGGACGCCGACGACGTTCTCGACCGCGTTGCCCGCCAGCGCGACGACCACGAGCCCGACGAACGCCTCCGACAGGCCCAGGGTCGCCATCGCCGGCCGCAGCGCCTCGACGAACCAGTCGGCGACGACCGCCGCGGCGATGCCCGGCACGCCGCGAGCACGCCGATTGCGAGCTTCAGCGGCCACGCGTCCTCGGCCGGCGTGCCGATCGCCGAGGCGCCCTGGCCGCCCTTGAGCGAGTACGGGATCGAGGCGGCGAACACGACCAGCAGCACGATCGACACGAACACCGAGATCTCGACCGGGTGCCCGCTGTCCGGGCCGCCCGGGGCCGTCGACACCGTCGGGATCGCCAGGGCGGCCGTGGCCAGCACCAGGCTGATCGCGATCGTCCGGACCGGCGCCGCGTCGAACACCTGGCGCCCGTGCTTGAGGCCGCCGGCGAGGAACGCGAGCCCAAGGACGAGCAGGCTGTTGCCGAGGATCGACCCGATGAGCGCGGTCTGGGTCAGGACGACGAGGCCCTCGCGCAGGGCGAACAGCGAGATGAACAGCTCGGGCAGGTTGCCCAGCGCCGACTGCAGCACGCCCGGTCGCCCCGGGCCCGAAGTGGCCGCCCGAGGTTGTCGGTGCCCTCGCCGACGAGGCCCGCGAGGCCTGCGAGGGTCGCCGCGGCAACGACGAAGACGGCGACGTCGGAGGCACCGGCGATCTTGAGGATCGCGGTGAGCACGATGCCCGCGATCGAGATGCCGATCATGACCAGGGCCGTGCGACCAAGCACGGCGGCGATCCCGGGCGACGGTTGGGCGGACTCCTCGGCCATCGACTCACTCTCGCGGGAGCCGTGCGGCCGTGTCAACCGCCGATGATCAGTTGCTCAGGCGGCTCGTCCTCGAGCGCGCCCGCCGAGCGTCAGGCGCCCGGCGCCCGGTAGGCGACGGTTCGGCCGCGGGCCTCGTCGACCTCGGCAGCCGTCAGCAGGACGGTCGTCTTCACGCTCGCCGCGCCGCTCGCGCCAACCGTCGAGGCGACGGCGGCCGCGGCAGCGTTGTCGGGCAGCTCGGCGATCGCAACGAAGTCGTCGTCGCCAAACGCCCAGTACATGCTCTCGACGGTCCCGCCGACGCTCCCGACGAGCGCGTTCACGGCCTTGACGCGCCCGGCGGCGCCTTCCTTGATGACGCCCTGGATGCCCTGCTGGGTGTAGCTCGCGCGGATCATGTAGTGCGGCATCGACGGCTCTCCTCTTCCGGCGCCACGGATCGCGCAGCTGCTCGGGAAGGCATTCTCCCACGCTCAAATCGTCAGCGCGGCCTACGCGAGCTCGAGCCACCCCTCACGCAGCGCCCGAGTGGCGAGCTCCGTCCGCGACGCTAGGCCGAATCGCTCGAACATCCGCGCCAGGTGCGTCTCGACGGTCCGGCTGAGCGCGTCGGTCAGCGGGCGCGACGTAGAGCATCGGCCGCGTCGGCGTAGCCGCGATACCGCGGATCGACCCGCGCGATGTCCCCGAGACCGGCGATCGTGCGCTTCCGCGAGCCGGGCGTTACCGCCGGGTCGAGGAGCACGAGCGCGCTCGTTACTCCGGGCGGCGGGCGATCGCCGGCCAGCCAGGCATCGAAGGCGTCCGCAGGGTCAGGGCACAAGGCTTCGAACGACGCGCCACGCAGCCGGATCGAATGGATGACCTCGCTCGACCAGAGGCATGCCATCACGTGCGTGACGCTTCGCCAGCCACGCGGACCCGAGGTCCAGGCGCTGCGCGATCGACGATGCGAGGTACTGACGCTTCGCGTTGTACGAGCCGGCTGCCTCCTGGAGGTTCGGGAAGCGCGTCCGATTCTCGATGTGGAGGAGGTTCTCGTCGTCCCACGCGACGACGTCCGCGCGGCCGGCGAATTGGTAGTGCTGGTACGGCTCATCGATCGAGATGCGAACTCCCGGTCGCTGGAGCGCCCGGGCCTCGAGCTCGCCCATCGCCGCGTGCACGAAGTCCTCGCCGCCGGGTGACGAACGTCGCGCGCGGCCGTCCGCGAACTCGAGCGTCGGGCGCAAGCCGAGCGCGGCGCCCAAGGCGCGCGTACGACTCGAGGCTCGCGGTGTCGCCCGACTCGACGCGATGCACGACGCCGATCGCGACGCCCGCGCGTTCGGCCAGCTCGCTCATCGCCCATCGTCGTCGAACCGCTCGTCACGGATCGGCCTGACCCGCCTCCGCTGCGAGCCGCCTGAGCGCAGCTCGAGCCGCCGGCGACATCGGATCAGGCTTTCGAGCAGGCGACATTTCAGAAGGAGTGAACACGCGGGCCTCATCGCCGGCTTATCGCCCTGCGATCGCGTTCGCTGAGCGGCCGTGATGCGCCGCACGTGGAGCGTGAGCCGGCGTCCCGAAGCCGGATCCACGCGCTCCGATCGGTCGTCCGAGTGGCGAGCTCCAGGCGTCAGCCGCGAGGCTCGACTCGTTCGGAAGGTGTGAAAAGTCGGCGCGCCGCGCGGGGCCGCCTCAGCCCGGGCGCCGCCGCGGGCGCCTCGGGTCGACCGGAGCCTCAGCCCGCGGGCGCGGGCTCGCCCAGCTTCTCCACCCGGATCGCCGTGGCCTTGAACTCGGCCGTGCCGGACTTGGGGTCCGTCGCGTCGATCGTCAGGTTGTTGGTCGTGACGTCGTCCTGGAAGTGGAGCGTCATGAACGCGAGGCCCGGACGCAGGCCCTCGTCCACGCGCACCGGCGCCTCAACGAACCCACGCCGCGAGACCACCCGCACCCGCTCGCCCGCGGTCAGCCCGAGCCGCGCGACGTCCTCCGGCGACAGGTCGAGCGTCTCGCCGCGCCGCCGCGGGTACTTGTAGCCACCGGACTGCACGCCGGTGTTGTACGAGTCCAGGTGGCGCCCGGTCGTCAGCCGCAGCGGGAAGTCGTCGTCGAGCCGGTCGACCGGCGGGTCGTGCTCCACGGGCACGAACGGCGCCCGGTTGCCGGGCACCGGGTCCTCCCACAGTCGCGAGTGCAGGAACAGCTCGCCCGGGTGCTCGTCGTCCCAGCACGGCCACTGGATCCCGCCCAGCGCCTCGAGGCGCGCGTAGCTCATCCCGCGATGGACGGGCGACAGCTGCGCGCACCTCGTTCCAGACCGTCTCGGCGTCGGGCTCGCCCCAGTCGGCGCCCATGCGCTTGGCGAGGTCGAAGATGATCCGCAGGTCGTCGCGCGCCTCGCCCGGCGGCTCGAGCGCCGGCCGCACGAGCTGCACCCGCCGCTCGGAGTTCGTGACGGTGCCCAGCGTCTCCGCCCACGCGGCGGCCGCGGGGAACACGACGTCCGCGATCTCGCCCGTCGCCGTCAGGAAGATGTCCTGGACGATCAGCGTCTCGAGGCCTCGCAGCAGCTTCTCCGTCTTGTGGCGGTCCGCCTCGGACTGCATCGGGTTCTCGCCGACGACGTACAGCGCGGTGAGCTCGCCCCGCTCCATCGCGTCGAACATCAGCGACAGGTGCCAGCCCTTCTTCGGCGGGACCCGGACGCCCCACAGGTTGTCGCACTTGTCTCGGAGCTCGTCGTTCTCGACGTGCTGGAAGCCCACCAGGCGATCGGGGAGCGCGCCCATGTCGCCGCCGCCCTGGACGTTGTTCTGGCCGCGGAGCGGGTTGATGCCGCTGCCGTACTTCCCGACGTGCCCCGTCAGCAGCGCCAGCGAGATCAGCGCGAGCACGTTGTCGACCGCGTTGTGGTGCTCGGTGATGCCGAGTGTCCAGCAGATCATCGCGCGGTCGGCCTTGGCGTAGGTGTGGGCCGCCTCGCGGATCGCGGCCGCGGGCACGCCCGTCTCGCGCTCCGCGTACTCGAGCGTGTACGGCTCGACCGCGCGCGCGATACGCCTCGAAAGCCGGACGTCGCCCGGTCGATGAACTCCTCGTTGGCCAGCCCCGCGTGGATGATCTCGCGCGCCATCGCGTTGGCCAGGGCGATGTCGGAGCCCACGTCCAGGCCCAGCCACAGGTCGGCCCACTCGGCGCTCGACGTCCGCCGCGGGTCGACCGCGATGAGCCGGGCACCCCGGCGCACCCCCTTCAGGAGGTGGTGGAAGAAGATCGGATGCGTCTCCCGGGCGTTGCTGCCCCAGAGGAGGAAGCAGTCCGTCTCTTCAGCTTCTCGATATGAGCTGGTTCCGCCACCAGCGCCGAACACGGTCGCCAGACCGGCGACAGAGGGGGCGTGTCAGGTGCGGTTGCAGCTATCGATGTTGTTGCTGCCCAGGACGGCGCGGGCGAACTTCTGGGCCGCGAAGTTGACCTCGTTGGTCGACTTGCTGCAGCTGAAGACCCCGAACGTCCCCGGGCCGTGCGCCGCGCCCGCGGCTCGGAGCCCGGCGGCCGCCCGATCCAGCGCTTCGTCCCAGGTGGCGGGACGCAGGACACCGGTGAGGCGATCGCCGTCGCGCACGAGCGGCGTGGTGAGGCGGACGTACTCCTTCGGCAAAGGCGACCTCGTGGTGGAGGGTCCGACGCCCCGAGTGTAAACGCCGACGAGGCTCAGCCGCGCGCGGCGACCTCGGCCGTCGGCGGGTCGTACAGGGCCATCAGCCGGTCGGCGACCCCCTTGCCGGCACCGACCAGGTGCAGGAAGTCGTCGCCGTCCATCTCGAACAGCAGGCCGTCGGTGGCCGCGGTGACGGTCGCAGTGCGCGGCGTCTGGCCGATGAGGCCGCGCTCGCCGAAGACCTCGTCGATGCCCAGCGTCCGCAGGTGACGCGGCTCGCCACCGCCCGGATCCGCCTGGGTGACCTCGAACGAGCCGCTGTCGATGACGTAGAAGCGGTCGGCGGGGTCGCCCTGGCGGACGATCACGTCGCCGGCGCGGACGGCCATCGGCTCGAGCCGTCGCAGCGCGCCTTCCACCCGCGCGGGCGACAGGCCGCCGAACAGCGACAGGCGGGCGATGCGGCGCAGCGCGACGTCGTGCTCCCCGACCGCGACGTCGCCCGCGGTCCCGATCAGCGCGACGGCCGCGACGGTCCCGACGACCACGGCGACGCCCGCCAGGCCCATCACGATCCCGAACCCGAACACGGTCACGAGGATCGGGACGACGAGGGTGCCCGCTGACTCGGCGACGGACTGGGTGGTGCAGCATCACGCCGCCGAGCCGGCCGCGATACGCGTCGGGCACGACACGCTGGAAGATCGTCGTGCGCGCTGACGTCGAGGATGAGGTTGCCGGTCGAGATCACGGCAATCGCGAGGAAGGCGACGGCGAGCTGGTTGGCGAGGCCGAGCAGCGACGGTCGCGGCCCCGAACGCGCGCCGCGCCGAACAGCAGCACCCGGCCGAGCCGCGGTCGGAGCACGAGGGCGGCGGAGAGCAGCGCGCCGACGGTGCCGCCGACGCCCGAGCGCGACGTTCAGGTACCCGGTCGCGGCGTCGCCGCCGTGGAAGACGTCCACCGCGATGACCACGATCAGGATGCCGATGCCGCCGAAGGTGAACCAGGTGAGCGCGTCGATGAGCACGACGCCCGCGAGCGCCGACATGTTGATCGAGGACGGGATCCGGCGGCCGAGGAAGACGCGCGTGTCGGCGTCGGCGGCGAGGCTCGTCCGCGGCCGTCTCGGCGCCGCGCGGGGCGCGAGGCATCGCCCGACGGTGTCGCCGCGTGGCGCTCGACGCCGCGCCCGGAGCCTGGCGGCGGCAGGGTCCACAGGATCGCCGCGATCAGCGTGAACGAGATCGCGTTGAGCACGAACGCGGCGACGATGTCGCCCGTCGCCAGCAGCAGGCCGGCGATCCCGGGTCCGACGATCCAGGCCAGGTTGTCGAGCGTCGCCCACGCGGAGTTCGCGGGACCGAACTCGCGCTCGTCGCGGACGAGGCTCGGGATCAGCGCGCCGATCGCCGGGTAGAAGAACGTCGAGAAGCAGGCGGCGAGGATGGCGACCACGCCGACCGCCCACAGCGGGCCACCGGTGGCGACGATCCAGGCCAGCACGAGCATGCAGGCGGCGCGCGCCAGGTCCGAGGTCAGCAGCACCAGCCGCCGGTCGAAGCGGTCGGCTGATGATCCCGGCCGGGATCGACAGCAGGATGTACGGCAGCATCCGCGCCGCCCCGACGATGCCGAGGACGATCGGGTTCTGCGTCTCCTGGTAGACGAGGACCACGAGGGCGACGAGGTACAGCCAGTCGCCGATCGAGGACACGAACTCGCCGATGAACAGCCGGGTCAGCGGCCCGTTGCGCAGCAGCTGGCGATATGTCCCCGCGATCGACACCGGTCCCCTCTCGCTCGGTGATCGGATCAGGCGAGCGTCACGCCAGGCTCGCCTGCCTCGACCCGCCCGACGACCCACGAGCCGACACCGGCCGCCGCGAGGTCGGCCGCGACGGCGTCGAGGATGTCCGGGTGCACCGCGGCGAGCAGGCCCCCCGACGTCTGCGGGTCGTGGGCGAGGGCGACGAGCTCGGGGGCGACGCCGGCCGCCACCGTGAGCGCGGGCGCCGTGAAGCGGCGGTTGTGGCCGGCGCCGCCGGTCTCGACGCCGGCCCGCGCGAGGTCGAGCGCACCGTCGAGCGCGGGCAGCGCGGCGGCGTCGAACACCAGCCGTGCGCCCGATGCCCGCGCCATCTCCAGGCCGTGCCCCAGCAGCCCGAAGCCCGGTCACGTCGGTCGCGCCCGGCGATGCCGTGCCGCGCGAGCACCTCGGATGCTGCGCGATTGAGCGTCCGCATCTGGTCGATCGCCGCCTCGAGGTCGGCGTCGGAGGTGCGACCGGACCGCCGGCCGCTCACGAGGAACCCGGTGCCGAGCCGCTTGGTGAGGAGCAGGACGTCGCCGGGCCGCGCGCCGCCCTTGCGGAACAGCCGGTCCGGGTGGGCCGCCCCGATCACGGCGAGCCCGTACTTGGGCTCGGGGTCGCGGATCGTGTGGCCGCCGGCCAGCACGCCGCCCGCCTCGCGGACCTTGCCCGCCGCCGCCTCGAACACCG
Organism: uncultured Chloroflexia bacterium; assembly: GCA_963779575.1. Taxonomy (GTDB): domain Bacteria; phylum Chloroflexota; class Limnocylindria; order Limnocylindrales; family CSP1-4; genus CAIXZV01. Next base: position 574,655 of record CAVZYT010000003.1, read on the forward strand.
CCGCCATCGCGTCGCGCGGGAAGTCCTCGGGGAACGCAGCGATGGAGAGGGCGAACAGCACGCGGCCGCCCATCGCGAACACGTCGGACAGGGCGTTGGCCGCTGCGATCTCGCCGTAGGCCGCCGGGTCGTCGACGAGGGGCGGGAAGAAGTCGAGGGTGCCGAGGATCGCGAGATCGTCGGAGATCCGGTACGCGGCGGCGTCGTCCGGGGGCTCGAGCCCGGCGATCAGCGCGCCGTCCGCCGAGCTCGCTGGCGCGATCGCGCCCAGCCCCGAGAGCGCGTCCGCGAGCAGGTCCGCGCCGAGCTTCGCGGCGCAGCCGCCGCAGTCGGTCATCTCGGTGAGGCGGATCGCGGCGACGGGAGCGGCGGGTCGGGCGGTCATGCCCCGATCATAGGTGGCGACGGCGGCCCTCGGACATGACGACGCCGGGGCCCGCGACGGTCCCCGGCGTCGGCGCGCGTAAGCGCGGCTTCGGTCAGCCGATGGTGAACACGAGCCTGAAGGCCGCCGCGTCCCCCGTCGGGGGCGCCACGGCGTCGTCGTCCTCGCCATCCGGCGTGCCGTCGTCGTCGGAGTCGGCGTCTTCGGGATCGGTGCCGTCCGACTCTTCGTCCTTGTTGGAGACGCCATCCTGGTCGTCGTCCTCGTTGGCGTCGGACGTCCCGTCGTCGTCGGAGTCGGCGTCGGTCGGGGAGGTGTCGGACTCGTCGAACTCGAACTCGTTGTCGAGCCCGTCGTGGTCCGCGTCCTCGTTGGCCGTCGGACTTGCCGTCGTTGTCGCTGTCGGCGTCGGTCGGATCGGTCTTGACGACCTGCTCCTGGTGGTTCGTCAGGCCGTCGTGGTCGCCGTCCTCGTGGCCGTCCTTGATGCCGTCGTTGTCGGTGTCCGCATCGAGGGGGTTGTCATGGGCCTTGAACTCGTACTTCGTGTCCAGCCCGTCGTGGTCGTTGTCCTCGCGCGGGTCGCGGATGCCGTCGCCGTCCGTGTCGGCCTTGCGGGGGTTGAGGTCGGCGCGCTGCTCCTGGTGGTTGGTCAGCCCGTCGCGGTCGGGATCTTCGCGCCCGTCCGGCGATCCCGTCCCCATCACTGTCCCGTCGCTGCGGGTTCGTGTGGCTCATCGTCCTCTCGAAGTGATTCGAGAGCCCGTCGCCGTCACTGTCCGACGAGGCCTGAGCGGCGCCCGCAAACGCGACCGATGCGATGAGCGCACCGCCCACGCCGGCCACCCGGATCACCTTCCACTTGCGCGCCGCCATCCTTGCTCTCCCACTGTCGGGCGGCCGGGCGATGTGCCCGATCCTGCCGTCACCCAGCAAGAGGCAGCGACCGCTCGCAACGTTTCGGCCGGGGGGCGACCGTTCGTACCGGTGGCGGTCACCGGTGGTCCGGTGCAGCCGGGAACCGCCGGGTCGCGGCGCTACCATCGACCCGAGGGAGCGGAGGGGTCCCGGTGGGTTCCCCGGTCTTCAAAACCGGTGGCGCGGCGCCCGGCGTCGCGCGGTGGGTTCGACTCCCATGCGCTCCCGCCACCGCCGCTGCGCCCGGCCTGCGATGATCCCCGCGATGAGCGAGCAGCGCGCACGCCCGCGTCCCCCGAGCGTCGAGCGCGTGCTCGCGGCCGCCCGCGCCGGAGACCGCCGACCGCGACCCGCCGCCGTCCTCGCGATGGCGCGCGCCGTCGTGGACGAGGAGCGCGCGCGCCTGGCGGGCTCGGCGACGCAAGCGACGGCCCGCACCCCGGAGGCGCTCGGCCGCGGAACGTCGTCGCGCGACTCGAGGCCCTCGAGCGGGGCGCCGGCCCGGAGCGCGTCATCAACGCCACCGGCGTCATCGTCCACACGAACCTCGGCCGGGCGCCGTGGCCGCGACGCGGCGATCGGGCCGCGCGCGCCGCCGCCGAGGGCACGATCTTCCTCGAGCTCGACCGCGAGACGGGTCGCCGCGGGCCGCCGCTATCGCGAGGCCGAGGCGCACCTGATCGCGCTGACCGGCGCCGAGGACGCGCTGATCGTCGTCAACAACGCGGCGGCCGTCGCGCTCGCGGTCGGCCTGGCGGGCCGGGGCGGCGTCGCCGTCAGCCGCGGCGAGCTCGTCGAGATCGGTGGCGGCGTGCGGATCCCGGAGATCGTCCGGCGCGCCGGGGCGAAGCTGGTCGAGGTCGGGACGACGAACCGGACGCGGGTCGCGGACTTCGAGGAGGTCCTCGCCGACGGCCGCGCGCGCCTCGTGCTGCGCGTCCACCCGTCGAACTTCAGCCAGGCCGGCTTCGTCGAGGCGCCCGATGCCGCGGCGCTGGCGGCCGCCGCCCACCGCCACGGCGCGCGATCGTCATCGACGACCTCGGCAGCGGCGCCCTCCTCGACACCGCCGCGTTCGGCCTCGCGCATGAGCCGATGCCCGGCGGAGCGGCTCGCCGACGGCGCCGACCTCGTGACGTTCAGCGGCGACAAGCTCGTCGGCGGGCCCGCAGGCCGGGTTCATCGTCGGTCGCGCGGACCTCGTCGCCCGCCTGCGCAAGGACCCGCTCGCCCGCGCGATGCGCCCCGACAAGGTGCTGCTCGCCGCGGTCGCCGCGACCCTCGCGCTCTACCGGGCCGGCGTCGCGACGCGCGAGATCCCGGTCTGGCGCCAGATCGCGGCGACCGTCGACGCGCCTCGAGGCCCGCGCCGCCGCGATCGCGGCGACGCTCGGCCACGGTGCGCAGGTCGCTCGAGACCGAGGCGACGATCGGCGGCGGCGTCGCTGCCGGGCCAGGTGCTCCCGTCGCGGGCCGTCTGCGTCGCCGTCCGACCGACACCGGACGCGCTGCTCGCGCGGCTGCGCGCCGGGTCGCCAGCGGTCGTCGGCCGGATCGAGCACGGCGCCGTCGTCCTCGACCTGCGGTCGGTCGAGCCCGACGACGACGAGGCGCTGACCGCCGCCTCGCGGCGGCCCTGACGGCGCATGGCTGACGAGCGCCCGGCGCCGCAGCGTCGTCGTCGGCACCGCCGGCCACATCGACCACGGCAAGACCACGCTCCTGCGCGCGCTGACCGGCATCGACGCCGACCGACTCCCCGAGGAGCAGCGGCGCGGCATGACGATCGACGTCGGCTACGCGCACCTGGCCCTGCCGGACGGCTCGTCGGTCGACTTCGTCGACGTGCCCGGGCCACGACCGACTGGTCGGCAACATGCTGGTCGGGGCCGGCGAGATCGACGCGGCGCTGCTGGTCGTGGCCGCCGACGACGGGCCGAACGCCCAGACGCTCGAGCATCTCGGGCTGCTCGACGCGCTCGGGATCGACGACGGGCTCGCGGTCGTGACGAAGGCCGACCTCGCCGATGAGGCGCGGGTCGGCGCCGTGGTCGCCGACGTCGAAGCGCTTCTGGCGACGACGACGCTGGCCGGGGCTCCGGTGCTGACGGCGTCGGCGACGACCGGCTGAGGGCGTCGACGACGTGCGGGCGGCAATCGAGGCCCTGGCGGCGCGGGTCGGCGGCGCGACTCGCCGATGGACGCGGCGCCCGCCTGGCCATCGACCGCAGTCTTCACCGTCAAGGGCCGCGGGACGGTGGTGACCGGGCAGCCTTCGCGGCGGACCGGATCCGCGCCGGGATGACGCTGCGCCTCCTCCCCGGCGACGGCCAGGCCCGCGTCCGCGAGGTCCAGGTCCGTGGCGAGACGGTCGCCGAGGCCGGCTCGGCGGGCGTACCGCCTTGCTGCTCGGTGCCTCGACGGCGATGCGCCACGCCGCGGCCAGGTGCTGACGACCGACCCGCGAGGTCGTCGCCACGTCACGGCTCCTCGTCGCCATGCGCGGCCCGGCGTCCGGCGCCGCGACCGCACGATCGCGAGCGCCTCCGCCTGCACCTCGGCACCGACCAGGCGGGCGCCCTCGTCGTCCGCGGACCGCGCGAGTGCGATCGACCTGCCCGACGGGACCTCGATCGCGGATCCTCCGCCTCGACGCCACGATCGCCGCGGCGCCCGGTGACCGGTTCGCGCTCCGCCGGCCATCGCCCGGGTCGGTCGCGGGCGGCGGGGTCGTGCTCGACGCGCAGCCGCCGCGCGGCGTGTCGCGCCGGCGCCTGACGCTGGATCTCGCGGCTGCGCTCGCCGCCGAGCCCGTTGGTCGGGTTCGCCGCCCGGCTCGACCTCCACGGCGCGCTCCTGGACGACAGGCGGTGGCGCCTGGCACCCGACGTCGAGACCGCGCTCGGCGACCGCGCGGTCGCCCTGGTCGAGGCCCATCACGCGGGCCAGCCCGGAGTCGCGCGGGTCTCCCGTCGGCGAGCGCTCCGCGCCGACCTGGCCCCGCCGCCCGCCGGCTCGTCACGCTGGGCCGCGACGCCGCGGCGACCATCGCCGGCGCGTGTCGTCGATCGCCTGGTCGAGGACGGGAGCCCTCGCCCGCGACGGCGACCGGGTCCGTGCCGCATCGCGGGCCGCAGGCCTCCCGGCCACGACGCTCGAGGCGATGGACCGGCTCGAAGCCGCGCTCGCCGTCGCGGCTCCTCCGGCGCTCTCGGATGCCGCTCGCGCCGCCGGCTGCCCGACGGACGGCGTCCGGGCCCTCGAGGCCGCCGGCCGGATCGTCCGCCTCGAGGACGACCTCGCCTGGGCCGCGCCGACCTACCGCGACCTCGTCCGACGCGCGCTCTCGATGGCGGCCGCCGAGCCGCTGACGCCGGCGGCTTACCGCGACGCGACGGGCTCCAGCCGGCGCTACGTGATGGTCATCCTCGAGGACATGGACCGGCGCGGCCTCCTGCGACGCACCGATGCGGGCCACGTCCTCGGGCCGACGACGCTCGCCCGGATGCGGGAACGGGCGTCGACCGCGGCCGGTGGCCAGTGACCTCGGCGATCGTGCTCGCCGGCGGCGCATCGACCCGCTTCGGATCGGACAAGCTGCTCGCCGACCTCGACGGCCGACCGCTGCTCCACCACGCCCTCGATGCGGTCGCCGCCATCGCCAATCCCGTGATCGTCGTCATCGCCCCGGACGCCGCGCCGCCGCCGATCCCGGAGGCCCTGGCTCACCAGGTCACGCTGATGCGCGATGGCATCGCCTACGGCGGACCGCTGGCCGGGCTCGCAGCCGGGCTTGTCGCGCTGGCCGACCTCGATCGTGGTTTCGATGCGCCCGTGGTCGTCGTCGGCGGTGACATGCCACGCCTCGTACCCGGGGTCCTGGCGCTCCTCGCTGCGACGGTCGCCGCGGACCCGACCATCGGAGGGGCGAGCCTCGAGGCCGACCCGCCCTGTGTGCTGCCGCTTGCGATCCGGCCGTCGCTCGCACATCCGGTGATCGACGCCCTGCTCCGCGAGGACCGCCGCGCCCTCCGGGCCCTGCTCGACCGCCTGCCCATGGCCCTCGTCGCCGCAAGGGAATGGCGGGCGCTCGACCCCGATGCACGCACCCTTGCCGACATCGACACCATCGCCGACCTCGGCCCCGATTGACAGGCACTCTCATGGTCATATGATGGTGCCATGAGATCGATCAGCGCCCTCGACGTCCGCGCCCGTTTCGGCCAGGTCCTCGACGAGGCTGCGGCCGGCGAGCGCTTCGTCGTGGAACGGGGCGGCCTGCCGGTCGCGGCGATCGTGCCCCTCTCGGACCTTGACCACATGGATCCTGATCTTGTCCGCGAACGGCGGCTCGCGGCGGTCGAGCGGATGGGGCAGATCGGGGCGCGGTATCGCGAGGAACACGGGCCGGTCGACGGGGCCGCGTTGGTTCGCGAGGACCGCGATCACGGCCACCGCGAATGACGTTTTCGATTCCGGCCGCGCCCATCGTGGTCGACGCGTCGTTCATCGTGGAGGGATTGGTCGGCAACGAACTTGCGTCCGCGGCGATGCGCCGATGGGCCGAAGCGGAACGCATGCTCCTCGGACCCGCGATCGTATGGCCAGAGATCGCCAACGCGCTCCGGCGGCGCCGGTCGCCTGCAGGCTCGATCGCCCGGGATCTCGACCTGGTCGTCGCCGCGGGCCTCGAGACCGCGGACCGTGGACCCGATTGGCGTCGCGTACGCGGCAGGTCTGGCCGAGCGCCACCGCCTGTCGGCCTACGACGCCACGTACCTTTGGCTGGCGATCGACGTTGACGGGGAGCTGGCCACCTTCGACAAGGCGCTGGCGGCGGCCGCGGTGGCGGAGGGAGTGCCGATCGCGGAGGGTCTCGAGCCGGCCGGCCCGTAGACGCAGAAACGCCCGCCCCTGGGAGGGCGGGCGGGCGTCTGCTTGGAGGATGCTCCCGGACCGGAGGAGGGGTCCGGGCGATGCGAGCCGGCTGGGAGGAGGGCCAGGCGGCCGTTGTATGCGATCAGGCGGGCGAAGCGGCGCTGTGCGCGTCGTTCGCGGTGAACAGGTTGCGGACGAAGCTGATGAAGGAGGCCACGATGCCTGCCTCTCGGGGCTGGCGTGCCTGCTTCGCGAGGCGGTTGTTGGCGGCCTCGGCCTTCAGGTCGTTCTGGTGGACCTCGACCATGTAGATCGCTAGCGGGTGCATCATCTCGATGACCTCCTTTCCTGCGGCAGCTTCGGTGGTGCGCTGGTCTGTCGTTCCTTGCCGCTGAAGGCACTATCGCGCGCCGGCGAGCAACGGCCGATGGACCGGGAACCTCGAATCGACTACGTCATCTGACCGACGGCGCAGTGGGCGGGGGACGACCCCGGGGAGCGGCCTGCGCTCAGCCCTCGAGAGCGGGCGTCTCGTGCACGGCGACGCCGTCGACGAACGTCGCCACGACCCGGGTGTCCGCGATGCCGCCGGCACCGCGGTCGAACAGGTCCCGATCGAGCACCACGAGGTCGGCGAGCTTGCCGACCTCGATCGAGCCCGCCTCGTCGAGATGGTTCGCGTAGGCGGAGCCCGCGGTGAACGCGACCAGCGGCGTCGGCGAGCTCGATCGCCTCCTCGGGCATGAACGGCTGCTGCCGCGCCCTCGCGGACCCGGGATCACGCGGTTGACCGCGATGTCCATCTGCGCGAACGGGTCGGCCGTCGACACGGACCAGTCCGAGCCCATCACGACGCGTCGCGCCGTGGCGCCGCAGCGAGCGCAGCGGGTACTGCCGCGCCGGACGCGACCGGACCGAGGAACGGGAGCGTGAGGTCGTCCATCTGGCCTTCGTGGACGGCCCACAGCGGCTGGACGTTGGCGAGCGCGCCCAGCTGCCGGAAGCGCGGCAGGTCGTCGGGGTGGACGAGCTGGAGGTGGGCGAGATGGGGCCGCGTGTCGGTCCAGCCGTTCGCCTTCCGCGCGGCCTCGACGGCGTCGAGCGCCGATCGCGCACGGCCCGGTCGCCCAGCGCGTGGAAGTGCGCCTGGAATCCGAGCGCGTCGAGCATCGGCACGGCCTCGCGACGAGCAGCTCGGGCTCGATGAACGCCATGCCCCGGTTCGTCGGTCTGCGTTGCCGTCGGCGTCGAGGTAGGGATCGACCATCGCGGCCGTGTAGTTCTCGACGATGCCGTCGACCATCAGCTTGACGCTCGTCGGCGACGTACCGCCCCACGGGGCCGTCGGCGCGGCGCGCGACGAGCCGCTCGATCTGCTCGAGCCCGGCGTCGTGCTCCCACCACAGCGCCCCGACGACCCGCGCGGTCAGGTCGCCTCGGCCCGCGACCCGCAGGTACGTGACGTGGTCCTCGGGACCCACGTGCGCGTCCTGCCAGTTCGTGATGCCCGATGCAGTGCAGGTAGCGCCTGGCTCTCGAGGAGGCCCTGTTCGCGCTCGGCCTGCGTCGTGGGCGGCATGTGGCGCTCGACCAGGTCCTGGGCGCCCTCGTGGAGCGTGCCGAGCGGCGAGCCGTCCGGGTTGCGGGCGATCCGGCCGTCGTGGGGGTCGGGCGTCGCCGCCGTGATGCCGGCGATCTCGAGGGCGCGGCTGTTGACCCACGCGTCGTGGCCGTCCTTGTTGGGCAGGAACACGGGTCGGTCGGGGACGACGCGGTCGAGGTCCTCCTGCCTCGCGAGCCCACCCGGGAAAGTGGGCGAGGTACCAGCCGCCGCCGAGGATCCACGGGAGGTCCGGGTTGGCGGCGGCGTACGCGGCGACGCGCTCCAGGTACTCGTCGAGCCCGCTGGCGTCGTGCAGGTCGCACTGCAGGTGTTCGATGCCCGACGAGATCGGGTGCACGTGGGAGTCGCCGAAGCCCGGGCGTGACCGTCCGGCCGCGCAGCGTCGATGACCCGCGTCGCCGGTCCGGCGAGGCGCATGACGTCGCGATCGCCACCCAGCGCGACGATCCGCCCGTCCCGGACCGCGATGCGCCTGGGCCCAGCTCGATGGCGCGTCGGCCGTGAACACGCGGCCCCCGGTGAGGATGAGGTCGGCGGGCGCGGTCGAGTCGGTCATCGGCATGGTCGCAGGATGCACGAGCCGGGACGACGCACGCGGGCGCCGTTTCGTCGTGCGGCCGGGCAGTTACGCTTCGGCCATGACGAGCGTGCACCTGCTCCATGCCGGCTACACCGGCGACCGCGTCGGCTCGTCGGTCGTGCTCGTCCGCGACGCGGACGCGCTGATCGTCGTGGACCCGGGGATGGTCGCCCGGCGGTCCCTGATCCTCGACCCGCTCGCGGCGCTCGACGTCGCGCCCGAGGCCGTCACGCACGTGTTCCTCAGCCACCACCACCCGGATCACACGATCAACTGCGCGCTGTTCCCCAACGCCGAGGTCGTGGACTTCTGGGCCCGCTACCGCGACGACCTGTGGCTCGACCACGACGGCGACGGCTACCGCCTCTCGCCGTCGGCCGAGCTGTGGCTGACGCCGGGCCACACCGCCGAGGATGCGACGCTCGTGGTCGAGGCGGACGACGCCGTCTACGCGATGACGCACCTGTGGTGGCACGGCGACCGCACGCCGGAGATCGACCCGCTGGGCGACGACCAGGCGGCGATCGAGGCTCGGACGGGCCCGCGTCCTGGCCGCGCGCCGACATCGTGATCCCCGGCCACGGCGAGGCGTTCCGGACCGGACGCTAGGGCGCCGCCGCCCGTCTCGTCGCGACGATGTTCAGGCGCACGAAGTCGATCGCCGATTCGGGGAGGCGCTCGATCACGGCGTCGAGGAAGGCGTCCTGCGCCTCGGGCGCGAGCCGCTCGACGTGCGCACTCAGGACCACCGTCCGCAGGTAGTCGCGGAACGCCGGTCCGGGCTCGAACGACGTGGGCTCGTCGGTGAGCCAGGTCTCGATCGCCGACGAAGCCGGCCGCCTCGAGCCGTCGTCGCGTGTCCTCCGGCGACGCGAAGTTCCACGGGCCCTCCCAGCCGTCCGCCCGCCTCGTCGAGCGCCGTCCGGAGCCCGGCGATGTTGCCCTCGCCCCCGCACTGGGCGACGAGCCGCCCGCCCGGCCGCACCACCCGGGCCAGGTGCCGGAACAGGGCCGTCGTGATCCGCGATCCAGTGGAACGTGGCCGTCGAGAGGATCGCGTCGACGCTTGCGTCGGCGAGCGGCAGCGGTGCCGTCGAGGTCCGCGGTCACGAAGTCGACCCGATCGCCGAAGCGCGCCAGGCGCCCGCGGGCGGCCTCGACCATCGCCGGCGAGCCGTCGAGCGCCACGACCCGGCCGCGCGGCAGGCGCTCGGCGAGCTGCTCGGTGACCTGGCCCGTCCCGCAGCCCGCGTCGAGCACCGTCTCGTCGCCCAGGAGCGGCAGTCGCTCGAGGACGTCCGAGCCCCAGCGGGTCATCGGCGCGGCGACCTGGTCGTAGGTCGTGGCGTCCCAGTCCCTGGGTCCGCCCGAGTCGTCGGTGTCTGCCATGGAGGGAGTGTGTCAGGCGCTCGATCGGGGCGTCCAGATCGCAGTTCCGCGGCCTGCTCTATGCTGCGGCCGTGCCCGGACCGGTGGCGCTCGTGGGCGCCGGAGAATTCCTCGCGCCGATGGCAGAGTTCGACCGCGGGTTGCTCGCTGCCACCGGCCGTCCGCGGCCGCGCGTCGTCGTCCTGCCGACGGCCGCCGCGCCCGACGGCGAGGCGACCTTCCGCGCTGGGCCGACATGGGCGTCGAGCACTTCAGCGCGCTCGGGCGCGGAGGTCGAGCCCGTGCTCGTGCGCGACGCCGCCGAGGGTTACGACGCGGCCGCACTCCAGGCGATCGGCGAGGCGGACCTGATCTACCTCTCGGGCGGCCATCCCCGGCACCTGATCGACGTCCTCCAGAGTCGCCGCTCGGCGACGCGATCCGCGGCGCCAACGCCCGGGGCGCGGTGGTCGCCGGCTGCTCCGCAGGGGCGATGGCGATCGTCGGCCGGACCGTCGACTTCCGGTTCCTGCCCAAGGTCCGGATGCCGATGCCGTTCCCGGTGCGCTGGCCGGTCGGCCTGTCGCTGGTGGACGGCGTCGCCGTCCTGCCGCACTACGACGCCTGGCCCGAGCCGTTCTCGGCCTTCGTGGCGCTCCAGGCGCCGCGCGGCGGCGTGATCCTGGGCATCGACGAGGACACGGCGGCCGTCGGCTGCAACAACGCGTGGCAGGTCCACGGCCGCGGCCGCGTCACGATCTGGCGCGGGCGTCACCGCGAGCGCTTCCGGCGCGGCGAGGCGTTCCGGATCTAGGGATGTTCCGCGGCGCGGTCGGCGCCGGACATGCCGATGCCCCCGGGAGGACCAGGGGCATCTGCTGCCGGCGTGGCGTCCGAGCGAGTCAGTCCGGGCGGATCGTTCCGGAAGCAGTCGGAGCAGTAGACGGGCTTGTCCATGCGCGGCTTGAACGGCACCTGCGCCTGGTTGCCGCACGACGTGCAGATGGCCACGAAGTACTCGCGGGACATCTGGTCGTCGGTGCGCTCGTAGCCGCGCGGGCCGCCGATGGCTCGGACGTCGGTGCTGCCACCGTCGCGGGTCGAGCGCCGGTAGGCGCGACACGAGGCGCAGCGCTTGGGGTCCGAGGTGAACCCCTTCTGCTGTAGTACTCCTGGTCGGCCGCCGAGTGGATGAACTCCACCCCGCAGTCAACGCAGTTCAGGGTGCGGTCGACGTAGGTCACGCTGCTCCTCCCGGGCGCGCGCTCGGACATGGTGCGGTGCGCGCCAGCAAGGGATCCGACGCCTGGACGACGGTTGCGGCGGGGAGTCAGCCGAGGCCGCGCGATCCAGGTGCCGTTCTCGGAGTCCCTAGCTCGGGGCGCACCGGTAGTTGAGTGGCCCAGAGCCTACACCGGGTCGCCGAACCGTGCCGCCGACGGCCTCGGTCTCACGGGCGCACCCCCGTCGAGCGTGACACCTGACCTGTCACAATGGAGGTCGAAGACTCGGGTGGCGAGCCGGGAGCTATGGGGGCGCCCGGATCGCAACCGGGTCCCGGGAGCGACCGGCCCGGCCCGACGGCGGCCCGCGATCGAGCCTAGGTCACGGGAGCGCAGGGCGGGAGCGGCTGCTCGCGGGTCCCGGTTCGGCTTGCCGGCTCCGGGTTCGACCAACGGGACGGAGACCAGGGAGGGCAGGCCGCACCCGAATGCTTCGACTGCTGCACACCGCAGACGTCCACCTCGGCGCGCGCCACGCGGATCTCGGGGAGGCCGCCGCCGCCCAGCGGGAGCGCCAGTTCGCGGCGTTCCGGGCCGCGGTGGACCTCGCCATCGCTGAGAAGGTCGACCTGTTCCTCGTCGCCGGCGACCTGTTCGACTCGAACGTGCAGCCCAAGCGTTCCGTCGAGCGCGTCGCCGCCGAGCTCGCGCGCCTCGCCCAGGCCCGCATCCGCTCGGTGCTGGTGCCCGGGCACCCACGACGTCTACGACCGCTCGTCGGTGTATCGCGCCTACGACCTGGCGGCGCTCGCCGGCATCCGGCCGGCCGAGGAGATGGTCACCGTCCTCACGCCGGACCACCCGTGGATCCACCTCGCCGCGGTGGACGCGATCGTCCACGGCCCGTGCTTCCCGACCAAGCGTGCGCCGCGACAGCCCGCTGCAGGACCTCGCGGCCGTCGAGACCCGCCGAGGCCACCTGGCACATCGGCCTCCTCCACGCCTCGGTCGCCATCCCGGGCCGGACGGACAACGACGAGGTCGTGGTCACGGTCGAGGAGATCGCCGCGAGCGGCCTCGACTATCTCGCGCTCGGCCACTGGCACTCGGCCCAGGTCGCCAAGACCAAGGGCGTCACCTACGCCTACGCCGGCGCCCCCGAGCCCGTCGCGGTCGACCAGGACAAGGCCGGCAAGGTCCTGCTCGTCACGCTCGACGTCGACGCGGGCGGCCAGCACGTCGGTCAACGTCGACCAGCGCGTCGTCGGCAAGACCTCGCTTCGAGCGGCGCGAGATCGACGCCGCGACGATCGAGTCGCAGCCGGCGCTCGATCGCGCAGCTGACCCAGGGCGGCGACCCGGACCTCGTGCTCGACGTGCGGCTCATCGGCGTCCGGCCCGACGGGCTGGACCTCGAACCGGCGGAGGTCGAGCAGGCCCTCCGGGCACCTTCCTGCGGGTGCGGGTTCGCGACGTGAGCCATCCGGCGCTCACCGAGGGCCTCGCTGCCACCGGCGGAGACGATCGCCGGGGCGTTCATCCGCAACGTCGAGGGCCGGATCGCGGACCTCGAGGCGTCCGGCGACGACCCGGCGCGCCGCGAGGCGGACGAGCTGCGCGACGTCCTGCGGCTCGGACGGCTGCTGCTCGCGGGCTCCGAGGTCACGCTGTGAGGATCACAGACCCTCTCGCTGACCGACCTGCGCCGCTACCACGACCGCGACGTTCGAGCTGTCGCCCGGTCTCACCATCGTCCGCGGGCCCAACGAGGCCGGGAAGTCGACGATCCAGCGGGCGATCGAGCTCGGCGCTGACCCGCAAGGTCACGAGCTCCGCGGCGCGACCTCGACGGGCTCGTCCCGTGGGACGGTGACCCGGAGGACGCCCGAACCACGATCGCCCTGACGTTCACCTACGAGGACGAGGAGGGCGAGCCGCGGGAGGGCCGGCTGGCGAAGTCGTTCCGGGGCTCCAAGGGCACGGTCCGCCTCGAGCTGGGCGGCGACGCCGATCACCGACCCCGCGCGTGCCGACGAGGAGCTGGCGGCCATCTCGGGCGTGCCGACCGAGGGCTTCTTCCGCTCGACGGCATCGGTCCGCCACCACGAGCTCGCGGGGCTCCAGCGCGACGAGGGCGCGCTCCGCGATCGGCTCCAGACGTCGATCAGCGGCGCCGACCGCGGCATGAGCCGCGCCCGGCGCAAGCTCGAACGGGCCATCCACGACCTCCAGACCCGGGGCATCAAGAACCCCGGCCGGCTGCAGGTCGCCGAGGACGCGGTGACCGAGACGACCGCCCGAGCTCCAGGCGGGCGAGGACGCGCTCGGGCGGCTCGAGCGCGACCGCGACGCGCTGGCCGTCGCCCGCGAACACCGGGCCGAGGCGGAGACGGCGCTCGCGGAGCGCCGCTCGATGCTCGAGAAGGCGCGCCAGGCCGAGCGCCTGACCGCGGAGCGCGACGCGGCCCAGGAGAAGTTCGAGCGCTTCCGCACGGCGGTCACCGTCCGCGACGAGATCGCGGAGCTCGAGCGAACCCACCCATCGCCCACGCCGCTGCCCGTGCTGCGCAGCGTCGGTCGACCGGCTGCGCACGGTGGACCGCAAGATCGCCACGCTCCAGGGGATGCTCAGGAGGGCGAGGTCCGCGTCGAGCTACGACGCGCCGCCGGAGAGCGCTGGCGCCCGCTGTCGCGCTGGTCGATGGTGCTCGTGCTCGTCGGCGTCGCTGATCGCGGCCATCAGCTTCCTGCGTCGCTGTTCGCGGACATCGTCACCGTCGGCATCCTCCCGATCATCATCGGCGGCGCCGTCGCGGTGGTCGGGCTCGTGCTCGCGGTGGTCGGCTGGTGGCTTCGCCGCGGCGGAGCCCGACGTGGAGCAGCTGCGCGACGTCGAGGTCGACCGCCGGCTGCGCGGCCGGTCCGAGATCGAGCAGGAGCTGCGCGAGGCGCAGGCCGAGCACGACGACGTGCTGCAGCGGCTCGGGCTGACCGAGTTCGCCGAGGCCGAGGAGCGCCTGGGCCTCGAGGAGGCGCACGTCGCCGAGATCGACCAGCGGCGGGCGCACCTGTCGGGCCTGATCGGCGACGAGAAGCTCGACGTGCTGCCGGCCCGCCGCGACACCGCCGCGCTCGAGATCGAGCAGAAGACCGCGGCGCTCGAGGCCCTCGGGCCGATCGCCAAGGAGCCGCGGGCCCGCGAGCGCCTCGAGGTCGAGGTCGCGGACGCCGAGCGCCAGCTCGAGCGCACCCGCGACGACGAGGCCAACGCCCGAGCGCGGGTCGAGCAGAACCCGGTCGACGCCGAGGAGGTCGCCGCGACTCGCCGAGCGGCTGGCCGATGGGCCGCGAGGCGCTGGCCGCGCTCCGCCGCCGCGAGCGGATCTACGAGCGGACGCTCGCCGAGCTCAACACCGCCGAGCAGGCGACGATGGAGCTCGCGACCCGGTACCTCGAGCGGCGCATGGTCGCCGACATCGACCGGATCACCGGCGGGCGCTACCGCCGGGTCCGCGTCGACGACACCAACCTCGGCGATGGAGGTCTACTCGCCCGAGCGCGACGACTGGGTCGCGGTCACCGACCTCTCGCAGGGCACGCTCGACGTCGTCTACCTCGCCGCGCGCCTCGGTCTCGTGCGCCTCGTCACCGGCGACCGCCGCCCGCCGATCGTCCTCGACGACCCGTTCGTGACCCTCGACGACGCGCCGCGCCGCCCGCGCCCTCGAGCTGCTGCGCGAGCTCGCCGCGGACTTCCAGGTGATCTACCTCACGACGTCCGATCGCTACGACGCGCTCGCCGACAAGGTCATCGTCGCTCGACGGGCCCGACGGCCGTCGACGCGCTACATCGAGCCGGAGGGCGTGGCCCCTGCCTGAGCTCGCCGGACCGTTCGCGGTCCTGGCGCTCGGCCTCGTCTCGGCGGTCACCTGGGGGGCGGGCGACTTCGGCGGCGGGATGCTCAGCCGGCGCGCGCCGCTGTTCGGCGTGGTGTTCGGCACCCAGCTCGTGGGGATGCTCGCGGCGCTCGCTGTCGGCGATCGCGCGTGGCGAGCCGATGCCGCAGGGCGTCGACGTGGTGTGGTCGGTCGTCGCGGGGTTCTTCGGCGTCCTCGGGATCACCTCGCTGTATCGCGGCCTGTCCGTCGGCCGGATGGGCGTCGTCGCGCCGACGACGGGCGTGCTCGCGGCGGTCGTGCCGGTCGTCGTGGGGTTCGCGACCGAGGGCCTGCCGACGACCGAGGTCGTCGTGGGCATCGGCCTCGCGCTGTTCGCCGTCATCCTCGTCACCCGGGCGCCAGGCCACGACGACTCGGGTCCGTCGGGCATCGAGTGGGGGCTGCTCGGCGGCCTCGCGATCGGCCTGTTCAGCGTGTGCATCGGCCAGCTGTCGGGCGCCGGGACGTTCGGTCCCCTGGTGCTCGTCCGGCTGGTCCAGGCCGGGATCCTGCTCGTCGTCATCGTGCTCGGGCGACAGGCGTGGCGGATGCCGCTCCCGGCGGCCCGCTGGGTCGTGGTGGTCGGGCCTGCTGGACATGGCCGGCAACGCGGCGTTCATCCTCGCGGCGCAGATCGGCGCCCTCGCGATCGCGGCGACGGTGTCCTCGCTTGTACCCGGTGACCACGGTGATCCTCGCCGATCGCCATCCTCCACGAGCGGCTGACGCGCAGCCATGTCGCGGGGATCGTCCTCACCGGGGTCGCGATCGTGCTCATCGGGCTCGGGTCGGCCGGGCAGTAGCGGCATGCGCCCGCGTACGATCAGCCAGTGAGGATCTCGGCCAAGGTCGACTACGCGGTGCGCGCGATGTGCGAGCTCGCCGCGCACGACGGCACGGCGCCGCTCAAGGCCGAGCAGATGGCCGCGGCGCAGGAGATCCCGCTCTCGTTCCTCGAGAACATCCTGGTCGACCTGCGGCGCGCCGAGCTCGTGCGCTCGCTCCGTGGCCAGGTCGGCGGCTACCGCCTGGGTCGCGCGGCCGAGACCATCACGATCGCCGACATCATCCGCGCGGTCGAGGGGCCCCTGGCCGACGTCCGCGGCACCCGCCCGGAGGCGTTGCGGTTCGAGGGCCCGGCCACCGCGCTACGCGACGTCTGGCTGGCCAACCGGGTGAGTGTCCGGCGGGTGCTGGAGCAGGTGACGATCGCCGACGTCGTCGCTGGCGCGCTGCCGGCCGACGTCCGCGCCCTGCTCGACGACAAGGACGCGCTCGTCGGCCACTGACTCAGGCGGTCAGCAGACCCCGCTTGGCCCGGATCCGACGCTCGATCGTGCCGAACACGAGGGAGTCGAGCAGGATCCCGATCGTCAGGATCACGAGCATGATCGCGAGCAGCCCCTGGCTGTCGGAGAGCTCGCGGTTGACCGAGAGCAGCTGCCCCAGCGAGGTCTTGTTCGCGATCACCACGATCAGCTCGCCCGCCATCAGGCTCCGCCAGGCGAACGCCCAGCCCTGCTTGAGTCCCGCCACGAAGCTCGGCATCGCCGCGGGCAGGATGATGTAGCGGTAGGCGTCGATGCCCTTGGCGCCGAGCACGCGCCCGGCCCGGGTGAGCACCGGCGGAATGTGATCGACGCCGTGGATGAGCCCGTTCGCGATCGACGGCGCCGCGCCGAGGACGACGACGAACGTGATCGCCTCTTCGGTGAGCTTGAACAGCAGCACGGCGAGCGGGAACCACGCGATCGAGGGCATGGTCTGGAGGCCCATGATCAGCGACCCGACGGCGGAGCGCATCACCGCGAACCGCGACACCAGCACGCCGATTCCGACGCCGATCACGATGGCGATGCCGAAGCCCCAGATCGCCCGGCGCAGCGTGACCAGGACGGCGGTCCAGAGCTCGGGCGTCTGCACGTCGGCGGCGAGGCGGGCGAGGACGTCGGTCGGGGCCGGCAGCGTCCAGACCGGCCAGCGGCCGCTGAGCACGACCAGCTCCCATGCCACCAGGGCGATGCCGATCGCGAGGGCCTTGGGCCAGAACGACGACCAGAAGCGCCGCCACAGCGGCCGCCCGCGGACGATCGGCGTCTCGAGGGCGTCGAGGCCGGCGACCTCGCTGCGACGAGGCGCGGCGGGAGCGGCTGGTCGCTCGATCGGGATCACGCGCCGCACGTTAGCGTCCATGGCGAGCGACCTCCTCGCGGAGCCGCGTGGTGATCTGGGCGGCGAGCTCGGCGACGTTGCGGTCCTCGATCCGGCGAGGCCTCGGCATGTCCACGGGGAACTCGGCCGCGACCTTGCCGGGGCGGCTGGTCAGCAGGACGACGCGATCCCCGAGGCGCACGGCCTCGCGCACGTTGTGGGTCACGAACAGGATCGTGCGGCCGGTGGCCTGCCAGATCCGCTCGAGCTCGTCGTGGAGGATGTCGCGGGTCATGGCATCGAGCGCCCCGAAGGGCTCGTCCATGAGCAGGACCTCGGCCTCCTGGGCGAGCGATCGCGCGAGGGCGACCCGCTGGCGCATGCCGCCCGATAGCTCGTGGGGCTGGCGCTTGGCGAACGAGCTCAGCTGGACGAGCTCCAGGAGCTCCTCCACGCGCTGCTTGCGCTCCGCCTTGGGCACCTTGCGCAGGCGGAGCGGCAGGTCGACGTTGCGCTCCACGCTGAGCCACGGGAACAGCGCCGCCTCCTGGAACATGAACGACGGGTCGCCAAGACACTCGACCGCGCCGGCGGTGGGGCTGTCGAGCCCCGCGACGAGGTTGAGCAGCGTGGACTTGCCGCAGCCCGATGCCCCGAGGAGACACACGAACTCGCCGCGACCCACGGACAGCGAGATGTCCTCGAGGGCCGTGACCGAGTCACCGCCACCCGAGAACACCTTCGTCACGTGGTCGATACGAACGGCTTCCCCCCGGGCCGTCGCCGACCCAGGGGGAGGAGGAGTTGCCGTCGGCTGCGGAGGGATCTCCGCGATGGCCGTCGATCCCATCAGAGGCCCTTGACCGGCTGTTCGCCCTTCGCCTGGAGGAGCTCGTTGAGCAGCGTCAGGTCGTACAGCTTGGAGAGGTCGCCCGGGTCCTTGAGCAGGCCCAGCGCTTCCGCGTCCGCGGCCGACTTGCCGAGCGACGAGGCGATCGGGTCGGGCGTGAAGGTGAGGTTCTTCCAGGCCGCGGCGAGGAGGTCGGTGCCGATCTTCTTGGTCGTCAGCTTCTCGATCTCGGCGTTGACCGTCGTCTGGGCGGCGGCCGGATCGGCGTTGACCTCGTCGATCGCCTCGATGTTGGCCTCGAGGATCCGCTTCACGACCTCGGGGTTCGCGTCGAGGAACTTCTTCGCGACCATCAGGTGGGTGGTGACGTACTTGCCGTCGGGCCACAGGTCGCGCTCGTCGACGAGGACCTTGGCGCCGGCCTCCTGGACCAGCCGCGTCGCCCACGGCTCGGGGACCCAGGCGCCGTCGATCGTGCCGGCCTGGAAGGTCTCGAGCGTCTGGGCATTCTCCTGGGGCACGACCGAGACGTCGCCACCACCGGCGGTGTCGGTCGTCAGGCCCTGCGCCTTGAGCCAGGAGCGAAGCGCGACGTCCTGGGTGTTGCCGAGCGAGGGGCTGGCGATCTTCTTGCCCCGCAGGTCGGCCGCGCTGGTGATCTCGGGCTTGACGACGAGGAACGCGCCGCCCGAGGTCGAGCCGGAGATGACGCGGACGGCCTCGCCGTTGGACTTGGCGAATGCGTTGATGGCCGGGTTGGGCCCGATGTAGGTGATGTCCAGTGCGTCCGCGAAGATCGCCTCGACCGCCGGGGTGCCCGAGTTGAACTGCGTGACCTGGATGTCTGCGTTGGGGAGGAGCTTCTTGAGCGGCCCGTTGTCGGCGAGGGCCACCAGACCAGGCGCGTGCGTGATGTTGGGGAAGACGCCGAACCGGACGGTGACGGCGTCGGTCAGCGGGGCGAGGCCGCCCTCGGCCGAGCCGGCCGGCGAGGCCGCCGTGGAGCCGGCCGGGGTCGCAGCGGGCGTGGCCGCGGCACCGCTCGGGCTCGCCGCGCCGCTGCCGCTGGAGCACGCCGCGACCAGGACGGCAGCGAAGGCGATGGTGGCGAGGGATCGTCCGCGTGTGACGGGCCGCATGAGACCTCCGGGTTGGATTGCTGCAGGTTCAGGTTTGATGTCGTGTTTTCGGGTTATTTCTACCGAACTAGTGAGAATAAACCACAGGGTGACGAGCCTTGTCAAATCAGGGGGTGCTCGCTGGGCGAGCAGCGGACGCGCCACGCACGCGGTTTCCCGGCGCGGCTGTCAGGCAGGCGGGCGAGGCACCGTGACCCGCTGGACGACCACGGCATCGACGGCCGCCGCCGTCGTCAGGACGTACGCCCGGGCGAACCCCTCGACGTCGATCCCGCCGGGACGCAGCGCCGAGGCCAGCGCGGCGAGCTGTCGATCCACCGCGTCGGCGGGGACGATTCCAGCGGGCCGTCCGCGGTTGCGCGCATGGACGACCTCGGGCGGGAGATCCAGCACGATCGCCACCGCTGGGACGCAGGCCGCGGCGGACCGGCGGAGCAGTGCGAGGCGGGCGCCGCGCTGGACGCTGGTCGCGTCCACGACC
Organism: uncultured Chloroflexia bacterium; assembly: GCA_963779575.1. Classification (GTDB taxonomy): domain Bacteria; phylum Chloroflexota; class Limnocylindria; order Limnocylindrales; family CSP1-4; genus CAIXZV01. The sequence goes on from CAVZYT010000003.1 coordinate 594,191, forward strand.
GTGAGCAGGCCCTGCCCGAGGCGGCGCGTCGAGCGCTCGATGGAGCGCTGAGAAGGCGGCACGGGTCACCGACTGGTCGGCCGGATCGCCGGCGATCAGCCCACGGAACGCGTCCGACGAGAGGACCTCGTCGGGCGCGAAGTGCCGCGCGGCGAACGTGCTCTTGCCGGATCCGGCGGCCCCCACCAGGACGACGAGGCTGGGATCGGGGATTTCGAGCGCCATGTCAGGGGTTGGACGGCGACTCGGCCTCGGTCGAGGGCGTCGGCTCCGGCGTCGGCTCGGGCGTCGCCTTCGGCGGCTTGGTGGGCTTGGCGGTCGGCTTGGGCGTCTTCGTCGGCTTCTCGGTCGGCTTGGGCTTCGGGGGGATGCCGCACGTCGACGACTTCGAGGGGCTGCGGGTCGGGCCGTCGCCGGGATCGGGCATCGATGTCGAAGCCCTTCGGCCGCACGCCCGTCGGCGTGAACAGGTCAGCCGCGAGCTTCCGGATCTGCTTCACGTGCGGGACCTGGATGGAGCCGCGCGCGTCGTAGCCGGACCCCACCAGCGGGTGCTCGATCACGTAGCGGAAGACGTTCTTGCGCCCGATGTCGGAGGCCAGCGCGATCTCGTCCGCGATCACCGACGGGCGGATGTTGGTCGTGATCGTCTGGCCCAGCGACCGCAGGAAGCGCGACGGGTTGTCGAGGAACCCTCCCCGGACGAGCCGGTCGCGCAGCGCGCCCAGGACCTCCTGCTGGCGCGCGGCGCGGGTGAAGTCGCTCTCACCGAGCGGCTTGCGCACGCGTGCGTACGCGAGGGCCGCCTCACCGTCCATGTGGTAGCGGCCCGGCGTGATGTTGAACCCCTTGATCCCGTATTCCTTGTAGCGGTAATCGCAGAAGCCGTCCGTGACGTTGATGTTCACGCCGCCGACCGAGTCGACCAGGTAGACGAACCCGCCCAGGTTCACCTGGGCCCAGTAGTCGATCTTGAGGTTGAGCAACGTGCCGAGCGCCGCCGCGAGCACGGACTGGCCGTCGCCCTTCGATCCCGGGAACTTGCCCGGGTGCCAGCGCACGTAGCTGACGAGGCTGTTGATCTTGCCCCGGTACTTGCGCCCGTCGGGCAGCGGCACGTCGACCATGTCGCGCGGGATCGAGATCATCGAGATCGTCTTGCCCACCGGGTCGAGCGAGGCCACGATCATCGTGTCGGTGAGCGCGGTGGTCCGCCCGACGCCGGAGTCCATGCCGATCAGCAGGACGTTGATCCGCGGGACCTCGGGGTGCCTCGGTGCGCGGCCGAGGACGACGGGCTCGGCTCCGGCAGGAGGTCGGACGGATCCTCGGCGGCGAAGTCGGGGTCGTCGGACTCGAGCGGTGGCGCGGACTCGGTCGGCACCCAGGCGCCGCCCTCGGCGACGGGCTCGAAGACGGCCGCCGCGGCGTCGCGGGCATCGACGGTCAGGCCGGCGACGACCAGCTGCGGGCCCAGGACGATCAGGATCGAGATCGCCAGCGCCGCGATCGTCGTTGCGCGCGCCGTGATCGGGGCGACGACCTTCGTCGCGCCGACGGCGAACAGGCGCCAGCCGACGACCAGCAGCTGGAGGACCAGCAGCGCGGTCAGCATCGGCGGGGTCGAACATGCGCGCGGCGACCGCCGTCGAGTTCGTCGTCAGGGCCACGAGGACCATCACGAGGAGCAGGACGACGATCGGGCCGCCGAGCAGGAGGGCCCACTTCCATGCGGCCGGCTGCGAGGTGGCCGAGGCCGGGAAAGATGGCGTTGAGCAGGAGGAAGCGGGGCGCGTGCGACGGGGCGTCGCCGGCCGGGCGTGACGGTTCGGACATCGACGGGAAGGATGCGGTCGATCCGGGATCGCCGCAACCGCGGGGGTCTCAGCGGGTCAGCACGGTGTCGCGGTCCAATCCGCCAGGTGCTCATATCCGGTGCCGTCCGCGACCCAGCGGAGGCCGCTGCCATCAGGGCGCATCACGGCGAGCCCGAGCCGCGACGGGCCCGGGTGGATCCCGTGCGTCAACAGGATCAGCGAGCCGTCCGGCGACCAGGTGGGCTTGGAGTACCCGTCATCGGTGCCATCGCCGGGTGCCGCGTTGAGGTTGGTCAGCCCCTGCCCATCGGGGTCGATGATCCAGATCGTCGACTGCTCTTCGCCGGACTCGTAAGCATCGAACACGATCCGGGAGTCGTCCGGGGACCACTCGGACTTGTCCGGGGCGATGCCTGGGGGCGTCAGCCGGTGGAGGTCCGTGCCGTCGAGGTTGACGATCCATAAGGCGTCGTCGTCCTCGGCCGCCTCGCGGTCGAAGACCAGGCGCGTGCCGTCCGATGAGAAGCGCGGCGCGTAGTCCTGGCGGGACCCCTCGGGCGTCGCGGCGACGCGGCGCTTGTGGCCGCCGTCGGCCGCGTCCATCACCCAGATGCCCTCGCGGCCCTTTTCGGTCGAGTCGAACGCGATAAGCTTGCCGTCCGGTGACCAGGCCGGATCGCCGTTGAGGGCTGTGGCATTGGTCAGCTTCGCGACGTTGCTGCCGTCGCGGTCCATCGTGTAGATGTCCCAGGGCTCCAGGCTGTCGTTGACGTCCGGATCGTCGTGACCACCGTTGAACGCGATCCGTTGCCCGTCGGGCGACCAGACGCCGTAGCCGGCGTCGAACCCGCTCGGCGTGGGCACCTGGTGGGCCTCGCTGAGGTCGGTACACGAGGTCCAGACCTGCATGTTGCCCTCGGGGAAGCGCATGAACACCAGGGATCCCGTCGCCGGGATGGCGATCGGCATCTCGCTGGCGGAAGCGAGCGGGAGGCTCGCGGTCGAGATCGCTGCCGGGCCCGACGATGACGCTATCGTCGTCGCCTGCGTCGGGACGGATGCCGCCGGAGTCACCGTCGCTGGTGCGCACGCCCCGGCAACGAGCGCGATTGCGGCGCCGAGGGCCATTCTTCGATCCATGTCCGCGACCTCGTCGGAGGATTGGCGACCGGAGGGCCGCGCTCATCTGGTCTGGGACGCCGACCCGGAGGATTGTTCCGTTTCGACCGGCGACCCTGGGATCCCGCCTATCGCTAGGGCGCGTGGCTCCGCCAGCTCAGGCATCCGACGGCCCTCGGCACGTCGAGCAGCGTTGTCGGCGGTTGTAGGAACGCTGGATCGATCGTCTGGATCGCCGACTCGCCCGGCTGCGAGTGGTTGTAGGGGACGATCGTCTCGACAAAGGCTAGCCGGGAGCCGTCCGGCGACCAGTCGAATTCGCCGGCGTTCTCTGGGCCGATGAGGATCCCACCACTCGGCATGGGGCCCGCCATCGGGATGGTGGCGAGGTGCCAGGCGGTCTCGTCGACAAGCGCAATGAACGCGAGGCGACCGCCGTCCGGGGACCATCGCAGCTGTTCCGCCGCGCGTCCGTCCCGGGTGACCTGGACGTCACCGGTTCCATCGAGACCCGCGACGAAGACCGCCCATGGCGTGTACTCGTCGAGCGGCGACGGTGAGCCGTCCGGAAGGCCGAGAAAGGCGACGTACCGGCTGTCAGGTGACCAGGTGATCGCGACCGTGTCCGCGCCGATCCTGTCGGTCACCCGGCGACGAGTCAGGTCGGTCGGATCGACGACATCGACGGCGGAACGATACGCCGCGGCCGATGGATCGCTGTTCTCGACCATGACGCTGAACGCAATATGGCGGCCGTCCGGTGACCAGACGGGGATGCGATAGGTCTCATACGGGTTGCTGGGTGGCGGGACGATCCTCACGCCGCCGACACCCGAGATCGGTGTCACCCAGACCTCGTTCGCCCGCCCGCCGTTCGACTTGACCCACGCGATCTGCTGACCGTCGGGCGACACCGCGAAGTCATACGACTGCACGCCCGGGAGCGACCGCGCGGCCGATCCGTCCGCGTTCGCCACCGTGAGGCTCGGATCGTGAAGCTCGGTCAGGATCGTCATGAGGCTGCCGCGCGCTGAGAACGCCGGGCATCCTCGCCCGATTGATCGGTCATCGGTGCCGTCCGCGTTCATCACATGCGCTTCTTGGGAGGTGCCGCCCGGGGACAGCGTGACCGAGTACGCAATCGCTCCGCCGCCTCCGATGGGGCCGGTCCGATCCCGGAACGCCCCAGCCACGAGGCCAGCGACCGCCAACGCGACGAGGCCGAGCGCGACCAGCACGTACACCGTCCGCCGATCGATGCCCGCCACGGTCGGTCGCCCGATCGTCCCGCCGCGAAGGGCCACCAGCCAACCGGGACGCTGGCGGGCGCCGCGAGCCCGTGTGATCGCGACGGCGTGGAGCCCGTGGGGCGCCCGGACGCTGGTCTCGGCGTCCAGCCAGACGGCGAGGTCGCGGTCGAAGCGGTCGTAGCGTGGTCATCGGACGGCCTCCGCGACGACGGTCGTCGGTCGTTCGTCGGCTTCGAGGGCGGCGCGCAGCGCCTGCGTGGCCCGGCTCAATCGGGACTGCATCGTGCCCAGCGGGATGCCCAGCACCTCGGCTGATTCGGCGAGCGTCAGCCCGAGGTAGTGGTGGAGCGCGATCACTGCCCGCTGCTCGGGGGTGAGGCGACGGAAGCCCCGGTCGAGCTGGTCGCGGGCCGCGATGTCGCCCTGGGCATCGGGGGTCACGGCGTCGGCGGTGGTGGCGACCCGGAGCTCGACGACCTCGCGGCTGCGGTGGCGCTCGGCGGCCCGATAGCAGGCCCGGACGAGGAGCCGGTGGAGCCAGGCCTCGAACTTGTCGGGGTCGCGCAGGCCTCGGATGTCGAGCCAGGCCCGCAGCAGGGCATCCTGCACCGCGTCCGCCGCCCGCTCGTCGTCGCGCAGGATCAGGCGGGCCGCGGAGTAGAGGCGCTGGGTCACGCCGGCGGTCAGCGCGGAGAAGGCGTCGATGTCGCCTCGCTGCGCCCTGACCACCAACTCTTGCTGCATCGGTCGCCCTTGTGGTGGCAGCCACTCGGCCGCACTCGCCTAGTCTGGGACGCCGAGCGAGCGGTTTGTTCCATCGCCGGTCGCTGGTGCGCAGCCCGGCCTCGGGCGTGCACCAGCCTCACATTCCTGACGCCGTGAGTGTTGCGTGCGCCGATCGCGTGCTCACTCCGTGAACATGGAGCACAGAACGTGCGCGCCCGTGGCCGCCCCGGGCTCGATCGTCGAGGTGGTGCGCCCTGTGCACACTGTCGACACGATCGAGCCTCCGTCGTGCAGGAATGTGCGTGAGCAACACGCAGGAGCCGGGAATGTGCGCCCGGGGCACAGAACGGGCAGGCTCGCGCTACTTCATCGCCGCCAGGTCCTCGAGGACGACCGGCCACATCGCCTCGGCGGCGAGCTCGTTCGCCTCCGGGCTGCCGCCGCCCTGCGAGATCTCGAGCGACCGGTCGACATACGGCACGTCGAGATTGTGGCCGGCGCCCGGAGTGATGATCTGGCGGAAGGCGAACGCGAAGTCGTGATCCTTCAACCTGTCCATCGCGACCTCGCCGTACACGACCGATGGGATCTGCGTGTCGCCGGTCCCCGTCGCGATCCCGGCGCGGCGCTCGACGAGGCGTTGGCCTTCGGATCGTAGATCTCCGCGGGCACGGACTCGTCGGCGACCCCTCCGGCGACCAGGACCCGCCCGTCGGACAGGCGCGTTGCCGTCTGTCCGTCCGCGCGCCCCGCGGCCATCGGCGCCGTCCTCGTCCAGGACCGTACCGCCGGGTCGTAAACCTCAGCGGAGCCCACAGTTCCGCCGCCGGCCCCGACATAGCCACCGGCCACGACCGCGCGACCGTCGTCCAGCAGCGCCGCCGAGGCGGATGCGCGCCACTGGGTCATCGGGCCCGTGGCCGTCCACCTGCCCGTTGCCGGGTTGTACGTTTCCGCCGTCGGCGCGCCGCTTTCGCCGCCGCCGACGACCAGGACCTGGCCGTTGTTGAGCAGCACGGCTGTCGCCTGGGTGCGGGCCTCGACCATCGGTGCCGCCGCCGTCCAGGTCCCCGCCTTGGGGTCGTAGAGTTCGGCACTCGCCAACCGGTGGTTGTCCTCGCCGGCCGCGCCTCCCGCGACCAGCACACGCCCGTCGTTCAGTCCGGTCGTCGTCGCAGCGGCACGAGCCTCGTTCATCGTTCCGGCCGGGATCCACACGCCTTGTTTCGGGTCATAGCGCTCGACTGTCGCCGGCCCACCGGCGGCGAGGACCGTCCCGTCACCCAGCAGGACGAGTCCGAACAGCTGCCGAGGCTGGCTCATTGAACCGGTCGTCGTCCAGTAGGGCGGGACGAGCTCGCGCCTGGCCCCCGTGAAGAGCGTCGCCGCGACGGCTCCCAGGACCAGGAGCGCGAAGACTGCCCACGCGATCAAGGCGCGCGACGGGGCCGGCAGGCTGATCCCGGCCAGCGGTCCGCGCCTGCCCGCCGCGATCGCCTGCGCCACGAACGATCGTTCGACCTCGACCGGCGCGAGGTCGGCGTAGCGCGAGAAGGCGTCGGCCAGGCGGCGTTCGAAGGTCTCGGGGTCACGCATGGTCGATGTCCATCCGGAGTCGCTCGATGAGCCGGGAGAGGCGCGTTCGCACGCCGATGCCGATGCCGCCCGTGTGGCGGGCGATCTCCGTCGAGTCGAGACCGGCCACGAAGCGCAGCGCCAGCAGGCGCCGGTCGTCGGGCTTGAGGTGGGCGAGGGCCCGCTGGAGGTCGACGACGCCGATCGCGTCCGCGGGGTCGCCGCCCTTGATCGCGTCGAGGTCGTCCGAGATGTCGACGACCGGGTGTCGCCGCTGACGCCGGATGGCCTGGCGGGCCTCGTTGGCCGCGATCGCGATCAGCCACGACCGCACCTGGTCCTCGTCCCGGAGCGTGCGCAGCCGCCGCCACGCGATCGACCACGCCGATTGGACCGCGTCGTGCGTGGCTTCCACATCGCCGCAGATGACGAACGCGACCCTCGCCATCGCCGCGTGATGCGTCGCGACGAGGATCGCGAAGGCCGCCTCGTCACCACCGGCGGCGAGTCGAACGGTCGACTCCCGCGCGGTCGCGTCGTGGGCGGCGAGGTTGGTCATGGGAGGTAGATGCCCCTCGGGCGCCAAGTGTCCCATGACGACTTCCCCGCTACTGAAAGCGGATGCTCTCGAGCACCTGCCGGGTCTCGTCCTGGAGGCCCTTGGTCGTGTCGGCAAAGGTCTCGCCGTCGATGATGGCGGGCGCACCGCCTACCTCGACGACGCGGATCTGCTCGCGCGCTCGCGCATCGGCTGGTGTCGATCCGCCGCCTCCGCCCCTGTTCGACCACAGCGGCAGCATCTCGCCGTCACAGGCTGCGGTCGCGGTATCGATGGTGTTGACGATGTCCACCGCCTTGCCGGTGAGGCCATCGTTTGACACGTCGGTCACGGGCCCGGCCTCGAAGCCCTTCATGCTGGTCAGGGCATCGACGACGCCGTCGACCGTCGCAGGGACGGGCGGGTTGGCTGGTCCGCCGGCCGAGTGGCACGGGTCCTCGAACACGTTGTCGACGAGGTCGACGACGACCCACGCCGGGTAGTTCTCGCCGTCGAGGGTGTAGGCGAACTGGACGTCATTGGCGGCGAGCGCCTTGAGCCGCCAGTCGACCGGGACGGTGATCTCGAACGGGGCGCCGAACGAGTCGGCGACACGGTAGGTGCCAGGCTCAAGCCGGTGATTGAGGTCGGACTGGCCCAGCGGTCCGGTCGATCCAGCCACCGATGGCGAGGCTGCGGGCGTCGGCGCGGCGGTTGGGTCGGCTGGTGTCGAGGTGGCCGCCGGCATCGATGGGATGGCTTGGGTTGGACCTGAGGTCGCACTGCAGGCGTTCAGGGCGAGGAAGGCTGTGCCGAGCATGGCGCAGCCCAGGGCATGACGAATCATCGTTCGCTCCTTGGTGGGGTGGGGATTGCTGGATGGCGTGGGTGGAGCGGTTCGGCTCACGGCGGAGGGGAGCCGTCCTGCGGAAGGGGATGTGGGCCGAAGCGGATGTCGGTGACAAGGCCGAGCAGATGGCTCAACTGCCGCAGTTGCTCGTCACCCGGCTGGGTCTGGGTACCGGGCGGATGAGCTTCAACGCCGGTCGCCGCGTCGTAGCCCTCCTGGCCGGCCCGGATGACGACGAGCTCGCCGTCGACGTCGACGAGCACGAACAGCGCGCCGATGTCCTGGCGGATCTCGATCACCGGGTCGTTGCTGGCGGGCTCAGCGAGCAGCCGGCAGTGGTCCGGATCTACCGCGTTCGCGCCGAACGCCGGACCCGAGCCAAGTATCTCGACCACGCGGCCGTGGTACTCGTCGCCGAACATCCCCGCCGGAAGCGCTGCCGACGACTGCAGGTCGCCGAGGTCCCTCGGGTTCGTCGTGCCGGGGATCGCGAGGATGGCGGCCGCGAGCGCGTCTGCGTTGGGATGGTCACCGATCGTCCCGCACGCGACCGCCCAGGGACGGATGAACCGGAGTTCATCGTGGCAAACCTTCGGGTGGGCAAACACGATGAACCGCGAGCTGGTCGAAGGCGCCGGGCAGACGTCGATGGTGTCGGAGCCGGGCGATCTCGGCGTCAGTTCGAACGTGAGCGGCAGGCCGAATGCGCTGCTCGTGTACGTCCTCCCGACGGAGGGATTGCCCGCGTAGTCGATCGCCACGGCGGCCGGCAACGTGGGTAGCGGCGTCGGCTCCGGGCGTTGCAGCCGATTGCCGACCAGCGGACCCGAAGGGCCGGCGGCTGTCGCCAGGGGCGTGGTCGGGGATGGACCTGAGCTCGCGTTGCACGCGTTCAGGGCGAGGAAGGCTGCGCCGAGCATGGCGCGGCCCAGGCATGACGAATCATCGTTCGCTCCGTGAGTGGGCGTGGACTGCTAGGGGATCGCGTTCGGGTCGAACAGCTCCGCGCCCGGGGGGATGGGGATGGTCCGGTCCGGCGACTGGATCGCACCGCCGACGATCAGCACCCGGCCATCGGCGAGAACAGTCAGCGATGGCTCCTGGCGCGGCGTCAGGAGTTGTCCACCATCACGCACCTCGCCCGTCGACAGGTCGAGTAGCGCCACGGTGCTGCTGGGGTGGTTGGCGGCGCCCCCGACCAGCAGGAGCCGCCCGTCCGGAAGCGCCGTCATGGAGCCCCCGGCGGCCTGCGTGGCGATCGGATCGATGTCGCCGGCTGCCGGGTCGAAGATGGCGTCGGGACGGAAGGTCGTCGGCTCGGTACCTTCGATCCCGTCCGAGCGAGCGAGGACGATGCGCCCGTCCGGAAGCGGGACCGCGCGACTCCAGTTCCCGACGACATCTGTTCCAACCGTCGATCCATCTCGAGGATCGAAGATCTCGGGCGACCTTGATCCGCACAGGAACAGCACGCGTCCATCCGGTAGTCCGGCGGCATCCTGCGCAAGCTCGTTGCCAGGCTCAATCGTGCACACCTTGCCGGTTGGGCCCGGCAGGGCAGTCACGGCGTCGAGCCCGGTAACGGCCGTCGTCGTATCGTCGGGAAAGCTCTCCAGCAGGATCCGGCCGCCCGGCAACCCATCGACCGGGTTCGGTGCGCCGAGCCCGAGGGCATCGCCGAACGCGGGGGCCGGTCCGAATAGCCCGGTGCTGGGATCGAAGATCTCCGCAGACTCCTCGCCGTTCGAGCCCCCGACGACCAGGGCCCGGCCGTCGGGAAGGAGCGTGCCGACGAAGCCGACGTATGTCGCATCGCCCTGGCGAGGGCCGGCCATCGGGCCGACGGGGCTGAATGTGCTCGTGGTCGGGCTGAAGACCTCTGCCGATGCAAGGCGGTTGTTGTTCGCTCCGCCGGCGCCTCCGGCGACGAGGACGCGGCCATCGCGAAGGGGGATCGCGACATGGCCGGTCCGCTGATCGGTCATGTCGACGGCGCGGTGCGGTCCGACCGCCTGCGGCGCAGGCCTGCCCTCGGTCGCCGCCGCTTGCCGGCTCGGGTCGTAGATCTCAGAGCCGTCGTTCGCGCCTGCCAGGAAGACCCGACCATCTGCGAGCTTCGGCGCGCTGCCGAAGAGGTGCTCGCTTCCGGCCGGCGCCGTGGCACTGAAGGTGCCGGTGGCCGGGTCGTACAGCTCGGCCGACCGAGGCGAGCCGAACTGGTTTGAACCTCCCGCGACGAAGACGCGGCCGTCGTCGAGCAGCGTGGCAGAGTGGCCGGCGCGTTCGGTCAGCAGTGGGCCCGTCGCCGTCGATGCTCCGGTCGACGGGTCAATGACCTCGGCGCTGGCGAGGAACGGCGGGACGTCCGGGCACTCCTCAGACTGCGCGGGCCCCCCGATGCCGCCTGTGATCAGGACCCGACCATCAGGAAGGAGCGTCGCCGTGTGCTGGGCTCGCGGCGTCACGAGCTGGCCGGCCACCGCGGACGTTCCCGACGCCGGGTCAAGGATCTCGATTCTCGATTCCATCAGGCACGTGGAGCCGGAAATCGCGTACCCGCCGGCAAGGAGCACACGTCCGTCGGGGAGCAGCGTGGCCGTGGTGGCCGCGCGCCCCCCGGAGATCGAGGCCAACCGTTCGAACAGCCCGGTCGCCGGGTCGTAGGTCTCGACGATCGTCGGCGTCGTCTGGCCTCCGTCGAGCCCGTTCTCGAGGGTACCGACCGTGCCCATGCCCCCGGTGATGAGCACGCGGCCATCGGGCAGGAGCGTCGCCGAGTGGCCATCTCGTGCGACCGCCATCGAGCCGGTCGGGGTGAACGTGCCGGACACCGGGTCGAAGAGCTCGGCGCTTGGTACGGGAGCGTCGTGGCGATAGGGACGCCCGCCGGCAATCAGCACGCGTCCGTCGCGAAGGGTCGTCGCGGACGCACCCTGGCGGAGGACCTGCATGGGCAGGCGACGGCCGTAGGCTTCGGTCGCCGGGTCGTAGATCCAGGCCCCGCCTCTTGAGCCGCTATTGGTGCCGCCGGCGACCAGGATCCGACCGTCTGCAAGGGCGGCGATGGCGGGGCGGACGAGGTCGCCCTCGCCGGGCAGCAGCTGACCGGTCGGCGAGATGACGCCCGGGAGTCGCGGCGAGGGAGCAACGTGCAGCAGCCGGCTCCCGATCACGAGGCCTGCCGCGAGGATGAGCGCGCTCAGGAGGACCACGAGGCCCGCCGTCGCCGCCCGCTCCACGAGGAACCGCCGCTCCGTGATGGGCGTCGTGCGCCGGATCCCGCGCCAGACGAGGAACCACGGGCGCTGGCCGGCCCCACGCGTCGCGTCGACGATCGTGTCGTAGGCTGACGTCAGGTCCGCGTCCGGGCGCTGCTCGCCCATCCAGGCGCTCAGGCGCCGCTCGAGGTCGTCGTGCGGCATGGTGTCGAAGGCGCTCACGCGAGGCCGCCCTTCAGCTCGGGGACGCGCTCGGCCGCGGCGAGGGCCGCACGCAGGGCGATCAGTGCGTGGTGCAGGCGTGACTTCGTCGTCCCGATCGGCACGCCCAGGGCGACCGCGGCGTCGGCCAGCGAGAGGTCGGCGAAGTAGACGAGGGTCAGGACCGTGCGCTGGTCCTGCGTCAACCGCTGGAAGGCGCGCTCGATCTCGTCGCGGTCGGCGATCGAGAGCGAGCCGTCGGGCCGGGCGCCGTCGTGGAACGGCTCGAGCGGGATCTCGGCGATGTCCCGGCGACGCTCGCGCTTCGCCGCGCGGTAGCACGAGCGGACGAGCAGCTTGTGGAGCCAGGCGTCGAGGCGGTCGAGGTCGCGCAGGCCGCGGATGTCGCGCCACGCTTCGATCAGCGCGTCCTGCACGGCGTCCTCGGCACGGTCCGGGTCGCGGAGGATCAGCCTCGCGGTCGTGTACAGCCGCCCCAGCGTCTCGCGCACGAGTGCCGAGAAGGCGTCGTGATCGCCCTCCCTTGCTCGTCGCGCGAGCTCCTGCTGCATCGTCGGCTCCGTCGCTCGACCCTCGTGATTGGGGCCTCACCCACTACCGGGGTATCGGAGGTGGCTCGGGGTTCATTCCTCGTTGAGCCGTGTTCCGGCGGATCGTAGGCCACGGTCCCTGCGGCTTTTGCCCTCCGGTACCGTCAGGCCGTGACCGTCGAGACCCTGCGACCCCGCCAGGACTGGCGCATCCCGGTCGCCGTGTTCTGGATCACGCAGCTCGTCGAGGGCATGGGCGTGAGCCAGGTGTTCGCCCTCCTGCCCGCGTACCTGCGTGAGCTCGGCGTCCCGGAGGCGGACCGGATCGCCTTCATCGGCCTGTACAGCTCACTGATCTTCGTGGTCGGCCTGCCGCTGGTGCCGCTGTGGGGCGTGTGGGCCGACAAGTACAGCCGCAAGGCGGTCATCGTCCGGAGCGCGCTCGTCGAGGCCGTCGTGTTCATGGCTCGCGGCCCTCGCGCGCGAGCCATGGCAGATGGCGATCGCGGTGATGCTGATCGGGTTCCAGCTCGGGAACACCGGCGTGATGCTGGCGGCGATCCGCGACGTGACGCCCAAGGCCCGCCTGGGCACGACGATCGGGATGTTCGGGGCTGCGGGGCCGATCGGGTTCGCGCTCGGCCCGGCGCTGGCCGGGCTCCTGATCGATGGCGCCGGCTGGTCCATCAGCGGCGTGTACGCCCTCTCGGCGCTGTTCTCGGTGGGCACGGCCGCTGCTGGTCACGGTCGGAACGCACGAGATCCGGCCCGACGTGATCCCGCAGGGCTCCGTGCTCCGGCTCGCGTTCGGCGCGATGCGCAGCGTGCTCGCCGACCCGGTCGTCCGGCGTCTGTTCGTCGTCTACGGCGTCGTGTTCCTCGCCAACCAGGTGTCGCGCCCGTACACGCCCGTGCTCGTCGAGTCGATCGTCGGGACGGGCGCGGGCCTCGCCGCGGGCATCGGCCTCGTGCTCGGGTTCGGCTCGCTCGTCGGGGCCCTGGTGGCGCCCGGCGCCGGGTGGGTCGGGGACCGCGTCGGCTTCCGGCCGGTGCTGCGTGACGGCGTTGGTCTGCGGCGGCGTCGCGAGCCTGCTGATGCCGTTCATGCCCGCGATCGGCTCGCTCGCGCTCGCCGCGATGCTGCTGGGTGCCGCCGTGGCGACGACGGCGGCGATGGTCTTCTCGCTCCTGGCGACGGAGGTGCCGCCCGAGCGCCGGTCGACGACGCTCAACCTCGTCTACCTGCCGCTGTACATCGCGGGGATCATCGGGCCCGCGATCGGCGGCGGCCTGGCCGCGGTCGCCGGTCCGTCGGCGCCGTTCGTCGCGGGCGGCGTGGTCTTCCTGCTCGGGGCGACGGCGGTCGCCGTACGCCAGCGATCCGGGACCGGTCCGCAGGCTCCGCCTGAGCCTCGCGAGCCGAGGCTCCGATCCGAACCCGAATCCCGGGGCGTCCCGCTGAGTTAGGATCGCCCCATGCCGACCGGGATCCCTCCAGGTGCCGAACCTGCCGCATCGCCCGCGCCTGCGCGCCGGGACGACGTGGACCGGGTGGCGCCGTCGACGAGGCCGCCGGCTGGACTGACCCGGACGACCATCTCGGCGGCCGGCGTCCGCTGGCTGAACCTCGAGAAGCCTCGCGAGGACGATCGCGACTGGCTCGAGCGGGAGTTCGGCTTCCACCCCCTCGCGATCGAGGACGTCGCGTCGCGCAACCAGCGCCCCAAGCTCGACGCCTACGACGACTACCTGTTCATCGTTCTCCACTTCGCGGTGTTCGACAAGCCGAGTGGGCGCCTGATGACCGCGGAGCTGGACCTGTTCGTCGGGCCCGACTACCTGATCACGCTGCCCGACCAGAACGTGCCGCCGCTGGCCGCGATGTTCGAGCGCTACCGGGAGCGCGAGGAGGTGCGCGAGGCGACGTTCTCCAAGGGCACGGGCTACCTGCTGTACCGGATCGTCGACACCTGCGTCGACGCGTCGTTCCCGATGCTGCGCAAGATGGGCGCCAAGCTCGACGAGCTCGAGGACGACATCTTCGAGGGGCGGTCGGACAAGATCGTCCAGGACATCTCGAACGCGAAGCAGGAGATCATCAACTTCCGGCGCGTCGTCCGCCCGATGCGCGCGGTGCTCCGCGACCTCGAGCGCACGAAGCAGCGCTACCTCGCCGACGACCTCGACATCTACTTCGACGACATCACCGACGCCGCCGAGCGGATCTGGGACGTCCTCGAGAACTACAAGGAGGTCGCCGAGGCGCTGGAGGACTCCAACGAGTCGGTGCTCTCGCACCGCCTGAACGAGTCGCTCCGCGTGCTCACCGCGTTCAGCGTCGCGCTGCTGCCGCTCACGCTGCTCGCCAGCATCTTCGGGATGAACTTCGACCTGCCGGGCGACGAGGGCCTGCCCGAGTTCTGGATCGTGATGGTCGCTGATGGTCGTGATCCTCGTCGGGCGTCCTGCTGTTCTTCCGGCGGCGCGGCTACCTCTAGGTTCCCGGCGCGCCCGCGATCGCGGCATCGGCCGATTTGACGTGCGCGCGCGACCGACCACAACCTAGGCATCTCGGGGTAAGGGAACGATCCTCTCCAACGTGGGAGGCGCCTCTCCGCGGAGTGGGGATCCCGCCGGTCGATGACCGACCGGCGCGTGCCGCGCAACAGGAGGCATCGGGAAGCCGACATGCGCCGTGGCTCGCCCGGCATCGTCGAGGACGATGCCCTGACCGCGTCGCGCGCGCCCCAGCGGTCCCGATCCGCAGGCCGCTCGTCGAGGCGAAGCTCGCCGCGCCGTACCTGCGGGCGGCCGTGCTGCCGCGCGAGTCGCTGCTCCCGCGCCGGCTCCTGCGTCGCCGACGGCGGCCTGGTGACCTCGTCGCGCCGCCCGGCTACGGCAAGTCAACGAGCCTCGCGCTGTGGCGGGCGCAGGAACGCCGCGCCCGGTGGCGTGGGTGACGTGCGACGCGGCCGATGCCGACCCGATCCGATTCCTCAGCTACGTCGGGCTCGCGATCGAGCGCGCGCTCGGCTCGGGCAGCCGATCGTCGAACGGGTCGGCGGGTCAGCACCGGCTCGGCGCTGTCCAACGCCGTCCCGCGGCTGACCTCCGCGCTGCACGAGCGCGGGCGGCCGCTGGTCCTGATGCTCGACGACGTGCACCACCTCGCGAGGCACGCCGACGGCGGACGTGCTGGCGATGGTGATCGACTACCTGCCGCGCGGCGTCACGGTCGCGTGTCGCCGGCCGCACCGACGGTGGACTGCCGATCGCGCGACTGCGCGCGAGCGGCCGGCTGGTCGAGATCGGCGTCGGCGACCTCGCCCTCGACGAGCAGGAGGCTGGGCGGCTCGCCGCGCTCGGCGGCCGCGAGCTGCCGCCCGACGAGGCTCGCGACCTCCACGCCCGGACGGAGGGCTGGCCGGCGGCGGTCTACCTCGCGGCCTGCCGGGCGCAGGCGACGGCGGCGGCGAAGCCGCGCGACCGGCACGCCCAGCGTGTCGGGCCGCGACACCGACATCGGCGACTACCTCGACGGCGAGCTGCTCGACCACGCGAGCCCGAGGTGCGGACGTTCCTGACGCAGACCGCCGTCCTCGACCGGATGACCGCCGACCTGTGCGACGCCGTGGTCGAGGGCAAGGGCTCCGACCGCGATCCTGCGCGATCTCGCCGCGACCAACCAGCTCGTCGTCCCGCTCGACGCGCAGGGCGGCTGGTTCCGGTACCACACGCTGCTGCGCGAGCACCTGCTCGCGATGCTCGAGCGGGACCGGACGTCCGCCGACGCGACTGAACCGGCGCGCCGCGGCCTGGTTCGCCGCGAACGGCATGCCGGAGCTCGCCGTCGACCACCTGTTCGCCGCCGGCGACCCGGACGCGGCCGCGGCCCAGGCGTGCGTCGATCGTGCCGAGGCTGTTCCGGGAGGGCCGCGAGGTCACGTTCGCGCGCTGGCTGCGCCAGCTCGACGACGACTGCCTGCGGCGCCAGCCGTTCCTCGCGGCCATGGGCGCCTGGATGCACACGATCCAGGGCCGCGTCGGCGATGCGGAGCGCATGGCGACCTCACGACGGGCGCGGAATACGGCGACGCGCGGCCGCCCGGCACCGAGGTCTACGAGGAGACCGTGCGCCTCGGTGCGGGCGCTGATCGCGCGCGACGGGCTCGACGCCGCGCTCGCCGACGCCCGGGCAGGCCGTCGCGCGCAGCTCCGCGCCTGAGCGTGTGGCGGCCACAGTCGCTGGCCGTGCTCGGCTCGATCCTGGTCCTGCTCGGCGATCGCGACGCAGGGGGAGGACGACCCTCGCCGAGGCGGCGAACGCGGCGCAGGCCCTGGGCGCCGGTGCGTGCCCTCGTGTTCGCCGACTCGTGGCGCGCCCTCGAGCGCCATCGAGCGCGAGGACTGGGCGACCGCCGACACGCTGTCCCGGCGGAGCGCCGACGCCGCGGCGCGGACGCAGTACGACCCGGACTCGATCGCGGCCGCGCGCTCGGTCGTGGCCGCGCGGATCGCGGTGCATCGGGGCGAGCTCGCCGAGGCCAGGCGCCAGATGGCCACGTTCCAGGTCGCTCGATCGGCGCTGAGCGCGGCGACGTCGTGGATCAGCGTCCGCTGCCTCATCGAGGGCGCGCGGACGCACCTCGCGCTCGCGGATCCCGCCGGGGCGCGATCCTGCCTCCAGCAGGCGGGCGACATCCTCGTCCGGCGCCCGCAGCTCGGGCGCCTCGGCCGATGAGGTCGCCGAACTGCGCGAACGGATCAGGAGCCTCCCGCCCGGCCCCGGCGGGACGTCGACGCTCACCCCGGCCGAGGTCCGCGTGCTGCGCCTCCTGCCGACCTACCTGACCGCCGCCGAGATGGCCGACCGCCTGTACGTGACGCCGAACACGGTTCGGACGCAGATCCAGGCGCTGTACGGGAAGCTCGGGGCGACGTCGCGCGCCGAGGCGGTCGAGGCGGCGATCGAGATCGGGCCTGCTCGAGCCCCTCCCGGTCCTCGCGCCGGGACGGATCACCAGCAGTTGAGGATGCGCCTGCCTGGCCCGCGGGCGTTGAATGGCACGAGGCGGCGAGGACGGCGCCCAGGCTGGACTGATGGTGCGCGATGGCTGACCGGGAGGAGATCCTCCGCCGCCTGACCCTCGGCGACGTGACCTGCCTCGAGGCCGCTCGTCGGTCAGCGGCAGGGCCGACCCAGCACCGGCGCGCTCGACTACGTCGGCGAGGCCCTCGTCAAGGTCGGCGCGCTGACGGCGACCGACGGCTCGGACCTCACCTGGCAGCAGACCGTCGCGGCCGCCCTCGACGCCGGGCTGACGTCCGACGAGCTGGTCGACGCCCTCGTCGTCCTGGCGCCGATCATCGGCTGGACGCGGGTCGTGGCAGGTGGCCCCGAAGCTCGCGCTCGCGACCGGGTTCGATGTCGCGACGGCCCTCGAGGCGCGCTGAGGGTCCCGACCCGCCGGCGAGCGCCCGGCGTCGCGCAACGCGACTTGCGAACATAGGACGATGCCGCCGCCCAGGACCGACGATCCCGTCGATGCCTCCATCGCCTCCCCGATCGCGCGTCCCCTGCTGGCGGCGGCGACCTGTCGTCGGCGATCTACGGGTCGCTGCTCGTGACGACGCTGGTCGCGGCCGAGAGCCGGCACGCGCCGCGGCACGAGTTCATCGCGCTGTCGATCCTCGTCCTGTCGGTCGCCGTCTTCTGGCTGATGGAGGTGTGGTCGAAGCTCGTCAGCCTGCGGGTCGCGGCCCGATCGCGCTCGACAGGGACGGCGATGGTCGCTCGCGAGGCCGAGCCCGATGATGGCCGCCGCCGTGCTTCCCTGCCTCGCGCTCACCAGCCGACGTCCTCGGCGGGCGTGCGACGTTGATCAGGCGATCACCGTGCGCCCGATCGCGTGCGTCGTCCAGCTGTTCGTGTGGGGCCTGGCCGTCGGTCACGCCATCGGGAAGGGCTGGCCGACGGCCGTCAGGTCGCGGTCGTCGACTGCCTGCTCGGCCTCGTCATCGTCGTCCTCAAGGTGATCATCGTCCACTGAGCGCGGTCCGACGCGGGTCTACCCCGTCGGCAGGGCGCGCTCCGGCTCGCCGACGTAGCGGACGTCGGGGCGGATCAGGCGGTTGGCGCCGGCCTGCTCGATCGCGTGGGCCGTCCAGCCCGCGTGGCGCGCGAGGGCGAACGTCGCCGGGAACAGGTCCGGCGTGAGGCCGACGCCCATGAGCACGGGCGCGGCGTAGAACTCGACGTTGGTCCTGCAGCGGCCGGTCCGGGTACTTCTCCGCGAGCACGCGCAGCGCGACGTCCTCGACCGCGATCGCGAGCTCCAGCCAGTCGGGCCGGTGCTCCATGCTCTCGGCGACCTGGCGCAGCGCCGCGGCCCGCGGGTCGTAGGCGCGGTAGACGCGGTGCCCGAAGCCCATCAGCCGGTCGCCGCGGGCGAGCGTCTCGCGCACCCACGCCTCGGCCTGCTCGGGGCTGCCGACCTCGTGGATCTGCTCGACGACCTCGGACGGGGCGCCGCCGTGGAGCGGGCCCTTCATCGCGCCGATCGCGCCGCCGACGGCCGACGCGATGTCGGAGCGGGTCGAGGTGATGACGCGGGCAGGTGAACGTCGAGGCGTTGAAGCCGTGCTCCGCGCCGACGATGAAGTAGGCGTCGAGGGCGCGGGCGGTCTCGTCGTCGGGGCGGGCGCCGTTGATCATGTACAGGTAGCCCGGCGACGAGGTCGAGGTCCGGATCGGGCGCGATGGGCTCCTGGCCCGCGCCGGATGCGCGCGAACGCGGCGAGCGCCGAGGGCGAGAACGCCGTCAGCGCGCGGGCCTCGTCGGCGGTCGGCGGCCAGGCGAGCGGCTGCGTCGCGCCCCAGGCCGAGACCGCGGTCCGCAGCGCGTCCATCGGCTTCGCGGTCGATCGGCAGCGCGCGCAGCGCCGTCAGCACGGCGTCCGGGACGGGCTGGCAGGCGAGCTTCGCGGCCGGGTCCCAGTCGCCGGTCCACAGCAGGTTGGCGACGGCGGGGTACGTGCCCGTGCCGGACCAGCTCGCCGATCGGGTAGCCGCGATACAGCAGGCGGCCGGCCGCGCCGTCGATGAACGACAGGGCCGTCTCGCCGGCGATGACGCCCTCGAGGCCGGGCGAGTAGGGCCGGTCGTCGGCGGCCGGGGATGCGGGCTCGATCATGGCCTCGATGGTAGCCCGACGCGCCGCGCTCAGGCGTCGAGGAACGCCTCCGTCCGGGCGATGAACTCGGCGGCGTGGCTGTGGTGGGCGCCGTGCCGTGCGCCCTCGATGACCTCGAGGCGGCCGTGGGCGAGGCGGGCGTCGAGCGCCTCGGCGCCGGTGCGGAACGACGCCGGCGACAGCGGAGCCCACGAGCTGGAGGACCGGGACGCTGGACGGCGGCCAGCGCGTCGAGCCCGGCCGCCGGATCGCGCTCCGCGGCGTCGAGCTCGCGCAGGATCGTCGGCGCGGCCGCGGCGCGCAGCGGCCAGATCGGGTCGGCGCGGAACGCCGCCAGGTCCGCCGGGGGCATGCCGATGGCCTCGGTCATGAACCGCGCCAGCATGCCGTCGAGGTCGCCCGCCGCGAGGTCCGCGCGCAGGCGGGCATCGAGCTCCGGGTCGCGGCGCCTCCTCGCCGGGCGGCGAGCGGCGCCGACTCGTAGGCGACGATCCGCCGGATCGACGGCGTCCGCAGGCTCGCGCCCAGCGCGATCCGGCCGCCCAGCGAGTGCCCGACGACGTCGACCGGGCGCCGCCGTCCTCATCGGCGACCGCCTCGACGACGGCGACCAGATCGTCGAACTCGCGCTCGATCGCGTAGTGGTCGGGGTCGCCGTCGCCCGAGTCGCCGCGCCCGCGCCGGTCGATCGCGTGGAGCCGCCAGCGCGTCGCGAGCTCGGGCCCGACGACCCGCCACGTCCGGTGGTCGGCGGTCGTGCCGTGGACGAGGACGAGCGGACGCCCGGCGCCCGCGGAGAACACGGCGATCGGCGTGCCGTCGGCGGCGACGACGCGACGCGACGGGACGTCCGGGAACGGCGCCGGCAAGGCGTCGCCTACGACGCGCGGGAGATCGGCGGCCGCGGCCTCGTCGAGGATCCAGGTCGCGCGTGGGCGAGCCGCGCGGCGCGGACCGGGAGCTCGCGGACGTCGTCGCCGGTCCACGCCCGGCCCGAGGACGCCGGCCTTCGAGGCCCCGGTCGGAGACCACGACCACGCGCCGGGCGGCCGCGACCAGGCGGGGATGCATCGTGACCCGGTCCACGTGCGGCTCGATGTGCGGTCGGCGCCGGCACGGCGACGCACAGCGCGGCGGCGTCCCAGGCGGCCGAGCCCGGGAACACCGACAGGATGTGGCCGTCGGGCCCGACGCCCGGCGACGAACACGTCGAACGCCGGCAGCCCGCCGGATCCGGCCGCGGCGTCCGCCGCCGGTCCGTGCTCGCCGATCGCGTTCACGTAGCCGGCCGCCGCCCAGGCCGCGCCACCCGCGTGGGCGATCGCCTCGGTCATCGGGATCTGGTGGATCTGCGACGCCGGGATGCGCACGCCGTCGCCGTGGCCGCCGACGTCCGCGCGACTCCGGGCTGCCGCCCTCCTCGTCGCCGCCGCTCGCGAGCAGGATCTGCGTGAACGGCAGCACGTTCGAGAGGGGATGGTCGGGCGGCACGAACCGGTCGTCGCCCCACCAGGCGTGGACGCGCGACCAGTCGACCGAGCTCGCGCAGCGGCGACCGGCCCGAGGCGTGGTAGATCCCGGGCGCCGACCGAGCCCCCGGTCGTCACCCAGTGCGCGACGCCCCGCGCCGCGATCGCCGCGGCGAGGCCGTGCGCGATCTCGCGTGCCGCCGCCTCGGCAACGGCGTCGGCGTCGGCAGCGACCCGGAGCTCGGGCAGGCCGGCCCCGCCGCGCGCGTCGCTCATGCGGCTCCCTTCAGCGGCACCCGCGTGCGCGCATCGCCGACGAGCGCCGCCGCCATGCGGATCGTCTCGACGGTCAGCGGGTCGCGGCCGCCGACCTCGAGCGCCTCGCCCAGCAGGTCGACCTCGCTGCGCCGGGGCGCCTTGAACGTGCGGTCCATCGCCTGGACGCCGTCGAGCCAGGCGTGGACGTGGACGTTGTCGGCCTCGGCGGTGACGTCGGTCCGGAGCTCGGAGCCGCGCCGCTCCGCGAGGATCTCGACGCGCAGCGTGGTCCCGGGCGGCATCGGCGAGGCGACCGGCCGGATCGACCACCGCGACCTCGGCGCCCGTGGTCCTCGAGCCGGCCCTGGAGCCCGCGATGGAGCGGCGGCTTCTCGCCCGGGCGGAGGCGGGGCGGCGGGACGGCCGGCCGGCCCTTCGGCTCGTCGTCGGCGCCAGCGGCGTCGACGACCCGCATCCCGAGCCTCGAGGCCAGCCACGCGACGTGGTACAGCGGCTTGACGACGTTGGTCGTCCCGGGAGCGCCGGTCTCGTCGTGGGTCGCGTAGGTCACCGCGATCCGCCGAACGCTGTGCAGGAAGGGCAGGAAGTCGGGATGGTCGAACACGGTCGCGATCGCCTCGCGCCAGCGCGACTGCCGGACCAGCGCGAAGTCGCGGATCGACAGCCGCTCGAAGTCGTCGTACAGGCCGGCCAGCTGGACCGAGGCGGCGCGAGCCCGTCGCCCGCCCAGGTCGACGCGTCGACGACGAGGCGGTCCGTCGCCTCGAGCAGGTCGCGGACGGCCTCGGACTGGAGCAGCGGCTCGCCGGGCCACCAGACCGTCACCGGGCAGGTCGTGGACCAGCAGCGGCGCGACGAGCGCGAACAGGTGGCGGCCGGTCTCGCCGCCGGCGGTCAGGAAGATCAGCTCGGT
Source organism: uncultured Chloroflexia bacterium (assembly GCA_963779575.1). Lineage (GTDB taxonomy): Bacteria > Chloroflexota > Limnocylindria > Limnocylindrales > CSP1-4 > CAIXZV01. The sequence continues at coordinate 615,890 of CAVZYT010000003.1, forward strand.
GCACGTCTCCGGGCGCGTCGGCGCGGGGCATCACGCAGTGGGCCTGGATCCGCGCGTCGATCCACGGCGGGCCGTCCGGGTCCGCGCCCTGGACGATCAGCGTCCGCGACGGGTGCCGGCCGGTGAGCCGGCTGATCGTCTCGGCGCTGCGCTCGCCGACCTCGGGCTGGCGCGCGACGACGACCAGGTTCATCACGGACGTCCGCGCGGCGATGTGCCGGCCGCCGCCGTGGCCGCCCTCGCCGTCCCCGTCGGCGTCGACGATCGCCAGGTTGGGCTGCGCCCAGATCCGGGCCAGCTCGCGCTCGATCCCCTCGATCGAGCTGCGCGCGTGACATCCAGCGCAGCGTCGGCTCGCCCGGCCGCGGCGGCTCCGCCAGCGCGATCTGTCCGCCGCCCGCCGGCCGCGTCCCGACCGCGATCACGTCGCCGACGGCTCGATCGGTCGGCGCCGCGCCGTCGGCGGCCGTCACCGTTGCCGTCCCGCCGCCCCGTTTCCGCCGGCGCCGTTCAGATCCGGCGCCACCGTCGTCCCTCGCGGGCGAGCAGGTCGTCGGCCGCCTCGGGCCCCCAGGTGCCGGCCTCGTAGTTCGGGAAGTCCGGCGCGGGCCCGGCCGGCCCAGGCGTCGAGGATCGGATCGACGATCGACCAGGCCTCCTCGACCTCGTCGGCGCGCGTGAACAGCGACGCGTCGCCGAGCAGCGCGTCGAGGATCAGCGTCTCGTACGCGTCGGGGCTGTCGGTCTGGAACGCCGAGCCGTAGGTGAAGTCCATCGTCACGTTGCGGACGTCGATGCCGAGGCCCGGGACCTTGGCGCCGAAGCGCAGCATGATCCCCTCGTCGGGCTGGATCCGCATCGCGAGCAGGTTCGCCTCGGGGTCCGTCGCGCTGTCCTTGAACAGCCGGTGCGGGACCTCCTTGAACTGGATCGCGATCTCGGTCGCGCGCTTCGGCAGCCGCTTGCCCATCCGCAGGTAGAACGGGACGTCGGACCAGCGCCAGTCGTCGATCGTGAGCCGTGCCGCGATGAACGTCTCGGTCTCCGACTGCGGGTCGACCTCGGGCTCGCTGCGGTAGCCGATCACCGGCTTCGCGGTGACCCAGCCGGGGCCGTACTGCCCGCGGACGACGTCGCGCTCGACCTGCTCGGGGCTCAGCTCCGGGATCGCCCGCAGGACCTTGACCTTCTCGTCGCGCAGCGCGTCGGCATCGAAGGTGGCCGGCGGCTCCATCGCGACCAGGCTGAGCAGCTGCAGCAGGTGGTTCTGGAGGAAGTCGCGGCAGGCGCCGGTCTCCTCGTAGAAGGCGCCGCGGCCCTCGATCCCGATCGACTCGGCGACCGTGATCTGCACGTGGTCGATGTGGCGGCGGTTCCAGATGGGCTCGAAGATGCCGTTGGCGAACCGGAAGACCAGCAGGTTCCGGACGGTCTCCTTGCCCAGGTAGTGGTCGATGCGGTAGACCTGCCGCTCGCGGAAGACCTTGCCGACCTCGCGGTTGAGGCGGACCGCCGAGTCGAGGTCGCGCCCGAACGGCTTCTCGATGACGACCCGCCGCCAGCCGCCGTCGTGGCGCTCGTGGTCGAGGCCGGCACGGCCGAGCTGGGCGACGATCTCGGCGAACGCCGACGGCTGCGTCGCGAGGTAGTACAGCCGGTTGCCGCGGGTGCCGCGCTCCTCGTCAAGGTCGTCGAGCAGCTCGGCGAGGCTCGCGTAGCCCGCCGGGTCGGCGAAGTCGCAGCGGTGGTAGACGATGCGCGCGCACAGCTCGTCCCAGATATCCGAGATCGACGGGCAGCAGCGCGAGCTGAGCTTGCTCGAGCGACTTGCGGTCAGCTCGTCGCCGGAACGACTCGTCCGTGTAGGCGCGGCGACCCAGGGCGACGATCGTGAACTCGTGCGGCAGCAGGTGCGTCCGCCACAGCTGGTACAGCGCCGGGATGACCTTGCGATGGGCGAGGTCGCCGGTGGCGCCGAACAGCACGAACGTGGCCGGGTCCGGCACGCGCTCGAGCCGCAGGCCCTCGCGCAGCGGGTTGCGCGGCCTTGGGCGGCGGCGGTCGCTTCTTGCCTTCCGCCGCGAGGCGCAGGTCGCGCATCGTCCGCGGGGCGTCCTTCTTCGAGGGCGCGGTGGCGGGCGTCCGGCTTGGGCGGGGCAGTCGCCGTCGCGGTGGCGTCGCCGGCGATCGCGCGACCTGCGTTCTCGGCAGTCGTCCCACGTCCTACTCCGTCTTGACCGCGTGGCCGCCGAACTCGTTGCGCAGCGCGGCGAGGACCTTGCCGCCGTACGAGTCGTCCTGGCGGGAGCGGAACCGGGTCTGCAGCTAGAGCGTGATGACCGGCGCCGGGACGTCGCGATCGATCGCCTCCTGGACCGTCCAGCGGCCCTCGCCCGAGTCGGCGACCCAGCCCTTGAGGTGGGCGAGGTCCTGGCCCTCCGACGCGAACGCGCGCGCGAGCAGCTCCAGCAGCCACGAGCGGACGACCGAGCCCTGGCCCCACAGGTTCGCGATCTTGCCGAGGTCGAGCTCGTAGTCCGAGGCGTGCATGATCTCGAAGCCCTCGGCGTACGCCTGCATCAGGCCGTACTCGATCCCGTTGTGGACCATCTTCACGTAATGGCCCGCGCCGGGGCCGCCGACGTGCAGGTAGCCGCCCTCGGGGGCGAGCGTCGTGAACACCGGCACCAGCGGCTCCACGGCCGTCGTCGTCGCCGCCGACCATCAGGCAGTAGCCGACCTGGAGGCCCCAGATCCCGCCCGACGTCCCGGCGTCGACGTAGTTGATGCCCTTCTTCGCGAGCTCCGCGTGGCGGCGGACGTCGTCGTGGAAGTTGGTGTTGCCGCCGTCGATGATCGTGTCGCCGGGCTCGAGGTGCTCGAGCAGCTCCTCGATCTGCGCCTCGGTGGCGTCGCCCGCGGGGACCATCACCCAGACCGCGCGCGGCTTCTCGAGCTTGCCGACCAGCTCGGCGATCGAGAAGGCCGCGATCGCGCCCTCGCCCTCGATCTCGCGCGTCTTCTCCGGCGTCCGGTTGTAGGCGACGATCTCGTGCCCGTCGCGGAGCAGGCGGCGAACCATGTTCGCGCCCATCCGCCCGAGTCCGATGAAGCCGATGCGCATTGGGCCGTTCTCCCGGGGCTGCGGCATGAGCAGGGTGGTTTCGCGATAGAGCATAGGCTGGCCGCAGCCCTGCGCGTTCAAATTGCCCTCGGGCGGCCGCGGCGCGGCTCGGGTCAGCGCAGGCAGGCGGGCCGCGAAGTCCAGGCGCTCGACGGCGTGCTCGTCGTCGGGCGCCTCGTGGCCGCTGAACGGCCAGACCCGCATTTCCTTCGGGCCGGCGTACTCGTTGTAGGCCGCGAACACCGTCGAGGGCGGCGTGATCTGCGTCCTCGAGCCCGACCGAGAACATCGCCGGCACCGTCGCCCGGGCCGCGAAGTTGCGACCGTCGAAGTAGGACAGGGTCCGGAACACCCGCTCCTCCGTCGAGACGATGCGTGCGCAGGAAAGGCGCAGATCTCGCCGTAGGGCTGCTCGTCGGTGATCTCGAGCGCGCGCCGGAAGTGCGTCAGGAACGGCACGTCGATGATCGCCCGGCCAACGTCCGGTCACCAGCCCGGCCACCGTCAGCGCCAGCCCGCCGCCCTGGCTGCGCGCCGATGACGACGATCCGCGAGCCGTCGACGATCGGTAGGTCGCGGGCCGCGTCGACCGCGAGGACGGCGTCGGTCATGAGCCGCCGGTAGTAGTAGGTCGCCGGGTCGAGGATGCCGCGCGTCATGACGCCCGGCGACCTGCGGCACCGGTCCCGCTCGCCTCGACGTCAGATGTGTCGCCCGACAGCCAGGTCCCGCCCTGGCCGCGCGTGTCCATCACGAGATGGGCGTACCCGGCCGAGGCCCACAGCAGCCAGTCGATCGGGCGGCCTCGCCCGCCGCCGTAGCCGATGTACTCGACGATCGTCGGCAGCGGCCGCGTGTGGCCGGCGGGCCACAGGAGCCAGGCCTTGATCGGCTGGCCGTCGTAAGCCGGAGAACGTGATGTCGGCCGCGCGATCGTCTCGAGGTCCGAGTCGACGTCGACGGCGACCACCGGCGCCCGGACGCTTGCGCGACTCTCGGCGAGCGTGGTCGACCAGAACGCGTCGAAGTCCGCGGGCTCGTCGCGCGGAGGCCGGTACGCGCGAAGCTGATCGAGCGGGAGGTCGAACTGGGCCATGCGCGGATCGTAGCGGCGCGAAGTCGCTGAGATCAGTCGCGATCGCGCGCGGCGGCCTCGATCGCGAGCACCTTGTCCAGACGGCGCTGGTGGCGCGGCTCGCCCGAGAACGTCGCCGCCAGGAACGCGAGCGAGCACTCGACGGCCGGCTCGATGCCGATGACGCGGGCGCCCAGCGTGAGCACGTTCATGTCGTCGTGCTCCACGCCCTGGTGCGCCGAGTAGGTGTCGTGGCAGATCGCCGCCCGGATGCCCGGGATCTTGTTGGCCGCGACGGACGCGCCAACGCCGGACCCGCAGATCAGGATCCCGCGGTCCGCGCGCCCGTCGCGGACGGCCTCGCCGAGGCGCTGGGCGAAGTCGGGGTAGTCGTCGTTCGGGTCGGAGCCGTCGCCGCCGAGGTCGGTCAGCTCGTGCTGGCCGCCCAGCGCGACGACCAGCCGATGGATCAGCTCGTCCTTGAACGAGGCCCCGGCGTGATCGGCGGCGAACGCGACGCGCATGCCGACCTCAGCCGTGGCCCGGGTCGCTGCCCGGGGTACGGTCGACGCCGGGGTCGCCGTCTCCCAGCGTTGGATGCGAGCCGTGCGGCGACGACAGCGTCGGCTGGCGGCCGTGGAGCCCCTCGCGGACCACGCGCCGCCCGACGTCCGCGACCCGCTCGGCGGTGAAGCCGAACTCCTTGAAGATCGTGCCCGCGGGGGCGCTGGCGCCGAAGTGGTCGATGCCGATGATCGCCCCCTCGTCGCCGACCCATCGCTCCCAGCCCAGCGAGACGCCGGACTCGACGGAGACCCGCTTCTTCACGGCCGGCGGCAGGACCGAGTCAAGGTAGGCCTGCGTCCTGGGCCTCGAACCGCTCCCAGCAGGGCAGGCTCACGACCCGCGTCGGGATGCCGTCGGCCTCGAGCGCCTCGGCGGCCGCGAAGCACAGCTGGAGCTCCGAGCCCGTGCCGATCAGGATCAGCTGCGGCGCCCCGACCCGAGGCCTCGCGCAGCACGTAGCCGCCGCGCCGGAGCCCCTCGCGCGCCTTCTCCGGCGAGCCCGCGCAGCGTCGGCAGCTTCTGGCGGGTGAACGCAAGCGCGACCGGTCCGCGGCCGCGCCCTCGATCGTCGGCCGCTCGACCGCCAGCGCCCACGCCGCCGCCGCCTCGTTCGCGTCGCCCGGGCGCACGAACCACAGGTTCGGGATCGCGCGCAGCGCCGCGTAGTGCTCGACCGGCTGGTGCGTCGGCCCGTCCTCGCCGAGGCCGACCGAGTCGTGCGTCCAGACGTAGGTCACGTGGAGGCCGGACAGCGCGGCCAGCCGGACGGACCCGCGCATGTAGTCGCTGAAGGTGAGGAAGGTGGCGCAGTAGGGGAGGAAGCCGCCGTGGTAGGCGATGCCGTTGGCGATCGCGCCCATCCCGTGCTCGCGGACGCCGAAGCGCAGGTTGCGGCCGGCGTGGTTCGGCCTCGAAGTGGTCGTGGCCGTTGGCCTTGACGTCGGTCAGGTTGGACTCCGAGAGGTCCGCGGACCCGCCGAACAGCTCGGGCAGGACGCCGGCCAGCGCCTGGATCGTGTCCTGGCTCGCGTTGCGCGTCGCGACCTCCGTGCCCACCTCGTACGCGGGCAACGGCCGACGCCCAGCCGTCGGGCAGGCGGCCCTCGAGGCGCCGCTCGCAGCTCCGCGGCCTCGGCCGGGAACGCCGACGGCGTAGCCGTCGAAGCCGCGCCTCCCACGCGGCGACCAGGTCCTTGCCCTCGTCGATCGCGCGGTGGAACACCGCCTCGGCCTCGTCGGGCACGTAGAACGTGCGGTCCGGGTCCCAGCCGTAGGCCTCCTTGGCCAGCCGACCTCGTCCGGCCCGAGCGGCGCCCCGTGCGCCTTCTGGGTGTCCTGCTTGTTCGGGCTGCCGAAGCCGATGTGGGTGCGGACGGCGATGACGGACGGCCGGTCGTCGGCCTTGGCGGCGTCGATGGCGGCCGAGATCGCGGCGACGTCGTTGCCGTCCTCGACCCGCGCGGTGTGCCAGCCGTAGGCGTCGAACCGGGCGAGGACGTCCTCGCTGAACGCCCACGCGGTCGGGCCGTCGAGCTGGATCCGGTTGTCGTCGTACAGCACGACGAGCTTGCCCAGCTTCAGGTGGCCGGCGAGCGAGCACGCCTCGGACGCGATGCCCTCCTGCATGTCGCCGTCGCTGGCGATCACGTAGGTCCGGTGGTCGATGATCTCGTGCCCGGGCCGGTTGAACTCCTCGGCGAGCCGGCGCTCCGCGATGGCCATGCCGATGGCGTTGCCCAGGCCCTGGCCGAGCGGGCCGGTCGTCGCCTCGACGCCCGGCGTGAGGCCGTACTCCGGGTGGCCCGGGGTGATCGAGCCCCACTGGCGGAACGACTTGAGGTCGTCGAGGCTGACGTCGTAGCCGGTCAGGTGGAGCAGCGAGTACAGGAGCATCGACGCGTGGCCGGCCGACAGGACGAAGCGGTCGCGGTTGGGCCAGGCCGGGTTCGTCGGCGAGTGGCGGAGGTGGCGGGTCCACAGCGCGTAGGCCATCGGCGCGGCGCCCATCGGCGCGCCCGGGTGCCCGGAGTTCGCCTGCTGGACGCCGTCGATCGAGAGGGTCCGGATGGTGTCGACCGCGAGCTCGATCGAGGCGGTCCGTGGCGAGGGTCATCGCTGTCTCCGGTTGCGCGCGGGCTGAGCGCCGGCGCGGCGGGTTCTGCCGCACCGCCATCGTACCCCGCTACGCGCGGCGGATGCGCCTATTCGCACCTGCATGAAATCGCGCGGCTGCGAGCGTGGGCTCGATCCCCAACCGCGAGTCGGCGCCCGGAGTCACGCACGGACGCGGTCGATCTCATGCGCACGTGCATGACGACGGCAGGCCCGGGCGCCCGGGTATGCTCCGCGACATGCCGACCCTGCTCGCGACCCGCCGCGCTCGCATCCACCACCGGATCCGGCGCGCGATCCAGCGAGCTCGGGTGGTCGTCGTCGGCGACATCGTGGTCGACGTGATCCTCGCGCCGGAGCGCGACATCGAGCGCGGCAGCGACGTCCGCGGCCGCGTGCTGGCTGCGGGCCGGTGGCTCGGCGGCGACGGCGGCGCGGTGGCTCGGGCCGGCTCGGGGCGCGCTCGACGCTCGTGTGCGCGGTCGGCCGCGATGCGGCCGGGCCGGGCGCTCGTCGCGGCGGCGACCGACGACGGCGTCACCGTCCGCGCTGTCCGGGTCGCCGGCGCCAAGACCGGCGCGCATCGGCGTGTTCGTCGAGCCCGACGGCCAGCGCTCGTTCGTCCAGGATCGCGGCGCGGCGCTCCTGCTGCGCCCCGAGGACCTCAAGCCCGCCTGGTTCGACGGCGCCGACGCCGTCCACCTGCCCGCCTACTCGCTCCTCGACGAGCCCCTCGGCCGGGCCGGGATGGAGGCGATCCGGCTGGGCCGCGCGGCCGGTGCGCTGATCACCGTCGACCTCGCGTCGACCGCACCGCTGCTCGCGCTCGGCCGCCGGCACGGCGATCGCGCTGATCCGCGAGGCGGCGCCCGGACCTGCTGTTCGCGACCCGCGACGAGGCCAAGGCGCTGCTGGGCACGAAGTACGAGGAGCGGCTGCTCGATCTCGCGCCGATCGCCGTCGTCAAGCGCGGCCGCAAGGGCGCGTCGATCCACGTCCGCACCGACCGCAAGCCGCTTCGCTTCGACATCGCCACGACGCCGATCAAGGCGACCGACACGACGGGCGCCGGCGATGCCTTCGATGCCGGCTTCCTGCTGGCCTGGCTCGATGCCCGGCGCCGCGGCGTCGCACCTGCGGCGGCCCTGCAGACGCGGCGCCGTCGCCGGCAATCGGGCCGCGCTCCGCCAGCTGTCAGCACCCGCGCGCGGAGCTCAGCCTGGGCTGACGCCCTCGTTTCGGAGCCGGTACACGCGGCCGCTGCTTGCGCTCGAGGTCCTCGAGCTCGGTCGTCGTCCGGACGTCGTAGGCCGCCAGCTCGTCGAGCTGGTCCATCGGCAGGTAGCGGCGACCCGGGTCGCCGACGATGACATCGATCCCGCTCGCCCGCGCTCGCGCGAGCCAGGGCAGCACGCGCTCGGCGAGCCGCTGGCTCGTAGTAGCAGTCGCCGGCGAGGATGACGTCGGCATCGGGCGGCTCGTCATCGAGCACGTCGCGGCGGACGATGTCCGACGCGTTAGCGGTTCGCGCGCGCGTTGAGCGCGATCGCCGAGACGGCGAAGGGGTCGATGTCGACGGCGGTAGCCGACGCGGCGCCGGCGAGCATCGCGGCGATCGCACACAGCCCGGATCCCGACGCGAGGTCGAATACCCGCTTGCCGGCGACGACCTCGGGGTGCTCCCGCAGGTAGCGCCCGATCGCAAGCCCGCCGCCCCACGCGAACGCCCAATACGTCATCGGCGCGTCGGGGTCACGGGTCTCGACCTGTGCCTCGTGCCAGATCACCAGCGCCTCGTCGGCCAGGTGCAGGCGCAGCTCCTCCAGCCCGGGAACCGGGCGGAGCCGCGTGTGGCGCAGAACGAAGGCACGGGTCGAGTTGGCCATCCGGTCACACTACGCCACGGGGCATGTCGTGGCCGGAACCGACGGTGTCGCGCCGACGTCTGGCGGGCGCAACGCGCATCGACTGCGAGGGACAGGCAGCGTGGGAACGGGTAAGGCCGAGCTCCGGTGAGGACGCGCGGGTTGGTCATCGTCCTGGTGGCGGTGGTCGCAGCCATCGTCGCGCTGATCGCGCTCAACGGCCCGCTGCGGCCCCCGTCGCTCGACCCGCCGGTCGGGCCGGTTCGTCAGTCCGCACCTCCCACACTCGCTCCGGCGTACGCGTCGCCAGCTCCGGTCGGCCTGCAGCTTGACGGCCTTGCGACGGTCGTGGGCCCGAACGGTCTCCGCCTCCATCAGGAACCGGCGGGCAAGAAGGTGAAGGGCGCCGAGGCGACGATCGCCGATGGCACCGTCGTGTTCCTGGACTCGCGGCGCGAAACCGGGGACGGCCAGACGTGGTGGGCGATCTACCCGAGCTCGGGCTTCCTCGACTATGGATGGGTGCCTGGCTCTGGCACGGCCGATCGACCGACCCTGACCCCGCTTGAGCCCGACTGCCCGGCCGCGGACACGCTCGAGGCAGCGACGATCCAGCGGCTCGGTTCGCTGCCCGCGCTCGCCTGCTACGGCGACGCCGACCTGCACCTGCGAGGCGAGGTCACCTGCTCGGGGGCCTCCATCGACGCCGCGATCGCCGGTGCGAGCTGGCTCCCGCTCTACGCCTTGTGCAACTTGGACGACGCCCTGAATCTCGACGGGCACGTGGAGGCGACGCTCCTCGCGGGCCAACCGAGCCCTCCGAACGCCGTGAGCGGCCAGTACGACGTGGTCGGTCACTTCGACGACGTGGAGTCGCGCCTGTGCTTCTCGATCGGGTTCGGCGGCACGGTCTCCGGCCCGGTCAACGCCCCGGATCCCGCCGCGGTCCTGGGCTGTCGCCAGCAGTTCGTCGTGACGTCGCTCACGCCGGTGCCCTGACGTACCCTCGGGGCATGATCAGTCCCGAGCACCTGACGATCGCCCCCGAGGTCGCTGACGCCCTCCGCGATGGCCGGCCCGTCGTCGCCCTCGAGTCCACGCTCATCAGCCACGGCCTGCCGTACCCGCAGAACGTCGAGGTCGCAACGGCTTCGGAGGCGGCGATCCGGTCCACTGGCGCGATCCCCGCGACCGTCGCGCTGAACGAGGGCAGGCTCCTGGTCGGGCTGTCGAGGGACGAGCTCGAGGGCCTGGCGACAGCCGAGCGCGGGACCGTCGACAAGGTTTCCAGACGGAACCTTGCCGCTGCGATCGCCGGCGGCAAGTGGGGCGCCACGACCGTCGCCGCCACGATGATCGCCTGCCACGCCGCGGGGATCCGCGTCTTCGCGACAGGCGGGATCGGCGGCGTCCACCGCGGCGCCATCGACGGCCCGAATCCGAGCTTCGACATCTCGGCCGACCTCGACGAGCTCGCCCGGACCCCGGTCGCCGTCGTGTGCGCCGGGCCCGAAGGCGATCCTCGACGTGCCACGGACGCTCGAGTATCTCGAGACGCGCGGCGTGCCCGTGGTCTCGATCGGGATCGACGAGGTGCCCGGGTTCTACGCCCGCGGATCCGGGATCAAGGCCCCGACCAGCGTGCCCGACGTCGCCGCGGCGGCAGCCGTGATTCGCGCCCACGAGGCGCTCGGCCTCGAGGTCCGGCCTCGTGATCTGCAACCCGGTCCCAGCGGACCTCGCGCTCCCCGATGCGTTGACCCGTGAAGCGGTCGACCAGGCGATCCGCGAGGCGGACAACACGGGCGTCGGCGGCGCGGCGCTGACGCCGTGGCTGCTGGCGAGGGTCGCGGCGATCACCGACGGCGCGTCGGTCAAGGCCAACATCGCGCTGATCGTCAACAACGCGAAGGTCGGCGGCGAGCTGGCTGGTGCCCTCCTGGCGCTCGAAGGTGCGAGCTAGGGGCCGGACACCAAAACGCCGACCCGGTGATCGGGCCGGCGCGTCGGCCAGGAAGTATCGGCTATTCGGCGTCGGCCGCGGGACGAGCCCCGAACCCGAACCCGCCGACGGCGGTCGCCTGCGCGATGCCGGCGAAGGTCAGGAGCGCTCCGGGCTTGGTGCGGTAGGCGTCGGTCCGCGGGCGAACGGGGCTCGAGGGACCGGGGCGGCCGCGGTACTGGATCCGGGCGATAGGGCGGATCCGGACGCTGAACGGCTTGACGGCGCTGGTGGCGAACATTTCAGGGGTCTCCGGTCGAGGTCTTGGTGGCGGGCAACGGCTGGGCTTGCATAGAGCAGTCGCGAGGGTTGATGGCTCCAGCCTATGAACCCCGGCTGCCGCCTTTGATGGACCTGGGTAGACAAGCCGATGGCGACAAACGTCCATGCCGTCGGGCGGGGTCGATCTCCCGATTCCTGTTCGACAACCGTAACGCTCGTGTAAGACCGCCATCTTCCACAAGCGGGTCCCGCCGTGGTAGCATCCGCCTCCCCGCACGAGGTCCGCACCGGCTGACCATGGCTGCCGCACGCCCGAGCCAGAGCCTCCCGCCGGCGATCTCCGTCACCGGTGTTCGGCGCGTCTACGCGACGAAGCCGAAGCCCGTCATTGCACTCGCACGGCGTCGACCTCGAGGTCGCTCCGGGCGAGTTCTTCGGGCTGCTCGGGCCGAACGGCGCCGGCAAGACGACGCTGATCAAGATCCTGACGACGCTCCTGCTCCCGACGAGCGGGGAGGCGCGGATCTTCGGCTTCGACGTCGCCACCGAGACCAAGCGGATCCGGCGGATCATGAACATGGTCGCGGGCGGCGAGCAGTCGGGCTACGGGATCCTGACGGTCCGCGAGCAGCTGTGGATGTTCAGCCAGTTCTACGGCCTGGGCACGCGCGAGGGCTGGAAGCGGGTCGACGAGCTGATCGAGGCGGTCGGGCTGGGCGAGCAGCGCCTCCAGCGGGTCAGCACGCTGTCTACCGGCCAGCGCCAGAAGATGAACATGGCAAGGGGCCTGCTCAACGATCCGTGGATCCTGTTCCTCGACGAGCCGACGCTCGGCCTCGACGTGGCTGCCGCCCGCTCCATCCGCGATCTCGTCCTCGACTGGAGAGGCGCCGTTCCGGGCCGGACGGTCCTCCTGACGACGCACTACATGGCCGAGGCCGACGAGCTGTGCGAGCGGATCGCGATCGTGGACCACGGCCGGATCCTCGCGATCGGCACGCCCGACGAGCTCAAGCAGCGCGTCCAGCGCGAGTCGATCTTCCGGCTCGAGCTCGATGGCCTCGACGCGGGCATCGCCGCCATCTCGCGGCTGCCCGGCGTCGTCTCGGCGGCTCCGGCGGCCGACGCCGATCCTGAGGCCCAGCGGGTGACCGTCGACCTCGTGCTGGCTGAGGACGCCGCGTTGGGCGGCGTGGTCACCGCGCTCGCCAGGCTCGGCAGCCACATCCTCGCGCTGCGCAAGTCCGAGCCGACGCTCGAGGACGTGTTCGTCGAGCTCGTCGGGCGTGGGTTCGGCGACGAGCGCGACAACGAAGGCGAGGGCCCGGGGTCGGGCCGGGATGATCGCGCGGATGGCGTCGAGGACCTCCCGCCCTTACCGAGCGCCGAAGAGGCACACGAGGCCTACCCGGTGGAGGCCGGCCGATGACCGTGGACGCGCCGCCGGTCGAGACGTCGCGGGTCTCGATCTTCGCCAACTCGCGCAACGGCACCGATCCCCGGATCGCGTCGGACTGGACCCGCCGCCAGGTCATCGAGAACAACGCCCGCTCGCTCGTCGGCCGCGCGTTCCCCCGCGTCCGCGGCATGGCCCGCGAGCCGTCGTGGCTGTTCTTCGAGATCCTGCTGCCGTTCCTCACCACGTCGGCGTTCGTGCTCGTCTACCGCACCCTCCAGGCGCCCGACGCCTACGTCGGCTTCGTCGTCCTCGGCGGCGCCATGGCGGCGTTCTGGCTCAACGTCGTCTGGATGATGGCGGCTCAGCTGTACTGGGAGAAGGACCAGGGGAACCTCGAGCTGTACTTCGCGGCGCCGATGAACCTCATGTCGGTGCTGCTGGGGATGGCCGTCGGCGGCCTGATCATGAGCTCGCACGCGGGCGCTCGCGATCCTCGTCGTCTCGACTTGCGGTGTTCGGGGTCACGTTCAGCGTCCAGCAGTGGGGCCTGCTGATCGCGGTCTTCTTCCTGACGCTGTCGGCCCTCTACGGCCTGGGCATGGCGATGGCCAGCCTGTACCTGCTGTGGGGCCGCGAGGCGTTCCACATGACCAACGTGATGATCGAGCCCGTGTACTTCGTGTCCGGGCTGAACTTCCCGGTGGGCAAGCTGGGCGCCCTCGGCGCGGTCGCGATCGCGACGATCCCGTTCGCCGTCGGCCTCGACGCCATGCGCCAGCTGGTGTTCACGGGCCAGCCGTACATCACCGGCACACCGACGCCGGAGGTCGAGGCGCTGATCCTCGTCGCGATGACCATCGGGTTCACGCTCGCCGCCCGCTGGCTGATCCGCACGATCGAGCAGATGGCCCGCGCCCGCGGCACGCTCTCGATCCGCTGGCAATGAGCGCGCTCACCGGCGAGGGCCTGGCGGGCACCTCGCCGACCTTCGATCGCGGACGCGCCGATGGCGGCGGGCCGCTCGAGACCGCCCGCAACCTGCGGACTGCGCTGCTCCTCGGCTGGCGCGTCGAGTCGAACTGGACCGACCCCGTCCTGTTCTTCATCTACACGGTGGCGCGGCCGATCGCGTCGCTGCTGCTGCTGGTCGTGATGGTGACGATCATCGGCGGCGCCGCGAACCAGGAGGTGCGCACGTTCGTGGTCCTGGGCAGCGCGCTGTGGGCGATGCTCGTGGCCGGGCTCGCGGGACCGGCCTGGTCCGTGCTCGAGGACCGCGAGCGCTACCGGATGCTCAAGTACCTCTACGTGAGCCCGGCGACGTTCCTCGTGCTGCTGGTCGGACGCGGCGGGGCCCGCCTCGGTGCCGGCGCCATGGGGACCGCGGTCGCGCTCGTGTTCGCCGTGATCGTCCTCGGCCTCCGGGTCGACCTCGCCGCCGTCGACTGGCTCCTGCTCGTCGTGTGCCTGACGCTCGGGGTCGTGCCGATCCTCGGCCTCGGGGTGTTGCTCGCCGCGATCTGCCTCCAGACACGGCAGGAGAGCTGGTCCTACCCGGATGCCTTCGCGGGCGCGTTGTTCCTGGTCAGCGGCGTCGTGTTTCCCGCTGTCGATCCTGCCCCCGGTGCTCCAGGTCGTCGGCCTCATCAACCCGATCACCTGGTGGGTCGCCGGCGTCCGGCTGGCCTCGTGCCCGACGGCCCGTCATCGATCGGCGGCCCGGGCTCGGTGTGGACAGCTGTCACCGGTACTTCGGCGCCCGACGGCCCGACCATCGTCGCTCGCCTTGTGCGTGACCGGGGCGCTGGCTACACTCGCGGCCATCGCCACCTTCCGATTCGAGCGAACGTCGTGCCCGGGAACTCGGGCTGCTGGACCGGACGACCGGCTCGTAGCGCCGGAGGTCGACCGGGCGGCGAGGCGCCGCAGCGAGGAGAGCTGATGCGGATCTACGACGGCAGCCCGCGACAGGACTTCGAGGAAGTCTTCCGGTCGATCGGCGCGTTCCTCGACAGCCGCGGCATGCGGGACATCCTGATCGCTCGAGGTGCCCGACGGCTTCGTCGTCCAGGGACTCGTCGCGGCCGGGCCGCCACCGGCCGGCTCGTGGTCCGACACGATGGGACCAGGTCAACAAGGAGACGCTGAGCTTCTTCGACGACGACATCGCGAAGTTCATGGAGGAGGCAGCGGCCCGGCGCGGCGGCACGCAGCCCCCGATGGCGGCGGCCGGGACCTACGAGCGCGCGCTGCGCGTCATCGGCCGCTGGATGGACGCACCAGAAGCCGAAGGACGTCTTCCTGTTCGAGCAGGACGGCGCCTACGTGATCCGGCTCCTCGAGATGGCGGCAGTCCGGCGTGCACCACACCCTGAGCGAGTTCACGCGCGAGGACATCGAGACCCTCGTCGCCGAGGGCCCACAGCTGCGCAACAAGCCCAAGCCGGCGCAGGCCGGTGGCGCCCATCCAGGCCGTCGCGCCGATGTCCGCGGGCGTTCCGCCCACGCCGGCTCCGGCGGCCGCACCCGAGGCCGCGCCTGCAGCCGAGGCGGCCGCGACGACCTGGGGCGAACCCGCCAGCTGATCGTCGGAGTGACAGGCACGCTCCTCCGGGGGCACAATCACTCGCCTGAACGTCGTACTCGAAGGAGGCCCAACCCGATGAAGGCGTTGCGGACCGTTGCCGTCGCCCTGGGGATCACCCTCGGCGCCCTGATCGTCATCCCGCTGGTCGTGCTGGCCGGCCTGTTCGTCTGGCTCAAGCTGACCGAGGAGGACGACGAGGAGGCTCTCGAGCTCGAGCAGGAAGGCATCTGATCGACTCGCCTCCGCCGGCGGATCGACGCCGCCGGCCCGCTGAGCGACGCGACGCCCGCCGATCAGGCGGGCGTTTCGGTGTCCGGGCGACCCACGGTCTCCGCGCGGACGCCGCCAGCTCGCCGAGATCGGGATCCTGGTCACGGTCGCTCATCTGGTCGGCCAACTTCGTCATCGTCAAGGCCACGATCGGCGGCATCGGACCGTTGACGTTCACAGGCGCCCGCTACCTGGTTGCCTCACTGACGCTGCTCGTGATCCTGTGGCGGCGGCAGGGCTCGATCCGCCCGCCGGCGGGGTACGGGCGGGCGCTCCTGGCGCTCGGCGTGCTCGGGCTTCGGCTGCTACCAGATCCTGTGGACGACCGGGCTGACGCATGATCAGCGCGGGCGACTCGGCGCTGCTGCTGGCGGTCTCGCCGGTGCATCACCGCGCTGCTCGCCGCCGCCGTCGGGATGGACCGGCTGACGGCGCCCAAGCTCGCCGGGGCGCTGCTCGCGTTCGCGGGCGTCGTCATCGTGATCGGCGGGTCGCAGGCGCTGTCGCTCGGGTCGTCGCTGCTCGGCGATGCGCTCACCATCGGCGCGGCCGTGCTGTGGGCCGTGTACACGGTCGGTGCGAGCAAGGTCGTGCTGCGGATCGACCCGCTGCGGGCGACGACGTGGACGGTCATCGCGGGCGCCGCGCTGCTGGTGCCGCTGGGCGTCGGCGGAAGCGGCCGCCCGCCCGGCGGTCGTGATCACGCCGGCCGTCATCGGCGCGGTCCTCTACTCCGGGATCCTGGCGGCCGGCGTCGCCAACGTGCTTCGTGCTCATCGCCATCCGGTATGTCGGACCGACCCGGACGACGGCGATGCAGCTCCTGCGTTCCGGCCGGCGCGGTGGTGCTCGGGGCGCCTGTTCCTGGCCGAGCCGATCGGGCCGCCGCAGGTGGTCGGCGGGGCGGTCATCGTGCTCGGCGTCTGGCTGACGCGCCGGCCCTCGATCCTCCCGGCGTCGATGCGGTCGCGGCTATCCTCGGCCGCGTGACCGGACGCGCCGCCTCGTGACGTCGCCCTGCCCGACCCGCCGCGGTCGTCCGTGCTGCCGCCGGCCCCCGTGCCGCCGCTGCTCCCCGGCCAGCCGCCCCTTGCGATCCTCGTCGACTACGACGGGACCATCGCCCGCACCGACGTCTCGGACATGCTGATGGCGGAGTTCGTGACCGCGGACTGGGAGTCGCACGTGGCCGACTACGACGCGGGGCGCACGGGGTCTCGGCGGCTCATGGCCTGGGAGGTCGGGCAGATCACGGCCGATCCGGACGCGCTGCGCGCGAAGGCTGCCACCCAGCCGCACGATCCGTCGTTCCGGCCCGTTCGCCGAGCGGGCGCTGGCCGCCGGGATCCCGGTCGAGGTGGTGTCGGACGGGTTCGGGTTCTTCATCGAGCCGGCGCTGGCTGCCCTCGGGGTGGGGCAGCTGCCTGTGGTCACGGCCGCGACGACGTTCGGGCCCGACGGTGCGCGGATCGAGTTCCCCAACGGCAACCCGGACTGCTTCGTGTGCGGCACCTGCAAGCGCAACCGCGTGCTCGCGCACCAGGCGGCGGGTCGTGCGGTCGTGTTCATCGGGGACGGGCCGTCCGACCGCTATGCCGCGGGGTACAGCGACGTGGTGTTCGCGAAGGAGTCTCTCGAGCAGATCTGCCTCTCCGAGGGCTGGGAGTACCGCCGCTGGACGGAGTTCTCGGAGATCGACGCGTGGCTCGCGCGGACGCTCGAGGCGTTCGCCGCCGACCCGTCGTCGCTGCCCGGCCCGACCCATCGCCCGCTGTTCTGCGGCGCCGAGGTCTGGGGTCCCGGGAGGTTCGACCCCGCCTAGCTTCGCTCAACGGCCGAGGCGGACGCCACGTGGGGGACCGTCGAGCAAGGTCCCGCGGCCCGCCTCCACCCGCATCCACACGATCGCATCCCCCGGCCACGCGGCGCGCCCGCGCAGCGAGTCGAGCGCGTCCCCCGTGCGGGCTGGATACGCGGCGCCGAGCGTCGTCGCGAACGTCTCGGCAAGCTCCCGCATCGTGTGCGTTGATCGCAGGACGAGGAGGCGAGAGGTGGCTGGTGTCTCCCCAGCCACCAGCCGATCCCAAAGCTCAGCGGAAGGGAGCGACAGCTCCTTCTCGCGGTGCCATCGAATTCTGCTGCTCGAGACGACGAAGCTCGCTTTGGAACTCCGACGCGACGACGATCGTGCCTCGTGGATCGGCAAGCACGACATCGATGACCCCGCGGGCCGGCTTCCGAACGGGTACCTCGGGGATCGCCGTCCAGCGGCGATCGAGGACCCGCAGGAATGACTCGACCATCGCCGCCTGGATCCGGTCCCGGATCCGCGGGCCGGTCGTTGGGAACGCCCTCATCGAGAGATCCGCTCCGAGCACGGCAAGCACCGTCGTGATGGTTTCGACGCTTGCCCCACGCTCACCGGACTCGATGCGGGCGAGGAACCGTCGATCGACTCCCGCGGCGCTTGCCACGGCGGTCAGCGTCAGCCCGCTACCTTCACGAAGTTCGCGAATGGTCTGTCCGATTACACGCGTCATCTCGTCGGCCCGTCGACGCGCCATGAGTTGCAGTCTTGTCGCACCCATCGTCGCTCCAATGTCGCGTCGGCAGGCTGAACGGCATCAGAACACGGGCCGCTCATCGCGCACTCATCGGACGCGCGCGGTCGGCGTGCGCGCGCGTTCGTGACCCGGGCCTCAGAGGCCCGTGATCCGGCCATTGGGCCCGGCAGATCGCTGAGTGGCCGGCACCAAGCGCTACTTCGGGCCTGTCAGGCCCGCCTTCGAGGTCGTAGCGCTCACCCGGCGCGCGGATCGGATGCCTCACATGGCGAATGCGGGCCTGACAGGCCCGGGAGTGCCACGAACGATGGCCGCTCAGCGCACGGGCGTCTCGAGACGATGATGTCGGGCCTGGCAGGCCCGCCCCGTAACGCTGAGAAACGAATCGGGTTGCGCCGACGCCATACCCTGCAGACCCGGCATCCGCGCCGGGCGAGGGTGAGGGACCGTGGACAGACGGGAGCTCGTGGAGCGGGCGGGGCGAGGCGATCACGACGCCTTCACCGTGCTCGCGACCGCGGCGTCCTCCCGGCTCGACGCGGCCGCGCGCCTCATCCTTCGGGACCCGGAGCTCGCGCGCGACGCGGTCCAGAACGCCCTCGTGCGCGCCTGGCGGGACCTGCCGGGGCTTCGAGACCCGGACCGGTTCGATGCCTGGCTCCACCGACTGCTCGTGAACACCTGCCTCGACGAGGCTCGCCGGCGTCGCCGGCGACCGATCGAGGTCGAGATCCAGCCCATCGACGAGCCCACCATCGGTGACGACGCCCGTCACCTGGCCGACCGCGAGCTGGTCGAGCAGGCGCTCGCCCGCCTGGAACCGGAACAGCGGGCCCTTGTCGTCATGCACTACTACCTGGGCTATCCGCTGCCCGAAGCGGCGAGCTCGCTGGGGATCTCCCTGCCCGCGGCAAAGTCGCGGCTGCACCGGGCGATGGGCGCGCTGCGACGGGTCCTCACGACCGACGCGGTCGAGGGCGTCGAGCTCGAGGGAGGTCGGACGGCATGACCGCCTTCGACGGCCTCGACCTGGTGGACGCCCGCGTCGTACGTGCGATCGACGAGATCGCGGCGCCGGCCCGCCCCGACTACCTCGACGACGTGTTCAAGGTCACGGCGCAGACGCGACAGCGCCCGCGCTGGACCTTCCCGGGCCGCTGGCTTCCGATCAACGTCGTTCGCCCGCAGGGGCTGCGCGTGCTCGGATCGCCGATCCGCACGGTGGCCATCCTGCTGATCGCCGCGCTCCTTGTCGCGATCGCCGCGATCGTCGTCGGGTCGCAGCGACGCGTCCCGCCGCCGTTCGGCCCGGCGGCAAACGGCGCGCTCGCCTACTCCGCCTCCGGCAACATCATGGTGCGCGACGAACTCACCGCGGCGCCTCACGTCCTGATCGCGGGCCCGGACGAACTCGCCGGTCCCTCCTACTCGCTCGATGGCCGGCGTATCTCGTTCACCAAGGCTTCCCCGAACGGTGACTTGCTGATGGTGGCCGATGCCGACGGCCGCAACCTGGTCCAGGTCATGGACGCGCCCCTGGTCGATGCCGACGTGGCATGGTCGCCGGACAGCCAATCACTCGCGGTCGTGAGCACGGTCGGCAGCTTTCCGACCTTGTTCATTGCCCGCGCGGACGGCTCGGATGTGCGAATGCTGATCGGCCCGCAGGACGGTCTGGTGCCCATCGACGTCGCGTGGCGTCCGCCAGACGGGCAGGAGCTGCTCGTGCGCGCCCTGCCCGGCGACGGAACGGTGGCGTTCTATCTCGTCAGCGTCGACGGCACGCGCCGCCGGCGCATCGACGTCAAGAGCGAGATGCTGTCCGGACCGGGTGGGACCTCGGCGGTCCGGTGTTCTCGCCCGACGGCACGCGAGTCGCCTACAACGTCGTCGAGACCGACAGCGCGTCGGGGTACTCCCACTTCCGTGTGCATGTCGTGAACCTGGAGACGGGTATCGACCGCGCGATGCCGGCTCCCGGTGACGTCAAGGTCCACGAGGCCTGGCCACAGTTCTCGCCCGACGGGCAGTCCATCCTCGTTCACCGCTGGACGTGGAGCTGGGAGGGCAACGAGGGCTGGCTGGCGGTGCTGCCGGCCGATGGCTCGGCGCCGGCTCGCGATGTCGGCCCGCGGATTGCGGGTGGCGAGCAAACCGGCCTGATCGAGACGTGGTCGCCCGACGGCACGCGGATCCTCATGCGCACGGGCAACACGACGCAGGCGTTCTCGATCGACCCGGTCACGGGCACGTCGGAACTGCTCGACTGGACGACCGAATTGCCCGACTGGCAGCGCGCATCGCGCTGAGCTACCGAACCTTCGGGGAACGGATGCCGGCCCTAGCCCCAGGCGTCCCAGCGCGCGAACTCGTCTAGCGGCACCCAGCCTCGCTTGAGACTGGGTGATCGCACGTCGGGCAGGGGACGCCCGACCGGCATGACGCCGATGGGCGTGAACTCGTCGGGGATCCCGAGGTAGGTGCGCAGCGCGTCGATCTCGGGCCCGACGAACCCGCAGCCGAGGCCCTCGTTCACGGCCGCCAGCATGATGTTCTGCATCGTGGCGCCGATGTCGATCCACCAGAACGGCACCGGCCACTCGATCTCCGAGCCGTCCTCCTGGACCTTGTCGGCCTCCTGGTAGCGGCGGTGGTAGATCGACTCGCTGACGCACGGGATGAACTGCGCGGCGCACTCGCTGATCCACGGTCCGAAGTCCGGCTCGTACTCCTCCTCGCCGCAGATCCTGGCCACCTCGCGCCGGCGCGCCGGGTCCGTGACAACGACCAGCCGCTGGCCCTGGCTGAAGCCGGCCGACGGCGTCCGCTGGGCGAGCCTCGCGATCCGCTCGATGACCTCGCGCTCCACCCCGCCGTCCTCGAACCTGCGGACGGCTCGACGCTTCATGACGACGTCGATGAACTCCATGGCACCTCCTGCCCGAGATGGTGGCACGGCGGCAACCCGAGTCGGCGGCCAATCGACGGAACGAATTCCCGCCGCTCGACGACGCCTGACCTGAGTGACGGCCGCTCGTCGTTGACGCTGCCGCGAACCCGGAGGCTCATCACGTGCGTCTGCGACTTCCGGCAATGGCTCTCGGACTCGGCACTCGTCGCCGCGGCGTGCTCCGCGTCGGCTCCGTCGATCACACAGCGACCGCCGTTCGCGCCGACCACCGTCGCGCGGCGTCATCGACCGCCGCGCCGTCTGCGCCTACGTCATCGCCAACTCCGACCCCTACCCGTCGCAGCGCCGACGCCCGTCGCCGTCCTCCCGGGCGAGCCCTGGATCGTCTACCAGTACTGGGAGGGGACGTCGCAGCTCCGCCTCGTCCGTCCGGATGGCACCGGCAACCACGCCCTGCTCCCGCACGAGACGCGGGAGCAATGGCATCCGGACTGGTCACCCGATGGCGAGCACGTCACCTTCGAGATGGACGGCGAGATCTGGGTGGCCAGCGTCGATGGCGCGGATGAACGACCTGGTCGCGAGCTGCGAGGCGCCGTGTCGCGACCTGAACATGCCCGCCTGGTCGCCCGACGGCTCCGAGATCGCGTTCACGCGCATCGACCTCGTCGACGGCCAGAACCCGGGCTCCGTCGTCCAGGCGGTGGACGTCGCCACGGGCGCCGTGCGGGACCTGGTGGCGCACCAAGGGAGCCGAGTATGCGAACGGCGCCCGCTGGTCGCGCGGACGGGCGGTCGCTGGTCGTCCAGGTCGACCGCTTCCTCGACACCGGCAACGACACGTCACGGATCACCGGGTCGGCGGTCGCGTTGGCCGACCTCGGTGCCAAGCACCCGAAGCCGCGGCTGCTGACCGACTGGGCGATGTTCGCGACCTATCCCGACTGGAGTCCGACGGATGACAGGATCGTGTTCACGACCTATGACCTGGGTGCACGCGACGGCGGCAGCTTCGCGAACACCACGCCCCCATCCGACCTGTACACGATCCGCCCGGACGGCTCGGGCCTGAAGCAGCTCACCCACAACCCGAGCAGCTCCACGCTGGTCCGCAACAAGACTGCGAGCGGTCCGCTGTCGTCGCAGCCCACCTGGACGCCGGACGGCCGCTCGATCGTCTTCGTCCAGACCGATGGGAGCGAGTGGCCGGGCTGGACGATGGCGACGATCCAGGCCGACGGCACGGGCCTCGCCTCGGCCGTGGGATCCGAATTCCTGCGAGGAACGCATCCGCGCCTTCGGCCGTGAGCCCTTGGCACCTGCCGCTCAGCCCGCTGGCGACCCGCTGGGCTCGCCGCTGTCGGTCGGCGCGGCCCGCACGATGGGCGTGCCGCAGTCGGTGAACCAGCGGACCTCGCCGTCGACCATCGCCACGTGGAGCTCGCGGGTCTCCGTCGCGCCGTTGGCGGTGACCGAGGCGCTCACGGCGATCGCGTCGGGAATGGGCGTCGTCAGTCCGTCGGTGGTGTAGTCCCACGCCGCCGGCGACAGGACGCCGTGCACGATGACGTCGTACGTCGGGTCGTCCAGCGAGCCCAGCTGTGCCTGACACGCGGCAAGGCCGTAGCGCGCGATGGTCGCGGGATGAAGGACCGACATCAGGGTGTCGGCGTCCGCGTCGCGGATCGCCGGGATCAGCAGGCTGTAGAACGCCGATACCCGGGTGAACGGGTCGGGCGAGGACGGTGGGCGGGACTCCGATGCGGCGGCGGTCGGCCGTGCGGACGCAGTCGCGGAGGCGGACGGCTTCGAGGCCGCCGCTGTCGGCCCGGGCGTGCCTGGCACGGCCGTTCCGCGGTACGCGGCCGCCCCTCGCGAGTCATCGCCGAGATAGACCACCGTGGCGGCGATCACCACCAGACCCACGAGCAGCGACGCTGCCCCAACGATCGTCCGCCCGTTCATGTCGCCGCACCTTACGCCGGTTTCAATAGGGACCACCATGAGCCAGCGGTACTGCATCGCGCGCCGGGACACTTGACCCGCATGCGGAATCCATTCGGCATGGACGTGTCGTTTTGGGACACTTCGCCGGTCTCGGGCATCCATTCAGGAGGGCAAGGAGCAGGACGAGGGCGAGCCGCTCCTCGCTCCACGCCGGCCAATTCGTGGGCTTCGTGCCCGGTGCGCTCGCCGACACGTGGCCGGGCGAGGGCTCATTTCAGGTGGTTCCCGACGCCCCCATCCCGACGGCTCCTCCGCAACAGCCGTCGATCGCGCCCTGACGGGCCTGGCAGGCCCACGATTCGACCTGAACGGGTCGCGAGCGCACCGAACGGACGCCTCGCGGCACGTTTTCGGGCCTCCTGGGCCCGGGTCTGCACTCAAGCCGCCTCGATGCCTGCCTACGACCCGAATTCTCGGGCCTGCCAGGCCCGCGACGGCGACAACGGGGAGCCTCGTGCCCGGACTCACCCGGATCGGTGGCGCCGGGTATCTACCCTGTGACACCGGACCTGCCGGTGCGCAGTCGCCATGGCCGCCAGGAGGATGCAAATGACGGTCGAGGCGCTCCGTCACGGACGCCCCGCGGTGCTCGCCGACCTGCTCGACCGATATGGCCGGGACATGCAGGCCGTCGCCTACCTGATCCTTCGGGACCGGGCGGCCGCCGAGGACGTCGTCGCGGACAGCCTGCTGGCCGCACTCGACCACGGCCACACGCTCCGCGACGAGGCCGCCCTCCGGCCGTGGCTGCTGCGGATCGCCACGAACAAGGCGCTGCGCTCCCGCCAGCGCGCCGCCCGGGTCGTCGAGCTCGACCTCGTCGCCGATGTCGGTGCCGACACCCGCGGCCCGAGCGCGGACGACTCGATGGCGCTGTGGCAGGCCGTCAAGGACCTTCCACCCCGGATGCGCGCCGCCGTCGGCCTGCGCTACTACCTCGACCTGCCGGTCGAGACGGTCGCGCAGATCCTCGAGGTCAGCCCCAACACGATCAAGACCCAGCTGAAGTCGGCGCTCGTCCACCTGCGGACGGCCTTGGCCGACGAACCGGCGATCCTCGCGGAGGTGCGACATGCGTGAGCTCGACGACGCCACGCTGGAACTCCAGCTCCGCCATACGTTGCGGGAGCATCTCGGCTCGGTCCCGCTCACGCTGACCGCCGAGGCGCTTGAGCGGCGACGTGTCGTCCGCGACCAGGCCCGCCGGCGGCGCCGAATCGTGCTCGGGCTCGGCCTGGCCGCCGCGCTGATCCTGCCCGTCGGCTGGTTGGCCGCCGGCGCCCCCTTGCCGAGACCGACGGACGCGACCGTCGCGATGGACGTCTCATCCGAGACACCCGCAGCCCGAGCCGACCGCCGTACCGACGTCGAGCGTGCCGACGTCGAGCGCGTCTCCGGCGCCCGTTCCAGCGAGCGCCGCGCCTGACCTTGGCGTCGCCGGTGGTTCGCGCGATCTGCTGGTCGGGACCAGCAAGCGCCGAAAGTTGTACACGGCGCCGTGCGACAACCTCGACCGCTTCAACACCGATACAGGGGCCAACGTCCGGTTGCTGAGGTGCGCCGATCGGATCGCGATCTCGCAGGACGGGACCAGGGCCGCCGTCGGCGGCAAGCACGGGATCGCCATCATCGACATGGCAACCGGGGTGCAGACCGGCGCCATCGACCTCGGTGAGCCAGCATTTCCGGTGACGTGGTCGCCGAGCGGCCGCTGGCTGCAGTGGGCCGCGTGCGGATCAGAGAACGACACCAACGACCCCTGCAAGATCGCGATCGGATCGGCCGATGGCGGCGTCAGGAACCGCCTCCCCGGTGGCGGGGGCGGGGGCTTCTTCATCGCCCAGTGGTCGCCCGACGAGTCGCAGGTCGTCCTCCCCGACGGCGCCCAGGGCCTGCTTATCGGGAACGCCGACGGCTCGGACCTCAAGCCATTGCCGGACGACAGCGTCCTCGCGACGTTCGTCAATTCCGGGTATGGCTACAACGCCCCGGCAGCGGTTTCGCCGGACGGCGGGCGCTTCGCCTACGCCTGGGGGCCGTACGTCAACGGGCATACGCCCGTGATGGACCTCTGGACGGTGGCTGCCGACGGGACCGATCGACGCAACCTCACGAACTTCGAGCCGGGCGCCCAGGTCCGAGGCGTCGCATGGTCCCCCGACGGGCGGACCACGGCCTTCATCAAGGGACTGCCGGGCTCCGACGGGCGATTGCCGAGCAGCACCGTGGGCGGGCCGAACGAGCTCTGGTTGATCGGCGAGGACGGGTCGATGCGACGCCTGGACACGCCGAGTGACCTGTTCGCTGCATCCGACGCGGGTACGATGCCGCTCAATTGGTCGCCCGACGGATCGACACTGGCCATCGAGATCGCTGGCGGGGCGGTCTCGCAGGGGAAGGCGCCGACGTCCATCGACACGATCCTCGTCCCGATCGACGGCTCGACGCCGGTTGTCCTCCGCAACGCCCGGCAGCCCGCATGGTCCCCTGACGGCCAACTGATTGCGCTCGTCACGACGATCGGTTGGCCGTCAGGGCGAAGGGAGAACGACCCCGTTCCGCCGGCGACGATCGACGTCGCGAACGCGGACGGATCGAACCGGCATGTCGTCGCGGACCCGGCCGGCAACGAAGACTTCTGGTTCGTCTGGGCCGCGCCGTAGCAACGGCCTGACGCAACGCGGATCGATTTCGACTCCGGGTTGTCCAACCGATAGCATTGGAAAAACCCCCGGAGGACCTGACCCGTGGCGAAGTATGTCTTTGTGACCGGAGGAGTGACTTCCTCACTCGGCAAGGGCATCACCGCCGCCAGCATCGGACGCCTGCTCAAGGCACGGGGTCTCAAGGTCTCCGTCCTCAAGCTCGACCCCTACATCAACGTCGACCCGGGGACGATGTCGCCCTACCAGCACGGCGAGGTGTTCGTCACTGACGACGGCGCCGAGACCGACCTCGACCTGGGCCACTACGAGCGGTTCATCGACGAGAACCTGTCCCAGAGCTCCAACGTCACGACAGGCCGCATCTACCAGGCCGTGATCGCGAAGGAGCGCCGCGGCGACTACCTCGGCGGCACCGTCCAGGTCATCCCGCACATCACCAACGAGATCAAGGAGCGGATCACGCGCGTGGCGCGAGCGGGCGACCCCGACGTGGTGATCGTCGAGGTCGGCGGCACGGTCGGCGACATCGAGAGCCTCCCGTTCCTCGAGGCGATCCGCCAGATGCGCAAGGACCAGGGCCGCGCGAACGTGCTGTACGTGCACGTGACGCTGCTGCCGGCCCTCGCCGCGACCGGCGAGCTCAAGACCAAGCCCACCCAGCACTCGGTCAAGGAGCTGCGCGGGATCGGCATCCAGCCCGACGTCATCGTGCTCCGGAGCGATTCCGAGGTCCCCGACGAGATCCGCGAAAAGATCGCCCTGTTCACCGACGTGGACGTGGACGCGGTCATCCCTGCCGCAACCGCCGAGACCATCTACGAGGTCCCGCTCCAGTTCGAGGCCTTCGGCTTCGGGCGGCTGCTGGTCCGCGAGCTTGGCCTGGGCGATGCCGACGTGGTGCCCGACCTCGACGGCTGGCGGGCGCTCGTCGACCGGATCAAGGCGCCCAAGGCGACGCTCGAGATCGCGCTCGTCGGCAAGTACATCGAGCTGCCCGACGCCTACCTCTCGGTCACCGAGTCGCTCAAGCACGCGGCCTGGGCGAGCGGCGTCGACGCGAAGGTGCGCTGGGTCGACAGCGAGCAGCTGACGGCGGACAACGTCGCGGAGCGGCTCGCGGGCGCGGCGGGCGTGCTGGTGCCCGGCGGCTTCGGCCACCGCGGGATCGAGGGCAAGGTCCTCGCCGCACATTGGGCGCGCGAGCGCGGGATTCCGTACCTCGGCCTGTGCCTGGGCCTGCAGTGCGCGGTCATCGAGTTCGCGCGCGAGATCATCGGCACCGCCGACGTCAACTCGACCGAGTTCGACATGTTCACGACCAACCCCGTCATCGACTTCATGCCCGACCAGCGCGACCTCGAGGACAAGGGCGGGACGATGCGCCTGGGGCTGTACCCGGCCAAGCTGCTGCCCGGCTCGAAGGCCCGCGCGGTCTACGGCCAGGAGGTCGTGTACGAGCGGCACCGTCATCGCTTCGAGGTGAACAACCGCTACCGCCAGGTCCTCGAAGGGGCGGGCATGCTCCTGTCCGGCGTCTCGCCCGACGGTCGCCTCGTCGAGATCGTCGAGCTCCGCGATCACCCGTGGTTCGTGGCCAGCCAGTTCCACCCGGAATTCAAGAGCCGGCCAGAGCGCCCGCACCCGCTGTTCGACGGGTTCGTCACGGCGGCGATCGCCGTGGGCGAGGGTCGCGAACCGGTCTTCTTCGCGCGGGAGCCGCAGGCCGAGCAGGGGCGCGAGCCGGACACCGGCACGACGTCGGCGGATGCTATCGAGTCCATCCGCGGCGCCTGAGGCCGCGAGCCGACCGTCCCTGGCCGGGCGCGCCGCCGGGGGCTTCGGCGCGTCGATCCTCGCGGGAGCCCTCCTCGGCGGCAGCGCCTGGTTCTCCGATCAGCTCGCCTGGCCCTACAGCCTCCTCATCCCGACCAACGCGATCGGCGTCTGGGTCGGCGTCGCGTTCGTCCTCGGTGCTTCCGCCCGGACCCTGCCGACGGGCGGCCTGCGCGGGCTCGTCGGGTTGGTGACGGCGGTGGCCGTCTACTACCTGTTGTTCGCCACGCTCGGTGCCGGCTACCGCGCGATCGGGGCAGGTCACGCGGCGACCGTGTGGGGCCTGGTTGCGCTGGTCGCCGGACCGGTGATGGGTGGCGCCGGCGCGACGTGGCGGCACGCGACCGGGTGGCCCCGGGCGTTCTCGGTCGCGATCCTGAGCGCCGCGCTGCTCGCCGAGGGCGTCATGTTCGGGCTCGGGCGCCTCGTCCACCTCGATCAGCTGGCGGCCGATCCAGGGGCACTGCTGTTCGGGATCGAGATCGTGATCGGGCTGGCGCTGCCGGGGCTTCTTCTCGCCCGGGGGGAGCGCCTCCGCGGGTATGGGGCGACGGTCGCGCTCGGGGCGGCGGGCGCACTCGCCATCGGCCCGGTCACGGCCACGCTCCGGGCCATCGCCGACCGCTTCTGATTGCGTCCGGGCGCTGACCGGGGCCAGCGTAGAATTGGCGGGCCCAGCCACCCGTGCCGCCAACGGAGCGCCCGCCATGAAGCTGTTCCTCGACACCGCCGACATCGACGAGATCCGGACCGGTGTCCGGTGGGGCGTCATCGACGGCGTGACGACCAACCCGTCGCTGTACGCGAGGATCAAGGGGCAGACGTACGACGAGGTCCTCCAGGAGATCTGTGCCCTGACCCCCGGGCCGGTCTCGGCGGAGGTGGTCGCGGACGACGTCGAGGGCATGCTCGTCGAAGGCCGGCACTTCGCGAAGCTCGCGGACAACATCGTGGTCAAGGTGGCGATGTCCGAGAACGGCCTCGAGGCGATCAAGCGCTTCCGCGCCGAGGGCATCAAGACCAACTGCACGCTGATCTTCTCGGCGAACCAGGGCCTGCTCGCGGCGAAAGCTGGCGCCTCGCTCCTGTCGCCGTTCGTCGGGCGGGTGGACGACATCAACGAGGAAGGGATGATCGTGATCCGGGAGCTCTCGGAGATCGTGAACTTCTACGACCTCGACGCCGAGGTGCTGTCGGCCTCGATCCGCAGCCCGCGCCACATCACCGACTCGGCGCTGGCCGGCGCGCACATCGCGACGCTCCCGTTCAAGATCCTGCAGCAGATGGTCCACCACCCGCTGACGGACCTCGGGATCGTGCGCTTCAAGGCCGACTGGGAGGCCGCCCGCGCCGCGATCGCCGTCAAGGCGTAGGTCCGGGCGCGGCCCTGGTCGCGCCAGCTCTGGTCCCGCCCGCTCTGGGGGCCGGGCCCTCTGGTCGCCGGGCGTTCACTGCAGCGGTTCGCCCGCCGGTTTGATCGCTCAGCGAGCAGATCGCCGGGTAAGGGGGCGATTTCCGGTGGTTCGGTCGCCGGGCGAGCAGGATCGGGTCGCGCACCGCTGGACTGCACGCCAGGCGATCAGCCGGCGCCGTGCTGTGGCAGATTCGCAGCCCAGTCGTTGACGGCGCAACGCGGCGCGCGATATGCTCCATGCGTCCCCACCGGCCGCGCGCGACGGCGATCCGATTCCGCGCGAATCACGGCCCGTGGCGCGACGTCATCGTTCCCCGCCGGTCCCTCCCGGTGTCGGACTCCACCTCCCGGAGTGTGCCCAACCCCATGCCGAACGGTTCCGACCAGCGCCCGACCCGTAATCGACGGCCGCGCCGTCGATCCCAGACCAGCCGCCTGCCCATGACGGATCAGGACGAGGTCGCCGAGCTCGAGGCCGCGCGCGAGCGCAATGACCTCGACATCCGCGACCTGGTCGAGATGTCCGTCAAGGAGCTGATGGAGGTCGGCGCGCGCCTCGAGATCGAGGGCGAGCCCACCGAACGGCGCGATGCCCTGGTCGACCAGATCCTCCAGGCCCAGACCGAGCGCGCCGGCCTCGACTACGCCTTCGGCATCCTGGACATCGTCGATGAGGGGTACGGCTTCATGCGCCGGCACGGCCTGCTGCCGAGCCCGGACGACGTCTACGTCTCGTCCAGCCAGGTGCGCCGGTTCGGCCTCCGCGTGGGCGACCGCGTCACCGGCGCGGTCCGCGCGCCCCACGAGGGCGAGAAGTACTGGGGCCTGATCCGCGTCGACAGCGTCAACAGCGCCGACACCGACACCGCGCGCCGGCGGCCCTACTTCAACGACCTGACGCCGATCCACCCGATCGAGCTGATCAACCTCGAGTCGGACCCCAAGAACCTCAGCCAGCGGCTGGTCAACCTCGTCAACCCGCTGGGCAAGGGACAGCGCGCGCTGATCGTCAGCCCGCCCAAGGCCGGCAAGACGATGCTCCTCAAGAGCATCGCGAACGGGATCAGCGTCAACTACCCGGACATCCTGCTGATGGTCGCCCTCATCGGGGAGCGGCCCGAGGAAGTCACCGACATGCGCCGCTCGGTGCACGGCGAGGTCATCAGCTCGACCTTCGACGAGCCGACCGAGAACCACACCCACGTCGCCGAGATGGCGCTCGAGATCGCCAAGCGCCAGGTCGAGACCGGCCGCGACGTCGTGATCCTGCTCGACTCGATCACGCGCCTCGCGCGCGCCTACAACCTGGCCCTGCCGCCCAGCGGCCGGACCCTGTCGGGCGGCATCGACCCCATCGCGCTCTACCCGCCCAAGCGGTTCTTCGGGGCCGCGCGGAAGATCGAGGAGGGCGGCTCGCTGACGATCATCGCGACCTGCCTCGTCGACACCGGGTCGCGCATGGACGACGTGATCTACGAAGAGTTCAAGGGCACCGGCAACTCGGAGCTCATCCTCGACCGGAAGCTCGCCGAGAAGCGGATCTTCCCGGCCATCGACGTCCAGCGCTCAGGCACCCGGCGCGAGGAGCTGCTCCTCGAGGAGGGCACGCTCAAGATGGTCTGGACGATGCGCCGGATGCTGTCGGCGGTCGGCACGAACGAGGGCATCGAGCTCCTGCTCAACCGCATCGCGAAGACCGAGACCAATGCCCAGTTCCTCGGGACGCTGACCAAGACCCTCGACTGACGGGTCCCCCGATTCACCCAGATTCGGGGCTGCTGTGACGGCGAGATCACGCTCGGGACACCCTCCCGGTTTGCGCGCCCCGTAACGGTTCTGGTACGGTTCGACCGAGTTTTGCAGGTTGACCCGGGCATCCGGGATCGGCCGCGGGGGGACGTCCGCACCCAATCGCGACCCCGGAAAGGATCGGCCCTGACGCCGTCGTGGCGTCCCGCTCACAGGCCGATCGACGTGCCAGGAGACCGTATTGCAGAAGCCACCGGCCGGCGCCCAGCGCCATGCCGACCGCCTGCACCCAGCACGCGCCCACGCGACGAACGGCTCCCGGGTCAACCGGTTGAGCATCCGCGTGGTTCGTTCCGCGCAATCCGGTTTCCACGGGAAGGGCGCCGTCCTCACGACGCTGGCGACCCGGTTCACGCGCGCGGCGCGCCCACTCACGACCCCTGAGCGCATCCTGCCGATCTCGGTCGCGACGATCGTGGCGGTGGCATCGCTGCTCGCCATCATTCCCGCCACGCCGCAGGGCGCCGCCGTGGGCGGCACCGATGGCGGGGGCACCGACGTCCGCCTGGCGGTCAACGGCGGGGTCGACAGCGCCCCATTCACCGACGTCAGCGAAGACGACTACGCGCCGATCGACGGCCTCGCGGACCGCGGCGACGTCACCTTCCGGCCCGTCACGCTCCCCAACTCGATCGATACCGATCCCGAGGCGGAGAAGTCGACGATCGATCCCGGCCCGGTGCTCGACGACGGGACGCTGCTCACCGGGTACGCGCCGGCCACCGATGTCGAGGACGGCGCCGACCTGATCGAGACCTACAAGGTGAAGTCGGGCGACACGCTGAGCGAGATCGCGAACCACTTCGACGTGTCGATGATGACGCTGTGGTGGGCGAACAAGCTCAAGTCGAAGGACGACCTCCACATCGGCCAGGTGCTTCGGATCCCGCCGGTCAGCGGGCTCGTGTACACGGTCACGGACACCGACACTCTCGACTCGCTCGCGAACCGGTTCAAGGTCTCGGCCTCGCACATCATCAAGCTCAACGGCCTCGCGGACCCGGTCCTCGTCGTCGGCCAGGTGCTGGTCCTGCCGGGCGCCAAGGGTGCCCCGATCCCGACCCCGAAGCCAACGCCCAAGCCGGCGAGGTCGTCCGGCTCGACCTCCACCCGCAGCTCGCATCCAAGCGGGCCGGTCCACTACACGGGCGGCCAGTTCCGCTGGCCGGTCATCGGTGGTGGCAACTACATCAGCCAGTACTTCCACTACGGCCACGAGGCGATCGACATCGCCGCGGACTACGGCAGCCACGTCGTCGCGGCCGCGGGCGGCCGGGTGACCTTCGCGGGCTGGAAGTCGAACGGTGGCGGCTGGCAGGTCTGGATGTCGCACGGCGGCGGGCTCTACACGACCTACAACCACATGTCGGCGCTGACGGTCGGCACGGGTCAGAGCGTCGGCCGCGGCCAGCAGGTCGGGCGCATCGGCCAGAGCGGCGACGCGACCGGTCCGCACCTCCACTTCGAGGTCTGGATCGGGCCAATCTGGAACGGCGGCACGCGCGTCAACCCGCTGCGGTACTTCTAGGCACGATCCGCATCGCGGGGGTTACGGCGACCCCATGCGACAATGGCCGCAATGTTCCTCGATGACGTCCGGATCTCCGTGCGTGCGGGTGCGGGCGGCGATGGCGCGGCGACGTTCCGCCGTGAAGCCCATGTCCCGAGGGGCGGCCCCGATGGCGGCGATGGCGGGCGCGGCGGATCGGTGTACCTCCGCGTCGACGTCGGCGAGACCACGCTCCGCGACTATCGCTACAAGCACCAGTTCCGTGCGACGTCGGGCGGGCGCGGGGAGAGCTCACGGCGCCACGGCAAGGCGGGCGAGGATCTGTTCTTGACGGTGCCGCCGGGCACGGGCGTCCTGGACGGGGAAACGGGTGCCCTGATCGCGGACCTTGTCGCGCTCGGCCAGGAGGTCATGGTCGCGAAGGGCGGCCGCGGCGGCCTCGGCAACACCCACTTCAAGACCGCCACCCACCAGGCGCCACGGCACGCCCAGCGCGGGGAGCCGGGGGAGGAGCGGTCGATCCACCTCGAGCTGCGACTGATCGCCGACGTGGGGCTCGTGGGGCTGCCCAACGCCGGGAAGTCGACGCTGCTCGCGGCCCTGACGGCGGCCACGCCGAAGATCGCGTCGTACCCGTTCACGACGCTCGAACCGAACCTGGGCGTCATGGATCTCGGCATCGAGGATGGCCGGCGCCCGACGATCGCCGATGTCCCTGGGCTGATCGAGGGCGCGTCGTCCGGCGCTGGCCTCGGGCACGCGTTCCTGCGTCATGTCGAGCGGACGCGGATCCTCCTGCAGATCGTCGACGGCGCATCGCGCGACCCGCGCTGGGACCACGACGTGATCCGCGACGAGCTCGGCGCCCACGATCCCGCGCTACTCCAGAAGCCGATGCTGGTCGCGTTCAACAAGATGGACCTCGCCGCGGCCCGCGAGGCATGGCCGACGTTCCAGCGGGAGGCGCGGAGCTCCGGGCTGGAGCCGCTGGCGATCTCCGCCGACACCGGGGAGGGACTCGACGAGCTTCGCGCCGCGGTCGCTGTCCTGCTGCCCGACGCCGCGGGCCTGAGCGAACTGCCGGAGCCGACCGGGGTCGTCGTCCACCGGCTCGAGGGGCCCGGCGACGGGTTCGTCGTGGCCCGCGAGGACGAGGTGTTCCGGGTCTCCGGCAAGCGCATCGAGCGGCTCGTGGCGCAGACCAACTTCGACGTCGAGGAGTCGGCGGGGCGCTTCCAGCGCGAGCTGGTCCGCAGCGGGATCGACGGCGCGCTGCGCAAGGCAGGCATCCGGCCGGGTGACGCGGTCCGCATCGGTGGCTCGGAGCTCGAATGGGATCCGCCCGAGGACGATCGTTGACCGAGCTCCCCAGCGAGTCCGTCGCTCCGCCGGCGGCCGTCGTGCCGGGATCGCTCGGCGTGCTCGGCGGCACCTTCGACCCGATCCACCACGGGCATCTCGCTATCGCGGAGGAGGCCCGCGAGGCGCTCGGCCTCCAGAGCATCAGCTTCGTGCCGGCGGCAGCGCCGCCCCACAAGTCGAGCCTCCAGATCACGCCCGCGGAGCATCGGTTCGCGATGGTCGAGGCTGCGATCGCGGGCAACCCGACGTTCGGCTGCACCCGCGTGGAGATCGAGCGACCCGGCCTCTCCTACACGGTCGATACCCTCGAGGAGTATCACGGTCGAGGGGCTGCCGGACACCTGTGGTTCATCCTCTCGTCCGAGGCCCTGGCCGGCTTCCCGGAGTGGCGCGACCCGGATCGGATCCTCGAGCTGGCGCGCCTGGCCGTCGTGCCGCGCGACGGGCAGGCGACGATCGACGAGGCGTGGGTCCGCGAGCACTTTCCCGGCCGCGAGGATCGCATCCAGTTTCTACCGGGGCCCCGGTTGCCTATCTCGGGTAGCGTGATACGCCGACGGGTGGCCGCCGGACGCTCCGTCCGCTATCTCGTCCCCGACGCCGTCGTGCGCTACATCGCCCAACACCGCCTGTATCTCGAACCCGCATGAAGGACACCGATTCCGTGACCGAGCCCGCTTCGTCCACCGCCCCCCGGCCGGACGGCCTGCCCGCGCGTGAGAGCGTGGCCCCCGCGTCCGACCGCGCCCCGCTCGACATCGCCCGGCGGATCGTGGAGCTCGCGGAGGACAAGAAGGCCGCCGACATCATCCTGCTCGACCTGGGCGAGCTGACGACCCTGGCCGACGCGTTCGTCATCTGCTCGGGCGGCTCGGAGCGGCAGATCAGCGCCATCGCCGACGGTGTCGTCGAGGGTCTGCGGGAGGAGGGCGTCCGCCCGATCGGCCGCGAGGGCACGCCGGAATCGCACTGGGTGCTGCTCGATTACGGGTCCGTGATCCTCCACGTATTCACGCCGCCGGAGCGCGAGTACTACCAGCTGGAGCGCCATTGGTCAGGCGCGAAGACGGTCCTGCGCGTTCAGTAGCCTCCCGCGGCCGGGGACCTGCTCGCGGGGTACTCCCGGCCTCGGTACCCCTGGGCCATGTCAGCGCCGCACCACCGTTCCTAGCATCCCGGGCAAGTCGTCCGTTGTGGTCGACAAGCCCAAGGGGACCCGATGTCGGGCCTGCGAGATCGCTGCCCAGGTTGCACCCGCCGCCTGATCATCACCCGTTTCGACACGACGTTCCGGCTTCCTGACCGGACCGAGCGCCTGTGCTTCGGGATCCCGGGTGGGCTGTGCGAGGACTGCCACCAGCTGTACATCGACCCCGAGCTGATCGAGCTGCTCGACCTGGCCGAGGGCCGGTGCGTGTTCGCGATCCAGAGCGACGTCGTCCTGCAGGAAGAGGCCTGGTCCTCCGCGGACTGACCGCCCGGCCTACGCGCGCTGCGGCGCGGCCGGTGCCACCCGTTCCCGTATCCAGAGGCTGAATGCCAGCCGCCGCTGCGCGTCCGTCGCCCCCGAATCGGGCGCTCCCTTGACCATCGCGTCGAGGTCGAGCAGGCCCTCCAGCGCATCCTCAAGCTCCGCGAGCGTCCAACGCCGTGCCTGGCCCACCAGCTTGTCGACGCGGAACGGCTTCATCCCCAGCGTCCGCACGAGGCTGCCTGGAGCAGCCCCCGCGGCGAGGTGGTCGGCGATCTCGATCAGCTCGCGGATCCGCCGATGGAGCTGGACGAGGATGACGGGCTCGGGCGTCGACTCCAGGAGGCGGTCGAGGAGCGGGCCCGCGACGGCGGTCCTGCGGTCGGCGACCGCGTCGAGGAACGCCCACGTCGAGTCGGGGACGACCTCGGCGACAAGCGCTCGGACGTCGTCCTCGGTCACCGGGTCGAAGGGCCGGTACAGGGCGAGCTTCTCGAGCTCACCGACCGCGAGCGCCCCCTGCCGCTGGCGGTCGACGTCGCCCTCGTGCACGAAGCCGCCGACGCGACGGGCGAGCTCCTTCGCGGCGCCCGGGCCGAGCTGGATCTCGCGCTCCCTCGCGCGCCCCTCGATCCAGGCTGCGAGCTGACCCTCGCGCGGCGCCTTGTATTGCTTTGCGTCGCCGCCCGCCTTGAGCACCGACGTCTCCAGGCCCTGCAGCGCCGCCGGCCGGCGCGACCCCATATCGCCCTGCTCGATGAACACGAGGGCGTTGCCCGGGGCGACGGTCCGGATGGCGCCGTCCAGGGCCTCGCGGTCCGCCTTGGATTTGAGGAGCGGGCCTGGGTCCACGACGACCGCGACCGTCCCGCCGCCGAACAGCGGCGCCGTCGCGACCCGCATACCGAGCGACGCGGCGTCCGTCTCGGCGCCGGTGGTCCGCCAACGGTCGGGCGGCGTGCCCGACTCTGCCTCGAGTCGCTTGGCCAGCGCCGTCACGGCCGCGTCCATCGTGTACCCGTCGTCGCCGCGGAAGTAGGCGATGACCGGGACGTCGGCGCTCATCGCGCGGCCTCCCGGAGGGCGCGGCGCGACCACCTCAGCCGCTGGACCTGCTGCGGCGTCACGCCTGCAGCCTCGCAGACCGCGAGCTCGAGCTCCCGGGCGCGTTGCTCCGCGAGCTCGAACGCCTCCTCGCTCCACGCCGACCCGCCGCTTCGCTTGACCGTCTGGTCCGAGCCGGGTGGGTACTTGCGGCGCCAGCGCGCGAAGCGCGCGTCCATCGGGGCGAGGAACTGTGCCGCCCGTTTGTCCGCGTAGGCGACGATCCGGGCCTCGAGCGGCGCGGTCTGCGACCAGCGCTCGAAGCCGGGCTCGACGAGCCTCGTCACCGGGTGGTCACGGACCGCCGGGGCAAGCTCCGGGTAGCCGTTCGCCTCGAGCCACGCTGCCGATCCCTCGCCGTGACGGAGGTGGGCCGGCGCCCCTGCCGAGGCCAGCTTGTCGACGTCGTGGAGGAGCGCCGCCGTCTCGACCAGTCGCGGGTTGATCGGTTGGCCGGCCGCATGGGCGTGGAACGCGAGGAAGGCCGCGACGTCGCCGACCGCGGTGGCGTGCCGCATGAACTTCGCCGACGGGCCGAGCGAGTGCAGCCGGCTGCGCGGCCTCGCGACGGCCGGGGATGGTCATGGTCAGGATCGTATCCGGTGGGGGACGCCCAGGCGGTGATCCATGGTCTCGATCTCGTCCATCTCGGCGGATCCTGGCGCGGCGGCACGCGCGTCTGCCCCGGTACCGCGCGCGGCGAGCCGGCCGCGATCGGGATCGCGCACAGGAAGGCTGCCGTCTGGACAGTCGCCGTCGCCGGCGTGTTCGCGCTCTTCGGGCCCGTCTCGTGCACGGCGAGACCGTCGCTGCGAAGGTCGATCTCGACCGATCCGTCCTGGTCGGTTCGGTAGACACGCGCGCCGCTCGCCCGGACGCGGTCGAGGGTCGACTTCGCCGGGTGGCCGTACGGGTTCCCGGCGCCCGCCGATGCGATCGCGACCTTGGGCCGGACGGCGTCGATGAACGCCTGGGTCGTCGCGGTCTTGCTGCCGTGGTGAGCGATCTTGAGCACGTCGACGCGAGGCAGGCCGCGCGCCAGCAGCGTCGGATCGATGCCCTGCTCGACGTCGCCCATGAGCAGGAAATCGACGGCCGTTGGCCTCGCCCAGGAACACGATCGAGACATTGTTGATCCCGGTCCCGGTGTCCGGTGGCTCAAGCGGCACCGACCCGGGATCGGGCCACAGCACCGAGAGCTGGACCTCGCCGAGGCGGAGGTGCGCACCGGTCGAGAGCAGCCCGTGCGGCGGACCGTCGTGGAGCTCGGCGTTCCACGCGGCCCAGCCGGGGCCGGGCCCGCGCATGCCGGGCTCGTACACGCGGCCGACCTTGTAGCGCTCGAGGACCCGGGCGAGTCCGGCGACGTGGTCCTCGTGCGGGTGGGTGAGGACGAGGACGTCGAGCCGCCGGTCCCACGGCGGGATGCGCTCGTCGAGCGCGAGCAGCACGCGATCCGGGTCTGGTCCGCCGTCGACCAGCATCCTCGCCCCGGTCCGGGTCTCGAGCAGGATCGAATCTCCCTGGCCGACGTCGAGGACCGTCAGGCGCGTCTCCCGGTGCACCGCATCGCCGAGGGCGGCACCCGAGATCGCGATGACAATGGCGACGCCCACCAGGCCGAAGCGCTCGCGGCGACCGATGGTGCGCGTGGTCCGTGGCTTCGGGGCGTCGATCGTCGCGGACGCTGTGTGCCCGGCGCGCCTCGCGGGCAAGAGGCTCCGGACTCGGGGCAGCAGCGCCGGGGCGCCCAGGATCACGAGGCCCGAAACGGCGGCCGCCGTGGGGGCGATGCCCGGTGGCAGCGTGACCGCGGCTAACGGGACCGAGGCGCCGGCCCGGACGATCAACACGATCAGGTGCAGGACGAGCCAGCCGGGGAGCCCGGCGATCGTCGCGACAATCGGCGGTGCGCCGACCATTGCCAGGCCGCCCGCGAGCATTGCGACGAGGCCGCCGAGCATCGCTGCCGGCACCAGCGGGACGACGGCGAGGTTGACAACCGGCGAGACCAGCGACAGCCGGCCGAACGTGGCGAGGACGTCGGGCAGGGTCGCGGCCTGGGCAGCCAGCGATATCCCGAGGCCCTCCGCGAGCCAGCCGGGCATCCGTCCGCCGCCGAGCCGTCGAAGGCGAGCCGAGAGGGGATTGGCCCACGCCAGCAGCCCGGCGGTGGCCATGACGGAAAGCCGGAACCCGGCGTCCTCGATCATCGCGGGCTCCACCAGCAGCAGGAGTGCCGCGGCCATGCCGAGCGCGGCGGGCGCACGTCCCGCTCGTCCGCTCTCGCGGGCCATCAGCGCGACGGCCGCCATGACCGCGGCCCGCACCACCGACGGCGACGCTCCGGCCGCCACGACGTACGCGACGACCGTCCCGAGGATGCCGAGCGTGACCAGTCGCCTCGGTCGCCCGCGGAGCACAGCGGCAACGAGCCCGGCCACGATCGCGATGTTCCAGCCGGAGATCGCGACGACGTGGCTGACGCCGGCCGTCGCGAAGTCCGCGGCCAGCGACCGATCGACGCGTTCGCGCAGCCCCACGAGGATCCCGGCAGCCAGCCCCGCCTCGGGCTCGGGGAGGGCCAGCTGGAGGGCGTCGCCGCTTGCGTCGCGGAGCGTCTGGAGGCCGAGCGGCGCGGCATCCTCGAGTGTGAGCCCCCGAGCATCGAGGGTGCCGGAGGCGCCCGATCGCCGGAGGTAGTCGCCGTACGGGTCGTCGTCCGGGGGTGGTCGCAGGCGCCCGTCGACCTTGACGAAATCGCCCGCCGCGATCTCCGGGAACGCGGGGAGTGTCGCCGCGACCGAAACGTCGCCCCTGTCGCCGTGCAGGCGCAGCCGCGCGACCTGTTCTCCGTCGCGGGGCGACCCGACCGACTCCACCGTTGCCGTCCACGGGCCACGATCGTCGGGGAGCGGCGGCGGAGCGACCGCCGCCGGGCCAAGGAGCACCCGGATCGCGAGTGCCACGGCACCGATACCGACCGCGACGCCCGCCGCGCGGGTGGAAGCCGAGCCCATTGGCGCGGCGCGGGCCAGCGCGAAGACCACCAGCCCGACGGCCAGGACGCCTGCGGCCGGGATCCCGCCCATCGTCGCGGCCGCGCCGCCGGCGACCCCGATCGCGAGCCATCCGCCCCGAGGCAGGCGGCCGCGCGGCGAGCTCACGGGCCGACAGTCACGAGCGCACGGATCTTCTCGAGCGTGGCCGCACCGAGGACCTTGCGCGTGCCGAGGTCATCGATCGACGCGAACGGTTGTTCCTCCCGCGCGGCCACGATCTTGGCGACCGTCACCGGACCGATCCCAGGCAGCGTGTCCAACTGCTCCGCCGTCGCACGATTCAGGTCGATCGGGCCGCTGGCCCCGCCGCTTGCGGGGGTGTCTGCTGCGCCGCCAACTGACGCTGAGGCCTCGCCCCGGACCGGGACGTGGATTTCGTCTCCATCGTGGAGCGGTGCCGCCAGGTTGAGCTGCCGGTCGGCCTGTCCGACATCCACGCGCGGCCCGAAACCGCCGGCGGCCGTCACCGCGTCGCCGACCCGGGATCCCGCCGGCAGCCGGTATACGCCCGGGTTGGTGACGGCCCCGCCCACCTCGACCACGAGCACGACCTCGCCGCCCACGGCCCCGAAGCTCGAGCGCGCATCGCCGGACGCGTCCGGGACGCCGGCAGCACCGTCGACCTCGATCGTCGGCTCAGGGCGGTTGACGAGCAGCAGCGCGACCGCACACACGGCGATCGCGACGGCAACGGCGCCCATCAGCGAGCCAGGGCATGCCGCGCTGTGCCGGCTCCGGGGCGGGCGTGCCTGCCTCGGTCGATTCGAGTGCGCGCCACGGCGCGCCGGTCGGCTCCACGGGTGAGCAGCTCCCCGGCGGGCCGCAGGCGGGCGGGTGGGGGGCCATCGATCCCGTGGGGGGCACTTCCGACGGGATCGATGTCCACCAGAACCCTACGAGGCGCGACTTATCCCGGACTTATGCGTAGCCGCCACGTCCTGCGCGCGTTCTGAAACGGGCGGAATCGCGACTCCGCCTAGGATGGGCTCGATGGCCGACGACCCATTCGTGCCGCCGCCCCCTCCCGCCAACGCCGATCCGTTCCCGCGCGACCGGTTCTCGGCGATGCTCCACCGGCTGCCCAACTACGTGCGGCTCTCGTGGCGCCTGGGCAAGGACCCGATGCTCAGCAGGGCGCGCCGCGCCGCGGTCGTTGCGGCCGCCGGCTACGTCGTGAGTCCCGTCGACCTCGTCCCGGGCGTCGTTCCGGTGCTCGGCCAGCTCGACGATCTCGCCTTCGCCCTGCTCGCGCTGCGCCTCGCGCTCGATGGCCTCCACCCGGACCGTCGCCGGGCGCACCTCGCCGCCGTCGGACTCGAGGACGCCCACATCACCGATGACCTGCGGACGATCGGCGCGACCACGACCTGGATCGCGCGCAGCGGTCTGCGCCTGACCGGGCACCTGTTACGCGAGGGTGGAGAGTTGACGATGGCCGGAGCCGCGATCGCGGGACGGTCAGGTCGACGCGCGGTTGCGGCTTTGCAGGATCGGATCGCGCAGGCCCGCCAACGCGACGATGACCCGACCGACGCGATGAGCCGCGACCCGGCGTTGGACCCTCCTGAGCCGCCAGCGCAAGGTCGGATCCGCCGCCTCGCGCTGCGCCGACCACGGTCCTCACGTACGGATTGAGGGCGTCGCCGCGGACCGCCGTGCAGCAGGCGCACATTCCAGCACGCCAACCCGCGGACACCCGGCCCCTGACGTCAATTCCGTGCCGGTGGCGCACGAACGCGACGCGTAGGCCGCTGCGGGGCCGTCGTGGACACAATGCCGTGAAGCCTGCGCACAGCATCGACGTTCTCCGCTGTCGCGAGGGCAAAGATGTGCCGCTGGCGCACGCTCGAGCCGAAGATGTGCCGCTGACGCACAAATCGGACCGGCCGGGTGAGGCGCGCGGAGCACCGAGGGTGGGCGCCTGACTCAGCCCGGGAGCTGCTCCCACTCGACCCATCGGGTGCCATCCCACCAGCGGTGCCAGGTCAGGCCGTCGATGCCCGCTGCAAACACGTCGAGCCGATCGGCGCCCCACGAGCTGGCGGCCGGCGCGCGTCCACGGGCCAGCGCGCCACCCAGCGACTCCCACGGGTGCCACGCGACGCCGTCCCAGTAGCGGTCCCACAAGGCGCCGTCGTCGAAGATCGCGAAGACCTCCATCCTGTCGGCCGCCCACGCGGTGACCGCAGGCGGGGAGGCCAGCAGACCGCCCAGTGACTCGGGCTCGAGCCAGGTCCCGGCGAACGCCCGATGCCAGAGAACCCGATCGGCCTCGACCCAGAACAGGTCGATGCGATCGGGTCCCCAGGAGACTGCGGCGACGTCGTTCATCTGGCCTCCACCGTTGCTTGGTGGAGGGACGTTACGCCGTCCGGTGGTCGAGGCGCGTGGCGGCCTCGCAGGCTGCTTCGCCGACAGAGAGCGACGCGTTGCTGAATCGCAGCAGCGCGACGGCGACGAGATGCCGGCCAAAGCCCGCCCGATACAGCACCGGCGCATCGAAGTCGGCCTGGTGCGCGAGCTGCCACTGGGCGGCGGCGTCACGTGCCTCGCGGGCACGATCGTTGGCGAGGTCGAGGGCGGCGTATCCCAGGTAGAGCCACATCGTCGCTCCTCCTTCCCCGACCGGCCTTAGCGGCCGGTCGTACGGTCTTCGTCGAACTGGTCCCGGCTCTCGAAGCCGGCGATGCTGGCCACGGCGCCGAACAGGGCGAGGGCGGCCACTGCCACGTACAGGATGTCCATTTCGGGTGCTCCGCTTGGATCCGAGTCGTAACCGGATCGAGTGCTTTGACTAGTTACGAGAATACCGTCTTGCGCGTAACCTGTCAATGGGATTAGAGTGGTTACGGAACACCGAATGCAGATCGAATTCATCGAACCAACCGCCCCTGTCCCTCCGACCGGCCACGCCCATGCGGCCGACCTGGAGGCGTGCATCGACCTCATCAACAGCGAGGAGTTCCCCCAGGACGACGGGGTCCGGGAGGAGCACCTCCCGACCGTCGACGACGCGATCGCGTACTTCACGACCCGAGGCCTCGCCCATGAGGCGGCGATCCGGGCCCAGGCCGAGGCGGGGCGCGGCGGCGGGGCGGCTTGGCTCGCGCGCCTCTACGCCACCCGGGCGGCGCTGCGTAACGTCTGGGATGCCCGCGTCGAGGGGCGCGCGCCGTCCGCCGATGCGCTCGCCACGGTGAACGCGTTGCTCCGCCACGCTCCGCGGGTCGAGCTCGTCCCGGGCCCCGGCGGCGTGGGGGTGGGCCATCGCCACTCGGACGCCGATCCGACGGGCGAGGCGCTTGCCCGGATCATCGAGCCGCTGGTCGAGGCGATCGCGACCGAGGCCACCGACCGCTTCCGGATCTGCGCCAACGACGGCTGCCGTTGGGTGTTCGAGGACACGTCACGCGCCGGCCGCCGGCGGTGGTGCGACATGTCGTCGTGCGGCAACCGCGCGAAGGTGCGGCGCTACCGCTCGAAGCAGCGGACGCCGGACGAGGCCGAAGCCACCTAGCCGTTCTCGAGCAGCGGCCGGACCTCGGTCGCGAACCGGGTCATCGACTCCTCGTCGTAGTTCGCGGGGAACCCCGAGATGAGGTGCCGGTAGCCGATGTCGAGGTACGGCGCCAGCTTCTCGGCGACGTCCTCGGGCGTGCCCACGGGCTGGTCTTCCCAGTGGTGGGCGACGCGGTTGCGATCGAACGCCTCGTGGAAGATCCGCTCCGCCTCGTCGCGGCTGTCGCGGATGACGATCGTCCCGACGCCGGTCGTGCGCTCGATCTCGGCCGGGTCGCGCCCGACTGTCTCGCAGTGCTCGAGCAGCACCTGTTCCTTGTGGCGCACCGCCGCGATCCCGCCGCCGACGTTGTTCATGTCCCCGTACTTCGCCACCAGCTTGAGCGTGACCTTTTCGCCGCCACCGCCGATGCAGATCGGGAGGTGGGCCTGGACGGGCGCCGGCAGGTTGCGCGTGTCCTTGCTGTGGTAGTGGTCGCCGCGGGCGGTCGGCTCGTGACCATCGAGCATCCCGCGCAGAATCGGCAGCGCCTCGCCCAGCCAGCGGAGGCGCTCGGGGAACCCGGAGCCGAAATCGAGCCCGAAGTCCTCGTGCTCCTCGCCGAACCACGCCCCGCCGATGCCCAGGATCGCGCGGCCACCGGAGATGTGGTCGAGGGTCGTCGCCAGCTTCGCCGTCAGCGTCGGCGCGCGGAACGTGTTCGCCCCGACCATGAGCCCGATCCGCACCTGGTGCGTGGCCTGCGCCCAGGCCGTGATCGTGAGCCAGCCCTCGTAGTTCGGGCCAGTCGAGTCGCCGACGATCGGATACAGGTGGTCCCACGTCCAGAGGCTGTCGTAGCCCAGGTCGTCGGCGCGGACGCCGGCGGCGAGGAGCTTCGACCAGTTGCTGTACTGGTTCCAGCACAGAGCCCCGATCTTGACACCGCTCAACTTGCACTCCTGACGATATCGACCGAGATCTCCACGGCCGGGGTCGTTCCCCTGTTCTCGAGCCAGTGGGTCGTGTGCCGATCCTCGGGCCAGCCGACTCCCGGCCCATAGTCCGTGGCGACCCCGTTCCGATGGTCGGTGATCGTGCCCTGCAGTACGTAAACCATGCCTGGTCTGCCGTTGTGGTCGTGGATCGGGCCGAACACGCCTCCGGGCTCCATGGTCACCAGACGCATCCGAAGGTGGCGTGATTCCATGCCCTCGATCTCGCCGGCAAGGTCA
This sequence comes from uncultured Chloroflexia bacterium, assembly GCA_963779575.1. Lineage (GTDB taxonomy): Bacteria > Chloroflexota > Limnocylindria > Limnocylindrales > CSP1-4 > CAIXZV01. Next base: position 659,560 of record CAVZYT010000003.1, read on the forward strand.
ACCGTTGCCAGGATCTCCACCGCGACACCGTTTGTTTCCGGTACCACCCGATCATTGCCCATCGCACGCTCCTGTCCGTGTTCGAGCATGCCACGGGCGATGCGCACGCGGGTTAACGCCGTATGAACGGCGCGCTAGACTCGCTCCCGCTTCGGTCGAGCGCGGTCGCGCCAAACCGTCACGCAGGTCATGGAGAACCCCTGGTGCCGCCTCCCCGCACGGAGACCGTGGTGTGGCTCGGGTCCGCGGACCGCGACGTCGCCGTCGTCGGCGGAAAGGCGTCGTCCCTCGACCGGCTCGCCCGCCTCGGCTTCCGGATCCCGCCCGGGTTCTGCCTGACCACCGCGGCGTTCGACGTGCAGCTCGAGGCGATCGAACGGTCGCGCGAGGTCCTGGCGGCGCTGCCCGACGAGGCCGCGCGCTGCCGGATCACCGAGGCAATGGAGCGCGCGCCGATCGAGCCAGGGCTCGCGGCGGATCTCGATGCGGCCGTCGAGCGGCTGGTCAACGAGCTCCGTGACCTCGGCGTCCCCAACCCGCTGTTCGCGGTGCGATCGTCGGGCATCGGCGAGGACGGCTCGGCCGCGTCGTACGCGGGTCTCCATGAAACCGAGCTCGGGGTCCGGCCCGACGGGATCGCCGGCGCGGTGCGCCGCTGCTGGGCGTCCCTGTGGAGCGCGCCCGCGGTCGCCTATCGCCAGCGCAAGGGCCTGACTCTCGACGGGGGCGGCATGGCCGTCGTCGTCCAGTCACTGGTCCCCGCGGACGCATCGGCCGTCGTGTTCACCCGCAACCCCGTGACCCAAACCGACGATCTCGTGATCACCGCGGTCCGCGGCCTGGGCGAGTCGATGGTCGCCGGCACCGTCACGCCCGACACCATCGTGCTCGATCGCCGGTCACTCGACGTTATCGACTTCACCGCGGGCCATCGGGCCGAGCGCCTCGTCGCCGACGCGTCGGGTGGTGTCGTCGAGGTCCCCGACGAGGGTGTCGGACCCGCGCTTGGTGGTGGCCTCCTCGACGACCTCGCCTCGCTCGCACTCGCCGTCGAACGCGGCTTCGGCGCGTCCGTCGACATCGAGGCCGCCGCTGCCGCCGGTCAGTGGTTCCTGCTCCAGGCCCGTCCGATCACCACGAGCTGAGGTCAGCCATGTCCGTCCCGGATCCGCGCCAGCGCCACGAGGCCGAGGCGGGCTCACCGGACTTCCCGTTCGAGTTCGCGACGCCGTTCGAGGCGGAGCTCAGCTGGGACTGGGACGACATGCACATGCCGTACGCGCTCACGCCGCTTGCCGCCGAGTACGTGCGGATCCTCGGCTCGGGCATGAACGGGCGGTACACACTGTTCGACTTCCCGCAGCGCTGGTACGTGAACGTCTGGAACGGCTACGGCTACTTCGCCTGGCACTGCCCGGGCACGCCCGAGGAGGTCGAGGCCGTCGTGGCGCGATGGGAGGCTGTGTCTCGCGAGCAATACCTCGTCATGGGCGACTGGTGGCGCAACGAGGCGATCCCCGAGCTGCGGACGGTCTACGCGACGATCGCCGGGACCGACGTCGAAGGCGCGAGCGGCGAGGCCCTCGCCGAGGCCTGGGGAGACGCGTGGGCCGCCGCCCGACGCGCGTGGGAGATCCACTTCGTCGCGATCATCGCCCCATACGGCGTGATGGACGATCTCGCCGACCTGTACGAGCGGCTGCGTCCCGACGCGACGCCCGGCGAGGCCGTCCGGCTGGTCCAGGGCTACGGCGACGACCTGTTCGCCGTCGAGTTGGGCACGGAGGCCCTCGCGGCGCAGGCCGCGGCGAATCCGGCGATCGCCCGGCGGCTGCTCGCCGGCCGACCCGTCACGCGCGAGGACATCCTCGCGCTCGACGGCGGCGTTGCGTTCGTGGCCGAGCTCGACGCCTTCCTCGCGGAGCACGGCCACCTGGGCCAGAGCGTCGACGACCTCATCGAGGCGTCGTGGGCGGACGAACCCGGCCTCCTGCTGCGTGAGCTGGCCAAGCGGATCGAGCGCCCGGCGAGCTCCGCGGTGCGTCGACGGGAGCGGCTGCCGGCGCGAGGCCGATGCCCTCGCCGACGATGTGCGCGCGCGGCCTCGAGCCGGGCTCGGACGATTTCGCCGAGTTCGAGCGGATCCTGGCGATCGCCCGCGACATCGGGCCGCTCACCGAGGGCCACAACTACTGGATCGACCGCATGGCGCAAGCCCGGCTGCGGTCGTTCGTGACGCGCGTCGGGCGCAGGCTCGCCGCCGAGGGGTCGATCGACGACGGCAGACGACGTGTTCTACCTCGAGCACGCCGACGTCACCGACGTGCTGCGCGCGCCCCACGACCTGCGCGCGCTCGTCGCGGACCGCAAGGTCGTGCACGCGCGGCAGCGCACGATCGTCCCGCCGACGCCGCTCGGGGCGCCTCGCGAGGCGTCGACGACCACCGATCGCTTCGACGGGGCGCGGCTCGAGTCGGCCGATCCCAACGAGCTGCTCGGCACGGGCGCGTCCGTGGGCGTCGTGCGCGGGACGGCGCGCGTCGTGCTGGCAAACGACCAGTTCGGCCGGATCCAGCCGGGCGACATCATCGTCTGCCCGTCGTCGAACCCGTCCTGGGTCCCGGTGTTCGTGATCGCCGGCGGCCTCGTGACCAACACCGGCGGCGTCCTGTCCCATGCGGCGGTCGTCGCCCGCGAGTTCGGGCTGCCCGCGGTCGTCGGGATCGCCGGTGCGACCGACAAGATCGCCGATGGCCGCGAGGTCGAGATCGACGGCACCCGCGGCACCGTCCGGATGCTGTGACCGGGGACCGCCGGGAACGAACGCTCTCCGCGCTCATGCTGGGGGTGGCGAGCGGCGCCATCCTCGTCCCGCTCAACTCGACGATGCTCGCCGTGGCCCTGCCCGGGATCATGGACGAGTTCGGCCTGGGCGCGAACGAGGTCTCCTCGGTCGTCACGCTGTACCTCGGCGCGGTCGCGGTCGCCCTGCCGGTCAGCGGCTCGCTGGGCGACCGTTTCGGCCACCGCATGACGTTCATCGCCGGCGTCCTCGCGTTCGGCGCGGCCTCGCTCCTCGCGGCGATCTCCAGCTCGTTCGCCGTCCTCGAGCTCGCCCGCGTCCTCCAGGCCGTCAGCGGCGCGTTCGTCTCGACGGGCTCGGCATCGATCATCCGGGAGATCGCGCCAGCCGGGCGACGGGGCGAGGCGTTCGGGCTGTTCGACCTGCTGGTGTCGGTCAGCGCGGCTGTCGGTCCGTTCGTGGGCGGCCTGCTCGTCGGCGCCTTCGGCTGGCGCTCGATGTTCTACCTCGCCGTCCCGATCGCCATGACCGCCGCAGTTGCGGTGGCGCTCCTCCTGCCGCGCAAGGCCCGCGACGCACACGCCCCGGTCCGGCCGCTCGACATCCCGGGCCTGGTCGTCCTCGCCGGGCTGATCATCGCGTTTCTGGTCGCCCTGCGCGCGGGCACGACCGACCTCCGCATCGGCGCGACGGTCGCGACGCTCCTGCTGCTGCCCGCGTTCGTCGCCGTCGAGCTGCGTACCGATCATCCGGCCGTCGACCCGCGCCTGTTCCGCTCGCGGTCGTTCTCGGCCGCGGTCGCCGGCGTGTTCGGGGCGACGGTCGTCCTGCACGGCGCCTTCCTGCTCGTGCCGCTGCTCGTCGAACGGCTCATGGGGGCGACGGCCACCGCCAGCGGCATCGTGCTGCTCGGGCTCGCGGGGGTGAGCGCGATCGTCGCGCCGTACGGCGGCCGGGTCTCGGACCGTGTCGGCCGGCGGCGCCCCGCGGTCCTGGGGGCGATGGTGATGACCGCCGGCCTCGCTGGGCTCGCGATCGCCACGGCGACGGGCCCAGGTCTCGCCGTCGGTGGCCTGCTGGTGCTCGCCACCGTCCTGCTCGGGGTCGTCGGGCTCGGGATGGGCCTCTCGGGTTCGCCGCGCCAGGCGGCCGCCTTCGAATCCGTGGGCGGCGACCGGGTCGGGATGGCAGCCGGGACCTACTTCACCGGCCGCTACCTCGGGGGCGTGGTCGGCGCGAGCCTCGCGGGCGCCGTGCTCGGCAGCACGGTCACGGCCGCGGGCATGACGCTCGGGTTCGCGCTGCTCACGATGGTCGGCGTCGCGGTCGCGGTCGTCTCGCTCGGGCTGCCGGGTCGGGTGGCGACGGCCGCCGCACGAGTCGGAGCCGCCGAGACGTCCTAGCCCGGATCCACCGATGGCTGCTTGCATCTCGCGCGCTGATCCGGCTCAGCCCGGCGTTGGCTCCTGCGCGCGCTCTCTCACGCATCATCAGATGCGCTCGGTCACGTGCTCGTCGCCGCCTTGGTCTGAGCGCGGCTGAGCGGCGACCTGCGGCGCGGCACCGGTGGACCCGGGCTTAGCGGACGACGATGTTGACGAGCCTGCCGCCGCCCGCGTGGATGATCCGGTGGGGCTGCTTGCCGCCCAGCGCCGTGGCGACCTTGTCACGCGCGAGCACGATCTGCTCCAGCTCGATCTCCGAGATCCCGGTCGGCACCGTGACCTTGTCGCGCAGCTTGCCGTTGACCTGGATCGGGACCTCGTAGGTCGCCTCGACGATCACCGACTCGTCGACCATCGGCCACGACGCTGTGTGGATCGACGACCACGCCTCGCCGCGCGCCTCGGCCAGCCGCGACCACAGCTCTTCGCTGATGTGCGGCGCGGCCGGCGCCAGCATCAGCAGCAGCAGCCGGACGGCCTCGTCCCACTCGGGCAGCCCGGCGACCGATGTGCCCCGGTAGCGCGACAGCACGTTGCTGAGCTCCATGAGCTTGGCGACCATCGTGTTCCAGCGGAAGCCCTCGAAGTCCTCGGTGACGTCGCGCAGGGTGCGGTGGGCCGCGGCGCGCATGTGCGACCGCGCGTCGTGCTCGGACTCGCCGGCGGGCAGCGCCCCTCCGGTCTGGTCGCCCTGGTCACGACCGTGCGGGTCGAGGACGATCGTCCACACGCGATTGAGGAACTTGTGCACGCCGCCGATGCCGCTCGGGCTCCACGGTCCGCCCTGGTCCCACGGTCCCATGAACATCAGGAACAGGCGGATGGTGTCCGCCCCGTACCGGGCGACCAGGTCGTCGGGGTCCTGGACATTCCCGCGAGACTTGCTCATCCGCTCGCCGTCGGCGCCCAGGATCTGGCCCTGGTTGAACAGCCGCTTGAACGGCTCGTCCTGCGCCACGAGGCCGATGTCGCGCATCGCCTTCGTCCAGAACCGGCTGTACATGAGGTGCATGACGGCGTGCTCGGCGCCGCCGGTGTACTGGTCGACGGGCGTCCACCGGTCGACCATGGCGCGGTCGATGGCGGTGTCCTCCTTGCGCGGCGACAGGTAGCGGAACCAGTACCACGACGAGTCCACGAACGTGTCCATCGTGTCGGTCTCTCGCCGCGCCGGTTCCCCGCAGCGCGGGCAGGCGACGCGCAGGAAGGCCTCGTCGTGGTTCAGCGGGTTCTCGCCGCGGCCGCCGTAGTCGACCGTGTCAGGTAAGCGGACCGGCAGGTCCTCGTCGGGGACCGGCACGATCCCGTCGCGATCGCAATAGATGATCGGGATCGGCGTCCCCCAGTAGCGCTGCCGGCTGAACAGCCAGTCGCGCAGCCGGTAGGTGACGGTCGACTTGGCCCGGCCATCCTCGGCCAGCCACTTGACGATCGCGCGCGCCCCATCCGGGGCGGACATGCCGCTGAACCGGCCCGAGTTCAGCAGGCGCTCATCGGGCGTGTGGGCGATGTAGGCGTCGTCGAGCGCCTCGCCGTCGGTCGTACCGGCCGGCGCGATGACCCGGACGATCGGCAGCCCGAACCGGGTGGCGAACGCGAAGTCGCGCTCGTCGTGGGCGGGCACGGCCATGATCGCGCCGGTCCCGTAGCCGGCCAGGACGTAGTCGGCGATCCAGATCGGGACCCGCTCCCCGTTGACCGGGTTGATCGCGTCGGCGCCGAGATAGACGCCGGTCTTCTCGCGATCGGTCGACAGGCGTTCGATCTCGGTCTCCGAGCGGGCTCGCGCGATGTAGGCCTCGACCTCGGCGCGTCGGTCCGGTGCGGTGAGCGTCTCGACGAGAGCGTGCTCGGGCGCCAGGACCATGAACGTCGCACCGAAGAGCGTGTCCGGCCGGGTCGTGAACACACGCAGGTCCGCTCCGCCCGGCTGGTGGTCGTCGGGCGCGGTCGTGAACACGACCTCGGCGCCCTCGCTCCGGCCGATCCAGTTCGTCTGCTGGAGGCGGATCGGCTCCGGCCAGTCGATGCCGGTGAAGTCGAGCAGCTCGTCCGCGTACTTGGTCGTCCTGAGGTACCACTGCTCGAGGTCGCGCTTCTCGACCGGCGAGCCACACCGCCAGCAGTGCCGGTCCGCTCCCTCGACCTGCTCGCGCGCGAGCGTCCCGTCATTGGGGCACCAGTCCACGGGGGACATCCGGCGATACGCGAGGCCGGCCTCCAGGAAGCGCAGGAACATCCACTGGTTCCAGCGGTAGAACTCAGGCTCGCAGGTGACGAGCTCGTAGCGCCAGTCGAACACCGCGCCCATGGACCGGAACTGGATGCGCTCGTGCTCGATGTTCTGCATCGTCCAGTCGCGCGGGTTGATGTTGTTCTTGATCGCGGCGTTCTCGGCCGGCAGCCCGAACGCGTCGAAGCCGATCGGGAAGAACACGTTCTCGCCATGCATCCGGTGGAACCGGGCGAGCGCGTCGGTCGGGGTCACGATGTACCAGTGCCCGATATGGAGGTCGCCCGACGGGTAGGGATACATCGTCAGGATGTACGACTTCGGGCGCGACTCGTCGTCCAGGTCCGTCGCGTGCAGCCCGATCTCCTCCCAGCGGGCCTGCCAGCGCGGCTCGATGGAGCCCGGATCGTAGCGCTCGATCCGGTTGCGGCCCCCGCCGGTGGACGCGTCCGTCGTGCTTTCGCCTGTCGTCGTCACGGTTCCCTGCCCTGAGTGAACGAGACCCCCCGCCGGTCCCGGCGAGGGGTCAATCGGTCGGCGTTGCTAAGGCGTTGGTGGAGCTAAGGGGATTCGAACCCCTGACCTTCTGAATGCCATTCAGACGCTCTCCCAGCTGAGCTATAGCCCCACGCCGGACGGCGAGTATACCGGCTCTCACGCGCTCGCTAGTGCGTGACGACGTAGAAGCACGACGAGTATTCCTCGCCCGCGCTGAGCGTCCAGGTGCCGTGGAACGGCGTCACGTCGCTCGTGCTCGTAGCGGTGACGACCACCTCGTAGGATCCGGGCTCCACCACGTAGGTCCCGACGGGTCCGGCCTCGGGGCACTCGTCGGGCCCGGTGTCGGTGTACGTCTCGCAGGTCGGGCAGGACTCGAGCTTCTCGACCCGGACGTCCGGGCCGCTGAACACGATGCCCATCGACTCGGGCGAGCTGTTCTGGATCACGACCGTCGCGAGGTCGCCACCCGCCTCGCTCGGTCCCACGTGGTTGGGGTCCGGCAGGCTGCCTGCGCCCGCGGCCTTGGCGTCGGCGACGGTCACCCGCGCGAAGGCGTCCTTGACCGAATCGGTGAGTGCGTGGTCCGGGTAGCTGGTGAGGAACCGGCCGAGGACCGCGATGGCGTCGGGATAGGCCGACGACGCCTCGTAGGCCTGACCGCAGGCGTACAGGAGCGGTGGCAGGGCCTCGTCCGCGGCGGCGACGAACCCCTGGTCCTCGAGCGAGCTCAGCGCGTCGCACACGTTGACCGACGCGACGTCCTCGGGCGCACCGTTCGCGATCGCCCCGCGGCCGCCGCCGAGGGCCGCGGCAGCCAGCGGGCCGTTGCCGTACTTGACCAGGAACTGGCTGTACGCGAGCAGCCCGTCGGGCAGCGTGCCGCCGGCGACGAGGTCCGAGGCCTCGAGCAGCGCCTGGCATTCCTGGAGCTCGGCCTCGGCCTTGGTGGCCGTGTCGCCGCTGCCGTCCGCCGCCTTGCGCAGCGGGACGATGGCGGCCGAGCAGTCCGCCGCCAGGTAGGCTTCGTGGCCGGCGTTGTAGTTCTGCTGCTGATCCCAGTACTGGTAGCCGAAGACCGCGGCAATCACCGCGATCACGCCCAGCACCAGCCACCTGAGGCGGAACCGGCCCTTCTTCGGCGCCGCGGCCGCAGGGGGAACCCAGCCTGGCTGACCTTCGGCGCCCATGAACGGCGACACCGGCGCGGCTTGGGGCGCGGCTATCGGCTCGGCCGCGGGAGGCATCGGCGCCGGAGCGGGCAGACCCAGCGAATCGGGCGGGGGCGGCGGCGCGCTCGGGACCGGCGGGTCGCCAGGGCCCGGGATCCCTCCCGGTGGCGGCGGCGGATCGAAACCGGCGGTCATGTCGCTCCTTCCCCCGAGGGCCCGGTAGCCAAGAGCGGCATTCTAAGCCCCTCCCGAGCCCCTCCGGACCGGCCACCACCCGACCGCAGTCCACCAGTTCTGGTGCATCCCAGCAACCGCGAATGGCCGAGATGGGGTTATCCTCAGCACGATCTCGGCGAATTTGGGGGGCCGCGGCCGTGTTCGGGGATCGCCCGGGCAATCGGCACGGCGGTCACGTCGCGAGCCAGAGGGGATCGAGCGCATGTCGCTTCTCCAACGGGTCGAGAGGGCGCAGCAGGCGGCGAACGAGGCCGCCAACAAGGGCGCGGCCGGCAGCCCGATGCACGGCGCCGGGGCGCCCCCGATGCCGTCGTCGACGTCCACGGCCATCGTCCCGGTCGACGCCCCGATGGAACAGCGGACCGCACCGCGCACGCCGGCCCGGGAGGCGCTGCTGCGCGAGATCCGGATCCTCCTCCAGGCGGCGGCGGTCAACGCGTTCGACACGCTGGTTGACGTCCCCGCATCGGAGGTTCGGGGCCGGATCGAGGGCGTCTTCGACAACGTGGTCAAGACGCACGGCTTCGCCGTCACGCGCCCGGAGCGCGACAAGCTCGTCGACGAGATGATCGACGACGTGACGGGCTTCGGCCCGATCGAGCCGCTGCTCCACGATAAATCGATCACCGAGGTGATGGTCAACGGCCCCGACCACATCTACATCGAGCGCGCCGGCAAGATCCTGCGCGTCGACACGACGTTCCTCAACGACGAGCACGTCCTGCGGGTGATCGACCGGATCATCACGCCGATGGGCCGTCGCATCGATGAGACGAGCCCGCGCGTCGACGCGCGCCTGCCCGACGGCTCTCGCGTCAACGCGATCATCGAGCCCCTGTCGCTCATCGGCCCGGTGATCACGGTCCGCAAGTTCGCGACCCGGCCGTACACCGTCGACGACCTCATCGGCTTCGGAACGGCCACGCCCGAGATGTTCGACTTCGTCCGGGCGTCGATCGAGGCCCGGATCAACCTGTTCGTTTCGGGCGGCACCGGCTCCGGCAAGACCACGACGCTCAACGTGCTCTCGCAGTTCATCCCCAACGACGAGCGGATCGTCACGATCGAGGACGCCGCCGAGCTCCAGCTCCGCCAGGAGCACGTGATCACGCTGGAATCCCGGCCCTCCAACCTCGAGGGCGAGGGCGAGATCACGATCCGCGACCTGCTGCGCAACGCGATGCACATGCGGCCCGACCGGATCATCGTCGGCGAGTGTCGTTCGGGCGAGGCGCTCGACATGCTCCAGGCGATGACGACGGGCCACGACGGGTCGCTCTCGACCGGCCACGCCAACAGCCCGCGGGACATGCTGCGCCGCCTCGAGACGATGGTCCTGATGACCGGCTACGCGCTGCCGCTGCGGGCGATCCGCGAGCAGATCGCGTCCGCGGTCGACCTGATCGTGCACACCGCCCGTCTCAAGGACGGCTCGCGCAAGATCGTGACGATGACCGAGGTCTACGGGATCGAGGACGACGAGATCCTGACCCAGGACATCTTCGAGTTCCGGCAGACCGGCGTCCGCGACGGGAAGATCGAGGGTGAGCTGGTTCCGACGGGTCACCGGCCGACCTTCATGCCCCAGTTCGCCCGCAACGGCGTCGAGCTGCCACCGGGCGAGTTCGGGATCCCGAGCGAGAAGGACGCCAAGCCGACGGCGTCCAAGGTCCTGAAGTCGCGCTACGGCATCGGGGCGCCGCCGGAGGGCACGGACCACAAGGTGCTCGAGCTCGGTCGCGGCCGAGCCGTGACCGCGGGCGGCATGGTCTACGTGTCCTCGGTGGGTCCGGTCGACCTCGAGACGGGCCAGGTCACGGTCGGGTCGATCAAGGAGCACACCCGCCAGTGCATGCGCAACCTCAAGGAGAAGCTCGAGGCGGCCGGGAGCTCGCTCGACAAGGTCGCGTGGGCGACCTGGTCGCTGCGTGACCCCTCGGACTTCGACGCCTTCAACGAGGAATGGGTGCACTGGTTCCCGGGCGACACGCCCGTCGGGCAGGGCTCGCTGATGCCGCCGCTCCAGCGCCGGGCCGGGTTCCGTGTCTCGCTCGGGGTGATCGCCGAGGCCTGAGCCTCGCCGGGCTCGCGGTCCAGCCGCGCACGTGGCCCGCGGTCGCCCGCCCGCAGGTACCCTCGCGGGGATGGCGTTCGACCTCCTGCTCCGCGGCGGCCTGCTGATCGACGGCAGCGGCGCCGCCGCCAGGCTCGCGGACATCGGCCTCGTGGGCGACCGCGTCTCCGCAATCGGCGACCTGTCGGCGGTCGCCGACGTCGACGTCGCCACCGTCATCGATGCGACCGGGCATGTCGTCTCGCCCGGCTTCGTCGACCCCCACGGCCACTCGGACGGCTCGGTGTTCCTGGACGGCGCCCTCGCGAGCCACCTGCGCCAGGGGTTCACGACCCAGCTGTCGGGCAACTGCGGGTATACGTATGCACCGATCGCCGGGGTCGTCCGCGCGATGCTCGACGCCGACTTCACCACGCTCGGGCTCGATCCCGAATGGACGACGTTTCGCGACTACCTCGACGAGGTCGAGCGGCAGCCCCTCGGGCCCAACGTCGCGTTCCTCGTCGGCCACGGAACCGTCCGCTGGGCCGCCATGGGGCCGGACGGCCACGCGCCGTCGACGGCGGAGCTCGAGGCGATGGTCCGCCTTGTCGACGAGGCCCTCGACGCGGGCGCGGTCGGCCTCTCGAGCGGGCTCATCTATGCGCCAGGTGTCCACGCCGCGCCCGAGGAGGTCGCCGCGCTGGTTGTGGCCGTCGCCCGTCGCGACGGCCTGTATGCGACCCACATGCGCAACGAGTCGACGGGCGTGCTCGACGCCCTGGACGAGGCGATCTCCACGAGCCGCCTGGCCGGCGAGCTGGCCGGCCGCCCCGCGCGGCTCCAGGTCTCGCACCTCAAGGCGGGCGCCCGCGCGGTGTGGGGGACCGCCGATGCGCTGATCGAGCGCCTGGAGGCTGCCCGCCGCGCCGGGCTCGACGTTGCCGCCGACCAGTACCCGTATCTCGCAGCCGCGACGACCCTCTCGATCATCCTGCCGCCGCCGATCCTCGCCCTCTCGATCGCCGACGCCGACGTGGCGATCCGCGAGCCCGGCACGCGACGCGCGATCCGCGACCAGATGCGCGAGGGCATCTCGGGCTGGGAGAACGTGACCCTGGATCCCGGCTGGGGCGCAATCGTCATCTCGCGCAGCGCGTCACGGCCGGACTGGGCAGGCCGGTCGATCCAGGAGCTCGCCGACGAGCTCGGCGGCGATCCGGTCGACGTCGCCCTCGATGTCCTCGCCGACGACCGCCTCTCGGTCGACATCGTCATCCACTGCATGGCCGAGCCGGATGTCGAGGCGATCATGCGGGTGCCCTGGATCAGCGTCTGCACCGACGCCGAGGGCCGCCGCCCCGACCATCCGATCCTGGGCGAGGGCGTCCCGCATCCCCGCACCTACGGCTCCACCGCGCGCGTGCTGGGCGAGTACGTCCGGACGCGGGGCGTGATCGGCCTCGAGCTGGCCGTCGCGAAGCTGAGCTCCGTACCCGCCGCGCGCGTCGGCCTGCCCGACCGGGGCGTCCTGCGCGAGGGCGCCTATGCCGACGTCGTCGTGTTCGACCCCGCCACCGTCGCCGATCTCGCCACGTACGAGCGGCCGGCCGTCCACCCGGCGGGGATCCGCGACGTGATCGTGAACGGCCGGCCCGCCGTGCTCGGCGGCGTTGAGACCGGGGAGCGGCCCGGCCGGCTGCTGCGGCGCCCGGGATGACGTTCGTCGCCACGGCGACCGAGACGGACGCGCTCGCGCGCCTTCCCGGTGGTGAGCTGCGGTACGTGCTCCGCCGCTCGCCCCGGTCGCGCCGGCTGCGGGTGACGATCCTTCCTGAACGCGGCGTGGTGGTGTCGGTCCCCGTCGCCGGGCGCCGCGGCTGGGCCCGGCCCGAGCCCATCGTCACGGCCTTCCTCGCCGAGCGCGAGGCATGGATCCGGCGCCACCTGGAGCGCCAGCAGGCCCTCCAAGCCCGGCTCGATGCGCGGCCTGCCCTCGACGATGGGCGCCTGGTGTCGTACCTCGGGCTCCCGCACCGCGTGCGGGTCGTCGCGACAGGCCCTGGCGTTCGGGCCTCGCGGGTCGTCCGGGTCGGCGGCGACGATGGCGACGAGCTGCTCGTCGAGCGGGTCGCCCGCGACCGACGGCCGACGGCCGTGATTCTCGAGGCCTGGTTCCGCGCGCGCTCCCGGGCCGCCCTCGAGACGGCGATCGACCGCCACGGCCCGGCGCTCGGCGTCGCCCCGACGCGGATCACGATCCGCGACACGACCAGCCGCTGGGGGAGCTGCTCGCGCAAGGGTGCCCTGTCGTTCAGCTGGCGCCTCGTCCTCGCCCCACCCGAGGCCCTCGACGCCGTCGCCGCCCACGAGCTGTGCCACCTGCGCGTCTTCGGCCATGGGCCCGCGTTCGTCTCGCTGCTCGCGTCACGGGTCCCGGATCACGCCGCCTGGCGCCGCTGGTTGCGGAAGCACTCGGCCGAGCTGCACGCCGCCATCGACTGACCTCGCCGTCGGGTCCTCGTCGTGCGACGAACAGCCCGCCCGGCATGGACGAATGTCACTCGATTTCGTGGGCCCGCGGGGGAACCATATCGATGCGCTCAAGCGTCAGACGGATGCCCCGCCAGAGCCCACACATCGCCCGAATGCCTGAGGTTCCCTTGACCCCGCGTCGCGCCCTCCTCTTCGTGGCCTCCATCGCCATCCTCGTCGCGGCGGCCTGCACCGCGCCGATCGCGGCAGCGCCGTCGGCCCCGTCATCGGGCCCCGTCTCGACCGCCCCCACTCCCACCCCGATACCCGTCCCGACCGTCACCCCGGTCACCCCGACCGCCACGCCGACTCCGCCCGTCGACGAGGGCAACGTCGAAGGAGACATCTACCCCGAGCTGGCGGTCGAGGCGATCGACGCGCAGACGCTCCGGGTCACCCTCGACGATCCGTCCGCCAAGGCCTGGCGCCTGGTCATCGCCGGCAGCGGCGACCTCCGCTACGACCGGCTCGAGATCGAGGTCGTCACGAGCGACGTGGCGCCGCTGATCACCGCACGCGAGATCCGCGACAGCGAGGTGGTCAGCGAGATGGACCTGTCGGGCTACGCGTTCGGCGATGGGGCCGCGGGCGGCTGCCACGCGACCCTCGGCGTGTGCATCGACTCGGACGGCTTCCGCCTCCCGAAGAACGGCAACGGCCGGTTCCGGTTCCGCATCTCGGTCGCCGACGTGACCGGCCCGCTGGCGATCACCGGCAGCACCGCCGGCTGGCCCGGCGAGCCGTTCATCCTCGGGTCCTGGGTCGACACCGACACCCTCAACTGGTCGGCCTAGGCAGCGGTCCGGGCGCCCCGGGCGTGCGGAGACCGGGCGATGTCTCCAGGGATGCTGGTGGGCCGGGGCGGAATCGAACCGCCACAGCCGAAGGCGAAGGTTTTACAGACCTTTGGGCTCACCACCTGCCCAACCGACCCACGATGGTGGAGATGAGGGGACTCGAACCCCTGGCCTCCGCGATGCGAACGCGGCGCTCTCCCAGCTGAGCTACATCCCCACTGGGGCCACCCGGCAGACCGGGGTGACCGGCCGGGAAGTGTAGCACGCGACATCCTCCGAATCGGCTTGGCCGACCCGTAGACTCCGCCGATGTCCGCGGGTCTCGCGCTCGGCCTCCTGGCGTCGCTCGCGTGGGGCCTGGTGGACGTCGCCGGCGCCCTCGCCGGCCGGCGGCTGGGCAGCCTGCGGGTTCTCGCCGGGGCCCAGGTCGTGAGCCTCGTCGGGCTCGCGGTCATCGTGGCCCTGGGCTCCGGGCTGGGCGCCGATGCGCTTCCGGGCGTCCTGGCGGGACTGCCGCTGGGCGTCGCGGCCGCGGCGGCGTACCTCTGCTACTTCACCGCCCTGCGGATCGGCCCGTTGAGCGTCGTCAGCCCGGTGATCGTCGCCTACGGCGGCACGACGGTGTTGCTCTCGGTGCTGCTGCGGGGCGAGACGCTGCAGCCGGCACAGGCGGCCGGCGCGATCCTCGCGACCGCCGGCGTCGTGCTCGCGGGCGTCGTCTTCGACGGCGGGTCTGTGCGCGGCGCGCGGATCGTCGGGCCGGGCGTTGTGATCGCGGTGGTCACGATGCTGCTGTTCGCGGTGGTGACGGTCGCGCTGGCGGCGCCGATCCAGGATCACGGCTGGCTGCCGGTCGTCGTCGGCTCGAGGCTGGCCAACACGGGCGTGGCGCTGGTGCTGCTGCTGGTCGCCCGCCGGTCGTCCTCGAGGCGATGGTCCGTGCTGACGGAGCCGTCCGAACCCTTCGATCGCGTGTCGCTGGGGCTCGTGATCGTGACCGGCACGTTCGACATCGCGGCGTTCGCTATCTACGCGGTTGGTCTGGCGGTGGCGCCGACGTGGCTGGTCGGCCTCGCGAGCTCGTTCGGGCCCGTGATCGCCGTCGCCTACGCGGTCTGGCGGCTGGGCGAGCGGCCGCGTCCGACGCAGTGGCTGGGCCTCGCGCTCCTCGGCGCGGGCGTCGTGGTGCTGGCCGTGGCGGGGTAGCCGGCGCCTCGATCGCGTCGGGTTTCCTCTTGCGGTAATAGAACATCTGTTCTAGTATTCGACGTCCGATGGCGACCACATCCGACGTCTCCGAGGCCCTCGCGACGCTCCAGGCTCGCTGGGGTGCCGCAGCTCCGCGGCGGGGAGGCGACCTGGCCCTGGCCGTCGAGGGCGCGCTCGCGCTCGCGCCGATGCCGCTGGACGACCCGGACGATGTCGACCGGCCGGATGCACGCCCGTCTCCCGGACCTGATCCCGCTGGGACCCGGCGCCGCGCCGCGCCCGGCGCAGCCGGCTGCGGACGCGGACGGCCGCGTCGTGCCCACGGGGTTCGCCGCCCTCGACGCCATCCTCGGCATGGGCGGGCTGCCGCGCTCCGCCACGATCGCCCTGCGCGGGGACGCCTCGTCGGGCAAGACCACCCTCGCCCTGCGGCTCGCGGCCGAGGCGCAGGCGACGGGCGCGATCGTCGCCTGGCTCGACCTCGCCCGGGCCTTCGATCCCGTGGAGGCCGTCGCCCGCGGGATCCGCCCGGAATGGCTCGTCGTGCTCACCCCCGTCGACCTCGAGGAGGCCCTCGCGCTCTCGGCTGCGCTCCTCGCGGCCCGGACGGTGGACCTCCTCGTCGTCGACCTGCCCGACGGCCGGGACCCGGCGGTCAGCGGCGTGCGCGTGGGCGACCGGCTGGGCCGCCTCGCCGCGCTCGCGAGGCGCGCCGGGACGCTGCTCGTGGTCGTGGAGCCGAACGCGCTTGGGCGGGGGCTGGCGGCCGCCGTCGAGGAGGCGAGCGGCCTGCGTCTCGAGCTGGAGCGGACCGGCTGGATCCGGCTGGGCCGGGACGTGGTTGGCCAGCGCAGCGCGGTGACGGTGGCACGTAACCACCACGGGCCGCCGGGCCGTCGCGCGGACCTCGAGATCCTGTACGCGGAGGGCGGCGCCCGGGACGCGTGCCTCGTCCGCGAGGAGCTGCTGGGCGACCCACCCGGCGTCGCCGAGCCGCCCGCGCCGCCCGGCCCGCCGGCGACCGCACCACCACCGGCGATCGATCTGAAAGGCCCCCCTCCATCGGCCGATACCCATGCGACTCCTGCACCTGCTCTGGCCTCACCTGCCGCTCCGGCTCGCCCGGTCCCGCCTCGGATCACCGGGGAGCGACGGCATCTCCGCCTCGTGGCCACCCGGCCCGATCGTCCTCGGCGGTCAGCCCTGGACGGACGGGACGGTGGTCGACGCGGATCCGCTCGCACGGGCGCTCGGCGTCCGGCGGGGGATCCCGCTCGGGAGCGCCCACCGGCTGGCGCCCGAGGCGACCTTCCTCGACCTCGCGCCTGAAGCGGATCGGGACGCTGTCGAGGCCGCCTGCGAGCGGCTCGCCGCGTTCAGCCCCGGGATCGCGGGCACGAGCGACGTCGCGGACGCCGCGTTCGGGCGCCTGGCGGTCCACGTCGACGGGCTGACTCGGCTGTGGGGGATCGAGGAGACGCTCGTCGCCCGGATCGGCGAGGCGCTCGCGCCCCTGCTGCCGGGTCCCGCGCGGGCCGGGGTCGCGGGCACCAGCTTCGCGGCCAGCGTCGCCGCGGCGCATGCGACCGACGGCGGCCTGCCGGTCCTCGTCCCGCCCGGCGACGATGACCGGTTCCTCGCCCCGTATCCCGCCCGCCTGCTGACCCGGGACGCGGACGTCCGCGCGCGCCTCGCCCGCTTCGGGCTGCGCACGATCGGCTCGGTGGCGGAGCTGCCGCGCTCGGCGCTGGTGGCTCGCTTCGGGGACGAGGGGGCGCTGTTGCACGCCCGGGCCCGGGGCGAGGAGACCGAGCGGTTCCGGCCGCGGCGCAACGCGGAGCGCCTCGCGCTGGCGCTGCCGCTCGACCCGCCGGCCGAGGGTACCGACGCCGTCCGGTTCGTGCTCCACCGGCTCGCGGCGACGCTTGCCGACCAGCTGCAGGCTCGCGGCCAGGCCGCGGGATTGGCGCGGCTGGTCGTGACCCACGATCTCGCGTTCGCCCGGCGCGGGACGCCGTCGGCGCTCCACCTCGAGCAGCGCCTGCCCGAGCCCACCGCCGACGCCGAGGCGATCGAGCGCCTGCTGTTCGCGCGGCTCGAGAAGATGCCGCCGCCCGCCGCCGTCGCGCGGCTCGAGCTGGAGCTGGCACGGGTAGAGGCAGCGACCGGTCAGCAGCTGCCGCTGTTCACGCCACAGGCCGCGCGCGATGCCCGGCTGGCCTGGCAGCTCGCGAGGCTCGCGATCGCGTTCGGGACGGACCGCGTGCGGCGGATCGAGATCACGGACCCGGAGGCGTCGATCGCCGAGTCGCGCTGGCGCTGGGTCCCGGTTGCGGGCGCCGCGGTGACCGGCGATGAGGTGCCCCGATGACGGGCAACGAGGCCCCCCGATGACCCGCCTGCTGCGGGAGCACCCGGCGATCGACGCGGAGCTGGACGCGGACGGGCGGCTGGTCGCGATCCGCTGGAACGGACGCCGCGAAGCGGTGGAGGTGTGCAACCGCTGGCGGGTCGACGAGTCCTGGTGGCAGGAGCCGATCGTGCGCGACTACTTCAAGGTGGTCGGCCGGAGCTGGCTGGCCCTCGTCTACCTCGACCGCGGCGCCGGGACGTGGCACCTGGAGCGGCTGTTCGACTGAGGGCGCGCTGGGCGATGGGTGGCGGCGACCGACCGGTGGTCGAACCGTCAGCGGACGGCGGGCGACCCGAGCGCGATCGAGACGACCAGCAGGACGGCGAACACGGCAATCACGAGCGCCAAGGCACCGTAATCGCGCGGTCGAGCCGTCTGCATGGCTGTGGTTCCCCGTCCCCGGACCGGTCCTGGCCGGTCGCCTCCAGCATAGACGCCGTGATCGCGATTCGTGTTGCGATGTTGACCTGAAACCCGGGGTTCTCAGCCCCCGAGCGCGACGCAGCCGGCGGCGAACAGGACGGTGATCATCGTCGAGCCGTCGGCCGGCCGGAACGTCGTCTGGACGCGGCACTCCGGCAGGTCGGCCTGGGAGTCGAGGACGCGCGAGCCGTCCTCGACCGGCTGCGAGAGATCGATGGTCGCGTAGCCGAGCGCTTCGAGCGAGTCGCGATACCAGGTCGCGACCTCATCGACGCCGGCATCCGCGATCAGCGCGGCACTCACGGGCCCGTCGGTGAATTCGGTGTCCTCGGCGCCCGGATAGCGCGGGAAGTCGTCGGGGACGGCGTCGAGGATCACGCCCCAGTCGGTCCTGGTCGTGGTCGGTCGATGGGTCGCGGGAGGTTCGGGGCTGACCGTCTGGCCGCCCGGGACCGGGGTCGGGGACGGTTCGGGGGCGACGGGGGTGAGCGAGGCCGGGGAGGTCGCCGTGGGTGCCGGGCTGGACGCGGTCCCGGTGGCGGGCGGGCGGTTCGCGTTGGCGCAGGCCGCGACGGTCAGGACGACGGTCACCACGATGGCGGCGAGGGCGAGGCGGCCGCGAGGAGATCGCATGGCCGGCCCATCGTAGCCGGGACGCCCGGCTCGCTCGGCAAACGAGGACCCCCGCCGCCCCAGCGGCGAGGGTCCTCGGGGTCGCCACCGGACTGCCCAGGGTCCGGTGGCAGGTCGACGAGCGCCATCGCAACGTTCGTCGCCGTGGGTGTTCCGTGAGACCTCAGGTCATCGGGAACGTTGGCGTGATCACCCGACCGCCTCCGCGAGCGTCGGGAGGAGCCCCAGGATCACGACCGCCGCCAGCGCGATGGCTGCTGCACGAAGGAGCAGCTCGAGGGCGAGGCGTCGGCCGGGATGGAGAACCAGCGGGGCGATCACGGCCATCAGACGCGCAACAGGCCGATTCGGTTGCGTCCATAGACGTCGATCAGGTAACGATCTTCTTGCTCCCAATCGAACATCTGTTCTATCATCTCGGACCCGCCCCCCGGAGACCGTTGCGTGGTCAATCCCGCCTACGCCGAGCTGCACTGCCACAGCCATTTCTCGTTCCTCGACGGGGCCTCGGCACCGGACGATCTCGTCGCGCGGGCCGTCGAGCTCGGCCTCTCCGGGCTGGCGATCACCGACCACCAGGGCCTGTACGGCGCTGTCCGGTTCTCGACCGCCGCGGAGGCGGCCGGCCTGCACCCGGTGATCGGGATCGAGATCGAGCTGACCGATGCCGCCGTGCCGGATCCGGCCGGGATCGTCGTCCCGGCGAGGCGCGCGTGGCGGCCGGGTCGGCGGCCGCCGGTGATCGTCGAGCCGCCGGTCGTCGTCGCCGGCCGGCCCGCCCGGCCCCGGCCCGACCGTGCCCGGCTGCCGGGTCACCGCGCGGTCGTGAAGGAGGATCACCGGGGGATCGGGGAGGCGCAACGCGGACCGCACCTCGTGCTGCTGGCCCGCGACGCGACGGGCTGGCGGAGCCTGTGCCGGATGGTGTCGCGGGCGAACCTCGCCGGCACGAAGGCGGTCCCGAGGTTCACCCAGGCGCTGCTGGCGGAGCACGCGGAGGGGCTGATCGCGCTGTCGGGCTGCCGGGAGGGCGAGCTGGCCCGGCGACTGCGGGCGGGCGATCGGGAGGGTGCGCGGGCGCTCGCGGAGCGGTACGCGGAC
This sequence comes from uncultured Chloroflexia bacterium, assembly GCA_963779575.1. GTDB lineage: Bacteria > Chloroflexota > Limnocylindria > Limnocylindrales > CSP1-4 > CAIXZV01. The sequence goes on from CAVZYT010000003.1 coordinate 679,112, forward strand.
CTGTTCGGTCGGAGCGATACGGCGGTGGCCAGCGGGTTCGTGCTCGAGCTGTCGCACCACCTGCTGCCCGACGACGACTGGCTCGTCGCGGAGACGGCGCACCTGGCCGGCGAGCTGGGGCTGCCGGTGGTGGTGACCAACGACGTCCACTACGACCGGCCCGAGGGCCGCGAGCTCGCTGACGTGCTGGCCGCGATCCGGCACGGGCGCTCGCTGCCCGAGCTGCGGGACCTGCGCCGGCCCGATGGCGAGTCGTACCTCAAGGGTGCGGCCGAGCTGCTCGCGCTACCGCCGGGGGAACCGTCGACCGCGGCCTCCGATCCCGTGCTTGCCCGGGCGTGGCGCGAGGGGATCGCGGCGTCGGCGGAGATCGCCGCGGGCTGCCGGGTGGAGCTCACCTTCGAGCGCTACCGCTTCCCGGGCTTCGACGTGCCCAAGGGCGAGACGCCGTTCAGCCACCTCTCGTCGCTGTGCTGGGAGGGGGCGAAGCGCCGGTATCACCCGTTCACGCCGGCGGTCGTGCGCCAGCTGGCCCACGAGCTGGACGTGATCGAGAAGACCGGGCTCGCCGAGTTCTTCCTGATCTGCTGGGATCTGATGCGGTTCGCGAAGTCCCGCAAGATCCCGGCGCAGGGGCGGGGGAGCGCGGCGGACTCGATCGTGGCGTACGTCCTCGGGATCACGCGCGTTGACCCGATCCGCCACGAGCTGCTGTTCGAGCGGTTCATCAACGAGGGCCGGACCTCGTACCCGGACGTCGACATCGACTTCAGCTCGGAGCGGCGGGAAGAGGTGATCCAGTACGTCTACGACCGCTACGGGACCGAGCACACGGGGATGGTCTGCAACCTCGTCACGTACCGAGCGCGGTCGGCGGTGCGCGAGGTGGGCTACGCGCTGGGGTTCCCGCGGCCGCTCGTCGATCGGGTCGCGAAGGCGCTCGAGACGTACGACAGCGTGATGGTTCGGCGGGATCTCGAGGCCGAGGGCGGCTTCGCCCAGTTCTTCGCCCGGCCCGGGGGGAGCCCGGCCGACGGGTCCGGGGCCGTGACGTCCCTCGCCACGACCGCGGCCCTCGCCGAGGCCCGCGGCCTGACCGACGCGATGGGCCAGCTGAATCACCCGCGCGGCGGCTGGTTCGAGGGCCCGTCCGCACCGGTATGCCCACCAGGTTTAGCCGGCATCGGATCCGACACCGGAGCGGCGGCGGCAGGCGCCGGGACCGCGCAGCCCACCGGTCTCGCGCACGAATCGAGCCGATCCGAGGGTGCATCCGAGCCCCGGGGGCCCGAAGACCGGCGCGCGTCGCGGCAATCGATGGTCGCTAAACCTGACACGCATACGGAGGCCGTCGGCGGAACGCCTGCGCGGGCCGAGGGTGCGGTGCGCGGCGAGCGCTGGCTCGGGGGCGACGAGGCGGATCGCTGGCTCCGAGACCAGGTCGGGAGGTTCGCGCCGGGCGACCCGACGCCGGTCGGCAACGACAAGGGCGGCCCCGGCGACTCGTCGGTGAGCGTGCGCTGGATCCGCGAGGGGGCGCCGAGCCGCGAGCAGGAGCGCTGGCGTGATCGGCGGCCCGGGCATCGCGGCCCGGCGATCCCGGTGGATCCGGAGTCCGGCATGCCGGTCCCGGCGCCGCGACGGTACGACCTCCCCATCGGCGGCCCCAGCGCCCTCGACCGGCCCATCGATCGCCCCGGCGGTGTGGAGCTCGACGACGGGGGCGGCCCGGGCGACGAGAGCGCGGCGGCGCGGCGCTGGGCGCGCGAGCAGGTCGCGATGCGCGCGGATCGCAGCAACTCGATCCTGCGCATGCCGCCGCAGGTCAGAGCTCAGGCCGCCGGACGAGCACCCGCACCGCGGCTCGGTGGCGAACCTCTCGGACTGGGAGCGCTGGCTCGAGCTGTGCGCCCGCATCGACGGTTTCCCGCGCCATCTCTCGATCCACTCGGGCGGCATGCTCGTGACCGCCGCCCCCCTGATCGACATCGCCCCCATCGAGCGCGCGACGATGAAGGACCGCGTCGTCGTCCAGTTCGACAAGCGCGACGTCGAGACCATGAAGCTGATCAAGCTCGACCTGCTCGGCCTCGGCATGCTGGCCGCCATCGACGAGTGCGTCCAGCTCATCGAGCACGACTGCGCCGTGTGCCTCGACCTCGACCACATCCCCGAGGAGATCCCGGAGGTGTTCGAGATGCTCCAGGCGGCCGACACCGTGGGCGTGTTCCAGGTCGAGAGCCGGGCGCAGATGCAGACGCTGCCCAAGTCGCGGCCGCAGAGCCTCGACGACCTGGTCGTGGAGGTCGCGATCATCCGGCCGGGCCCGATCCAGGGCAACGCCGTCCATCCCTACCTGCGCCGCAAGCAGGGCATCGAGCCGGTCGTCTACCTCCATCCGAGCCTGGCGCCGATCCTGCGCGACACCCTGGGCGTGATCCTGTACCAGGAGCAGGTCATGAAGATCGCGATCGAGGTCGCGGGCTTCACGCCGGCGGGCTCGGACGGGTTCCGGCGTGCGATGGGCACCTGGCGCTCGACGCGCGAGATGGAGAAGCTCCACGAGCAGTTCGTCGAGGGCTGCATCAGCGTGCAGGGCATGCCTCGCGACGACGCCGAGGAGCTGTTCCGCCAGTGCGCCGCGTTCGCCTCCTTCGGCTTCGCCAAGAGCCACGCTGCCGCCTTCGCCCGGACGGCCTACGAATCGAGCTTCCTCAAGCTGTTCTACCCCGCGCAGTTCGTCGTCGGCCTGATCAACGCCCAGCCGATGGGCTTCTACCCGGTCGAGGTGCTGGTCAACGACGCGAAGCGCCACGGCGTCGCGGTCCTGCCGGTCGACGTGAACCGGAGCTCGTGGCGGACGACGACCGAGTGGGTGGGGCGGCCGGGCTGGGCGCTGGCGGGGGCCGACGGCGACGACGGGTCGCACGACGGCGATCCGGGTGAGCCGCTGCCCGGCGGCTGCGGGATCGACGCCCTGCCGACACCGGTGCGCTCGCCTGCGTGCGTGATTCCCGGTGCGGTCTCGCGCGATCGATGGGCGGCCGAGAGCATGACGGGCTGGGGCGTGCGGCTCGGGCTGCACCTGGTCAAGGGGATCGGCGAGGAGCAGGAGGCGCGGCTGGATGCCGAGCTGTCCCGCGGCCCGTACACGTCACTGGCCGACGTCGTGGAGCGGACCGGGCTCGCGGAGGAGGTCGTGGAGCGGCTGATCCGTGCGGGAGCGCTGGACTCGCTGGGCCGGCCGAGACGGGAGCTGCTGTGGCAGCTGCGCGAGGTCGCGGGGGCGTCGAAGGGGCGCGTGGACGGCCGGGCCGTGCGGGGCCGGGGCAAGGGCCGGGCTGCTGGGCGGCCGATGGACCTGCGCCTGCCCGCGACCGAGGCGCCGCCGCTGCCCCCGATCACGGAGCCGGAGCGCCTCGGCGACGCCTACGCGGTGGTGGGGCTGGACGCGCGCCGCCAGGCCGTCGGGCTGTTCCGCGAGGCGCTGGACCGGTTGGGGGCGGTGACCAACGCGGCGCTCGCCGAGCATCGGCCGGGTCCCGTCCGCATCGGGGGTCTCGTCGTCACCCGCCAGCACCCGATGACCGCGCGCGGCACGGTGTTCCTGGCGCTCGAGGACGAGACCGGCATGGTCAACGTCACCCTCTGGCCGGACACGTGGCAGCGGCTCCGATCGGTCGTCCGACGGCACGCGCTGCTGCTCGTGGAGGGCGACCTCCAGCGGGAGGCGAACGTCGTCAACGTCATCGCGCGCTCGGTCACGCCGCTCACCGAGGCGGCCGGCACGGTCGGCGGGCCGGCCTCACCCGCCGGCGTACGCCAGATCGGGCATGCCGGGATGCGGCGGATGGGCTAGGGGCGGCTCGCCGCGCGCGAGTTCGGCTTGGCGTTGCCGCGACCCTTGGTCGGCTTCTCTGGCTTCCGGCCCCGGTTCGGGTTGGCGAGGTTCAGGAACCGCTTGTACCAGGCCGACGCGGCCGCGAAGAACGCCGCGCCGATCGGGGCGACGATCCATGCGTTCGCGATATACGGCTGGGGCGCGTTCGCGCCGATGAACAGCCGGCCCGTCGGGCTGAGCAGGATCACGGTGTAGCAGGCGGCGGCGACGATGCCGTAGATCAGGCCACCGAGCCAGCTTGCCCTGGGGGCGGTGAAGCCGACCAGGAAGGCGCCAGCGGCGGGCGGCGGGGCGACGAACAGGCTCACGGCGATGTACGAGAGGTTCGAGACGGTCCCGATCGGCTTGCCGGCGGTGGGGTTGGAGAGCGTGAGATCGAGCGACAGGGCGAAGTCGTTGGTCGACACGATGAACACGGCGGTCGACACGACGGCGGCGGCGAGGGAGGCCAGCAGGCCCCAGTGGGTCAGGATCTTCGGCAGTGCCCGGAGGTCGCTGCGGAGGTCAACCGGGCGGAACGCGGCGCGGAAGGCCGTCATGAAGCCTGGTCGCGCGGGGGCTGCGGAGGCGGACCCTGCGCCCTTCGACGCTCCGGATGTCTTCGCGTCGACCGCCTGGTCGCTCTCGGGATCGGTATCGGGATCGACAATCACGGCCGCCTGCTCGGCGCGGTAGCGGCGACGGGCGTCGGTGCGATCGGTGCGCTTGGCGCGGGCCAACGAGGTTGCCTCCTCTAGAGGTGGGGCCGGCCGCGGGACGGGCGGTGCAGCCGGTGCATCGTACCGGGTCGCCGTCCCGGAGGTGAGTCCCAGATAAGTCGGCCTCGGTAGGCTGCGGCTTCCGCCACGTTTCGAACCCGTCGCCAGCCGCCGAAATCTCCCGCCCGGAGGTCCTCGATGGCGCGTGCACGGATCGCGGTGATGGCCGCGATGATCCTGATCCTCGTGGCGGGAGCGACGGCGCTCGCGTCGCCTGGCGACGTGGCGCCGGCGGGCGTTGCGGCGCAGGCCGCGGTCGCCTGGCCCACGTCAACGGGCCTGCTGATCGCCGAGGTCGTCACCGGCGGCGCCTCGGCTTCGGACGAGTACGTCGAGCTGACGAACGCCTCGACCGTCGCGGTCGACCTCGCCGGACTCGAGGTCGCCTATGTCACCAGCAGCGGGAGCACGGTCACGCGCAAGGCGTCGTGGACCACGACGCTGACGCTCGATCCGGGCCGCCACCTGCTCGTGGCCAACGCGTCGGGGGTGTTCGCGGCGACCGCCGATGCCACGTACTCCGGCGGGTTCGCTGCGACCGGCGGCGCCATCGTGCTGCGGCCGATCGGAGGCCAACCGATCGATGCTGTCGCCTGGGGCGATGCGACGAGCGGGTTCGTGGAGGGATCCGCGGCGCCGGCACCGGCGGCAGGGAGCTCGATCGAACGGCGGCCCGGAGGGGTGAGCGGAAGCTCGGTTGATACCAACGACAACGCAGCCGATTTCGTCGTCAACCCCTCGCCGATCGCGCAGAACCTCGCAGCCACGGCGACCCCGGCGCCCACGCCGTTGCCAACGCCCGCCGCGTCCGCGAGCGCGGCACCATCCTCGGCTGCGCCACCGACGGCGGCTCCATCGGCGACGCCCGTGCCGACTGCCTCGCCCACGGTCGGGCCTACACCGGCGCCGACGCCATCGCCAACTGCGATCGCGACGCCAACTCCGACGCTGTCGCCGACTGCCTCGCCAACGGTCGCCCCCACGCCATCGCCGACCCCCGCAGCGACGCCCGTCCCAACAGCCACGCCAGCCCCGACGGACTCGCCGGAACCGACGGCAACTCCAACGCCCGCTCCGACGCCCGCGCCCACGCCCACCACGCCACCCGCGCCGACCCCGACCGCGACCCCTGAAGTGATCCTTGCCTCGATCGAATCCGTGCGGGCCCTCCCCGACAGGACGGTCGCGACCGTCGAGGGCGTGCTGACCACCGACCTCGGGTCGCTCGAGGCCGCGCGGAGCGGGTTCGTCCAGGACGCGACCGGCGGGATCGCGATCTACCTCGATGCGGCGCTCGAGCAGGCCGTCCCGGCCGGTTCGCGTGTCCGCGCGTCGGGCGCCGTGGACAGCCGGTTCGGGCAGCGGACGCTGCGCGTCGATCACGCGGACCTGGTCGTGATGGGCGAGCAGTGGCTGCCCACCCCGCTCGAGGTGCAGACGGGCGCTGCCTCAGAGCCGCTCGAGGGCGTTCGGATCCAGCTGACCGGGACGGTGACCGAGGCACCGAGCTCGCTCAGCGACGGCCTCGGGCTGATGATCGACGACGGCTCCGGCGAGGTCCGGGTCATCGTCGGCGTGGCCGCGCTCGGCGATGCCGCGCCGGTCCGCGGCTCGATCGTCGTCGCTCGCGGTCCGCTCGGGCAACGCGACAGCTCGGGGACGGGTCTCGCCGGCTATCGGCTGCATTCGACCCTCGCGGGCGAGTTCGAGCTGCTGCCGCCGCCCGCCCCGTCGCCTCCGCCTACCGCCGCAGCGACGCCATCGCCGTCGCCTTCGCCGGCCCCGACATCGACGCCGACCACCGTGCCGAGTGCGCGGCGCCGACGCCGGCCGCCACGCCCACGCACTCACCGTCGCCCTCTGCATCGCCCGCGCCGATCACCGTCGCCGAGGCGAGGCAGGCTCCTGTGGGTCGCGCGGTCGTCGTTCGCGGGGTGGTGACGGCCGAAGCCGGGCGACTCGGCACGCCCGCCCTGTTCGCGATCGGCGACTCGACCGGCGGGATCCCCGTGAAGCTCCCCGACGGCGTCGCGCCGCCCGCCCGTGGCGTGCTCCTGGAGGTGAGCGGCGTCATCGCCGACCCGTACGGCCAGACGGAGCTCCGGCCGGCGAGCGGCGGGATCGTGGCGGTCGGCTCGGGGACGGTCCCCGCGCCCATCACCCTGCTCCCCGGCGCGGTCGGGGAGGCCAACGAGGGCCGCCTCGGGCGCGTCGCAGGCACGATCGAGGCGGCCGCGGGCAAGTCGACCAGCAACGACATCACGTTCTCGATCAAGGGCACGGACGGCGCCGTCCTGCGGATCCTGGGCGACGCATCGGCGGGGCTCGACGCCGGCCTGTTCCGCAAGGACGCTGTGGCGACGCTGACCGGGGTCATCGGCCAGCGAGCGTCGCGCAAGGGAGCGCTCGACGGCTACCGGCTGTGGCTCCGCGACCGCGCCGATGTCGTCATCACGACAGCGCCCGCGCCCACACCGTCGCCGACGCCGCGCGGCGGCGGCGCGTCGCCCACGCCCAAGCCCAGCGCCGGCATCCCGAAGCCCAAGGTGATGTCTGTCCGCGCCGCCCTTCTCCACCAGGGGCAGCTGGTGACCGTCGAGGGCGTGCTGACCGTGAACACGACGCTCCTCGACGCGAGCGGCCGGCGGACGATCCTCGAGGACGGAACCGCAGCGATCGAGGTCTACCTCGCGGCACCGGATGCTTCGATGCGCCTCGGCGCACGGGTTCGGGTCACCGGGACCGTCGGCGTTGCCTGGGGTGCGCCCCGGCTCCGGGCTGAGGAAACCCGCGTTCTCGGGACACGCCCGCCGCCGGTCCATGGCCTGCGGTCGGCGCCCACCGCGGCCGTCGAGTGGCGGCTGGTGCGCCTGAGCGGCACGATCCTCGAGGTGCATCGGAGTGGCGATCGCTGGACGGCGGACCTGCAGATCCGCGGCGCCCGGGTGCCGATCAGCGGCCTGGCCGGGAGCGGGATCGGCTCGACCGACCTGACCCAGGGGCGGGCGGCGACCGTCACGGGCATCGTCAAGCGGCCCTACCCCACGGCGACGGACCGGCGGTTCGCGCTCGTGCCGCGGCAGCGCTCGGACATCGTCCTGGGCAAGGTCGCGTCCAGCCCCGCTGCCGCGGCCTCGACGGCGGGCTCGGCCGGCACCCCGGCACCGGGCGCATCGGGTGGCACTAGTGGCAACGGCGGCAACGGCGGATCCGGGGCCGGCGGCACGAGCGCGGCAACCGCGATCGACATCGACCTCCGCGACCTGGCGGCCCACGTCGGCGAGCGCGTCCGCGTCGGTGGTTTGGTGACGAGCGTGCAGGCGGACGGGGTCCGCCTCGACGACGGCACGTCGGAGGCGCTACTGGTCCTCGACGGCGACGCCGCTGACCTGCTCGGGATGCTCCAGGTCGGCGACGCGCTCAACGCGACCGGCACCCCCGACCAGCGCGACGGACCGGTCCTCGTCGTGGCCGGCGCCGCGGACATCGAGCTGGTGGGCGACCTCGGCGGCGCCGATCCGTCGGAGACCGCGGCGTCCAGCGAGGCCGCGGTGGTGCCCGGAGACTCGCCCGTACCGTCGATGGCGCCGGTGCGGGCCGTGCTCGTCCCGGGTCTCGGGCTCGACTCGTTCTCGACCGGGCTGGGCACGCTGGTCCTCATCAGCCTCGCGTCCGTGGCGGTCACGCTGGCCCGCCGCCAGCGCTCGCAGCGGGTCCTGCGGTCGCGCATCGTGGCCCGCCTGGAGGCCCTCGGACGGGGCGGGGTGGCGGCCGGATCGGCCTCCGGGCAGCCCGCCGAGCCGCCGTTCGGGGCGCAAACGGGGCAGGAACTCGGCGGGAACGTGCGTGGATCGGCTTGACGCTGCACGAATCGGGCCCCTATGCTCGGTCGCAGGCGCACGCAAACTGAGCGTGGCCCACGCGGGAGCGAGCCTTTGCCGAACGTGGATACCCGGGTCGCGATCCCCACCGGCGACCGGCAGTACCACATCGGACTGGGGCCAGGCGAGCTGGCCGACTACATCCTCCTCCCCGGCGACCAGGATCGTGTCGATCGGGTCGCCGCCCACTTCGACTCCGTCGAGCTCCGGCATCGACACCGCGAGTTCGCGACCGCAACCGGCATGTACAAGGGCCTGCGGGTCTCGTGCCTCTCGACCGGGATCGGCACGGACAACGTCGAAATCGTGATCAGCGAGGTCCTGGCGCTCGTCTCGAAGCCGACGTTCATCCGGATCGGATCGTGCGGCGCACTCCAGGATGGGATCGGGCTCGGCGACCTCGTGATCTCGACCGGATCGGTCCGGCTGGAGACCACGACGAACTGGTTCGTGTCCGATGGGTACCCCGCGGTGGCGAGCTACGAGGCGGTGCTCGCCCTCGTCGAGGCGGCGACCCGGCTGGGTCACCCCCACCACGTCGGGATCACCGCCACGGCGCCCGGTTTCTTCGGTGCGCAGGGACGCCCGATCCCGCAGCTTCCCATCCGCTACCCTGACCTCGCCGACGAGATGTCCCGTCAGGGCATCCTGAACTTCGAGATGGAAGCCTCTGCGGTGCTCGTGCTCGCAGGTCTTGGTGGCGGTCGAGCCGGCGTAGTGTGCGCCGTCTATGCCAACCGCCGGACCGGCGAGTTCGTCACCGGCGGCCACAAGGACCGGGCGGAAGCAGCCGTCGTGGAGACGGGGCTCGAGAGCCTCCTGATCCTCGCGGAGCTGGACCGCCAGAAGGCGAAGGCTGGAACGACGCGCTGGCGCCCGTCGCTCTGGGCCCCAGAATGAGCGCCAGACCGAGCGAACCCGTGGACCCGAGAGGCGTGCTCTCGCGACGCGGATAGCGTGAGGAGGAGCGGACTCGATGGCTCAGGCCTACTGCGTCAAGGACAAGATGAAGGTCGAGGTCCAGAACCCGCAGCAGATCACGATGAAGAACGGCAAGCCGGCTCTTCAGGGCATCTGCCCCAAGTGCGGCACCAAGGTGTTCAAGATCGGCGGCTGACGCCGGACATCGTCAAGCGACCAGAGCCCTCCGGCAGGACCGGAGGGCTCTTTCGTCATCTGGGCCACGGTGCAACCGGCCCCCGGATTCGGGGCGGTCGGCGCAGGTCCTCGGACGCCCCTTTGCTAGGATTGATGGCGAACCCCTCGATCCGCTCTTCCGAGGTCACGCCCTGTTCGCTCTCATGGCACCCGCCACCGACCTCGGCACTGGCCGTCATCGATCGAGGATGGGATTCCACGAGCACCGGTCGCCTGATCGGCCTGCCGCCATCGGCACGCCGCCCGGCCTCGGGGTCGCCGCAGCCGTCGCCACGATCGCGACCGCCGCAGCGCTCCCGACGTCCTCGCGGCCGGTCCTCGGATCGACGCGAGTCCGCGTCCGTCCCGCGGTTCATCAGCAGCCAGCCCCGGTCGCCGCGTTTCGCGGTCGCGACCGTGCGCCTTCCCGATCCAAGGAGGTTCTCCGATGACCGTCCGCGTCGGAATCAACGGTTTCGGCCGCATCGGCCGCCAGTCGCTCAAGGCCATCATCGAGCGCGCGCCAGGCATCGAGGTGGTCGCCGTCAACGACCTCGTCGACGTCCCGACCAACGCCCTCCTGTTCAAGCACGACTCGACCTACGGCGCCTACCCGGGCGAGGTCAGCCACACCGATGACGCGGTGGTCATCGACGGCAAGGCAATCAAGGTGCTCCAGATCAAGGACCCCACCCAGCTGCCGTGGGGCGACCTCGGGGTCGACATCGTGATCGAGTCGACCGGCCTGTTCACCGACGCCGACAAGGCTCGCGCCCACATCGACGCCGGCGCGAAGAAGGTGATCATCAGCGCCCCCGCCAAGGGCGAGGACATCACGATCGTGCTCGGGGTCAACGAGGGCAAGTACGACCCCGATCAGCACCAGATCATCAGCAACGCGAGCTGCACCACGAACTGCCTCGCGCCCGCGGCCAAGGTGGTCCACGACAAGTTCACGATCCGGCGCGGCCTGATGAACACGATCCACTCGTACACCAACGACCAGCGGATCCTCGACGTCGCGCACAAGGACCCGCGGCGCGCTCGCGCCGCCGGCCAGAACATCATCCCGACGTCGACCGGCGCGGCGAAGGCCCTGGCCCTCGTGATGCCCGACCTCAAGGGCAAGTTCGACGGCTTCAGCCTGCGCGTGCCCACCCCCACCGTGTCGGTGGTCGACTTCACCGCCGAGCTCGAGCGCGACACGACCACAGAGGAGCTCAACCAGGCGTTCCGCGACGCCGCGGCCGGCTCGCTCAAGGGCATCCTCGGCGCGTCGGACGAGCCGCTCGTGTCCACCGACTTCCGGGGCGACTCCCGCTCCTCGATCGTCGACCTGCCGTCGAACATGGTGTTGGGCGGGAACTTCATCAAGGTCATCGCCTGGTACGACAACGAGTGGGGATACAGCTGCCGCGTGGCAGACCTCGCGCAGTTCGTCGCGGAGCGCCTGCCGGCCGCCGCCACGGCCTGACCGGAGCTCGGACGCTCCCGAGCTCGGACGCTCCCGGAGGAAATACCGAACATGGACAAGCTCACCGTCCGGGACATGGACGCGTCGGACAAGCGCGTCTTCGTCCGCGTGGACTTCAACGTCCCGCTCGCCGACGGCCGGGTCACCGACAATTCGCGGATCCGCGCCGCGCTGCCCACGATCCGCTATCTCCAGGCGCAGGGCGCCCGGGTGATCCTCGCCAGCCACCTCGGCCGGCCCGACGGGAAGGTCACCGACAGCCTCAGGCTCAGGCCGGTGGCCGAGCGGCTCGGCCAGCTGATGGGCAAGACGGTGCCGGTCACGGGCGATGCCCTTGGCCTCGGCACGGAGGATGCCGTGCGCCGCCTGCGCGGCGGGGAGGTCCTGCTCCTCGAGAACCTCCGCTTCCACGTGGAGGAGGAGAAGAACGACCCGGCCTTCGCCGAGGCGCTCGCGTCGTACTGCGACATCTACGTCAACGACGCGTTCGGGACGGCGCATCGGGCGCATGCGAGCACGGTCGGCATCGCCAAGCTGCGGCCCGCCTACGCCGGCCTGCTGATGGAGAAGGAGCTCGCCAACCTGGGCAAGCTGCTCGACAACCCCGAGCACCCCTTTGCCGCGATCATCGGCGGCGCCAAGGTGAGCGACAAGATCAAGGTGCTCGAGCACCTGGTCGACAAGGTCGACGTCATGGTCATCGGCGGGGGTATGGCCAATACGTTCCTGCTTGCCCAGGGCAAGGCGGTGGGCAAGAGCCTCGCCGAGCCCGACCGCGTCGACGACGCCCGTGCCATCCTCGCCGCGGCCGAGAGGCAGGGCGTCACGGTCGTGCTGCCGGTCGACGTGGTGGTGGCCAAGGAGGTCACCCGCGGCACGGAGTACAAGACGATCCCCGCGGACAAGGTGCCGGCGAGCTGGCACATCGTCGACCTCGGCAAGCAGAGCCTCGCCAACATCGAGGTCGCGCTGGCCGGCGTGCGCACCGTGCTCTGGAACGGGCCGCTGGGCGTGTTCGAGATCCCCTCGTTCGCGCACGGCACCAAGTTGATCGCCCGGTTCCTCGCCGATCGCGCCGAGCAGGGCGCGGCGGTCGTGGTCGGCGGGGGCGACTCGGTTGCCGCGATCCAGCAGCAGGGGCTCGCCGACAAGATGACCCACATCAGCACCGGCGGCGGCGCGTCGCTGGAATTCCTCGAGGGACGCGAGCTGCCGGGCGTGACGGTGCTCCTGGACCGTCAGCCGGAGGCCGTCAAGTGAGCGACACCACCATCGCCTGGGTCGACGCCCGGGAGATCCTCGATTCACGAGGCAACCCGACCATCGAGGTCGACGTGGTCACCGACGACGGCTCCATGGGCCGGGCCGCGGTCCCGTCGGGCGCCTCGACGGGCGTCCACGAGGCGGTCGAGCTTCGGGACGGCGACAAGGCACGCTACGGCGGGAAGGGCGTGCTCACGGCGGTCGCGAACGTCAACGACCGGATCGGGCCCTCGATCCTCGGGTTCGACGCGGCGGACCAGGCCGGCATCGACGACATCCTGATCGAGCTCGACGGGACGCCCAACAAGGCCGAGCTCGGTGCCAACGCGATCCTCGGCGTCTCGCTCGCGTGCGCGCACGCGGCCGCCGGCTCGCACGAGCTGCCGCTCTACCGCTGGCTGGGGGGCGTCGGCGCCCGCATCCTCCCGGTGCCAATGTTCAACATCCTCAACGGCGGCAAGCACGCGCAGGGATCGACGGACTTCCAGGAGTTCATGGTCATGCCGGTCGGGCTGGCCACCTACCCGGAGGCACTCCGCGCCGGCGCCGAGATCTTCGCGGCCCTCCGGACGATCCTCCACGACGAAGGACATGCGACCGGGCAGGGCGACGAGGGCGGCTTCGCGCCGTCGCTGGGCTCGAACCAGGCCGCCGTCGAGGTCATCCTTCGGGCGATCGAGAAGGCGGGCTACCGGCCCGGCGAGGACATCGCGATCGCGCTCGACCCGGCGTCGAGCGAGCTCGTCGAGCCCGGGACCGGAGTCGACGGGGCAGCGACCCGATACGTGCTCGCGACCGAGGGACGGACCCTGGAGTCGGGCGAGCTCGTGAACCTGTGGGCCGACTGGGTCGCGCGCTACCCGATCGTCTCGATCGAGGATGGCCTGGCCGAGGACGACTGGGCCGGCTGGAAGCTGATCACCGAGCGGATCGGCTCGAAGATCCAGCTCGTCGGTGACGACCTGCTGGTGACGAACGTCACCCGGATCCGTCGCGGCATCGACGAGCGGGCCGCGAACGCCGTGCTCATCAAGCTCAACCAGATCGGGACGCTGACCGAGACCATCGACGCGATCGAGCTCGCGCGGCGGGCCGGCTGGTCGGCGATCGTGTCCCACCGCTCGGGCGAGACCGAGGACACGACGATCAGCGACCTCGTCGTCGCGATGGGCACCGGGCAGATCAAGACCGGGGCGCCGTCGCGCTCGGAGCGGGTCGCCAAGTACAACCGGCTGCTCCGGATCGCCGACGAGCTCGGCGACGAGGCGCGGTATCTCGGTCGCGGCGCGCTCTCGGGCGCCGCTTCGCGCGGGGAGTTCGAGCCCTGAGCCTGGCCGTCCACGCGCTGCCTCCGGGCCACGGCGCATGACCCGCTTCGTCGACAAGGGCGCGATCACGGCTGCCTGGGTCGGGGTCGGCATGGCGGTGACGATCGGCGTCAGCTTCCTCCTCGTCATCCCGATCGAGTTCCTGCTGACGCCGTTCGCGCTGTTCGCGGGCCTGCTGATCGGCTACTACGCGAACGCGCGCTCCAACCGGGCCGGCGGGCCGTGGTCGCGGATCATCGCCAACGCGCTGCTCGCCGGCCTGGCCACGGGCGTCACGTTCGCTCTGTTCCTGGTGCTGGTGAAGGCGCTGTTCTTCGCCGCTGACAACGGCTACCGCGACGCCTCGGCCGGTGGCCCGCTCGCCTGCCAGACGGGCGCCGACTGCGTCTACCAGCGCTACCTTGCCGTCGGCCGCGCGCCGGCGTTCGCGGCTGCGGGCATCACCGACGTGCCCGGGTTCAGCGCGCTGTACTGGCGCGAGCAGGCTGCGAGCGCGGGCCTCCTCATCGCGCTGAGCGTCGGCGGCGCGCTGGGTGGCGGGCTGATGTTCGGCGCCGCCAACCGGCGACGCCCCGAAGACCAGACGGCGCCCACCCCCGCCTGAGCTCGGGGGGCAGGCCCGCCTGTAACGAAGGCGGCGATGACGACGTCAACAGGGGCGCCGGACATGCCGGTTCGCGTCTCTCGAGGGCCAGGACGATGCGCTTCCGGTCGATCGTCGCGACGGCAATCATCGGGTTCGTGCTGAGCGGCGCCGCGGCCGTCGCCGACCCCGGTCAGGTCACGGCACGCACGGTCCCATGCCCCAGCCAGCCCCTCTCGGTCGCGGACCTCCGCCGGCTCTGGAGCGACGGCGGCGGGTATGCGGGATTCAATGGGGCCACCAACCCGCGCTTCCACGAGTGCTTCGGCCGATCCGATGTAAGGATCCGGGGATTCGTGAACCGGCCGGACGGGCTCGGCGGCACGAGCGCGACCGTCATGGAACCCGGGTGGCTTGCCGAGGCTGGCGCCCTGATCCTGTTCGGCTCCTCGCGAGAGCTCGCGCCGGGATACGGAGCCGGAAGCTTCTACGGGATCTCGGTGCCGCCGTCGTTCGGCAGGGTGGAGAACCGATACCAGCGCAGCTGGGTCGACCTGACGGCGCACGTCGATGATCCGGCGGCCCGCACCTGCCACAACGTCGGACCGAAGAAGCTGCGGCTGAGCAAGCGCGAGTCGGTCGCCCTGTGTCGTGAGGTCGTGGTCATGTCGTCCATCAGGCCGGCCGACGGCCCGCTGACCGACGCCGCGTGGGCGCAGGCGTCCGCGACTGCGCCCAAGCCGGAGGCGCCTCAGCCGGCGTGGCCGCTGCTGCTCCCGGCGGCCGTGCTCGGGGCGTGGCTGTGGCAACGGCGCATCCGAAGCGGTGCACATCCCCGCAGCTGAGACCGAACGGACACTCCGCCGGGAATCGAAACGCCCCGGCCGGTGGCCGGGGCGTCAGGAGTTGCGAGGGAAGCGACTACTCGCCCTTCTTGGCCTTCGTCGTCTTCGGCGGGGCCTTCGCGGCGGTCGTCTTGGTCGCCGTCGCCTTCGGAGCCGCGGCTTTGGCCGTGGTCGTCTTTGCGGCGGCGGTCTTGGTCGCGGCCTTGGTCGCGGTCGACTTCGCGGCCGGCTTGGCGCTCGACTTCGCCGCGGCCTTGGCCGGGGCAGCGGTCTCGGCGGCCGTCTCGGCGGCCGCGGCGGTATGGGCCGTGTCGGCACGGGTCGACTTCGAGAGGGCCGCGCGAGCCTTGCCGGCTGCGGTCTGGGCGCCCTTGGCCTTGACGGCCTTGCCGGCGGCGATACGGGCTTTGGCGGCCTTGACCGCTGCGGCCTTGCCGGTCGACTTGGCGACGTGGCCCGCCGTCACGACGGTCGAGCCGCCCACGGCGGCGTTGACCTTGCGCGCGAGGCGCGACTTGCGTCGGGCGGCGGCGTTCGGGTGGATCGCACCCGCCTTGGCCGCTCGGTCGAGGGCGGAGATCGCCTCGTAGAGGCTGGTGGAGACGTCGGCGCTCTCCGGCTCCGCGGTCGCGGTCGAGAGTGCCTTGGCAACGAGCGTCTTCGCCGCTGACCGCCGGGGCTGCAGGATGGCCCGCCGGCGCTCGGCCTGGCGGACGCGCTTCAGCCCGGACGGGGTGCGTGCGCCCTGCCATTTCCGGGGCGTTCTGGCCAAGTGGCTGATCTCCGTTCCGTGAGTGCGTTGCGTCTGGGTTTTCGCACGCGCGGGCGAATGCTGCCCGAGGCGCGACGGCGAATGGTAGCAGAGGCACCGGGACTCGACCAGCACGCGCCGACGAGGCGCCTACCCGATGTGCGGCTCCTCGATGAACCGGTGATCGAGCCCGAACGCCGCCGCAGTGCGCTCGCCGAGGGCCTCGATCCCCGGCCGCTCCGTCAGGTCATGCCCGCCGAGCAGCAGGTTGATCCCGGCCTCGCGCGCATAGAGCCGCGTGTACATGCTGCCCTCGCCGGTGACATACGTGTCGCAGCGCAGGCCCACCGCCTCCTCGAGCCAGCTCGTCATGCCCCCGGCGCCCGTGACGATCCCGATCCGCTGAACCGTCGTGGTGTTGCGATGCGCCTCGGGCGACCTCCCCAGCGCGCTCCCCATCACCTCGACCAGGCGGTCCCAGCCACCCTCGAACGTTCCATGAACCCCGGCCAGCGAACCCTCGTACGGGGCGAACCGGCCCTCCACGTTGATCTCCAGCAGCGCAGCGAGCTCGTGGCCGGTCCCGTGTGCGGGCGCGCAGTCGAGCGAGGCGTGGGCGCCGTACAGCGACACGCCCGCCTCTGCGAGCGCCGCGAGCTTGCGCGGGTGCAGGTCGCGGTCGATGTAGGACCACGACGGGTGATGGACGAGGAGCAGCTGCGCGCCGGCGGCCGCGGCGAGCTCGATCGAGCGGAAGGTCGTGTTGACCGCGGAGGCGATCCGCGTCACATCCCGACCGGCATCGACGACCAGCCCGTTCTCCGGTTCCTCCACCCGATATCGGGCGGCGTCCAGCTCCTCGTCAAGCCAGGCGGCGATCTCGAGGGCGGCAGGCACCAGCGGGTCAGCCGCGCATGCGATCGGCGCGGTAGCGCCGGATGAGCTCCGTCGTGCTCGAGTCGTGGGTCCCGGACGACACGTCCTCGGCGGATCCCGTCAGCTCGGCCGCGATCCGCGTCGCCAGCGCCTTGCCCAGCTCGACGCCCCATTGGTCGAACGAGTCGATGCCCCAGATCGTCCCCTGCACGAACACCTTGTGCTCGTAGAGAGCGACGAGTGACCCCAGCATCCGCGGCGTCAGGCGGTTGACGAGGATGACCGAGGTGGGCCGGTTGCCCTCGAACACGCGCGCAGCGACCTGGTGGGCGGGCACGCCGTCGGCGATCACCTGCTCACGGGTCTTGCCGAACGCGAACGCCTCGGCCTGGGCGAACAGGTTGGCCATCAGCAGGTCGTGGTGCTCGCCGACCTCGGTCGTCGGGTTGACGAAGCCGATGAGATCGGCGGGCACGATCCGCGTCCCCTGGTGGAGCAGCTGGTAGTAGGCGTGCTGCCCGTTGGTGGCGGCCGTGCCCCAGACGATCGCGCCCGTGTTGACGGTCACCCGCTCGCCGTCCAGGCGCACGGACTTGCCGTTCGACTCCATCTCGAGCTGCTGGAGGTAGGCGGGGAAGCGCGACAGCTCCTGGCTGTAGGGCAGCACGGCGTGGGTCTCGAAGCCGAAGAAGTCGCCGTACCAGATGCCGAGCAGGCCGAGCAGCACCGGCACGTTGCGCTCGAGCGGGGCGGTGCAGGAAGTGTTCGTCCATCGCGCGGAAGCCGGCCAGCATCTCGTGGAAGTCGTCGGGGCCGATCGCGATCATCAGCGACAGCCCGATGGCCGAGTCCATCGAGTAGCGACCGCCGACCCAGTCCCAGAACCCGAACATGTTCTCGGTGTCGATGCCGAACTCGCGCACCTTCTCGGCATTGGTGCTGACCGCGACGAAGTGGCGGGCGACGGCGGCCTCGTCGCGCAGGCCCGCCAGCAGCCAGTCGCGCGCGGAGCGGGCGTTGGTCAGCGTCTCGAGCGTGGTGAAGGTCTTGCTGGCCACGATGAACAGGGTCTCGGCGGGGTCGAGGTCGACGGTCGCCTCGCGCAGGTCCGCGCCGTCGACGTTGGACACGAACCGGAACCGGCGTCGACGCGGTCGGAGTAGTGGCGGAGCGCCTCGGTCGCCATCGCCGGCCCGAGGTCGGAGCCGCCGATGCCGATGTTGATCACGTTCCGGATCGGCTTGCCGGTGTAGCCCGTCCACTCGCCGTCGCGAACGCGCATCGCGAACGCGGCCATTCGGTCGAGGACCGCGATGCGACGTCCGCCACGACGTCCGTGCCGTCGATCTCGAGGCGATCACGGGCCGGGGCACGGAGGGCGGTGTGCAGGACCGCTCGGTCCTCGGTGGTGTTGATCCGCTCGCCCGCGAACATCGCGGTCCGCCGCTCCTCGACGCCCGCCACGCGCGCCAGCGCGAGCAGGAGCGCGAGCGTCTCGTCGGTGACGCGGTGCTTGGAATAGTCGAGGAAGATCCCTGCGCCCTCGGCCGTCATGCGGTGCGCGCGGCCCGGATCCTGGCCGAACAGGTCCCGCAGGTGGAGGTCGCGGACCGGCGCGTGGTGGGCGGCGAGCGCCGCGCCACTCGGGCGTCTCGTCGATCGGGGCGTTGGCGGCGCTCATGGCCGAAGCGTACGCCGCCGGTCAGCGAACCGTGACCCAGCCGTCGGGCGACAGCGCCTCGAGCTCACCCAGCGCGATGTCGAACCAGGCGCCGTGGAGGTCGATGGTGCCGTCCCGCTCCCGCTCGCGGATCCACGGGAACGTGCGCAGGTTCGCGATCGACTGCTCCACCGAGCGCAGCTCCATCTCGCGCTGGCGGGAGGCGGCATCCGGCCAGGCGACGGGTCGAGCCCGGCCGCGATGTCGCGAAGGCCGCGCACCCAGGTCCCGACGAAGTCGGTGGCACTCAGCGGATCGATGGTGTCCAGCGCGGCCGCGATCCCCCCGCACCGGCCATGGCCGAGGACGACGATGTGCCAGACGCCCAGGCGAGCACCGCGTACTCGAGAGCCGCGCTTGCGGCATGGCTGCGCCCGTCGGGCTCGTAGGCCGGGACGAGGCCGGCGATGTTCCGGATCACGAACAGCTCGCCGGGACCCGCGTCGAACACCGTCTCCGGGGCCGATCGCGAATCTGGAGCACGAGACCACGGCGACGCTCGGCCGCTGGCCCTCGGTCCCAGCCGGTGGTAGCGCTCGCGTTCCTCCGCGTACCGACCGGAGTGGAACCGGCGGAACCCGGCATCGAGATCGGGCGGCAGGATCGGCGTGTCGGCATCCACGCCTGCCAGAAGGATGCTTCAGCTCGACGCCGATCAGGTGGAGGTCGTCATCGCCGGTGTTCTCGATGGCGTGCCGCGGCAGGGACGCGTTGAACGACACCGCCGGCATCACGTAAGACGGGGTCGGCCCGCGAGTCGAACAGCGTCGCGCCGTGCTCGTCGCGGCGGATGAAGTGCGAACCCGACAACCGGTACAGCACCGGTCGGGGCGAGGTGGGTGTGCAGTCGGCGTGGTCTCGCCCAGCGGCGATCGTGATGTCGATGACGCGGACCTCCTCGTTCTCGAACAGCACGCGGTGATTGCCGGGCGCGACCGCCACGCCGTCAAGCTCGTCGAGCGTCATCGATCCCTCCTCTTCGGTCGGCGGGTGCCGGTATCCATGCGCGTGTACCGAGGAGGAGACCATGGCTCTGAACGGCAGCGTTCAGGTGTCCGCAGGTGAGCGACGACGCGCTCCGGGATGACGCGTCGGCCACCGACGACGGTTCGATCCGCTCGAACACCTGGATGGCGAACAGCAGCGGCGTGTTCGGAAATCGGTCGGCGACCATGTCGAGGATGTCAGCCACGGGGGGTTGGGTCCGGCGCAGATCGAGCCCGCGGACGGGATCAAGCGCGTCGCCCCATGGAGGCGCAACGAAGACGATGACCTGCCCGTCGGGCGCCACCACCGACGACAGGCCAGCCGCAAAGTCCACATTGGCGACATCGATGGGCGCCCCGATCAGGGCAAGATTCCGCTTCGTCAGCTGGTAGACGCCCGGATCGAGCTCGAAGCCAAGCCCTCGTGAACCCGGAACGGCCGGCGCTGGATCCAGTACAGGGTGTTCCCCGATCAGCGAACGGATCGACGACGACGGGAGCCCCGGAGAACTGGCCAGATCGCACCGCAACCGCGACATGACGGGCGATCGCCTGGGCAAGGCTGTCCCGCGTGCATTCGACCGCGCTGCGCCCGAGCAGTCGGATTCCGCGTGCATACCACTCGCGGGACGCTCGCGTACACGCTCACATAGTCCGGATCCCCGAAGCTCTCCGCGCCGTAACGCTGCACCTCGGAGAGCTTCAGGACGGCGTCGCGCTTCGTCCGAACAACAACAGCGCGCGATCATGGCGCTCGGGTACGTCACCGTCGCGTTCGAGGCTCACACCCACATAGTGGCGGAAGGAGCCAGGGTCGACCCGCGAGCACGACGGCAGGCGAGGGCGCGGCATGGTCATCGTGGCCGAGCGGCTACACTCCCGCCTCGTGACCATCCCCCAGGAACGGCTCCGTAACTTCTCGATCATCGCGCACATCGATCACGGCAAGTCCACGCTCGCGGATCGGCTGCTCGAGCTGACCCACACCATCGAGGGCCGGCAGATGATGAGCCAGGTCCTCGACTCGATGGACCTCGAGCGCGAGAAGGGGATCACGATCAAGGCGCGGGCCGTTCGCCTGGACTACACGGCGGACGACGGGCTGATCTACGGGCTCAACCTGATCGATACCCCGGGGCACGTGGACTTCTCGTACGAGGTCAGTCGCAGCCTGCAGGCATGCGAGGGCGCGATCCTCGTGGTCGACGCCGCGCAGGGCATCGAGGCCCAGACGCTGGCCAACGTCCACCTCGCGCTCCGCGAGGGCCTGACGATCATCCCCGTCCTCAACAAGATCGACCTACCGTCCGCGCAGCCTGACCTGGTGCTCGACGAGCTCGAGAACGTCCTCGCGATCCCGCGCGAGGAGGTGATCCTCGCGTCCGCGAAGGAGGGGACCGGCGTGCCGGAGATCCTCGAGGCGATCGTCGCCCGGATCCCGCCGCCCAAGGGATCGCCGACGCAGCCGCTCCAGGCGCTCGTGTTCGACAGTCACTACGACCCCTACAAGGGCGTCGTCTGCTACGTGCGCCTCGCCCAGGGAACGCTCCACGCCCACGACACGATCCGCCTGATGGCCAGCGGCGCCGAGGCGGAGCTCCTCGAGCTGGGCGTGTTCCGCCCGCAGCTCGTCCCGGTCCAGCGGCTGGTCGCGGGCGAGGTCGGGTATGTCGCGACCGGGCTCAAGAACGTGCGCGAGGCGCAGGTCGGCGACACGGTCACGGCCGTCGCCAGGCCCGCCGCCGGGCCGCTTCCCGGCTACCAGGAGGCGAAGAGCCTCGTGTTCTCGGGCCTCTACCCGCTCAGCGGACCCGACTACCCGATGCTCCGCGACGCCCTCGAGAAGCTCCACCTCAACGACGCGAGCTTCACCTACGAGCCCGAGTCATCGGTCGCGCTCGGATTCGGGTTCCGCTGCGGATTCCTCGGCCTGCTTCACATGGAGATCGTCCAGGAGCGCCTCGAGCGCGAGTTCAACCTCGACCTGATCGCAAGCGCGCCTTCGGTGGAGTACCGGGTGGGACTCACCATGAACCGCGGGACGGTCACGGTCGACAACCCCGCGCGTTTCCCCGATGTGGGCGAGATCGAGGTGATCGAGGAGCCGTGGGTGAACCTGGGCGTCGTGACCCCTGACCGCTACATCGGGTCGCTGATGGAGCTCACGACCGGGCGCCGGGGCACGTTCGTGAACATGGAGTACCTGGATCCGCAGCGGGTCCACATGCACTTCGAGCTCCCGCTCGCGGAGCTCATCGTCGACTACTACGACCAGCTCAAGAGCCGCACCCAGGGCTACGCGTCGATGGACTACGAGGAGACCGGCTACCGGGCGGCGAACCTGGTCAAGCTCGACATCCTCGTCAACAACGAGCCCGTCGACGCCCTCAGCCTCATCGTCCATCGCGACCGCGCGCAGTCGATCGGCCGCCAGCTCGTCGAAAAGCTCCGCCAGCTGATCCCGCGCCAGATGTTCGAGGTGCCGGTTCAGGCGGCCATCGGCAGCCACGTCGTCGCGCGCGAGACGATCAGGGCCATGCGCAAGAACGTGCTGGCGAAATGCTACGGTGGCGACATCACCCGCAAGCGCAAGCTGCTCGAGAAACAGAAAGAGGGCAAGCAGCGAATGAAGCGCGTGGGATCGGTCGAGATCCCGCAGGAGGCGTTCCTGGCGATCCTGCGTATGGACGAGGCGTGATGCGCCCCGTCCTGCCTCGCTGAGCCCGCCACACGGTGCCTGTCGTGGACCTCCCGGGCCTGAACGAGATCTCCCACGTTCCCGATCCCCTGCGCGTCCTGATGACGCTGGGGCTCGCGGGCCTGCTCGTGCTCCTGCGCTTCGATGCCGAGCGCTTCAACGCGGCCGAGTACGACGACGTCGACCGGTGGGGCAACAAGCCATCGCTGCGCCGGCGCCTCGGCTGGTACCTGCTCGGGATCGGCGGAATCCTCGCGATCCTGTGGATCCACCCCAACCCCGCGGGCGACCTGTTCCTCGGCCTGGGCGACCGCCTGAGCGCGGTGATGCTGGGCCTGGCCTACGGCGCGATTGGCACCGCCATCGCCATCGGAATCGCGCTCTACCGCTACCACACGGTCCGGCTGCCACCGGTCGCGTCCTACCCCGGCGCGATCGTCAACGCGGTCGCGACCGCGTTCCTCGACGAGGCCATCTTCCGCGGGTTGCTGTTCGGCTTCCTGCTCATGACCGGCATCGATGCGAACCTCGCCAACCTGATCCAGGCGATCATCTACGCCCTCGCGACGCGGCTCGGAGCACCGGGGCGCCCGTGGTACATGCTGGTCACCGCGCTCGTCATGGGCCTGGCCGGCGGCTGGCTGGTCGGGATCACGGGCGGCATCGGGGCGGCGTTCCTCGGCCACGCGATCACGCGGGTCGCGATCTTCCTGACCACCGGCCACGCCGGGCTGCCGAAGGCCCGGGGGACGGAGGCCGAGGAGGTCGCCCGACGCCAGGAGACGCCCAAGGGCTGGCACGTGCTCGGGCCGGGCGAGGCGACCCGGGACCGCTAGCACGACCTTCCCGGTTTCGGCGTCCCCGTCCATCGCACCGCGGCCGCCGGTCGCGCTCTACGTCCACGTGCCGTTCTGCGTCTCGCTGTGCCCGTACTGCGACTTCGTGGTGTACGCGGGGTCGGCCGCCCGGGGACCGGCGGCGCGGATTGACGCCTTCGTGGGCGCGCTGCTGACCGAGCTCGAGCTGCGGGCTGGAGCCCTGGACGCGGCGTTCGGGGAGCGGCCCGCGGTCGACACCCTGTATATCGGCGGCGGCACGCCGACCCTGCTGCCGTCGTCGTCTATCGCCTCCCTCGTCGACCTGGTCCGGTCCCGCTTCGGGCTGGCCGGCGATGCGGAGGTCACGATCGAGGCCAACCCCGGGCCCGACGAGCGCGGTGATGCACCGGCGCTCGTTCGGGCCGGGATCAACCGCGTATCGCTGGGTGCCCAGTCGTTCGATGAGGGGCTGCTGCGGCGGCTCGGGCGGCGGCATCGGCCGATCGATGTGCGGGCGGCGGTGGACGAGGCACGCGACGCGGGGATCGCGTCGGTGTCGCTGGATCTCCTGTACGACGTGCCGGGCCAGAGCGAGGGGGACTGGGCGGCGACGCTTGATGCCGCGCTTGCCCTCGAGCCCGACCACGTCTCCGCGTACGCGCTGACCCTCGACGATCCCGATGCGGAGGGCCTGACGGGGCCGATGGGCGACCACCTGCCGACGAAGGCCGGAGCGCGTCGATGGCGTGGGGCGGCGATCGAGGAGCAGGACGACGATCGGGCGGCCGCGCAGTACGGGCTGGCGGTCGATCGGCTTGGCGCGGCCGGATTTCGCGGCTACGAGATCTCCAACTGGGCTCGTCCCGGGCACGAGAGCCGCCACAACCTCGCGTACTGGACGCGGCGCCCGTACGAGGCGGTTGGACCGGGCGCCCACGCGTTCGACGGTGCGACCCGGCGCTGGAACGCGGCGCGGCTTGACGGGTATCTCGCGGCGCTCGCGCCGCTCGAGGGCGACCCGGCGCTGCCGCCCGGTGGCGCGGAGCCGGTCGACGAGGCCGTCGGCTGCCGCCGAGGCCACGATCCTCGGGCTGCGCCTGGACACCGGCGTCTCGCTGGCCGACGCGGAGGCCGGGCCGCTGGCGCCCCAGCTCGAGTGGGCGCTCGGCGCCGGTGCTCCTGGAAGTGCACGACGACGCCGGCCCCCGCGTCCGCCTCACGACCCGCGGCCGCCTCCTGTCGAACGAGCTGTTCGCGCGCCTCGTGTAGGGGTAGGGCGCGCCCTGATGCCGGCGTCGCGTCGCCGTGCGACAGTTGTCGCGTGGGTCGGTCCGTGCTTGTCGTCGATGATCACCCGGGCTTCCGCGCGGTCGCGCGCGCGCTCGTCGAAGCGGGCGGCCTGGAGGTGATCGGAGAGGCCGCCGACGGGGCCGCGGCGCTGGCCCTGTGCGCGAATCGGTCGCCCGACCTGGTCCTGCTGGACATCCAGCTGCCCGACATCGACGGGTTCGAGGTCCGCCGGCGCCTGCTTGGCCACGATCACCCGCCGATCGTGCTCCTGACTTCGACCCGAAGCGCCGCCGCGTTCGGCCACCGGCTGCTCGATCCGGATCCGATCCCGTTCGTCCTCAAGGATGAGCTCAGCATCGACTCGATCCTTGGCCTCCTCGACGCTCGTTGATTCCGGACCCGTCCTGCGGGTGGCGGCCGTTGTCGTCGCGGCCGGGCTCACCGCTGCCACGGTGGCACGAACCGCCGGCAGCCCATTTGGGGTCGCCGGGGATGTCTTCGTCGGCTGGGTACTCCTCACTTGCGGGATCGTGCTCTGGCGGTCCAGGTCCGGCATGGCCCGACCCGGGGCGCTGCTCGTCCTGACGGGGCTCGCCTGGCTCGCGGGCGGGGTCCTCCACCGCGGCCCCCTTGCGCAGCTCCTGCTCACGTGGCCGTCGGGCCGGCTGGCCAGCAGGGCGATCGCGGGGCTCGTCGCGTTCGCCTACCTCGACGGCATCGTTGAATCGGTAGTCCATCGGGACGTGCTCACCCTCGTCTATTGCGCAACGCTCGCGATTG
This sequence comes from uncultured Chloroflexia bacterium, assembly GCA_963779575.1. Lineage (GTDB taxonomy): Bacteria > Chloroflexota > Limnocylindria > Limnocylindrales > CSP1-4 > CAIXZV01. Next base: position 704,201 of record CAVZYT010000003.1, read on the forward strand.
CGGGCGGGGTGCGGGTCATCCGGTCCTCCGGCATGGTGCGGCGCGGACGCCTCATCGCCGGGGTCGGGGCTGTCGCGATTGCGGGCGTCGTCGCCGTGGATCGGATCGCCGAGCTCGCCGGGGCCCAGGGCAGCGGGCGGATCGCGCTGACGGTCTATGAGGGTTTGATTGCGACGCTCGCGATCGCGCTTACGCTCGATGCCCGGTCAGGGTCGTGGGCACGATCGGCGGTCACCGGGCTGATCGTCGAGCTGGGGATGCGCGCCGACGCCGACTCCTTGCGGGTTCGGCTGGCTGGCGTCCTGGGCGATCCCTCTCTCGTCGTTGGGTACGCGACGGCCGACGGGACCTGCGCCGATGAGGCCGGGCGGCCAGTCCAGGTGCCGGCTCCCGGCTCGGGGCGTGGCGCAACGCCGATCCTGGATGGGGAGGCAGAGGTCGCACTGATCGTCCACGATGCGGCGGTCCTCGACGACCCCGCCCTCGTCGACGCCGTAGCGACCGCCACGCGGGTCGCCGTCGCGAACCGCCGGCTGCGTTCGGAGATCGCCGACCAGGTGCGCGCCATCGACAACTCGCAGCGTCGGCTGCTGTCGGCGGCCGACGACCAGCGCCGACGCCTGGAGCGGCGGCTCGACGCCGGGGCGCTTGCCCGGCTCGGCCGCGTCCGCGCACTGATCGAGGAGCCCGCGGTCGACCGTGCGATCGCGAATTCGCCCGTGGACCTGCTCGCGGCGGCGACGGCGGCACAGAGCGACCTGTCGGCCTTCGCCAACGGGGTGTATCCGGCGACGCTGACGACCGGCGGCATCGTGGCCGCCGTCGACGCGCTCGCCCGTACCGCTCCGCTCCCCGTTGCGATCCGACTCCCGCTCGCGCGGCTGGCAACGGACGTCGAGGCGGCCGCGTACTTCGTCTGCGCGGAAGGGATCGCGAACGCTGTCAAGCACGCGCACGCGACGCGCATCGACATCGACGGCACGATCGTCGACGGCCGGCTCGACTTGAGAATCGAGGACGACGGGATCGGCGGCGCCGATCCCGTCGGTTCCGGGCTCCAGGGACTACGCGACCGCGTCGTCGCCCTGTCCGGAACGTTCACCGTCACGAGCCCCATCGGCGGCGGGACGACCATGGTGGCGATCATTCCGCCGCCGGTCCGAGACCAAGACCCGCTCGCCGGCGCCGCCCTCAGCCCCCCTGTCGGGCGAACGGAAGGGCGCGCATCGGCGCTGGGCTGACGCTCGTTGCACCTTTGGGTTGCGACAGCGTGAGCTGGTCGCGGTAGAGGCTCCAGGTGAACGCGAACTCCTCGCCATTCGCCCGGCGGATCGTCAGCTGGTCGCCATCGATCGCGTACGAACCCGGCCCGCTTGACTCGGCATCCTGCCCCGATTCGGTGAACTGGCCGCGATGAAACGTCATGGTCGAGCAGCCGGCGTTGTCGTGCGCCTCACCCGGATCGCCGCCCACCGCGACGATGTCGGCCTCGGTCGGACAGGCCTGCCAGGTGCCGTCGATCGCGGTGTCCGTCGTTGCGGGAGATGCGGATGCCGTGGCGTCGATCGGGCAGGACATGGCTGCACCGGGCGACGTTTTGAGCGCGGTGATCGCATCGATCGCCCGGCTCGTCGCAGAGTCCTTGCGCAGGTCCGCATAGACCGGATCGAACGCGGTCCGCATGGCGGCAATGTCGGCGTCGGACGCGGCGATGAACTGCACGCCGTTGCGGCACGCGTTGCCGATGCTCTCGACATCGTAGGCGCTCCAGCCCTCGGCGCCGGCCGACAGGCTGGCGTGGACCGCGTCCCGGAGCCAGCCCTGCTGCTGTGATGTCAGCGCCGCGTAGCGAGCCTTGTTCATGAACGCCGATACGGGCCGTGGCCACAACACGAGGTTGCCCGTCACGAACCGGATCACGTCCTGGTAGCCGTTGCCCATGATCAGGCTGGGATGCCCTTCGAAGCCGTCAAAGCCGTCGAGTGATGTGCCACGGGGAAAGGCGAGTGGCGTCGCACCGAGGGCCTTGAGCGCGGCCTCCGAGACCGCCGAGTCCGCGTAGGCGACTTTCGCGCCGCTGAAGTCGGCTGGCTTTACCAGCGGTCGGGCACGGCCCATCGGCACCCGCAGGGGTCCCTCGAGCACGCCCAGCGAGACGAGACCGAGCCCATCGAGACCGGATCCCATCGAAGTCGCGATCTGCCCGCCGAGGACCTGGCTCTCGAGCGCATAGCTGTCGATGAGCATCGGGGCCTGGAGGGCGTCGAAGTCGTGTACCTGGTAGCCGGGCCACACCCGGGTACCGACAAATCCGATGTCAACGGAACCGGATCGGACGTCCTCGACGACCGTTCGCTCGGCGTCCGCGGCGCCGTCCTTCGTCTCTGCGAGGGCCAGTTGGACGCCCCCGCCGGCCGCGGCAGTCAGGGCTTTGGTATAGGCCGATACGTCGTCCGGGTTGAACGCCGTCTCGCCGCGCAGACTGACGGGCTGCGGGTCGTCACCCCCGACCTTGTTGACGCCCTGACCACAGGCCGTGACGACGATCATCGCCGCCATTCCCAGAACCATCGAGCGCATTGCCTGCATCGTGACACCTCCTGCGTTGTGTGCCACGAACCGTCGGCCACGGGGCCATGTCAGGTCATCAGGCCGCTCCCGAGACTTCGTGCCGACGGGCTAAGGGCCAGCACCGAGTGGCGATCGGTGCGGCCCCGATCCCGCATCGGGCCGCGGCTCGTGTGGCACGATGCCCGACATGCCGGCCAGCCTGCGCACAGCGGGCGTCCTCGGGCTGTTCGCAATCGTGGTTGCGATCGGTCTCGGGTCCGCTTGGCTTGCGTCGCGGCAGCCGGCGATCGGGCCCGGCGCCGGCGCCCCGCTGCCAATTGCGATCGGCCTTGCCGCGGGGTTGGTCCTGGCGGCTTCCGGCTGCGTCGGGCTGGTGATCTATCCGCGGGAGCGATTTGGGTGGCTCGCGGTGGGCGCAGCTCTGGCGTGGTTCGCGGCGGGGTGGGTCAGCCCCGGCACCGGGAGTCCGTTCCTGTTCACGATCGGTCTCGTCCTCGGGGCCGCCTGCCCGGCGATCGTGGCGCATGCCGGCCTGGGCTACCGAACGACGACCCAGGGGCAGGGCGCGAGGGCAACGATTCTGGTGGGATACGTCGTGTGCATCGGCGTGGTTGGCCTGGCACCGGCGGTCCTTGGGACGCCCGACGCCACTTGCCCCGCGTGCCCCACGAACCTGGTCGCGATCGTTTCCGCCCCCGACGCCGGCCGCCTCGCCGGATCCCTGGGGCTTGCACTCGCCGCCGGCTGGGCCGCGCTGGTGATCGTCGCCGGATCGATGCGACTGGCGCGCGCCACGCCCGCAGGCCGTCGAGGGATCCTCCCGGTCATCGCCCCTGCCATCGTCTTCGTCGGGCTGTTTGGCGTCGATGCCGGGCGGAACATTCCGGCGGGAGCGATTCCCGTCGACCCGCTCGAGCGCACGATCTGGGCGCTCGAAGCCGCAGCGTTGGTCGTGCTCGCCGGCGGGTCGATGCTGCGCATCGTTCGCAACCGCCGGGTCCGCGCCGCCGTCGCCGACATCGTGCTCGAGCTGGCGGGCTCGACGGGTGCCGGCGGTCTTCAGGAGCGAATGCGGGACCTGCTCGCTGATCCGTCGCTCGTCCTGGTCTATCGGATGAGGGACGGGCGCCTCATCGACCTCGACGGATCCCGGTGGCCCGGCGCCGTGCCCCCGGATCGACGGGCGACCCCGTTGGTGCGGGACGGCGAGACCATTGCCGTGATCGAGCACGGGCGCGACCTCGACGTCGACACCGATCGAATGGCCGAGATCGTGAGTGCGGCCAGCCTCTCGCTTGAGCACGAGCGCCTCGTCGCCGAGTCTCGCGCTCATCTCGCGGATCTGCGTGCGTCGCGAGCACGGGTTGTCGAGGCGGGCGACCGGGAGCGACGCCGCCTGGAGCGCGACCTGCATGACGGCGCGCAACAGCGACTGGTCTCCCTCTCCATCGGGCTTCGCCTTGCCCGGGCCCGCGCCGCGGGCGCGTCGCCCGAGGTGATGGCGGCCCTCGGGAGGGCCGAGGGAGAGGTGCGTGCAGCGATCTCCGAGGTTCGCGAGATCGGTCACGGGATCTACCCCGCGATCCTCGGGGATCTGGGCCTCGCGGCCGCGGTCGGGGCACTCGCCGAGGACAGTTCGGTAGCGTTCGTGGTTCAGGCGATGCCCGCGGAGCGACTCAGGGCGACTGTCGAATTGGCCGCGTACTTCCTCGTCTCGGAGGTGCCCGTCATGGCCCGAGCGCGCCTGGCTCGCGTTCGCGGCGAGGTCGTCGCGGGCTGGCTGCGCATCGACCTCGACCTCGACGACGCCGCGCCGCCGGATGCGGCATCGCTGACCGATCTGGAGGACCGGATCGGAGCGATCGACGGGCTCCTCCACACGACCGCCGAGGGCGGCTCGCTGCGCGTCCACGCGGAGATCCCGTGCGCGTCGTGATCGCCGACGACGAGCTGCTCCTCCGGGAGGGCCTCGCCCACCTGCTTGCCGGAGCGGGAGTCGAGGTTGTGGCTACCGCGTCGACGGCGGACGAACTCCTGCAGCAGGTCGACATTACGCGCCCCGACGTAGCCCTGGTGGATATCCGGATGCCCCCAACGCACACGGACGAGGGGCTGCGAGCGGCCGAGACGATCCGGTCGCGCTACCCCGATGTTGGCGTGCTCGTGCTCAGCCATCACATCGACTCGGGGTACGCGATGCAGCTCCTCCAGGAGCATCCGGAACGATCCGGCTACCTGCTCAAGGACCGGATCTCGGACATCGCCGTCCTGACCGATGCGCTCAACCGGCTGGCCGAGGGCGAGTCGGTCCTCGACCCGACGATCGTCAACCGGCTTCTCCGCCGTCCCCGGGAGCCAAACCCGCTCGACGGCCTGACCGGGCGCGAGCACGAAGTCCTCGCGCTGATCGCCGAGGGCCGCTCCAACCGCGCGATCTCGGAGCACCTGTCTCTCAGCCCCAAGACGGTCGAGGCGCACATCCGCCAGATCTTCATGAAGCTCGACCTTGAGGAAGGGCCGGACGACCACCGGCGCGTCCTGGCGGTCCTCGCCTGGCTCCGGAGCGCCTGACCGCCCCGGCGCCGCGTTGACACCCGGTTCGCACGGCGGCTAGACTTGGCGCACGCCGTTAGCACTCTCATGGTTCGAGTGCTAACTCACGCTCGGGAGAGGCTCCATGGCGCGACGCATGCGTCAACTGAGCGGCCTCCTGGACCATCGCTCCCAGGCGATCCTTCGGGCCGTCATCGAGGAATACGTCACGACCGCCACGCCGGTCGGCAGCCAGGCGCTCGTCGAGCGCTATCGCCTCGGCGTGTCCAGCGCCACCGTCCGCGCGGTGCTCGCTGAGCTCGAGGCGGGCGGCCTGCTGACCCATCCGCACACCTCTGCCGGACGCGTCCCCACCGAGAGCGGCTACCGCTACTACGTCGAATCCATCGTGGACAGCGTGCCCCTTCCGCCGGTCGAGCAGCTGATGATCCGCCACCAGTTCGGCCAGGTCGAGTACGCGAGCGAGCACTGGTTCCGCCTCGCCGCAACGACGCTCGCCTCGGTGACCCGCGCCGCGGGACTGGCGACACCGGCCAAGCCGACCTCCGCGCACCTCCGGCGCCTCGACCTCGTCTCGATCAGCGACCGCATGGCCAGCCTGATCCTCGTCCTGCGCGAGGGTTCGCTCAAGCAGGTGCTGATCTCGCTCGACGAGCCCATCGAGCAGGAGGACCTGTCCCGCGTCGCGGCGATGCTCAACCATCTGCTCGAAGGCCGCACCGCGATGGACGCCGATCGGGCGCTGCGATCGATCGACGCATCGGACACGACGCTCGACCTGACTCGTCGCGTCGGCGAGCGCGTGGTGCGCGCCCTCCAGGAGTTCGACGCCGCGGCGATCGAGGAGCTGTTCTCGGACGGCCTGCTGAACGTCATGGCCGCGCCGGAGTTCGCCCAGAGCGAGAAGCTGCGGCGCGTGTTCGCGGCCCTCGAGAACCGCGCCTACCTCGCCCACCTGATCGCGGGCGTGGCCGGCTCGGACACGGTTCGTGTCTACATCGGCCACGAGAATCCCGCCGCGGACATGGCCGACGTCTCGCTCGTCCTCGCGCCTTATGGCCGCCCCGGCCGGGCCGTCGGTGTCGTGGGCGTGCTGGGCCCCACCCGCATGGCCTACCCCCAGGCGATCGGCACGGTCCGCTTCGTCTCGGGCCTGATGAACGAGCTGATCGACCACCTGTACGCCTGAGCCGAGACGAGACGGAGAAGATGGCCCGGAAGACCCGCGCACAAGAGCGCATCGACGAGATCGACGTGTCCCCCGCCGCCCTGTCGGCGCAGATCGAGCAATTGCAGGCCGAACGCGACGAGGCGGTCACGAAGGCGGACGAATACGTCCTGGCGCTCCAGCGCGAGCGCGCGGAGTTCACGAACTTCCGGCGCCGGACCAGCGAGGAGCGCGAGCGTGAGCTCGGCCTGGCGGGCGAGGACCTTATCCGCAAGGTGCTCGGGGTCGCCGACGACTTCGACCGCGCCATCGAGAGCCGGCCGGCGGACCTCGAGGACGACCCCTGGGCCGACGGGATCGCCGTGATCGACCGCAAGCTCCGCAATCTCCTTGACAGCGAGGGCGTGACGCAGCTCGATGCCTCGCCCGGTACGGCCTTCGATCCGCGCGAGCACGAGGCCATCGTCAGCGTCCCGGGCACGGGGCGCCCCGACGGCGTGATCGTCGAAGAGGTGCGGCGCGGCTACAAGCTGCGCGACCGTGTCATCCGCCCGGCGCTCGTGGCCGTCGCGACCACCGAGGACGCCCCCGCCGGGCTCAGCAACTGATCCAACTGATCCATCCCACCACCGACTGAATCCACCACCCAGACCACAACGACCAGGAGAGCGCCTCGAATGGGCAAGATCATCGGCATCGACCTCGGAACGACGAACAGCGTCGTGGCGGTCATGGAAGGCGGCGAGCCGACCGTGATCCCCTCGTCCGAGGGCAATCGCACCGTTCCGTCGGTCGTCGGCTTCGGCAAGACCGGCGAGCGCGTCGTCGGCCAGCTGGCCAAGCGCCAGGCCGTCACCAACCCCACCAACACCGTCTACTCGATCAAGCGCTTCATGGGCCGCCGCTGGGACGACACCGAGGTCCAGCGCTCGAAGTCCCTCGTCCCGTACACGGTCGAGAAGGACCCCAAGTCCGACGGCATCAAGGTCGTCGCCGACGGCAAGGGCTACACGCCCCCCGAGATCTCGGCGATGGTCCTCCAGAAGCTCAAGGCTGACGCCGAGGCGTACCTCGGCGAGAAGGTCACCGAGGCGGTGATCACGGTTCCGGCCTACTTCGACGACACGCAGCGCCAGGCGACCAAGGACGCCGGCCGCATCGCCGGCCTCGAGGTCAAGCGGATCATCAACGAGCCGACGGCGTCGGCGCTCGCCTACGGCCTGGACAAGAAGCACGACGAGAAGATCGCCGTCTACGACCTCGGCGGCGGCACGTTCGACATCTCGATTCTCGAGCTCGGCGAGGGCGTGTTCGAGGTCAAGGCGACCAACGGCGACACGCACCTCGGCGGCGACGACTTCGACCAGCGCGTCATCGAGTGGCTGCTGGCCGAGTTCAAGAAGGACCAGGGCATCGACCTCTCGAAGGACCAGCAGGCCCTGCAGCGCCTCAAGGAGGCGGCCGAGAAGGCGAAGATCGAGCTGTCGACGACGGCCACGACCGAGATCAACCTGCCCTACGTCACCGCGGACGCGTCGGGCCGAAGCACCTCGTCATCAAGCTCTCCCGGGCCAAGCTCGAGGACCTCGTCCGCGACCTGGTCGAGAAGACCAAGGGTCCGGTCGTGCGGCGCTCAAGGACGCTGGCCTCAAGCCGGCCGAGATCGACGAGGTGATCCTCGTCGGCGGCCAGACGCGGATGCCGGCGGTCCAGGAGATGGTCAAGTCGCTGTTCGGCAAGGAGCCGCACAAGGGCGTCAACCCCGACGAGGTCGTGGCCGTCGGCGCCGCGATCCAGGCGGGCGTGCTCGGCGGCGAGGTGAAGGACGTCCTGCTGCTCGACGTCACGCCGCTGTCGCTCGGCATCGAGACGCTGGGCGGCGTGATGACCCGGCTCATCGACCGCAACACCACCATCCCGACCTCGAAGTCGCAGGTGTTCTCGACCGCGTCGGACAACCAGAGCCAGGTCGAGATCCACGTCCTCCAGGGCGAGCGCGACTTCGCGGGCGACAACAAGACGCTCGGCCGGTTCATCCTCGACGGCATCCCGCCGGCGCCGCGCGGCATCCCGCAGGTCGAGGTGACGTTCGACATCGACGCGAACGGCATCCTCGACGTGAAGGCCAAGGACCGGGCGACCGGCAAGGAGCAGCAGGTCCGGATCACGGCCTCGCTCGATGCTGTCCAAGGACGACGTCGACAAGATGGTCCGCGACGCCGAGAGCCACGCCGACGAGGACAAGAAGCGGCGCGAGGAGGTCGAGCTCCGCAACCAGGCCGAGCAGCTGACCTACCAGGCCGAGCGGACGCTCAAGGACCTCGGCGACAAGGTGTCGGCCGAGGACCGGGCCGCCGTGGAGTCGCAGGTCGTCACGCTCCGCGAGGCGCTCAAGGGCTCCGAGGTGTCCGCGATCGAGTCCGGGATGCAGACGCTCGTCGAGACGCTCTCGCGCGTGTCGACGGCCGCGTACCAGGCCGCCGGCTCGTCCGACGGCAACGGGTCGTCGTCCGACGGCTCGTCGGGGCCGGCCGAGGGTCGCGGGCGCCGGCGAGGGCGAGCCGGCCGGCGCCCGCTCGGGCGGCGGCGACGCCGGCGACGAGACGGTCGAAGGCGAGTTCAAGGAGGTCTGACCTCCACGCTGTTCCAACGCGAATCACCGACCCGGAGGCGTTGCCTCCGGGTCGGTTCTCGTTGCTAGGGCGCGGTGCGCTGCCAGGCCTGATCCACGACGTCCGTCTGACCGATCGCATCCAGGACCCGGTACGTGCCGCTCGTCGCATCGATGAGCACCTGCCGTCCGCTCGTATCGCTTCCCCGGGCGAGGATCGACCGGCCGTCCGGGGACCACTCGAAGTCGAAGTGCTCGCTCACACCCGCGCTGCTGTCGTCCGGTGACGGGAACGCCGTCCGGGCGTCGTGCGAGATGGGGCCGGCTTCGGTCAAGGTGCCGGTCGCGAGATCGACGACCGCGATCGGACGGCTGACCCAGTCCGGCGGATGCATCTCGACCCGGTAGGCGACGACCGCGCGATGGCCGGGGTCGAGGCGCCGGAGCGCCGCGTCGACCAGCTCGCGGTCGGCGAGCGAGCCCGAGTGGTCGGGCGGGAGGGAGCGTCGACGGGCTCATCGCGACCTCGATGGGCGCCGGCGGCGGCTCCGCGCGAGGTCGAGACCGGCTGCACGGTGAGTCGATGGAGCCAGGCGTCGAACCGGTCGGGGTCGCGAAGGCCTCGCAGGTCCCGCCAGGCCCGGATGAGTGCCTCCTGGACCGCGTCGCGCGCGACCTCCGGGTCCCGAAGAATGAGCCGGGCCGCCGCGTCCAGCCGCGCAAGCGCGGGTCGACGACGCTGGGCGAAGGCGTCATGATCGCCCTGCCTCGCGCGTTCGACGAGCACTCGCTGGTCCACGGTGACCTCGGTGTGCCGCGACCTGGGCGGTCGCGTTCGACAGCGTATGGCGTCAATCGGCAGAGAATTGTTCACCCGGCGCAATGGATCCCGTTGGATCGAGGCCGATTTCCGTCAGTTATTCCAAGGACGGGTCCTCGTCCGCGAGTCCCTGACAGAATCCGTCGCGTCGGAATGCTTGTCACCAGTTGGGCCGAATCGGGGGCGCCCGGCGGCTAGGTCATGCGGCCACCGGCGTCGAGCACGCGTCCTTGTGATGGATGCCGGAAAGATGGACGCATGCCGAGTGGCGGCCACGCGAGATCTGCGACTCATCGGCGATTTTGGAACGGTCGCCCGGTTCGATCCGCCATCCTTGGCGAGTGCGGCCACCTGAGCGTCGCACCGGACCCAATCGGGTGAGACGGCAGTGCAGCAGCTGGAACTCGTGGAACAGGCGCGGAGGGGCGATCATGACGCCTTCGCCGCCCTGGCAGGAGCCGCGATTCCACGCCTCGATGCGCTCGCCCGCCTCATCCTGCGCGACCCGGAACGGGGCAAGGACGCAACCCAGGAGGCGCTCGTGCGCGCCTGGCGCGACCTGCCGTCGCTCCGCGACCCCGAGCGTTTCGACGCCTGGCTCCGCCGTCTCCTCGTCCACGCCTGCATGGACGAGGCACGGAAGCATCGTCGGCACTCGTTCGAGGTCGAGCTGACACCCATCGACCATCCAACGATCAGGGACAGCGCCATCTCCGTCGCCGAGCGCGATGCGCTCGAACGCGGGTTCCGGCGGCTCGATCCCGAGCAACGCGCCCTGATCGTCCTGCATCACTACCTGGGCCTGTCGCTGCCGGAGGTCGCCGAGACGATGCGGATCCCCACTCGGAACCGCGAAGTCCCGGCTCCACCGAGCCCTCTCGGCCTTGCGCGCTGCGCTCGAGGCCGACGCCAGGATCACCCCCGAGAGTCGCGGAGGGCCGATTCGCATGACCACGCGCGACGGCTTCACCCGACTCGTCGATACCTGGCTCGCAGAGGAAGGCGTGCTGACGACGCCCGAATACCTGGACGAGGTCCTGGTCCGGACGTCGGCGGCCCGGCAGCGGCCGGCCTGGCTCAGCCCCGGGAGGTGGCTGCCAGTGGATACGACGACACTCAACCCGCGCGCCTACTCGATCCCGCCGGTCGTCGCGCTACGGCGTGCTGGCGGCCCTCCTCATCGTCGTCGATCGTCGCGGCCGCTCGTCCTCGTTCGCGGGATCCCAGCGACATCGGGTGCCGGCGCCGTTCGGGCCTGCCGCCAACGGCCGGATCTACTTCGACGTCGACGGCACGATCTTCACCGCCAACGCGGACGGGACGGGCCGGCAGACAATCGATCTCGACGGCAATGTCGTCCGCGCCCGTACCTGAGCCCCGACGGCACGAAGTTCGCCTTCGTCCTGACCGATCCGTTGCAGGCAGGCGGCGACACGATGCGCGTCGCCGGACGCGGACGGATCGCACCCGCTGAGCATCTCCGGCGACCTCAGCCTCGACATCGATCCGGCGTTCAACCCGACGTGGTCCCCGGACAGCACGAAGCTCGCCTTCGCGTCGTTCTCCGAGGGGAAGAGCCAGCTGTTCGTGGCCAACGCCGACGGCTCGGGTGTCAAGGCGATCGGCGATCGTGATGCCTGGGCTCGCCAGAATCCGGAGTGGTCGCCGTCCGGCGACTGGATCGCCTACATGGCATGGCCATCCGAAGGCGCCAGCGCAAATCGCCGCCATCCACCCCGACGGGACCGGCGACCATCTCCTGCCCGACGTCCGACGGCGCGGGTCAGGGCTTTCGCGGCTGGCAGCTCTGGGCGCCGGACCTCACGAACCGACTCGCTCTACGCGATCGGCGCGAGGGACGAGGAAGCCGCGGAGGGCTTCAATCTCGGCGATGCGATCGCGACCATGGACGTCGACACGGGCGTCGAGACGATCGTGTCGGATGAGCCCGGCGTGACCGAGCACCGGCCCGCCTGGTCGCCCGACGGATCCCAGATCGCGATTCCACCTCGGCGACCAGATCGCGGTCATCCATCCCGACGGCACCGAGCGCCGGGTCCTCAAGGACACGTTGGACGGCTCGATCGGCGTGGTCACCCGACGGCGAGTGGGTCTACGGGAAGTCCCCGAGCGACCTCAGGTGGAAGCGATCGATGCCGTCGGCAACCGCGCACCGATCCTGATCCCCCTCAAGGGAGCCGAGGCCGGCGTCTTCACCTGGCAGCGGCTCGCGCCGTAGACCCATCGTCGCAAGTCTGCGAGAGGCCCCGGTTCGCCGGGGTCTCTTCGCGTCTGGCGCGACAACAACATGCGACTTGACCGTACCAAGTTTCTGGCGCTAGGATGACGGCCGGACCGACCGACTGGTCGGTCGGTTGCCCCGGAGCCCGCCCCGTATGAGTCGCCCCGACCCCGCGGAACAGAGTCGCAGCCGCCGCGAGCGGATCCTCGACGCGGCGTTCCACGCGTTCGCCACGCAGGGCTACCGGGACACGGCCGTCGACGACATCGCGGGTGCCGCGGAGACGAGCAAGGGCGGGATCTACTTCCACTTCCCGAACAAGGAATCGATCTTCCGCGAGCTCATGGAGACCACCGCCGACAAGCTCGTCGCGCGGGTCGAGAAGGCCGTCAACCAGGAGACCGAGCCGGTGGCGCGGGCCGAGGCGGCCATCCACGCGGTCCTCGCGACGTTCGCCGGCCATCGCACGATGGCGCGCCTCCTGTTCCTCGACACGATGGGCGCCGGGCGCGTGTTCCAGACCGAGACCAACGCTCTCCACGAGCGCTTCGCCCGGCTGATCCAGGGCTACCTCGACGAGGCCGTCGCGGCGCAGGTGATCCCGCCGATCGACACCCGGATCGCGAGCATCGCCTGGTTCGGCGCGCTCAACGAGGTCGTCGCGCGCTGGCTCCTCGCCGACCACGCCGGCCGGCTCGAGGATGCGTACCCGGCGCTGCGGGCGATCCTGCTGCGCTCGGTCGGGGTGTCCGAGGCGCGGATCGAGCGCGTCGCCGTGCCCGCGATCGCGGACGGCGCCGACTTCCCGGAGAAGGCCCGATGACGGTCGTCCGGCCAGGCACGGGTCGGGCATCGCACCCGACGCCCGCGTTCGCCGCGCGCCTGGCGGCGTTGGTCGACGGCGGGAACGGGACAGCCGAGGCTCGGCTCGCTTCCGTGACGGCGCCGGTCGAGGCGGTCGATGCGATCTCGCTGTTGCCGCCGCGGTCGAGGCGGACCTCGAGGCGGCGCTGTGGCTGCGCCCGAGCGAGGGAACGGCGTTCGTCGGCGTCGGCCGGGCGTGGGCGACGGAGCCCGAGGGGCCCGATCGATTCGCCGAGGCCGAACGCGCCTGGCGCGACTTGCTCCGGACCGGCGCGCGTCGAGGGCGCCGGCCCGGTCCTGATGGGCGGCCTCGGATTCACGGGGCGCCGGCCGGCGGACGACCGACGCCTGGGCGCCGTTCGGACCCGCGTCCCTCGTGCTCCCGGAGCTCCTGTACGCGAGCACGGCCGATGGCGCGACGCTGACGGCGTCGGCGATGGCTGCGGCCGATGACGTCGACCGGCGATGGGCGGCCCTGGAGCGTCGGGCCCGGGAGCTCGAGCCGAGCCCCAACGGCATGGTCGCGCGACCGGTGTTCGCGCCGCTCACCGTGATCGACGAGCAGCCCGGTCACGAGGCGTGGGACCGGCTCGTCGGCAGTTCGCCGGCGCCGTCGGCCGCGGGCGGATCGACAAGGTCGTCCTCGCGCGCCGCGTCGGACCTGCGATCGCCGGTCGAGCTCGACGTCCCGAACGCCCTGCGCCGGCTCGCCGCCAGCGCCCCCGAGAGCACGATCGTACGCGTTCCGCCGCGACGGTCGCACGTTCCTGGGTGCCACGCCGGAGCGCCTCGCGCGCACCGAGGGCCGCTCGTTCCGGACGATGGCGGTCGCCGGATCGATCCGCCGCGGCGCCGACGCCGCCGAGGACGCGGCGCTGGCCGCCGAGCTGCTGGCGTCCGAGAAGGATCGCGAGGAGCAGGCGATCGTCGTCGACGCGATCCGCGACCAGCTCGCGCCGATCGCCGAGACCCTCGAGGTCGCGCCCGAGCCGTCCGTGATGACGCCTTCGGTTCGTCCAGCACCTCGCCACCGAGATCACGGGCACGCTGCCCGAGGCGCGCGGCCTGCTGTCGCTCGGCGGGTCTGCTGCACCCGACGCCCGCCGTCGGCGGCCAGCCGCGCGAGGTCGCGCTCGCGCTGGTCGAGGAGCACGAGGGCTTCGACCGGGGCTGGTACGCGGGACCGATCGGCTGGCTCGGGCGCCGACGACGACGGCGAGCTGTGCGTCGCGCTCCGCTGCGGGATCGTCGACCACACGACCGCCACCCTGTTCGCCGGCTGCGGCATCGTCGCGGACTCCGACCCGGCGGCCGAGTGGGAGGAGTCGCGGATGAAGCTGCGGGCCGTCGTGTCGGCGCTCGGCATCCCGGCGGACGAGCGATGACCGACGCCGCGCGCTCCTGCGCGCCTTCGTCGCCGAGCTCGCGGCGGCCGGGCGTCCGCGACGCGGTCGTCTGCCCCGGGTCGCGGTCCACGCCGCTCGCGCTCGCCCTGAGCGTGCAGCGCCGACATCCACGTGCGGGTGCTGCTCGACGAGCGTGCCGCCGGGTTCTTCGCGCTGGGCATGGCCCGCACGGATCGGCGGCCGGTCGCGGTGCTCGTCACGTCCGGGACCGCGGCGATGGAGCTCGCGCCGGCGGTGGTCGAGGCCGCGTACTCGCGGGTGCCGCTGGTGGTGCTGACCGCCGACCGACCCGCGGAGCTGCGGGATCGCGGCGCCGCCGCAGACGATCGACCAGGACCACCTGTACGGGCGGGCCGCGAAGTGGTTCGCGGAGCTGCCGCTGTTCGACGGCGATCCGGCGACGGCAGCCCACGTGCGCTCGATCGCCGGCCGGGCCGTCGCGACGGCGATCGGCCGGACCCGCCGGACCCGGTGCACCTCAACGTCCCGTTCCGCGAGCCGCTGCTGCCCGACGGGCCGCTGGAGACGGCGGATGCGGGCTCCACTGCGGCGGACGCCGGCCATCGACGGCCGCGATTGACGGACGCCGGCACGCTCGACCCGTCCGCCATCGACCAGCTTGTCAGTCGCGTGGCGGCCTGAGCGCGGGCTCATCGTCGCCGGCCCGGACGACGACCCGTCGCTCCCCGCCGCGCTCGCGCGCGCTCGCGGACGCGACCGGCTTCCCGATCCTCGCCGACCCGCTGTCCGGGCCTGCGCACCGGCGGCCGCACGACCGGTCGCTGGTCATCGCGCGCGCCGACCAGCTCGTGCGTCGCGGCGCGCTGGATCGACGCCCACCGGCCCGACATCGTCATCCGCACCGGCGCCATGCCCACATCGAAGCCGATCGTCGAGCTCCTCGCGAGGACGAGGCCGGAGCTGCTCGTCATCGACGGCGACGGCGGCTGGCGCGAGTCGGCGCTCGTGCCCGCGACCTTCGTGCACGCGGATGCCGCCGCGACGGCCGAGGCCGTCGCCGGCCCGCCTCGTCGGGCTCGGCCGGCGACTCGGCCTGGGCCGCCGAGCTGGCTGGCGGCCGACCGGGCCGCGAACGAGGCGATGGACGCGTGGCTGGCGGACCTCGACGAGCCGTTCGAGGGTGCGCCGTTCCCGGCCCTGGCCGCCGCGCTGCCCGACGGTGCGACGCTCTGGGCCGGCAACTCGATGCCCGTCCGCGACATGGACGGCTGGCTGCCGTCGACCGAGCGGGCGATCACGGTGCGCTCGAACCGCGGTGCGAACGGGATCGACGGCGTGGTCTCGACGGCGCTCGGCTCGGCGGCGGTGGCGGGCGGACCCGTCGCGCTCGTCGTCGGCGACCTGTCGTTCCTCCACGACCTCAACGCACTGGTGGCCGCGAAGCTCCACGGCCTGTCCGCGACGATCGTGCTCGTCAACAACGACGGCGGCGGCATCTTCTCGTTCCTGCCGCAGGGCACGGCCTCGATCCCGGGCGCCGGCCTGCCGGAGCGCTACGAGGAGCTGTTCGGGACGCCGCACGGGATCGACGTCAGGCCCGATCGTGACGGCGTTGGGCGGGGAGCACGACGCTGGTCGAGCGCGGCGAACTGCCGACGAGCGATCGAGCGGCTCGATCGGCCGGCCCGGCGTCCAGGTCCTCGAGCTGCGCACGGACCGCGCGCGCAATGTCGCGCTCCACCGCGAGGTCGCGCGGTCGTCGCCGCGGCGATCGGCGCGTGAGCGTCATCGACGTCGACGGCCTGCGCTGGGAGGTCCGCGTCCGGGGCACCGGGCGATCCACTGCTGCTGATCCACGGGTTCACGGGCCGCGGCACGAGCTGGGGCGCGCACGCGACGGCGCTTCGCGCCGCGCGTTCCGGGTGGTCGTCGTCGACCTGCCCGGCCACGGTCGATCGGCGACGACCGACGACCCGCGTCGCATGAGCGTCGAGCGAAGCGGCCGACGACCTCGCGGCGATCCTGCGCCGCCTCGCCGCGACGCCCGCCAACGTGCTCGGCTACTCGCTCGGCGCCCGGATCGCGCTGCGGCTCGCCGTCGCCCACCCCGACGTCGTCGACCGCCTCGTCCTCGAGAGCCCATCCGCCGGGCATCGCCGAGCGCCGGCGAGCGCGAAGGCACGACGCGCCGCCGACGAGGCCCTCGCGCGCCGGATCGAGCGCGACGGCATCGACGCGTTCGTCGCCGAGTGGGAGGCCCAGCCGATCTTCGCCAGCCAGGCCGCGCTCCCGACCGCCCGCGCCGCCCGCATCCGCCGCATCCGCCTCGCCAACCGCCCCGACGGCCTCGCCGCCAGCCTGCGCGCCGCCGGCCAGGGCTCGATGGAGCCGCTCGTCGACCGGCTCGCCGACGTCTCAGCGCCCCGACCCTCGTGATCGCCGGCGCCCTCGACGACCGCGCCCGGCCCCGCGCGGAGCAGGTCGCCGCCGGCATCCCCGGTGCCCGGCTCGCCGTCGTCGACGGGCCGGCCACACCCCGCACGACGAACGCCCGCTCGCCTTCCGCCGCCTCGCCCTCGACTTCCTGCAGGAGGACGCCGCATGACCGACACCGTGACCTGGACCCCGCCGTCGACTACGAGGACATCCGCTACGAGCACTCGGGCACCGGCATCGCCAAGGTGACGATCGACCGCCCCGAGGTCCGCAACGCGTTCCGGCCGCAGACCGTGCGCGAGCTGATCGACGCCTTCGCCCGCATCCGCGACGACGCCACGATCGGCTGCGTGCTGCTCACCGGCGCAGGGCGACATGGCCTTCTGCTCGGGCGGCGACCAGAAGTACAAGAGCCACGAGGGCGGCTACCTCGACAGCGACGGCCTCGCCCGCCTCAACGTCCTCGACCTCCAGCGCCAGATCCGCTCGCTGCCGATCCCGGTCATCGCCCTCGTCAACGGCTACGCCATCGGCGGCGGCCACGTCCTGCACGTCGTGTGCGACCTCTCGATCGCGAGCGAGAACGCGATCTTCGGCCAGGTCGGGCCCCGCGTCGGCAGCTTCGACGCCGGCTTCGGCGTCGGCCTGCTGGCGCGCCTCGTCGGCGACAAGAAGGCGAAGGAGATCTGGTTCCTGTGCCGCCAGTACTCGGCCGAGGAGGCGCTCGCGATGAACCTCGTGAACAAGGTCGTGCCGCTGGCCGACCTCGAGGCCGAGGGCGTGCAGTGGGCCGACGAGATCCTCGCGATGAGCCCGACGGCGATCCGGTTCCTCAAGTCGGCGTTCCTCGTCGCGACCGACGGCCTCGCCGGGCTCCAGGAGTTCGCCGGCAACGCGACCGGGCCTGTACTACACGACCGACGAGGCGCACGAGGGCTCGACGGCGTTCCTCGAGAAGCGCCCGCCCGAGTACCGAAAGTACCCGCGCCGCCCGTGAGTCCCGATCCGGCATCTGGATCCTCGCCGCCCGTCCCGCGACGCTGCCCGCGGCGCTGTCCGGCGTGGTCGTCGGGATCGGGGCCGCGGCCGGGAGCGGCGGCCCGATGCGCCTCGATACGGCGTTGGGCTGCGTGGCCGTCGCGCTGCTGCTCCAGGTCGTCGCCAACTTCGCCAACGACCTGTCGGACTTCCGGCGGGGCGCCGACACGCCGGATCGCCAGGGTCCGCTGCGCGTGGCGGCCGCGGGCCTCGTCACGGAGCGCCAGCTGGAGGTGGCGATCGGGATCACGATCGGGCTCGCCGGGCGTCGTCGGTCTGTGGCTGGCGTACGTCGGCGGCCCGGTGCTGATCGTGCTCGGGCTGCTCGCCGTCGTCGCCGCGCTCGCCTATACCGGCGGCCCGTGGCCGTACGGCTACCGCGGCCTGGGCGAGGTGTTCGTGTTCGTCTTCTTCGGCCTGGTCGCGGTCGTCGGGACGGCGTACCTCCAGACCGGGCGGCTCGAGGCGCTGTACTGGGCCGCCGCCATCCCGGCCGGCGCGCTGATCACGGCGATCCTCGTCGTCAACAACCTGCGCGACATCCCGACCGACACGGCGGCCGGCAAGCGGACGCTCGCGGTGATGGTCGGCGAGCCGGGCGCGAAGGCGGAGTACGCGGTGCTGCTGGCGTGCGGCGTATCTGGTGCCTGTGGTCCTCGCGTTCGCCGGCCAGTCGTGGCTCGTGCTGGCGCCGCTGTTGTCGCTGCCGCTGGCGGTGCCGCTGCTGCGGACGGTGCGCGGGTTCGGGGAGCGTCGGGAGCTGAACCTCGTGCTCAAGGGAACGGCGCGGCTGGCGCTGGTGTTCGGGCTCCTGTTCGCGGCCGGGCTGGCGGCGCCGTGATCCGCATCGCGTCGCTTCGCGCCGACCGCGTCGCGGTCCGGTTCCGCCGGCCGTTCCCGGTGGCGGCCGGGATGTGGAATGCGCGCGAGGCCTGGATCCTGCGGCTGATCGACGCCGACGGGCGGGTCGGCGTGGGCGAGGCGGTGGTCGAGCCCGACGACGGCGAGGTCGCGGGGACCGTGCTCGAGTCGCTGGTGCGCGAGGCGGTCTCGATGGCGCGGCGAGGGCCGCCTGCCGACGGGCGACGAGCTCGAGGGGCACGGGCGGCCGGGCCGGGCGCTGCGGGCGGCGCTCGATGGCGCGCGGTTCGACCTCGACGGGTCGCCGCTGCCGGCGCTCCTCGCCGAGGGTGAGGGCGTCGGCGTGAACGCGATGCTGCCGCTGCTCGGGCCGCGGCCCTCGGCGGAGGCCGCGCTGCAGGCGGTCGCCGCCGGGTTCACGACGCATCAAGCTGAAGGCCGGCGCGGAGCGCGAGACCGAGGTGCTGGTCGATCGGGTGCGGGCGGTCCGTGCAGGCGATCGGGCCGGACGTGCGGCTGCGGCTCGACGTGAACGGGGCCTGGGACGCGGCGACCGCCGAGGAGCGGCTCGAGGCGGTGACCCGGTTCGATCTCGAGTACGTGGAGCAGCCGCTGGCCGGCGACGACGCGGCGGCGCTGGCGGAGCTCCGGCGCCGCGTCCGGGTGCCGATCGCCGCCGACGAGACGGTCGACTCGCTGCGGGCGGCGCGGGAGCTGATCGAGGCCGATGCGGTCGACGTGCTGGTCGTCAAGCCGGCGCGGGTCGGCGGGCTCGTGGTCGGCACGGCGATCGCGGCGCTGGCGGCCGAGCACGGGGTGCCGGTCGTGGTCAGCACCCTGTTCGAGACGGGCGTGGGGATCGCGACCGCGCTGGCGATGGCTGCCGGGATGCCGCTGCGTGAACGATCGCGCTGCGACCACGGTCTGGCGACGGCCGGGCTGCTCGAGCACGACCTGCTGCGCGAGGAGCTCGTGGTCGAGGACGGGCGGATGTGGCTGCCCGACCGTCCGGGGCCGGGCGGGCTGGGGATCGAGCTCGACGACGACGCCGTGGCCCGCTATCGCGCCGAAGCCGTGGAGGCGGTCGCGATGAGCGCGACCGTGGAACGCGAGGCCGTTGCCCTCCTGGCTGGGAACGAGGTCGTCTCGTGGGCGGAGCTCGATCGCCGCTGCGACGCCGTCGCGGTGCGGCTTGTCGACGTCCGGTCTGCAGCGGCGGCGCGACCGTCATCGTCGATGGCGCGGCCTCGATCGACGCCGTCGTCGACGATGCTCGGCGTCGTCCGCGCCGGTGGGGTCGCCGCTCTCGTGCCCCCGGGCCTGACGGCCGCCGAGCGGGCGACGGCCGACGGAGGTCTTCGGTCGCCGTCCGGCGATCGCGACGCTCGTGGCCCGGTGTCGTCGTGCTGACCTCGGGCACGACCGCGCGGCCCAAGGGGGTCGTGCTGTCCGTCGCGGCGCTCGCCGCGAGCGCCGACGCCTGGCTGGCCGCGCTGCCGCCCGCGACGGGCTGGCTGCTCGCGCTGAGCCTCGGGCACGTCGCCGGGCTCGGCGTGCTGTGGCGCGCGGTCGCCGGGCGTGTGCCGCTGCGGATCGTGCCCGGCGCCGAGACCGGCGGCGCATCCTCGAGGCGCTGCACGGCGAGCCGGCGATGAGCCACGTCTCGCTCGTCCCGGCGCAGCTCGCCCGACTGCTCGACGCGGCCGACGGCGCGCGCACCGCCAGCGACGCTGCGGGCCGTGCTGCTCGGCGGCGGGACGATCCCGCCTGCGCTCGTGACGCGGGCGCTCGACGCTGGCTGGCCCGTCGTCCCGACCTATGGCCTCAGCGAGGCAGGTTCCGGCGTGACGGCGCTCGCGACGGCGGAGGCGAGGGAGGCGCCGGGGAGCGCCGGCCGGCCGCTCCCCGGCGTGACCATCGAGATCGACGATCCGGACGCAGACGGGATCGGCGAGATCGTCGTCGACGACGCCGGCGCGCTTCGCCGGCTACAGCGGCGGCGCCGCGAACCGAGGGTCCGATCCGGACCGGTGACCTCGGGCGGCTGGACGACGCGGGGCGGCTGTTCGTCATCGACCGCCGGACAGACCGGATCGTGCGCGGCGGCGAGAACATCTCGCCGGCGGAGGTCGAGGCCGTCCTGATCGCGCAGCCCGCGATCGCGGACGCCGCCGTCGTCGCGCGCCGCGACGAGGTGCTCGGCCAGGTCCCGGTGGCGGCGATCGTCCTGCGCCGGGACGCGGCCGACCCCGGCGACGACGCGATCCTGCGCGCCTGCCGCGACGAGCTCGCCGGGTTCAAGGTCCCGGCCGCGATCGTCCGCCTCGACGCGCTGCCGCGGACGCCCGGCGGCAAGCTCCGCCGCGACGCCGTCCGCGCCCTCGTCGACGGCGCGAGCGCCGGCATCCTCGCCCGGCCCGACGGCGACGAGATCGGCTGGCGCGTGACGGGCTCCGGCCCGCACGCCCGCTCGTCCTGCTCCCCGGCACGCTGTCGACCGCCGCCCAGCTCGATCGCCTGGCCGCGCGAGCTCGCCCAGGCCCGGCGACCTGACCGTGCACGCCATCGACCGCCGGGGCAGCGGGACGTCGCGACTCGCCCGTCCCGCCGCCGCTCGACGTCGACGTCCATGTCGCGCGACCTCGTCGCCTACCTCGACGCCCGCGGGAATCGAACGGGCGATCGTCGTCGGCGTCAGCTTCGGCGGCGTCGTCGCGCTCGAGACCGCGGCGCGCCACCCCGACCGGGTCCGGGCGCTCGTCGCCTGGGAGCCACCGTACGGCCCGCTCGCGGACCCGGCCACACGCGCTCGGTTCGCGACGCTCGCGGCCGACGACCGCGGACGCGCACCGCAAGCGGTGGCCCCGCGGCCGTCGGCCGAGACGTTCCTGCGCGCGGTCGCCGGCGATGCCGCCTGGGAGCGCCTGCCGGAGCGCGCGCGCGCCTTCCTCGCCCGCGAGGGCGACGGCGCCCTGACCGACTCCGCCCTGGTCGGCCTCGACCCCGACGGCCTCGCCCGGATCACCGCCCCGACGACCGTTCTCACCGGCTCGGCCAGCGAGCCGTTCTACGCGCCGATCGCCGACGGCCTCGCGGCCCACATCCGCGGCGCCCGCGCGCGACGCCCTCGACGGCTTCGCGCACCCCGCCCCGATCACCGACGCGCGTCCGGTTCGCCGACGCCGTCCGCCAGTCCATCGCCGAGGAGGCGCGCCCATGACGAAAGACCGACCGACGATCCCGCGACGCAGACGCCCGTCCGGTGCCGCGACCGACGCCGGCAACGCCGCGCCGACCCCCGAGGTCCGCGCGATGTTCGACCGGATCGCCCGCGTCTACGACCCCATGAACCTCGCGATCTCCGCGTTCCAGGAGCCGTACTGGCGCCGCCGGCTGGTGCGAGTCGACGGGCCTCGGCCCCGGCATGCGGGCGCTCGACGTCGCGTCGGGGACCGGCAAGGTCGCCGCCGATCTCCACACGCCGGGTGCAGCCCGGCGGCCGGGTCCTGGGCGTGGACATCTCGCCCGGCATGATCGACATCGCGACGCGGCAGTACGGCGACCGCGAGGGGCTCGATTACGTCGTCGGCGACGCGCTCGCCCTGCCGACCGAGGACGCCTCGTTCGACGCCGCGACGATCGCCTTCGGCATGCGCAACCTGCCCGACTATCGCCGCGGCTTCGAGGAGATGGCCCGCTCCGTCCGGCCCGGCGGCCGCGTGCTGTGTCTCGAGATCGCCCGGCCACGCAGCCGGCTCGCCCGGTTCATGCGCTGGTGGTTCGACCGGATCGTGCCGCTCATCGGCCGGGTCGCCGGCCAGGGCGACGCCTACGGCTACCTCGTCCGGAGCGTGCGCGCCTACCCCGCGCCCGAGCGGATCGCCGAGATCATGCGCGAGGCCGGCCTCGTCGACGTCCACTGGCGCGGCCTGACCGGCGGCATCGTGACGCTCCACGTGGGGACCGTTCCGAGGCCCTGATCCGCCGGTACCCTCGCGGCGTGCCCTCCCCGTTCGCCCGCGCCCTCGAGACCGCCGCCCCGGCGCGACTCGGCCGGAGCTTCCGCTGGCTGCTCGCCGCCTCGACGCTGACCAACATCGGCGACGGGGTCGCGCTCGCGGCTGGCCCGCTGCTCGTCGCCTCGCTGACGCAGGACCCGCTGCTGGTCTCGCTGACGCTGCTCAGCCAGACCCTGCCGCCACTGCTGTTCGGGATGTTCGCGGGCGTCGTCGCCGACCGGCACGACCGCCGGCGGATCGTCTTCGTCGTCAACGTGGTGCGAGCGGTCGTCCTGGGATTGCTCGCGACCACCATCGTCAGCGGCTCGGTGAGCATCGTGATCGTGCTCGCCGCGCTGTTCATCCTCGCGACGGCGGAGACGTTCGCCGACGTCGGCAGCAGCAGCCTCCTGCCCCGGCTCGTGCGGCGCGAAGACCTGGGCATCGCAAACGCGCGACTCTCGGGTGCGACGCTGCTGACCAACCAGCTCGTGGCCCCGCCGGTCGGCGCGGCGCTGTTCGTGGTCGGCATGGCCCTCCCGTTCGCGACGGACGCGGCCTGTTTCGCGCTCGGCGCAATCCTCGTGCTCCGGATCGCGCACGAGCCGCCCGACGAGCGCCCGGCGGGTCGATCGACCATCCGCGCCGACCTCGCAGAAGGCCTCCGATGGCTGTTCTCCCACCCTGCGATGCGCACGCTCTTCCTGACCATCGTCGCGTTCAACATCACGTTCGGCGCCGCGTGGTCCGTGCTTGTCCTCTACGCGGGCGAGCGGCTCGGGATGACGGCGATCGGGTACGGGCTCCTGACGACCGCGATCGCGATCGGCGGGATCATCGGCACCGGCGCCTACGGCCGGCTCGAGCGCCGGTTCTCGCTGGCCGACATCATGCGCGCCGGGCTGCTGATCGAGACGTTCACCCACCTCGTCCTCGCGCTCACCACGTTGCCCATCGTCGCGCTGGCGACGTTCGTGGTCTTCGGTGCCCACGAGCTGGTCTGGGGGACGACGGCGACCGCGATCCGGCAGCGGGCCGTGCCCGACGCCGTCCTGGGCCGCGTGACCGGCGTGTACACGGTCGGCATATTCCTCGGGATCGTGATCGGGACGCCGATCGGCGGGCTGCTTGCGCGTACGTACGGCATCACCGCCCCGTTCTGGTTCGGGTTCGTCGGCTCCGCGATCCTGGTCATCGTCCTGTGGCGCCAGTTCGACAACATCGCCCACGCCGGCGACGCGACAACGAGCGCCGATTCATGACATGACCGGGCCGAGGGCCCGGGGTACCATCGGCCGCCCATGCCCGACGATCCCGGCCCCGCCCTGCCCGCCATATCTGCCACCTCCGCCGCGCCGCTGATCCACGCCCGTGGCCTGACCAAGCGGTTCGGCACGTTCACGGCGGTCGACGCGATCGACTTCGACGTCGCGCCGGGCGAGAGCTTCGGCTTCCTGGGGCCCAACGGCGCCGGCAAGACCAGCACGATGCGCATGATCGCGTGCGTCTCGCCGGTCACCGAGGGCACGCTCTCGATCCTCGACCTCGATCCCGAGGCCGACGGCCCGAGGATCCGCGGCCGGCTTGGCGTCGTGCCCCAGCAGGACACGCTCGACACGGAGCTGTCGGTCCGGGACAACCTCGTGATCTACGGTCGGTACTTCGGTCTCAAGCGGTCCGAGGCGGCGCGGCGAGCCGAGGAGCTGCTCGAGTTCACGCAGCTGACGGAGCGCGCGAACGACCGGGTCGAGCCGCTGTCGGGCGGGATGAAGCGGCGCCTCACGATCGCCCGCGCCCTGATCAACGAGCCGTCGATCCTGCTGCTCGACGAGCCGACCACCGGCCTCGACCCGCAGGCCCGTCACCTCCTCTGGGAGCGCCTGTACCGGCTCAAGCAGCGCGGCGTGACGCTCGTCCTGACGACCCACTACATGGACGAGGCGGAACAGCTGTGCGACCGGCTGGTCGTCATGGACAAGGCGAAGATCGTGGCCGAGGGGTCGCCGCGCCAGCTCATCGACCAGTACTCGACCCGCGAGGTCACCGAGCTGCGCTTCTCGATGGAGGTGCACGACACGCTCGAAGGGCAGCTCGACGGACTCGGCGAGCGCATCGAACGCCTGCCGGACCGCGTGCTGATCTACTCCGATGACGGCGAGGCGGCCGCGGTCGCCGTCCATGACCGTGGTCTTCGTCCCGAGACCGTCCTCGTCCGTCGAAGCTCGCTCGAGGACGTGTTCCTGCGCCTGACCGGGCGCAGCCTGGTCGAATGAGCGCCGTTCTCCCGGTCGCACGGGCCTCCACGCCGCCGCTGCGCGGCGACAAGGTCCCGCGCCCGAGCGCCGTGGGCGGCGCCCTCGCGGCGTACGAGCACATGTTCCTCCTCTACCGGCGGACCTGGCGCGGCTCGATCTTCGGCAACTTCGCCCAGCCGGTCCTGTTCCTGATCGCGATGGGCATCGGCCTCGGGTCGTACGTGAACAAGGCGAACCCGGCCTCCCTCCAGGGGCGTCCCGTACATCCAGTTCCTGGCACCCGCGCTGCTCGTCTCGACCGTCATGCAGGGCTCGGTGTTCGAGGCCACCTTCCCGGTCATCGGCGGGTTCCGCTGGGTCCGTCGCTACCACGCGATGTATGCCGCGCCGCTGACGCCATATGCGATCGCGTTCGGGCAGATCGCCTGGATCGCGACCCGGGCGACGCTGGTGGCAACGATCTTCTGCCTCGTCATCCTGCTGTTCAACGCCGCGCCGACGCTCGGGATCATCCTCGCGATCCCGGTCGGGACGCTGACCGCGCTCGCCTTCGCGTCGTGGGTCGCCGCCTACATGACGACCCAGCGCGACACGACCTCGTTCAACGCGATCTGGCGGTTCGGGATCACGCCGCTGTTCCTGTTCAGCGGCACGTTCTTCCCGATCGACCAGCTGCCGGCCCAGATCCAGTGGGTCGCCTGGCTGCTGCCGCTGTGGCACGGGGTCGCGCTCGCGCGGGCCCTCTCGCTCGGGATCGTGTGGGAGAACCCGGGCGTCAACCTCGCCCACCTCGTGATCCTGGTCACGATCGCGGTCACCGGGATCATCGCGATGTTCGTCATGTACCGCCGGCAGCTCGAGAAGTGACGGGGACCCAGGCATGAGCGGTTTCGTCGCGGTCTCGCGCGTGCTCCCGGTCGGCCTCGGCAGCCGGCGGGCGATGCTGCTGATCGAGCGCAACATCTACATCTACCGGCGCGGCTGGCTGGTCATCTTCTCGGGGTTCTTCGAGCCGCTGTTCTACCTGCTCGCGATCGGGGTCGGGATCGGCGGGATGATCGGCGCCGTGCCCGGGCCGAACGGCACAACGATCTCGTACGCGATGTTCGTGGCGCCCGCACTGCTCGCGACCGCGTCGATGAACGGCGCGATCACCGAGGCCACGTTCAACGTGTACTTCAAGCTCAACTACCAGAAGACGTACGACGCGGTGCTCGCCACGCCGCTCGGGCCCGGCGACGTGGCGCTGGGCGAGATCGGCTGGGCCGTGATCCGGGCGACGCTCTATGCGCTCGGCTTCATGGCCGTGATCCTGGTCCTGGGGCTGGTCACGTCGCCCTGGGCGATCTTTGCCGTGCCCGCCGCGATGCTGCTGGCGTTCGCCTTCGCGGCCGCCGGGATGGCTGCGACGACGTTCATGCGCACGTGGCAGGACTTCGACCTCATCCAGCTGGTCGTGCTGCCGATGTTCCTGTTCAGCGGCACGTTCTACCCGATCACGACCTACCCGCCGGCGCTGCAGCTGTTCGTCCGCATCACGCCGCTGTACCAGGGCGTGGACCTGATCCGGTCGCTGACCCTCGGCGACATCGGGCCCGGGATCCTCGTCCACGTCGTGTATCTCACGGTGATGGGCGTCGCGGGCCTGTGGGTCGTCTCGAAGCGGTTGGACCGCCTGCTGCTCAAGTAGCGGGTGTGGCCTCGCCAGCGTCGGCGCCCAGCGTCGCGTCCTTGGCCCGAAGCCCCAACCAGATCGCCCAGATCGGGGCCAGCACGCCGGTCTCGATCCCGAGCAGCACCGGGCCGATCGGCCCCTCCACGCCGACGACGCCGACGACGACGTTCAAGGCAAGCAGCACGGCGGTGAGCCACGAGAGCATCCGCCAGCCGCTCGGCATGCCCACGCCGCCGATCGCCGCGCCGGCCGCGACGAAACCGAACAGGAGCAGGATGCCCGTGCCATTGATGAGCCAGCCGGTCGCGCCGTCGATGAGGAACCGCGCCCACCCTTGGGCGATGACCTCGGGCTCCTTGAATCCGCAGTCGCAGTACGCGATGTTCGCGATGACGTCGTGGGCGCCGACGTAGATGAGCTGGGCGACGATGCCGACGGTTCCCGCCGCGACGAACGCCCCAGTCATGCTGCTCGCGCGGCCGTCGCCCGGTCGGGCGAGCCGCGCGAGCGGTCCCGCGAGGAGCACCAGGAGCGCGAAGCCGAGCGCGTACAGCAGCGACGATGCCATGTCGACCGGCCAGGTCTGACGCAGGTAGTCGCCCTGGATCAGGAGGTTGTCGACGAGCGTGCCAGATTCGGGGAAGTTGGGCGGGGGCGCGACGAGGTCGAACTGGAGCGCGAGATACAGCGCACTGGCCAGGGCGAAGCAGATCGCCATTGGCCATGCGATGACGCGGATCAAGCCGCCCGTGGTTGCCATACCGTCCCTCTCTCCGGATGCCAAGCCCTGATCGAGGCGGAATGTAGCATCGCGAACAGGCCTGTTTCCCGGCGTCCGGGCACGGCGCGCCCTCGGACCCGGCGCGCCCTCGGACCCGGCGCGCCCTCGGACCCGGCGCGCCCTCGGACCCGGCATCCATTCAGAGGACGGGTGCTCGTCAACGAACACGACCGTGCCAGCCGGCAGAAGCCGCTATCCGTGCATTGCTGTCACGAACTTGCCCGGGATCGACCTGATTCGGCCGGTTATCGGGTCGCCGCGGGCCGAACCCGGTGACGTGGATCCGTCCTTCGAATGGCTGGCAGGAACAGGATCCCGGACAGCGCCTCGGCGGGACGTGCCATCCAGCGGCGAACGGCGCGCGTCCGGGCCGGAAAGGCGCGCTCGAAGGTCGCCGCAAACGCGTCGACCCGACGCCGTGCCGTCCTGTCGTCCGGGAGGACGATCAGCTTCGACACCGTGCGAACCTGCCACCCTCGCTCGGCGGCGATTGCCGGTGCGATCCGCACCTTGCGATCGACGCCAGCGAGCAGCGCCTGGACGTCCGGCACGACCGACTTCACCTCGATGATCAGCAGCGCCCGATGGACGGGATGCCAGGCCAGCACGTCGATGGATCCGCGCTCGCCGAAGTTGTTGAAGGTCGCCTCGGGGATGACCTCCCAGCCGTTCGCGACGAGGATGGCGAGGACCTGATCCACGATGCCCGCGTGCGCGGCGTCCAGCAGGCGATCGAGCTCCTCGCCGTGCCAGTAGACGCGCACCGACAGGCGAGCCCCGAGGGCCTCGGCGATCCGCCCGATCGTGCGGATCGTCAGCCGGCTTCCGCCACCCGACTCCACCCGCGAGATCGAGGCCTGCGATACCCGCGCCCTGCGCGCCAGCTCGTCCTGCGTCCACCCGCGGTGGCGTCGCAGGGCGCGCATCGCCTGGCCAAGTCGCACGCCGTCCATCCGCGGAGGATGCGTGCGCCGGCTTATCCGCGACTTTGCCCGGTCGGCGGCCGGTAGCATCCCGCGCGATGCCGAACACGGATCCGACGCGCGCCGCGGCCGCCGCTCACGACCTCCCGACGCTCGACGCCGCCATCGCCGACTGCTTCGCCTGTCCCCGCCTGGTCGCCTGGCGCGAGGAGCAGGCGAGGGTCAAGGTGGCGCGCTTCCGCGACGAGACGTACTGGGGCCGCCCGGTGCCGGGCTACGGCTCCGCCGGACGCCCGCATCCTCCTCGTCGGCCTGGCGCCCGCTGCGCACGGCGGCAACCGCACCGGCCGCGTGTTCACCGGCGACGCCTCGGGCGACTTCCTGTGGCGGGCGATGCACGAGGTCGGCCTCGCCGACCGGCCGGTGAGCCGCCGCGCGGACGACGGCCTGACGCTCAACGGGGTGCGGATCGCCGCGGCCGTCCGCTGCGCCCCGCCCGCGAACAAGCCGACGAAGGACGAGGAGGCGGCCTGCCGGCCATACCTCGTCCGCGAGATCGCGCTGCTCAGCGAGCTCCGTGTGATCGTGGCGCTCGGGGCCATCGGCTGGGACGCTGCGCTCAAGGCCCTCGCCGCCTTGGGCCACGTGACGCCGGCCCCCAGGCCCCGCTTCGCACACGGCGCCGAGGCGGGGATCGGACCCTACGTGCTGGTCGGCACGTACCACCCGAGCCAGCAGAACACGTTCACCGGCCGCCTGACCCCGCAGATGTTCGAAGCCGTGCTCGCTCGGGCCGCGTCCCTCGCCGGTTGAGGTCGGACGTCAGTGATCCCGCGACGCTCGGCTGCCCAGCCCGCGGTTCTCGCGCCAGCCGGTAGCCGAGCACGATCGGCAGCGGCAGGAAGAACGGGAGTAGCCACGGCATCACCACGAAGGCGAGCCCGGTTCCAAGGATCCCGACCAGGAATCCAGCTTGGGGCCGTGAAATCGCGAGCAGGAGTCCGACCACGGACAGGCAGAGCCCGAAGGTCGCCAAGCCCGCGCCAGCCCACTCCCGGAAACCTGGTTGTGCGAGGCCCCCGACGATCATCACGACGTAGAAGATGGTCACGGCGCCGATTGCCGCGAGCTGTCCCTTGGAGATCCTCATGCCGGTCCTCCTTCGTGCCTTCGTGATGCGGCGCTGCTGCTCCAGGCGCCAGGTGACGTCCGCTGGAACGCCGCGAACCAGGCGGCTCAATCGCTGCCGTCCGAGGCCTGAGGTCTCGCCCAGCCACTCCGCCTCGCGTGCCTCATCCCACATGTCCGCCTCGATGAGCGCCCGGCGGTCCGCGGCCGCCGATTCGGGCAGCCCCTTGGTGTACAGGTCGACCCAGGCGCGGACGAAGGACGCGCTCACGACGTCGCAGCCCCACGGTTCGTTTCCGCGCCAGGTCGCCGCGCCGGCTCAGCCGCGGCACGCGCGGTCTCGCCCGCCAGCGTGATCCGGTGATACCGACGCCGCGGCCGTCCGTCGAGGGCCGCGATTTCCGGGTCCTCCCACCGCGACTCGACTGCTCCGGATTCGGCGAGCCGGTCGAGCGCCTTGTACAGCGTCCCGTATGCGGTCAGCCGCCGCTCGTCGCCGATCGCCCGCAACTGCGACGCGATCAGGAAGCCGTGGGCCTCCGGCATGCCGCGCTGCCGAAGGTCGATCAGGGCGTCGAGGATCGCGACCTCGAGGGGGACGAGGGTGTTCGGCTTCCGTCGCATTGGCGAAGAATGCGCAGATATCTTCCTATTGTCAATACCCCGTGCCAGCCGGCCTTCGGCCCGACGTCCCGTAAACTCGCAACCGCCCATGGTCAGCGAGCGCGACTACTACGAGGTGCTCGGCGTCGAGCGGGGCGCCGACGACGCCGCGATCAAGCGCGCCTTCCGCAAGCTCGCCCAGCAGTGGCATCCCGACGTCAACACCGAGCCCGAGCGCGCAGGAGACAGTTCAAGGAGGTCAACGAGGCCTACCAGGTCCTCTCCGATCCCCAGCGGCGCCAGCAGTACGACATGTTCGGCAAGGCGGGCGTCTCGGGCGCCGGTGGCGCCGAGGGCTTCAACAACGCCGGCTTCGGCGGCTTCTCCGACATCTTCGACGCGTTCTTCGGCGGGACGGCGGGCGGCGGCTCCCGACGGGCGGCGCGACCCCAGACCGGCTCGGACCTCCGCTACGACATCCGGATCACGTTCGAGGAGGCGGTCCTCGGGACCGAGAAGGAGATCGAGTTCCCGGTCCTCGGCCGCTGCGAGACGTGCGACGGCACCGGCGCGAAGGCCGGGCACGACCGCCGACGCAGTGCCCGCAGTGCAACGGGCAAGGGCGAGATCCGCTCGGTGCGCCAGACGATGCTCGGGCAGATGGTCAACGTCTCGGCCTGCCCGCGGTGCCACGGCGAGGGCCGGATCGTCGAGTCGCCGTGCGAGACCTGCCACGGCGAGGGCCGGACGGAGCGCAAGCGGACGCTGCGGGTCGCGATCCCGGCGGGCATCGACGAGGGCCACCAGATCCGGCTGTCGAACGAGGGCGAGATCGGGCCGCGGGGCGGGGCCCCGGGCAGCCTCTACGTCGCCGTGCACGTGACCGACCACCCGATCGCTCACCCGCGAGGGCACCGAGCTGTACTACGAGGCCGACCTCTCGATCGCGCAGGCGGCGCTCGGGACGAAGCATCAAGGTGCCGACGGTCGACGGCGAGGAGATCGACGTCGAGATCAAGCCGGGCACCCAGCCGGGGACCGAGATCCGGCTCCGCGGCAAGGGCGTGCCGCACCTGCGCCGGCAGTCGGTGCGCGGCGATCTCCACGTGATCGCCAACGTCATCGTCCCGACCAAGCTGAGCAAGCGCCAGCGCGAGCTGCTCGAGCAGTACGCCGCCGAGGGCGGCGAGGCGATCGCACAGCACGCCGGCCTGCGCGAGAAGCTGGGCCTCGGGTGAGCCCGGGGTCCGCGCCGGCCGACGTTCCGCACCCTCCGCCGAGCGCACTCGACGGATATCGACCTCGTCGCGGCCGCCGCGGCGACGCCCGGGACCTGGCTCGAGCTCTCGATCGCCGCGGACCATGAGGCCGTCGAGGCCGTGTCCGAGATCCTGTCGCGTGCGGCCCCCGGCGGGACGAGCGTCGAGCCCGCGTTCGAGCTGGTCGACGAGGGACTCGCGGCGCGCGTCGACATCGCGCGGCCGGCGCTCGTCCGGGCGCATCTACCGCTCGTCGATGTCGCCGGCGTGCGAGCGTGCGGCGGCGTCGAGCGCGCCGAGCGGGACCTCGGGCATCTCCAGGCCTTCGGGCTGCGGCCGATCGGCGACCTCGAGGCCCGCCTGGTGCAGGAGGCCGACTGGGCGAACGCCTGGAAGGCGCACTTCCCGGTGCTGCGGATCGGCCGGCGGATCGTGATCCGGCCGACGTGGCGCCGACACCACCGGGAGCCCGACGACGTCGTGCTCGCGCTCGACCCCGGGATGGCGTTCGGGACGGGGCTCCACCCGACGACCCGGCTGTGCCTGGCGGCGCTGGAGTCGCTGGCGGATCGTGGGCTGCTGCAACGGAGCGGCGAGGGCCCGCCAACGTCCTCGACGTGGGGTCGCGGCTCCGGGATCCTGTCGATCGCGGCCGCACGCTCGGCGCAGGCCGCGTGCTCGCGCGTGGACATCGACGAGATCGCCGTCGACGCGACGCGGGCGAACGCGAGACGCAACCGGCTCGCGCGGCGCATTCGGGCGCGCGAGGGGAGCTCGCCGAGCGGCGAGGGCCCGTTCGACCTCGTCCTCGCCAACCTGATCGCGTCGGTGCTGATCGCGATCGCCGACGGGCTCGTCGCGGATACTGCGGCCGGGCGGCACGCTGCTCGCCTCCGGGATCTTCGAGAACCGCGAGGCCGACGTCGACGACGGCCTTCACGTCGCGCGGCCTGAGCATCGCGAACCGCTGGACCGAGGGCGACTGGGTCGCGCTCGAGGTCCATCGCCCAGCCTGACGGACGGCGCGCCCGAGGGTGAAACGGGCACGCTGCGCTACGATCAGGCTCTCGATGCCCGACCTGTCGTCGCTGTTCCCGGCGGTCCTCGCGACGCACATCACGCTGGCGATCTGCCTGCTCGTCCCGGCCTGCTGCTCCCGTTCACGCTGCGCAACGCGCTCGGTCGCGCCCAACGCGGCGCCGGACCGAGCCCGGCCGCGTCGTGCGAACCCTCTCGGCGGTCCAGACACACGGCACGGTCGTCATCGGCGCCGGGCTCGCGCATCACCGGGATCGCGATGATCGTCGTCCTCGGCCCGCGCATGCTCGAGCAGCCGTGGCTGCTCGTCAGCCTCGCGACGTACGCGGTCGCGGCCATCGTCGCGTTCGCGGTCCAGCGGCCGCAGCTGCGCCGGCTCCAGGCGCGCGACGACATCCGAGACCGACGCCGACCGCGCGGCCTGGCGGGATCGCGCCCGGCGCCAGCGCTACGTCGCGTACGGGCTCACGTCGGTCGTCGGCCTCATCGCGTTCCTGATGTCGACGAAGCCGCAGCTGTGGTGACGCCCCGCTCGGCGGCGATCGTCAACCTCGGCTGCAAGGTCAACCAGTCGGAGATGGAGGGCGCGGCGCGGCTGCTGCGCGAGGCGGGCGTGCCACTCGTCGACCCGGATCGCGGCGCGGACCTCGTCCTCGTCAACACGTGCACGGTGACCGCGATCGCCGACGAGAAGTCGCGCGCGGCCGTGCGCCGTGCCCGGCGCGCCAACCCCGATGCCGAGATTGTCATCACCGGGTGCTCGGTCCAGGTCGGGCCGGAGGCGTTCGCGACGGTCGACGACCGGGCGCGCCTCGTGGGCAACGACGGCGAAGGCCGCGTTCCTGGCCGAGCTCGAGGCGCTGCTGGCGCCGCGGCCACGGGACGCCCCAGCGGGCCGCTTCCCACGCTCTCCGGCGTGGACCTCGTGGCGGCGCCGATCGACGGGATCGCCGACGATCGAGCCGTCCGTCGAGCGGACGCGGGCCTTCGTCAAGGTCCAGGACGGCTGCTCGTTCTTCTGCACCTACTGCATCATCCCGCGGGCCCGCGGCGCCGAGCGATCGCTCGCGCCCGAGGCCGTGCTCGCCGACGTCCGCCGCGCGCTCGCCGCCGGCCACCGCGAGATCGTGCTCACCGGGATCAACATCGGCACCTACGACGGCGGCTGGTCGGAGCGCGGGCACCGCGGCGTCGCACACCCGCTCGGCGCTCACGCTCGCCGGCCTCGTCCGCCGGATCCTGGCCGAGACCGACGATCGAGCGGATCCGCCTGAGCTCGATCGAGCCGCAGCACGTCGACGACGAGCTGCTCGCGGCCTGGGTCGACGGCGCGCCGCGGACGCTGCCGCACCTCCACCTGCCGCTCCAGTCGGGCGACGACGGCGTGCTGCGCCGCATGGGTCGCCGCTACTCGACCGCCGACTACGCGCGGGTCGTCGAGCGCGTTCGCGGCGGCGATCCCCGGCGTCGCCGTCCACGCCGACGTCATCGCCGGCTTCCCGACCGAGGACGATGCGGCGTTCGCGCGGACCGTCGCGTTCATCCGCGGCGCTGGACCTCGCCGGCCTCCACGTCTTCCGCTACTCCGCACGACCCGGCACCCCGGCGACACGGATGGCGGGCCAGGTCGACGAGCGGACGAAGAAGGCGCGCGCGGGCGAGCTGCTGGCGGTGGCCGCGGAGGCGCGGGCGGCATTCGCGAGGCGGGGCCTCGGGACGGTGACCCGCGTCCTGGCGGAGACGACGGCTGCCGGACGGCCGATGGGTCGGCCACGCGGAGGACCACGTCCTGGTCGGCGATGACGCCCGCGGCCGGGCGATCCCGACGGACCTCGAGAACGCCATCGTCACCGTCCGGCGGACCGCGATCGACGGCGAGACGGCCGACCGCGCCATCGGGCGAGATCCTCGCGATCGACCGGCGCCCCGACGTACGCTGCGCGGCGCCCTCCCCGTGATCGCCGCCTGGAGCCACCGCCCATGCCCGCTGACTGCCTGTTCTGCCGCATCGCCGCGGGCGAGATCCCGTCGACGAAGCTCCACGAGGACGACCTCGTCTTCGCGATCCGCGACATCAACCCGCAGGCCCCGACGCACGTCCTCGTGATCCCCGTGGCGCACGTCGCCTCGGCCGCCGACCTCACCGACGCCGACGGCCCGCTGCTCGGCCGGCTGTTCGCGGTCGCCGCCGACATCGCGCGCGACGGAGGGCCTCGACGGCGGCTGGCGGCTCGTCACGAACGTGGGTCCGGACGGCGGCCAGTCGGTCGACCACCTCCATCTCCACCTGCTCGGCGGGCGGCCGATGACGTGGCCGCCCGGATGACGCGGGCCCGATGACGGCTCCGGCCCCGCCGTCGAGCGACCGCCGGGTGGCGGCCCGCCGCTCTGGTTCGCGATCATCGCGATCGGCGGGCTCCTGCGTCGGGGTCGTGCTGATCGCGCCCACGATGCTCGGCATCGGCGTCGGGGGCGCCGCGCCCGCGGCCGACGATCGCGCCCACCGGCGCAGGCCGCCCAGCACACGCACGACCTCGTCGCGAAGACGCTGACCGACGCCTCTTCCAGGTCGTCGACCCGCAGACGCCGTTCCGGCCCGGCGAGAGCCCGGCGCTGATCGACGTCCCGCGGCGGATCGTCCAGGCCGTCCTCCCGATCGGACCCGGGCAAGGGCTACGTCGTCATCTACGAGCTGCCGACCGACCGGCGATGCCGATCAGCTCGGCAAG
Organism: uncultured Chloroflexia bacterium; assembly: GCA_963779575.1. Taxonomy (GTDB): domain Bacteria; phylum Chloroflexota; class Limnocylindria; order Limnocylindrales; family CSP1-4; genus CAIXZV01. The sequence goes on from CAVZYT010000003.1 coordinate 739,121, forward strand.
GACTTCGCGCCTACCTCGGGTCGGGCACCGGCGCGATCCAGTACCCGCGCGACGCCCAGTTCGTGCTTCGCCGGGTCGGCCGACGCTCGTGTTCTTCCCGTGGTCGCCGCTCGTGTCGCCGGATCCCGAGATGGCCCGCCTGGCCGCGACCCTGGACACGATCGGGGAGCCCGTCGTCCCGCCGTCCTGATCGGCTGTCCTTACGCCTGTTCGGTCACCGGCAGCGGTTCGTCTGATCGCCGCCCACGCGCGGACCCGGTCGCGCTTCACCTTGAACGTGTGCGTGCGCGGGAAGTCGGCCTCGGGCCAGACGCGCCAGCCGGCGATCCGCTGGTTCGGACCCAGCGAGCGCGTTCGCGGCCTTCACGGCGGCGTCGATCTCGCGGCGGACCGTCCTCGGGCGACGCGGCGTCGATCGCCGGCGTCGCCCGCGGTGTCGCCCGGCACGGCGTGCGTGCCCGGCGCCAGCACCACGGCCTCGATCCGCCCGGGCCTCGTCTCGATCGCCACCGAGTCCCGGATCCCGGCGACCCGCAGCGCGTTCTCGAGGTCCTCGGGGAACACGTTGAAGCCGTTGGGCAGGACGATGATGTCCTTCTTGCGCCCGTGGAGGTGGAGCCGGCCGTCCTTGTCGTAGGCGCCCGAGGTCGCCCGGACATGTACCAGCCGTCGGCGGTGAACGCCGCCTTCGTGGCCTCCGGGTCGTTCCAGTAGCCCGGCGTCAGGCTGGGCCCGCGGAACTGGATCTCGCCGTCCTCGACGATCCGCATCTCGAGCGGGCTTCGGCGGCCAGCCGACGCACCCGAGCGGGTGGTCGTTCATCGTCGTGGCGGCGCCCGCGAAGGTCTCGGTCGCGCCGTAGCCCTGGAGCACGACGACGCCCATGTCCTCCCACGCCTGCTGGAGCGCGGGCGGCAGGAACGCGCCGGCGGTCGCGAACAGCCGCAGCCCGCCACCGAACTGCCTGTGGACGCTGCGGAACAGCGACCCGGCGGACCGCGATACGGCAGGCGCCGGCGTGATCGACGCGCAACCGCGCGAACGTCGCCGTCCGGCCCTGCTTCTCGACCTCGCGCTCGATCGCGCTCCAGAACAGGTCGAGCACCTGGGGGACGAGGACCATGCTCGTGACCCGGTGCTCGCGCAGGGAGTCGAAGATCACCCGCGGGTTGCGGCTCCGCACGTACAGGACGTCCGCGCCGACGTTGAGCGCGTAGAACAGCGAGACCGCCTGCTCGAGGGCGTGCGACAGCGGGAGCAGCGACACGATCCGGTGCTCCATCGGGTTGATGATCCCGTGGAACGACATCGCGCCCGCGAGCACGTTGCCGTGGGTGAGGATCACGCCCTTGGGGTTGCCGGTCGTGCCCGAGGTGAACACGAGCTCGAAGATGTCCGAGGGCTTCGGGCGCTCCCAGGCCGCGAGCTGCGCCTCCCAGTCGGGCGGGAACGTGTCGTCCGGGTCGGCGGACAGGTCGTCGACGATCGAGGTCGGGAAGTGCTCGAGCTCGCACCTCGCGCGGGTCGGGCGCGTCGCGTCCGCTGCCGAGGAGCAGCCGGACGGAGCCCGAACGGTCGACGATGCCGCCGACGGTGTCGGGCGCCATGCGCGCGTCGAGCGGGACGAACACGAGGCCCGCGTACATCGCGCCGAAGTAGGCGGCGGGGAGGGCGGGGGTCGACGGCGACCAGGTGAGCACGCGATCGCCGGGCTGCAGGCCGATCGCCCGCAGCCGCCACGCCGCGATCCGGCTGCGCCGCAGGAGCTCGGCGTACGTCCAGTGCCACGTCGTGCCGTCGTCCATGCGCAGCCCGAGCGCGTTGCGATCGGCGAACCGCGCGACGGCGTCCTCGAGCAGGTCGACGATGGTGTCCATGGCCGTCTGATGCTAACGGGTGTGGGTACCAGCGGTGCCTGCCGCCGCGCGATTGCAGGTGGACGCCTAAGGCCCGGCCCCCCAGAATGCCGAGCCGATGGTCCCCGTCCTCTGGCAGTCCGGGCCGTTCGTCCTCGGGACCCACGACTTCTTCTCCGTGCTGGCGGTCGTCGTGGGGTTCGGGATCTACTGGGCCGACCTCCGGCGACGCCGCTGGCTGGACGGGCGGATCGCCCTGGTCTCACTCGGCGTGCTGCTCGGCGGGATCCTCGGCGCGCGACTTGTCACGGGCTGGGAGAGCTTCGACGACATGGGCCGGGCGATCGACGCAGGTGCGCCCATCTCGTACGTGCTGATGCACGGCAACAAGAGCGTCGTCGGTGCCTTGATCGGCGGCTACCTCGGCGGGGTCCTCACCAAGCGCAGCCTCGGCTACACGCGCTCCACCGGTGATGCGTACGTGCTCGCGCTGCCCATCGCGATGGCGATCGGGCGCGTCGGCTGCTTCCTGACCGAGCTGCCGCTGGGCACGGCGACCACCCTGCCGTGGGGCATGACGGTCGATCCGGCCGCCGCCGCGGCCTTCACGCGCTGCCCCGACTGCCTGCTGCCGATGCACCCCTCGATGCTGTACGAGATCGCCTTCAACCTGGCGGCCATCCCGATCCTGATCTGGGCGCGGCCTCGGGTCCCCGTCCAGGGCGACCTGCTCAAGGCCTACCTGCTGGCGGCGGCGATCTTCCGGTTCAACGTCGAGTTCGTGCGGGGCAACGAGGTGCAGGCACTAGGCCTCACCGGTCCGCAACTTGTCCTGATCCCGTGCGTCATCCTGCTGGCGGCCCACTTCGTGCGGCAGGCACGCCGCGGCGTCTATCGAGTGCCCGAACCACCGCCGGCGATCGCGCCGGCCACCGCCGACGGCTAGGAAGGGAGACCAGACGATGACCGAGGGACTGCCCCCGCCGCCCAGCCAGCCTCCCCTCCAGGCTTGGGCCGAGAAGTACGCTCCGCCGGCGCCTGCCGGCGACATCGCCGCGTACCTGCGTGCGAACGGCACGCGATACACGCGCCAGGCGCTGGACGCGCGACTCCTCGCCGCAGGTCACCCGCCGGACGCGATCGCGGCCGCCTGGGCCACCATCGCGGCCGAGGACGCAGCGGCGGGACGTCGGGACCGGCGCCAACAGACGGCCGCGATCATCGGCGGTGCGTATCTGGTGACCTGGATCCTGGTGGTGCTCCTCGCCATCGCGCCCAGCAGCGTTGGCCGGTCGGGTGGGATCTGGGTGCTCGCGGGGGTCCTCGCGGTGTCCCTGTTCGTGCCCGGGATCATCGCGTTCTTCATCGCCCGGGGCTCCGGCTGGCTGCGTCGAGCAGGCGTTGGCCGGGTAGTCGCATTCGCGTTCGTGCCCATGCTGATCCTGTTTGCCCTCGCGGGAACCTGCGTCTCATTCGTCCGGAGCTCCTGAGCGTGCCGGCCGATCGCGCCAGAGGGTCGACATGACGCTGCCGCTCAACGCCTGGACGCCGCTGCGCATGGTGCTCACCGTGTGCCCACGCTGCTTCGACGAGGACCCGGAGCGGGACCTGGACTACGAGATGGACGTGCTCCAGGGCAACCTCGTCGCGATGGGCGGGCAAGGTCTACCTGCGCCGCGTCTGCCGCCGCGGGCACGGCGAGGTCATCGGGCTGTACGAGGAGGACGGCGCCCTGTGGGAGGACCTCCAGCAGTGGCGGATCCCGACCCGCCAGATCATCCCTGACCGGCCGGCGAACACGCGCCCGATCCCGATGGGCTACCTCGACGGGTTGGGCGACCTCCAGACCCAGCACAGCTGCCTCGTCCTGATCGACGTCACCGAGACCTGCAACCTCGAGTGCCCGACCTGCTTCGCCAGCAGCGCACCAGGCGTCGGCCGCCACGCGCCCGAGCCCGCCGTCATGCGCACGCTGGACGCCGCGATCGCCCGCGAGGGCGGCAAGGTCGATGCGCTGATGCTGTCCGGCGGCGAGCCGACCGTCCACCCGGGGATCCTCGACCTCGTCCGTGCGGCGACCGAGCGCAACGTCACCCGCGTCGTCCTCAACACCAACGGCATCCGGATCGCGCGCGACGACGCGTTCCTGGGCGAGCTCGCCAAGCTCCGCGACCGCGTCGAGATCTACCTCCAGTTCGACGGCTTCCGCGAGTCCACCTATCGCTGGCACCGCGGCGAGGACCTGCGGGCGATCAAGGACGCCGCGATCCGGCGGCTCACGGACGCGCGCATCTTCACGACGCTCGCGGTGGCCGTGGCCAAGGGCGTGAACGAGGACGAGGTGGGGGCGATCGTCGACATGGCGCTCGACACCGACTATCTGGCCGGTGTCGCGATCCAGCCGATGTTCGGGAGCGGTCGGGCGAACGGCTTCGACCCGATGGACCGCGCAACCACGACGGGCACGATCCAGCGGATGAGCGCCCAGACGGGCGGGCGCGTCTCGGCCGACGACTTCATCGCCTTGCCCTGCAGCCACCCCGACTGCGCGACGCTCACGTACATGATCCGGCGGGACGACGGCCAGTACCGCTCGGTCGTCTCGATGATCGGGCGCGACCAGCTCAAGGGACACATGGCGGTGTACGGCAACCGGCTCGCGCCCGACGACGCGCTGTGGGAGGCCCTGACCGGGATGCTGTCCGAGACCGCGCTGATCAGCCGGCCCGAGCTCATCGACCACCTGCTCGACATCTGCGAGGTGTGCGACCTCGGCGTCTCGGGCTTCGTGAAGACCCTCGGCCGATGGCTGGTCCAGCGCGACGCGGTGCCGGTCGAGGCCATCGCCAAGCGGGTCAAGCGGATCAGCATCAAGACGTTCATGGACACCTGGACGATGAACGTCGAGCGGCTCCAGCAGTGCTGCGTCCACGTCGCGTCGACGGGGGAGGACGAGCCGGTGCGCATCCCGTTCTGCGCCCGCCAGGCGTTCGCGGCGCTGCGCAAGCGGACGTCGGAGGGCATGGTCGCGGCTCGGGATCTGCCGGTGCTGCGGGCGACGGCAACCGCGGCTCGGGGCGAGGTGCAGGCATGAGCGTCGACTCCGTCGATCACGCTGGCGAGGTCGGGCCGTGGTCGTATCCGCGCCGCACGCTCAGCCGGCCCGAGAAGTACGAGCGGCTGGCGTTCACGTTCTGCCGGATGGGCACGATCGGGCTGATCGCCTGGGTGCTGGGCCCGCCGCTGTTCGTGCTGATCGTGGCGATCGCCGCGGTCGTGCTCTACGCGCGGGCGATCACGCTCGGCGTCGGGTGGACCAAGTGCTTCCTGCGCCGCCCGACCTACATCGTCGGCTTCTGGCTCGTTGTCGCGATCGCTGACGCCTGGTGGCTGTTCGCGCTCGGGGGTCGCTGGCCGGTCCTCTGATCGGGCGGAAGGCCCCGGCCGAGCTCAACCGACGGTGTTTGACCGTCCGATAGGGCCCGCGTACACTCCGTCGGCCTGCCGGCCGGCTGGCGCACCACGCGTGCGCACGCTCGTCGGGACGCCCCCTGCGCCGTCGGGCATCGCGTGCGGGAGGCGGGTGCGAGACCCCTGCCCGGGGAGGTGAATCTGGTTGGCCGAAGTCCGAGTGGGTGAGAACGAGACGTTCGAAAGCGCCCTCCGCCGCTTCAACAAGAAGATCCAGCAGAGCGGCATCCTCGCCGAGGCTCGCCGGCGCGAGCACTACGAGAAGCCGTCGGTGAAGCGGAAGCGCAAGGAAGCGAAGCGCAAGAAGAACGCACGCGCGAGCCAGGGCTGACCGCCTAGCGGTCAGGCCAGTGCGCCGCCCGGGACCAGCAACCAGTTCCCTCGAGGCGCAGCTCGCGGGCACGGCGATCTCCGGTCAGTAGACCATACCGACGCCGTGACGCCCGAGGAGCCATCCGGTGACCCTTCGCGAACGACTCCAGGACGACACGATCGCTGCAATGCGGTCGGGTGACGCGCTGCGGCGCGACGTCCTGCGCATGGTCCAGAACGCGATCTACAACGCCGACAAGGCGAAGCACACGACCATGTCCGACGACGAGATCGTGGGCGTGATCACGCGCGAGGTGAAGACCCGGCGCGAGAGCATCGAGGCCTTCCGCAAGGGCGGCCGCGAGGACCTCGTGGCGAAGGAGGAGGCCGAGATCGCGATCCTGCGCCGACTACCTCCCCGAGGCCCTGTCCGACGACGAGCTGCGGGCGCTGGTCGACGAGGGCGTCACCGCCACCGGCGCCACCTCCGCCCGGGACATGGGCAAGGTCATGGGCTGGCTCTCCCCGAAGATCCGCGGCCGGGCGGACGGCAAGGTCGCGTCCGGTCTCGTCGCGCAGGCGCTGGCGCGTGCTTGACGTGGCCGCGCACGATACGGGGCACTGATCCTCCGCCGCGGAGGTCGACACCATGCTCGCCGCGTCTGCCGAGCCCACGACGCAGTTCACCCGCCGCGACGCCGGGCGGCTGATCGCGGCGTCCGTCGGTGCTCATCGCGGCGATGTCGGTGATCCTCGGGCATCGACTTCCTGCCGGCGCAGCCGCGGCTCGAGGCGGGCAAGCCGGCCCCGGCGCTCGTCGCAGGCACCGCGCGCCGCCGAGTACACGAGCGACGTCCTCACCAAGCAGCAGCGCGACGCCGCCAGCGCGGCGGTCGAGCCGCAGTACGACTTCACCTCCGCGGGCGCCGCGGCCGTCGCCGCCCAGCAGCTGCGCGAGCTCGACACCAAGGTCGCGCCCGATCGACGCGGCCTTCGCCGACGGCGTCACGCCCGAGGACCGCGACGCGATCCTCGGAGTCGCCCTGCCGGAGCTCTCGTCCGACGACCGCACGACGCTCCTCGGCCTCACCGCGGAGCGCTGGACGGCGCGTCCGCAACGAGGCCGCGCGGGTGCTCGAGACGGTCGAGCGGGCCGAGCTGCGCGACAGCCAGGTCGCGCCCGATCAGCGAGTCGATCGCCGGTCGCATGGCCGGCGACCTCAACGCCGACGAGCGCGCGCTCGCCGCGGCCCTGATCGCGCCCGCTGATCGCGCCCAACTCGTCGTTCTCCGCGCGACCTCACGAACCAGGCCGCGCGGACCCGTGCCGCCGAGGACGTCAAGCCGGTCGTCAAGAGCTGGGAGAAGGGCGAGACGATCGTCCGGATCGGCGATCGCGTCGACGACGTCGCGTTCGAGGCCATCGACTACTTCGGGCTCAACCAGGGCGGTCTCGACGTCGCCCGCCTCGTCGGCTTCGTCGTCCTCTCGATCCTCGTCATCGGCCTCCTGCTCACGTGGACCTGGCGCTTCCGGCGCGAGTTCTGGCACCGCAACAACGTCCTGCTGCTGCTCAGCCTGCTGCTGCTGTTCGCGGTGTTCGCGCTCAAGCTCACGGCCGGCCGGCCGTGGCTGCCGTACGCGCTGCCGCTGGCGGCCGTCGGCATGCTGGTCACCGTCCTGCTCGACGCGGGCGTCGCGATGATCATGACCGCGCTGATCGCCGTGCTCGCCGCGGCCGTCAACGGCACCGGGCCTCGAGCTCGGGGCGTACGTGCTGTTCGGCGGGATCGCCGGCATCGTCGACGGTCCGGCGCGGCGACCGGCTGTCGGTCTTCGTGCAGGCGGGCGTCGCCGTGTTCGTCGTCAACGCGCTGGTCGTGCTCACGTTCGCGCTGCTGGGCGACCAGGACATCCGCGGCGTGCTCGAGCTGTGGGGAGCGTCGGCCGTGTCCGCGGGCGGTGCGGCGGTCGCGACGGTCGGCAGCTTCGCCGTGATCGGGTCGGTGTTCGGGATCCTGACCGTGTTCCAGCTGCTCGAGCTCGCGAACCCGTCGCAGCCGCTGCTTCGACGCCTGCTGGTCGAGACGCCCGGCACGTACCACCACTCGCTGATGGTCGGGAACCTCGCCGAGCGCGCGGCCGAGGCGATCGGCGGCGACCCGCTGCTCGCCCGCGTCGCGGCCTACTACCACGACGTCGGCAAGCTCTCGAACCCGGCGGCGTTCATCGAGAACCAGGCGGGCGGCGACAACCTCCACGACGAGCTCGACCCCGAGACGTCCGCGACGCTGCTCAAGAGCCACGTGAGCGCCGGCATCGACATCGCCTACAAGTCGGGGCTGCCGAAGGCGCTGATCGCGTTCATCCCGCAGCACCACGGGACCGCGGTGATGTCCTACTTCTACGCCCGGGCGAAGGAGCAGGCGGCCGAGCCGTACGGCGGCCTGGCGACGGCCGAGGGCAGGAAGGCCGCCGACGCGGTCGACATCCGCAAGTTCCGCCACGGCGGCCCGAAGCCGCAGTCCCGCGAGGCCGCGATCATCATGCTGGCCGACTCGGTGGAGGCGTCCGTCCGGTCGCTGGCGTCGCGCGACGAGGCGGCGATCCGGGTGATGGTGGCGCGCATCTTCGAGGAGCGGATCGGCGACGACCAGTTCGACGAGTGCGACCTGACGCTGCGCGACATCGAGCAGATCCGCGAGGCGTTCGTGGAGCAGCTCCTCGGGATGTACCACCAGCGGATCGCGTACCCGCAGAACAAGGTGGTCGAGATCGAGTCGCGGCGGGCCGCGGGGGAGTAGCGGCGTCGGCTACCGTAGCCGTCGTGCGCAGTCATCTACCTCGCGCCCGTGGCGGATCGACGTGGAGTGGCGTGACGCCGTCCCGAGGCTGCTCTCGTCGACGGCGCTCGCCCGCGTCGATGGCCGCGGCGCTCGACGCCGCCGGCGCGCCGCGGCCCCGCCTCGATCGGCCTGATCCTCTCCGACGACGCGGAGCTCGCCGGCCTCAACGCCGACCCACATGGGCAAGGACGGCCCGACCGACGTGCTGTCGTTCCCGCTGCTGCCGCCGTCCGCGTATCCGGCCGCACCCGGGCAAGCCGCCCGCCGCCCGATCGACGAACGGCCACGTCGCGTTCGCGCTGCCGCCCGACGTCGCGCCAGCACCTGGGCGACGTGATCGTCTCGGTCGAGCGGGCGATCGACCAGGCCGATGCCGGGCCGCGGCGGCCAGACGAGCGACGTCCGCTGGGACGCCCGCGACGAGCTGCGCCTGCTCGTCACCCACGGCACGCTCCACGTCTGCGGCTGGGACCACGCCGAGCCGGCCGAGGAGGCCGCGATGCGCGCGCTGGAGCGCCGCCTGCTGGGCTGAGCTCGCACGGCTCCGCCAGCCTGGACCTTGCCTGCCCGGTCAAGGATCCGTGTCGCCGGTGGTGCCTCCGTTCCTGCCAGTCAAGGACGGCGCATGCGCAGGGCGTCCCGGCGCCAGGAAACGCAGCGTAACCGGATCGTCAGGCAAGCATCTGCGCTCGGCGACACGGATGCCTTGCTCTCGCAGGCACGACGCCAGGCGCAGTCGCATCGCACCAGCCGGTACCATGCGCGTGAGCCCCGTCGGACCAGGTCCCGGGGCCGTTCGCCGTGTGCGCAGGGAGGGTTCGGCGGCATCGTGAAGCTCGTCGTCGGGCTCGGGAATCCGGGCAGCCAGTACGCGGGGACGCGGCACAACGTCGGCTGGATGGTGCTCGACCGGTTAGCGGACCGGGCCGGGCGATCCGGCCGTGGCCGCCAGCGCGACGCGAGCGAGAGCGTCCAGGTCCGCTACAAGGGCATGGATCTCACGCTGGCCAAGCCGCTGACCTACATGAACGACTCGGGCGTCGCCGTCCGCAAGCTGCTGGCGCGCGACCGTGTGCCGCTGGTCGACCTGCTCGTCGTCACCGACGACTTTTCGCTGCCGTTCGGCAAGCTCCGCTTCCGCGAAGGCGGCACGCACGGCGGCCACAACGGCCTGCGATCGGTGATCGACGAGCTGGGCACCGAAAAGATAGCGAGGCTACGGGTCGGGATCGGAGAGCCCGGGCGGGGGGCGATCGACCACGTGCTCTCCACGTTCGCCGCCGACGAGAAGACGCGCCTGCCGATCCTGCTCGATGCCGCCGCGGATGCGGTCGAGACGTGGGCGAAGGAGGGGACGTCGAAGGCGGCCAACCGCTTCAACAGCTTCGAGCTGCAGGCGCCGGCCGAGACCGATGCCGACGGCGACGGACCGAAGCCGGGCGAGGTCGGCGGGCCGGCGGACGAGCAGGGGATCCGGCGCACGAAGACCGGCTGGCGGCGGATCCTGCCGGGATCCGACGAGGATGACGGCGAATCGAAGGGGTCGAAGGGCTCGAAGGGTCGATGAGCGGCGACCGGTATCGCGGCCGGACGACCCGCCAGCGGAACATCGCCGACAAGGTCGCCCGCGAGTGGGCGGAGCGACGGGCCGCCTCGGAGCTCACCGACAAGGAGCTCGACCTCGAGAAGGCGTCGGTCGACGCCGAGGTCGAGCTGCTCGATCCGGCGGCCAGGCACCCGTCAGACGGCGACGGCTCGGTCGCGACGGCGGCCAGACCGAAGCGGGCGGCCGCGGCCAAGCCCTCGGATCGTGCCGGGTCATCGTCCCGTGGCGCAGGCCGCCGAGTCCCGGACCTCGCCGTCCTGCCGCGGCTCCTCCACGACACCGGCGCGTTCGGCAGCCTGCGCGAGCGCCTCGGCCGACGCCGGCATCGAGCCCGGCCAGCACGGCAAGCACGTCGGGCTGACGTCGGTCCCGCACGGCGCGAAGTCGTACCTGGCCGCGGCCCTCGCCCTCGCGCCGGACGCGGAGCGCATCTGCTGGGTCGCGCGGGACGCGGAGATCGGCGACCGGGTTGCGGAGGAGCTGGGCGCGTGGCTCGGCGACCCGGACCTCGTCGCCGTGCTGGAGCCGCGGACCTCGCTCGCCTACGAGCGCAGCGAGCTCGTGCCCGACGAGACCGCGGCTCGCGTCGCCGCCCTCGCGCCAGTGGCGCGCGGGCAAGGCGAAGGTCCTCGTCGCCAGCGTCCAGGCGCTCGTCCAGGCGACGCTCGCGCCCGACGACCTGCCCGCCGAGATCCGGACGCTGCGCGCCGGCCAGCGCATCGGCTCTCGACGCGCTCCTCGCGGAGCTCCTCGAGCGCGGCTACTCCCCGGTGATCGAGGTGGCGGGCCGCGGCGAGTTCGCGCGACGCGGCGGCATCGTCGACGTCTTCCCGCCGTCGGCGCCGCTGCCCATCCGCATCGAGCTGTTCGGCGACGAGATCGACTCCATGCGCGCCTTCGACCCCACCGACCAACGCAGTATCGAGGCCGTTCGCGAGGTCGCCCTCCTGCCCGCGACCGAGTTCCTGCTCCCGGCCGGCGGCGTCGAGGAGATCCGCCAACGCCTCGGACGGACGGCCTCGCGCCTCCCCGACCGCCTCGCGCAGGACCTCGCGCGCTTCGGCGGCGACGCGGCGACGGGCGCAAAGGATCGCGCGGGAGGGCCGCGCGCTCCCCGCCGGCGATGCCGCCGAGGTCTGGGCGCGCCTCGTCGCCCCCAGCACCGGCCTCGACCACCTCGACCCGTCGACCCTCCTCGTCCTCGACGAGCCCGGCGACCTCGCCGACGCCGCCGACTTCCTGTGGCGCCAGGCCGACGAGCGGCACACGGAGATGGTCGAGGCCGGCGATCTGCCCAAGGACTGGCCATCGTCGTATCTCCCGCCGCGCGACTGGAAGAGCCGTCTCCACGGCTCGCGCACGCTCGAGCTCACCTGGCAGTCCGAGGCGGGCGCCGCCGAGGGATGGCGTTCGCCTCGAAGAGCCTGACCAGCGGCGACCAGTTCGGCTGGCGCGAGCCGGTGCTGCCGCCGGGTCTGACGGCGCGGCTGGTCGACGGCGTCGAGCACTGGGTCGGCGAGAAGGCACGCGTCGTCCTCGCCAGCGACCAGGCCCCGCGTCTCGCGGAGCTGCTGGGCGAGGCCGGCCACGCCGTCGGCATCGTCCATCGCGTGACCGAGGCCCCGCCGCCCGGCGCGATCGCCCTCATCGAGCGCAGCCTCAACGGCGGCTTCGAGGGCGGCCCCGACGGCCTCGCGCTCGTCACGGACCGCGAGCTGTTCGGCACCGTCCGGGTCCGGCGGCCCAAGGCCATGCGCCGCGTCGTCCCGCGCGACCTCCTCGAGCGCCTCTCGCCCGGGCGATGTCGTCGTCCACATCGACCACGGCATCGCGCGCTACGAGCAGATGCTCCGGCGCGGCGAGCGAGGGCCAGGAGCGCGACTACCTCGAGCTCTCGTTCGCGGCCGGCGACCGGATCTTCGTCCCGGTCGAGCAGATCAACCGGGTCTCGCGCTACTCGGGCGGCGAGCACCCGACGCTCAGCCGCCTCGGCGGCACGGACTGGCTGCGCGCCAAGCAGCGGGTCCGCAAGGCGGTCAGCGACCTCGCCGAGGAGCTGCTCGCGCTGTACGCCAAGCGCGAGGCGGCCCAGGGCTTCGCGTACGCGCCCGACTCGCCGTGGCAGTCCGAGATGGAGGCCTCGTTCCCGTACGAGGAGACGCCCGACCAGCTGCGCGCGGCCGAAGAGGTCAAGGCCGACATGGAGACGCGCCGGCCGATGGACCGGCTGGTCGTCGGCGACGTCGGCTACGGCAAGACCGAGGTCGCGCTGCGGGCGGCGTTCAAGGCGACGCAGGACGGCAAGCAGGTCGCGGTGCTCGTGCCGACGACCGTCCTCGCGGGCCAGCACTTCCAGACGTTCAGCCAGCGGTTCGCGGCGTTCCCCCTGACCGTGCGGCTGCTGTCGCGGTTCGTCAGCGCGAAGGACCAGGAGGCGACGGTCAAGGGCCTGGCGGCCGGGATGGTCGACATCGTCATCGGGACCCACCGGCTGCTGAGCAAGGACGTCGCGTTCCGGGACCTCGGGCTGGTCGTGGTCGACGAGGAGCAGCGGTTCGGCGTCGCGGCGAAGGAGCGCCTGAAGCAGCTCCGGAGCGCCGTCGACGTGCTCACGCTCTCGGCCACGCCGATCCCGCGCACGCTGAACCTCGCCCTCGCCGGGCATCCGGGACCTGTCAGCGTCATCGAGACGCCGCCCGAGGACCGGCTGCCGATCCAGACCCGGGTCGCGGAGGCGTCGGCTGGCCTCGTGCGCGACGCGATCCTGCGCGAGCTCGACCGCGGCGGCCAGGTCTTCTACGTCCACAACCGGGTCGAGACGATCGAGGCGCAGGCGGAGCAGCTGCGGCGCCTGCTGCCGGCGGCGCGGATCGTCGTCGGGCACGGGCAGATGGGGGAGGGCGCGCTCGAGAAGGTGATGCTCACGTTCGCCGACGGCGCGGCCGACGTCCTCGTGTGCACCACGATCATCGAGTCGGGCCTCGACATCCCCAACGCCAACACCATCGTCATCGACCGTGCCGACACGCTCGGCCTCGCGCAGCTGTACCAGCTGCGGGGCCGCGTCGGCCGGTCGTCGCGCCGCGCCTACGCGTACCTGATGTACCGGCGCCGCGAGCGGATGAGCGAGGAGGCGCGCAAGCGGCTGCAGGCGATCTTCAACGCCTCGGAGCTGGGCGCCGGGTTCCAGATCGCGCTCGCCGACCTCGAGATCCGCGGTGCCGGCAACATCCTGGGCGGCGAGCAGTCGGGGCACATGGCGGCGGTCGGGTTCGACCTCTACTCGCGGCTGCTGGCCGAGGCGGTCGAGGAGGCGAAGGCGCGGCGCGAGGACCGCGAGCCGGTGCGCGAGGCGCGCAGGCGATCGTGGATCTCCCCGTGGATGCGCATCTCCCCGACGACTACGTGCCGGACGAGGCCCAGAAGCTGGAGCTGTACCGGCGGCTCGCTCGCACCCGCTCGACCGGCGACGTGGCCGCGTTCCGCCAGGAGGTCACCGACCGCTACGGCCCGATGCCCGCGCCGGTCCTGCGGCTGGTGGAGGTGGCCGAGCTGCGGCTGTCGGCCGAGTCCGCGGGCGTGGCGAGCCTCGCCCGCGAGGAGGGCTGGCTGGTCGTGCGGTTCGGGGCCGGGATGTCGCGGGCGGTGGCGATGCAGCTGCTGGCGCCGTCGGGTCCCGGCGGCGCGCTGCCCGGCGTGCGGCCCGGCGACATGACGTTCGCGTCGAACCAGGTGCGGATCCGCCTGCCGACGCGATCCGCTCAAGGGCTGGGTGCTGACGCAGGCCGTGGTCTCGCGGCTGGTCGCCGCCTCGGGGTCGGGCGCAGTCGCGATTTGAGCCAGGGCCCGCCCGGGGCGCGATGATCACGCGGAGATCCGCCAAGCACATGCGATGCCCGGTCTACGCTCGCACTGAACATTCCGCGCCGCTCGTGTGTCTAGTCATCGTGAACCGCTCGTCCGACTTCATCGACCTGGCTGACCCGGCCTCCGCGTCTGCGCATGCGACGCTCGGTGCCGCGGGACGAGAGGCGGCCTTCATGGCCCTGGCGGATCGGCACCTCGACCGGGCGTACCGCCTGGCACGGGCGATCCTGCGAGATCCGACCGAAGCGCAGGACGCCGCGCACGATGCACTCGTCCAGGCTTGGCAGCGGTGGGAGACGCTCCGTGACCCGGCGCGGTTCGAGGCCTGGTTCGACAGGATCCTGGTCAACACCTGTCGCAACCGGCTGCGCGGACGCCGCGGCCAGGCGACGGACATCTCTGCCGAGATCGCGCTCGCGACCGGCGATCACGTCAGCCGGACCGAGGACCGTGAGGTCGTCGGCGCAGCCATCGCCGGCCTATCGCCGGATCACCAAGTCGTCGTGGCCCTCCGGTTCTACCGCGACCTCACGGTCGATGACATCGCGCTTCGACTCGGCATCCCACCGGGAACGGTCAGATCGAGGCTCCACTACGCACTCAGGCAGTTGCACGACGCCATCGGCGCCGCCGACAGGACGGAGACCGGGCGATGAACGATCGCGAGCTGGAACAGCGACTTCGGGCGTGGTACGGGGATGCCGTCGGCGAGAGCGAGACGGCGCCGGAAGATCTCCGCCAGCTGCTGGGCGCCATCCCGGTACGGCACCCGGTCTCGCTGCGCCGATCGGCGGGTCGCAAGCCGTGGGCCCTGCTCGCCGTCGCCGCGACCCTGCTCGTCGGGGGCGCGCTTGCGGCCGGCTCGGGGCAACTTCGCCTGACGCAGGCCGTGCCGCCGAGCCCGCCCGTGGCCGAGCTCAGTTCGGCCGCGCCCACCGCTACGCCGCCCGTGACGCCGTCGGCGACCCCGGCCGTCCGGTCCGGCGACCTCATCGCGTTCGTGGGAAGGGTCCAGAAGCAGAGCAAGTGCGTGCTCAATCGGACGTCGTGCCCGACCGCACGACTTTCGTTGGTCGGCGCCAATGGCGAAGGCGCGCACGAGGTGTTCGCGGACGGTACCGGCAGCCAGGACGTCGAGGCCTGGACGCCCGACGGGTCTGGGCTGCTGTACTCGGACAGCCAGAAGCTGTACCTGACGGACTCGAACGGCGACCAGCCGCAGGAAGTCGACACCGGGTGCGTGCCGGCGACGCCGACGGAGCCGGCCGGATGCTTCAGCGATTCCCAGGCCGCGTTCTCGCACGACGGGCGGCAGATCGTCTTCGTGCGCGACTCGACCGATGCGAGCGGCAGTGGGACGTCAGCGATCGTGACGATGGACCTCGAGAGCGGAGAGGTGCACGTCCTCACGTCGACGTCCCCGGCCGGCGGCATGCGGCCGGGCTGGTCCCCGGACGGGAGCCAGATCGTCTTCTCGCGCTTTGGGACCAAGGCCGACGGCGGTCCGAACCCGCGCATCCGCGATGCCGTGTTCGTCGTCGACGCGGACGGCCAGGCCCTGCACCAGGTCAGCCCCACGGACATGGACGCCATCGACGCCGCGTGGTCACCCGACGGCCAATCGATCGCCTTCCTCTCGCCTGTGCCCGAGGGCGACGGGAACGTCTACGTGATCCGTCCCGACGGCGCCGACCTGCGGCAGCTCACGACGGGCGTCGGGGTGTCCTCGCCGGCCTGGACCCCCGACGGGCGGCTGCTGTTTGCTCGCTCGACCGGTGATGCCGACGCTGCCGGCTGGTGGACGATGGCGGCAGATGGCACACGGGCTTCGCTCCTGGTGGCGGCCTCGTCGCTCGGGCTCGACCAGGACTTCCTCCGCAACTCTCGCCCGATCCTTCAGCCAGTCGGCGGGAACGCCATCGCGCCCCTCCCGTGGACGCCACGGTCGGCGACGGCCGTCGGCCCGGCGGCGCCGACGCCCGAGCCCACTGCGACGCCCGACCTGGCGAACGGGTTCAGCTGGGACGGGACGACGTCGATCGATCAGGGCGGACCGTTGACGGGACCAGCCACCCTGCTGGGCGACGGCCGGGTCCTGTTGACCGCGGGCTGCGGGAAAGCGGCGGCATTGTTCGATCCGGCCACGGGCACGTCGACCGCCACGGGCTCGCTGACCTTCCCGCGCGGCGGCGAGACGGCGACTCTCCTGCCCGACGGTCGCGTCCTCCTCGCGGGCGGCTACAACTGCGGGCAGGCCGGCCAGGACGGCGTCTGGCGATCGGCGGAGCTCTACGATCCGGCGACCGGCACGTTCCAGCCGACCGGGCCGATGCACAAGCCACGCGAGCAACACACGGCCACCCTCCTGGCCGACGGGCGCGTCCTGATCGCGGGGGGCTACACGGCGAACGAACCCCCGGCCGCTGGCACCATCATCCTGGCGTCGTTCCGGACGGTCGAGTCCACCTCGAGCATCCTCGCGTCGGCGGAGATCTACGACCCTGCCACCGGCACGTTCAGCATGACAGGCCCGATGACAACGTTCCGGAATGACCACACGGCGACGCTCCTCCAGGACGGTCGAGTCCTCGTCGTCGGTGGGGGCGGCGAGGCCTATGCGAGCACGACCTCAGCCGATCTCTACGATCCTGCGACCGGAACGTTCAGCAAGACAGGCTCGATGAAGACGGGCCGCTGGCTGCACACGGCGACGCTGCTCCCGGACGGCCAGGTCCTGATCACCGGCGGCCGCTCGCCGCGGGATTCGGTGTACCGGAGCGCCGAGCTCTACGATCCGGCGTCCGGCAGGTTCAGCTCGACGGGTGCCATGCACGACGGGCGGCAGCAGCACACCGCGACTCTGCTGTCAGACGGACGCGTGCTCGTCGCGGGCGGCTATTGGAGCGACGGACAGGACGGGCGCGTGCTGGCGTCGACCGAGCTGTACGACCCGGCGACCGGCGACTTCACGGCGATCGGCTCCATGGGGACGCCACGCGACGGCGCAACCGCGATGCGGCTCGGCGATGGCCGGGTGCTCATCGTCGGCGGCAGTGACATCGGCAGCGAGGGCTCGCTCGGCGTCCCGTCGGCGGTGGTCTACCAACCGTAGCCATGACCCGGGGGGTGCGTGTCCAGACGTCGGGTCGACGCGCCATCGCCCAACGAGGAGGCAGATCCGGAGTCCAGGGCTCGTGGCCGCTGCGGGGGTGTCCGCGACCGACGTGCGATGATCGTTCCACGCATACGGAACGGAGAACACCCCATATGGAACGAGCCCAAGCGGTCGACCGCTACATCGCATCGCAGTCGGACGAGCGCCGAGCTGCGATGGAAACCCTTCGCGACACCATCAACGCCGCGGCCCCCGAAGCCACCGAGACCATCGCCTATGGCATGCCCGCCCTGAAGGGCCGGGCCGGCGGGTTCCTGGTGTCGTACGACGCGTTCAAGCATCACTACAGCCTGTTTCCCGCGAGCGATGCCGTCATCGAGGCCGGCGGCGAGGACTTGAAGCCCTACCTCAGCGGCAAGGCGACGATCCAGTTCCCGGCCGACCAGCCGATCCCGACCGAGCTGATCACGCGGATCGTGAAGGCGCGGGTCGTGGAGGACGCGGAGAGCGTCCGCAACTAGTCCTGCGGCGCCACCGTCAGGACGAGAAGCCACCGTCGGTGTGGATGAGCTGGCCGGTCGTCCAGGCGCCGTCCTCCGACAGCAGGAATGCGACCAGCTTCGCGACGTCGGCCGGCGTGCCGAGTCGGCCCGTCGGCTGTTCCAAGGCCAGCTTCGCCGGCAGGTCGTCGCTCATCCAGCCGGTGTCGACCGGGCCGGGATTGACGGCGTTCGCCCGTATCCCAAGGTGGCCCGAGCTCGCGCGCCGCCGCTTTCACGATCCGGTCGAGCGCTCCCTTCGACGCGCCGTAGGGCAGATTGTAGGCGACGTCGTCGCTGGTGAGCGCGACGATCGCGCCGCCGTCCTGTGCCTGCCGCGCGAACCCGGCGATGAGCTGCCAGCTCGCCCGGGCGTTGATGATCATGTGGCGATCGAACGACTCGATGGTGGTGTCGAGGATCTCCGAGTCGACGGATTCGGCATGGGAGAGGACGAGACCCCGCAGCGGGCCCAGGGCGGCAACGGCGTCCGCGATGAGGCGATCGGGGTAGGCGGGGTCCATCAGGTCGCCGGGGAGCAGCACGACGCGCGCGCCTCGGGTACGGAGGTCGTCGGCGATCTGACGAGGCTGAATGTCCTGTGGCGCAGGCTCGCCCGCGTCGTCCGGCCGCCAGTAGGACAGGGCGAGGTCCCAGCCGTCGTCCGCGAGGCGCCCGGCGATCCCGTACCCGATGCCGATGAGCGTCCCGACGCCGGTGATGAGCGCCGCGGGCCGTCGCCCTTCCTGGCCTGAAGACATCGTTCTGTGGCCCTCCGAGGTGCCATCCTTCGGGCGATGCCCGACGACGACGCGAACGATATCGACTCCGGAGACGACCGGTCGACGGCGCGCGAGCCCTCGAGCTGGGGCTTCGCATCGCCGGGTCCGCTGCGCGACAAGCTCACCGCGCTCGCGTTCGGCGGCGGGAAGGTGGTCACGTCCGGCCTGCTCGCGGAGTACGAGATCGACGGCGACCCGGTGGAGCAGCCGGGCGATATCTCGATCCTCGTCGACTCGGCCGAGCTGCCGGTTGCGCTCATCGAGAACGTGCTGGCGAAGGTGATCCGCCTCGCGGACATGAGTGACCAGGACGCGATCGACGAGGGCGAGGGCTACGCCGACGCCGCGGCCTTCCGCGTCTCCCACGAGGACTTCTGGAACCGCTCCATCGAGGAGGTGCGCGAGGGGCTCGGGGACCCGGGGTTCACGATCACCGACGACACGCTGATCGTGGCCGAGCGCTTCCGAATCGTCGGCGATCCTCGCCGCCGACGGGTCGCCGATCATCCCGGTCGTCCGGCCCGCGTACCCGCCCGATCGGTCGGCCGTCGACGCCTTCCTGGCCGAGCACAACGCCGACGTCGTCGCGCGGCTGGGCGAGGTCGTCGATGCGCGACGGCATCCCGCGCTGATCGTGGAGTCCGACGGCGCGATCGAGGGCGTCCTGACCTGGGTGCTCGACCGGGACGTCGATGGAGGTGCTGACGCTGCACGCCGCACGCCAGTGGGCGGGCGTCGGGTACGGCGCTGATCGCGGCGCGCGAGTCGCGTCGCTGAGGCGTCGGGTGCCAGCCGGCTGTGGCTGATCACGACCAACGACAACGTCGACGCGCTCCGCTTCTACCAGCGCCGCGGGTTCCGGCTGGCGCGGCTGCATCCGGGCGCGGTCGACCGGTCGCGAGGATCGCTGAAGCCCGCGATCCCGGAGGTCGGCGACCACGGGATCCCGCTCCGCGACGAGCTGGAGCTCGAGCTGACGATCGGGACCGCTCGGCGACGGCGGTCCAGGCAGGCGTGGCGGAGACCCTGCTCGCCCTCGAGCTCGCCCTGGCCCACCGCGACGAGGCCTCGATCCCCGGCGGCTACGAGGCCGTCCTCGCCCCCGACTTCACCGAGATCGGCGCGAGCGGCAGGATCTGGACGCGTGCCGAGATCCTCGCCGCGCTGCACGCCGAGCCGCCAACGGACGCGATGTCGATCGAAGCGTGGGACGTCGCCGACCTGTCGCCGGATCTCGTCCTCGCGACATTCGACACCGTTGTCCCGGGTCCGGACGGCGTCGCCATCCGCGGTCGCCGAAGCTCGCTGTGGATCCGCGCCGACGACCGGTGGCAGCTCGCTTCCACCAAGGCACACCACTGCCAGATGAGCCGAGCTGACACGTTCGCGCGATCGTCCCGGTTGCGGCGAGGAGTCTATCCAGATGGCCGTCGCGCAGCAAGCACGCGAGGATCGAGCATCACGGTCCAGCTCGGATCGAGACCACGCCATCGACGGCGACGCAGGCGGCCTCGGCAGGAGTCGGAGACGTCGCCGCGGGCGAACCAGCGCGAGGAGGAACGGAACGAGCGCGCTTGAGCGATCGGGCTCTCGACGCATCGCGACGACGAGCAGTCGGCTGTCGAGATCGATGTCCGGGGCCGAGGGCTCCACCGCCGGGCTGATCACCGCCAGTGCCGCTCGGCCAACATCTTGCCGAGGACTCCGGTACCCGCGGACAGTCCCGCCCGCCGGTCACGCGCAAGGGCTCGCCCGCGGCAGCCGATTTGGCGCGCGCAGAACAGCTCGAAGCATCGCCGAAGTACGCGACCACTCGGCCACCGGCGCGAGGACCGCGATGCATCGACGACGACATCGATGTGGTCGGCTTCGGTCGCCCGCGACGCCGTACGTCCCGCGAGCCAGGATCGGCGCGCTCGCGAATCGGCGGCAGCGGCTACCGCGACCGGCGAGCGGCGACGACGAGCGCGGCGCCATCGCGCCAGCATCGCGTGCGTCGGGAGCCGAGATCGACGGCCGCCTCGCGGCCCGGCCGACCGCTCCGTCGGGACCATCGCGCGAACGCCAGCCTGCGACAGCACATCTGGCTTGGCGCTCGGGATTCCGGTTCGACCGGCGCTGCTCGCCGCGGAGACAGCGCTATCGGCGCGCTCGCGGACGCGAGCGCTCTCGGCGGCCGGTCAGACGTAGGACGCGTCCGCGTAGTCCCAGGCTCGGATCGAGGTTGGGTCGATGCGCACGATGACCCCACCGTCCAGCAGGTAATCGGCCGTCGTGGCCCCAGGGTCGTAGGCCTCGACGTAGCGGCGCACGATCTCGGCCCCCAGCTCCAGGTAGTCGTCGGTCGAGATCCGAGCCTCGCCCACCGCCTCGATCCCCCGATACGGCTGCTCGCTTTCCGAAACGAGCATGCTGCAGCGCGGATCGCGCGTGAGCATCGCGATCTTTCGATCGCCGCCGGGCACCTGGAAGTAGAACGATCCCTGCCTGAACAGATGCCAGACGGGCGTAAGCAGGATCGATCCGTCCTGGCGATGCAGGCCGAGGACGGCGTTCAGCGGGCGATCCAGGAGATCGCCGAGGTCGCTCGGCTGGAGATTCCGACGCACAGCAGGAGTGTAGGCACCGCAACTGCGGATTCGAGCACCTTGACTGACGGTCGACCGACGCGCAGCATCGCGACCAACGTAGGGGAGCCGCCATGTTCAACGTTGGTCCTTCGGAGCTTGTGGTCGTCCTGCTGATCGCCGCCATCTACGTGGCGCTCGCCGTCGCGATCGTGGCCGTCGGACTTCGGTTCCTGCGGCGACGAGGCGATCCCCAGCAGATCCTCCGTGGGCGGCTCGCCCGCGGCGAGATCACGCCGGCCGAGTTCGAGGAAGCCGAGCGGATCATCGGCCGCTAGGGCCGCCGCCCGCGTTGGGTCCACACAGAGCCAATCGGCCTGACCGGGCGCATACTCGGGGCATCGGTAGGAGGCACGCTAGGGGCCGCTCGCTTCGGCGGCGGCCTTTTCGCAGCCCAGATCTCCGTTGACACAATGTCGGGGTCAGAACGTCCCACCCCGGGTCGAGTGAGGCCGCGCGCGCCGAAGAGGGGTCGGGATGGGTCGCTGGTTCGATCTCGTCGCCAGGCTGACGATCGCGGCGGTGGTCGCCGCGGCGATGGTCGTGCTGCCGGGGGTGGGCGGCGGCGCGTCGATCGCCAGGGCCGCGAACTGCCCGTCAGCCCCGGTCTCGGCCGCAAAGGTCGCAAGCGTCGTCGGTAAGGCGGCGCTCGACTGCTATGGAGGCGGACGGCTGACCTTCCGCGCCTTCGTCGAGCGACGGACGACGAGGGCGGGACCAACGCAGCCTCGGTCTCGCCGTCATGGCTCGACGACTTCGTCGGGAGCTGGGTGCTGCTCGGCTCCAGTCCAGGTAGCGATGCCACCGCGGCGTTCGTGCCGCCGGCGCTGGGTCGATTGCTTTGGCCCCAAGGGGTCGACGTGCCCGTTCACGCGCGTACGCCGGGCGGTGGGCGACCGTCGAGCGGACACTTCGACGGTCCGGTGGCGCAGACCTGTCGCTACGCCGATCAGCATCCGGGCACGGGCTTCTCGAAGCGTGCCGCCGTGACGGAGTGCCGCCAGAAGCTCATCGTCCTGCCGGTCGGGCCCTGACACGTTGCCCGCGACGGACACGGTGCCAGGCCAGGTCTCCGGCACCCGCCGGCCCGCCGACGATCGCATTCGGCATCGGCTTCCTGCTCGGCGTCGTCGCCGTCGCTCGACGACTGCCCCGCCGGTTCAGCTAGCGCGGGCGACGTCTCGCAGCAGGAAGTGGCGGTAGCCCCAGGTGCCGTCGGGTCCGAGCTCATACGCCTCATCGATGACCTGCAGCCCCTCGGCGTCGCTCCAGGTGACCACAGCGTCCCGTTCCGGGTAGTAGTGGTAGCCAGCGAACGCCTCGCCCTCGATCAGCTCGCCCCGCACCACGGGCAGTTCCCGGGCCACCTGGGCCGAGAACGCTGCGTCGAGGAGCGCCTGCTCCTGCACCTCGATCGTGAGGTAGATGTGCCCGCCTGGCCGCCCGGCGCGGTGCAGGTTGGCGAGGACCAGCGGCCAGTCCTCGGGCGGGACGTTCTCCATTGCGTCGATGCACATGACGGCATCGAAGGACCCGGCGAACGCGAGCTCCTGCAAGCCGACCTGCTCGAGGGCCTCCGCGAGACCCCTGGCGCGCGCCTCGGCCAGCATCCCGGCCGACTGGTCGATGCCGACGACCCGGCGTCCCGACGCCGTGACCTGGGCGAAGTAGTGACCCGTGCCGCACGGCGGCGTCGAGCACGACGCCGCCGGGCGGGCAGGTGTCGAGGAGTCGGGCGACGAACTGCCGGTGCAGCGTGCCCTGGTACTCGTCGAGGTCGTAGGTGGCCGCATCGGCGTCGTAGGCGGCCCGCGTCGCGGCTCGACGTTCGTCAAGCCAGGCTCGACGCTCCATCACGCACCGCGCGGGTTCGTCGCGGCGAAGATCGCGGCCGAGCCGACGATCTCGATGCTCCACGTGCTCGAACGACGCCTCGAGGATCTCGCGCAGCCCCGCCTCGCTGTCGTCGAGGTTGTCGAAGCCGCCCTGGCGGTTGAACACGGTCAGCACCCGGCGCGCGAGCCACGAGTGGTGCCCGCTTCGCCCGAGCACCGACGCGCCGAACAGCACGCCGTCGGGCGCGAGGACCGCGGCCACGTTCTGCACCGCCAGCGCCTTGCGCGCCATCGGCCCGGGCAGGCAGTGGATCACCAGGTGCAGGGCGGCGGAGTCGAACGGGCCCTCGACCGCCAGCGGTTTGAGGACGTCGGCCTGGACGGCGGTCACGTCGAACCGCGGCAGGTGCCGCGCGGCATGCGCGAGGACGTTCGGGTTGGGGTCGAGGATCGTGACCGGGCTGCCGGCGGCGAGGCCCGAGTGCTCGATGAAGTAGCCGGTGCCCGGCCCGACGTCCAGGTGGCGCGGCCGGATGTGCTGGCGATAGCCGTCCACGAGCCGGGGCGTCGGACAGCTGCCACACGGCCTTGGCCACGAAGCCGAGGACGATCCGGTCGTACGCGCCGAGCAGCCGCGGCGTGTAGTCGCGCTGGCCCTTCCAGGCGGGATCGTCGCGCTCCATCTGGCTCGAGGTGACCTCCTCGTGCAGCCAACGGTCGCGCCGCAATCCTGTCGGATTCGTGCGCGCCGCGATGGTAGGGTGCGCCCATGAGCAGACCGATGTTCGCCGATGCGTTCGATCACCACGTGTGGGCGACCCTCCAGCTGATCGATGCGTGCCTCCCGCTCGAGCGACGAGCAGCTCGCGACCGCGGTGCCGGGCACGTTCGGGTCGATCCTCGACACCATGCGCCACATCGTCGGCGCTGACGCCTCGTACCTCGATCTCCTGTCGGACGGCGCCGTGCCCGCGATCGACGAGGACGGTTTCAGCCTCGCCGAGCTGCGCCCGGTCATGGAGGCGAACGGGCCCGTCTGGACGTCGGTCCTCGCGCAGGACCTCGATCCGGACACCGTCGTGACGCGCCACCGCGACGACGGGAGCGAGAGCCTCCGCGCCGGTCGGTATCCGGCTCGCGCAGGTCATCCACCATGGGACGGATCACCGCAGCCAGGTCTGCACGGCCCTGACGTCGCTGGGCATCGAGCCACCCGAGATCGATGCCTGGAGCCTCGCCGACGTGCAGGGCCGCCTGTCCGAGGTCCCGCCGACCGCCTGAGGGCTAAGTTACCGCTTCGGGCTCGCCGGCCCGTTATCGCGCCAGACCGTCGGCGCGCCCGGCTGGCCACGGTTGCCGAGCCACGCCCACTGCTCGACCGCCTCCAGATCGCCGGTCTCGCCCTTGACCTCGATCAGCGCGAACGGCGGCGCGGTCGCGACGTAGTGGGCGATTCCGTCCGCGTCCCGGTAGCAGCCGCCACGCTCCACGACCACGACCCCTTCGTGACCGTCGCCCGGCACGTACCCGCCTTCCGACGCGCGACCTGGCTCGCAGCGTCCACCATTGGTGTACATCGGGACGTCATGGGCGGCCATGCGGGCCTCGTAGCTGGCCATGAGATCCGACTGCGTTGCGAACATGAAGACCCGGACCCGGTCCACGACCTCGCCTGATGCCAGGCACTCGATCCCGGCGATGGCGCGCTTGGGCAGGTCGGTCCGCATGCGCGTCGCAGACCTTGTGGAGGTCGAGGCGCACGCGCTTGAGCAGGTCGGCTTCGGCGGCCTCCGCGTCCAGGGGATTTGGCGTCACGGCAGGCGTCGGCTCCGCTGTCTCCTCCGGTTCCTCGGATGGCGAGGGGCTCGGCGATGGCGAGGGGCTAGGCGACGGCGAGCCAGGCTCCGCCGATTGCGAGCCGGGATCTACAGACGCTGACGCGACTGGCGCGGGCGAGGTGGATGGAGTCGGAGTTGTCGCCGTCGAACACGCCGCGAGGGACAGGACCCCGGCGAGCGTCAGTGTCGCGATGGTCCGCATGGCGCGGTCCCTTCGTCCTCGGGAGCCAACCCGTACCCATGGCAGCGGATCGCTCACCCTTGAGACGCCCTGATGGGCTCGATGTGACCGTTCTCGACGACGGTCGTGCGTGGGATACGATCCCGCGATGCCGTCGACGACGGGATCTTCGACGAGCGAATCGCCTCGACCTACGACGATCCCGATGACGAGATGTGGACCGCCGTCGCGATCGACCCGGTGGTCGACGTCCTGGCCGGGCTGGCCGGCAGCGGCCGGGCGCTGGAGTTCGCGATCGGGACCGGGCGGATCGCCGTGCCGCTCGCCGCGCGGGGCGTGCCCGTCGTCGGAATCGAGCTCTCGAACGCGATGGTCGCCCGGATGCGCGCCAAGCCCGGTGGGCCCGAGATCCCGGTGACGATCGGCGACATCGCGACGACCACGGTCGACGGCACGTTCCGCGTCGTCTTCCTCGTGTTCAACACGATCATGAACCTGACGACGCAGGCGGCCCAGGTCGCCTGCTTCCGCAACGCCGCGGCGCACCTGGAGCCCGGCGGATCCTTCGTCATCGAGGTGATGACCCCGGAGCTGCGGCGCCTGCCGCCCGGGGAGAGCCACGTGGTGTTCGCGGCGAGCCCGACCCACTGGGGCATCGACGAGTACGACGTCGCCAACCAGGGCCTGATCTCCCACCACTTCACGATCGGCGAGGGGGGCATCGAGCTCGACTCGATGCCGTTCCGATACGTGTGGCCCGGCGGAGCTCGACCTGATGGCGGAGATGGCCGGGATGCGGCTGCGGGATCGTTGGGCGAACTGGAAGCGGGAGCCATTCACGAGCGAGAGCCGCGCCCATGTCTCGGTGTGGGAGAAGGCGGCCGGTTGAATCGCGGCCGGGTAGTTACACTCGGCAGCGTCGACACGGGGACGCGGTGGCACGCGACGGTCACCGATCGGACGCCGCCTCTGCCCGCGATGACGGGGAAGGCTGGGCGACGATGATCCACGGCCGACGGTTCGGGGTCCTGGCGGCGGTGATGGCCGCCCTCGTGGTCACGGCCTGCAGCGGCAGCTCGGCGCCATCGCAGGGCGTCGACGTCGCACCCTCATCGGCCGCCACCGCCGCGCCGCCGGCATCGGCATCGCCATCTGCCGCCCCGACCGAGGCCCCGACCGCGTCGCCATCGGCCGCCCCGGCCACACCCTCGCCCACGCCCGAGCCCAGTGCGAGCCCGAGCTCGAGCGAGGCCGCGAGCCCGAGTTCCGCGGCCACCGGACCCGCGACGCTCGATGGGCCCGCCTCTGTCGAGGCCGGCGCCGGGTTCCCGGTCGCCTGGACAGGCCCCAACGCCCCCGCCGACTACGTGACGATCGTCGCCGCGGGCACCACAACGTGGACCGACGAGTCCTACTTCTATACCTCCGCCGGCAGCCCGGGCATGCTCGTCGCGCCGACCGACGCCGGGGCGTACGTGCTGTGGTACGTGTCCGGGAACGACGACTCGGTCCTCGCCCGGGTCGCGATCGCGGTCACGCCGTTCACGGGCTCGTTCGCAGCGCCGGCCACGGTCGTCGCCGGTACCAAGTTCGACGTCGGCTGGAAGGGCCCGAACGGGCCCCAGGACTACGTCACGATCGTGCACAAGGGCGCCAAGCACTGGACGAACGAGAGCTTCTTCTACACGCACAACGGCAATCCGGGCCCGCTGGTCGCGCCGATCAAGGCCGGCGACTACCAGCTGTGGTACGTGACCGGCGCGAAGGAGAAGGTGAAGGCGCGCCAGAACATCACGGTCACGCCGTTCACGATCACGCTCGACGCGCCGGACACGGTCGCCCCCGGGGCCGACTTCGCAGGTCACGTGGACCGGCCCCGAACGGCCCGAACGACTACATCACGATCGTGCCGGTGGGCTCGAAGGCGGGGACCTACACGTCGTACGCGTACACGTCGACGGGCAATCCGGTGACGATCGTGGCGCCCGACGACGCCCGGCAAGTACGAGATCTGGTACGCGTCGGATCGGGTGCCCGGGACGTTCGCCAGGCGGCCGATCGAGGTCAAGTAGGGAGGCGCGACGATGCGCGGGGCGACACTGGCCGTGGCTACGATCCCGGTGAGCGATCTCGACCGGGCGCGGGCGTTCTATCGGGACATGCTCGGCCTCGAATTGCTGTGGGAGAACCCCGCGTCGCTGCGCTTCGGCATCGGCCCGAGCGAGCTCTCCGTGTTCCGCCGGCCGGGCCTGGAGCTCCAGCACACGCTCGCGCACTTCGAGGTGACGGACATCGCGGCGACCGTGGCGGAGCTCGAGGCCGCGGGTGTCCCGTTCGTCGACTATGACGAAGGGCCGCTCAAGACGACGAACCACGTCGCGCGCATCGGCCCGGCGCTCGGCGCCTGGTTCCGCGATCCGGACGGGAACTTCCTCGGGTTGCGCCAGGCCGACTCGTAGGTCATCGCCGGGCGCGCTCGGTCGGGTGTGCGCTGGACGCACATTCCTGCAGCGGTCCGGCCGTCGGAAGTGGCTGCCCTGCTGATTCCGTTCCGGTGGCGCACACAATCACCGTGCATCACGCCTCGCGGGCCGGCGGGTCCAAGGCTGTGCTCTCGGCGCACGAATCGTGCACGTCCTGGTCGCGGTGACGCAAGGATGTGCACCTGGAGCACGGCCGAGCCGGATCTGTGCAGCCGGCGCACCGATTCGCTCGTTGGCGCGATCGCGCTCCGGCCGTGCGCTAGCGTGGCGCGATGCATCCGCGCGGTGCCGCCCTTCGCCAGCTGCCGACCGCCGAGCTGACCGCCGCCGAGCTCGCGGCGCTGTACACGCTGTTCTCGGCCGCCTGGCCCGACGGCGGGTTCACCGACGACGACTTCGCGCACGGCATGGGCGGGATGCACTGGCTGGCGGAGGTCGACGGGTCGATCGTGGCGCACGCGTCCGTGGTCGCGCGGCGGCTGGAGGCGGGCGACCGAGTGCTGCGGACCGGATACCTGGAGGCCGTGGCGACGTCGCCGGCGTTCGAGCGGCGGGGCTATGGGTCGATGGTGGTCCGCGCCGCGGCGAAGTACCTGCTGCCGCGGTTCGAGCTCGGCGCGCTCTCGACGAGCGTCCCCGGGTTCTACCTCCGCCTCGGCTGGGAGGCGTGGCTCGGGCCGACGTTCGTGCGGACGGCCGACGGCCCGGAGCGAACCGAGGACGACGACGGCGGGATCTTCATCCTGCGCACGCCGACGACGCCCGCCGCTGACCCTGACCGAGCCGCTCGTCTGCGACTGGCGCAGCGGCGACGTCTGGTAGCGGCCTAGGCGGCCTCGTAGGTCAGCGCGAGGACGCCCGACTGCGAAGCGCTTCGTCGCGGTCTGGCGGAGGCGGATCGGCGTCGGCGAGCGTCGGGAAGAACGGGGTCCCGGCACCGAGGATCACCGGGTGGACGACGAGGCGGTACTCGTCGACGAGGCCGCGCTCGATGAACTGCGAGGCGATGTTCGGGCCGCTGACCTCGATCTCGCCGTCGAACTCCCGCTGCAGCTTCGCCAGCTCGTCGCCGATGTCGCCGCGCACGAGCCGGAAGCCGTAGTCGGCCGAGTCGAGCGTCCGCGAGAAGACGACCTTGGGCATCGCGGTCCAGATCACGGCGTACTCGAGCATCGACGGGCGTGGCGTTGGGGTCCGAGGCTGCGGTGGGCCAGTACGCGGTCATCAGGTCGTACATGCGCCGGCCGTAGATCGACGCCGCGGCTCTCGCGCGTCCGCTCGTTGAACCAGGCATGGAGCTCGTCGTCGACGACGGTCCAGTCGAGCGAGTGGTCCGGCGTCTCGATGAAGCCGTCGAGCGACACGTTCATGAGATAGGTCAGCTTGCTCATGCCCCACGGGTACCGCAGATCGGCCCCGGCGTCCATGCTCGAACCGCAAATCGACGGCCTATCCTGACCCCTCGCACCTGAGGTCACCCGCCACCATGGCCGATCCCCGGAACACCGCCATCGTCCTCCGGCCTGGAGAAGGGCGGTCGATCGAACTCGGCAACTTCGCAATGTCGCTCAAGGCGGCGGGCGAGGAGACCGACGGCGCCTTCGCGCTCCTGGAGGCCGCCGAGCCGCCCGACTTCGGGCCGCCGATGCACATCCACCACGATGCCGCGGAGGCGTTCTACATCCTCGAGGGCGAGTACCGGATCTTCGTTGACGATCGCGAGTTCACCTGCCCGGCGGGATCGTTCATCTTCGTGCCGGCCGGGATCCGGCACGGCTTCCGCGTGGGCAGCGTCCCGAGCCGGAAGCTCAACCTGTACACGCCGTCGGCGATGGTCGGCTACTTCGACCAGCTGAGCGCGGCGATCGCGAGCGGCGACGCCGACCCCGAGCGGCTCGAAGAGATCGCCCGCCGGCATGCCATGGAGGTGACCGGTCCGGTGCCCGAGGGCTACCTGTAGGCCAGGGGCTTGACAGCCCGCCACTCGCTCGCTAGTCTGTAACTAATCAGTTATATAGCCTGTGAGTGATGAATGGCCGTCGACCAGCTCAGCATCGTGTTCGGAGCCCTCGCGGATCCGACCCGCCGCGCGATCCTCGCGCGGCTGACGTCGGGTGACGCCAATGTCGCCGAGCTGGCCGCTCCATTCCAGATCTCGCAGCCGGCCGTCTCGAAGCACCTCAAGGTGCTCGAGGAGGCGGGCCTGATCTCGCGCCACCGGGAGGCGACCGCCCGGCTGAGCCACCTCGAAGCGGCGCCGCTTCGGGAGGCGACGCAGTGGCTGGTCACCTACCACGAGTACTGGGACGAGAGCTTCGATCGACTCGACGCGCTGCTCGTCTCCCTCCAGCGATCGAAGTCCGGCTGGATGCCGGCCAAGGACGAGAAGGGGACCAAGTGATGGGAACGACCAACACGACCGCCGCCCGCCGGCGTGCCGTTCATCGACCTCACCCGCGAGTTCGACGCCCCGCGTCGACGTGCTCTTCCGCGCCTGGACCGAGCCCGAGCTGATCAAGCAGTGGCTCGGGCCCGACCGGCTCGAGATGGTCATCGACGAGTACGACGTCCGCGACGGCGGCCGCTATCGCTACGTCCACCGGGACGACGCAGGGCAACGAGTACGGCTTCCACGGGGTGTTCCACGGGACGCCGTCGCCGGACTCGTTCGTCCAGACCTTCGAGTTCGAGGGCGCGCCGGGCCACGTCTCGCTCGACAGGCTCGTGCTCGAGGACCTCGGCGGCGGCCGCACGGCCGTGCCGGATCCACTCGGTCTACCAGTCGGTCGAGGCCCGCGACGCGATGGTCGCGGCTCGGGCATGGAGACCGGACTCAACGAGGGCTTCGCGCGGCTCGACACGCTGCTCGAGTCCCTCAAGGCGCCGGTGCACTGATGGACTGGAAGCTCGAGGTCGTCGTCCTCCCCGTGAGCGACATCGACCGCGCCAAGGCCTTCTACAGCGAGAAGATCGGCTTCGTCGTCGACGTCGACCAGGAGATGGGCGAGACGCCGCATCGTCCAGATGACGCCGAAGGGGTCCGGCTGCTCGGTGACGATCGGCCGCGGCCTCAACAACGCCGAGCCGGGCTCGGTCAAGGGCATGCAGCTGTGCGTCGGCGACATCGAGGCCGCCCGCGCGGAGCTGGTGGAGCGGGGCGTCGACGTGTCACCGATCCGTCACGTCGGTCCGGACGGATGGGCGGACGGCAACGGCGGCGACTGGAACGCCTTCATCTTCTTCGACGACCCGGACGGCAACTCGTGGACCGTCCAGGAGAGCCCGACCCTCCGCGCCGAGCTCAAGGCGGAGACCGCCGCGGCGTCCTGACCTCGCCTCCGAAACTCGCCACTCCAGCCCCGACTCGGCCCGGATCGCCGGCCTCGAGTCGGGGCATCCGTTCGCGCCGGGGCGCCCATCGGGGGCATGCTTGATGCCATGACGACACCCTGGTTCGGACTCCACCTTCCCAACTACACCTTCCCCGATCGGCCGCCCGAGCAGCGGTTCGAGGCGACCGTCGAACAGGCCAAGGCGGCCGAGGCCGCCGGGTTCAGCCTCGTCACGGTGATGGACCACCTCAACCAGATCCCGGGGATCGGGCAGCAGGACGAGCCGATGCTCGAGGGCTGGTCCGTGCTCGCGGCGCTCGCGCGCGAGACGAAGACGGTCCGCCTCGGCACCCTCGTCACGGGCGTGACCTATCGCAACCCCGCGCTGCTCGCGAAGATCGGTGACGACGCTCGACGTGATCTCGGGCGGTCGCGCGATCTTCGGGCTCGGCGCCGCCTGGTTCGAGGCCGAGCACGACTCCTTCGGGTTCGAGTTCCCGCCGATCGGCGAGCGCATGGACCGTCTCGACGAGGCGCTGACGATCGCGAAGGCGATGTTCACGCAGGACCGGCCCGAGCGTTCGAGGGCCGCTACTACCAGGTGACGGAGCATCCTCAACGTCCCGAAGCCCGTCCAGGCCGGCGGCCCGCCGATCCTCGTCGGCGGTGGCGGCGAGCAGCGGACGCTCAAGATCGCGGCGCAAGCACGCCGACATGACGCACTGGTTCCCGCTCGGCCGCGAGACGTCCTCCAGCACAAGAAGGACGTCCTCGCCCGCCACTGCGAGGCCATCGGCCGCGACCCCGGGACGATCGAGCTGACGATGGCGACGCCGGTGGCGGTGACCCGGAACGACGCCGAGCGGGCCGCCCTGCTGGCGAGGATCCCGGAGGAGCGGCGGCCGTACGTCATCGCCGGCGGCATCGAGGAGTGCGCCGACGGGCCTCCGCCCGTACATCGACGACGGGTTCACGGGCTTCACCTTCAACAACCCGCTGTACGCGACCCCGGACCACATCGCGGTCGTCGGTGAACTCCTGCAGGCCATCGCGGCGTAGGAGCGGCGTGAGACCGTTCCGCTTCCTGGCCGAGCCGGGCGACGTCGCCGACGGCAAGGCGCTCGTCGAGGCCGCCCGCCGCGCGGAGTCGATCGGCTACGACGTGATGGTCTATCCGGACCACGTCGTCTCCCGTTCGGGCTCGTGCCGCTGCTCACGACCGTCGCCGCGGTCACGAGCGGCTGCGGGTCGCGGCGTTCGTGATCAACAACGACCTGCGCCACCCGGCGCTCGTCGCGCAGGACATGGCGTCGCTCGACGTCCTCAGCGGCGGGCGCGTCGAGGTCGCGCTCGGGGCCGGCTGGAACCAGCCCGAGTACGACGACGCTCGGGATCCCGTTCGATCCGAGCGGCCGTGCGGGTCGAGCCGGCTCGCCGAGGCCGTCGCCGTGATCAAGGGCTGCTTCGGCGAGGGACCGTTCAGCTTCGCGGGCGAGCACTACACGATCACGACCACGACGGGCTGCCGAAGCCGGTCCAGCGGCCGATGCCGCCGCTGTTCATCGGCGGTGGCGGTCGGCGGATGCTGCCCTCGCGGCACGCGAGGCGGACATCGTCGGGCCTCGCGCCGCGGACGTCGCTCGACTCGGGGGCCGAGGTCACCCGGGACCTGCGGTCGATGACGGTCGCGGCCACGGTCGAGAAGCTGGGCTGGGTGCGCGAGGCCGCGGGCGACCGGTTCGACGACCTCGAGTTCAACGTCTACCCGACGGGCGTCCCGCCGATCGTCACCGACCACGCTCGCAAGACCGCCGCGGACGTCCTCGACCAGCTCGGGCCGCCGCCGGGCACGGAGATCTCGGTCGACGATCTGCTCGAGTCGCCGCACATGTTCATCGGGTCGGTGGACGGCCTCGTGGCGAAGCTCCAGGAGCAGCGCGAGCGGCTTGGCATCAGCTCCATCATGGTCGGCGACCTCGACACGCTCGCGCCGGTCGTCGAGCGGCTCGCGGGGACCTGATGGCGATGACGGATCAGCTCGTTCAAGGCCGCCGCGCGCGGCGACATCGCGAGCCTTCGGGAGCTGCTCCAGGACGGGGCCGACGTCAACGGGCGGACGAGGACGGCCGCACGCCGGTGATGATCGCGACCCGCGGCAACCACGTGGAGGCGGTGCGGGTGCTGATCGAGGCCGGCGCCGACGTCGACATCCGCGACAACCGCCTCGACAACCCGTTCCTGTATGCCGGAGCCGAAGGGCTCCTGGACATCCTGCGGCTCACGATCGAGGCCGGGGCGGATCCGGCGCTCACCAATCGCTTCGGCGGGACGGCGCTGATCCCGGCGTCCGAGCGCGGCCACGTTGAGGTCGTGCGGGAGCTGCTGACGAACAGCGACGTCGACGTCGACCACGTCAACAACCTGGGCTGGACGGCGCTGCTGGAGGCGATCGTCCTGAGCAATGGCGATGCGCGGCACCAGCAGGTCGTCGCGCTGCTGGTCGATCACGGCGCGGACATCACGATCGCGGACAAGGATGGCGTCACGCCGCTCGAGCATGCGCGGTCACGCGGCTTCGTCGAGATCGAGCGCATCCTCGAAGCCGCGGCCTCGAACTTCCTGACCTAGGAACTGTCCGATGGAGGCTGGAGATGCGCAGCGGTCCAGGCCGCTGACGGACGGTCGCTACGGTGCCGACTGGTGGCGCGAGGGCGTGGTCTACCAGATCTATCCCCGGAGCTTCGCGGACCGCGACGGCGACGGGATCGGCGACCTGCCGGGCATCATCGACCACCTCGACCACGTCGCCGGCCTCGGGGTCGACGCGATCTGGCTGTCGCCCATCTATCCCTCGCCGGGGCGCGACGTCGGCTACGACGTCAGCGACCACACCGCCGTCGACCCGGGCTACGGGAGCGAGGCTGACTTCGACCGCCTCGTCGACGAAGCCCACGGCCGCGGGCTGCGGGTGATCCTGGACCTGGTGATGAACCACACCTCCGACGAGCACGCCTGGTTCCAGTCGAGCCGGACGTCGCGCGACGGCCCGTATGCGGACTGGTACCTGTGGGCCGACCCGGCCGGCTTCGAGGCAGACGGCGCGCCGCTCCCACCCAACAACTGGCTGTCGTTCTTCGGCGGTCCTGCCTGGGAGTGGGAGCCCCGGCGGCGGCAGTTCTACCTCCATACCTTCCTGGCCGAGCAGCCGGACCTCAACTGGCGCCAGGCCGCGGTCGAGGCCGCCCAGTGGCAGATGGTCCGGGGCTGGCTCGACCGCGGCGTCGACGGGTTCCGCCTGGATGTGTTCAACGCCTTCCTCAAGCATCCCGAGCTCCTTGCGAACCCCGTCGTCGACGGCGACTCGCCGTGGGACCGCCAGGAGCATCGCTACGACCGCGATGCGCCTGATCTGCCCGAGCTGATGGACCGATTCCGCGCCATCGTCGACGAGGTCCCGGGCCGGATGTCGGTCGGAGAGCTGTTCGCCAGCGACTGGGAACAGGCCGCGTGGCTCGTCGCCGACCGCCATCTGGTGTTCGACTGGCGGCTCCTGTCGACGCCGTGGTCGGCGTCGGCGTTCGGGGCCGCGATCGACGATCGGGAACGCGTCTTCGGCCCTGACCGCTGGATCGCCAACGTCTTGTCCAATCACGACCAGCCACGCCAGGCGTCGCGCCTCGCGGCGTGGGCCGGCATCGCCGATACCGACGCGGTCGCCCGGGCGGCAGCCCTCATCCTGCTCACCCTGCGGGGGACGCCGTTCCTGTACTACGGGGAGGAGATCGGGCTGCGCGACGTCCCGGTCCGCGACGACGAGATCATCGATCCGCCGGCGCGCCGGGCCCTGGTCGACCCGGAGTTCGCGTGGTGGAACCGTGACCTGTGTCGTTCGCCGATGCCCTGGACGGCCGCGGCGGACGGCCACGGCTTCTCCACCGGCCGGCCGTGGCTTCGCCTCAATGAGGATGCCGGCCATCGCAACGTCGCCAGCGAGTCCGTCGACGCCGGATCCGTGCTCGCCACCTATCAACGCCTCATCCGCCGCCGCGCCTCGACCACGGCGCTCCGGACCGGTCGCCTCGAACGCGTGCAGAGCGGCGCCGATGACGTCCTCGCCTGGACCCGGACGACCGCCGACGAGCGCGTCCTGGTGGTGGTCAACATGGGCGATGGACCACGCGAGGCGCGGCTGGACGCCACGCTCGGGGTCGGCTGGCGGGCGCTGGACGGCACGCACGTCGATCCGGCCCAGCCGGATGGTGCAGGTCGACTCGCCCTCCGGCCTCTCGAGGGCGTCATCCTCAGCTCCGACTGACCGCCTGGCTAGTCCGGGCGGCGGCCGACGACCGTGAAGATCTCGTCGGGCTCGCGGTCCTCGAACGTGAAGTCGGCGCCCCACTCGAGGTCCACGAACCCGGCCGTCTCGTACAGCACGCGGGCCTGGTCGCGGGTGTAGGCGCGCGTCGCGCGGGGCCGCACGAAGTGCTCGATTCGGACCGGGCCGCTCCCGTTCATGACCTCGTAGAGGTCGTCGGTCGCCTCGATGCCCACGGCAGGGTCGAACGTGGCGGTGGAAGTGCGCCGCACGATCGAGCCGTCCTCGAGCGCGGCCTCCTTCGTCCAGTGCTCCTCGTACGCCTTGTCCATGACGATGAACGGCATCGCGAGCGACCCGCCCGGGAGCAGCAGCGCGAAGAACCGGCGCATGGCCTCGGCGGCGTCGTCGGGCTCGAGCAGCAGCTGGAACGAGGACGACGGGACGATCACGGTCCCGTAGCGACGTGACAGCCGAAGGGACTGCATCCGGCCGAGGTGGACGCGGCCGTCCACGTCCAGGCCTGCCGCGGCGGCCTTCGCGTGCAGCCGCTCGAGCATGTCGGGCGCGTTGTCGATGCCGTCGATGTCGACGCCCTGGGCGAGGAAGTCGAGAAGAAGCCTGCCGGTCCCCGTCCCGACGTCGAGCACGGGTTCCCCCCGTTGGCGTATGACCTCGCGGAACCAGGCGCGGTCGTCCCACCCCGAGGTGTCCCCCCGGAGCGCGTCCCACGCCTCCGCCATGAGGCCGACGTACTCGATGTCGTCCGGCATTGACCCGAGCGTACGGGCTGAACGCCGGATTGGCTGTACGTCATCCGTTCTACGTCATCTGCTGCAAGCCGCCGCATCTGACGACTGCGGCCCGGGTTCGCCGGACCCGGCATCATCGTTGGGTGACCGCCCCTGCCACCGCCGTCCAGCCCGCCGTCGTGGTGCCCGCGCGCACCGCGGAGCTGTTCGCGCCGGGCTTGCGCGGCCTGACCGTCGGGCTGATCGCGACGATCACGCTGGTCGCGCTCGAGTCGCTGGCGATCGGGACGGTGCTGCCGCTGGTCGGCGAGGAGCTCGGCCAGCTCGAGCTGTACGGCTGGGTCTACTCGGCGTTCTTCCTGGGCAGCCTGCTGGGCATCGTCGTGGCCGGGGGCGCGCTGGACCGCATGCCGCTGTGGAAGCCGTTCGCCATCGGCCTCGGTGCTGTTCGGGCTCGGCCTGCTGATCGGCGGCCTTGCGCCATCGATGACGATCCTCGTCGGCGCACGTTTCATCCAGGGCCTGGGTGGCGGCGCCGTCGGTCCGACGGCGTACGTCGCGATCGGCCGGACGCTGCCCGAGCGCCTGCAGCCGCGGATGTTCGCGCTGCTGTCGACGGCGTGGGTCGTGCCGGGCGTGGTCGGGCCGTCGATCGCGGCGATCGTCGGCGAGTTCACGACGTGGCGGCTCGTGTTCCTGGGGCTGATCCCGTTTCTCGCGGTTGCCGGGCGGCCTCGCGGTCACGGCGTTGCGGCGGATCCCGGCGAGCCGCCCCGCCCGCGGAGCACGCCGCCGCCGCCGCGACGATCCGCCGGCTGCCCAACGCCCTGCTCGCGGCGGCCGGTGCCGGGCTGCTGATCGCCTCGCTCACGGCGCAGGACCTGCGGCTGTCGTCGTCGGCGCGGTCGATCGGCCTCGCGCTGCTGGTGCCGGCCTTCAGGCGCCTCACCCCGCCCGGGCACGCTCGACGCTCGCCGCCGGCGTCCCGGCGGCGGTGCTGCTGCGCGGCGTCATGACGTTCGCGTTCTTCAGCGGCGATGCCTACATCCCGCTGCTGCTCCAGACGTGGCGCGGCACGCCGGCCACGCTCACCGGCCTCGTGTTCACCGGGACGACGATCGCCTGGACGGTCGCGACCTGGCTCCAGGCGCGGCGGATCGAGATCTGGGGTCCGCACCGGTTCGTCGCCCTCGGCTTCGCGTGCGTCGCGGTGGGCTCGCTGATCACGATCCCCGCGGTGCTGCCCGGCTTCCCGCCCGAGCTCACGATCTTCACCTGGCTCCTGCCGGGCCTGGGCATGGGCTTCATGTACTCCGCGGTGACGCTGGTCGTGCTGCGCGGCGCCGCGCCGGCCGAGCAGGGGGCCGCGTCGTCCGCGCTCCAGCTGTCCGACATCCTCGGCACGGCGTTGGGCGCGGGGGTCGCGGGAGCGATCACGGCCTACGGCACGCGGTCAGGGCGGCGACGCCCTCGGGTGGTCGCTGGCGGCGGTGTTCGCCCTGTCGTCGATCGCCGCCGGGCTCGGGGTTCATCGCCTCGCGCAGAATCAGGCCGATCAGGCACGTGCGGAGCACGCTCGGCGCTGCGGTAGACTAACCGTCCGGACGCGCGAACCGCATCGCCCAGGGCTTCGCCGCCGCC
Organism: uncultured Chloroflexia bacterium; assembly: GCA_963779575.1. GTDB lineage: Bacteria > Chloroflexota > Limnocylindria > Limnocylindrales > CSP1-4 > CAIXZV01. Next base: position 776,519 of record CAVZYT010000003.1, read on the forward strand.
GGACCTGACGACCACCGGAGGTCCCCGAACCCGATGTCCGCCGAGACGCTTCGCGCGAAGATTCGCGAGATCCCCGACTTCCCGAAGCCCGGCATCCTGTTCTACGACATCACGACGGTCCTGAAGGACCCGGCGTCGTACAAGGAGGCCATCGACCTCATGCTCGAGCCCTACCGGGGCGAGCACATCGACATCGTGGTCGGCATGGAGTCGCGCGGGTTCATCTTCTCGGCGCCGATGGCGTACCTGCTCGACACCGGGCTCGTGCCCGGTGCGCAAGCTGGGCAAGCTGCCGGCGGAGACGCTGACCGTCGAGTACGCGCTCGAATACGGCTCGAACACCCTCGAGATCCACCGCGACGCGATCAGCCCGGGCAGAAGGTGCTGATCGTGGACGACCTGCTGGCGACGGGCGGGACCGTGCGGGGCACGATCGAGCTGGTCGAGCGGCTGCGGGGCGAGGTCGTCGGCCTCGCATTCCTCGTGGAGCTCGAGTTCCTCAAGGGCCGCGAGCGGCTCGACGGCCGCCGGGTCACCAGCGTCATCCAGTACTGACGCCGGCGCGTCAGGCGGGATCCACGCCTCGACACGTGACGAACCGAGTCGACCGTGACCGACGAGCCCGTCCAGCCGCCCCCGACGATCCCAACCGTCGCCGGTTCTTCCGGCTGTTCGCGGGCGACGTGATGACGTCGATGAGCACGGTGATCGGCGCGGCGCAGCTGCTCCAGCAGGAGTCGGCCGCGGCGGCCCGGGAGCTGCTCGGGCGAGGCCGAAGCCGAGGATGCGGCGGCCGGGGGAACGGCGCGCGGTCGCGGCGCGCCGCTCCAGGTCACCGGCGGCCGGCGCCGGCTTTCGGGCGCCGTTCCGCTGGGACGGCGACGTGTGCCGGGTCGTCGACCAGCGCCGGCTGCCGGACGTGCTGGTTGATCTCGAGGTCCGCGGTGGTGGCGACGGGGTCGCGGCGGTCCGCGATGAGGCGGTCGTGGGCTCGCCGGCCCAGGCCCAGCTGGCGGCCGTGACCCTCGCGCTCGTCGCCGGGAAGACGACCACGCACCGGCCGTTTGCGCGCCGGGCGACGATCCGCGGCGCGGCCAACGCGTTCCGAACGACGCGCCCAGGCTCGGCGGCGATCGCGCGATGTCGTGGCGCGGATGCTCGCGGTCGAGGAGCGCCTGGGCATCGACGCCACGGGCGAGACGATGGCGGCCGAGCTGCACGCCGAGGCCGACCCGATCCTGGGCGAGGCGACCGACGCGCACGGGCCTGGTGGCTGGCGAGGCAGCGCGCTCACGGCGCTGGCGGAGCTCGCGGCCGGTCGCGACGGCCCCGCTGCGCGTGCTCACGATCGGGAGCACCGGGGCGATGGGCGGCGGCCAGTGCGGGACGGCGCTGTCGGCGATCATCGCCGCGCATCACGCGGGCGGCCGGTCGAGGCGCTGGTCGCCGAGACGCGGCCCGGGTTCGAGGGTCGCGGATCGCCGCCTGGGAGCTGCGTGAGGCCGGCGTGCGCGCACGCCGTGGTCACCGATGCGGCCGCCCCCGGCCGGATCGCCGCGGGCGAGGTCGACGTCGTGCTCGTGGGCGCCGATCGGGTTGCCGCCAACGGCGACGTGGTCGCGGTGGCCGGGACCTACCCGTTGGCGCTCGCGGCGTCCGCGGCCGGCGTCCCGTTCCTCGTCTGTGTCCCGACGATCGACGATCGACCCCGCCATCGACGATGGCAGCGGCCGCGCCGATCGAGGAGCGGCCGGCCGGGCGCGGTCCTGATCGCCGCCGGCACCCGCGTCGACACCCGAGGGCACGTCGACGCGGAACCCGGCCCAGGACGTGACGCCGGCAGCGCTCGTGACGGGGATCGTCACGGAACGCGGCACGCTCCAGCGAGCCGTTCGCGAGCGCGATCGCCGGGGTCGTCCCCGTGGCCGCGTCCGAGCCCGCCCCGGCCGAGGCCGTCGGCTGATGGCCACGATCGCCGTCGGCCAGCGCGACGCCGTCGTCGCCCGCTCGACGACCGACCGTGCCGTCCTGCGCGCCTATCCTCGAGCAGGACCGCCTGTTCGCGGCGTACGCGATCTGCGACCTCGAGGACCGCGAGTTCGGCCGGACCAAGCTGGGGGATCGCGACGTCGGCGACGAGGTCGTCGCCGTCGGGCTCGAGTACGGCGGGCCTGACGCCGCAGCCGCTGTTCGTGATGGGCCGCACGACGGGATCGAGGCGGTGCTCCGGCAGCGTCGTGCGCCCGCGCGCCGCGTACCTCGCCGCGAAGGCGCGAGTCGCTGCCGGCCGTCGCCACGCAGTACCACGTCGACCCCGGCCCGCCGATGATCCGGATGTGGGTCGACCGGATCGCGCTTCCAGCCGTCGCCCGCCGCGGTCGAGCGGCTCCTGCCGGTCGAGGTCGGCGAGCTCAACCGCCTGTACCAGCTGGGCTTCGGGGCGTGGCTGCCGTCGAGCACGATCGCCGAGGGCGTGTACTACGGGATCCGCGTCAACGGCCGCCTCGTGTCGGCCGCCGGCACCCACGTCGTCTCGCGCAACGGCGCGCCTCGCGGTCGTCGGCAACGTGCTGACGCACAGCCGGAGCACCGCGGCCGCGGGCTACGCGAAGGCCGTGACCTCGGCCGTGACCGCGGAGCTGCTCCGCTACTGCGACGAGGTCGTGCTCAACGTCCGCTCCGACAACCCGCCCGCCATCGCGGCGTACCGCGCCCTCGGCTACACGGAGCACTGCCGGTTCGAGGAGCGGCTCGATCCGCCGCACGACCTCGCCCTGGGCAGACCTCACCGCGCCGTTGCGGCGCCTGTTCAGTCGCGGAGCGCCGCGCGGCGGCGATGCCCCGGGGGCGAACCGGACCGCCGTCCAGCACGCACGCGGTCCGGCCAACAACGACCAGGCACACCCGATCGACGATCAACCGCTTGCTTCGCCGTCGCCCGACGGCCCGCCCGAGGAACCCCGATGACCGACACCGCCACCCACGTCCCGCACGACGTGACCGACCTCTCGCTCGCCGCCGAGGGCCTCCGCCGGATCGAGTGGGCCGAGCGCGAGATGCCGGTCCTGCGCCAGATCCGCGAGCGCTTCGAGCGCGAGACGCCGCTCGCCGGCCTGCGCATCGGCGCCTGCCTCCACGTCACCACCGAGACCGCCAACCTGATGCGGACGCTCAAGGCCGGCGGCGCGGATGTGTACCTCGCGGCCTCGAACCCGCTGTCCACGCAGGACGTGACGGCGGCGGCGCTGGTCGCCGAGTTCGGGATCGCGACGTACGCCCGGCGCGGCGAGGATCGCGACACGTACTACGCGCATCTCCGGTCGGTCGCCGACATCCACCCGACGCTCACGATGGACGACGGCTGCGACCTCGTCTCGCTGCTCCACAGCGAGCGGCGCGACCAGCTGCGCGGAGGTCCTCGCGGGCACCGAGGAGACGACGACGGGCGTGATCCGGCTGCGGGCGATGGCGGCCGACAACGCGCTCGTCGTTCCCGGTCGTCGCGGTCAACGAGGCGCTCACCAAGCACCTGTTCGACAACCGCTACGGGACCGGCCAGTCGACGATCGACGGCATCCTGCGGGCGACGAACATGCTGATCGCCGGGCGCAACGTCGTCATCGCGGGCTACGGCTGGGTCGGGCGCGGGATCGCGTCGCGCATGGACGGCCACGGCGCGCACGTGGCGGTGGTCGAGGTCGACCCGGTCCGCGCGCTCGAGGCGCTGATGGACGGGTACCAGGTCATGACCGTCGGCCGAGGCGGCGCCGTGGGGCGACCTGTTCGTGACCGCGACCGGCAACGTCAACGTGTTCCGGCGCGAGCACTTCGCGTCGATGAAGGACGGCGCGATCATGGCCAACTCGGGCCACTTCGACGCCGAGCTGGACCTGACCGCGCTGCGCGAGATGGCCGAGGGCCACGTCACCGACGTCCGCGAGAACGTCCAGCAGTTCGACATCGGCGGCAAGAAGCATCAACCTCATCGCCGAGGGCCGGCTGGTCAACCTGGGCGCCGCCGAGGGCCACCCGGCCGCGGTCATGGACATGAGCTTCGCCAACCAGGCGCTGTCGGCCGAGTACGTCGCCAAGCACCACGCCGAGCTGGAGCCCAGGTGTACGTCGTCCCCGAGGCGATCGACGCCGAGGTCGCCCGGCTCAAGCTCGCCGCGATGGGCGTCACGCTCGACGCGATGACCCCGGAGCAGCTCGAGTACGTGTCGTCCTGGCAGCACGGGACGTAGACCCGCGCATGGACGACGACGGGAGCCGGGCCGATGACGGCCATCACGGGCACGACCCGCACCCGGCGACGGTCGCGCCGTACGGGAGCTGGCGCTCGTCGATCGACATCGAGCTCGTCGCCGTCGTCGGCGATCTCGCTCGGCGAGCCGTGGCTCGACGGGGACGACGTCTACTGGCTCGAGTCGCGCTCCGCCGAGCGTGGCCGGCGGACGCTGCTGCGCCACACGCCCGACGGCGCGACCCACGAGCTGACGCCCGCCCCGTTCCCGGTCGGCAACCGCGTCCACGAGTACGGCGGCGGCGTCGTACGCCGTCGATCGTGGGCGCGATCGTCGTCGTCGTCCACCGAGGACGGCCGGCTGTGGCACCTCGACCCGGATGGCGCGCGCCGATCCCGTCGCGCTGACGCCGCCCGACGCCGGGCGGTTCGCCGACATGCGCTTCGACCCGGCGCGCGACCGCCTGTACGCCGTGCGCGAGACGCACGACGCGGCCGAGCCCGACCGCCCGGACCTCGTGGTCAACGAGCTGGTGGCGATCGCGCTCGACGGCTCCGACGGCGCGGGCCGGGTGCTCGTGGCCGGCCCGGACTTCTTCGCCGCGCCGCGGCCGTCGCCGGACGGCTCGACGCCTCGCCTGGCTCGAGTGGGACCTGCCGGGCATGCCGTGGGACGCGACCCGCCTGCGCGTCGCCGACGTGCTCCCGGATGGCTCGCTCGGGCCGGCGCGGACGGTCGCCGGCGGGCCCGGGATCTCGATCGTCCAGCCGGCCTGGCGCGCCGACGGCGTCCTGCACTACGTGTCGGACGAGTCGGGCTGGTGGAACCTGTACGCCCTCGACGGGCACGGCGGCCTCGACGGGCCGGCCCGCAACCTCGCGCCGATGGACGCGGAGCTCGGCGACCCGGCGTGGGTGTTCGGCCGGTCGTCGTACGCGTTCACGGACGACGGCGGGATCCTCGCGGTCGGCCGCGTCGACGGTCGCGATCGCGCTGCTCGCGGATCAGCGCCGGCCGGCGAGGTCAACCGGTCGAGGACGTGCCGCGACGTTCACCGAGGTCGAGGGGCTCCAGGTCGGCGGCGGGCTCGGCGGTCCTGATCGGCGCCGGGCCGCACGACGGGGCGGTCGTCGCGCGGCTGGACCCGCGGACCGGAGCGCGTGGCCGGGCGTGCTGGCGCGATCACTGTCGACGCCGATCGACCCGGGTCTCCTGCCGCACGCCGAGCCGATCGCCTTCCCGACGTCCGGCGGCGCGACGGCGCGGGCGCTGTACTTCCCGCCGACCAACGACGGCTTCCGCGGCCCCGACGGCGAGCTGCCGCCGCTGCTCGTGCTGTCCCACGGCGGCCCGACGGCCGCGGCGTCGTCGGCGCTGTCGCTCGAGCGCGCGTTCTTCACCTCGCGCGGGATCGCCGTGGTCGACGTCGACTACCGCGGCTCGACCGGCTACGGGCGGCCCTACCGCGACGCGCTCAACGGGGCGAGTGGGGGATCGTCGGACGTCGACGACTGCGTCGCGGCGGCCCAGTTCCTCGCGGTTCGCGGATCGGTCGATCGGCGGCGGATGGCGATCAAGGGGGGCAGCGCGGGCGGCTTCACGACGCTCGCCGCGCTGACGACGAAGCCCGAGGTGTTCGCGGCAGGCATCAGCCATTACGGGATCGCCGACCTCGAGCTGATCCACCTCGACGGCCACAAGTTCGAGTCGCGCTACGACGAGGGGCTGCTCGCACCGTGGCCCGAGGGCCGCCCGGTGTTCCGCGACCGCTCGCCGATCCACGCGTTCGACCGGATCGACGCGCCGATGCTGATCACGCAGGGCCTCGACGACCGGGTCGTGCCGCCGTCGCAGCTCGATGCGATGGTCGCGGCGCTCCACGGCACGCGGGATCCCGCACGCCACGATCCGCCTCGCGGGCGAGGGCCACGGCTACCGCAAGGCCGAGTCGCGGCGCGAGGTCATCGCCGCCGAGCTGTCGTTCCTGGGCCAGGTCTTCGGCTTCACGCCGGCCGACGACATCGAGCCGATCCACGTCGAGCACCTGGCCGCCGGCTGACCCGTCGGGTTACGCCGAAATTCACCCGCCCCGGCCCCACGCCGCCGATTGCGTGCGCCAGGCGCACCAATCCGGGCGACGTGTGCGGCCGATGCACATTCCTGCCGCCTAGAGGTGGGCGGGGGCCGAAAGCGTGCTCCCTGCTCACACGGCGCGGTTTTGATCGCTGCGGTGCGCGCCGTCCCGTCGATTCCGTGGCGCCGGCGCACAGTCTCGACCCGATCGGCCGCGTTGCACGTGAGCCGGCGGCTGGAATGTGCGCCTGGCACACGGCCGCCGGGGGCCTAGCCTCGCGCCAGCAGGTCCCGCAGGGCGACGATCCCGCGATCCACGTCGGCGAACGACGTCGTCAGGGGCGACAGGCCGAAGCGGATGATGTCGGGCTCGCGGAAGTCGACGATCACGCCGCGCGCGATGAGGGCGGCCGCGAGCGCGCGCGCGTCGGGGTGGCGGATCGCGACGTGACCGCCGCGACGTGCGGGGTCTCGCGGGCTGCCCAGGCGACAGCCGAGCGGCGCGAGGTCCGCGTCGAGCCGCTCGACCGCGTACTCGCCCAGGGCGACCGACTTGGCCCGGATGGCGTCGATGCCGGCCTCGGCGACGACCCGGACGCCTTCCTCGACGGCGACGAGCGACAGGATCGGCGGGGTGCCGGTGAGCCAGCCCGCGATCCCGGCTCGCGGCTCGAACGCCGGGCCCATCGCGAACTGGTCGGCCTGGGCGAACCAGCCCTGGATCGGCGGGCGGAGGCCAGCCTGGAGCCGGGGCGCGACGTAGAGCCAGGCCGGCGCGCCGGGTCCGCCGTGCAGGAACTTGTAGGTGCAGCCGACGGCGAGTCCGACGTCGTGCGCGGCGAGGTCGACGGGGATCGCGCCCGCGGCGTGCGAGAGGTCCCACACGACGTGCGCACCAACCGCGCGCGCCGCCGCCTCGACCGCGTCGAGATCGACGATCGCCGACGACCGGAAGTTGACCAGCGACAGCACGACCAGCGCCACGTCCTCGCCGAGCGCCCGCGGCCACCGCATCGGCCGCCACGCCCTCGACCGGATCGCCGTCGAGCCAGCGGATCTCGAGCCCCCGGGCCTCGGCCAGGCCCTGGAGCACGTAGCGGTCCGTCGGGAAGTCGCGCCGGTCGGCGATGATCGCCCGCCGCCCGGGCCGGTCGTCGAGGGCGGCCGATGCCACGCGATAGAGGTTGACGGTGGTCGAGTCGGCGACGGCCACCGAACCGGGCGCGGCTCCGAGCACCCCGGTCGCCAGCGCGTCGCCGATCCGGAGCGGCAGGTCCAGCCAGCGATCCCAGCCCCGCACGAGCTCGCCCGCCCACTCCCCGGCGGCGGCCCGCGCGACCCGATCGACGGCGCTGCGCGGCGCCCGGCCCAGCGAGTTGCCATCGAGGTAGACGAGGCCGGGGTCGTCGACGACGAACCGGTCGCCGAACGAGGCCAGCGGGTCGGCGGCGTCAAGCTCCGCTGCGCGTTCGTCGGCCACGGGCGAATCGTACTGCTCGGCCGGCCCGGGGGCCGATGATAAAGTCGCCCGGGCCAGCCCTGGCACGACACGCGGAGCACCATGAGCATCGTCGACGCCGACCACTACCTGTTCACGTCCGAGTCGGTCACCGAAGGCCACCCGGACAAGATGTGCGACCAGATCTCGGACGCCATCCTCGACGCGATCCTGCGCGACGATCCGGACGCCCGCGTCGCCTGCGAGACGGCGACGACGACGGGGCTCGTGCTCGTCCTGGGCGAGATCACCACCGAACACCTACATCGACTTCCAGGCCGTCGTTCGCGACACCGTGCGCGACATCGGCTACACGCGCGCCGACTACGGCTTCGACTACCAGACCTGCGGCACGCTCGTGTCGGTCAAGGGCCAGTCGCCGGACATCGCGCAGGGCGTGGACGCCGCCCTCGAGGTCGCGCGACGACGCGTCGGCGAGCGAGCTCGGCGCCGGCGACCAGGGGATGATGTTCGGCTTCGCCTGCCGCGAGACGCCGGAGCTCATGCCGCTCCCGATCGCGCTCGCCCACCGGATGGCCCAGCAGCTGGCCGCGTCGCGCAAGTCCGGGCAGCTGCCCTACCTCCGGCCCGACGGCAAGACCCAGATCACGGTCGAGTACCAGCGACGGCATGCCCGTTGCGGTCCGGACGGTCGTCGTCTCCGCCCAGCACGATCCCGACGTCGACGTCGATCGCCTGCGCGACGACATCACCGAGGCGGTCGTCCTGCCGACGATCCCGCGCGAGCTTCGCGAGTCGGATCCGATCATCCACGTCAACCCGACGGGCCGCTTCGTGACCGGCGGGCCGATGGGCGACGCGGGCCTGACCGGCCGCAAGATCATCGTCGACTCGTACGGCGGCATGGCCCGTCACGGCGGCGGCGCCTTCAGCGGCAAGGATCCGACGAAGGTCGACCGCTCGGCCGCCTACGCGGCGCGCTGGGTCGCGAAGAACGTCGTGGCGGCGGGCCTCGCCGACCGGTTCGAGGTCGAGGTCGCCTACGGCATCGGCATCGCGCGGCCGATCTCGCTGTCGGTCGAGTCGTTCGGGACCGGCGACGATCCCCGACGAGAAGATCCAGCAGCTCATCGAGCGCCACTTCGACCTCCGACCGGCCGCGATCATCGACGCCCTCGACCTGCGCCGGCCGATCTACCGCCAGACCGCCGCGTACGGCCACTTCGGCCGCGTGGACCTGGACCTGCCCGTGGGAGCGCACGAACAAGGCCGCCGATCTGGCCGCCGACGCCGGTCTCCCGGAGCCGGAGCTCGCCGCCGCGCGCTGACGCTCGCGCCGGGCAACGCGCCCGGCCCCGCGATCAGGCGTCCGCGATCACCCCGGCCATCGCCGCCGACGACCGGCGGCCCTGCCGACGCGCCTGCCACACCAGGATCATCTGGCCGACGAGCAGCAGCAGCAGGGTGAACGCCAGCATCATCGTCGCGACGGCGTTGGTCTCGGGCGTCACGCCCCGCCGCACCTGGCCGAAGACAAACAGCGGGAGCGTTGACGACCCGGGGCCCGACGTGAACGTCGTGATCACGAAGTCGTCGAAGCTGAACGTGAACGACAGCAGGAACCCGGCCCCGTTCCGACGCCAAGGAACAATCGCTCGAGCTCGATCCTCGACGGCGTCAGGCCCGGGTGTCCGCCAAGTCGTCGGCGGCGCCTGGGCCGCGCCGGGGTCCGGCCACCGTCGTCGCCGCCGCCCTGGGCCGCCATCCGGCCCGATGGGCTCACCCTAGAATGGCCCGATGTACGTGGTCGTGATGGCGGGGGGTGGCGGCACCCGCCTGTGGCCGCTCTCCCGTCCGGAGCGCCCGAAGCCCTTCCTGCCCCTGCTCGGCGAGGAGACGCTGCTCCAGGCCACGGTCCGGCGCCTGGCGGGCATCGACGGCGACGGCGTCCCGATCGACGTCACGGTGGTCACCGACCAGCGCTACGAACAGCTCGTCCGTGCCCAGCTGCCCGAGGCACGCGTCCTCCTCGAGCCGGCGGGGCGCAACACCGCAGCCGCCATCGCGCTCGCCACGGTGGCCGTCGACCGCCCCGACGACGACGTGATGATCGTGCTGCCGGCGGACCACTTCATCCGACCCGATCGGGAGGGCGTCTTCCGCGACGTCCTGCGGACCGCGGCGACCCGGCTCGCGACCGGCGCCCTGGAGCGGACGACGCCCTCGTCACGCTCGGCATCCAGGTCAACCGCCCGGCGACCGAGTACGGCTACCTGATCCCGCGCCTCGAGGACGGCCGTCGACGTCGACGGCCTCCAGGCCTATCCGCTGCGCGGCTTCGAGGAGAAGCCGAAGCCGGCGCGTGCGGAGGAGCTGGTCAAGCAGGCGGGCGTCGCCTGGAACGCCGGGATGTTCGTCTGGCGCCGGCGGGCGATCCGGGCCGCCTTCGAGCGCTACACGGGCCTCATCGGACTGCTGGAGCCGACGATCCGCGCCAAGCCGCTGCTCGTGCACGCCTACGAGCAGCTGAAGCCCGTCTCGGTCGACGTCGCGATCATGGAGAGCGCGGCCCGCGACGGGCGCGTGGTGATGGGCTCGATGGACGTCGGCTGGTCCGACATCGGGAGCTGGACCGAGCTGCTCACGGCGATCGGAGCCGGTGGCACGGGATCCGTCGTCCAGCCGGGCGAGCACATCGAGGCCGCTCGGACGATCTCGTCGTGCGGCGGGTGGATGGGGCGGTCCGGGTCCTCCGGCCGCTGCAGGGCGGTAGCATGACGGCCACCCAGCCGATCGCGCTCCTGCGCGGCGCCGAACAGGGGGCCGTCGAGGCGATGCTCGAGCGCTGTCTCCGCTGGGAGGTTGGCACGTGACGGAGACCGCGGCACCCGCCCCCGACCCGGATCGTGTTCGGGACCGACGGCTGGCGGGCGCGCGTGGCCGAGGACTTCACGTTCGAGAACGTGCGCCGGTGCGCGGACGGCGTGGCGCGCTGCGTGGTGGAGCGCGGCGACCAGGCGAAGGGCGTGGTCATCGCCTACGACCGGCGGTTCGCCTCGGAACACTTCGCACGGGCGGCCGCCGAGGTCCTGCTGGCGCACGACATCCCGGTGGCGATCAGCCGCACCGCCGTGCCGACCCAGATGAGCTCGTACGAGGTCGTGCAGCGCGGCTCGGCGGCCGGGATCGTGATCACGGCGTCGCACAACCCGTGGACCGACAACGGGTTCAAGGTCAAGTCGCCGACCGGCGCCGCCGCTGGGCTCCGACATGCTGCCGACGATCGAGGCGGGGATCGCATCGAACGGGGGCATGGTCGATCGACCGGCGACCGCTCGAGGACGCCGAGGCGGCAGGGCTCGTCGAGTGGTTCGACCCGTTCGAGGGCTACCAGCGGTTCGTCGGGCGAACCCTGGACCTCGAGGCGCTGCGGGCCGCGGACGTCTCGGTCCTGGTCGAGCCGCTGTACGGCGCCGGATCCGGCTGGATCCCGCGGCTGCTCGCCGGCGGCCGGATCCGCGTCACCGAGGTCCATAACGAGCGCAACCCGTACTTCGGCGGAATCAACCCGGAGCCGATCCGGCCCAACGTCGACGAGGCGCTGGCGCTGATCGCCGGCGGTGGCTACGACCTGGGCCTCCTGCTCGACGGTGACGCCGATCGAGCGGGCGCGGCCGACGAGCGCGGCACGTTCCTGCACCAGCTCGAGGTCACGAGCCTGCTCATGTACTACCTCGCGGAGTACCGCGGGATGCGCGAGCCGGTCGTCGTGTCCGTGAACAACACGTCGACGGCGGCGCACGCTCGGGCGGCACTACGGGATCGAGACGTACGAGGTCCCGGTGGGCTTCAAGTTCATCGGGCCGAAGATGATCGAGACGGGCGCGATGCTGGGCGCCGAGGAGTCGGGCGGGCTTCGGGTTCGGGATGCACCTGCCCGAGCGCGACGGCATCTACGCCGACCTCTGCCTGCTCGACCTGTTCCTGCGCGAGCGCGAGCGCGGACGCGCGCCGGTATCGAGGGCGATGGAGGCGTTCCACGAGCTCGCCGGGCCGTCGTTCTACCGCCGGATCGACGTCCACTTCGACCGGCCCTCGTACGACGCCGTCAAGCGGCGCGTCCTCGTCGGCCTGCGTGAGTCGCCGCCGAGCTCGCTCGCCGGCGACCGCGATCGAGCGGACCCAGTGGCTGGACACGGGCGACGGCGTGAAGTGGTTCCTGGCCGACGGCTCGTGGCTGCTCGTCCGGGCGAGCGGCACCGAACCCCTCGTCCGCGTCTACACCGAGGCCACGACTCCTGCGCTGCGCGACGAGCTCGTCGTTGCCGGCGAGCGGCTGGTGCGCGGCGGATGAGCGGCGACGAGGCGAAGGCCGGCCAGCGCTACGTCCCCAAGCCGTGGGGACACGAGCTCATCTGGGCGCTGACCGACCGGTACTGCGGCAAGGTCATCGCGATCGATGCGGGTCGGCGGCTGTCGCTCCAGCGCCACGCACACAAGGACGAGAGCGTGCTGGTCCTGTCCGGCCGGCTCCACCTGCACCTCGAGGACGACGACGGCGTGGTCCAGGTCATCGACCTCGGGCCCGGCGAGTCGCGGCACGTCCCGCCCGGGCGGATCCACCGGTTCGAGGCGCGCGAGGCGGTCGAGGTGATCGAGGTTTCGACGCCCGAGCTCGACGACGTCGAGCGCCTCGAGGACGACTACGGCCGCGAGGGCACGTCCGCCCCGTAACGCCGCCGCGCGTGGACGCCGCGCGTGGCATCCGCGCACCGGCCGTCAGTACCCGGATCCGACGGGCCCGATTCCGGGGGCTGACCGGCGGCTCGCCGGGGTGTAGGCTTGTCTGCAGTGACCGCCATCACCGGTCCTGGTCCGACCGGACGGCGGCCCTCGTGGGACGCCCGTTCGGGGCGACTGGAGGTTGATCGGCGATGCACTCCTCTCTCATCGGCAAGGTCGAGAAGGCGAATCGCTACGCTCGCGAGCTGGACCGGATTTCGATCGAGCGGATCGCCCTGACGTTCCGTGGTGACAACGACACCCATCACGTCAGCCTCGATGCGGGCCAGTGGCATTGCACGTGCCACTACTTCGAGAGTTGGGGTTCCTGTGTCCACCTCCTCACGCTGCAGAAGATCTTCGGCGTGATGCTGCCCGAGGACGCCCAGATCTCGATCTTCAACGCGACGGCGGCGGCCGCGCTCGCCTGAGCCGGCCGGCCACGAGGCCGGCCAACCGCAAGCTCGACGCCAGCCGGGGATCGCGCGCACGGTCACCGATCGACCTCACGCGCCAGTACCAGACCGCCCGCGCGCCGCCGCCGAACCGCGCCTCGAGCTGGAGGCTCCAGCGCCGGCCCGCGCGGCGCCTCGATCGACGAGCGGCCTTCCGTCGCCCGATCCCGCGGCCGTGGCGTGCCCGCCTCGCCGTGGCGGATCGGCGCCCAGCGCGCGGTCCACCGGGCCTGGTCGAGGCCGTCGCCGAACCGGACCCGCAGCCGCCCGCCCGACGCCGCGGAATCGCCCGAGCGCTGCACGATCCACGGCGAGTCGGACACGAGGCCGTCCCACGAGAAGGTGCCCAGGTCGCCCGCGACGGGCCCGGCCGCCGTCCCGACGAGGAGCGCGCCGGGCGGCTCCGATGCGTCGCCTCGAGTCCGGCGTCGCGGTCGAGGTGCGGCGGAGGGCGCAGCGCTGGGCGACGCGATTGGCGTGGCCGCGGCCCCGGTTGCTGCGGCAGCCGGCGTCCCGGAACCGGCGGCCGGCGAGCCGGTCGGCCCCGAAGCAGGCTGTCACCGCGACGACGATCGCTCCGAACACCGCCGACCGTCGTGCGCCGTGTCCGGTCGAACGGACGCCTGGTCTCATCACGAGGCCTGACCCTCCTTCGAGCTGCGGGCAGGGCTGCGTGCAGCCCGCGGTCACGGTTACGGTCTGCGCCGGCGAGGACGACGACGGAGGCCCTCGTTGGACGGCTTGCGGAACAGCGCGCGGTAGTCGCGCGTTGCCCAGACGTTCACGCTGGCGGTGTATGTGCCGGCGGCGGAAGCCGGCGCTCATCGTGACGAGGTCGCTCCAGCCGGAGCGCGAGGCGCTGCTGGAGGACGACGGTCCGGCCGCTGACCAGGTTGTTCGACAGCTTCCCGGTCCCGTCGCTGCCCGAGCGTGGCCGTGAACGTCACCATCGCCCCGGCGAGGACCGATGACCTCGACGCCGCAACCGACAGCTCGGTCGGGACGTCGAGGCAGGTGCTGTACAGCGTTGCCGTGATCGGGACGTCGTACTGCTGCTGGAGCGTCGCGACGTCGCAGCGCCCGAAGACGTGGGCGTTCCAGCCCGCCTTGGGCTTCGTCCGTGAGTACGTCTGCACCACGGCGTCGCCGTAGTCGCTGTCGTCGCCGAAGTTGTCGTGGTGGTCGAGGCACCAGCACGTGGCCGAGCTCGTCGAGCGTGACGTTCTCGACCTGGTAGCAGCCATCGGGTCCGCCCGACATCTCGCACCAGCGGAGCGTGCCCCAGTCGAACCGGTGGCCGTTCTCGCGGAACCAGACGCCGAACCAGTCGGGTGGGTCGCGGCGCATGCACGCGAGGCCGTTCACGCCGCACGGCACGTCGGTCCCGTAGTAGATGACAGTTGCCCGCGGCGGCGTCGTAGTCGAAGGTCGGCGCCTTCGATTTGCGTGATGCGTTCGAGTCGTCCGCGGCGTCGTTGATCGCGCTCTTCATCGCGGCGGGCGGGGTGCCACCTCCAGCCCAGCGGTAGGCGAGGTCGGTTCTGCGCATACAGCCCGCCGCCGAGGATCGGGTCGGGGCCGTGTGCGGTGACGAACGGCGCGGCCAGCGCGCCGACGACGATCAGCACCAGGGCCATACCGGAGAACGCGCGGAGTCGGGTGATCATCGCTGCACCACCTCGATCGGCTGGATGGCGGTGGTGAATGGGTCGAACCGTCGCGCGGTCGATGGGGCCGGCCGTTGGCCTGACCCGGCGAGCATCACCGATCCGGCCGGAAGGTCGGCGCCGGCCGTGGCGCCCGACCCGTTGGCAACCGGCACGAGTCCGTCGGATCCCGGCACGTCCGACACGGCTCTCGTGCGCAGGTCGAGCCGCGCCAGGTGGCCATCCCGCTCGTAGACCAGCGAGCCGCCGGCGATGCGCCGCCGCGGCCCGGCGTCGGTCACGAGCGTCTCGGCGGCTCCCGTCGACGGGTCGGTCGCCGTCACGGCGCACGGCAGGCCCGGACACACGCCGTAGGCGATCACCCGGCCGACCCGGCGACGCCGAGGACAGGCCCGGTTCGGCTCGTCGCCTCGGCCTGGCCCGTCGCCGGATCGACGAGCCGGGTCCGACAGGCCAGCTCCCCGCAGGACGCGATCGACGAGGCGGCCGTCCGGCGCCCACCGCAGGTCCGTGGCGAACGTCCGGCCGTGGCGCGACGTCGGGCGCGAGTCCGGGCGCCACCCGCGAGGCCGTGCCGCCGCCGACCGCGCGGCGCCAGACGCCGAGGTCCGCGCGCGTCGTCCGGTCGACCCGGTGCTCCACGTCGAGCCGCGCCGTCCGGCGCCAGGATCGCGCTCCGGATCACGGCCGCCTCGGCCGCGATCGTCGCACGCGCAGCCGCGCGCCGGGTCGACGACCCGCAGCCGCGAACGCGCCCCATCGTCATCGCCGACGAGCACGAGGCCGCTGACGGGGCCCGACGCGAACGACTCCGGCGGGCAGCGTGACCTGGCGTTCGAGCCCACCGACGATGCCGATCGTCAGCCGTTGCCCCGCGAGCGTGCCGGACCGCGTCCAGCACCGCGTCCATGCGGTACCAGGCGGCGCCGCCGGGACCGCCGGCGCGGCCACGGCGCCACGACACGCCGGCGGATCCCAGGGCGGATCGGCCGCCCCGGGACGGCCGGCCGGGCGACCCCCGGCGCGCCCAGCAGCGCGATCGCGGCCAGGGGCACGAGCGCACGCGCGAATCGGATCACCTCCACGAGGGACCTCCTCCGGCGGGGACAGACCGGGCGGGAGGAGGGCGAGGTGGCCAGTGTCGCGACGACCGCTTATCCGGCGACTTATCGCGTGCCTCGGCCCGGTGGTACGCTGCGGCCGATCAACGGGGCCCGCGGGCCCCTGCAGAGTCCGACGCGGCGTGATCGCGAAGCCGGTGCGAGTCCGGCACAGTCCCGCTACGGTGACCGCCCCTCAGGGGCGGAAGTCCGGTCGCCGATCCGCCGTCGCCGCTCGAGCCTTCGAGAGAAAGGTCAGGCGCATCGTGCGATCCACCGCCTGACCCCTCCTTCGATCCCGAAGCGAGGGGTCTTTCATGTTCCTCCATCCACCCGCACCCGGAGTTCCCGTGGACGCACGCTCCCGCGCGACGCGCCGCCGTCGCCGCCACCCGTTCCCCGCCCTGCTGCTGCTCCTGCTGGCCACGGTCGTCGCGGCCTGTTCGACGCCTGCCGCGAGCCCGAGCCCGACGGCCGTCGCCGCTCGCCACGGCGACGCCCGCACCGTCGGTCGCGACGCCGACGCCGACCGCGGCCCCGACGCCGACGCCGACCCCGGCGCCCACCTTCCCGCTGACCCTCACCGACGACGAGGGCACCGAGGTCACGCTCCCGGCGGCCCCAGACCAAGATCGTGTCGCTCACGCCCGCCGCGACCGAGATCGCTGTTCGCGCTCGGCGTCGGCGACAAGGTCGTCGGGCAAGGTCGAGGACTTCACGCCCTACCCGCCCGAGGCCGGCGGAGCGTCCCCGACGTGGCCAAGTTCGGGTCCGTGGACGTCGAGAAGATCGTCGGCCTGGGCACCGACCTCGTGATCGCAGGCGGCAGCAACTTCAACCCGCCCGAGGCGATCGCGAAGCTCCGCCAGCTGGGCGTGCCCGGTCTCGTCGTGTACGCGCCCGACGTGAAGACGGCGCTCGCCGACATCGACGCTGATCGGCAGCGCCGTCGGCCGCGACGAGGCGGCGGCCAAGCTCAACGTCCTCGATCCAGGAGTCGTTCGACCAGGTCGCCGGCCGCCACGTCGGGCCTGCCGAAGCCGCGCGTCTACTACGAGCTCGACGCCACGAACGGCTTCTTCGGGCCGGCGCCGGACTACTTCGGCACCGAGATGATCAAGATCGCCGGCGGCGAGCCGCTCACCAGCGGCACCGACGGGCGTCTACCAGATCGAGGAGGAGAAGATCCTCGCCTTCGACCCGGAGGTGATCCTGCTCGGCGATGCCGCGTACGGCGTGACGCCGGAGCAGGTCGCGGCGCGACCCGGCTGGGACGACCCTGACCGCGGTCAAGAACGGCGACGTCCGGCCGATCGACGACGTCATCGTCACCCGGCCCGGGACCGCGGCTCGCCGACGGCATCCGCGCGCTCGCGCCCGCGATCCACCCGGACCTCGTGCTGCCTGCCCTCGGCCGGCGCCCCGTCGCACGCCACTGACCGGCCGACGCCCGCGATGACCACCACCCCCGTCCCGGCGGGCGCCCCCGGGCGCCTCGCGATCGGCGTGTCCGTCCGGCGGGTGACCCGGACCGGGTGGCTGGTCATCGCCGGGGTCGTCGTCGCTCGTCGCTCGTGTTCGTCGCCGGCATCGTGCTCGGCTCCGTCGACCTGCCGCCGGCGACGACCGTCGGGATCCTCGCCCACCGCCTCGGGTTCGACGTGCCGGTGACCTGGCCGCCGTCGTCGGAGGCGATCGTCATGGACCTGCGGCTGCCGCGGGTCCTGACGGCGATGGTCGTCGGGACCGGGCTGGCCGTCGCGGGGGCGACGTTCCAGGGCCTGCTGCGCAACCCGCTGGCCGACCCGTACGTGCTCGGGACGGCGTCGGGCGCCGCGCTCGGGGCCGCGATCGCCGTGCTCATCCCGGCCCGCGGCCTCGTCCTCGCAGTTCGGGCTGCTCAACGGGCTCGCGTTCCTCGGGCGCGCTGCTGTCGGTGACCGTCGTCTACCGGCTGTCGCGGACGAGCGCGCTGGCGCCGCTGACGTCGCTGCTGCTCACCGGCTACGCCGTGGGCTCGCTGCTCGCCGCCGGGCCTCGCGATGGCGATGTACCTCTCGGGCGCGGGCTGCGCCAGATCTTCGCGTACCTGCTCGGCGGCTTCGACGGCACGTCGTGGGTGCGGCTCGCCGTCGCCGCGCCGCTGATCCTCGGGGGCAGCGCGCTGATCCTGCTCCGCGCCCGGTCGCTCAACGGCTTCCTGCTGGGCGAGGAGGCGGCGGCGCATCTCGGCGTCGACGTCCGCCGCGAGCGCGCGATCCTGCTCGGGCTCGCGTCGCTGGTCACCGCGGCCGGCGTCGCGGTCGCCGGGCTCATCGGGTTCGTCGGGCTCGTCGTCCCGCACGTCGTCCGGCTGCTGGTCGGGCCCGAACGCGCGCCTCGTGCTGCCGATCTCGGCGCTGTTCGGGGCGAGCCTCCTCGCGGCGGCCGACCTCGTCGCGCGGATGCTCGGCGGCGTCCCGGTCGGCGTCATCACCGCGGTCATCGGGGCGCCGTTCTTCCTGCTGCTCCTGCGCCGCGCGCGGACCGGGTACGAGCTGTGAGCGCTCGTGCTGCGCGCCGACGGCGTGACGGTCGAGGCCGGGCGGCGGGCGATCCTGCGCGACGTCTCGTTCACGGTCGACGCACGGCGAGCGGGTCGCGCTGGTCGGCCCGAACGGCGCCGGCAAGTCGACGCTGCTGCGCGTCCTCGCGGGCACGCTCCAGCCGACGGCCGGGCGGGTCGAGCTCGGCGGCGACGCCGATCGCGACGCTGGAGCGCGCGCAGATCGCGCGCCGGCTGGCCGTCGTCCCGCAGCAGGCGGCGCTGCCGTTCGCGATGCGGGTCGAGGAGGTGGTCGCGCTCGGCCGGCTGCCGCACGAGGCGCCGCTGCGCGGCGCCGCGGCCGGCCGACCGGGCCGCCGTGGCCGCCGCGATCGACCGGGTCGGCCTCGGGCACCTGCTCGGGCCGCGACGCCCGCGAGCTCTCGCTGGGCGAGCGGCAGCTGGTGCTGCTCGCCCTCGCCGTGGCCCAGGCGGCGCCGGTCCTGCTGCTCGACGAGCCCACCGTCCACCTCGACCTCCGCCACCAGGTCGAGGCGATGGAGCTCCTGCGCGACCTCAACGAGCGCGACGGCACGGCGATGGTCGCCGTCCTCCACGACCTCGGCCTCGCCGCGCACTTCTTCGGGCGCCTCGTGGTCATCGACCGCGGCCGGCTGGTCGCCGACGGGCCGCCCGCCGAGGTCCTCACCGACGACCTGATCCGTGACGTGTTCGGCGTCGAGCCGGCGCTCGTCCGGCTTGCCGCGGCGGCCTCTCCCGCCTGACGCGGGTACCCTGTCGGCCATGCGCCGTATCCAGATCGCCGCCTCCCTCGTGATGCGTCGCCGTGCTCGTCGCCGCGTGCGGAACGGGTACGCCGAGCAGCGGGGCGACGTCGGCCCCCGCTTCGGCAGGGTCGTCCTCGGGGGCGGCCAGCCCCGGCTCGCCCTCGGGCGAGCCCACGTCGGCGCCGGGCGTCGACAGCTCCGACCGACGGCTCCTCGCCCACGGCCAAGCCGTCGAAGTCGCCCAAGCCGTCGCCGCACCGCGGCTCGGCCGGATCTCTGCCGCTGCCTGCACCGGGACGCGACGACAACCGGACGTTCTTCGCCGATGCGGCGCAGTCCGGTCGACTGGACCGTCGTCTGCGCCGTGCTGCCGAAGCACTGGTTCGTCTCGACCGGCTCCTACCATCGCGGCAAGGGCGGCGAGCTGGCGATCGCTACAAGGGCCCCGACGGCGCGACCCTGTCGCTCTCGGAGGGCGCGTGGTGCACGGACGCGAGCGGCTGCGTCCCGGCCGGGACCGAGGTCGGTGACGCGGCGCTGGGTCCGATGGCCGGGACGTTGTTCGCCCTCGACGATGGCGGGTTCGCCGTCGTCCGTCGACGGGGGCGACGGCGATCTCCTGGCAGCTGGAGACGCGGGCCTGACCAGGCGACGACCGAGAAGCTCGCCGCCGCGTCGTCGCGGTCGGCGGACTAGCCGTGCAGATCGCCGACTTCGAGCTCGAGCGGTTCTTCGCGAAGTACGAGTTCGCCGTCCGCCACCTGCTGTGTGCGTCGGACGTCGAAGGCCTGGCCGATGGCCGAGCTGCTCGGCGCTGGCGGACGACGAGACCGCCGCGCTGTGGCGCGACCTGCGCCTCGGCTACACGGAGTCGCTCGGCCATCCGCTGCTGCGGCGCGAGATCGCGTCGCTGTACGAGACCGTCGACGCCCGACGACGTCGTCGTGTTCAGCGGCGCCGAGGAGGCGATCTTCGCGCGTCGCGAACATCGCGCTCGGGCCCGGCGACCACGCGATCGTCGTCTGGCCGGCGTACCAGAGCCTCCACGAGGTCGCCCGCGCGGCCGGCGCCGACGTGACGCTCCACGAGCTGCACGCCGCGGACGGGTGGGCGATCGACGTCGACCTGCTGCGCCGACAGGTGACGCCGAGGACGCGGCTGATCGTCGTCAACGCGCCGCACAACCCGACCGGCTGCCTGCCCGACGCGGCGACCTACCGCGCCGTCGCCGAGATCGCCGCCGACGCCGGCGCCACCTTCCTGTCCGACGAGGTCTACCGGTTCCTCGAGCTCGACCCGGCCGACCGGCTGCCCGCCGGCGCCGACGTCGGGTCCGCACGGGGTCTCGGTCGGGGTCATGTCGAAGTCGTTCGCGCTGGCCGGGCCTGCGGATCGGGTGGCTGGCGACGCACGACGCCCGCCTGCTCGACGCGACCGCGCGGTTCAAGGACTACACGACGATCTGCGCGTCGGCGCCGGCGGAGATCCTCGCGCTGATCGCGCTCCGCGCGCGGGACCGGGTGCTGGCGCGGTCGCGGGCGATCGTCGAGGCGAACGTGCGCGCTCCTCGACGGCTTCTTCGACCGCCAGGCCGACCACTTCCGCTGGGTCCGACCGCGCGGCGGATCGATCGGGTTCCCGGAGCTGCTCGGGTCGCGGACCCGATCGACCGCTTCACGCGACGACCTGCTCGACGGCGGAGGGCGTGCTGCTCGCGCCGGGCTCGATCTTCGGCCACCCCGGCAACCA
This sequence comes from uncultured Chloroflexia bacterium, assembly GCA_963779575.1. Taxonomy (GTDB): domain Bacteria; phylum Chloroflexota; class Limnocylindria; order Limnocylindrales; family CSP1-4; genus CAIXZV01. The sequence goes on from CAVZYT010000003.1 coordinate 797,360, forward strand.
CTTCCGGCTCGGGTTCGGGCGCACGACCTGCCGGTTGCGCTCGAGCGGCTCGAGGCGTTCCTGGCCCGCACGTCCTGGGCTGACCGTGGAGGCCGGCTAGGGGACCCTCGGGACCTCGGGCAGGCGGGCGAAGCGGTCGAGGAAGCGGGCGGTGATCCGCGTCGCGGTGCGAGGTCCTCGATCCGGATGTTCTCGTCGGGCGCGTGGGCGCGACAGTCGTCGCGCGCGGCGCCGAGGGACGTCGCGGGGACCCGATGCGTGGCGCACACCTGGAACATCGGCACGGTCCCGGCCATCGATAGACCGACCATAGTCTCGAGCTCGGTGATGTCGGTCGACGCGCGCGCCGCCGCATCGATGACGGGGTGTCGGCCGGCGTCCACCAGGCCGGCTCGCCCTCGAGCGCGACGATCTCGACGTCCGCGAAACCGTGGTCGTCGAGGTGGCGGCGGATCGCCGCGACCATCTCGTCGGGCCGCTGGTCCGGGACGATCCGGATGTCCAGCCGGGCGTGCGCCTCGGCCGGCGTCACGGTCTTGGGCGTCGTGTCCGTGTGGCCCGCCCAGAGCCCTGGAGGTTGAGCGTCGTCTCGAAGGTGAGCGCCTCGAGCGCCGCGACGCCGTCGAGGCCGCCGATGAAGGTCTCGACCCCGGCTTCGCGCCGGATGTCGTCGAGCCAGCCGATGTCCTGGGCGGCGAGCACGGCGAGCTGGGTGGGCGTCGGTGCCCGCTTGCCGGCCTCGAGACCAGGGATCGCCGGGCGTCCGTCCGCGTCCCAGAACGTCGCGAGGGCCGCGACCAGCCGGTGGCCCGCGTTGGGCAGGACGACGCTCGCGCTCGAGTGCGTATCGACGGTCATCGTCCGCAGGTGGAGCTCGAGGACGACGATGCCCTTGCCGCCAGCGTCGACCTGAAGGCCCGCCCCGACAGGTCGAGACTGCCCCCCTCGATCGAGCGCCGCGTCGGCCTCGCGCAGCCCCGGCCGCAGGTCGAGCAGCGCGTCGAGCGCATCGGCTCCCGGTCTCCTCCTCGCCCTCGACGAGGAACCGGACGCGGCAGGGCAGCGGGCCGATCGCCTCGAGCCACGCCTCGACGGCCCACACGCGCGGCAGGAACTCGCCCTTGTTGTCGGTCGCGCCGCGGGCCCAGACGCGACCATCGCGGATCGCGGGCTCGTACGGCGGCGTCGTCCACAGCTCGAGGGGCGTCGCCGGCTGGACGTCGTAGTGCTGGACGGCGGTCAGCGTCCGCGGGCCGTCGCCGATCTCGCCGACGACGAGCGGCGGGCGGCCGTCGACCTCGAGGACCTCGACCGTCGCGCCCAGGCGCCGCAGCCGGGCCGCCGTCCAGTCCGCCGCCGCGCGCAGGCCCGGGCAGGTCGCCGCCCTCGGACGCGATCGCGAGGTACTCGACGAGCTCCTGCGTCCAGCGCGTCGAGCCGCGTCCTCGACGACGCGGTCGAACGCCGCGAAGTCGACGCGGCGCCGCGCGTCACGCGCGCTTGCGTTCGAGGTCGAGGAACGGCAGCTCGACGACCGTCGCGTTGACCTGGCCGCGCTTGCCCTCGACCGTCCACTCGACCTGCAGCCTGGTGCCGACCCGCTCGAACCGCGGCGCGACGGACGCGAGGGCGATGGCCTGCTTGAGGATCGGGCTCCAGCCGTGCGACGTCGCCTTGCCGACCTGGCGGCCCGCCTCGGCGAACACGGGCACGGGCGAGCGGTCGGTGGTCGGCGAGATCGCCGGCGGCAGGCCCTGCTCGTCGTACAGGCGCTCGATGTCGTACCAGTCGAGCATCAGGCCGACGAGCCGCCGCGCCGGACCGCCCGCCGCCTGCTCGGCCTTGAGCGCGCGCCGGCCGACGTAGTCGGCCTTCTCGAAGCTGACGAGGCGCCCGAGCCCGATCTCGAACGGGCTGTAGTTCTGCTCCGGGTTCATGGCGTGGCGGGCGGACGTGTAGTCGACCTCGAGCAGGATCAGGCCGGCCTCGAGGCGGGTGACGTCGAGGGCGAGCATGCCCGCCGGCCGGATGCGCGTACGCCTGCGCCCGCCTCGAAGATCGCGTCCCAGGCCGCCTCGGCGTGCTCGGCCGGGATCCACAGCTCGTAGCCGAGGTCGCCGGTGTAGCCGGTGCGGCTGACGTCGATCGTCGATCCGGCCCAGCTTCGCCGCGCGCCGCCGGAAGTAGCGCAGGTCGCCGAAGTCCTCGCCGGTCGCGGCCTCGAGGACGGCCCGGCTGAACGGGCCCTGGAGCGCGAGCGCCGCGACCTGCTCGCTGACGTCCTCGATCGCCACGTCCAGGCCGGCCGCGTTCTGGGTCAGCCAGCGGTACTGGGGATCGGCGGCGGTCCAGCGGAGCTCGTGCTCGGCGACGCGATGGACGGTGCCGTCGTCGATGACCTTGCCGTGCTCGTCGCACCAGGGCGTGTAGTAGACCTGCCCGACCTTGAGCTTCGTGGCGTCGCGGGTGATCACGCGGTCGGCGAGGCGGATCGCGTCCGGGCCGGTGACCGGTACTTGTACAGGGGGCTGACGTCGATGACCGCGGCCGCCTCGCGGATCGCGTTGTACTCGATGTCGTGGAAGTCGGCGTACGTGGAGCTCGCGTAGTAGCCCGACCACTCCCGCCACTGCATCTTCCGGTTCAGGGGCGCCGTCCGGGGATGGAAGGCGGTGCCGACGCTCAACGAAGCTCCTCCTGGTGTGCCGTGCGGCCAGTATGCCGTCGCGGCCGGCAGCGCCGCCGCGTCCGGTCGCCGCGCCGCATTCGCCCCGCCACGCCGGTCCGCCTGCTCGTAGCACGTCCGCCTGCTCACGGCGCTCCGACCGCCGCCCGGATCGCCGCCGGCTGAGTCGCGTCCGCAGCGGCGCCACGCGGCGCGTCGCCTCCGGCGCCGCGATGCACCGGCCCGTCGCCAGCCGAGCATCGCTCCTGCCCCCGGCGACTGGCAGGCGCCCCGGCCGCCGTATGCGTGACGCGCTCACCGCGCAGCGAGCTGCGTCGCGAACTGGCCGCCGCTCTGGAAGACACGTTGCCGGGCGTGCCACCTGGCGGATCGGAACGTGCTCGCGACACGATCCGCCAGCCACGGGCGCAGTCGGGCCGCGTTTCGAGGGCGTCCTCTCCGCGCGAAGTCCTGCCCGCTGACCCTGGTACGCAGTATCGGCGGACGCCGGGACGACGACTGCCGGCCCCGCATCGAACTCGTTCAGGCGGTCCTCGCCTCGCCGGGCACCCGCCGCGGCGTCGGGTCGGCCGCCTCCCGTAGACTGCACCGACGCCGGTCGCCGCGGGCGACCGCGCTCGCAACGACATGGAGGATCGAGTGCCGCAGCGCTACGACGCGGTGATCATCGGCGGGGGCCACAACGGCCTGATCTCCGCGGCGTACCTCGCGCGGGCGGGCCTCAAGACCCTCGTCCTCGAGCGGCGCCACGTGCTCGGCGGCGCCGCGGTCACCGAGGAGATCGTGCCGGGCTTCCGGTTCTCGGTCGCCAGCTACGTCGTGAGCCTGCTGCGCCCGGAGGTCATCCGCGAGCTCGACCTGCCCAAGTACGGCCTCGACATCCTGCCGCTCGACGGCACGTTCACGCCGGTCCAGCCGGGCGTCGCGCCGCCCGGCGGCGACTACCTGTGGCGCGTCAACGACCACGGCCGCACCGTCCGCGAGCTTCGCCGCTGGTCGAAGTCCGACGCCGAGGCGTACGAGGAATACGGCCAGCTGATGGTCGAGATGGCCCGGTTCATCAAGCCGATCCTGGGCATCGTCCCGCCCGACCCGACCGACATCGACCCCCGCCCGCTGCTGCCCGCTCGCCGGCCTCGCGCGCGCGCTTCGCGCAGCTGCCGGAGCGCCAGCAGGCGGTGTTCGTCCAGCTGATGACGATGTCGGCGGCCGACTTCCTCGACCAGTGGTTCGAGACCGATCCCGCTCAAGGCGACGATGTCGGCGTCGGGGATCATCGGCACCTACCAGGGCATCCGCTCGCCCGGGACGGCGTACGTGCTGCTCCACCACTACATGGGCGAGATCGACGGCGCGTTCCGCGCCTGGGGCATCCCCAAGGGCGGCACCGGCGGCGTGTCCGTACGCGATCGCCCGCTCGGCGCAGGCGCTGGGCGCCGAGATCCGCACCGAGGCGCCGGTCGCCCGGATCACCGTGCAAGCAGCGGCCGCGCCACGGGCGTCGTGCTCGAGAGCGGCGAGGAGATCGAGGCCTCCGCGGTCCTGTCGTCGGCCGACGCGAAGGTGACGTTCCTCGACCTGCTCGAGGACGGCACGCTCGATCCCGAGTTCGAGCAGGAGGTCCGCCGGTTCAAGTTCCGCGGCAGCTCGGGCAAGGTCAACCTCGCCGTCGACGCGCTGCCGGACTTCACGTGCCTGCCCGGGCTTCGGCGAGCACCTGCGGGGGGCGATCAGCTTCAGCCCCTCGATGACCGACATGGAGCAGGCCTACGACGACGCGAAGTACGGCCACTGGAGCCGCAAGCCGTACATCGACATGATCATCCCGACGCTCGTCGACCCCGAGATGGCGCCGCCCGGCAAGCACGTGATCAGCTGCTTCGTCCAGTACGCGCCGTACAAGCTCGACCCGAGCCTCGGCACCTGGGACGACAACCGCGAGGCGTTCGGCGACGCGGTGATCGACCGGATCGCGGAGTTCGCGCCCAACATCCGCGACATCATCGTCGGCCGCCAGGTGCTGACGCCGCTCGACATCGAGCGGACCATCGGCCTGACCGAGGGCAACATCTTCCAGGGCGAGCTGTCGCTCGAGCAGCTGTTCTTCAACCGCCCGGTGCCCGGGCTACGCGCGCTTCAGGACGCCGATCCGCGACCTGTGGCTGTCGGGCTCGTCCACGCATCCGGGCGGCGGCCTGATGGGCGCCAACGGGCGGCTCGCCGCGCTCGAGGTCCTGCGGGCCCGCGGCCGGAAGGTGGCCTGACGTGGCGACCACCCCGGCCGACGGCTACGACGCGATCGTCGTCGGCGCCGGCCACAACGGCCTGACCGCGGCCGCCTACCTCGCCACCGGCGGGCCTCGACGTTCTCGTGCTCGAGGCGCGCGACCGCGTCGGCGGCGCCACCGTGACCGAGGAGCTGGCGCCCGGCGTCCGCGTGCCCGCCGCTCGCCCACACGGTCGGCCGGCTACGGCCCTCGGTCGCGCGCGAGCTCGCGCTCACCAAGCACGGGCTGTCGCTGGTCTCGCCGGAGGTCCGCGTCTTCGCGCCCCAGCCCGACGGCCGGGCGGTGACGCTGTGGGGCGACCTCGGCAAGTCCGTCGACGCGATCCGCACCTGGTCCGAGGACGACGCGACGGCGTTCGTCGAGTTCGACCGCGGCGTCCGATCGCTCGCGCGGTTCCTCGCAGACCTCGGCGACGAGGCGCCGCCCGAGATCCGGGCACCCGGGTTCGGCGACGCGCTGCTGGGGCTGCGGCTCGGGCGCGCGTTCCGCGGCCTGGGCAAGACCGACGGTCGCACGATCCTGCGGGTGCTCGCGATGGCGGTCGCCGACTACGTCGCCGAGTCGTTCACGCTCGGAGGCCGTTGCGCGCGACGCTGGCCTGGCGCGGCGTCCGGTACACGGCGATGGGGCCGTGGTCGGCGGGCACGACGGCGGTGCTGCTGGCCGACTCGGCGGGCAACGACGGCGGCGCCGCGGGCGAGACGGTGTTCGCGAAGGGCGGCCCGTCCGCCCTGGCCGATGCGCTGGCGTCGGCGGCCCAGGCGGCGGGCGCCGAGATCCGGACCGCGGCGCGCGTCGTGGCCGATCACGACGGTCGACGGCGTCGCGACCGGCGTGGCGCTCGAGTCCGGCGAGGAGATCACCGCACCGGCGATCGTGTCCGGGCATCGACCCGAAGCAGCTGCTGACCGGGCTCGATCGACCCCGTCACGCTGGGACCGTCGCTCCGCTGGCGGGCCGGCAACATCCGGACGCCGGGGACCCTCGCGAAGGTCAACCTCGTGCTCGACGGCATCCCCGAGTTCCCCGCGGCCGGCGGCGACGCCAGGCTGCTGCGGGGCCGGATCCAGGTCGGGACGACCTCGATCGACGCCGTGGAGCGGTCCTTCGACGCCTCGAAGTACGGACGCGTCTCCGAGAGCCCCGTGCTCGAGGCGACGATCCCGTCGCTCATCGATCCCTCGCTCGTCGCCGGGGCCAAGGACGGCACGCACGTCATGAGCGTGCTGATGCAGTGGCTGCCGCCGAAGGTCGCGGCCGGGGACTGGGCGGCACGGCGCGACGAGCTGGGCGACCTCGCGGTCCGGACGCTCGAGACCGTCGCACCCGGCCTCGGTGCCCGCGTGACCGCACGGCAGGTGCTGACGCCGGGCGACCTGGAGGCCGACTACGGGCTGACGGGCGGCCATCCGCTCCACGCCGAGCCCGCGCTCGACTCGTTCTTCCTGTGGCGGCCGCTGCTCGGCTGGGCGCGCTACCGGATGCCGGTCGAGGGGCTGTATCTCGCCGGTTCCGGGGCACATCCGGGTGGTGGCGTCACCGGTGTCCCGGGGCGCAACGCCGCGCGCGAGGTCATCGCCGACCGGAAGCGCCGCCGCCGCTAGCTCACCAAGGCCGCCGCTAGAGCTTGAGCCCGCCCAGCAGGGAGCCGATGTCGAGGCCCCCGGCGTTCCCCTGCGGAACCGTGCCGTCCGGCGTGGCGGCGTTGATCACCGACGGCAGCGCCGTGGCCAGCATCGGCAGCAGCGACCCGACGTCGAGGCCGGTCTTGCCCGCGAGCTGGTTGACCGTGTCCGGCCCGAGCGCCTTGCCCAGTGCCTGCGGGTCGACGGCCTGGTTCGCGCCCGTCCCCACCCACGAGCTCACTTCGTCGCCCAAGCCCGCCCTTGCCGAGCTGGTCCACGAGGCCCTGGAGGCCGCCTTGGCCGCCCATGAGCCCGCCGATCGCCCCCGCGATGTCGCCGCCCGATCCTGCCCGAGCCGCCGAGCAGCTTGCCGATCTCGTCCATCGCCGCATCCCCGTTGCAAGTGTCGAACGCCCAGACTGCCATGGCCGCGCACGGCCTGCGTGGAGTCAGGCCCAGGCGGGAAGCAGCGTGCCGCGGAACGCGAGCGCCGGCGCCTCGGGCGACGGCCGGCCGCTCGCGGCGCGGCGCGGGGTCGTGCCGGCGCGGCGCGGCCGCGCCAGGCGAGGAACCGCGTCGGGACGATCCGGATCGCCTGGGTGTAGGTCGCGACGAAGGTCTGGCGATCGAGGCCGGCTTCCTCGAGCTGGTCCGGCGTACTTGGCGAAGAACGCGTCGGGGACGGCCGCCGCGCCGAGCGCCGCCTCCGCCTCGATCAGGCCGACCGAGAAGTCGTCGTCCGGCCGGCCGAGGGCGACCATCAGGCGCGGGTTGGCGCGCAGGTTGCGGACCTTGACGGCGTCGGGCTTGGAGAACACGATCAGCGCCTCGCCGTCCCACCAGAACCACGTCGGGACGAGGTGCGGGAGGCCGTCGGGGCGGACGGTCGACAGCCAGACGACGGGTTCGGTCGCGAGCATCGGGCGCACGCGTGCCAGCGTCCGCTCGAGCGTCGGCGTCGTACCCCGGCCGGCCCGGGCGCGCGCCGGTCGCCCGGCGAGGGGCGCCCGAGCGGCGGCTCGGATGCGGTCGAAGAGGTGCATGGCGGCAGGATCGCGTGCCTCCGGCCGGCGATCACCCGACGCCGGTCATCGCCGGGCATGGACATCCGTCGATGGCCGTCGTGGCGCCGGGCATCGTCCGGCGCCTACCGGCGCTCGAGCTGCGACTCCTCCGCGATCCGCTGTTCCTCGGCCGCGTCGGCCGCGCTCGACGGCGGCGCGGAGACCAGCTCGGCCACCGGCGGCGCGAAGCCCTCGCCGTCGGGGATCGACCAGTCCCACGTCTGGAGCTGCCGCAGCAGGCGCCGGCCGGTGAGGTCGAGGTGGATCGGCGTCACCGAGACGCGCCGGTTGACGACAGCGTTGAAGTCCGTCCCGGGCACGCGGATCCCCGACGGCGGCGGGCCGCCCAGCCAGTAGTAGGGGATTCCGCGCGGATCGACCCGCGCCACCAGCTGGTCCTGGTAGACGCGCCGGCCGACGCGGGTCATCTCGAAGCCCTCGCACTCGTCGATCGACACCGCGGGCACGTTGACGCTCGAGCAGCTCGCCGCGCTTGAGCCCGTGCTCGAGGATGTTGCGCGCCACGACGCGCCGCGGCCAGCGACGCGAGCGCGAAGTCGATCTGCTCGTGGTACTCCTGCGAGATCGCGAACGCCGGGCAGTTGTTGATGACCCCCTCCATCGCCGCGGATACGGTGCCCGAGTAGGTGATGTCGTCGCCCAGGTTCGCCCCGTAGTTGATCCCCGAGGCGACGAGGTCGAAGCCCTCCTCGAAGAAGCCGAGGAACGCGAGGCTGACGGCGTCGGTCGGCGAGCCGTCGATCGAGTAGCCCGACGACCCGTCCGCCAGCGTCCGCTCGCGCACGCGCAGTGGCCGCATCAGCGTCTTCTGGTGGCCGACTGCGGACTGGTTCGTGTCCGGCGCGACCACCGTCACGTCGCCGATCGGATCGAGCGCCTGCTTGAGCGCGAGGATGCCGCGCGACTCGATGCCGTCGTCGTTGGTGACGAGGATCCGCGGCCGTGTCGTCCAGTCGCCCAGCGGCCGCCCGATGCGCTTGAGCGTCCGCTTGCTGCCGCGCGACCCGGCGACGGGCTCGCCTCGCTCCTTGTCCAGGTCGCGGCGCTCGGACCGGGCACGCTCCCGGGTCATGTCGGGGACGCCCGCGCCGGATCGACCCGGGTCCGTCGTCCTCGCTCATGCGCCCGCTTCGGGCTGCTCGGCGGCCTCGGCGAGCGCGACGCGGCTGGGCGCGCGCCGGCGACCTCGTCCACGTCCGCGTCGACCCCGGGCACGGGCTCGCGTGGCCGCCTCACCTGCCGGCCCTCGCGGGCAGCCACCCGCTGTGTCGCGCGGTCCGCGACCGACCCGCCCTTCGCGCGACCGGCCGAACCAGTAGAAGAAGAACGCCGACAGCACGGCGGCGATCGGGATCCCGAAGATGGCGCCGACGATGCCGGCGATCTTGCCGCCGATCACCACCGACGCCAGGACGACGATCGGGTGGATGCCGACGGCGCCCGACATCAGCCGCGGCGAGATGACGTTCATCGTCACGAACCACGCGATGCCCATCACGATCAGGACGGGCAGCGCGACGTCGGGCTTGAGCAGCAGGGCGACGGCGACCGGGGGCAGCCAGGACACGAACGGCCCGAAGAACGGGATCATCTGGAGCAGGCCGGCCGCGACGGTGGTCACGGCTGCGTACGGGCAGCCCGAACACGATGTTGACGATCGCCGTGAGGAGGCCGAAGAACAGGCCCATCACGACCTGTCCGCGCAGGAACCCGCCGAACGACTTCGAGGTGCTCGTCTGGAGCAGCCGCGCCTCGGTCACGTAGCGCGGCGGGACCAGCCGGTAGAGGAACGCGACGATCTCGTCGCGATCGACGGCGATGTAGATCGACAGGATCACCAGGATCAGGATGCTCCCGAAGACCCCGATGCTCGCCACCGCGATGGACTGGAGCGGGCCGACGAGCTCCGACGCCCAATGCTGGAGGTTGGTCACGATCTGCGGGGCCTGGCCAACGAGGTCGACCTGGAACCCGAACCCGGCGAGGCGGTCCTGGAGCTCGGTCAGGAAGTTGGTCAGCTGGTCTTCGAGGTTCGGCGCGTCCTGGATGAACTGGTTGATCGACGACACGAGGGTCGCCGACGCCTGGACGAGGATCGCGAGCAGGACGACGACGATCGTGAGGTAGACCACGATCACGGCACCCGCCTGGCTGAGGCGCGGTATCAGCCGGGTGAGCCCGTTGATCAGCGGCAGCAGCGCGAACGACAGGAGCCAGGCGAGGAAGAACAGCAGCAGGACGTCGCCGAACGCGTAGAACACGTTCGCGGCGAACCCGAGCACGACGAACCCGAGGGCGATCACCGCGAGGACGAGCGCGGCGTCGATCAGGCGCCGCTGGCGTTCCGTCAGGCCGTCGGGCATGCCGTCAGCCTACACGTCGCGACTTGCCCGGACATGCCCGGCGGCGGGTAGATCGGGCGACGCGGTCAGTGTGGCGCGGCGACCTCGGCCGGCGGTGTGACCCGGTCACCGGCGACGATCGCATCGCCGACGGCGATCACGCCGTCCTCGAGGATGTCGGCGCGGATCCCCGCCTTGTGCGACAGCGCGCGCAGGATCGGCCGGCCGACGAGGCCCTCGAGGTAGGTGCACGGCTCGGCGAGGCGGATGGCGACGCAGCGCGCCGTCCCGATCGTGAACTCGCGCCCGATGAGGTCGTCGAGGTCGACGCCGCGCACCTCGACGTTGCGGCGCGTGTCGGCAGCCGCGATGTCGAGCCCCGGGTTCTCGCGGTTCGCCGCGTCGAGGGTGTCCGCCGAGATGATCGTCAGGCCGCGCCCCGCGCCCGGTGAGCTCGACCACTCGCCCGTTCCCTTGTGATAGCGGTCGCCCTCGAGCCCGCCGCCGGCATGGGCAGCGACCCGCTCAACCGAGGTCATGGGAGCCCCGCCGACCCGAGCGATGCGGATCGCCTCCACGCGTCCCGTCGTCATCAGCGCAACCCCATCTTGTGCGCGCACCTCGGCCATCGTCGCCTCCGCCTTCGGCTTGAGCCGGTCGGCGCCGGCCTCGAGGATCCCGTCGACCTCGGCGGGGTGCGCCATCAGCTCAGCGTAGCGCTCGCGGGCCGGCGCGTAGTGCCTGATGATCCGGTCGGCGAGCAGCTTCTTCGTGTCGACGCAGCCCGTGCGCGCGGTGCGCTCGCCGTCCCAGACCTCCTCGTAGTCGTCGCCGAAGAACCGGTGCAGCTGGCATACGTTGCAGACCTCAGGGCGGCCGGGGTCGGTGCGCAGGATCCGCTTGGTGTCGGTCACCATCGACAGGACCTGCTTCCGGATCAGGTCCGGCTCGCCCAGGATGTCGATGGTGTTGCCCACCGACTTCGACATCTTCTTGACGCCGTCCGTGCCCAGCACCACGGGCGCCTGGGTGAACACCGCCTCGGGCTCCGGGAACGTCTCGCCGTAGCGGTGGTTGAACGCGCGCACGATCTCTCGCGACAGCTCGAGGTGCGCCGCCTGGTCCTTGCCGACCGGCACCAGCGAGGCCTTGTAGATGACGATGTCGGCGGCCTGCAGCACGGGGTAGGTGAGCAGGCCGTGGTTGATGTCGTCGGGCTGGTTGAGCTTCTTCTCCTTGTACGTCGGCGTCCGCTCGAGCCAGCTCACCGGCGTGACGGTGGCCAGCAGCCACATGAGCTCGGTGTGCTCGGGACGATGGCTCTGGACGAACAGGGTGCAGCGCTCGGGATCGAGGCCGAGGGCGAGCAGGCCGGCGGCCATCTCGCGCGTGCGGCTGCGCATGACGTCGGGGTCGTGGGTGCTCGTGAGCGCGTGGTAGTCGACGATGCAGTAGATCGCCTCGTACTCGTACTGGAGCATCACGTAGTTCCGGATCGCGCCCAGGTCGTTGCCCAGGTGGACGATGCCGGACGGCTGGATCCCGCTGAAGATCCGCGGGCGGCGCGAGGGCGACGCGGCGGGCGCGGGAGACGGAGCGATCTCGACGGTCATCGCGCCGGAGTGTAGCGGAGCGCTCTCAGCGTCCGGCGCCCCGCGATCGGTACCATCCCGGGGTGCGTTGCCATGTCACCGGTCCGCGATCGTGAGCCTCCAGCCGCTGCGCGTCGGCGTGCTCGGCGCGGGCACCGTGGGTCGCGAGGTCGTGCGAGCGCTCCTGGAGCGTTCGCCCCGGCTGACCCCGGCCGACGGCTCGCCGCTGGTCCTCGCGGGCGTCGCGGTCCGGGACGTCGAGCGGGCCAGGGCATCCGGCATTCCGGAGGCGCTGCTGACCGATGCGCCGGCCCATCTCGTCGCGAGCCCCGAGGTCGACGTGATCGTCGAGGTCATGGGCGGCGATGAGCCGGCCCGGACGCTGGTGCTGGCGGCGCTGGCCAACGGCCGGGCGGTCGTCACGGCGAACAAGCACCTGCTGGCCCACCACGGCCCCGATCTTGAGCGCGCATCGCGCGCGGCCGACAGCCCGCTGCGCTTCGAGGCGTCTGTGGCAGGCGGCATCCCGGTCCTCGGTCCGCTGGCGCTCGACCTCGCGGGCAACCGGATCGCGCGCGTGCGCGGCATCGTCAACGGCACCACGAACTTCATCCTGACCGCGATGGCCCGCGAGGGCCGCGACTACGCCGACGTCCTCGCCGAGGCCCAGGCGCGCGGCTACGCCGAGGCCGACCCGGCCGCGGATGTCGAGGGCCTCGACGCGGTGAACAAGCTCGTGATCCTCGTCCGGCTCGCATTCGGCGCCTGGATCGATCCGGCCGCGGTCGGCAACCGGCCCGGTACGACGAGCGGCGCGACGGGCGCGCCCGGCATCACGGGCGTCACCGCCGACGACATCGCCGCCCTCGCGGGTGAGGGGCGCGCGCTCCGCCTCCTGGCCACGGCGCGCCTGGCCGAGGACGGCGCCCTCGAGGCGTCGGTCGTGCCGACCGCAGTCCCGGCCGGATCGCCGTTCGGGCGCTGCGACGGCGTCCTGAACCGGGTCGAGGTCGATGCCGATCCCGTCGGACGGGTCGCGTTCGAGGGCCCGGGCGCGGGTGGGTCCGCGACAGCGTCGGCCGTGCTGGGCGACCTCGTCGCGATCGCCCGCGGGTTGGGCTCTACGTGGGCGGGCTCTCCAGCGGCGGTCGAGCGATCGGCCATCGCGGTGCGGCCGGTCGCGTCAGAATGCGTCGCGGCGCCGTCCGGCGCCTGCTACCCCACCGCGGACTGAGGCGCCCGTGATCTCGCCCGGCCAGGCCCGTCCCCAGCTCGTCGAGCGCTACCGCGAGTTCCTGCCCGTCGGTGACGCCACGCCCGTCGTCTCGCTCGGCGAGGGCGCGACGCCGCTCGTCCGGAGCGCGCCGCCTGGGCGAGTCCCTCGGCCTGCGCAACCTCTATTTCAAGATCGAGGGCCAGAACCCGACCGGCAGCTTCAAGGACCGGGGCATGGTCGTCGCCGTCGCGAAGGCGCTGGAGGAGGGGGCGCGGAGCGTGATCTGCGCCTCGACCGGCAACACCTCGGCGTCGGCCGCCGCCTACGCCGCCGCCGCCGGGCTCGAGTGTGTCGTGGTCCTCCCGGCCGGCAAGATCGCCGTCGGCAAGCTGCTCCAGGCCCTCGTCTTCGGCGCCCGCGTGATCTCGGTCCGCGGCAACTTCGACGACGCGCTGCGCGTGGTCCGCGCGCTGTCCGAACAGGACGAGCACCCGATCACCCTCGTCAACTCCGTGAACCCGTTCCGCCTCGAGGGGCAGAAGACGGCGGCGTTCGAGGTATGCGACGACCTGGGCCGGGCGCCGGACATCCTCGCGATCCCGGTCGGCAACGCGGGCAACATCAGCGCCTACTGGCGCGGCTTCACCGAGTACCGCGATGCCGGCCGCTCGGACGCCGTGCCGCGGATGTGGGGCTTCCAGGCCGCCGGTGCGGCCCCGCTCGTCTCGGGCGTGCCCGTGGACCACCCCGAGACCATCGCCACCGCGATCCGGATCGGCAATCCCGCGTCGTGGAAGCTGGCGATCGCTGCGCGGGACGAGTCGGGAGGCCGGATCGACGCCGTCACGGACGACGAGATCCTGGCGGCCCACCGGGACATCGCGCGGCTCGAGGGCGCCTTCTGCGAGCCGTCGTCGGCGGCGTCCGTCGCCGGCGTGGCGAAGGCCGCGCGGGCTGGCGAGATCGATCCGGATGCCACGGTCGTGTGCGTGCTGACCGGCAACGGCCTCAAGGACCCGACCACCGCCGAGGCGGGGCTGAACGTCGACGTCGTCGAGGTGGAGCCGAGCATCGCCGACGTCAGCCGGGCACTCGGCTGGTGGTAGCCCGGGGGGATTGGGACGCCCTCGTCGGGCACTCGCTGACCGTCGAGGTCCCCGCGTCGTCCGCGAACCTCGGCGCCGGGTACGACTGCCTGGGGCTGGCGCTGGACCTCGTGAATGTCGTCTCGGTCGAGGCGGTCGAGGGCGACGGGTCGATCGATCTCGCCGTGCGCGGCCAGGGTGCCGGCGAGCTGCCGGCCGACGCGGTCGAACCGGTTCGTCGCGGGTCTGGAGGCTGCGCTCGAGGCCTCGATCGGGCCCCGGCCCGCGGCGATCGGCTGGCGGATCGCGATGGACAACGCGATTCCCCTGTCCCGCGGCCTGGGCTCGTCGGCCGCCGCGACGGTGGCGGGCGTCGTCGCCGGCGCCGAGCTCGCGGCCAGGGCCGGTGGCGACCGGCCCGGCGACGAGGCGCTGCTCCAGATCGCGTCGACGATCGAGTCGCATCCCGACAACGCCGCGGCGGTCCTGCTGGGCGGGTTCGTCGTCTCGGCGCAGCTCGCCGATCGCGTCGCCGCGATCCGGTTCGATGCGCCGGCGGGCCTCCGGTGCGTCCTGTACATCCCGGACCGCCGCCTGGCGACCGAGGACATGCGGCGCGTGCTCCCGGAGCGAGGTGCCCGCTGCGCCACGCCGTCGAGAACCTGGGCCGGGTCGCGATCGGTGTCGCCGGGATCGCGTCGCGGCCGCTACGAGCTGCTCGCCGACCTCACGATCGACCGCCTCCACGAGCCGTACCGGTCCGTGGCCTACCCGGAGCTGCCGCGGATGACGATGGCGGCGCGTGAGGCCGGCGCGCTGGGTGCGTTCCTGTCGGGCGCCGGATCGACGATCCTCGCCTTCGTGGCACCCGGCGGGGACGCGGCGCCCGTCGAGGCCGCGCTGCGCGACGAGGCCGATGCGTGCGGACTGGCCGGGCGGATCGCGGTCGTCGAGCCCCGCAACCACGGGGCGCACGTCGTCGCTAGCGGCCGTCAGCTCGATCGGCTTCGTCATGGTTGCGCCGTCGATCGTCATGCCGTCGGGCATGGTCACGACGCGACGCTCGACCTCGCGGAATCCGTAGCGCTCGTAGAGCGGCACGCCGGCCATCGTGCCGACGAGGATCAGGGACCGGAAGCCCTCGGCCTTCGCGGCCGCCTCGCACGCCTCGAGGATCCGCGTCCCGAGGCCCTGGCGCGTCCGAGTCCGGGCGGGTGAACATCGCCCGGACGCGCGCGCCCTCGGTCGCGGGATCGATGATCCGGTCGTCGTCGGCCGCGTCGCCCGACCCCGTGTACAGCTTGCCGCGCCGGCTCCAGCCGCCGCACGCGACGAGCCCGTCGTCCGCCTCGATCACGAAGTACGTGCCGTCGCCCGAGCAGCGTCCGGTCGAGGTGGGCGATGTGCTCGACGGACGACGCCGTCTGGGCGGGGTCGTAGAACGGCGCCGAACAGCGCCGCGACGGACGCCTTCATCAGCGCCTCGATCGCGTCGGCGTCGGCCGGGACGGCGATGCGCAGCCGCGGGCTATCGGTCATCAGCGACCGGTGGCGCGCACCGGCAGGGTCGGGACGGGGACCGGCGTTCCGACGGTGTTCACCGGATCGGGGATCGGCGTCCCGGTCACCGTCTGCAGCGGGATCACGCCGCCCAGACGGGCCAGGCCTCGTCGCCCGGGTCGTCGTGGTTGACGTCGGCGCGGATCTTGGCGGACGCCTCGTCGAGGTCCATCCACAGCACGGTCGTCGCCTTCCGCTCCTTGCGCGTCATCGGCCGCAGCTCGCCCAGCGACCCGGATAGAGGTGCTCGATGAACACCTCGAGGGCCTGCTCGGCCTCGTCCTGGTCGGTGACCAGGTGCGCGGTGCCGAGCACCATCGCCGACCGGTAGTTCACCGAGTGGTTGAAGCCCGACCGGGCGAGGACCAGGCCGTCGAGGTGGGTCACCGTGACGCAGACGGCGTGGCCGTCGCGTCGCGCGCAGCATCCGGCTGGCCGACGAGCCATGCCAGTAGAGCCGGTCGCCGTGGCGCCAGGCGATGGTCGGCGTCGCGTACGGCTGCCCGTCGTCGACCCAGCGCGACGTGCGCGACGATCGCCGCGTCGAGGATCGCGTCGAGGGTCGCGCGGTCGTAGCGGCCGCGTTTCGGCAGCCGTCGGACACGCGTCCGGTCCGACGGCGGCGGCGGCCCGTCGGGCGCGTCAGCACCGGGAGCGCCGACCTCGTACTCGCTCATGCGTGCATGCGGGAACGGCGGTCACCGGCGGTAGAGGACCCACATCGAGACGCCGGTCATCGCCGGCTGGCCGTAGCCGTAGCCCGGGGCGGGCGCGCCGACGGACGTCGGCGACGGCGCCGATCGTGCGCGATCCGCCAGCCGTCGGCCGCGCGACGGGCGGCATCGGCCGCGACCCAGTCCCACAGCGCGTCGCCGAGCGTGGTGTCGGCGGTGACCAGCAGCTGGTCGTCGCCGATGAGCCGTTCCTTCATCACCCCTCCTCTGGCACTGGGTCCGTCGTGGACGTTGCGGCGTCGCAGCGTAGCGCCCGGCCCGAGGCGTCCGGAACGGGAATCGGCCGGCGCCGTCAGCCCTCCGGCGCGCCCTCGTCGTCCGCGCGGCGCGTCCCGCCCTGCGCCGGCGGCGTCCACGACCGGTCGGCGTAGCGCAGCTGGCGCTGGAGGAGCTCGTCGTTGAGGCGGCGCCTGCGTCGGCGCGCAGCAGCTCGCGGTCGCGCGCCGCGTCGTCGACCTCGGCGGCCCTGCCGGCGTCGGCGGCGTCGCCGGCGTCGGTCGGCTCGTCCGGGCGCTCGCCGCCGAACAGGCGCCGCAGGAAGCCCATCGTCAGGCCGCGACGCCGCCGCGGATGAAGCCCAGGATCTCGTCCCACGCCTTGGCCGAGGTCGTCGCGAACTCGTCGGCCTTGCGGTCGAAGAAGCGAGTGCGGCGCGTTGGGGTAGATGATGACCTTGTGGCGCACGCCGGCCCCTCGAGCGCCGTCTCGAACGTCGTCGACCATCGCGGGCCGATCCCCTCGTCGGCGCCACCGAAGATCGCGAGCACCGGGCTCTCGAACGTCGCCCGCGACGTCGGCCGGCGCCGGCGTCCCGTTGCGGCCGGCCCGACCGGCCAGCCGTAGAAGCCGATGACCCCGGCGAGGCCCAGCGCCGAACGCCGGCGCTCAGGAACGACGAGCCGCCCGCCCATGCAGAACCCGATGGTGAACAGGCGCGTCGGCGCCCGTCTCGGCCCGGAGGTGGGCGGCCGCGGCGGTCGATGTCGGCGCGCAGGCCGTCGTAGGTCGTCAGGCGCACGTGCTCCTGGTACTCGAAGCCCGGGCCGCGGTCGCCGATCCCGGCCGTCCGCCCGAAGTAGTCGATGGCGATGGCGTCGATGCCGTTCTCGGCGAACCGGAGCGCGAGGTCGCGGTAGTAGGCGTGGAGGCCGCGGACGTCGGGCAGGATCACGATCCCGGCGCCGCGTCGGCTCGGCCGCCCGGGCGAGGTAGGCCGCGAAGTGGTTGCCGTCGGCGGCGTCGAGCGCGATCTCGCGCGCGTCGAGCGCGCCACCGGCGATGGGCGGGATCGGCGGCCGGGAGTCGTGGTCGAAGCACATCGCGCGGGGTCTCCGTCGGGCGGGCGAGTCGTGCGGGTCAATGCGGGGACGCTCGATTGTCGCGCGCAGGGCGCGATCCGACGGGGAGTTCGCCGGGGGCCCTCCGCTAGAATGCCGCGCCATGCCCGGCCCCCTCGTCGTCATGAAGTTCGGCGGCTCGTCCGTCGCGGGCGCGGAGCGCATCAAGCGCGTCGCGCGGCGGATCGTCCGCGAGCGCGCGAGCGGGTCGCGAGCTGGTGGTCGTCGTGTCCGCGATGGGCGACACGACCGACGAGCTCCTGGCCCTCGCCGCCGCCATCACCGACGAGCCCGACGCCCGCGAGCTCGACGTCCTGCTCGCCACCGGCGAGCACCAGAGCGCGACGCTGGTCTCGATGGCCCTCCACTCGCTCGGCGTGCCGGCGATCAGCCTCACCGGGCCGCAGGCCGGCATCACCACCGACGGCCGCTACGGCAAGGCGCGGATCGCCGGCATCGACCCCCGGCGCGTCCGCGCGGAGCTCGCCGCCGGCAAGGTCGTGATCGTCGCCGGGCTTCCAGGGCATGAGCGTCGCGCCGCGCGCGAGGGCCTCGACGACACCCCGACCGCCGAGCGACGTCCACGCCGCCGAGATCACGACGCTCGGGCGCGGCGGCTCGGACACGACGGCGGTCGCGCTCGCCGCCCGCCTCGACGCCGACCGCTGCCAGATCTTCACCGACGTCCGCGGCATCTACACCGCCGACCCGCGGATCGAGCGCGACGCCCGCCAGCTCTCCGTCATCGGCTACGAGGAGATGATGGAGCTCGCCCACCAGGGCGCCCAGGTGATGCAGATGCGCGCCGTCGAGCTCGGCTGGGTCAACGACGTCGTGATCGAGGTCCTCAGCTCGTTCGAGGACGCCCCCGGCACGCAGATCAGGGAGGACCCGCTCGTGGAGCAGCGGAACAAGGTCCGGGGGCTCGCCCACGACCGGAACGTCGCCAAGATCACGCTCGTCGAGGTGCCGGACAAGCCGGGCGTCGCCCGCAGCGTGTTCGAGCCGCTGGCCGAGGCCGGCATCAACGTCGACATGATCGTCCAGAACGTCGGCCACGGCGGCGCGACGGACCTGTCGTTCACGATCCCGCGGGTCGAGCTCGCGAAGGCCAAGCGGCTGCTGGAGCCGCTCGTCCGCGACCTCGGCTTCCGCGACATGACCACCGACAGCTCGGTGGCGAAGGTCTCGATCGTCGGCGCCGGCATCCAGAACGCGCCGGGCTACGCGGCCCGGATGTTCGGCACGCTGGCCGACGCCGGGCATCAACATCGAGATGATCTCCACCTCGGAGATCCGGATCACGACGATCATCGCCGAGGACCGCGTCGAGGAGGCCGTCCGCGCCCTGCACGCCGCGTTCGAGCTGGAGCAGCCCGAGACCGTCGAGGCGGCCGGCGCCGCCGCCGGCTGACGACGTGACCGGGGCCGCCGCCGCGCCGCCCGTGATCGCCGCGTCGAGCGCTTCGCGCGCGTCGGCTCGACCAACGACGTCGTCCGCGGCTGGCTGGCCGACGGCGCGCCGGAGGTGTGCGTCGCCGTCGCCGACGAGCAGACGGCGGGCCGCGGCCGGCTCGGCCGGACCTGGACGGCGCCGGCCGGGCGCGGCGCTGCTCGCGTCGCTCGGCTTCCGGCCGGCCTGGCTCGCGCCGGACCGCACCTGGCGCCTGGCGGCGTGCGTCGCGCTCGCGATGTGCGACGCCGCCGAGGACGTCGCCGGGCTGCCGGCCGGGCGCGATCCGCCTCAAGTGGCCGAACGACCTCGTGATCGAGGTCACGGGCCCACGCGCTGCTGATCGGCGAGCTGACGCGCCGCGGCGCCGCCGCCTCGCGGCCCGTCGAGCTGCGCAAGCTCGCGGGCGTCCTGGGCGAGAGCGACGGCCTCGGCACGCGACGATCCGCGCGTCGTCGTCGGCATCGGCATCAACGCCGACTGGGCGGCGGCCGACTTCCCGCCGGAGCTGGCGGCCGTCGATGACCAGCCTGCGCGAGGCGTCCGGCGGCCGGCCGATCGACCGCGACGCGCTGCTGGCGGCGTTCCTGGGCCGGCTCGAGGCGCGCATCGAGGCGCTGCGCGCCGGCTACTTCGACGTCGCGACGTGGGCCGGCGCGGCAGGCGACGACCGGCCGGCTGGGTGACGCTCGACGACGACCCGGCGCCGGTCGCGGCCCTGGGCGTGGACGCGGACTCGGGCGCGCTCGTCGTCGCCGACGCGACGGTCGACGGCGGCGAGCGCATCGTCCACGCCGGCGAGGTCGCCGCGTGCGCCTCGCCGGGGCCGGGGTGTAACGCGGTGGCTCGACCGGTGTTTGGAAGGCGGGAGGGAGCGGCGCGAGGAGGCGTCGTCGCGCTCGACCGCGATCGCCCGCTCGTCGAGGCGGCGCGGCGGGATCCCGCCTCAGTTCGACGCCCTGTATCGGAAGTACCTCGCCCAGGTGTACGCCTACGCCCTCTACGAGCTCGCCGACCACCACGCCGCGGAGGACGCGACGGAGCGGGTGTTCCTGCGCGCCCTCGCCGCGCTGCCCCGGTTCCGCGAGCAGGCGCACGCCCGAGGACGGCCCCGACGCGTCCACGTTCCGCGTCTGGCTGTTCCGGATCGCGCGCAACGTGGTCGCCAACGAGCGCCGGTCGCAGCGCCGCCGGCCGGCCGCGTCGCTCGAGGTCGCGCTCGGCGCCGGGCTGGTCGTCGCCGACCCCGACGACCTCGAGGCCGGCGCGACGACCCGCGACGAGGCCGCCGAGGCGCTGCGCGCGCTCGACCGCCTCCCCGACGACCGGCGCCGCGCGCTGCTGCTGCGCTTCGTGGACGAGATGACGACGGCCGAGATCGCCGGCGTCCTCGGCCGGTCCGAGGGCGCCGTGCGGGTGCTGATCCACCGCGGCCTCGGCGCCGTCGCCGAAGGAGCTGGGGCGGGACCGGGGCTCGCGCTCGATGACGGCCGGCGTCCCGCCGGCCGGCGACCCGGGCCGACGTCGAGGCGCTCGTCGACCGACCGCTACCTCGAGGCGCTGCTCGCGGCGGGCGACCGGCCGGCGCCGACGACGCGCCGCGCCGACGCGGGCTCGACCCCGAGACGCGCCGCGCCGTCGGCGGTCCTGCGGCGGCCCTCGTGCGCGTCCACCCCTCGTTCCGGTTCGAGGAGCGCCTGGCGGCGCGGCTGGCCGAGCTCGCCGACGCCGGCGCGGCGGCCCGCGGCCGGGCCGACGGCGTCGTCGTCGCCGTTCCGGCAGCCGCAGGACGCGCGCTTGACCGGCGCCGACCGCCGACCCGCTGCTGCCGCGATCCTCGCCGGCTCGCTCGATCCCGCGGACGACGCGCGTGCTCGGACATCGACTCCCGCCTCGCCGCGGCACGCCGGCCGCTGCTCGTCGGCGGCGCGATCACCTCCGCCGCCCTCTCGCTCGTCGGGCGTCGCCTGGGTGGCGTGGCGCGCGACGCGGCCGCGCACCGTGACGCCGATCCGCTCGCACGTGGCCTCGACCCCGTCACCGGCGTCCTGCGGGGGCTCGCCTGATGCCGCGTCGCTTCCCGACCTTCGGCTCCCGCCGCGAGACCTACCCCGAGACGATGTGGACGCGCTGCCCGTCGTGCCAGGAGCAGCTGTTCAACAAGCAGCTCGAGAAGGCGATGAGCGTCTGCCCGTCGTGCGGCCACCACTTCCGGCTGCCGGCGCCGGTCCGACTCGCCCAGCTGCTCGACGAGGACACGTTCGAGGAGCGCGACGCCGGGCTGGTCTCGGAGGACCCGCTGGCGTTCGTCGACCAGAAGGCGTACCCGGACCGCGTCGCCGCCGCCCAGCTGGCGACCGGGCTGCGCGACGCCGCCGTCTGGGGCTTCGGGCGGATCGAGGCCCAGCGGATCGCGATCCTGGTCATGGACTTCGGGTTCATGGGCGGGTCGATGGGCGCGGTCGTCGGCGAGAAGGTCGCCCGGGCGGCCGAGGGGGCGCTCGAGCCGAGCGCGTGCCGCTGGTCATCGTCTCGGCGTCCGGCGGGGCCCGGATGCAGGAGGGTACGCTGGCGCTGATGCAGCTGGCCAAGACGATGGCCGCCCTCGAGCGGCTGCGCGCGGCGCGCGTCCCGTTCGTGTCGGTCATGTCGGATCCGACGACGGGCGGCGTGTTCGCCTCGTACGCGGCGATGGGGGACGTGAACCTGGCCGAGCCCAACGCGCTGATCGGGTTCGCGGGCGCGCGCGTCGGGCGCCGGCGACGATCGGTCAGGAGCTGCCGCCGGGCTTCCAGCGCGCGGAGTTCCTGTATCGCCACGGCTTCGTTGACCGGGTCGTGCCGCGGCCCGACCTCCGCCGCGAGCTGGCCCAGCTCCTGCGCTTCCTCGCGCCGGCCCAGGCGGAGGCCGCCCGTGGTTGACCGCATCCGCGGGCCGCGACGCGCGAGACCGCCGAAGGCCGGGAGACCGCGCCGCCGCCCGCCGCCCGTCGACGAGAAGGCGGTCGTCTGGGCGCGTGTCCAGCTCGCCCGCAACCTGCGCCGGCCGCGGACCCTCGAGTTCCTCGCCGAGATCGCCGACGAGTTCGTCGAGCTCCACGGCGACCGGCTGTTCGGCGACGACGAGGCGATCGTGGCCGGCTTCGCGCGGATCGAGGGCCGGCGGGTCGTCGTCATCGGCCAGCAGAAGGGCGCCGACACCGAGGAGAACGTCCGCCGCAACTTCGGCATGCCGCACCCCGAGGGCTACCGCAAGGCGATGCGGGTCATGGAGCTCGCGGAGCGCTGCGGGCTGCCGGTCGTGACGTTCGTCGACGTGCCCGGGCGCGCACCCGGGCCCCGAGTCCGAGGAGCGCGGCATCGCCGAGGCGATCGCGCGGTCGGTCGGGCTGATGACGCGGCTGCGGACGCCGATCGTCACGGTCATCACCGGCGAGGGCGGCTCGGGCGGCGCGCTCGCGATCGCGGTCGGCGACGTCGTGCTGGCGCTCGAGAACGCCGTCTACTCGGTCATCTCGCCCGAGGGCTGCGCGAGCATCCTGTGGCGGACCACCGACGAGGCGGCGACGGCGGCGCTGGCGATGAAGATGAGCGCGATCGACCAGCAGCGCGCTGGGCGTGATCGACGAGGTGATCCCGGAGCCGCGCCGACGGCGCCCAGGCCGACCCGGCCGAGACCGGCCGGCGCCTCAAGTCGGCGATCCTGCGCGAGCTCGACCGGCTGACCGCGATCCCGCTCGATGCGCTGGTCGAGCGAGCGCTATCGCCGGTACCGTTCCTCGGCGCGTTCGCCGAGCTCGAGGGCCCGGCGCCCACGCCACCGATCATCCCGCCGCGGCCCGGCCTCGCGGACCGCCTGCGCAGCCTGCTCGAAGCGGGCCAGCGGGCGATCCCCGCGCCGCTCCCGGTCGGCCGCCGCGACGAGCCACCTGCCCGCGAGGACGTCTAGCGCATGCCCGACCACGCGCCCGACCGGCGACCGCACCCCCGCCCAGCGCCAGGCCGACCACGCGAGCCTCGGCCGGCTCTCCGAGTCGCTCGTGCCGGCGCTCGTGCAGAAGCTCGCGTCGAGCGGGCTCGGCGAGCTCGAGGTCCGCGAGGGCGACTGGCGGATCCGGCTCCGTCGCGCGACCGCGTCGGCGACGGCCTCGGCGCCCCGGCGCGCGGAGCGGCCGCGCCTCGGGACGCACGCCGACCGCGAGGGCCGGGGCCGCGACGCGACCCAGGCGCGCGCGACAGCCGGCGTCGCGGCCACGTCGCGCGCTCGCCAGGCCGCGGCCGGGTCGGCGCCCACCACGCCGAGCCGGCCGCACGCATGGTCCTCTCGCCCGCTGTCGGCGTCTTCCAGCCCGAGACCGCACGCCGGGCAGCCCGCGTCCGGGCCGGCGACCGGATCGCGATCGTCGACCTGCTGGGGATCGCGCAGGACGTGATCGCCCCGATCGACGGGACGCTGGTCGAGGTGTTCGCCCAGGCCGGCGAGGCGGTCGAGTACGGCGAGGAGGTCGCCGCGGTCGATGGCGGACGTGACGGTCGAGACCGACGGCGAGCCGGCCGGCGCCGCACGACCGAGGCGCGCCGCCCGAGCGCCGCGGTGCCGGGACGCGGCACCGACGCCGACGGGGAGGCCTCCGCATGATCAGCCGCGTCCTCATCGCCAACCGCGGCGAGATCGCCCTGCGCATCCTGCGCGCCTGCCGGACGCTCGGCATCGAGGCGGTCGTCGCCTACTCCGAGGCCGACCGCCGGTCGCTGCCCGCGATGCTCGCGGACGAGGCCATCTGCATCGGCCCGGCCGACGCCCGGCGCTCGTACCTCTCGGCGCCCGCGCTGATCTCCGCGGCGCTCGTCACCGGCTGCGACGCGATCCACCCGGGCTACGGGTTCCTGTCCGAGGACGACGCGTTCGCCGACGCGGTGCGCGCCCACGGCCTGACGTTCATCGGGCCGCCCGCCAACGTCCTCGAGCGGTTCGCCTCGAAGGAGGAGACCCGGCGCCTGCTCGCCGACCACGGCCTGCCGACGATCCCGGGCTCGGGCCTGCTGGGCGACGAGGCGCACGCGCTCGAGGAGGCCGAGCGGATCGGCTACCCGGTGCTGGTCAAGCCGTCGGCCGGCGGCGGCGGCAAGGGCATGCGCATGGTCCGCTCGCCGCGCGAGCTGGCCGCGGTCCTGCCGATCTGCCGCTCCGAGGCGCGGGCCGCGTTCGGCGACGACGCGCTGTACCTCGAGCGCTGGCTCGAGGACAACCGGCACGTCGAGGTCCAGGTCGCGGTCGACCGGTTCGGGCACGGCGTCCACCTCTGGGAGCGCGACTGCTCGGTCCAGCGCCGCCACCAGAAGATCCTCGAGGAGTCGCCGTCGCCGGCGATGACCGCGGCCGGCCGCCGCGAGCTCTCGCCGAGCGCGCGATCCAGGCCGTCGTCGCGGCGGGCTACGAGAACGTCGGGACGCTCGAGTTCCTCGTCGACAACGACGGCAACGCCTACTTCATCGAGATCAACTGCCGGATCCAGGTCGAGCACCCGGTGACCGAGATGCTCACCGGCATCGACCTCGTGGCCACCCAGATCCGGATCGCGGCGGGCGAGCCGCTCGGGCTTCACCCAGGAGGACGTCGCCCAGCGCGGGCCACGCGATCGAGTTCCGGATCAACGCCGAGGACCCGGAGCACGACTTCCGGCCCGGCGCCGGCACGATCGAGCGGTTCAACGCGCCCGGCGGACCCGGGGTCCGCTTCGACTCCCACGCCTACGCGGGCTACGAGGTCCCGCCGTTCTACGACTCGCTGCTGGGCAAGCTCGTCGTCTGGGGCCCGACCCGCGAGGCGGCGATCGCCCGCGGCCGCGCCGCGCTCGACGAGCTCGTCATCGAGGGCGTCGTGACCAACACCGAGATCCATCGCGCGCTGCTCGTGTCGGAGCCGTTCCTCGCCGGGAAGTTCACCACCAACCTGCTCGACCGGGTGGGCGGCGCGGCGTTCCTCGCCGGGGCCGTGCGCGCATGACGCGCGCCGGCCGCCGCGACTGCAGCCCTGCAACGATGCGCGTGCTCGACGGCCCGGCCGCGCGCGACACTCCGTCCATCCCCGCCTGGAGCCCTCGTGACCGACGCCCTGCCCGCCACCGCGCCCGCCGCGCCCGATGCCCCCGCCGCGGCACCGTCCACTCGGTGCGCGAGATCGAGGGCCTGATCCCGCACCGCTGGCCGATGCTGCTCGTCGACCGGATCGTCGAGTACGACCCCGAGGCGAAGCGGATCGTCGGCATCAAGGCCGTGACGGCGACCGAGTGGTTCTTCCAGGGCCACTTCCCGGGCCTGCCGGTGATGCCGGGCGTCCTCCAGGTCGAGGCGCTGGCCCAGACGATGGCCGTCTACGTGGCCAAGCAGCCGGGCTTCGGCGACCGGATCGGGCTGTTCGCCGGGATCGACGAGGTGCGCTTCAAGCGCGTCGTGGTCCCGGGCGACACGCTCCGGCTCGAGATCACGATGGAGAAGCTGGGCTCGCGGTTCGGCAAGGGCCGGGGCGTGGCCAGCGTCGACGGCGAGGTCGCCTGCGAGGGCCTCCTGTCCTTCGTCATCCCGCCCGCCGGGGTCCTGCGATGACGCGGATCGCCGTCCTGTCGGACGTCCACGGCAACCTGCCGCGCTCGAGGCGACGCTGGCCGCGATCCGCGCCGAGCGCCCCGACCACGTGCTCGTCGCCGGCGACCTCGTGCTCAACGGCCCGGACCCCGCGGCGCCGGATCGACGCGCTGCGCGCCCTCGAGGCCGACGGCGCGCCGATCGTGTCGCGGCAACACGGACATCGCGGTCGCCGACTTCGACTACGGCGCGGCGTTCCCGCAGTACCAGGACGGCGTCCCCGAGACGCGTGCAGCATCGCCGCCGAGTGGGCGCACGACGAGCTGAGCGACGAGCAGCTGGCCTGGCTGCGCCGGCTGCCGTCGGAGCGCCGCATCCGGGCCGGCGACGACGCTCGTGCTGGTCGTCCACGCCTCGCCGGGGTCGCAGACCCGCGGCTTCGACCAGGCGCTCGACGCCAACGTCGTCTTCGAGCGCGCCGCGGCCACGGACGCCCGGGTGATCTGCGTCGGCCACACGCACGTCCCCGAGGTCCGCGACCTCGGCTGGAAGGTCATCGTCAACGCCGGCTCGGCGGGCTACGTGTTCGACGGCGACCCGACCGCCTCGTGGGCGTCGGTGACGATCGTCGAGGGCGAGGTCCACGCCGAGATCCGGCGGACGCCGTTCGACGTGCTGACGGTCGCCAACGCCATCTCCGCCCGCGGCCTGCCGGGCGACGTGTACCGCGCCGCCACGGTGCGCACCGGGAAGCTGGTGCGATGACCTGGTCCTGGCCGGCCAGCCCCCGGCGCGTGGTGGTGACCGGCATGGGCGCCGTCACGCCGCTCGGCAACGACGTCGCGTCGACCTGGGCCGGGCCTCGCTCGCCGGGCGCTCCGGCGTCGCGCGCGATCGCGAACTTCGACCCGTCGCGGCTCGCGGTGCCGGATCGCGGCCGAGGTCAAGGACTTCGACCCGTCCGACATCCTCGATCGCAAGGAGATGCGCCGGACGGACCGCTACATCCAGTTCGCGCTCGTGTGCGCCCACCAGGCGCTGCATCGACGCCGGCCTCCCGCCGCGCCTCGACGACGACATGGCGGCGCGGATCGGGCGTGATCATCGGGTCCGGGCCTCGGCGGCGTGTCCACGCTGTTCGACAACGTGCTCGTGATGGCCGAGCGCGGCCCCGACCGGATCTCGCCGTTCTTCATCCCGATGGGCATCGCCAACGTCGGCTCCGGCCAGGTCGCCATCGCGCACGGGCGCCATCGGCCCCAACTTCGCGACGGTGTCGGCGTGCGCGACCGGCGGCCACGCGCTGGGCGAGTCGTGGGAGACGATCCGGCGCGGCGACGCCGACCTGATGATCGCGGGCGGCGTCGAGGCCGGCATCCACGAGGCGACGATCGGCGGCTTCGCGCTCGATGAAGGCGCTGTCGACCCGCAACGACGACCCGAGCGCCGCGTCGCGGCCGTTCGACCAGGACCGCGACGGGTTCGTGATGGGCGAGGGCGGCGGCGCGCTGGTCCTCGAGGCGCTCGAGCACGCGGAGGCCCGCGGCGCGACGCCGCTGGCGGAGCTGGTCGGCTACGGCGCCACCGCGGACGCGTCGCACATCACGCTGCCGGCGCCGGGCGGCATCGGCGCGGTCCGGGCGGCCCGGCGGGCGCTCGAGAAGGCGGGCATGGAGCCGGCCGAGATCGACCACGTGAACGCCCACGCGACGTCGACGCCCGAGGGCGACAAGGCGGAGCTGCAGGCGATCCGGACGATCTTCGGCGACCACGCGCCGCAGCGTGGCCGTGACGCGCCAACAAGTCGATGCTCGGCCACACGCTGGGCGCGGCCGGGGCGATCGAGGCCATCGCCACGATCCTGGCGATGCGCGACGGCCGGATCCCGCCGACGATCAACCTCGCACGGACCCCGACGAGCTGGCCGAGGGCCTCGACCTCACGCCCGAACGTCGCGACGAGCCGGCCCGTCCGCGCGGCGATCTCCAACTCGTTCGGGTTCGGCGGCCAGAACACGGCGCTGGTGTTCCGGCGGTGGGACGGATGAGCGCGCCGGCCGACGAGAGCCGGGAGGAGGAGCCGATGACCGAGACCGGTCTCGTCGAAGGCGCGAGCCGCACGGATCCCGTCGCCGTGGGCCCGGCGATGGCGCGGTCGACGACGGTGATCCGACGTGGTCGACGACCGACGGCGCCGAGGCGAGACGCCGCAGGGCGGCAACGGCGCGGCCGGCGCCGCCGATGCCGGCCCCCGCGCTCGCGCGCCGCCGACACCTCGCTGCTCGCGCTGGTCGACCGGCTGACGGCGGTCCTCGAGCGCAGCGACCTCGGCGAGCTCGAGGTGGCGGCCGGCGGGACGACGATCGTCCTCCGGGCGCCGTCGGCGGTCGAGCGCCTCGGCGCCCGTCGCGGTCGCCGCGCGCCGGCCGAGGCTCCCGCGACGGCCGCGCCGGCCGACGCGCCAGGCGCGCCGGCCGGCACCGGCGCCCGGTCCGGCGCCGGCGCCGGCCCCGGCCAAGCCGTCCGTCAACGCGCCGCTGACCGGCATCTTCTACGCGGCGCCGTCGCCCGGCGCCACGCCCTACGTCGCGGTCGGCGACCACGTCTCGGTCGGCCAGATCATCGGCCTGATCGAGGCGATGAAGCTGTTCAACGAGATCAAGAGCGACCTGCCGGGCCGCGTCACCCGCGTCTGCGTCGACACCGGCGCGCTGGTCAAGGCGAAGCAGCCGCTGATCGAGGTGGAGCCCGCATGACCGGAACGACGGCACGCGCCGTCCGCCTCACCGGCTGGGGCCGCTACGCGCCCGTCGCAGGTGCTCACCAACGCCGACCTCGAGCGGATGGTCGACACCTCCGACGAGTGGATCGTCAGCCGCGGACCGGCATCCGCGAGCGGCGCGTCGCCGCAGCCCACGAGACCACCGCGTCCATGGGCGCGGTCGCCGGCGCTGCGCGCGATCCGGACGGCGGGCATCGAGCCCGACGACATCGACGTCATCATCCTGGCCACGCTCACGCCCGACTACTGGATGCCGTCGACCGCCGCGCTGGTCAAGGAGGCGATCGGCAACACGAAGGCCGCCGCGTTCGACGTCATGGCCGCCTGCTCGGGCTTCGTCTACGGCTACGCGACCGCCAGCGCCTACATCGCGGCCGGGCTCGCGAAGCACGTGCTCGTCATCGGCGCCGAGCTGCTGACCCGGTTCCTCGACTACACCGACCGCAGCACCTGCATCCTGTTCGGCGACGGCGCCGGCGCGGTCGTGCTGTCCGCGTCGGACGAGCCGACGGCGCCCGTCGGCATCGAGCTCACGACCGAGCCGCAGGGCGCGTACATGATCTGGCTGCCCGGCGGGCGGGTCGAAGAGCCCGCCGTCGGCCGAGACGATCGCCCGCGGCGAGCACAAGATCCGCATGGAGGGCAAGGAGACCTACCGGTTCGCGACCCGGACGCTCGCCTCGACGGCGCTGGCGGCCGTCGGCAAGGCGGGCATCGACGCCGGGCGACGTCGACCTGTTCATCCCGCACCAGGCCAACATCCGGATCATCGAGGCGGTGGCCAAGGGCCTCGACCTGCCGATGGAGCGGATGTTCGTCAACCTCGACCGGTACGGGAACACGTCGGCCGCGTCGGTGCCGATCGCGCTCGCCGAGGCCGTCAACGAGGGCCGCGTCGAGATCGGCGACAAGCTCGTGATGGTCGCGTTCGGCGCCGGGTTCACGTCCGGGGCCGTCGCGATGGAGTGGACCGCCGACCCGGCCCGCGGGCTCGTCGGCGACGCGGCCGTCCGCCCCGAGGACGTGACGGTCCGCATGCCCGTCGACTGGGACTCCGTCGACCCGATCCCGCCCGCGCTCGCCGAGATCGTGCGCCGGCCGATCGCGCCCGGGCATCGAGGTCCCGCTCGACGACGTCGTCCCCGGCGAGCCGGAGCCCGCGCCACAGCCCGTCCGCTGACAGGAGGAGCACGGATGATCGACCTCACGGGCAAGACCGCGCTCGTCACCGGCGGCTCGCGCGGCATCGGGCGGGCGATCGTGCTCCGCCTCGCGCGCCAGGGCGCCGACGTCGCGTTCAGCTTCCGCGGCAACCAGGCCGCCGCCGACGCGAC
This sequence comes from uncultured Chloroflexia bacterium, assembly GCA_963779575.1. GTDB lineage: Bacteria > Chloroflexota > Limnocylindria > Limnocylindrales > CSP1-4 > CAIXZV01. Next base: position 827,062 of record CAVZYT010000003.1, read on the forward strand.
GGTCGCCGAGGTCGAGGCGCTCGGCCGGCGCTGCCTCGCCGTCCAGATGGACGCCCGCGACGCCGAGGCCGCCGAGGCGCTGGTCAAGACGGTCCTCGAGGCCTTCGGGCAAGATCGACATCCTGGTCAACAACGCCGGCATCACCCGCGACGACCTGATCATGCGGATGAGCCTCGACAGCTGGCGCGACGTGCTCGAGACCAACCTGTTCGGCGCGTTCTACGCGCTCAAGGCGGTGCACCCGGCCGATGCTCAAGGCCAAGGGCGGCCGGATCATCAACATCACGTCGGTGTCGGGCCAGGCGGGGCAGATGGGCCAGGCGAACTACAGCTCGGCCAAGGCCGGGCTGATCGGGCTGACCAAGGCGGCGGCCCGCGAGCTCGCCTCGCGCGGGATCACCGTCAACGCCGTCGCGCCCGGGTTCGTGCTCACCGAGCTGACCCAGGACCTGCCCGACAACCTCAAGGAGCAGCTCACCGAGCGCACGCCGCTCGGGCGGTTCGGGACCCCCGAGGAGATCGCCGACGCCGTCGCGTTCCTCGCGTCCGACGAGGCCGCGTTCATCACGGGCCAGGTGCTCGCCGTCGACGGCGGCCTGGTGATGATGTAGCGGTGCCGTTCACCGTCGAGCCGACCGCGATCCCCGAGGTCCGCGATCGTCCGGCCCGCAACGCTTCGGCGACGAGCGGGGCTGGTTCGCCGAGATCCTCCAGGCCGGCGCGTTCGCGCGCGCTCGGCCTGCCGACCCGCTTCGAGCAGGTCAACCAGTCGCGCTCGGCCCGGGGCGTCGTCCGCGGCCTGCACTTCCAGTGGGATCCGCCGCAGGGCAAGCTCATGCGCGTGGTCGCCGGGCGCGCGTTCCTCGTGGCCGTCGGACATCCGGCCCGGCTCGCCGACGCTGGGCCAGGTCGTGACGCGTCGAGGCGTCGGCCGACGACCCGGTCCTCTTCTGGGCGCCGGCGTCGTTCGCGCGCGGCTTCGCCGCGCTCGCCGACGCGACCGAGATCGAGTACTTCTGCACGGCCGGCTACAACGCCGCCAACGAGGCCGGGATCCGCTGGGACGACCCGGCGCTGGCGATCGACTGGCCCGTGGAAGCGCCGCTTCTGTCGCGCCAAGGACGCGGCCGCCGGCACGCTCGCCGACTGGCTGGCGCGGCCCGAATCCGCCGCCTTCGCGGTACGTCCCGCCGGCCTGACCCGCGGGAGAGTTCACCGCGCCGCCGGTACCTTCGATTGGTGCCCGCGCGCCGCGGCCCGCTGGCAGCATCCGAGTCGTGCATATCCGCCTCGCGGCCGCGCGCCGCGCGCGTGGCCGCCATCGAGGCTCGACGGGTCCCGACGCGCCTTCACATGGTCGCGTTCGCCGTCAGGCGTCGCCGATCCTCGCGCTGGGCATCATCGGCTGGGCGGTCGGCGGGGGACCGGGCTCGTTCGAGGACCTCACGGTCGTGCTCGACCTGGCCATCGGCGGCACGATTCTCGCGACCGGGCGCTCGTCGGCCGGCCCGCGCCTCGGAGGGCCGGCGCGAGGCCCAGCTCCAGGTCCTCCAGCACGCCGCCCGCCGGATGAGCGCGAGCCTGTCGCCGGGAGGAGGTGGGCCGGGCCGTCGTCGAGGAGACGCGGCGGGTCATCGACTACCACAACGCCCGCGTCTACCTGCTCGACCCGCCCGACGACCTCGTCCCGATCGCGTTCGAGGGCCGCGTCGGCGCCTACGAGAAGGTCGACCTCGACATCCTGCGGACGAAGATCGGCGAGGGGTTCACGGGCTGGGTGGCGCTCCACGGGCAGCCGCTGCGCATCGACGATGCGACCGCCGACGCGCGCGGCGCGACGATCCCGGGCACCGACGACGTGGACGAGTCGATGCTCGTCGTCCCGATGCAGCACGACGGGAAGCTGGTCGGCGTGATCACGCTGTCGAAGCTCGGCCTCCGCCAGTTCGACGACGACGACCTGCGGCTGCTGATGATCCTCGCCGACCAGGCCGGGACCGCGTTCAGCGGCGCCGCGAACCTCGCCGAGACCCGGCGCCTCGCGGCCGAGCTGCGCCAGCTGCTGGACATGAGCAGCGCGCTGTCGCGCTCGCTCGATCCGCGCGCGGTCGCCGATCTCATGGCGGAGCACCTCGCCCGCGCCGTCGGCGCCGACCGCGCCCAGATCAGCGACTGGGACCGGCGCCAACGCCCGGCTGCGGACGCTCGGCTGCTTCCCGACGCGGCGCGCGCCGACATGGACGACTTCTACCCGCTCGAGGGCTACCCGCTCACCTGCCAGGTGCTCCAGAACGGGGTGATCGAGACCGTCGACACCGAGGACCCGACCGCGGATCCGGCCGAGGTCGACCTGCTCCGGCGCGACGGGCATGCGCGGGCTCGTCATGATCCCGCTGATCGCCAAGGGCGAGGCGATCGGTCTCATCGAGCTCGTGTCGACCGGCCGGCCCAGCCGCGGACGCCGGGCCAGATCACGCTCGCCACGACGATGGCCCACGAGGCCGCGATGGCCCTCGAGAACGCGCGCCTGTACGAGACGGCGCGCAACCTCGCGGACCGCGACCCGCTGACCGGGTTCTTCAACCACCGCTACCTGCACGAGCGCCTGGCCGAGGAGGTCGTCCGTGCGGTCCGCACGCACCGGCCGCTGAGCGTCGTGATGCTCGACCTCGACGACTTCAAGCTCGTCAACGACAGCTTCGGCCACCTCTACGGCGACGGCGTCCTGGTCCACGTCGCGGAGCTGATCCGGTCGTCGCTCCGCGGCTCCGACGTCCCGGCCCGTTACGGTGGCGACGAGTTCGCGCTGATCCTGCCCGAGACCACATGCGAGGACGCCGCCGGCGTGGCGGCCCGGATCCTGGCCGCGTTCCGCGGCATCGCCGTTCTCCGTCGGACGGGCGGGTGCCGTTCCCGATCGGCGCCTCGATCGGCATCGCGACCTACCCGCAGGACGGACGGTCGGCGACCGACCTGCTCGCGGTCGCCGACGCCGGCCTGTACGCCGCAAAGGCCGCGGGCGGCAACCGGGTCGGGCCTGCGGGCGAGGCGGCCGGCGACGAGCCGATCGAGCCCGGCATCCACCGGCGCGGCCCCGGCCGCCACGCCGCCACGACCGAAACCGGGCGGCTGGACGCTCCGGTGGGGTCGGGTGGGGCCTGAGCCAGTACGGAAGTACCAGGACCCGCCAGCCGACAGTACTGGCGGGCGCCGCTTGCCCCGGGCCCGGACCGGCCGCATCCTAGGAACCGGTGAGCTTCCGGTACCGCGCCACACGCGACCTCGGGCTGCGCAGGGGGATGCGCGACCTGACCCAGCCGACCCTTCGTCCTCATCTTCGTCGCCCTCGGCACCATCGAGCTGCTGCGCGTCGTCTTCGATCCCCGGCCCGCTGACGTCGTCGTCCTCGCTGCTGGTCGCGCTGGTCGGGCTGCTCGCGATCCGCGAGCGCGAGGCGGTCGCCGACACGGAGGGCACGCGGCGCACCGAGGCCGAGATCGTTCGCCCGGATCCTGCGCGCGCTCTCGCGCTCCGTGTCGCCCGACGCGATCGTCGCCGCGATCGTCGAGGAGCTGGGGGTCGGGCACGGGCGCCGACCACGTCGCCGTCGTGCGCCGGCGGCCCGAGTCGCGCGTGCTCGAGGCCGTGCTCTCGTCGACCCGGCCCGGGGCCCCGACCTCGCGCACCTCGCTGCCGCTCGATGCGAGCTCGACGACCCCGCCGAGGGCGACGCGCTGGCGAGCCTGGCCGATCGCCGCGGCGCGCGGTCGCCGGCTGACCGCCGTGCCCATCGAGCCCGATCCCGACGGCGACCCGCAGCTCGTCCCGCTCGGGATCTCCGCGGACCGGATGGCGCTCGCCGGCGTCCGGCAGCATGACGGGCTGGCAGCAGACGGGATCGGCGGCACCGGGCTTCCCGTGGATCGACGGCGGCGCCGCCACGATGGACCCGGTTGGCGCGCGACGCCGCGGACGCGCCGCGGGTCCCACGCGACGCCGCAGCGCGACGGCGCCGACCAGCGGATCGCCGACCGCATCGCCACCCGCGTCTGCCGACGCGTACGGGCTGTCGCAACGTCCTGCCGCGCCACTGCGCGTCGACGGCCGGACCGAGGGCGCGATCATCGTCTCGCGCCGGACCAGCGAGCCGTGGCCCGCGAGCGCACACCGGATCCTCGAGGCCGCGGCGTCGGAGGCGTCCGCGGCCCTCGCCCGGGTCTACTCGCTGCGCGAGGCCGAGGCGCGGGCGACGACCGACGCGCTGACCGGGCTGCCCGAACCGCCGCTACTTCGACGAGTACCTGGGCCTGCTGGCGCAAGCGGCGCCGGTCCGAGGACCGGGTCGGGGTGCTGATGATCGACATCGACCGGTTCAAGCGGCTCAACGACACGTTCGGGCACGCGGTCGGCGACCACGTGCTGCGCGAGGTGGCGCAGGCGATCGCCGAGGCCGTCCGCGAGGACGACGTCCCGGCCCGCTTCGGCGGCGAGGAGTTCGCCGTCCTGCTGCGCAACCCGAGCCCCGAGGTCGCGGTCGAGGTGGGGGAGCGCGTCCGGCGGGCGGTCTCGACGCTCGACCTCCGGCGCCTGGGCGTGCCCGGGTGTCAGCGTCTCGGTCGGGGTGGCCGTGGCGACGTCGCCCGACGATGCCGCTCGACGTGCGTGATCGACGAGGCCGACCGGGCCCTGTACCGGGCGAAGCGCGCCGGGCGCGACCGGGTCGTCGCCGCCTGACTGCATCGCGCGTCCCGCCCGGGCGCGCCCGTACCATGCGGGCATGCCCCTCGATCCGCGACGCCCCGCGACCGACCTCCACGACCCGGCCGACGGCGCCGATCGCCCGCGGGCGAGCCGCGCCCGCCGACCAACGGCGATCTCGCCCGGATCTTCCACGAGATCGGCGACATCCTCGAGGTCCAGGGCGAGGTCGTGTTCAAGACCGTCGCCTACCACCGGGCCGCCGACGCGATCGCCCGCGCGCCGTTCGACGTCGCCTCGACGTATGCCGCCGGCGACCGGCGGCCGATCCCGGGCGTCGGCCAGGCGATCGGCGACAAGATCGTCGAGCTCGCGACGACCGGCCACATGGCGTTCCACGACCGGCTGCGCGCCGAGATCCCGGCCAGCCTCGTCGACCTGCTGCGCGATCCCGGGCGTCGGGCCCCAAGACCGTCCGCGTCGTCTACGAGGGCCTGGGGGTCGAGACGCTCGAGGACCTGCGCCAGGCCGCCGAGGCGGGGCGGCTCCGCGGCCTCAAGGGCATCTCCGCGAGCACCGAGCAGCGGATCCTCGAGGGCATCGAGCAGCTCGAGTCGCGGCCGCAGCGGCTGCTGCTCGACCGCGCGCAGGCGATCTCCGACGACCTCGTGGCGCAGCTCGAGGGCGACGCCCGGGCGTGCGCCGGATCGTCCAGGCGGGCTCGCTCCGCCGGCGGCGCGAGACCATCGGCGACCTCGACCTGCTCGTCGAGACCGACGACCCGGACGCGGTCATCGCCCGGTTCGCGGCGCTCGGGTGCCGTCGACCGCGTGCTGGGCGCGGGCCACGCGAAGGCGAGCGTCACGCTGCTGCGCGGGCCCCAGGTCGACCTCATGGTCATGCCGCCCGGCGAGGCGGGCACGTACCTCGTCCACTTCACCGGCTCGGCCGACCACAACGTCGCCCTGCGGGGCATCGCGCGCGACCGCGGCTGGAGCCTGTCCGAGAAGGGGTTCCTGCGGATCGGCGAGGACGGCGCAGCCGCTGGACGGGCGAGGCCGCCGAGCTGCGCACCTTCCCCGACGAGGCCGCGCGTCTACGGCTTCCTCGACCTCGCGTTCGTCGAGCCCGAGCTGCGCGAGGACCGGGGCGAGATCGAGGCGGCGCGCGAGGGCCGGCTGCCGACGCTGGTCACCCGCGGCGGATCTCCGCGGCGACCTCCACACGCACTCGGACTGGAGCGACGGCGTCCACGCGATCGAGGTCATGGCCGAGGCCGGCCGGCGGCTGCGGCTACGCGTACCAGGTGCTGACCGACCACTCGCAGAGCCTCGCCATCGCGCACGGCCTGGAGCCCGGAGCGGGTGGAGCAGCAGCGCGCGATCATCGCCGGCGCTCAACGCCCGGTTCGCGGCCGAGGAGGCGGCCGGGACCGCGCCGCCGGGCGCCAATCCGGGCGGGTTCCGCCTGCTCCACGGCTGCGAGCTCGAGGTCCGCGCCGACGGGACGCTCGACTACGAGGACGACCTGCTCGCGCGCTTCGACCTCGTCGTGGCGTCGGTCCACGTGGCGCGCCGCCAGCCGCGCGCCGAGCTGACGCGGCGGACGCTGAACGCGATCCGCAGCCCGCACGTCGACGTCATCGCGCACCCGTCGGGCCGGATGATCCAGACCCGCGACGACCTCGACCTCGACTGGGACGCGGTGTTCGAGGCGGCCGCCGCGACCGGCACGGCGCTCGAGATCAACGGCTCCCCGCACCGCCTCGACCTCGCCGCCGAGCGGGCCCGCCGCGCGGTATCGATGGGCTGCCTGCTCACGATCGACTCCGACGCCCACCGGACCGAGGAGCTCGAGTACGTGCGCTGGGGCGTCGACCAGGCGCGGCGGGCGTGGGTGGAGCCCGCGACACGTGCTCAACACGCGCCCGCTCGACGAGCTGCTCGCCTGGGTCGCGGGCAAGCCCGGCCGCGTCTGACCCGGCGGCTGACGTACCATCCGCGCCCGATACCGACCCCGCGATGCGACGCGACCGCCGACCCGACCGCCGTCCTCGCCCGCCGCGAGCTCGTCGTGGCCGCCGTGGTCATGGTCGCGCTGACCCGGGCGCGTCGAGCCCGCCGACGCGTTCCTGATCGCCGGGCCTGCTGCCGGTCGTGATGCTGCTGGCCGGCGTCGGCGTGCTGCGCCTCGGCGACCGCCGAGGCGCGCCCGTTCGAGGCGCTGCTCGATCCCGCGGTGCTCACCGGCGGCACCGGGGCGGCGATCCACCTCGTGCCGATCGGCCTCGGGCTCGTCCCGGTCGCTGCTCGGCTTCGCCATCCTCCTCGACCGGATTCTCGCGCTCGAGCTGCGGCTGCTCGGCCAGGCGACCGGCGCGCACCGAGGCCGACCAGTCGCGCGTCGTGCTGGCCGCCGTCGTGACGGCGTTCATCGCGTTCACGGGCATCGCGACGCTGGTGCCGGGCGGGCTCGCCGAGCCCGGCGGCACGGCGCGCCGGCGGCCAGGCGATGACCGAGGGCTGGCTCGTGGTGCTGGCGGTCAACGACGCGCTCGTCGCCCTGCGTGCTCGGCTACCGGCTGGCCGCTGCTCCGCTACGGCACGGCGATGGACGCCGCGCGCTCGGCGGTGACGTCCGCGATCGTGGTGGCGGTCGCCGCCGGCGCGCTGCGGCCGATCGACCTGCCGCGGCTTGTGGGCCCCGCCGTGCTGACGCTCGTGTTCTACCTGTGGGACGCGCTCCACGGCAGCCGCGCCCGCCCGCCGCCGCGAGCCGCGCTTCCTGTGGGAGACGATCCTGCTCGCGGTGCTCGCGGTCGTCGTGGTCGCCTGGAACCTGCGTCTTCGCGGCTGACGCCGCGGCGTTCGCGGACCGCGGCGAGGGCCCTCCGCCGTTTGACGGAGCGGGCCGGGGATGCTAGAAACACGTGCCCGCGACCGATGCCGCGCGGCCTGCCACTGCCTCCGGCATGCCCCGGCCCGGCGCGTCCGAGCGCGACCGAAAGGACGACCTCTCCGTGACCTTCCCCGAGATCGACGCCGCAGCCCAGACGCCCGCGAGCCAGACCCGACTCAAGCGCCAGCTGGTCGAGCAGGCGATCGCGCAGGCCACCGCCGCCGACTGGGCCGAGGCCGCCGAGACCAACCGGCGGCTGCTCGAGCTCGGCCCGGACTCCGAGGCCGAGAACCGGCTGGCCAAGGCGCTCTGGGAGCATGGGCGAGCTCGGCTCGGCCCGCGAGCACTACCAGAAGGCCCTCGCGCTCGACCCGACGAACCGGATCGCCGAGCGCAACATCGACCGCCTCAAGGTGCTGATGGTCGAGGCAGGCGAGAAGACCGTCGCGGCGCAGCCCGGCTCCAAGGCTCCGGTCAGCATCTTCGTCGAGGAGACCGGCAAGACCGGCTTCGCCCACCTCACCAACCTCGCCCGCTCCGGCGGAGCTCGCGCAGGTCAACCCGGGCGACCTCGTCGAGCTCGTGCCCGAGGCCAACCGGCTCATCGCGATCAGCAACGGCATCCGGATCGGCGTCGTCGAGCCCCGCGTGGCCGCCCGCCTGCTCAAGCTCATGGCCGACGGCAACAAGTACCTCGCCGGCGTCACCTCGCTCGGCGACCGCGACGTGCGCCTGATCATCCGCGAGGTGTTCCAGGACCCGCGCAACTACGGCAAGGTCAGCTTCCCGACCGCCGCCAAGTCCACGGACCTGCGCCCGTACACGAAGGGCACGCTGGTCCGCGAGGACGAGGAGCTCGAGGACGACCTCGAGGACGACATCGAGGACGAGGAGATCGAGAACCTCGACCGCGTCCTGCCGCCCGAGGAGACGACCGACGAGGCGTTCGTCGAGGAGACGGACGAGCTCGAGGAGCCGTAAACCCTCGCGCTCCGGCGGCGCCGCTCGCCGGACCGGCCGCGGCGCCGTCTGCGACAATCCGGCGATGGCTGGCCGTGCACTGCTCCTGCGGGCGGAACCCGGGTTCAGCCTGCCGGCGTTCGAGCGGTTCGCCCCGCCACCGCCCCCCGCGCTGGTCGCCGCGCGGATCGAGGCCGCGCTCCGCGCCGGGCGACATCGTCCTCGACCTGTTCGGCCGCGGCGGCTGGGTCGCCCGGGCGGCGATCGACCGCCAGCGCAAGGGCGTCAGCCTCGAGGGCACGCCGCTCGACCGGCTGCTCGCCGAGATCGTCCTCCGGCCGCCGGACCTTCGCCACCTCGACGCCGCGGTCCAGGCGCTGGCCGCGTCGGCCCGCCGCGAGTCCAGCCTCAAGGCGTCCATCACCGACCGCTACGCGAGCCGCTGCGCCACCTGTGAGCGCCCGGTGATCCTCGACGAGGTCACCTGGTCGGCCGAGGCCGACGGATGACGACGGGCAGCCGGTCGGCCCGCAGCCGATCCGCAAGCACTACCGGTGCCCGGTCTGCCGCGACCAGCTGGGCGGCGGCGAGCAGCGCCAGGCGCCGCTCGACGCCAACGACCTGCGCGCTGGCGCTCGACCGCGACGCCGGCGACGCCCGCGACGCTCCTGTCCGACCGGTTCCCGGTGCTCGAGGGCGGCGAGGCGCTCGCGGACGAGCTGCTCGACCTGCACACGGCCCGCCAGCTGTCGGCGCTCGCCGCGATCCTCGAGCGGGTCGAGGGCGACCTCCGCGCCGCGTCCGATCGCCGCGGCCCTGCGGCTGGCGATGCTGCACGCCCTCGGTCCGGCCAGCCGCCTCGCGCACGTCGCCCGGCCGCGTGGCGCCGCTGCGGATCGCCGGCGGCCACGTCCGTCTGCCCGGTCGGGGCCCACTGGCGGGAGCGCAACCCGTGGCTCGCCTTCGAGGACGGGGTCCGCCTCGTCCGGGGCTTCGTCCAGCGCCTGGAGAGCGGCGCATGGGGCCCGGTGCCCGGCGCGCCTCGGCGACGACCTGCGCAGCCTCGTCGAGGGCTCGGCGACGGCGATGCTCAAGCAGGGGACATCGGCGGCGCTCGGGGCCCTGCAGCTCGAGACGGTGCACCTCGCCGACGCGGGCGTCCGGCCGCGGGTCCGCCTCGTCGTCGGCACGCCGCCGCAGCGGCCCGTCGCCGAGCGCCTCGCGTGGGCCTACCACGCGACGGCGTGGGTCCTTGGGCGCGAGGCCGCGGCCACGCTGCCGCTCGAGCCGCTGTTCGGCCCGCCGGTGCGGCCGTCGTGGGGCTGGCAGGCCGCGGCGGTGACCCGGGCCCTGCGCGGCGTCGAGCCCGTCATGGCCCGCGACGCGCGGGCGTGTTCCTGCTCGAGGGCGACGGCCCCGAGTCGCTCGTCGCGAGCGTGCTCGGCGGCGTCACGCGCGGACTACCGGCTCGCCGGCCGCGCGGCTGCCCGAGGCCGGCCGCGAGACCGGCGGCGTCGTCGAGCTCGTGCCCCCGGGCTCGGGCGCCGTTCCGGGCGGACCGCGGACGCGCGCGAACGTCGCGCCTGCCCGCCGGTCCCGGGCGGCGCCGGCGACCCGGACATCGTCGCGCGACGATCGCCTGTTCGCGCCGCCCGAGCGCGTCGCCGACGCGCCGTTCTCGGCCGAGGACGCGGCGCGGGCCGTGGTCGACGCCGCGTCGACGTGCTCAAGCTGCGCGGCGAGCCCGTCAGCTTCGCGGGCCTGCTGGGCGAGATCCTCGTCGGCCTCGACCGGGCCGGGCACCTCCGGCGACTGGTGCGTCCGCCGGCGCAAGCCGAGGACGCGGCGGCCGACGGCGCGCGGATCGCGCCGAGCGCAAACCCGAGCCGTCCGCCGATCACGTCGACCGGCTGCTCGCCCTCGTCCGCGACGCGCTCGCCGGGGCGGAGGGCAGTGCGCCTCGTGCGCATCGCCGACGATCGCTGGTGGCTGGGCGATCGCGCCGACCGGGAGGCCGCGGCGGCACCCCTCGCCGATCGCGTCGAGTGGGCCGTCTACAGCCTGCTCTCGACTGCCGGACCCCTGTCCGAGGCGGCGTTCCTCGACCGGATCGCCGGCCTGTTCATCGGCCCGGACCTGCCCGACGAGGCCCTTGTCCGCGCCTGCCTCGAGAGCTACCGGAGCCTCGCCAGCACGCCGGACGTCCTCGTCACCACCGACGACCTCACGCGGCGCAGCCAGGAGCACGGCGAGCTGATCGCGGACATCGTGGATCTCGGCCACCGGATGGGCTTCTCGTGCTGGATCGGCGACCGCCAGCAGCGCCGGCGCGTGGGCGGCGTCCCGCTGATGCGACCGGCTCGACGACCGGGAGCTCGCCGGGCCGCCCTACTTCGGCCGGATCCGGGGCGAGGACCTCGAGGACGTCGACGTCATCTGGTACGTCCGCGGCCGGGCGGCGTTCCTGTGGGAGGTCGAGTGGACGGCGATGCTCGGCGACACCGTGCTCCGTCGCCATGCGCGGATGCCGCCCGACGAGCGCCTGGTGCGCTTCCTCGTCGTGCTGCCCGAGCGGGCCGAGCTCGTGCGCCACAAGCTCGAGCGGTCGCCGCTGCTCCGAACCGAGCTCGAGAACGGCGACTGGCACATCCTCAAGGCCAACCACCTGCGCGACTGGTGCACGCACGAGGAGGTCGCGCTGGCCGACATGGAGGGCCTCCTGGGCCTCGACCCGGCGATCGAGCGGACCGGCGACCAGCTCGCGCTGTTCGGCGGCTGACGGCGACCGGGCGACCCGCGGCCCGGTAGGCTAGCGGCGCGCCGGGCCTCCGCCGCTTCCTCCGCCCGCATCGTGGGAAGCTGACCGTGACCGATCCCGATGCCGACGCCGTCCGTCATCGACGAGATCGCCACCCGCTACTGGGAGGACGTCCTCGTCCTGTCGCCGACGACGGCGACGGTCTACGGGGACGAGCGCTACAACGACCGCCTCGACGACCCCGGCCCCGAGGGCCGGGCGGCCGAGCGCGGCGCTCATGGAGCGGGTGCGGCGCGAGGCGGCGGCCGTCCCGCCCGAGGGGCTGTCCGACGAGGACCGGATCACCCGCGACATGCTCCGGATCGTCGCGGACATCGCCATCGAGGCCGACGACCTGGCCTTCCACGAGCTGCTGCGCCGTCGACCAGATCGACGGGCCGCAGACGCTGCTCGCGCAGCTCGCCCAGTTCCAGCCGGCCGACACGCCCGAGCGCCTCGACGCGTACCTGGCGCCGCCTCCGCGCGTACGGGGCGTACATCGACGCCCACATCGACATCATGGCCGACGGCCTGCGCGTCGGGCCGGACGGCCGCCCGGATCGTCGCCGACCGGACCATCGACCAGCTGCGAGCGGCATGCTGGCGATCCCGATCGAGCGAGGCCATCGTCCCGGCGATGTCGCAAGGTCGCCAGCGACGCGGACCGCGAGCGGGTCCGGGACGTCGTGCGCGAGGTCGTCTATCCCGCCGATCAGCCGGCTCCTCGAGGCCCTCGAGCGGGCCCTACCTACGCGGCGACGCGCGAGCAGCCCGGCCTCGTGTCGGCGCCCGACGGCGAGCGCGCTCTACCGGCACGCGATCCGGCGCTGGACCTCGCTGGACATGGAGCCCGCGGACGTCCACCAGGTGGGCCTCGACGAGCTGGCGACGATCGACGAGGAGCGGCGGGCCATCGCCGGCGCCGAGGGCTTCGACGACGGACGTCGCACGCCTACCGGCGCAAGCTCGCGACCGATCCCGACGAACCAGGCGCCGACGCCCGAGGCGCTCGTCGCCCGCGCGAACGAGGACATCGTCCGGGCGGCGGAGGTCGCGCCGCGGGTGTTCGGACGGCTGCCGCGTGCGCGCGCTGCGAGGTGCGCCCGGTCGAGGCGTTCAAGGAGAAGGACGCCCCGTTCGCCTACTACTTCCCGCCGTCGCTCGACGGCTCGCGCCCGGGCATCTACTACGTGAACACCTACGACCTGCCGAGCCGGACGTATCTCGAAGCTCGCCTCGACGACCTACCACGAGGCGATCCCGGGCCACCACTTCCAGATCAGCCTCGAGATGGAGCACCCCGGGCCTCAACGTGTTCCGCCGGCTCGGCGCCCGCGCCGCGTGGCGGCGCCTACGTCGAGGGCTGGGGCCTGTACGCGGAGCGCCTCGCCGACGAGCTCGGGCCTGTACCGCGACGCCGGCCGAGCGCTTCGGGATGCTCGACGCCCAGGCGTGGCGCGCGTCGCGGCTGATCGTCGACTCCGGGATGCACGGCCTGGGCTGGTCGCGCCAGCAGTCGATCGACTGGCTGCTCGACACGGGCCTCTCGGAGACGGACGCGGTCATCGAGACGGACCGCTACATCGTGCTGGCCCGGCCAGGCGCTCTCGCTACATGACCGGGATGCGCGAGATCCGGCGGCTGCGCCGCGAGCTCGAGGCGCGCGACGGCGCCCGCTTCGACCTCAAGCGCTTCCACGACGAGCTGATCGGCCACGGGTCGCTGCCGCTCGCGACGCTCGCCAAGGAGCTGCCCGCGCTGGGTGCACCGCCGCGCGGCCTGACGCCGACCGCCTGAGCACGCGGGTCGCTCTGCGCTGGCCGTGACATGGCGCCATCCCTCGGTGCGCCCGCGTGCACATCTCGCAGACACGCGCGTGCCGGCAGCGCGCGACATTCCTGCCGCCGCGCAGTGCTCGACTCGTCAGACGTGCGTCGCCCGGCGCACGCGATCCAGCCTCCGACCGGTGACCGCGAGCGACACCGGCGCCGATCTTGTTCCCGCCGTGACACAGGACTGACCGACGGACGTCATCGCGGCACGGGCTGCCGGTCAGGAATGCGCGTCGCAGCACACGGCCGTTTCGATCCGGCTGTGGGCCGCCGGTCCGAGCGCGGCCGGGGCGATCTAGCTAGTCGAAGCCGATCCCGAGCGCGTCCATCGCGCGCAGGAACCAGGATCGGCGGCCCTCGTGGTCGTCGGCGCCGATCACCGCGCGGCGCATGATCTCGACCGCGGGCGTGCGGACCGGCTCCGGCGGGATCGGGAACGGGCGCGACCGGACGAGCTCGAGCCGCAGCAGCGGCGAGTCGGGGCGGAGCAGCCTGTCGCGCAGGATGCCCGGCGGCCCAGCGGCTGGAGCCGACGCCGAGGCCCGTGTAGCCGAGGGCGTAGTGGACGCGCCCGCCGAGCGCCTCGCCGAAGGTGACGGTGAACCGGGTCGTCGTGTCGATCGCGCCGCCCCAGCGCGTGCGTGAACCGGATCCCGTCGAGCTGGGGGAACGTCGTCGCTGAACTGGCGCGCGAGCTTCTCGAACGTCGCGGGCCGCTGGTCGTAGGCCGGCGTCGACGCGGTTGCCCGGGTGGTAGATCGCGTCGTAGCCGCCCCACAGGATCCGGTCGTCGGCCGACAGGCGGAAGTAGTGGAACTGGTTGCCGGCGTCCGACATGCCCTCGCGGCCCGGCCCAGCCGATCGACGCCGCGCTGCGTCCGGCGTGAGCGGCTCGGTCATCAGCGACGTAGTCGTAGACCGGCACGAACAGCGGGCGACGAGGCGCCGCATCCACGCCGCTGTACGCGGACGTCGCCACGAGCACCTGGCCGGCGTCGACCACGCCGCCACCGTCGACGCGACGGTCACGCCACGCCGCGCCGACGCCGGAGCCCGGTGACGGCGCTGCCCTCGGCGATCCGTCGCGCCCCGGCGCTCGGCGGCGGCCGCGAGGCCCCAGGCGAGCTTCGCCGGGTTGAGCATCACGCACGTGGTCGCCGCCGGCCGCGCACGCCGGCGAGCCAGCGCGGCGAGTGGACCGCCGCCTGGATCGCGTCGCGGTCGAGGAACTCGAGCTCGCTGCCGTGCGCGCGCCGCGACCTCGACCCACTCCTGGAGCTCGTCGCACCTGCCACGGCTGCGGTGGCGACGTCCAGGACGCCCGTCGCCTCGAGCTCGCAGTCGATGCCCTCGTCGCGCACGAACGCGACGAGCTCCGCGAGGTTCCGCCGGCCCTCCGCCTCGAGGACGTCGATCTCGTCGGGGAAGTGGAGCAGCCCGTTGCGCGAGGCCGTGGGTCAGCGATGCCGCGCAGAAGCCGCCGTTGCGGCCGCTGGCGCCCCAGCCGACGCGCTCGGCCTCGAGCACGACGACCCGCAGCGACGGGCTCGGTCTCGAGCAGCCGGATCGCGGCCCACAGGCCCGTGAACCCGGCCGCCGACGATCGCGACGTCGACCGCCGCGTGACCCGTCGCCGCGGGCGCGGACGGGCCCGGGATCGCCGGTCGTGAACCAGAAGCTGCCGCCGGCCGGCGCGCCGAGGAGCGGCGCCGGGCAGCGAGGGGCATCGAACGGGCGGGTGGCCATCGCCGGCCAAATGTACGCGGATCGGCGGCAGATCGGTGCCATCGGGTGCGGGATTCGCAGCCTGCGCGCCGATGCAGGACGATATTCGTGTTGACGGGCCCCGAACGCCTATGGCACGATCGAGGCCAGTCGTTCCACTGCCCGCAACGCGCGTTCCGTGCGGCGCGCCACGCTGCGGGCACCCCCGTGCCGTCGCCTCGCGTCGGCGACGCCGCCCCTCGCCGGGGCACCCGGGGTTCGTAGCCTGGAGGCATCATGACCGCCGAACCCGCCGCCCGCTCCGTCCCCGCGCTCAACCGAGCGCGCCAGCTGGCGATGTATCGCCGAGCCCTGGGGACGCTGCCGGGCGGCACCGACTCGAACTTCCGCGCGTGGGGCGAGGACACGATCTACGTCGATCGCGGCAAGGGCGGACGCGTCTGGGACATCGACGGCAACGAGTTCATCGACCTGCGCATGGGCTACGGGCCCGTGATCCTCGGTCACGGCGACGAGCGCGTCGACGACTACGTCAACGAGCGGATGCGCCGGGGCGTGAGCTTCTCGCTCACGAGCGAGGACGAGGTCCGGGCGATGGAGCTCGTCAAGGAGCTCAACCCGTGGGTCGGCAAGGCCCGCATGACCGTGTCCGGCACCGAGGCGACGATGCACGCGATGCGCATCGCCCGCGCCTACACCGGGCGCGACAAGATCGTGAAGTTCGAGGGCCAGTACCACGGCGTCCACGACTACGCGCTGATCAGCGTCGGGCCCAACGACATGAGCGAGCTCGGCGACGAGGAGAACCCGGTCGCGCTGCGCTGGGGCCGGGGCATCCCGGACGCCGTGGCGCGAGACCATCATCCCGGCCCGCTACAACAACATCGACTTCCTGCGCCGCCTGTTCGAGCGCAGCGGCGAGGAGATCGCGGCGATCATCGTGGAGCCGGTCCTCGGCAACGCCCAGGGCATCATGCCCGCGCCGGGCTTCCACCAGGCGATGCGCGCCCTGACCGAGGAGTTCGGGATCCTGCTGATCTTCGACGAGGTCAAGACCGGGCTTCCGGTTCGCCAAGGGCGGCGCCGCCGAGTACTTCGGCATCACCCCGGACCTCGCGACCTACGCGAAGGCCATGGGCAACGGCTACCCGGCGGCGGCGTTCGCGGGCCGCGAGGAGGTCATGGCGATGCTGCCCGACAACGTCAGCCACGGCGGCACCTACGCGGGCAACCGCGTCGCCGCCGCGGCGGCCGTGAAGACGCTCGAGATCCTGCGCGACACGGACGCGCTGGCGACGATCCACGCCACCGGATCGACGATCCAGGCCGGCATCCGGGGCCTGCTCGACGCCAAGGGCCTCGCCTACCACCTGACCGGGCATCCCGTCGATGTTCGGGATCATGTTCACGCGACAAGGTCGCGACCGAGTACCGCGACTGGGCGAACACCGACCACGAGCTGTACGACGCGATCGCCATCGGGCATGCAGGTCCGCGGCGCCATGCCCGAGCCCGACAGCCGGGAGCCCTGGTTCATGTGCGAGGCGCACGCCAAGGGCGACACCGTCGACCGGGTGATCTCCATCTTCGGGGACGTCGCTCGACGCCGCGCTCGAGGCGCGGGCCCACGGCGACCTCGCCGTGGATGCCGAGGGCGCCATGTCCCACCACGCGGCCGGCTGACGTCCACGCTCGGAACGACCGATCAAGCACTGAACCCACCGGGAGGGTCGCATCGCATGACGCTCGACGGGAACGCCGTCCGGTCGGTCGACCGGGCCGCCGCCCTGCTGCTGGCCCTGGGGGAGAGCCACGGCGAGGCCGGCGTGACGGAGCTGGCACGCCGTCTGGGCCTGCACAAGTCCACGGCATCGCGGCTGCTCGCGACGCTCGAGAAGCGCGGCCTGGTGGAGCAGGACGAGGAGAGCGGCAAGTACCGCCTCGGCCTCGTCGTCATCCGGCTCGCCGAGCGCGCCGAGCGGACGCTCGACCTTCGTTCGATCGCGATGCCCGAGCTCGACCGGCTCGCCCGCGCGACGCGCGAGACGACGGGTCTCGGCGTCCTCGACGGCGACCAGCTGCTGACGGTCGCCCAGGCCGACGGGCCCGAACCTGGTCGCGATGGGGGACTGGACCGGCCGCTGCGTGCCGCTCCACTCGGTCGCCGGCGGCAAGGTGCTGCTCGCGTCGCTGCCCGAGCGCGAGGTCCTGCGGCTCGTGCGCCGCGGCATCGACCGGTTCACCGAGCGGACGATCACCGACCTCGAGCCGCTGCTCGAGGAGCTGGCCCGGGTCCGTCGCCGGGGCTTCGCGACGGCGTTCGGGGAGTTCGACGCCGGCCTCAACGCCGTCGCGGCGCCGGTCCACGACGCGCGCGGCCAGGTGATCGCGGCCGTGGACGTGTGGGGCCCCGCGTTCCGCGTCACGCCGCGGCGCGTCCCGGAGCTCGTCCAGCAGGTCCGCGAGACCGCCGGCGCCGTCTCGGTGCGCCTCGGGGGAACGCCCGCCTGACGTCCGGGCAACTCGCCCGACGGTCATCCCGACCCGTACGCCCGGCTCGCCCGCCGTCAGTACTTCCGGCCCAGTCCGTGCGTGGACTGGTGCACCTAGGCTCCACGGAGTGTCCCTGACCCGAGGGATCGCTGTCCGTCACCTGGCGCCCCGGGAGTCACTCAGTTGCCCCAGTCCCCTGCGTTCACGTCGCCCTCTGGCCTTCGCGTTGCCCGGCTCCTCCCGGTCGTCGCCGTCGTGTCGCTGCTCGTCTCGCTGTTCGCGGTTGCCCCGATCGTCCAGGCGGACCCCGCAACCGGGCCGGGTGCGATCACCAGCGCGGTCGCCGGCGCCCTGACAGCGGGGACCGTCCCTGATGGCGCGTGTCGCGCGCGGATCACCGCGGTCGGTGGCGGCGGCGCGTCGGTGCCGACCACCGGAGCGACAGGCGGCACCGGCGGAGCGGGTGCCAGCATCACGGCGACGTTCGCGGTCCTGCCCGGCCAGGCCTATGGCGGCAGCGTGGGCGGCGGCGGCATCGGGACGACCGGCGGAACCGGCAGTGGCGCGGTCGGCACCGGCGGGGCCGGTGGAACCATCGTCACCGACCATCGCGGCGGCGGCGGCGGCGGCCGGACGTCGGTCGACCTCGCCGGGACCACGGTCGTCGTGGCCGGTGGCGGCGGTGGCGGCGGTGCGGCACACGATGCGACGCCGCGCGGCGTCGGCGGCGGCGCGGGCTTCACGGGGATCGGCGCCGGCATCGTCGCGGTCGGGACGACTGGCCAGACCGGCGTTGACATTCCGGCGACCACAACGGTCGGCGGCGGCCAGGGCGGCCAGGCGGCGGCGGGCGGGACCGGCGGCGTCAACTCCGTGACCGCGGCCCGCAACGGCGCGGCCGGCGGCACGATCGGCTCCGGGACGGGCGGCAATGGCGGGCCCGACCCGAACTACGACAGCGGTGGCGGTGGCGGCGGCGGCTACACCGGCGGCGGCGGCGGATCGTCAACCAACGACCAGTCGGTGACCGGCGGCGGCGGCGGCGGCGGATCGAGCTGGGTGCGCGGCACGGCCCCCGTTCCGGCGGCGAACGTTCCGACCGCCATCTCCGGCGTGGCGGGGACGGCCTCGCCCACGGGCGTCGGCAACGGCGCGACCGGATCGATCGCCATCGACTGGCTGCCCTGCCTGTACCAGCTCGGGGTCAGCAAGTCGGTCTCGAGCGCCACGGTGAACGCGGGCGGCAAGGTCACCTGGACCGTCACGGTCACCAACACCGGACCCGACCCGATGACCCGCGGCGACACGGTGACGCTGGCGGACACCCTCCCGGCGGGCCCGAACGGCGGGCCGGCGCCGGCCTACAAGGTCACGGCGTTCAGCGTGTCAGGTGGCAGCGACACCAACCTCGCGAGCGGCAGCCTCACCTGCTCCGGCGTGACCATCGGCGCCTCCATGCCGGCGAGCACGGTCTGCTCGCGGCCCTACGCGGCGCTGGCCGGCGGGCCGTCGGGCGGCGTGCGCGGCCTCAACGCCGGCGAGTCGATCACCATCAGCTACGAGCAGATCATCGCCAACACGGCCGGCTGCGCGACCATCACGAACACGGCGAGCGTCGTGGACCGCGCGACCCAGACCGGGACGACCGACATCACGGGCGTCACCGCCACGCGGTCGGCCGGCGCGTCCCTGACCATCAGCTGCTACGACCTCTCGATCACGAAGGTCGCGAGCCCCAAGCCCTCGGTGGACCAGGGTGGCGTGATCACCTGGACCGTGACCGTCACCAACAATGGTCCGGGCTCGATGACGGGCCCCGATTCCACGGACCCGAACCCGCTCGTCGTCAGCGACACGTTCCCGGCCACCGGGGTCGGCGCGGCCACGCTCAGCTCCGCGACGGGTCCGGCGGGACCGTGCAGCCTTGCCGGCAGCACGGTCACGTGCACTTCGGGCCTGCCGTCGGGCGGACAGGAAGTGCTCGTCTTCACCCAGACGGTCGGGGGCGCCGCGGCGCCCGGGACGGTGGTCTCGAACACGGCGACCGTCGCCGATCCGAAGACCGGTGACGCGAACGACTCGAGCACCGACCAGACGACGATCCAGAACCTGTCACTCGCGCTCGTGAAGTCCGCGAACCCGGGGACGTTCGCCGCGCCCGGCGCCTCGATCAGCTACCAATACCAGGTCCGCAACGACGGCGGCGCCCGCATCGCGGGACCGGTCACCGTGGCCGACAACAAGGCAACGGTCTCGTGTCCGGCCGTAGCCACCGTTGGCAACCTCGACGCGTACCTGGATCCCGGCGAGACCGTCACCTGCTCCGCCACCTACACGATCACGGCGGCCGACGTGACCGCCAAGTCGGTCACCAACACGGCCACAGCGTCAGCCAGTGGGATCACCTCGCCCGTCGCGAGCCAGGTCGTCTACCTGCGTCACATGTCGCTCGCCAAGAGCGCGACCGAGACCAGCTTCAACGCGGTCGGCAACGTCCTCCATTACACGCTGCAGGCGACCAACGACGGCGGGACCACCCTGTTCGGCGTGTCGATCGTCGACCCGGTCCTTGGCGTGCTCTCGTGCGCGCCCGCGCAGCCCGCCACCCTCGCGCCGGCCGCAACGCTCACCTGCTCCGGAACCTACTCGGTGACGCAGGCGGACATTGATGCGGGCCACCGCGACAACACGGCGACGGCCTCGGCCACCGACGTCACCGGTGCCAGCGTGCCGGCGACGGCGACAGCTTCGGTCTCAGCCGTCCAGACCGCGACGCTCTCGCTCGCCAAGAGCGCGACCGAGACCAGCTACAACGCGCTGGGTGACGTCCTCCACTACAGCTACCTCGTGCGCAACACGGGCAACGTCACCCTGTCGGGGCCGGTCACCGTGTCCGACGACAAGACCACCGTCACCTGCCCGCCGACCGCGACCCTCGCGCCCAACGCCACCGTCACCTGCTCGGCCACGTTCACGATCGCCCAGGGCGACCTCGACGCGGGCTCGGTCACCAACCACGCCACAGCCCATGCCACGTTCGGCGCCGCCACCGTCAACTCCAACCAGGGCACGGTCACCGTCTCAGCCGTCCAGACCGCGACGCTCTCGCTCGCCAAGAGCGCGACCGAGACCAGCTACAACGCGCTGGGTGACGTCCTCCACTACAGCTACCTCGTGCGCAACACGGGCAACGTCACCCTGTCGGGGCCGGTCACCGTGTCCGACGACAAGACCACCGTCACCTGCCCGCCGACCGCGACCCTCGCGCCCAACGCCACCGTCACCTGCTCGGCCACGTTCACGATCGCCCAGGGCGACCTCGACGCGGGCTCGGTCACCAACCACGCCACAGCCCATGCCACGTTCGGCGCCGCCACCGTCAACTCCAACCAGGGCACGGTCACCGTCTCAGCCGTCCAGACCGCGACGCTCTCGCTCGCCAAGAGCGCGACCGAGACCAGCTACAACGCGCTGGGTGACGTCCTCCACTACAGCTACCTCGTGCGCAACACGGGCAACGTCACCCTGTCGGGGCCGGTCACCGTGTCCGACGACAAGACCACCGTCACCTGCCCGCCGACCGCGACCCTCGCGCCCAACGCCACCGTCACCTGCTCGGCCACGTTCACGATCGCCCAGGGCGACCTCGACGCGGGCTCGGTCACCAACCACGCCACAGCCCATGCCACGTTCGGCGCCGCCACCGTCAACTCCAACCAGAGCACGGTCACCGTCTCAGCCGTCCAGACCGCGACGCTCTCGCTCGCCAAGAGCGCGACCGAGACCAGCTACAACGCGCTGGGTGACGTCCTCCACTACAGCTACCTCGTGCGCAACACGGGCAACGTCACCCTGTCGGGGCCGGTCACCGTGTCCGACGACAAGACCACCGTCACCTGCCCGCCGACCGCGACCCTCGCGCCCAACGCCACCGTCACCTGCTCGGCCACGTTCACGATCGCCCAGGGCGACCTCGACGCGGGCTCGGTCACCAACCACGCCACAGCCCATGCCACGTTCGGCGCCGCCACCGTCAACTCCAACCAGGGCACGGTCACCGTCTCAGCCGTCCAGACCGCGACGCTCGACGTCGAGAAGCTCGTGTCGGTCAACGGCGGGTCGACGTGGCAGGACGCGGACGCCGCACCCGGTCAGACGTTCATCGCCGGCTCCGCCGTCCGGTTCCGGTTCATCGTCACGAATACCGGCAACGTCACGCTCGACAACGTGACCCTCACGGACTCGGACCTGTCCACGGCGTCGTGCGGCGTGCCGGCGTCGCTCGCCCCGGGCGCCCAGGCCACCTGCACGATCACCACGTCGGCGCTCGGTGCCGGCCAGCACACGGACACGGCCGTCGCGTCAGGCACGCGCGGCGCGCTGTCGGCCACCGACAGCGACGACGGGAACGCGTTCGGCGCCGCACCCGTCGTCCAGGTCACGCTCGACGTCTGGAACGGCTCGGGCTGGGTCCCCGCGAACTCGCCCACCGGCCCGTCATTGCTCGCCACCGAGACGCCGCTGTTCCGGGCCACGGTCAGCAGCATCGGCAACGTCGGCCTGTCCGGCGTCGGCCTCGCCATCCCTGGTGTGGACCTGAGCTCGTGCACGGTGCCCTCGACGCTCCTCATCGGTGGCACGTTCACGTGCGCCGATCTGCCCGGGACCTGGGCGCCGGGGCAGCAGTCCATCATCGCCACGGCGTCGGGGTCGTTCACCGCGGACAGCGGGGCGACCGGCAACGCGTCCGACACGAACCCCGCTCACTTCTTCGGAGCGGTCCCGGGACTCACGATCGACAAGTCGGCCGACAGCGCGACCTTCCATCGTGCCGGCGACGTCCTCCACTACACCTACGTCGTGTCCAACACGGGCAACGTCACCCTCACCGGGCCGATCACGGTCGACGATGACCGCACGACGGTCGTCTGCCCGGCCACCCCGAGCCTCGCGCCCAACGCCACGGTCACCTGCTCCGCGAGCTACACGGTCACGCCGGCGGACGAAGCCGCGGGGCGCGTGACCAACCACGCGACCGCCGGTGCCGCCTTCAGGGGCGACCCGGTGACCTCGCCGGCCGGATCGTGACGGTGTGGTGGACGAACGACCCGCCGGTGGCCAAGGACAACCACGCCACCACCGACGAGGACACCCCGGTCGACATCGACGTGCTGGCCAACGATGCCGATCCCGACGGCACCCTCGACCCGGCCTCGGTCGCGATCACGAGCCTGCCCAACCACGGCACGGTCAGCGTCGATGGGGCCACCGGGGTCATCACCTACACCCCCGATCCCGACTGGTCGGGCACCGACACCTTCAGCTACCAGGTGTGCGACGACCAGGGCGCCTGCGACACCGCCGACGTCACGGTCACCGTGGACCCGGTCAACGACCCCCCGGTCGCCAACGACGACTCGGACGTGACCCCCGAGGACACCCCGGTCACGGTCTCGGTCCTGCCCAACGACACCGACATCGACGGCGACCCGCTCACGGTCGTCGACCACACCGCCCCGGGCCACGGGCAGGTCAGCTGCAACGCGACCACGTGCACCTACACCCCGGACCCCGACTGGACCGGCATCGACACGTTCACCTACACGATCAGCGACGGCAACGGCGGCACGGCCACCGCGACCGTCTCGATCGAGGTCGCCGGCGTCAACGACCCGCCGGTGGCCAAGGACAACCACGCCACCACCGACGAGGACACCCCGGTCGACATCGACGTGCTGGCCAACGATGCCGATCCCGACGGCACCCTCGACCCGGCCTCGGTCGCGATCACGAGCCTGCCCAACCACGGCACGGTCAGCGTCGATGGGGCCACCGGGGTCATCACCTACACCCCCGATCCCGACTGGTCGGGCACCGACACCTTCAGCTACCAGGTGTGCGACGACCAGGGCGCCTGCGACACCGCCGACGTCACGGTCACCGTGGACCCGGTCAACGACCCCCCGGTCGCCAACGACGACTCGGACGTGACCCCCGAGGACACCCCGGTCACGGTCTCGGTCCTGCCCAACGACACCGACATCGACGGCGACCCGCTCACGGTCGTCGACCACACCGCCCCGGGCCACGGGCAGGTCAGCTGCAACGCGACCACGTGCACCTACACCCCGGACCCCGACTGGACCGGCATCGACACGTTCACCTACACGATCAGCGACGGCAACGGCGGCACGGCCACCGCGACCGTCTCGATCGAGGTCGCCGGCGTCAACGACCCGCCGGTGGCCAAGGACAACCACGCCACCACCGACGAGGACACCCCGGTCGACATCGACGTGCTGGCCAACGATGCCGATCCCGACGGCACCCTCGACCCGGCCTCGGTCGCGATCACGAGCCTGCCCAACCACGGCACGGTCAGCGTCGATGGGGCCACCGGGGTCATCACCTACACCCCCGATCCCGACTGGTCGGGCACCGACACCTTCAGCTACCAGGTGTGCGACGACCAGGGCGCCTGCGACACCGCCGACGTCACGGTCACCGTGGACCCGGTCAACGACCCCCCGGTCGCCAACGACGACTCGGACGTGACCCCCGAGGACACCCCGGTCACGGTCTCGGTCCTGCCCAACGACACCGACATCGACGGCGACCCGCTCACGGTCGTCGACCACACCGCCCCGGGCCACGGGCAGGTCAGCTGCAACGCGACCACGTGCACCTACACCCCGGACCCCGACTGGACCGGCATCGACACGTTCACCTACACGATCAGCGACGGCAACGGCGGCACGGCCACCGCGACCGTCTCGATCGAGGTCGCCGGCGTCAACGACCCGCCGGTGGCCAAGGACAACCACGCCACCACCGACGAGGACACCCCGGTCGACATCGACGTGCTGGCCAACGATGCCGATCCCGACGGCACCCTCGACCCGGCCTCGGTCGCGATCACGAGCCTGCCCAACCACGGCACGGTCAGCGTCGATGGGGCCACCGGGGTCATCACCTACACCCCCGATCCCGACTGGTCGGGCACCGACACCTTCAGCTACCAGGTGTGCGACGACCAGGGCGCCTGCGACACCGCCGACGTCACGGTCACCGTGGACCCGGTCAACGACCCCCCGGTCGCCAACGACGACTCGGACGTGACCCCCGAGGACACCCCGGTCACGGTCTCGGTCCTGCCCAACGACACCGACATCGACGGCGACCCGCTCACGGTCGTCGACCACACCGCCCCGGGCCACGGGCAGGTCAGCTGCAACGCGACCACGTGCACCTACACCCCGGACCCCGACTGGACCGGCATCGACACGTTCACCTACACGATCAGCGACGGCAACGGCGGCACGGCCACCGCGACCGTCTCGATCGAGGTCGCCGGCGTCAACGACCCGCCGGTGGCCAAGGACAACCACGCCACCACCGACGAGGACACCCCGGTCGACATCGACGTGCTGGCCAACGATGCCGATCCCGACGGCACCCTCGACCCGGCCTCGGTCGCGATCACGAGCCTGCCCAACCACGGCACGGTCAGCGTCGATGGGGCCACCGGGGTCATCACCTACACCCCCGATCCCGACTGGTCGGGCACCGACACCTTCAGCTACCAGGTGTGCGACGACCAGGGCGCCTGCGACACCGCCGACGTCACGGTCACCGTGGACCCGGTCAACGACGCGCAACCTCCGGAACCCACGCCGACACCGGCGCCCAGGCCCGCGCCCACCGGCCTCCCGGCCTCGGACGCGTCCGTCGCGTGGACAGTTCTGACCGGCGGTCCATCCGGCCCGGCGGGGCCGGGCACGCCAGGCGGACTGTTCGCGGTGGTGCTCGCACTCGCCGTGGCCGGGCTCGCTCTGGTCGTGCTGCGCCGGCGGGGAACGGATTCCGACCGCCGTCCATAGCGCGCGGGACCGCCACTCCGCGAGCGGGGGTCGTGGGCCGCGTAGAATGCGGCTGCCGGGTCGAACGCCGTCGCGTTCAGGGCCGGTGCGCAGAGGAGTGGCATGAGCGTCGAGCCCCAGGCCCACGGCGGGCCGGAGATCGAGAACCTCTTCGCCGAGGGGCGGACGTTCCCGCCCGATCCAGCCTTCGTCGCGCAGGCGAACGCGACCGCCGCCCTGTACGACGAGGCGAGGCCGACTACGTCGGGTTCTGGGAGCGGCAGGCGCGCGAGCGCCTGTCGTGGTCGAAGCCGTTCGGCGAGACGCTCGAGTGGGACCTGCCGTTCGCCAAGTGGTTCATCGGCGGCGAGCTCAACGTCGCCTACAACTGCGTCGACCGCCACGTGGAGCGCGGGCTCGGCGACCGGGTCGCGTACCACTGGATCGGCGAGCCCGGCGAGACCCGCACGATCACCTACGACGACCTGCTGGTCGAGACGTCCAAGGCGGCGAACGCGCTGCTCGAGCTCGGGCGTGCGCAAGGGCGACCGGGTCGCGATCTACATGCCGATGATCCCGGAGCTGCCGATCGCGATGCTGGCCTGCGCGCGCATCGGCGCGCCCCACACCGTCGTGTTCGGCGGGTTCTCCGCCGAGGCGCTCGGTGGCCGGATCAACGACTGCGGCGCGAAGGTGCTGATCACCGCGGACGGCGGCTGGCGGCGCGGCAAGAAGGTGCCCCTCAAGCCGCACGCGGACGAGGCCGTCGCCGGCTTCGCCGACCATCGAGCACGTCCTCGTCGTCGACCGCCTCAAGGACGGCGTCGCGACCATGGAGCCCGGGCGCGACGTCTGGTGGCACGACATCGTCGACCGCCAGTCGGCCGTCTGCCCGCCGGTCGCCGTGGACAGCGAGCACATGCTCTACCTCCTGTACACGTCGGGCACGACGGCCAAGCCCAAGGGCATCCTCCACACCTCGGCCGGCTACCTGCTCGGGTGCGGCGTTCACGCACTGGGCCGTGTTCGACATCAAGCCCGACGACGTCTACTGGTGCGCCGCCGACATCGGCTGGGTCACGGGCCACAGCTACATCGTCTATGGGCCGCTGGCCAACGCGACGACCGGCGTCCTGTACGAGGGCGCGCCCGACGCGCCGACCTGGGACCGCTGGTGGCAGATCATCGAGGACTACAAGGTCACGATCCTGTACTGCGCCCCGACCGCGATCCGCGCGTTCATGAAGCAGGGCGAGGCGATCCCCGGCGGCCCACGACCTGACCTCGCTGCGCGTGCTCGGGTCGGTCGGCGAGCCGATCAACCCCGAGGCCTGGCGCTGGTACCGCGAGGTCATCGGGGGCGACCGGGCGCCGGTCGTGGACACCTGGTGGCAGACCGAGACGGGCCAGATCATGATCAGCCCGCTGCCCGGCGTCACGACGACCAAGCCTGGCTCGGCGACGTTCGCGCTGCCCGGGATCGAGGCGGACGTGGTCGACGCGCGACGGCAACTCGGTCCCGTTCGGCGGGGGCGGCTACCTCGTCCTCAAGCGGCCGTGGCCGGGCATGCTGCGCGGCATCTACGGCGACCCGGAGCGCTACACGCCAGACGTACTGGAGCCGGTTCCCCGGCATGTACTTCGCGGGCGACGGCGCCAAGCGCGACGAGGACGGCTACCTGTGGCTGCTCGGCCGCGTCGACGACGTGATGAACGTCGCCGGTCACCGGATCAGCACCACCGAGGTCGAGTCGGCGCTCGATCGACCACAAGTCCGTCGCCGAGTCGGCGGTCGTCGGCAAGAGCGACGCGATCAGCGGCCAGGCGATCTTCGCCTACGTCATCCTCAAGTCCGGCCAGGAGCCGAGCGACGCGCTCGGCGGTCGAGCTGCGCGAGCACGTCGACGACGGTCATCGGCCCGATCGCGCGGCCGAAGTTCCTGATGTTCGTCCCCGACCTGCCCAAGACACGCTCGGGCAAGATCATGCGCAGGCTGCTGCGCGACATCGCGGAAGGGCGCACGCTGGGCGACGTCACCACGCTCGCGGACGCGACGGTCGTGGACACGATCCGCGACAACACCGGCAAGGCCGAGGAGGACTGAGGGGGTGCCGTTCGACTTCCTGAAGCGCAACAAGCCCGAGGACGCCGCCCGCGTCGGACGGGTGCGGCCGCGCCGCCCGCCGGCGCCGCGATCACCAGCGTCCGGCGGCGGGCAAGCCGACGTCCGGCGGAGCCGCCCAGCGGCCGAGCAGCGATCCACGCCGGGCCCGGCCCGCGGCGTGCCGTTCATCGGGCTGACCGAGGACTGGCGGCTGCGCGGCCGGATGGACATCTCGGGCCGCCTGTCGGACGCGCTCAACAAGCGCGAGGCGATCCCGATCACCGAGGTCAGCTGGGGCCCGCCCGACGGCTCGACGCCGCTCGAGGAGGCGCCCGGGCTGCGCAGCGTCGACCCGTACGACCTGATCCTGGTCACGGCCGGCGAGGACAGCCTGCCGCCGCTCACCGACACCGAGCGCACCGCGCTCAAGGTCCACAAGGTCGCCTACGACGTGGCGCTCGAGGTGCCGCCGTTCCGCGTGGTCGGCACGGTCTACCTGCACCCGGGCTCGGAGCCCGACCGGCTGCTGGACCGCTCGTCGGAGATGTTCGTCGCGATCGTCGACGCGGTCGCGCGCCTCGGGCGACATCGAGGTCACCGACCCCGAGGTCGACGTGATCCTGGTCAACCGCTTCTACCTGCGGGGCGTCGAGCAGGTCGACAAGCGCACGGGCGAGCCGCACCCGAAGCTGCCCGGCGCCCCGCTGGGTGGCATCAGCTGGCAGGACCGCTCGCACTGACCGTCCCGGTGGCCCGGCGGGGCCGCGCGTCCGGGCCGTCGTGTTCGACGTCGGCGAGACGCTGGTCGACGAGAACCGGCAGTGGCTGGCCTGGGCGGACTGGCTCGGGCGTCCAGCCGCTGACGTTCATGGCGGTGCTCGGCGCCGTGATCGAGCGCGGCGGCGACCACCTCGAGCCGTTCCGGATCCTGCGCCCCGGACCTCGACCTCGGGCGGCGATGCCGCGCGAGCGCGAGGCCGCCGGCGCGCCGGACGGCAACCGCGTCGAGGACCTGTATCCCGACGCGCTCGACGCGCTCCGCGGACCTGCGCGGCGGCGGGCTACCTCGTCGGCGTCGCGGGCAATCAGCCGCAGCAGGCGAGGCGATGTTCGGGGAGATCGGCTGTCACCCTCGACCTCATCGCGTCGAGCGAGAGCCTGGGCGTCGCGAAGCCGGATCCGGCGTTCTTCGCGACGATCGCGGACCGGCTCGGCCTGACCGCCCGACGCCATCGCCTACGTGGGCGACCGGGTCGACAACGACGTCGGCCCGCGGCCGCGGCGGGCATGCGGGCGATCTTCCTGCGCCGCGGACCGTGGGCGTGGGTGCAGGCCGGCCGTGGCGCGCGTGCCCGAGGCGGCGGCCGACGATCGACGACCTGACGACGATCGTCGAGGTCGTGCGCGGCCTGCGGCGGCGCGGAGCCGAGCCGGGCTAGGCTCGGGCGGTGACCGCCCGGCGGAACAGGTTGACCTGCTGCTTCGGCGACCTCGACCGGCTCGAGGCCGAGCAGGCGGTCGGCGAGCTCCGCGAAGTCCTGCGTGATCTTCTCCTTGGGCGCGAGCTCGAACAGCGTGCGGCCCTCGTTGCTGGCCTTGACCAGCAGGAGGCCGCCGGACCGGATCTGCGCGTAGGTCGCCATGCCCACGGCGCGCTCCAGGTCCTCGAGCTTGATGCCGCTGTTGGCCCGGTTGACGACCAGCGACAGCCGGTCGCGCATGCCGAGCTCGTCGGCGATCTCGCGCAGCTTGACGACGGCCCGGATGGCCGGCAGGTCCGGGGTCACCGGGACCAGGATCCGATCGGCGCGGTCGAAGATCGACCGGTTGAGCGGGCTGTAGGAGGGGTGCAGGTCGACGATCACGTAGTCGAAGCTGCGCCGGGCGACGGCGATCGCGCCCGACGACGCGGTGCGGCTCCAGGAGCTCCGTGTTGAGCGGGTGCGCCGAGAGCGGCAGGACCTTGAGGCCCGAGCTGTGGACGGACGCCTGCTCGCTCGAAGGTGAGCATCGGGCCGCCGTCGATCTCGTCGCGCCAGGCGTCGATGACGGTCGGGACCGCCTCCATGCCGAGGGACGTCGAGACGTGGCCGGTCACGGTGTCGGCATCGATCGAGCAGGACCCGCTGGCCCCGGGTCACGAGCGCGGCCGCGAGGTTGGTCGCGACCGTCGTCTTGCCGACGCCGCCCTTCGGGTTGAACACGAGGAGCAGCTGGCCGCGGTGGCCCCACTCGACGTTGTCCGATCGCGGCTCTGGAGGACCGGGCCGCTGCCGTCGTCGACGGCGACCGAGCGGATGCACATCGCCTCGACGCGCCAGCGGATCGACTCCGGCGGAGTAGGGGCGGGTGATGTACTCGTCGTTCTCATGGCCCGGCGCGTCGAAGTCGAGGCGGTCGAGCGTCCGGTTGTCAACGACGAGCAGCGACGGGATGTTCCGGTCGCGCTGCGTGGAGCAGCGCCCAGCACATGATCCCGTCGTCGAGGTCGCCGCACGATGTCGAGGACGGCCATCGTCGAGGTCGTGCCGGCTCGCGAGGATGCCCTCGAGCTCGTCGGGCTCGTGGACGATGATCGGATCGAAGCCCCCCTGGCGCAGCTCCTCGGCGATCGCCTCGCGTTCGTACGGCGGCAGCAGGAGGGCGATGGCGGGGGTGCCCGCCATGGGACTTCACGATCAGCTCTCCGACTCGGGATCGCGTGCCGTCACGTGGACCACGCCCGTCGCGCGGTCCCGGTGACGCGGGCGGCGAAGCCCTGCATCGACGGGATGGCGTCGCGGAACGAGACGTCCGGGCGATGGGTCACGTTGAACACGAACTCGCCTTCGGGACCGGAGGCGACGGCGACGGACTGCACGCCCGACAGCCGGCCGAGGTGCCGCTTGAAGCTCGCGATGCTGGCGACCGAGACGAGGCCCGACACCACGACCTGCGTCGTCTTGGGCTCGCCGTCGGCGCCGGCCTCGGGCGGGCGGGCAGCAGGTGGGCGAGACGGTCGGCGTAGGACTCCTCGAAGCCACCGGCGTCGACGCGGGCGTCGAGCGCGGCCTGGGCCTCGGGATCGAGCGAGCCCTCCTCGCCGGCGTTGCGACCGACGACGAGCTCGAGCGGCGGTCTCGGCGACATCGGCGGCGGCCTCGGCCTGATCGGCGGAGTCGGCGGCCGCCTCGGCGGCGACGACGGCCTCTGCCGCGGCTTCGAGCGCGGCCATGATCGCGCCGCGGTCGACGGGCTCGCCGCCCTCGCCCCCGGCCGGGAACCCTTCGGGGACTTCGCCGGCGGCCCAGTGCGGCGGTGCCGTCGGCGGGGGTGGCGGCTGCATCGCCTGAGCCACGCCAGTCGCCGTCGCCCTCGCCCCAGTTCACGGCCTTGGTGGCCGGCTTGGCGGCGTCGTCAGTGGTGGATTCGATCTCGGGTGCCATGGCCTCGGCCACGACCTGCTCGGCCTCGTCGGCCGCGACGTCGGAGACGACGTCCTCGGCGACGACGGCCTCGGCAACGACGTCGCCGGCCTCTGCCACGACATCGTCGGCGGGTGCGCTCTCTTCGAACGTCTCGGCGACGGCCTCGACCGGCTCGGGCTCCGCGACGGCATCGGAGGCCGCGGGCGGCGTCCTCGACGCGCGTCTCGACCTCGGGCGCGAGATCCTCGACCTGCGGTCGAGATCGGCCCAGGCGTCGAACGACGGTGCGTCGGGCATCGCCTCGACCATCGTCGCCAGGCGCGAGGGATCGTCCTCGCTGGCTCAGGCGCTCGAAGTACTCCTCCATGTCGGACCGGAAGCGGTCGACCTCGGACTGCACCTCTTCGACGCGGTTGTTGACGACATCGGCATGCGCGGCGAGCTCGCCTTCCAGAACCTGCGCTTGCGGGTCGCGATGCGATCGTCGGTCTCTTCGCGGATCCGGGCGATCTCGGCCTTCGACCAGTCGCGGATACCCGGCGACGTCGTCTTCCGACCGCTTGCGGAGGGTGACGCCGCCTTCGGTGGCGCCTTCGCGGATGCTCTCGGTGACCTGCGCGCGTCGGCGTCGAGCTGCTGCAGCGCCTGATCGCGGCCGACTTCGGCCGTCGCCCGGATGGCTGCCGACAGGTCGGCCATGAGCTTCGACGGCTTCCTCGGCGCCACGGCCGGGGCGGTGGAGGGGACGTCGATCTCGACCATGCGCTGTGACTCCTCGGGAACTTCGGTCTCGGTCGCAGCGGCATCGGTCGCAGCGGCGTCTGGCGCGGCTTCCTGGGTCGGGCGGCGCTGCCCGTTGGTGCGGTGCCCGACCGGGCATCGATGGTGGCGTCGGGCCACTCGAGGCTGGCAGGCGCGGGCTCTGCGGCGACCTCCGGGGTCGCCTCGGCGCCCTCGGGCGCGCCCTCGTTGGGCGAGCGGTCAGAGTTCCACGGGAGCCGGAATCCACTTTTGGTGTCGCTGGAGGCCATGAGCAGAGACTTCCTCTACGGGGTGGGCACGCAACCGCAGGTGCTGCTGGGGGGACAGTAGGCGGCATGGTGGGCTGTGGTGCAGTCGCTAGAGGTACCAGCGAGGCATTCCGGTGGTACCGGCAGGGGCCGCCCGGCCGCGATCCGCGAAGCGCTCCGAAGGGCCCGCGTGGTGCCCGGCCGCACAGGGAATTCGCGGTGACAGGGTGGTGCCCGGGCGATGCGGCCGTTCGTGCTCAGCCGCCGAGGGCGAACATCTCCACCTTGGGCAGTCGCTCGGTCGCCGCGCTGCGCAGCTCCGAGTACCGGTCGACGCGCGCCCCCCAGACCGACTCGATCCTCGCCGAGAGCTCGGCGTCCGACTCGCCGTCGCGCATCGGGGTCTTGAGGTCGGTCCCGGACACGGCGAACAGGCAGGTGTAGAGGTGGCCCTCGGCCGACAGTCGCGCGCGCGTGCAGTCGCCGCAGAACGGCCGCGACACGGACGCGATCACGCCCAGCTCGCCGTCGCCATCGCGGAACCGGTAGCGGCCGGCGACCTCGCCGCGGTAGTTGGCCTCCGCCGGCTCGAGCGGGAACGCGGCGTCGATCGTGGTCAGGATCTCGTCCGCCGGCACGACGTCGTCCAGCCGCCAGCCGTTCGAGTGCCCGACGTCCATGTACTCGATGAAGCGCAGGATCAGGCCCTCGTCGCGGGCCCAGCGGGCGAGCGGCAGGATCGACGCCTCGTTCATGCCGCGGCGGACCACGGTGTTGACCTTGATCGGCGCCAGGCCCGCGTCCCGGGCCGCGGCGATGCCATCGAGCACGCGCGACACCGGGAAGTCGACGCCGTTCATGGTGCCGAACACCTCGTCGTCGAGCGAGTCGAGGCTGACGGTGATCCGCTGCAGGCCGGCCTCGGCGAGCGGAGCGGCGAGGGACCGCAGCGCCGACCCGTTCGTCGTGAGCGTGAGGTCGACGCGGCTGGTCATCGGTCGTCCGCAGCGTGGCGAGGGAGCGGATCAGCTCAGGCAGGTCGCGGCGGACCAGCGGCTCGCCGCCGGTGATGCGCAGCTTGTGGACGCCCAGCCCGACGAAGATCGAGGCCAGCCGCGTGATCTCCTCGAACGAGAGCACCTGCTCCTTGGGCAGGAACGCGAAGTCGCGCCCGAACACCTCGGCCGGCATGCAGTACGGGCAGCGGAAATTGCAGCGGTCGGTGACCGATATCCGCAGGTCCCGGAGGGCGCGTCCGAAACGGTCCGGCAGGCCGGGGCGCCCGTCGAAGGCGTCGGCCCTGACGCGCGGCGCGGCGTGGCCGTTGGTCGCCGATGCATGGTGCTGGTCAAGTTCGGGTCGCGGGTCCACGAGGCCATGGTAGTCGGTCGCTCCGGTTCGACCGGCGCGCGTCGCGAGAAGGAAGGCCCGCTTGACGACAGCCGTTTGGTTGGCACACGCTGCCCGCCGAGATGAGCGCGAGTCCGCCGTCCACTCGTACGCACCGGCTCATGCTTGCGCTGCTGCCCGCAGGCATCGTGCTTGCCCTGTTTTGGATCGTCTGGACAGCGGCGGCTGTCGGGTCGACGTCGGTACCCGGTCTCTACGTCGTGACCGGGATCCTCGGCCTCCTGACGGCTGTCGGTCTCATGGTCAAGGGCTGGCTCTACCGCCGCGACATGGGTGATCGCTAGCACCAGGGTATGTCCTCGAACCGGTCGCCGCGCCACAGCGTCCCGACCGATCGCCGCGTCCCGACGCGCCGCAGCGCTATTCCGGGTGGCACAAGGACACTTGGCTTCTCCTTAGCGCCACTGCTGGGCCCCCTCCGGCGCGTGCGGTCCGCGAATAGGCCTGGATTGGGCATCCGGCTCCCCGGATCTCGAAACGATGTGCCGTTGCGCATGACACATGCCGCACCTGAGTGCCGATCCTGACACGGCGAAAGGCGCCGAATTCGGCGCGCAGCCCCGCTCGTCGCGCGCGGTCATCGGGCACTCGCGGATCTGGCAGGAAGTCGGCCCGGCGCGTGGTCGGCGCATCGGCCCGCGCGCGGCACGTGCGATCCGTCCACATCTCGTCCACAACGGGGGAAAAGTGGTGGACGTGGCCGGGCCGCGGAACGCCAGGTTCGTGGAAAACCCCGTTGGATCGGCTCCACCGGTCCCGTAACGTAGGTCTTGCCCGAAGGGGCCGATGGAAGGTCCGGAGCGGAGGCGATCGCCTCAAACCTGCTCCGCCCGGCCGGCTGCGATCACCTCAACGCCACGCCGACGTCGATCCGCGATCACATCAAGGGTCGGCGCTCTCCGGTCAGTTCGGGTACTTCATACCAGCGGTGGCGGCCCGCAAGGGTCGCGGTCCTGGACGCCCGAATGGAAGCGACTGGCATCCCGGTGTCAGTACTCCATCCGGGCGTTGAAGTTTAACGCGCGGTGCACGTCGCTTGGCCCTGCGCGCAGCTATCCTCGCCCGATGAGCGACTTCTTCTCCCGCGGCGTCGACCGGTCGCGTCCGATCCCGCCCGTCGACCAGCCGTCCCGTCTCGAGGCCCTCGTCGAGGCCGTCCAGGGGTCGGACGGCGATCGTGCCGCGGGTCGGGATCGTGCTCGGGTCGGGGCTCGGCGGGCTCGCCCACGAAGTCGAGAACCCGGTCGCAATCCCGTTCGACGAGTTGCCCGGCTGGCCGGTCGCGACCGCGCCGGGCCACGAGGGCCGGCTGCTGCTCGGCCGACTCGGCGGCGTGCAGGTCGTCATCCTCCAGGGCCGGTTCCACCTCTACGAGGGCAACGATCCCGGCCTCGTCGTCCAGCCCGTGCTGCTGTTCCGCAGGCTCGGGGCGACGACGGTGATCCTGACCAACGCGGCAGGCGGCGTGAACCCGGAGTATCGGCCCGGGCACCCTGATGGTCATCTCGGACCATCTCAACCTCACGGGGCGCACGCCGCTGCTCGGGCCCAACGCCGACGAGCTCGGGCCGCGGTTCCCCGACCTCACCGACGTCTGGGCGCCCGCGCTGCGCGAGCGGCTGCACGCGGCCGGGGCCGCAGAGGGCGTCGAGCTCGCAGAGGGCATCTACGCCGGGCTGC
Organism: uncultured Chloroflexia bacterium; assembly: GCA_963779575.1. Classification (GTDB taxonomy): domain Bacteria; phylum Chloroflexota; class Limnocylindria; order Limnocylindrales; family CSP1-4; genus CAIXZV01. Next base: position 861,937 of record CAVZYT010000003.1, read on the forward strand.
TCGGCCCGTCGTACGAGACCCCGGCGGAGGTGCGGATGCTGCGGACGCTGGGCGCCGACGCCGTGGGCATGTCGACGGTCCTCGAGGCCGTCGCCGCCCGATGGGTCGGGCTCGAAGTGTGCGGGGTCTCGCTCGTCACCAACGCCGGGCCGGCCTACAGCGGCCAGCCGCTGACCCACGCGGAGGTGATGGAGGCCGGCGAGGTCGCGGGACCGCGACTGGCGAGGGTGCTCGAGCGCTTCGTGGCGGATCTGCCGGCGCCCGGCGACCCCGGCTTCCGCGCCTGACGAGCGTCGCAGCGACCTACCGCTAGAGCGCCCGCTTTGCCGCGCGGTCGAGGAGCATGCCGAGGATCAGGATTCCCAGGAAGATGCCGATGAACAGCAGGCCAAGGCGGTCGTAGCCGGACATCGCCGCCGCCAAGGCCCGCGAGCCCCGTCATGGCGGCGGCGATGAACGAAGGCGATGACGACAAACGCCGATCGCGGTCACTTGCTGGTGGACGGACTGACTCTCATCGGCGTCGCCGGCGTGCGCCAGCGGAGTCAGGTGACCGGCAGCTCCCGGCCGGCCTTCTTGGCTTCGTCGCGCTTCTGCGCCCACGCGGCCAGGACGTTGTCCTTGTGCGGCCGGATGGGGCAGTGCTCGTCGCGGTTGTTGAACTCGTCGCAGTAGCCGAGCGGCCACGCACTTGGGCGCGAGGAACGAGCCCAGGAACGGCGACACGTCGAAGATCTCGTGGCGGATCAGCTGGAACAGCCGGCGGATCTCCCACTGGGCCATCGTGCACAGGCGCAGGCCCGACATGTGGATCAGCGCGCGCAGGTTGGTCGTCATGACGAGGTTCGTGCGCGTCGCGTTGGGGAACACGAACCGCGCGTCCTCGCCCGGGACCCCGGCCTCGACGAGCTCGCCGTACAGCCCGAGCGCGCCGTCGACCTGCTCCTCGAACCGCTCGCGCAGGCCCGCGTCGCCCTCGGCGATCGTCGCCGGCAGCATCGTCGCGGCGCCCTTGTACTTGACGTAGCGCTGGCTCTGCTGGTCGAACGCGACGCCCGCGCGATGGCGCACGAGCTGGTGCGACAGCGTCCGCGAGACGCCCGAGATGGCGAACGTGAACACGATGTGCTCGATGGTCGAGCCGTGCCCCGACTCGATGACGTTGCCGATCAGGCGCTGCATCGACGCCGGCGCGATCTCGCCCGCCGCGGCCCGGCGGAAGATCTCCTGGGGCTCGAGCTCGCGAGTAGCAGGTCCGGCACGCCGTGTAGACGAGCGGCACGTAGAACCGCTCGACGATGTCCTTGTCCGGGAACAGGAGCGTGGCCTGCATGCCCGAGGTCGTGGCGGCCCGGGTTGCGCGGGATCGCCGTCTTCGGCGCGCTGCGGTGCCGGGGCCTCTGCCATGGGTCGAAGTCTACCGGCGCGCCGCGCGCCGCGGATCAGCCGAATGCAGTGAGGCGGGTGCGTCGCGGCCCTACGCCGCCGCCGCGACCGCCACCGTCCGCCGGTCGACGTCGCGGAACCAGATCCAGTACAGGCAGGTCGCGAGCGTGTACAGGGTGATGATCGTGATGAAGTTGACCGTGTAGCCGGCGTCGAACCCGAGCGTCGCCTGGAGCGCCGCGTACCACAGGCCCGCCGATGATCCAGCCCACCTGCCACAGCACGCTCATCGGCGGCGGACAGGGTCGCCCGCTCCGGCGGGCGACACGCGCTCCATCGCGAACGCGTTGAAGATCGGGTTGCCCGCGTTCATCAGCGAGTTGCGGACGGCCATCGCGAGGATCACCGTCCACAGCACCGGCGAGAAGCCCGAGCACGACGAGGAACGGGATGCTCGCGCCCTGGACGAGCACGACCGAGGTGATCTGCCCGAACCGCCGGGCGAGCCGCGGCTGGAACAGGATCGCGGCGACCGTGCCCAGCGAGGTGAGCGGCGAACACCGCGTTGAGCGACGTCAGGTCGAGCCCGAACTTGCTGCTGGACGTACAGGTTGAGGAACGGGATCACCTGCCCCGCGCCGATCGAGATCAGCAGCCCCGGGATGCACCAGCTTCGCGAACAGCGTCCGGTCGCGGATCCGGATGCCCGAGCAACGTCCGCTGAGCGCCGCGGATCGGCCGGGAAGGCGGCGGGCTCGCCCAGTCGCCGGAGCCGATGGGCCCCGGCCGTCGTGCGGCCGGTCGTCGGACAGCCGCGAGACGATGACCAGGCCAGCCGCCATGCAGCAGCGCCATCAGCACGAGGATGATCCGGTAGGTGCCCGGGCCCGGCCGGGTCGAGCCCGAGCCGCCGGCGATCAGCGCCCGCGACGACGCCGCCCAGGATCGCCGCGATGATGTTGGTCACGTTCTGGATCGCGAACTGGATCGCGAACAGCTCGTTGCGGTGCGACCGGCTCGCTGTGCTCGGTGAGGTACGGCGACGATCACGACCTGCATCGCCTGGTTGCCGGCCGCCCACAGCGCCGCCGCGAGCGACGATGACCGGCAGCGCCTCGCTGGCGATCAGCGCCGACGAGCGCGAGCAGGCCCGACCGCGAGTGCCGGCCGCGAACACGGCCCGCCGCCCGACGCGGTCCGACGCGGCGCTGGCCGGGAACGCGACGAGGGCCGCCGGCGAGCGACGCGATCGTCGCCACGATGCCGATCGTCGCCGTCGTGCAGCCCGAGCGACGAGAGGTACAGGTTGAAGTCGATCCAGTACAGGCTGAGCGCGGCGCCCGAGACGAGGCTCGTGACGAGGATCAGCCGCGCGTCGCGCTGGAACCGGCCGAAGTACCGGTAGCGGATCGAGCCGGGCCGCCGGCCGCCGTCACGCCGCCCCGCGATCGTCGGGCGCGGACGTCCCCCCCGCGAGCGCATCGACGAGCGCCAGCGATCGCTCGACCGCCTCCTCTCGGGACCAGGCGCGGCCCCGTTCGAAAGCGGCCTGGAGCTCCGGGCTCGCGGTCTCCGGGTCGACCATCGGGACTTCCGAGCTCGGCCACAGCGTCGCGAGGTGCAGCCCCGTCTCGGCGACCAGTCGCTGCGCCGCGCCGCCGACCGCGTAGCCATCCGCCTCGCGGTGGTCGATCAGGAGCAGCGTGGAGAGGCCGGACAGGACGAGGACGACGCCGGACACGTCACGTCCGGCCCAGAACTCTCGCAGCGTCGGCGCAAGGTCGGCGGCGGCGGCCTGGACGTTGTGGGCCAGCACCCGCCCGAACGCGCGGGTGAACCGCGACCAGCTGACCCAGAACGGGTCGCCGATCCGCTCGAAGATCTCGAGCGCGCGGGTCGCGTTCACCTCCGCCTGGACGAAGTCGCCGCGGTAGCCGTACCACTCGGAGAGACCCCACAGCGCCTTGCCCATGCCGTGCTCGTCGCCCAGCCGCGTCCAGATCGCGAGCGCGTCGTCGAGCAGCGCCGTGTCACCGGCCCGCATCATGTCCACCCACTCGTCGGCGTCGCGGGTCGGCCGGCGGGCGAAGAACAGGTTGTACAGGGCGTTCGCGAGCTCGGCATCATCGCCCAGGCCTCGCGCGACCTCGACCGCGGCCGTGTAGTGGACGCCCCGCAGCGACCAGGTCGCCGGCCCAATAGGCGAGACCGCCGGCGGCCTCGAGGGCCCGCAGCCGGGCCGTCGTCGGCGCGTCGGTCCAGTGCGCCATCGCCAGCACGTGATCGACGCGGTTCCGGCCCTCGAGGAGGTGGCCGCGCTGCTGCCAGAACCGCCAGATGGCGAATGCGAGCGCCGGAGGCGCCGTCCGTGTCGCCGGACCGAGTGAGGTGCTCGAGCGCCGCGCGGAGATTGTCGTGCTCGTCCTCCAGCCGGTCGAGGAGGCTGGCATGCGCGGTCGGCCGCGGCGGTGGTGTCGAGCTCCTGTGGCCCCGCCGCGGCGGCGAACGCGAGGAACGCTGCCGCGTGGCGATCGCGCAGCGCGGTCGTCTCGCCACGTTCCTCCAGCTTCACGAGCGCGTACTCGCGGATGGTCTCGAGCATCGTCGAACCGCGTGTCGCCGTGGAGGTCGTCGCCGATCCGCAGGAGGCTCTGCTCGGCGAGGCGCTCGAGGCCGCCGAACACGTCGAGCGGCGCCTCGTCGCCCGGGATCCCGCACACCGACTCCGCCGTATCGATCGGCCCGCCGCCCGCAAACACGCCCAGCCGCGCAAACAGGCGCTGGTCCTCCGGATCGAGCAGGTCGTGGCTCCAGTCGATGGCGCCGCGCAGCGTCCGTTGGCGCTCGGGCAGGTCGCGCCCGCCCGACGACAGCAGGCCCAGCCGGTCGCCCAGCCGTTGCGCCATTGCGGCTGGGGAGAGCAGCCGGATCCGCGCCGCCGCCAGCTCGATCGCGAGCGGCAGGCCGTCGAGCCGGCGCACGACCTCGGCCACCTGGGCGCCGTTCTCGGGCGTCAGCGTGAAGTCCGGCCGGACGGCCATCGCGCGCTCGACGAACAGGCGCACGGCCTCGGCCGCCATGAGGGTCGCCGACGTCGGTCGTGCCCGCAGGTGGCAGGGACAGCGGCGGGACCGGAAACTCCTGCTCGCCGGAGATCCGCAGCGGGGCCCGGCTCGAGACGATGACCGTCAGCCTGGGCGCCGAGCGCAGCAGGTCGGCGACGATCGGGGCACCCGCGACCACCTGCTCGAAGTTGTCGAGCACGAGCAGGGCCGTCCGCTCCCGGAGGTGCTCCTTCACCCGCTCGATGGGCGGGCGCTGCGGGGCGAGCAGGCCGATCGCGGCCGCGATCGCCGAGGCGACGAGCTCGGGGTCGGTGACCGGGGCCAGCGGCACGAACCACGTGCCGTCCGGAAAGCGCTCGATGCAGTCGCCCGCCAGCGCCAGCGAGAGCCGCGTCTTGCCGGTGCCGCCGGGGCCCGTGAGCGTGAGCAGGCGCGTCCGGATGAGGAGCGACACGGCGTTGTCCACCTCGGCGCGGCCGACGAACGTGGTCAGCTGCGGCGGCAGGTTGTTGGGCGTGAGATCGAGGGTCTTGAGCGCGGGAAACGAGGTCCCGAGCCCGTCGGCGACCACCTGGTACAGGCGTTGCGGGCGCGGGAAGTCCTTCAGCTGGTGCTCGCCGACGTCGTGCAGGGAGATCGCGCCATCCGGCTCGCCCGCGATCGTGCGCGTCGCATCCGTGACGATGATCTGGCCGCCGTGCGCCGCCGCGGCGACGCGCGCGGCGCGATGCACCTCGATGCCCGACGTAGTCGCCCGCGACGACCAGCACCTCGCCCGTGTGGATGCCCATCCGGACCCGGACATCGCCGCCGACCCAGGCGTGGGCGGCGAGGGCGCGCTGCGCCGCAACGGAGGCCCGAAGCGCCCCCGCGGCCGACGCGAACGCCACGAACACCGCGTCGCCCTCGGACCCGAACACGACGCCGCCCTGCTCGCCGGCGGCTCGCTCGACGATGGCCTTGTGGATCCCGAGGGTCTCGCCGTACGCCGCGTCGCCGACCTCGTGGAGCAGCCGGGTCGAGCCTTCGATGTCGGTGAACAGGAACGTGACGATGCCTTGGGGCAGCGCGATCGTCATCCGTACTCGACCTCGCCCAGGGCGTAGCGCACCCCGTCGAGCATCGGCATCGCCGCGCCCTCGGCCTCGTAACGCGCGTAGTCCTCGGCCGCCATCGCGGCCTTCGCATTCGGCCGGTCCGCGACCTCGAACGCGTTCTCGACGACGCCCGCGAGCCCGGTGCCCGGACGACACCTGGATGCGACGGGCGAGGCCCGAGAGCCGCGCGGCCCGGACGAGATCGCCGCCGACGACGGCGACTGCCGCCATGTCGTCGAGCCCGAGCGTCACGCCGGCCATGTCACCGGCGGCCATGAACAGCCGCAGGCCATCGGCCACGTACGTCCGGGCGGCGTCGGCGTCCGCCCAGCTTGAGGTTGGACAGGCCCAGCTGATGGAGCGACCAGGCCTCCTGCGTCCGGTCGCCGAGCCGCCGATAGAGCTCGAGCGCCGCCTCGAACGCGGGGGCCGCCGCCGCGTAGTCGCGCGCGAAGTAGTGCTGGATGGCGATCCCCCAGTACACGTTGGCCTCGACCTTGCGTCGTCGCCCAGCGAGCGATAGATCTCGATCGCCTCGCCGAGCAGGGCGTCGGCCCGCTCCCGGGCGTCGGGCGGCAGCTCCTGCGAGGACGCCCATCGTGAAGCAGAACGACAGGTTGTAGGCGGCGTTCGCGATCTCGCGCTGGTCGCCGATCTCGCGCCAGATCGCCAGGGCCGCCTCGTAATCGGGCCGGGCGCCGTCGACCTCGCCGTGCCAGTAGATGATCCCGCCCATGACCTCGTGGCGTCTTGGCCCGGAGCTCGGCGCGGCGCCGCCGCGAACCACGGACGCGCGATCGAGCGCCGTCACCACGCGTCCGCGCCTCGCGCAGGTAGCCGCGCTTCTGCCAGAACCGCCAGACCGCGATCGTGATCCCGAGCGCGACGCTCGGCGTCGCCGTGGGCGTCGCCCCAGTCGATGGCCGCGCGCAGGTTCGCGTGCTCGCAGCTCGAGCTGGTCGAGCGCGGCCCGCTGGCGCGTCGCCGCAGAGCTCCGGCGTCGAGCTCCCGGGCGAGCGCGAGATAGGCGCGTGCATGGCGCTCGGTGACTGCGTCGGCCGTCGCCGGACGCCTCGAGGCGCTCCAGCGCGTACTCGCGGATCGGCTCGAGCATCGAGAAGCGCGGCTCGCCGTCGACCTCGTCGCTGCGGACGAGGCTCTGGTCCACGAGCGACGCCAGGCCGTCGAGCACGTCGATGCCCAGGTCGCCGCCGGGCCGGCCACCGCCTCGGCGCGCGCGAGGTCGAAGCCGCCCATGAACACGGCCAACCGCTCGAACAGGCGGCACGCCGGGCGCGTCGAGCAGCTCGTGGCTCCACATGATCGCGCCGCGCAGCGACCGCTGGCGCTCCGGGACGTCGGCGGCGCCGGCGCCGGGCAGGTCCAGGCGACCTTCGAGGCGCTCGTGGATCGCCGCCGGCGTCAGGAACCGGAGGCGGGCCGCTGCGAGCTCGATCGCGAGCGGCACGCCGCCCAGGTGGGCGACGATCGCGGCGACGTCGGCGGCGTTCGCGGCGGTGACCGCGAAGCCCGGCTTGACGGCGCCGCCGCGGGCGACGAACAGCCGGACCGACTCGAAGGCCGGCCAGGCCTCGGGGGTCGGCGCCCGGACGCGCCGCCGGCAGCTGCTCGCGCTCCACGGGCCGAGGCGGTCGAGGTCGACCGGCGAGGGGAGCCCGGGCACCGGGAACTCCTGCTCGCCGGAGATCCGCAGCGGCGCCCGGCTCGTGGCGAGGACCCGGATCTTGCCGGCGCGCCGCAGCAGCTCGCCGACGTCGGCGGCGGCCGCCCGTACCTGCTCGAGGTTGTCGAGGACGAGCAGCGCGTGCTTCGTGACGCGAGCTCCGTCGCGAGGACGTCGATGCGGGACTGCGGGCGGGGTCGTCGCCGATGCCCGATGGCGCGCGCGATCGCGGGCATCACGAGCGCCGGGTCGGTGATGTTCCCGAGCGGCACGAACCAGACCCCGTCGGGGTAGCTCGTCCACGAGCGCCGCCGCGACCTGGAGCGCGAGCCGCGTCTTGCCCGTGCCGCCGGGCCCCGTCAGCGTCAGCGAGCCGCGAGCGTCGCCAGCAGCGTCGCGGGTCTCCTCCAGCTCGCCGCTCGCGGCCGACGAACGAGGTCAGCTCCATCGGCAGGTTGTTGGGCCGCGCGTCGAGCGAGCGGATCGGCGGGAAGTCGGCCGGCAGGCCGTCGATCGTCGAGCTGGGCGATCCGTTCCGGGCGCAGGTCCTTGAGGCGGTGGGCGCCGAGCGACCGCAGGGTGAGACCGGCCGCGCAGGCGGCGCCTCGACGAGCGACGACCGTCACCTCGGACAGCAGCACCTGTCCGCCGTGGCCGCCGACGGCGACGCGCGCCGCACGGTGCACGTCGTGGCCGACGTAGGCTGCCCTCGGCGTCGAGCTCGCCGATGCCCGTGTGCAGGCCCATCCGGACGCGGATCGTGCCGCCCTCGGGCCAGGGCTCCGCGGCCAGCGCCCGCTGCGCGTCGGCGACGGAGCGCGACGGCCGCCGCCGGGATCGCGCGAACACGGCGAAGAACGAGTCGCCCTCGGTGCCGATCTCGACCCCGTCCTCGCGCGGCCAGCGCGGCGCGGATCAGCTCCCGGTGACGAGCGAGGATCGGGCGCCAGGCGGCCGTGCCCGAGGGTGTCGACGAGCCGGGTCGAGCCCTCGATGTCGGTGAACAGGAAGGTGACGTCGCCGGTGGGGCGGTCAGGGGCAGCCACGGTCGCGTCCTCGCGGTCGCTCGTGCCTAGGTCCGGTGGTCCGTGGTGACCTCGCGGAGGCGTCCGGCGACGACCCGCAGGACCGACAGCGCCACGCCCGGCTCCTCGCGCAGCACGCGCTCGAAGTCCCACGACGCGAGCGCGAGGCAGCTCGTCGGCTCCTCCGCGGCGACCTGCGCGATTCGCGGCCCACCGTCGAGCATCGACAGCTCGCCGAAGAACTCGCCCGGGCCGAGCCGCGCGACGACCTCCCCGTCGCGGCTCACCCGGACCATGCCGTCGACGATGACGAAGAACCCGGTCCCGATCTCGCCCTGCGCGCGCGATCACGCGGTCGGCCGGAAAGTCGACCTCGATGCGCCGCCGCCGTGAGCGCCTGGAGGCCCGAGCGCGTCGAGCCCCCGGAACAGCGGGCAGCCGCCGATGAGCGCGCTGCGCCGGTCCTGGGTCAGCGTCATCGATCCTCCGGGGTTCTGGGGCCTTCATGGTGCGCCGCTTCCGAGCTCGACGTCAACGGAGCGCCGGCCGACGGGCGCGAGCTCGCCGGCCGATGCGAACGGCCATAAGGCATAGCATTCGTCCATCGGTGGGGCGAGGCGCGTCAGGGGCGAGGCGCCGCGGAGCGATGACGGAGGCAGGCGGCGGATGGCCACGCGCGAGGAGATCGCGGACATCCTTGCGGGGTTCACCCTGTTCGGCGACCTCCAGACGCCGCAGCTGCTCGGCGTCGCGGGCGTGTTCGACGAGGTCGTGTTTCCCGCGGGCGAGCGGATCCTGCGCCAGGGCCTGACCGGCTCCGGGTTCTACGTGATCCTCGACGGGACGGCGGACGTGCGCATCGACGGCCAGCAGCGGGCCACGCTGGGTCGCGGCGACTTCTTCGGCGAGGTGTCGATCCTGCTGGGCGAGCCGCCGACGGCGGACGTCGTGGCGTCGACGGCCGCTGCGCTGCATCCAGATCGCCGGGCCGGCCGTCGAAGGCTTCCTGCGTCGACCACCCCAAGGTGATGTACCGGATGCTCCAGGCGCAGGCCCGCCGGCTGCGCAACGCCAACCGCTGGCGGAGCTGAGCTCCGTGGCCGCGGACCCGCGTCCCTTCCCGCCCGGGGAGTACCCGGTCATCGTCGTCGGCAGCGGCCCGGGCGGGCTGCAGATCTCGTACGGCCTCAAGCACTACGGCGTGCCGCACGCCGTGCTGTCGGCCGACCCGTCGCCCGGGCGGCATGTTCCGCCGCTGGCCGTTCTTCCAGCGCCTGCTGTCGTGGACCAAGCCCTACGCGCCCGAGCGCGCGACGGCCGCGCGAGTACCAGCGCTACGACTGGAACAGCCTGATCGCCTTCGAGCCCGAGCTCCGGTCGCTCCAGGCCGAGCTTCATGGACGGCTCCTCGTACTTCCCGTCGCGGCCCGAGATGGAGGCGAGCCTCGCGGCCTTCGCCGACCGCGCCGGCATCGCGGTCCGCTACGACTGCCGCTGGGAGCGCACGCGGCGCGACGACGGCCCGGACGGCCCGATGTTCACGCTCGAGACGACCGACGGCGAGTACCGCTGCCGGATCCTCGTGCTCGCGGTCGGCATCGCCCAGCCGTGGAGCCCGAGCTCGCCGGGCATCGAGCACGCCCGCCACTACGCGCGAGACCCGCGACGGCGACGACCTATGCGGGCAAGCGGCTGTTCATCATCGGCAAGCAGAACTCCGGGTTCGAGCTCGCGTCGGGCCTGGCCGCCTGGGCGTCGAAGATCACGGTCTGCGTCGCCGTCGCCCGCCAAGACCGTCGGTCCAGACGAAGTCGCTGGTCGGCGTCCGGGCCCGCTACGTGCAGCCGTTCGAGGACAACTTCCTGGGTCTCGGGGTGTCGATCCTCGACGCCTCGATCGACTGGATCGAGCCCATCGGCGACGCCTTCCGCGTGAACCTCAAGCGGACCGACAACGGCGAGCCGATGAGCGTCGAGGCCGACGAGGTGATCGCGGCCACCGGGTTCACGTGCCCGCTCCAGGACCTCACCGACCTCGGCGTGACGACGTTCGGCCAGGCGAAGCTGCCGGCCGTGACGCCGATGTGGGAGTCGCGCGACGGTGCCCGGGATCTTCTTCGCGGGCACGATCAGCTCGGCGGCGCCGGGCCTCAAGAAGCACGGCATCCCGTCCTACTCGGGGGCCGTGCAGGGCCATCGCTACAACGGCCTGATCCTCGCCCGGCACATCGCGGAGACGCGGTTCGGCGTCGCGATGGAGCGGCCGTCGGTCGCCGCCGTCGGACGTGCGTGCCGTACCTGCTGCGCGAGGCGACCTGCGCGCCCGAGCTGTGGCACCAGAAGGCGTACCTCGCCCGCGTGCTCATCGGTGTCGCCGGACGACGGGATCCGCGACGAGGGCATCCTGCCCGTCGTGCACGCGCTCGACGGCGATGACGCAGGACATGGTCGCGATGACGGTCGAGGCCGACGGGACGGGCGACCTCTACCCGGTCGTGTACATCCGCCGCGGCGGCCGGCTCGCGGAGCACGCCCTGCCCGGCCACCCGCTGCTGGACTTCGCGACGCGGCGCACGTCGACGCGCTCCAGGCCGCCGTCGGCGGGTTGATCCGGGAGTCTGCAGCGCCCGCGGGCTCGAGCGCCGCCTGTCGGCTGATTGACACCGCGACGATGATAGCCATATCCGGCTATCTATGCACGATTAGCCGTATACGGCTAACCTTGCGTATCGAGTAGGCTCGGGCGGATGACTGCCCCCTCGGCCGGGACCGTCCTGTTCGGCGACGTCGTCGATTCGCGGCGCGACCCCGAGCTCGACGCCGTGGCTACGATCGCTGTGCGCGGAGCTCGAGGCGGCGTACCCGCGCGAGCAGCGCCTCGCCGTCGTTCGCGTTCACCCAGGGCGACGAGCTCCAGGGCCTGCTCGCCCCGGGCGCCGACCCGTTCCGCGCCGTCCTCCTCGCGGCCCTGCGGCCCGACGCGCGCGACCTCCGCTGGGCGGTCGTCGCCGGCGACATCGATCCCGGCACCGGCCCCGCCATCGAGCGCACCGGCCGCGCGTTCCTCGTCGCCCGCGAGTCGATCGCCCGGGCGCCGCGCCCACCGCGACGGCCTGGTCGCGCTGACCGGCGATCCCGAGGCGGACGAGCGCCTCGCCGACCTCGGTCCGCTGCTCGCCGCGCTCCTCGCCGACCTGACGCCGCGCCAGCGCGAGGTCGCCCGGCTGATCGTCGTCGACGAGCTCCGCCGGTCCGAGGTCGCCGACCACCTCGGCGTGAGCCGCGCGACCGTCTCGGTCATCGCCGACCGGGCGCGGGTCCGCCACCTGCCGGGTCTCGCCCGCACCCTGGCGTCGATCTTCGCCGAGGGCGCTCGGCGGGCCGAGGCCGAGCGACGAGCAGCGACGGCGTGCCGCTGACGACGCGTCGGGATCGCGCCGGGAGCGCCCGCATGACCGACGCCGTCCTCGTCCTCACCTGGCTGGTGTTCGCCCACCTCGTCGCCGACTTCGTCCTCCAGAACGACTGGATCGCGATGAACAAGGCGACGGGCGGGCGCGAGGGCTGGGAGGCGCTCGGGCTCCACGGGGTCCACGTCGGCGCTGTGCCTGTCTGCCCGCCGTGCTCGCGTTCGGCTGGCCCGGCCTGCTGTACCTCATCCTGGTCACCGGTCACCCACATGGTCGTCGACCGCTGGAAGGTCAAGGCGACCCGGCGCGCCGAGGCCGAGGCGCGCAGGCGCAGGCGCGGGCGCGCGGATCGCGCGCACCGGGCCAGGCGCCGGCGTCCGGGCTCGGCGCGGCCTGGACCCCGTGGCCGGGCATCCTGTTCCTCGCGCGACCAGGTGCTCCACCTGACGATTCGCGATCGTCGGCTGGCTCGTGATTCTCGCCGGCGCGGCGCTGTTGCCGCCGTTCGTCGACTTCGTCAATGCGCGTTCCGCGACTGGGATCGGGCCACCGTCCACGCGGTGATCCTGACTCAGCCTCGTGATCGTCTCGCTGTTCATCGTCAACACGCGCGCGGCGTACTACTTCGTGCTCGCGCTCGTGTCGCCGCGTGAGCTGCTTGCCCGACCCCGACGCGGCGCCCGCACCCGAGCAGCCTGCCCGCCCGGCCCCTTCCGGGTACACCGTGCGGGTCGGTCCGCTGGTCGCGACCGTCGCGCCGACTCGATGGCCCGGCGCGGATCCTGCCGACGGACGACGCGAGGACGACGCCGTCCGCGACGCCGGCCGCGAGCCCGCGTCGCCCGGACCCAGGTCGCGGTGCCGAGCGGCGCACCGGCCCGGATCGGCGCGACGATCGGGGCGCTCGAGCGGCTGCTCATCGTGGCGTTCATGCTCACCGGCGCCGAGGCGGCCGTCGGGTTCGTGATCGCGGCCAAGACCATCGCGCGGTTCAAGCAGCTCGACGACCGCGGGTTCGCCGAGTACTACCTGCTCGGGACGCTCGCGAGCGTCGCCGTCGCGATCAGCACCTCACTGGTCGCGCTCGCCGCGCTCGAGCTCGCTGTCCTGACGGTCAGACCAGCCGGCGCGGGATCCGCTCGCGCCACTCGCGCTCGAAGAACGGCTCATCGTCGAGGCGGACGTCGAGCTCGACGCCGGACGTCGAACGACGCCGCGTCCGACACGATGCCGCCGATCGCACGGATGTCGATCTCGCACCCCTCGACGGACCAGCGGTAGACGACGTCGCTCGCGAGGCTCGCGTGGGCCGGATCGGCGTCCGATGCCGTCAGGACGAGGCGTTCGGAGGCGTACAGCGCGCGAGCCGTCCTCGGCGGTCGCTCGTCGCCGCCGTCGAAGATGGTCACCGCCACCGTCCCGCTGAGGACGTCCGTCCTCGATCCGCCACACGGGCTCGTCCGACGTCGTGGCTCCCGACCTCGCGAACCGGCGCCGGCTCGGCGCGGAACGCGGGTGCGGCCGACCGCCGGGTCGTCGTCGGGCAGCGACCGGCAGCACGAGCCGTGACGGCGACGATGAAGCCGGTGAGCACGCGGAGCTCGCCCGGTAGCGGCGATGGCCAGAGCACCGGCCAGTAGCGAGGTCAGCACGGTCAGCCGGATCCGGTTCCCGGCGGCGAACCGATAGCCGCTCGTGCGCAGCGGGATGTGCACCTCCTCGGCCGTGCGCCGGTCGAAGGGCATCGGCGTCGGGATCGGTGTCGGAGCGCCGGTGGGTCAGGTTCAGGACGCCCGTCGCGACGAGCGAACGACGACCCCGTCGGGCGACACCTCCGACAGGCGCACCACGCACGTCGCCACCGGCATCGTCGCCTGCAGCCAGAGGACGACCTCGGGCACGCCGATGATCGGAGAGCGGCTCGTCGAGCGGCTGCGTCGTGTAGGTCAGCCCGCGGCGCCTCGTCCGGCCGCAGGTCGCGCGGCGAGCCCGTTCGGCGCCCAGCCGGCGCCCCACGAGAGGGCGCCCGACTGGTGCCGACCGTCGCGCGGTGCCGCATGCCGTGCATGCGACCGCTCCCCGACGGTCCCGGTCAGGGTCGCCGCGCCAGCCCTGGCCCTGGAGGACGCGCTCCCCGGTGAACTCGTCCTCGTCGAGGAACAGCTCCATCGGCGTGGTGCCCGGGCACCGGAAACGCGTCGGCCGCCCGCCAGCGGCCCGGCCACGCCTTCGGGAACGGCTCCGGGCTGGGCCCACTCCCGCTCGAACCAGGTGAGCGCCGGCTCGTGCTCCCAGCCGTTGTCGACGTCCTTGAGGTAGCGGTCGAAGAAGCGCACGAACTCGTGCATCCAGTCGAGGTTCGGGCCGGGGTAGGCGTCGTCGGGGAAGGAATGGACCCAGTTGCCGACGAGGGTCCGACGGGCAGCGTTGACGCAGCGCTCCTGGATCCGGAAGGCCGGGTCGACGTAGGCATCGGTCCAGCCGGCGATCTGGAACACCGCGCACTCGATCGCCTCGTAGTCGGGCGCCAGCGAACCACGCCGCCAGTACGGGCCGTCGAGCTGCTCGCGGACCCACGCGAAGAGCCAGGGCGGCGTCTGCTCGAGGCGCTCCCGCCACTCGTCGCGCCAGCCGGGGCCACGGAACGATGGCCGCGGCGGCATCGCGTTCATGCCCAGCTGGCTGACCGCGTACTGGCTCTTGTCGCTCGCCGTGATGCAGCCGCCGCGGATGTGGACGTCGTCCCGGTAACGATCGTCGGTCGCGTACATCGGCACGATCGCGCGCAGGTGCGGCGGGCGCAGCTTCGCGACCTGGATCGATGTGAACCCCCCGTAGCTGATGCCCCACATGCCGACGTTGCCGCTGCACCACGGCTGCGCCGCCAGCCACTCGACCGCGTCAAACCCGTCGAGCGTCTCGGCCTCGGTGTACTCGTCCAGCGCGATGCCGGGCGAGCTCCCGGTGCCCCGGACATCGAGCCGGCACAGCGCGAAGCCGCGCGCGGCGAGCCACTCGCCAAAGGCCGTATCCCAGTTCCGGCGCCAGTTGTCCTTGCCGTACGGGATCATCTCGAGGATGACGGGGAAGCGCTCGTCCGGCGCATCGGGCTGGGGACGCGGGCGCCAGATGTTGGCCGACAGCTCCAGGCCGTCACGCACTGGGATCCGCACGTCCCACGACACGTCGTGGTCGTGGTCGGGCTGGCTCGCCGCGCGAGGGTCGTCGGGGATCACGGGCCCGAGGATACGCGGCGGCCCGGCCCGTCCGAGGCCCGGCGAGTCGGCCTACGGCACCCCGAGCGCGCCGGTGAAGAAGTCGACCAGGCGCTTCTCGTACTCGTCGGGACGCTCGAGGATGGCCCGGGTGTGCTCGGCGCCCGGCACCAGCCAGAACTCCCGCAGGTCGACGCCCGCGGCCTTCGCGGCGTCGCGGAGCTGCTCCGCGTAGTGGGGGGTGAGGGTCGTGTCGGCCAGCCCGTGGACGATCGCCATCGCCCGGCCCGCGTAGTTGGGGATCTCCATGAGCGGGCCCCTGGCCGTGAGGTCGTCGCCCGCCACGACGCGCGCCGCGAGCTCGCCGCCGGGCGCGAGGATCGTCGGGTAGCCCTCGTGGACGAGGTAGTCGCGGATCGCCTGGTCCATGTCGGCGAACGACGAATCCGACCACACGGCCTGGACGCGCGGTTCTTCGCCACCGGCGACCAGGGCTGTCGCCGCCCCGAAGGACATGCCGGCGATCCCGAATTCGCTGCTCGGACACGCCGCCCTGCTCGACGAGCCAGTGCCAGGCGCCCAGGACGTCGAGGTATTCCTCCGTGCCCGCCGCGAACCGGAGATCCTCATCGTCGCTGTCGCCGTGGTCGCGGAGGTCCATGAGCAGGACGCCGAATCCGTGGTGACGGAGCATCCCGGCGGCCATCAGCACGTTCGGGTCTCGCCGGCAGCTGCCCGCGCCGTGGACGAGGATCACCGCCGGGCTGGTCGGCATCCGACCCGGGATCCACCAGCCGCGCAGCATGAGCTCGGGGTGCTTCGGGTCGCGGGAGTGAAACTCGATGTCCGTCGGCGCCGGCATCGCGTACCTGTCGGTGACCGCCTTGTCCACCCCGTCCGCGGTGAAGTGCTCGGGCGTGTTGTTGACGTCGGCGGGATGGCACAGGCCGGAGACGGACGAGAGGGTGTCGTACACGGCATAGCTCGCCACGACGTAGGCGAGGAGCAGGAACGATCCCAGCAGCAGCACGGCGAACAGGAGCGGCCATGGACGCCGCCGACGCTCGCCGTAGCCAGCCGTCATCCGCATGCCATACAGCCCACCCTCCCGGCGACGACCACCGTTCGGCACACGATACGCGTTGCCTCGCCGCACCGGGCCGCCTTCGGGCGCCGCACCGAACCGTGGTCATCCACAACGATCACCGGTTATCCACACGCAACGACGCGAATCGACCGCTACCGTTGCGATGTGCAATCGAGCGCGCAATCCAGCCCCGATCCGGTCGTCGTCGGGCCGTGGCGCCGCCGATCCCGCGACGTCGCCTACGCGAACCCGTGGATCGAGGTCTTCCACGACGAGGTGGACCGGCCCGACGGCAGCCCCGGCATCTACGGCGTCGTGCACTTCCGCTCGACGGCGGTCGGCGTGGTGGCCGTGGCCGATGACGGGCGGCTCCTGCTCGTCGGTCAGCACCGCTACGCCCTCGACGAGTACAGCTGGGAGATCCCCGAGGGCGGCGTGCCGGAGGGGGAGTCGCTGGAGGCGGGCGCGCGGCGCGAGCTGCGCGAGGAGACCGGCTTCGACGCCGCCGACTGGCGCCAGCTCTGCCGCATGACCGTGTCCAACTCGGTCACCGACGAGCGTGGCGCGATCTTCGTCGCGACCGGGCTGCGCGCGGGCGTCGCGACGCCGGACGCGACCGAGGACCTGGCGGTGCGCTGGGCGAGCCTGGCCGACGTGCTGAGCGAGATCGAGTCGGGCGAGATCCACGACCTGATCACGATCGCGGGCGTGGGCGCGTACGCGGCGAGCGGGTCGCGCAAGATCGTGGGCCAGGCGTGAGCGAGACCGTCGATCCCGTGGTGCGCACCGCAAGCCCGAGCCCGGCGGCGTTCCACTACGGTCCGGCACACCTGATCATGCACGGCAACGCCGCGTTCCTCGCGACATTCGGCCGCGGATCGCTGGGGATGCCGGCACGCGAGGTCATGACCGAGCTGCCGCGCTCGGCGTTCGAGCTCATGGACCGCGTCTATCGCGAGGGCCGGCCGCTCGCCCGCCGCCTGGCGCTGCCCGCCGGTGAGCACCGCCTCGTCGTTGTCCCGCGCACGGATCCCGAGTCAGGTGACGTCTACGGCGTCACCACCCACTTGCGGGCGCAGGGCCCGCCGGTCCAGATCGAGGAGGAGCCGGTCCCATGAGCGCGGTGGTCGTCAACCACCTCCAGCTCGCGATCCCGGCCGACGACTTCGCCGCGACGGTCCAGCGCGAGTTCCCGCCGGCGCTCGACGCGCAGCCGGGCTTCGAGCGGTTCTACCTCGTCAAGACCGCCGAGGACAGCGTGACGGTGGTGATTGTCTGGTCGAGCGAGGAGGCCGCCGCGACGGGATCGGCGGTGATCGGCCCGACCCTGTTCCACGACTACGTCGTCCCGCTGCTCCGAGCCCCGCAGAACCGGATCGTCGGGGAGGCCGTCGTCGTGCACGAGGCAGGACGCGGTTGAGGCGGACGGCACCGACCGGCTAGCATCGCCGGGCCGGCCTGCTGGCGTCGGCACCGCGAATCCCGAGGACGAGCCGTTGTCGACCGAGCTCGACGCCCCCAACCGCATGGCCCGTGGCGCCTTCGAGGCGTCGCTGCCCCGCGCCGCCTACATCGACGAGGCGTTCCTCGACCGCGAGCGCGAGGGGATCTGGTGGTCCGAGTGGGTCGTGGCCGGCCGCGTGGAGCAGCTGACCGAGCCCGGTGACTTCCTTGCCGTCGACGTCGCCGGCGAGCAGGTCATCGTCGTGCGTAACCGGAGCGGCGACATCAGCGCCCACTACGACGTCTGCCGCCATCGCGGCTCGCGGCTGACGACCCCCGACCAGCGCGACGACCCGGCGACCGGCGACGCCGCCGGGGCGTCCGGCCGCTTCAAGGGCGTCATCCGGTGCCCGTACCACTCGTGGTGCTACGAGCTCGACGGCCGCGTGCGCAACGCGCCGTTCCTGGGCGAGTCGGACGCGTTCGAGCCGGCGGAGTTCGGCCTCTACCCGGTCGCTGTCGAGGCGTGGGGCGGCTGGCTGTTCGTCAACCTGTCGCCCGAGCGGGTCGCGGCCGGCGCCACCCTGGCGAAGCAGCTGGGCGGGATCCCGGACCGGGTCGCGCGCTACCCGCTGGCCGACCTGCGGGCAGTGCGCCGGATCGTGTACGACGTGCGGGCCAACTGGAAGGTCATCGTCGAGAACTACAACGAGTGCTACCACTGCTCGGGCGTCCACCCGGAGCTGTGCCGGATCGTGCCGGCGTTCAAGGAGAAGGGCGGCAGCAACCTCGACTGGGACGCCGGCGTGCCCCAGGCCGAGGGCACGTTCACGTTCACGATGACCGGCCGATCCGACCGCGCGCCGTTCCCGGGGCTCGACGACGACGAGCAGGTCCGCCACAAGGGCGAGCTCGCGTACCCGAACCTCATGCTCAGCCTGTCGGCCGACCACGCGGCGGCGTTCACGCTGCTCCCCAAGGGCCCGGACCGGACGCTGGTCGTCGTCGACTTCCTGTTCCACCCCGACGAGATCGCGAAGCCGACCTTCGACCCCTCGGACGCCGTCGACTTCTGGGACCTCGTGAACCGCCAGGACTGGGCGGTGTGCGAGGGCGTCCAGTCCGGGATGACGTCGCGGCGCTTCCGGTTCGGCTGGTACGCGCCGATGGAGGACCTGAGCCTCGACATCCGCCGCTACGTCGGCGAGCGGTTGGGACCCTCGGCGGTCGAGGTCGACGGTCGCCCGGCGAAGGCCATGGAGGCCGGGCATGACCCGCGGCGCGCGCGACTGGGACGTCGTCGTCGTCGGGCTGGGGGCCTGGGCTCGGCGGCGGCCTACTGGTGCTCGCGGCGGCCGGGGCTCCGCGTCCTCGCGCTCGAGCGGTACGAGATCGGCCACCTCAACGGCGCGTCGGAGGACGTGAGCCGGATCATCCGCCGCTCGCTACCACCGGCGCGACTACGTGCGGCTCACCGCGCGGGCCTACGAGACCTGGGCCGAGGTCGAGCGGGAGAGCGGCTCGCAGGTCGTGTTCCGGACGGGCGGCCTGGACGTCGGGCCGCGGGAGACGGCCGAGGGCGTGGCGATCGACATCGGCGAGTACGCGCGGGCGATGACCGCGGAGGGCGTGCCGTTCGAGACCCTCGACGGCGCCGAGATCATGCGCCGCTGGCCGGCCTGGCGGCTGGACGACGGGCACGTCGGGCTGTTCCAGGCGGACGCCGGGCTCGCGGACCCGTCGCGCGGCAACGTCGCCCACCGGCGGCTCGCGGTCGCCGCAGGGCGCCGTGCTCCGGGAGCACGCCCCGGTCGCCCGGATCGAGGACGCCGGCGGCGAGAGCCTCGCTGACCCTCGAGGACGGCGAGCGGCTCGACGGCCGGCAAGGTCGTCGTCGCGACCGACGCCTGGACCAACGACCTGCTCGAGCCGCTCGGGCGTCGCATCTGCCCCTGACGGTGACCCAGGAGCAGGTCAGCTGGTTCACGCCGCGCGGCGATCCCGCGCTGTTCGACCCGGACCGCTTCCCGATCTGGATCTGGATGGACGAGCCCTCGTTCTACGGCTTCCCGACGCACGGCCACCCGGGCCCCAAGATCGGCCAGGACGTCGGCGGGCAGCGGGTCACGCCGGCGACCCGGACGTTCGAACGCGACGAGGCGCGCGCTGGGCCGCGTCATGGCGTTCCTCGAGGCGCGGCTGCCCGGCATGGCCGGCGAGCCGTTCCTCACCAAGACCTGCCTGTACACGCTGACGCCGGACCGGGACTTCGTGCTCGACGCGGTCCCCGGGCAGCCTGACGTCCTCGTCGCGCTGGGCTCGGCGCACGGCTACAAGTTCGCCTCGGTGATCGGCCGGATCATGGCCGAGCTGGCGCTCGATGGTGCGACCCCGTCGGCGGGTGACATCGAGGCGTTCGGCTTCCGCCGGCCGGCGCTTGCGGGGTCACCCGAGCCCGCGACGTTCATCATCTGATGGCCCTGCCGAGGAACCGGATGGCGGGCCCGTGTTTCGCGACGTGGGCCCCCGGATCAGGTAGGTTGCAGGAGTCTGGGTCGTGTGCCACGCTCCCGCGCACCCGCCGAGCCGTCGGCGCGACCGTCGGAGCCGCGGAGGAGCGGCTCGTCGGTCGAGCTCTCCAGGAGGAACACCCCGCGATGATCCCGCAATCCCGCCGCCGGGTGGCGCGGCTGTCGACGGCGCTCGCCGTCGCGTTCTCGGTCCTGCTGCCGGCCGCTGCGCCCGCGACCGCCGCCGACCCCGTCGTGCTGCAGGTCGGCACGACCCAGGATCTCGACGCGACGAACCCGTTCAACACGGAGCTCGTCGTCGGCTACGAGGCCTTCCAGCTCACGTACAACCTGCTGACCGAGTTCGACAAGGACGCGCAGCCCGGCGCCCGGCTTCGCGGACTCCTGGGAGCGATCGGACGATCGTGTCACGTTCCATATCCGGGACGGCATGCAGTGGTCCGACGGGACGCCGGCGACCGCGAAGGACGTCTGCTACTCGTGGGGCCTCGCGATGGCGGCGATCAAGGACGGCGCCTACATCGGCTCCGGCTACCTCGACCCCGGCGTCAAGGACGCGGGCGTGACCAAGATCGAGTGCCCGGACGACTCGCACGTTCATCGCCTACACGACCGACCAGTCGGACCGGATCTTCCAGGTCTACATGCCGATCCTGCCCGAGCACATCTACGGGCAAGTTCGACTACAAGAAGATCGCCGACGAGAAGTTCGACGGGCCGCTCGTCGGCACCGGGCCGTACACTCCTCGCGGAGTGGAAGACCGGCCAGTTCGCGCGCTTCGTGCGCAACCCCAACTACTGGGGCAAGCAGGGCTACGCGGACGAGGTCGTGCTGCGCTTCTTCCCCGACAACGCCGACACGATGGTCCAGGCGCTGAAGGCGGGCGAGCTCGACTACGCCCACGACGTGAACCCCGACCAGTTCAAGCAGCTCGCAGGCCGACCCGACCTACACGGCCGTCGCGGGTGCCGCGAACGGGTGGTCGCAGCTCGCGTTCAACACGTACGGCACCGGCACCGGCAAGGACGATCAAGAACGGCGGCCCGTCGACGAAGGCGCTGCTCGACCCGGCGTTCCGCGACGCGCTCGGCTACGCGGTCGATCACCAGGCCCTCGTGGACCGGGTGCTCGGCGGCTTCGGCGACGTCGGCACCACGATCGTGCCCGCCGGTGCTGGGCGACCTGCACGTGGAGCCGGACAACCCCCGCCACTTCGACATCGAGCTCGCCAAGCAGAAGCTGGACGCGGCGGGCTACAAGCTCGATGCGAACGACAAGCGCCTGGACAAGGAGCAGCAAGCCGATCACCCTGCGCCTCGCCTACCCGAACACCAACGACAGCTACGCGAAGTCCGCGCAGTTCGTCCAGGAGTGGTACGCGGAGCTGGGCATCGACGTCGTCACGCAGAGCTACGACAGCGACACGCTGTCCGCGCTGGTCCTGCCGCCGCCCGACGGCGAGGCGAAGTACGACATCGAGCTGTGGGGCTGGTCGGGCAACCCCGATCCGAACTCCCTGCTGCAGATCTTCCGCTGCGACCAGATCGGGATCGGGTCCGACAGCCAGTACTGCAATCCCGCCTACGACGCGCTGTACGACCTGCAGTCGAAGCAGTCCGGCGACGAGCGCAAGGCCACGCTGGCCAGATGCAGAACATGATCTACGACGAGGCGCCGTACGACGTCCTGTACTACGACGCCAACACTCGACGTCTACCGGAACGACCGGTTCGCCGGGTGGCAGAACATGCCCAGCAACGGCACGCCGATGTTCACGTACGGGCCTCCTCGACTACACGCTGCTGCGCGGACGCGACCGCCGAACCGGCGGCCACCCCGGAGGCGCCGTCTGCCGTCGGCGTCCTCGGAGCCCGGGGTGACCGCGCCGGCGGCTCCGACCAGCGGGCCGAGCGGCATCGGCTGCAACCGGATCGGGCGACGCGAGCAGCGGCTCGGGTTCCAGCTCGACGCTCCTGCTCGTGGTGGTCGCGATCGTGGTCGTGGTCATCGTGGGCGGCCTGCTGTGGTCGCGGCGTCGCGCCGGAGCGGGCGGCGAGGACGAGTAGCCGGCAGACGCGTGACGCCGAACGCGACGGGGGTCGCTCCGCGGTCCCCGTCGAGAGCCCCGGGTCGTGAGCCGTGAGCGGCCGGTACATCCTGCGCAAGCTGATCGGCTCGCTGGTGACGATCGTGGCGATCGTGATCCTCAACTTCGTGCTGTTCCGGATGATGCCGGGATCGCCGGACCGGGTGACCAAGAACCCGCACCTCACGCCCGAGATCATCGCCGCCGAACCGGGCCAAGTGGGGCCTCGACAAGCCGCTCATCCCCGACCAGCTGATCGCCTACATCGGCGAGACGGTGACGGGTGACCTCGGCTACTCGATCAAGTACCGCGGCCAGCCGGTGACCGAGGTCGTGTTCGATGCCGCCGGTCCGACGGTGCTGCTCATCGGGCTGGGCGAGGCCATCGCGATCGTCGTCGGGCTGTGGCTCGGGGCGCGGTCCGGCTGGAAACGCGGCGGCAAGATCGACCGGGTCGGCAACGGGCTGAGCCTGATCTTCTACTCGATGCCCTACTTCGTGATCGGCATGCCGCTGATCATCATCTTCGCCGCGGGCCTCCACTGGTTCCCGACCTCGGGCATGACCACGCCCGGCGGCGACAAGACGCCGGTTGAGGCCGTGTTCGACCTCGGCCGCCACCTCGTCCTGCCGCTGACCGCGGTCGCCCTCGGCCTCATCGGGGCGTACTCGATCCTGATGCGCTCGTCGATCATCGAGACCCGCTCCGAGGACTACATCACGACGGCCCGCGCCAAGGGCCTGTCCGACCAGCGGATCCTGAACCAGCACGCGTTCCCCAACGCGCTGCTGCCGATGGTGACCCTGATCGCCATCAACCTCGGCTACGTGGTGGCGGGCGCGATCACGGCCGAGATCGTGTTCAACTGGCCGGGCCTCGGCACGCTCACGGTCCAGGCGCTCGACGCCCGCGACTACCCGCTGCTCCAGGCGATCTTCCTGCTCATCGCCGTGTCGGTCGTGTTCGCCAACTTCGCCGCCGACATCGTCTACGGCTACCTCGATCCGCGGGTGCGGGCATGAGCGTCACCGGGCCTCGCCGGCACCGAGCTGGGCGCCGGGCGCTGGACGAGCTCGAGCCGTCGCGTCCGCGACTTCCTGCGCGCCCTGCTGAGCCGGACCGACGGCCTCATCGGGGTGACGATCCTCGTGTTCTTCGGCGTGCTGGCCATCGCCCCGGCGCTGTTCGTCGGCCCGCTCCAGAGCCTGACCACGGCCACGGGCCAGCCGCTTGCAGCCGCCGAGCCCGGAGTACTGGTTCGGCACCGACGAGCTCGGCCGGGACCTGCTGAACATGACCGTCCACGGGGCGCGGATCTCGATGACGATCGGCCTCCTGGCCACGCTCGTCACGATCGTCATCGGGTCGCTCGTCGGCATCGTCGCGGGGTTCGCCGGCGGCACCGTCGACAACCTGCTGATGCGCCTGTCGGACTTCTTCCTCGTCCTGCCGACGATCGTCCTCGCCCTGATCCTCGCCCCGATCATGCTCGACGTGATCGGTGCCCAGGCGGAGCTGTTCGGGATCCGCTCGACCCTGATCGTGATCGTGATCGTCATCGGCCTGACGAGCTGGGCGACGACCGCCCGCGTGATCCGGAGCCAGGTGCTCTCGCTCAAGGAGCGCATGTTCGTGGACCGGGCGCGGGTCATCGGGTCGGGGTCCGGGCGGATCATGCGCCGCCACATCCTGCCCAACGTCGTGAACCTGATCGTCGCCCAGTCGGTGCTCACGTTCGCGACCGCGGTGTTCACCGAGACGACGCTCGCGTTCATCGGGCTCGGCGATCCGTCCGCGCCGTCCTGGGGCCAGATCCTCAACAACGCCCAGACCGCGGGCGCGCCGGGCCTCGGCGCGTGGTGGTACATCGCCCCGCCGGCGATCGCGGTCGTGCTGGTGGTGCTCGCGTTCACGCTCGTCGGCAACGCGCTCGACGACGTCCTCAACCCGAAAGCGCTGAGCCGCCGATGACCGAGCGGATCCGTCCGAGCCCGTCTCGCCGAGGCGCGCCGTCGACCCCGCCGAGATCCGCGGCCGGCGCCAGTGGCCGCTGCCCAAGCTGGCCGTCCCGGGCGCGCCGCTGCTCGTCGTCGAGGACCTCGTCGGTCCGGTTCAGCCTGCCGGCGGGCAGCGTCAAGGCGGTCGACGGCGTGAGCTTCCGCCTCGAACGACGGCGAGGCGCTGGGCATCGCCGGCGAGTCCGGCTGCGGCAAGACGACGACGGCGCTGTCGCTGGTCCGGCTGCTGCCGGCGAACGGGCGGATCAAGGGCGGCAAGATCGAGCTGTTCGGGATCGACCTCGTGCCCAAGACCGAGACGCAGCTCGCGCGCTACCGCTGGCGCGAGATCTCGATCGTGTTCCAGGGCGCGATGAACGCGCTCAACCCGGTGCGCCGGGTCGGCGACCAGATCGCGGAGCCGATCGAGATCCGGCTCGGCCAGCCGCGCGAGTCGTCGCGCAAGCGGGCCGCGGAGCTGCTGGACCTCGTCGGCATCCCGAAGAAGCGCGCCAACGGCCTACCCCCACGAGCTGTCGGGCGGCATGCGCCAGCGGGCGATGATCGCGATGGCGCTCGCGTGCGACCCCGCGATCGTGATCGGCGACGAGCCGACGACCGCGCTCGACGTCATGGTCCAGGCGCAGATCCTCCAGCTGCTCGAGCAGCTGCGGCGGGACCTCGGCCTGTCGCTGATGCTGATCACCCACGACCTGTCGGTGATCGCCGAGACCTGCGACAAGGTCATGGTCATGTACGCGGGGCGGATCGCCGAGGAGGGCCGGTCCGCCGCGTGTTCACGGCGCCGCGCCACCCGTACACGCAGGCGCTGCTGGGCGCGTACCCGAACATCCACGCCGACCGGCGGACGCTCGAGGTCATCCCGGGCATGCCGCCCGACCTGCGCAACCCGCCGCCCGGCTGCCGGTTCGCGCCGCGCTGCGCGTTCGCGATGCCCGTGTGCACGGAGGTCGTGCCGCCCGAGGTCACGTTCGCCGACGGCGTCCGCGTCGCCTGCCACCTGTACCCGACGTCCGACGCGCCGATGGCCGGCGAGGCCGCGAGGGACGCGGCGCCGCACGTGGTCCTCGGGCACGACGCGATCCCGCACGAGCACCCGGACGACCATCCGCCGGCCACGACGTCGCCGCGCCGCCCGCGCCCGACCCGGCGCCCCCGCCGCGACCGAGGCCCAGCCATGACCGACCCCGTCCCGGGCGATCCGGAGGCGCAGGTCGGCGAGGAGCTGCTGCGCCTCGAGGACCTCGAGGTCCACTTCCCGATCCGCGGCGGGCTGCTCGATTCTGCAGCGCAAGCCGGTCGGCGGTCGTCCGCGCCGTCGACGGGATCGACCTGACGATCCGCAAGGGCGAGATCCTCGGCCTCGTCGGCGAGTCGGGCTCGGGCAAGACCACGACCGGCCGCGTCGTCGTGAAGCTGACCCGGCAGACCGGCGGCCGGATCGTGTTCGACGGCCAGGACGTGTCGAAGCTGTGGGGCGATCAAGGCGCTGCGCGAGTACCGGCGCCGGGTCCAGCTGATCTTCCAGGACCCGTACGAGACGCTCAACCCGAAGCACACGATCGGCGAGTTCGTGGCCGAGCCGCTGGTCGTGAACCACATCGGCACAGTCGCGCGGCGGACCGCGACGCGCGGTCCTCGCCGCGCTCGATGCGGCCGGGCTGCGCCCCGCGCAGCGGACTTCGCCGGCCGCTATCCGCACGAGCTCTCCGGCGGCCAGCGCCAGCGCGTCGTGATCGCGGGGGCCCTGGTGATGAACCCGGAGCTCGTGGTCGCCGACGAGCCGGTCTCGATGCTCGACGTCTCGATCCGCACCGAGCTCCTGCGGCTGATGCTCGACCTGCGGCGCGAGCGCGGCCTGACCTACCTGTTCATCACCCACGACCTGTCGCTGGCCTGGGTGCTGGCCGACCGGATCGCCGTGATGTACCTCGGCAAGATCATGGAGATCGGCCCGGCGGAGCAGGTGATCCGCGCGCCGCGCAACCCGTACACGCAGGCGCTCGTGTCGGTCAGCCCGTCACCGGACCCGCCCGAGGAGGGCGAGCGCGCCAAGCGGACGATCCTCGTGGGCGAGACGCCCGACGCCGTCCACATCCCGACCGGCTGCCGGTTCCACCCGCGCTGCCCGCTCGCGTTCGACCGGTGCCGGGTCGAGGAGCCGCCCGCTGATCGACGTGGGCCGACGGTCACCAGGCGGCGTGCTGGCTGGCCGAGGCCGGCGCCACGCGACGTGCCGATCCTCGATGCGATCGTGCCGGGCACCCCGATCCCGCCCGAGGTCGCGGCCGGTGCCGCGGCGCTGGCGGGTGAAGCGGCGGCGGACGGCGCCGGGGAGAGCGCCGAGACCGCGCCGACTGAGCCCGATCAGGCGCTCAGGCGCGCACTTCCTCCGCGCCCGGCTGCTCGGCCGGGTAGGTCTCGGCACCGCCGTCGATGAGGCTTCCACGCGAGCCAGCCCAGGATGCCGCCGACGATCGGCCCGACGATGTAGATCCAGATGTTCGACAGGTCGCCACCGACGATCGCCGATCCGAGCGAGCGGGCCGGGTTGACGGACGCACCGCTCAGCGTCGCGATCGCGAAGTGGATCGCGACGAGCGTCAGCGGGATGGCGAGCGCCGCGAGCGCCGGGGCCCGCTTCGTCGACGCGAGGATGACCGCCAGGAAGAAGGCCGTCGCCACCGTCTCGATGATCAGCGCGCCGATGTCGCTGATGCCGGCGCCCGGGGCCGTGATGCCGTTCTTGACCGCCTGCTGGCTGACCGCGACCGCCACGATCAGGCGCCGCCGCGATGGCGCCGATGATCTGGGACAGGATGTAGCCGACGGCGTCCATCGGCGTGGTCCGCTTGTCGAGCACCATCGCGATGGTCACGGCCGGGTTGAAGTGGCCGCCGGAGATGTGACCGAACGCGAAGATGGCCGCCAGGAGCCCGAAGCCGAACGCGAACGGCACGACCAGCAGGTTCGGGGCTCCGGGCGGCACTGGCGTTTGCGAACGCCGGCACCGACAGGTAGCCGATCGTGAAGAACAGGAACGAGCCGACCAGCTCGGCCGAGTACTTGCGGAAATCCATGGGCAGATCGACCTCCTTCGGGTGCCGGAACGCATTGGCCGGCACGGTTTGACTACGGCCAGTATTCCGCCTGACGACCGCGGCGAGGGACGCGATCCCGTTCGGAATGGCGTCAGGCGGCGATCGGGAAACGCGATCGGTTCGTACGTCCGCGAGCTCGAGCACGACGCCGCACGCGTCGCAGTCGAGCGTGTCCTCGACTCGCGTCGAACGGCGCCGGCCGGTCGCACAGCGGGCAATCGACGATGAGCATCGGGTGGCCTCCGGTTGAGCGGGTTCATCACGGGCGCATCGTCGCGGCGGGTTGTGACAGCTCTCGTGTCACGACTCCGCGCGCACGCGCCTCGGCTGAACGACCCCGGACAATGCGCACATGACCGTCCCCGCCATCGAGACCCACGGCCTGCGCAAGGTGTACGGCCGCAGACCGTCGGGCTCGAGTCGCTCGACCTGCACGTCGAGGCGGGCGAGGTGTTCGGCTTCCTCGGGCCCAACGGGGCGGGCAAGACGACCGCCGTGAAGCTGCTGCTCGGCCTGACGCGCCGGACGGCGGGCGACGGCAGCGTCCTCGGCCGGCCGATCGGCGACCGCGCGACGCGCCGACGGGTCGGCTACCTGCCCGGAGCTGTTCCGCTACCAGGCCTGGCTCACGGCCCACGAGGTCCTCGATGCTCCACGCCCAGCTCGCCGGGCTGCCCGGCGAAGGGCCGCGACGAGCCGAGATCGACCGCGTCCTCGCCCTCGCCGGCCTCGCCGGACCGGTCCGAGGACCGCACCGGCGGCTTCTCCAAGGGCATGCAGCAGCGCCTCGGGCTCGCGGCGGCGCTGCTCGGCGATCCCGCCCTCGTGATCCTCGACGAGCCCACGTCGGCCCTCGACCCCGTCGGCCGCGACGACGTCCGCGCGATCATCCGCGAGGCGCGCGACCGCGGCTCGGCCGTGTTCCTCAACTCGCACCTCCTGGGCGAGGTCGAGCGGCTGTGCGACCGGGTCGCGATCGTCAACCACGGCCGCGTGATCGCGGCCGGCACGCTCGACCGAGCTGCTCGGCGAGTCGTCGGTGCGCATCCAGGTCACGGACCTGCCGCCCGGCCCCGCGGTCACCGCGGCGCTCGCCGCGTTCGGCCTCGATCGCCCACGACGACGAGTGGCTGACCATCCGCCCCATCGACCCCGACCGGATCCCGGACGCCGTCGCCGCCATCGTCGGCCTCGGCGGTCGCGTCCACGCCGTCGACCCCGGCCGGCGCAGCCTCGAGGACCTGTTCCTGGGCATGGTCCGCGAGGATGGCGAAGGCGACCAGCGAGGCCGGCGGCCCAGGGCCCGCCGCATGACGCTGCGCATCGTCCTCGTGATCGCCGCCCTCACCCTCCGCGAGATCGTGCGCCGGCGGGTGATCTGGGTGCTCCTGATCCTCGCCGTCGCGAGCGTCGCGCTCGTCGGCTGGGGCGTCGAGCGCCTGGTCTCGCTCGCCCGCGAGGGCGGCGTCGAGGAGCTCCAGATCCGGATCGGCGTCTCGCAGGTCCTGATCCTGATCGCGTTCATGTTCAGCTTCGTGCTCGCGATGTCGGCGGCGTTCCTGGCGCGCGCCCGCGATCGCCTCGGACGTCGAGACCGGCACGGTCCACGCGATGCTCGCCCGCCCGATGCGCCGCAGCGACCTCGTCATCGGCCGCTGGCTCGGCCTCGTCGATCGTCGTCGCGCGGCTACGCGGTCGCTCGTCGGGCCTGTTCGCGATCGGCCGTCGTCGACCTCGTCAGCGGTCACACGCCGCCGCAGCCGCTGGTCGCCGTCGGCTTCCTCGCCGTTCCAGGCGGTCGCCGTGCTCACGCTCGCGCTCGCGCTCGGCACGCGGCTGCCCGGCGATCGCCGCCGGCGCCGTCACGGTCGTGCTGTTCGGGCTCGGCTGGTTCGCCGGCGTGCTGGGCAGCATCGCCGTCGCTGTTCGAGGCGCGCCCCTCGCGCCGTGCGGCCGACGTCGTCCGCGTGCTGATCCCCACCGACGGGCTGTGGCGCGGCGTCGTCTACGGCCTCGAGCCGCCGCTCGTGCTGCTGCGTCGCCGCCGGTCGCAGCCCCGAGGCGCTGGCCGCGAACCCGTTCTTCGCCAGCGCGCCGCCGCCGCCTCGCGTTCGTCGCCTGGAGCGTGGTCTGGGTGGTGCTCGTGCTGCTCGGCGGCATCGCGCTGTTCCGCCGCCGGGAGCTCTAGCGCCCGGCGAGCGCCCGAGCTACTGCACCGGCGACGCGTCGAACAGGTTGCTGCAGCAGCGGCGATCGGCGCCGGACGGCCGGTCCGCGTTGTACACCGACGCGGAACACGTCGGCCGAGACGGTCTTCGATCCCGCGCTGCCGTAGAGCGTGACCTGGTACAGGCGGCCCGACACGCCCCGATGGGTGAGGTCGAGCTTGGTCAGGGTGCCGACGTCCGTCCGCGGATCCGCCTGCGAAGATCGCGGACAGCTGGCCGCGGGTCAGCGACGACGTCGACCAGTGGTAGTGGGGCGCGTCGGCGTCGTACGCGCTCGCCGGTCGGCGACCCGGTCCTGGATCCCGCGCAGGTACTGTCACGGGCGAGGCCACGACCGATCCCGACGACGCCACGAACACGTACTCGTTGTTCTCGGTCGCCCCGCCGCCGGTCGAGTGGTAGAACGCGTTGACGACCTGCTTGCCCGACCGCAGGATCGCGCCCGGGTCGCCCGGCGATCACCGAGTTCGTCTTCGCCCGCTCGGCCTCGACGCCGCGGTAGATCTGGGAGCGGGTGTCGTCGTACACGTCGAACGCGCCCGTGCCCGGGTGGAGCCGCCGGAGCGCGTAGCTGCGTGAGGCGATGGCCTGGGCTCGGAGCGCCTCGACCGGCCAGCTCGCCGGCATCTCGACCGGCACCACGCCGCGCAGGTACGTCGTCGAGGCCCACGCGGTTGACGACGCTGGCCGAGGTGTCGCCGAGCACGACCTTGAGCGACCCGCGGTAGGTGTCCGACGCGGCCGGCTTCGGGTCGAGCTGGAGGATCGTGTCGCGCGGACGCCGGGCGGACGACGACCCGGCCCGTGACCTTGCCCGTGTAGAGCACCGTCTTGCCGTCCGCGGCGAGGACCTTGATCTGCCACGTGGTCGTCGTCTCGCCGTGCGCCTTGGTCGTCGTGCGCCACGTCTTGCAGCGAGCCGTCGGCCGGGAACGTGCCATCGACGCCGTTGACGCGTCCATGCGCCGCCGCGGCCGTGGATCGTGAGCGGCGCGCTCGACGACGGCCGGCATAGCTCGACAGCAGGAGCACGCGGACGACCTGGGCCGGGTCGGTCGTCGCCGGCGTGGAGCCCGTCGAAGTACGCGGCCAGGATCTCGCTCGGCGGTCTGGCCGGCCAGCGCGCGGCCCGCGGGCGCCGTACTGGCTCATGCCGACGCCGTGGCCGTAGCCGCGGCCATAGAACGTGACGTCGTGACCCAGCGGGGTGACCGTCGTCGGCCAGCGGTCGGCCGGTGGCGGCGGCGGGTCGTCGGCGAGCACCGGGACGGCGAGGATCGCCCACGCGAGCAGCGCGCCGACGGCCATGGCCAGCCACCCGACGGGTCGTCGAGCGGCAGGCGGAAACGCACGCTTGGGTCGATCACATCCTCCGCAGTGTGTCCGCGCCTGCCCGGCCGGGCCATGGGCCGCACGGACCAGCACGCTGGAACGCGGGTACCAGCATGGCACCCGTCGGGTAGTCTCGTCCCGTGATTCGGGTCTACCTGGGACATGGGGCATCGGGGACGGCGGCGTCGATGGCGCCGTGGGTCGACGGCCTGCGCGCTCGCGGGATCGAGGCGCACGCGCTCGAGCTGCCCAAGCGCAAGGCCGAGGACGCGGTCGCGGCGTTCGAGGCGCAGGTGCCCGACGAGCCCGGAGCGGTGATCGGCGGGCACTCGTTCGGGGGCCGGGTCGCGTCGCTGGCGGTCGCCGGGGTCCGCGTCCCGGGCGCCATCGAGCGCGGCCAACCGCTACGCCGGCCTCGTCTGCCTCTCGTATCCGCTCCATCGGCCCGGCGGGCCCGAGACCGCGGAGGCGCGCATGGCCCACTGGCCCGCGATCGATGTTCCGGCGCTGCTCCTGTCGGGGACCTCCGACCCGTTCGCCCGGATCGACCTCCTCGAGGCCGCGATGCCCAAGCTGCGCGACGGCCGCCTGGTCACGTACCCCAAGCTCGGCCACGGCCTGTTGCCGGTGCGCGAGGACGTCCTGACGCGGATCGCGGCGTTCCTCGCCGAGATCGACGCCGGAGCCGGCGTCGCCGGGCTAGCCGAACAGACCGCGCCGCTTGCGTCGGGGTGGCCGTCGCCTGCTCGGCGCGCTGGCGCATCGCGGCCAGGATGCCGTCGATCTCGTCGCGATAGCGCGCCCCATCGCGGGTCGTCGCGAGCCACTGGAGGTAGCCAGGGTCCACGCGCGCGATCTCGCCCAGCGACCAGCCGATGTGGCGCCCGAAGGTCAGGACGCTGCCGCGCGGGTTGCCCGGCGGCGGACCGGCAGCGCCCTACGCCGGCCGGTCCTCGATGCCACGTCCCGGCGTCCGCCTTGGCCCTCGCGGCGGCGGCGACGTCGACCGCGTGTTGCCGGTCCCACGCCTTCCGGCGGATCGGATCGCGCAGGATCGCCCCAGGCCGCGTTGATCTCGGCCATGCGGCGCTCGGCACCGGGGTCGCGGGAGACGTCGGGGTGATGCTGTCGGGCGAGCGTCCGGTAGGCGGTCGCGATGTCGTGCGGGCTCGCGTCGGAGCGGACGCCAAGAACCACATAGGGATTCGATTCGCCGGCCACGGCGCGATGATAAGTGCGCGGTGAGCGGCTGCCGATAGGATCTTTGGTATGGACAACGACGCATCGGCGGCCGACGGCCTGATCCGCTGCAGCTGGGGCGACAGCCCGGAGCCCGATTACCGCGCCTATCACGATCGGGAGTGGGGCGTGCCCAGTCCGCGACGAGCGCCACCTGTTCGAGCTGCTGGTGCTCGAGGGTGCCCAGGCCGGCCTCTCGTGGTGGACGATCCTGCGCAAGCGCGACGACTACCGGCGCGCGTTCGCGGACTTCGACGTCGCGACGGTCGCCGCCTTCGGCGAGGCGGACGTCGAGCGGCTCATGGCCGACGCGGGGATCGTGCGCAACCGGGGCAAGATCGCCTCGGCGATCGGCAACGCGCGGGCGACGCTCGACGCTGCAGGCCGCCGGATCGAG
Organism: uncultured Chloroflexia bacterium; assembly: GCA_963779575.1. GTDB lineage: Bacteria > Chloroflexota > Limnocylindria > Limnocylindrales > CSP1-4 > CAIXZV01. Next base: position 894,282 of record CAVZYT010000003.1, read on the forward strand.
CCTCGTGGACCATCTGTGGTCGTTCGTGGGCCGCGAGCCGCTCGTCAACGCCTGGACGACGGTCGGCGGCGCATCCCGCGGAGACCGACGAGTCACGGGCGATGAGCCGCGACCTGCAAGGCGCACGGCTTTCGGTTCGTCGGACCCACGATCTGCTACGCGCTGATGCAGTCGGCCGGGCTCGTCAACGACCACGTCGTGACCTGCTACCGATACGAGGAGGTCAGGACGGCGGGGCGGGCCTGAGCCCGGCGAGCCTGGCCCGAATGGTCAGCGCGAGGCGCGCCAGGCGTCGCGCAGCTTCATCCGGCCGCCGGTCTGGAGCACCGCGCCCGAGTACACGCGCCCGCCGACGACGAACAGCACCCAGATCGCGACCAGCATGATCGCGATCGCGAGCGCCACCTGCCACGGCTCGATCGCGCCGAGGGCGGCGCGCAGCGGCACGACCATCGGCGCGGACGGCGGGAAGAACGTCATGACGTTGGCCACGATGCCGTTGGGCTCCTGGGTCACGACGCAGGATCGCCACCAGGTACGAGAGCGTCGCCGTCATCGTGACGGGCATCGACGCGTTGGACGCCTCGTCGACACGCGAGGCGAGCGAGCCCAGGAACCCCATCGCGGTCGAGTAGAACGCGAAGCCGAGCACGAACCAGACCAGCAGCTGGATGACCGCATCTGGGGTGGTCGCGGGCAGGGACAGCCGGCCGCTCAGCGTGGTGGCGATGATGCCCGCGACGACCAGCACGATGAGCTGGACGAGGGCGAGCACGCCGATGCCCAGCACCTTGCCCATCAGCAGGTCGCGCGGCCGGACGGTGGTCAGGACGACCTCGACGACGCGGCTCTGCTTCTCCTCGACGACGCCCGGTCAGGACCCAGGTGCCGTAGGTGAAGATGCCGATGAACATCAGGATGATGCCGGCGTTGGCGAAGATCACCGCAGTGGTGTGCTCCTCGGTCGGCGGCTCGAGCGCCGAGATCGTCGGCGGGCTGAGCAGCGTGGCGTCGGACCCCGCGCGAAGGCCGACGACGGCCGCGGCCGTGATGGCGCGCAGGCGGTCATCGGGCTGCTCGAGGACCGTCAGCTTGCCCGCGGCCGGAGAGGTCGGACGGGACGGCCAGCGCGGCGTCGATCGTCTTGGCGCGCAGCGCGGCTTCGGCCGTCGGCCTGATCCGGCACGGTGCTGATGTCGAGGGTGACGTCGTACTGGTCCGCGATCGCGACGATCGACCCCTCGAGGCCGCTTGGCGGCGTGCCCACGAGCGCGAGATTCGGCGTCGCCTCGTTGCCCAGCAGGATGCTCGGCAGCACGAAGCCGGCGACCAGGAGGATGACCGTGAACAGGAGCGAGAACACGTAGCCGCGGCTGCGGCCACGCTCGAGGATCTCGCGCATCGCGACCAGCCGGATCGCCCGCAGGCGGCTCCTCATCGACCGGCCTCTTCCGCCGACGGCTGCGGCGCCGTCACGGCCTCCATGAACAGCTCGGACAGGCGCGGCGGCTCGAACGAGAACCGGCGCACCTCGCCCGCGGCACCGGCCGCCGCCAGGATCGAGCCCAGGTCCGCCTGCTCGTCGACCAGCAGCTTCACCCAGTCGCCATCGCGCTCGACGATCTTGAATCCGTTCGTGCCCTCGAGCCACGCCCCGCCATTGCCGGCGATCTCGACCTCCAGGTGCCGCCGGCCGGACGCCGCCTTGAGCGCGTTGATCTCGCCATCCGCGACCACGCGCCCGCGGCTGACGATGACCACGTCCTCGCAGACCTCCTCGACGAGGTCCAGCTGGTGGGAGCTGAACACGACGCCGACGCCCGCCGCGGTCCGCTCGCGGAGGATCTCGGTCATCGTCTGGACGCCCAGCGGGTCGAGGCCCGAGAACGGCTCGTCGAGCACGAGCAGCTCCGGGTCGTGGACGAGGGCCGTCGCAAGCTGGATCCGCTGCTGGTTGCCGTGCGAGAGGTCCTCGAGCTTGGACTTGGCCCGGTCCGCAAGCCCGAAGCGCTCGAGCCAGCGTTGCCGTTCGTGCCTTTGCCTCGCGGCTCGACAGCCCGTGGTGCTGGGCGAAGTAGGCGAGCTGCTCGCCGACGCGCATCCGCGGGTACAGGCCGCGCTGCTCGGGCATGTAGCCGAAGCGCAGGCGGGTCGCGGCGTCGACCGGCTTGCCGTCCCAGTGGACATCGCCCGACTCTGGGACCGCCAGGCCGAAGATGCAGCGCATCGTCGTCGTCTTGCCCGCGCCGTTGGGCCCGAGGAACCCGAGCAGCCGGCCGCGATGCGCCGTCAGCGACGCGCCGTCGAGCGCCGTCACGGGTCCGTAGTGCTTGGTCAGTCCACGGATCTCGAGCATCGCCTTCACCTTATCGCGGGGCGCCGACGCGAGGCGCCGGGCAAGCGGATGCCCCGGTCCGCCGAAGCGGACCGGGGCTGGAGCGCGAGGAACGAGAAGCGAGGAGCGATCGGCCGTCAGCCGGCGACGATCGTTCCCGTCATGTCCGGGTGCACGTCGCACCGGAAGAAGTACGTGCCGGGGCGAGGGCCGGGACCTGGTAGACCCGGGTCGCCCCGCTGAAGATCTCGCCCTGGAACAGGTTCTGGCTGGCCGACGAGTCGGTGTAGATCGCGACGTTGTGCGGCGCGCCGTCCTGGTTGTCGAACGAGAGCTGGAAGGCCTTGCCGGCCGGGACCTTGACCTGCGTCGTGACGAACGTGATGTCCTTGGCGACGATCGCCGGGGCGTTCGGGTCGACCGAGGCGGCCGGGGCGGCCGGCTGGCCGGCGTAGGTGTTGCTGCACGCGGCCGCGACGAGCGCGACGGCCGCGAGCGCGACGGTGGCGAGAGAGCGCTTCATGGGTCGGGTTCCTCGAGATTGCGTGCGGATGACGTGGTGTTGGTCTGGGGTCAGGCCGGCGAGGCGCTGCGGATCGAGGTGACCTTCGAGAGGCCGAGCGCGAGCTCGCGGCGGACGACGTTGACGGGGTTGCCGTCGGCGCGCAGGAAGTCGATCGCCAGGACGAAGATCAGGCTGACTTCGATGGCCTTGGCGATGTAGGCGACGTCGTAGCGGGGGCCCATGATGGCCCAGCCGACGATCGATGCCAGCGCGTAGCCGATCAGGCCGAGGCGGACGAACCAGCGGAAGCGGATGGCGAGCGCGAGCGGGACGATCATCGCGACCGCGGCGACCGTGTAGCCGACGGCGTTCATGGTGAACAGCAGCCCGCCGAGGGTGCTGTGGATGTAGGCGGTGCCCAGGGTCAGGGCGACGATGCCGAAGCGGAGTGCGACGCCGGCGACGGTAAGGTCGCTCTTGGTCGAGTCGTTCACGGTGATGGACCTCCGGGTGGACGGAGCGGGGGTGTTGACGTTTCGCTTCTGGTACGTCGCCGGTGGTTGGGTCCGACGACGTCGTCAACGTACGGGCGCCGGGAGCCCGGCACGCCCGACGCTGATGGCCAGCCGCATGACCACGAACGCCGTCGCGTCACCCTCGTCATCCGGCGACCCCCAGGCGGGACAGATGACGCACGCCCATGACCCCGGCCCCTGAACGACGACAATTCAAAAGGTTTGAACGACGTTGCGCCGGGGTCTGCCTTGGACCGGCGATTCGGAGCCCAGACATCCTTAATGGCGCCCGCCTCACGCTCGTCACATGCTCCGCCGACCGCCTCGCGCGACCGCTCCCGGCTTCGAGCGCCGCGGCAAAGCCAATTCCGTTCATTCCTTTTGAAAAGTCGCCACCTGCGGGGGCGCCTCCGACACTGGCCCGATTAGACTCGTCCGGTCGTGGCCACCAAGTCCCGCCCCAAGTCCGCGAGCACGAACGGAGCCCGCAAGCCGGCGCCCAATGCGTCGAACGGCGCCGTCCCGAAGCCGCCGTCCTTCGCGGTCCGCGACCGGCGGCGACCAGGACCGGCTGCTCCAGAACGCCGCCGAGGAGGCCGCGAGGCTGCTCGACGCGGACGGCGCGTTCCTCTACCTGCTCGACCCGGACACCGGGATCCTGCACTTCGCCCATTCCGCGGGCATCGCAGATCCGGAGCCCGACCACTGGATCCGCGAGCTGCAGCTGCCGATCGGCACCGGGATGTTCGGCAAGGCGGTCGCCGAGCGCCGCATGGTCGTCACCAGGGACTACGTCGAGGACGGTCGTTCAGCCACGCGACGGGGCCCGACCGCTTCGTCGACGAGGTCGGCCTCCGCTCGCTCGTGGTCGCGCCGCTCGTCGCCGGCATGGAGGTGTTCGGCGCGCTGGGCACGTTCTCGCGGCGACCAGACGCGTTCATCGGCGCCCCAGATCGCGCTCGTGCGCTCGCTCTCGGAGCACGCCGCGTTCGCCATGGCCAACGCCCGGCTGATCGCCGAGCTCGACCGCTCCCGCCAGGCCGGGGAGCGCCAGGCCCTCGTCGAACGCTCGCTGCGCGAGCTCGGCACCCGGATCTCGGGCGCGCGCGACCCCGAGTCGGTGGTCCAGTTCACGATCGACGAGGCCCTGCGCCTGCTCAACGGCGACGGCGCCCGCATCGACATCGTCGACCCCGACGCGCGGCTCCTGCGTGGCCTGCTGGCATCGGGCGAGGAGCAGATCCTCGACACCGAGTGGCCCAAGGATCCCGACGACACCCTCGAGGTCGGCGCGTCGGGCAAGGCCGTCGTGACGGGCATCACCTACATCAGCCCCGATTACATCACCGACCCGAACCTCGTCCACGGGCACGGGCCCGACACCTACGTCCGGTCCAAGGGCATCCACGGCGTCATCGCCACGCCGCTCCACGGCGACCAGGGCCCGTTCGGGGCCATCACGGTGTGGTCGACGAAGGTCGACGCCTTCGGGCCCGACGACGCCGCCCTGCTCGAGACCATCGCCGGCCAGTCCGCGGTCGCCCTCGGCCGGGCACGCCTGATCGAGGAGCTGGGCCGCTCGCGGGAGGCGCTGGCCCGCCGGGCCGAGGAAGAGCGGACCCTGCGCGAGATCGGCAGCCGGCTCGCGACGATCGGCAGCGATCCCGGCGACCTGCTGCTGCGCATCGTCCACGAGGCCGCCCGCCTGCTCGGCGCGGAGCGCGCCCGGCTCGACCTCGTCGAGCCCGTGTCGGGCGGCGTCATCTGGACCTACCCAGAGAACAGCCCGTTCACCGATGCGCCCGTGCTCGTCGCGCTCGCCCGACGAGGAGCCGATCGGGCTCGCGGGCCTCGCCGTGCGAGAGGGACGGCCCGTCGCGACCGGCGACTACATGGCCGACCACCGGTTCAAGCACTACAAGGAGGGCGACGAGGGCGTGCAGGAGGTCGGGCCTGCACCGCGTGATCACGGCCCCGGTGGTTGGCGAGGACGGCCTCGTCGGCGTGTTCCAGGCGGGCCACCGGGACCGCGATGCCTTCGGCGATGACGCGCTGCGGCTGCTCGACGCGCTGGCCGGCCAGGCGGCCGTCGCCCTCGCCAACGCCCGGCTCGTCGACCGCCTGGCGTCCTCGCAGGGTGCCCTCGAGCGAACCGCGGACGCGGAACGGGCGCTGCGCGAGATCGCGCGGCGGATGATGACGATCCAGGACCCGGCGGAGCTGCTGCAGGACGTCGTGGACGAGGCGGCCCGCCTCCTCGGCTCGTCGGGCGCCGTCATCGACCTCCTCGACCCGGCGACCGGCGAGGCCCGCTGGGCGCACGACGCGGGCATCGACGACGAGACGCGCAGCGAGTGGCAGGCGCTGGGTCGTCGGCGGATCCGGCGTCCATCTCGCGATCCGGGAGCGGCGGGTCCTCGTCACCGACGACTACGGCGCGGACGAGCGCTTCGCCGACGGCGCGCCCAACCGCGAGTTCTTCGAGCGTGTCGGGATCCGGTCGATCGCCTTCGCGCCGCTGGTCGGCGAGGCCGTGGTGCTCGGCACGCTCGCCGTGTTCTCCGGCGACATCGGCCGGTTCGGCGAGCAGGAGGGCGCGCTGCTGGCGGCGCTCGCGGACCTCGCGACCATCGCCATCCACAACGCGGAGCTGATCCGCGAGCTCGGGAGGTCGCGCGAGGAGACACGCGAGGCGCGCCGAGACCGAGCGGACCCTGCGCGAGATCGCCGCCCGGGTGACGTCGATCCGCGACGCCGACGCGATCCTCGGGCTCATCGTCGAGGAGACGCGGCGCGTCCTCGCCTCGGACGGCGCCCACCTGACCCGGATGTCCGACGACCGGACGTACCTGACCCCGATGGTGGTCGCGGGCGGGATGGACGCCCACGCACGCGAGTGGCTGCGCAGCCAGCAGTTCCCGATCGATGGCGGCATCAACGGCCTCGCGGCGGGGCAGGGCCGCGTCGTCTGGACGCCCAGCTACGCGACGGATCCGCGCATCCCGCGCGAGGCCGACGACCTCGACCTGGCTGAACGCATGGGTCTCGGCGCCATGGCCGCCGCGCCGCTCCGCGCCCCCGGCGGCGACGTCATCGGCACCCTCGCCGTCAGCTACCGCCAGCCGGGCTCGATCGCCCCCGACCGCCTGGCCACCCTCCAGGCCCTCGCCGATCACGCCGCTATCGCCCTGTCGAACTCGGACCTGCTCGAGCGCGTCGAGGCGTCGGAGGCCAACTACCGCGGCCTCGTGCAGACGACGCCGGACGTGATCTGGCGCAACGACGTCGACGGCCGGTTCACGTTCCTCGCCGACACCGTGGAGGGCCTGTTCGGCTACACGCCGACCGAGATGATCGGCCAACACTTCTCGTTCGTGATCGCCGAGGAGTCGATGGGGACCGCGGGTGAGGCCTGGGCGGACCTCCACGACCCCGAGACCCGCTCCCTGCGGCTGCGGTTCGTCGTGCGCCGGAAGGACGGCACCCGCTTCCCGACCGAGGTCTCGGCCGTCGGCATCTTCGAGGAAGGGGTCTTCGCCGGTGCCCAGGGCACGATCCGGGACACCAGCGAGCGCGAGCGCCTGGAGCTCGAGCTGCGGTCGTCCGAGGAGCGCTACCGGTTCCTCGTCGACAACGCGCCAGACATCGTGTTCTCGGCGGACCAGGCGACGCGCTTCATCTACCTCTCGGACACGATCGAGCGCGTCACCGGCTGGCGACCGGACGAGCTGGTGGGGGAGTCGTTCGAGCGACTCGTGACGCCCGGGACGATGCACGTCGCCGCAGAGCGCTGGGAGCGCGTCGCGGCCGACCCGACGGTCCCGCAGGTCCTGCGGGTCGAGCTCATGCGCAAGGACGGCGGCGTCGTCCCCGTCGAGATCCACTCGGTCGCCCAGCTCGACAACAACGGCGACTTCGCGGGCGTGCACGGGTCCGCGCGCGACATCAGCGAGCGCGAGCGCCTGGAGCGCGAGCTGCGCGACTCCGAGGTGCGCTACCGCTACCTCGTCCAGTCGTCGCCGGACCTCGTGTGGATGACCGACGACGAGGGCCGCCTGACGTTCGTGTCCGACCAGTCGGGCTCGATCCTCGGCTGGGAGCCCGAGGAGCTTATCGGCCAGTCGTTCAGCGAGCTCGCCCCGCCCGAGGAGCGTCGCGGCGCCCTGGCCCGCTTCCGCGCGCTCCGCAAGCGCCCGCACGAGGTGCACCGGACGAGGCTCAAGATCCAGAGCCGCGACGGACGGGAGCTGGCGATGGAGATCACCAGCATCGGGATGGTTCAGGACGGCGAGTTCATCGGCGCCCACGGCGCGGCCCGCGACGTCAGCGAGCGTGACCGGCTGGAGCGCGACCTCCGCCGCCAGGCCGTCGAGCTCGCCTCGTCCGAGGAGCGGTCACACCTCGCGCGCGAGCTCCACGACTCGGTGACCCAGGCGCTGTTCTCGATGACGCTGCTGTCGCGGAGCATCGAGATCCTGCTGGTCAAGGACCCGGAGCAGGTGCCCGGCAAGCTCGCGTCGCTGCGCGAGCTCCAGCGCGAGGCGCTGGCCGAGATGCGGGCGCTGATCTTCGAGCTCCGGCCCGGCAACGTCGAGGAGAACGGGCTCATCCAGGCGCTGCGCACGCACAGCGCGGCGCTGTCCGGCCGGATCGGCCTGCCGGTGGTCGTGGAGGGCGAGCTCGTGGAGCGGCCGTCGCTCGATTGCGAGGAAGGCCTCTACCGGATCGCGCAGGAGGCGCTGCACAACGTCGTCAAGCACGCGGGCGCGAAGCAGGTCAGGGTCGAGGTAGGCCGCGTGCCCGACGGCATCCACCTCCGGGTCGTCGACGACGGCCGCGGCTTCGACCCCGGCGCCGTCCCGGACGGTCACCTCGGCCTCGCTGGGATGCAGGCCCGAGCGGAGCGGCTCGGCGGCGTGCTCACCGTGACCTCGGTCCGCGACGGCGGCACGACGATCGACGTCGTCGTGCCCGATGGGCGGCCGACGGAGCCGGCCGTCTAGCGTCGGCCGCTCAAGGGTGCCACGGGGTCCCGCAACGTGTTCCTTCGGGGTCAATCGATCGGCCGATCGCGCGTGCGGCGGGCAGCTGCACCTTCAGCTTCAACACCGTCGCGGTCAGGTCCGGTCGCGGTGGGCCGTCCGGACAACAGTCCCGACGGACAGGACGAATGTCGCAGGCCACTGCGTCACTTGCCGGATTGTCGTGTCCGGCGCGCGTCCCTGACCTGCACGGCGGTCGTCGGGCACGATCGGTCGCATGTCAGACCAAGTCCTCGCCCGCCGAAGCCGCCGCGTCACCGGCCGCCGTCGGCACCCGCGTGCTCGTCGTCGACGCCGACGACCGCACCCGCGAGAGCATGGTCGGGATCCTCGGCATCCGTCATCGCTTCACCGTCATCGGCAGCACCGGCCAGGTTTCCGACGCCATCGCGATCGTCCGTGACCAGCGCCCCGACGTCGTCATCGTCGATCCGCGCCTGCCCGATGTCTCGGGCGGCGTCGCCTTGATCCGACGCACTGCGCGTCATCGACCCCAACGTCCACATCCTCGCCATCGGCTGGTCGCCGGACCTCGAGAACGCCGACGCTCACCGCCGGCGCCCACGGCTTCATGCGCAAGACCTTCAAGCCGGCCGAGCTCGCCCCGCGGTCGCCCGATGTCTCGACGACGTGCCAGTCGGCCCGTCCGCCGAGCCGTCGCCCATCCCCCGACCCGGTCCCCGGACCGGGTCTGATCCTGTAGTAGGATGCCGATGCAGTCGATTTCCGCCATGTCAGCGCCAATCACCGCAATCCCCCCTTTCCCCGGAGAGCACGCCCGTGGACGAAGCCCCGGTCATCCGCGTGCTCCTGGTCGACGACCACGCCGTCGTCCGGATGGGGCTGCGCGCCTTCTTCGACCTCCAGCCCGACATCGACGTCGTGGGCGAGGCCGCCGACGGCAGCGAGGGCGTCGCGATGGCCCGCCGGCTGACGCCCGGACGTGATCCTGATGGACCTGCTCATGCCGAACATGGACGGCATCACGGCGATCGGCCGGATCAAGGCCGAGCTCCCCGAGACCGAGATCGTCACGATGACGAGCTTCATCGAGGAGGAGAAGGTCACCGCGGCCCTCGAGGCCGGCGCGTCGGGCTACGTGCTCAAGGACGCCGAGGCCGAGGAGGTCGCCCAGGCGATCCGCGCCGCGTACGCCGGCGAGGTCCACCTCGATCCCCAGGTCGCGCGCCTGCTGGCCCAGCGGATGCGCGCGAAGAAGGACCCCGAGCCCGTCGAGCCGCTCACCGACCGCGAGAAGGACGTCATGCGCCTGCTGGGGCAGGGGATGTCCAACAAGGAGATCGGCGCGACGCTGTTCATCACCGAGCGCACCGCGCGAACCTACGTGAGCAACATCCTGGGCAAGCTCGGGCTCGCGTCCCGCACCCAGGCGGCGCTGTGGGCCGTCGAGCACAAGCTCGTGGAGTCGCCCGGCAGCTGAGGGTGAGCGCGACGATGCGGGTCCTGCGGAGGTTTGCCGCATGACCACACCGGATCCGGACCCCCTCGCAACCGCCGCCGGCGCGCCCCGCCGGCGCCAGATCCCGTGCCGCCTGGCCCTGCCGGCGCATCCGGCCGCAGGGGGAGACCCGGCACGAACGCCGCGAGCGGCGCTACGGCGCCGACGCCGTCGCGGACCGGCATCGCCCGGCGGCGACGGCCCGTCGTCCGCTGGCCTCGTGTTCGGGATCATCCTCGTCGTCGGCGGGCGCGATCGTCCTGCTCGGCCGCGTGACCGACCTCGCACCGCTCGGGCCGTCGGCCTGGCCGCTGTGGCTGATCGTGCCCGGGCGTCGCGATGGTCGTCGGCTCGTTCGCGATCCCGCCGCGCGGCGGCCTCGGGCCTCGCGATCCCGGGCGCGATCCTCGCGATGGTCGGCGTCGTGCTGTGGTTCCAGGCGGCCTGACCGGGCTGTACGCGACGTGGGCCTACGCGTGGGCGCTCGTCGCGCCGACGGGCCCCGGGCTCGGGATGCTGCTCTACGGCCTGGCGCGCGGCGACGGCGAGCTGGCACGCGACGGGCTGCGGACGACGCTCGTCGGGCATCGGGCTGTTCATCGGCTTCGCGTTCTTCTTCGAGGGCGTGCTGGGCCTGTCCGGCGCGGAGTTCACGAACGTCCGCGCAGGCCTGCCCGTACGTCGTCGATCGGGTTCGGCGGTCGTGCTGGTGATCGGCGCGTTCTACCGGGCGCAAGCCGACCGAGCAGCGCGACGTAGCGCCGGTGCCTGCGAGGCATCACCGCCGCGGCCATCACTGCCAGTGAACGAAATCGGCCCCACGGGCGTCGCGGACATCCGCTCGGCGCGGTTCATCGCTGGGAGCGATGGATCGACGAGCTGCAGGGCGTCGCCGGGCGCTTCGACCCGAAAGCGTTCACTGCCAGGTCGATGGCGCGCACGGGAGCGTCGACTCGGACGAGCGCCGCGGCGCGGCCCCCGCGTCACGTCGATGCCGAGGATCTTGTAGCGGATCTCGCCGCCGGGCGTGACGATCGCCACGGCGTCGCCCACGCGGCGGCCCATCAGCGCGGCGCCGACCGGGGAGTTCGAGGAGATCCGACCCTCGCGGCTGTTCGCCTCGGCCGAGCCGACGACCTGCAGCTTGGTCTCCTCGCCGTCTTCATCCAGCGTGACGTGCGACCCGATCTCGACCCGCTGCCCCGCGCTCCGTCGGCGCCACGACCTGGGCGATCTTGAGCTTGGCCTCGAGCGCCTTGATCCGGCCCTCGAGGAACCCCTGTTCCTCGCGCGCGGCGTGGTACTCGGCGTTCTCCTTGAGGTCGCCGTGCTCGCGGGCGGTCGCGATCCGCTTGATCACGCCGGGCCGCTCCGCGAGGAGCTCGGCGAGCTCCGCCTGGAGCCGCTCGAGGCCCTCGGCCGAGACGAGCACGGGCTCGGGCGGTGGCTTGCGCGGCGAGCCCTGGGCGGCGTAGCCGGCAGCCGACGCGACCCGCCCGACGCCGCGACCCGGCGCCGGACGTCGCGGCCGCTTCGCCTCGTCGCGCGCACCGTCGGCCTCGCCCGGCGGGAAGGTGACGATCCGGGTCACGCCCACCGCTCCGGCGCCTTGACCTCGGCGAGCAGTCGGGTTGGCGATGCCGGTCTCCTTGCGCATCGCCCGACGGCGAGCGCAGGACGGCCCACGGCAGGACGCTCGCGGCGGCGCCTTTCGAGCCCTTCGCCGACGGTGGCCCGGTCGCGCGTCGGAGATGCCGGCCGCGAACGCCTCGAGCAGCGCGTCCTCGTACTCCTCGGGGCGTCGGTCGTCGCCCACCAGACGCGCAGGTCGCCCGGGTTGCGCAGGAAGTGGAGCCACAGCCCGGACGCGGCGGGCTTGCGGTCGCCGGGCACGGTCTTGGCGATCGCCGCGATCCGCCCGGCCACCGAACCCGTCGTGCTGCCGATGTAGAGCACGGGCTGGTCGGCAGCCAGAACGAGGCGAGCCGCTGCTGGACGTCCTTGGACGTCGGGCGGACACCGTCGAGCAGCAGGTCGGGGACGCGTTCCACCCACTTGCCGATGAGCGCGAGGTCGAGCGGGGCGCTGGCGGCGGGCGTCGACATCTCGACGACGAACACGCCGGGCGCCGACAGGCGCACGGGACGGCCCCAGATCGCTGGGCCGTCGGCGATGAGGCCGACGTCGCGAAGGAGGTCGGCGGCGGTGGGGGCGTTGGGCATGGTGGGTCGGGTGCCCCGGTAGCGGGAGTGGAGCCGGACGGCTCGGCGGGCCCTCGAAGGCGCGTCTCCGGCGTGTCAGCGTATCGTCTCACCAATCATGCCGAACGAGCCGATCCAGCGCCGCCCCATCGCCCGAGATGCGTAGCGAAGCGCCAATGGCCGGCCCGACAGGCCGTCGCGGACCGCTCGCGTCGCCGGTCCGCATCGGAGCGGCGACCGTCGTCGTCATCGCGGTCCTCGTCGCCGGCTTCGGGCTGTTCGGCGGGTCGGGTCGATCGCCGTCCGGCGTCGCTGCCGCCGCGACCGTCGCCGCCGGATCGCCATCCCCGACTCCCTCGACGTCGTCGGCCGCCTCGGTCGAAGCGTCAGCGCCCCCGGCTTCGGAAGCCGCCACCTCGGGGCCGACGTCCAAGCCCGCGAAGACGCCGAAGCCGAGCAAGTCCCCGAAGCCCACGGCGAGCCCCTCCGCGCCGCCCGACGTTGCCGGCGGACGGCACCACGACTGCCGCTCACCACAAGGCGCTCCAGCGACGCCTCGACAGTCTGGCGCACCAAGCACGCGGTGCCCGGCGTGTCGGTGGCGATCCTGTGGGACGACGGACGCTCGTGGCTCGGCACCTCGGGCAGGCGAACGTCGCGGACAACCGGCGCGTCACGCCCGACACCGGGTTCGCCCTCGCGTCGATCTCGAAGACGTTCACGGCCGCGGTCGTGCTCGAGCTCGTCGACGAGGGCAAGCTCAAGCTCGACGAACGCGTGGCGCCGCTCCTGCCCGCCTTCGACATCGACACCGGGTCACCGTCCGGATGCTGCTCGACCACACCAGCGACCTGAACGACTTCTTCTTCAACCCGCGGATCGACCACGCGCTGCAGTCCAACCCGGACGCGACGTGGACCGCCAAGCGGACCTGGCGCTACGTGCCGCCCGGGCCGATCCGGCCCGGCAAGGTCTGGGCCTACTCGAACACCAACTACATGGTCCTGGGCGAGCTCGTGAAGGCGATCACCGGCCACTCGCTGGCGAAGGAGGTCCGCGACCCGGTTGCTCGACCCGCTCGAGTCTCGACCACGCGTGGTACCAGGCGGCCGAGGATCCGCAGACCGACCCTCAGCACGGGCTACCGCCTCGTGCCGACCGCCAACGGCGCGCGGCCCGTGCCGGTCGCCCCGGCCAGCGACGTCATGCCGTTCCGGTCCGTCGTCACCGCGGCCGGCGGCGCGGGCTCGATCGCGGCCACGGCCGAGGACACCGCCCGCTGGATGCAGGCGTTCGCCGGCGGCAAGGTCCTCTCACCGGCGATGCAGGCGGCGATGCTCGGCGACGTCGCGCGTACACGCGGGCGCTCCACGCGCGCGATCACGTACGGCCTCGGGATCCAGCTCGTCGCCGATCGACGGCCACGCGGCGCTCGGGCACTCCGGCCGCTACCTCGGCTATCGCAACGTCGTGCGCTACCTGCCGCGCGCAGGGCGTCACGATCGCGGTGCTGACGAACCAGGGCGTCGTCGACCCGGCGGTGGTGGCCGCGTCGCTGCTCAAGATCGTCCTGGCGCTGAGGGCTGGCGCCTCGCTGCCGGCACCGCGCCGGGATCAGGCGACGCCCGACCGCCGCCGGCTGCTCGACCGTTCCGGCCGCCCCGCCGCGTCGCGCTGCCCCGGCCCCCGGCGTAGCCCGCCGGCGCCGCGCGGCGCCCGCAGCGGCTGCGGCTCGGCGTCGCGGCGCGGGACGAAGCCCGGCTCCGTCGGTCCACGGGATCGCGACGCTGGAGCAGCCGCTGGACGCCGCGGAGCAGGTCCGCCTCGTCGATGCACACGAGGCTGACCGCGTCGCCCGTCGCGCCCGGCGCGGCCGGTCCGGCCGATGCGGTGGACGTAGTCCTCGGGGTTCCACGGGAGCTCGAAGTTGACGACGTGCGGCAGGTCCTCGATGTCGAGGCCGCGGGCGGCGACGTCGGTCGCGACGAGGACCCGGATCTCGCCGGCCTTGAACGCCTCGAGCGCCTTCGTCCGGTCGGACTGCGCCCGGTCCGAGTGGATCGCGGTCGCGGCAACGCCGTGCCGGTCGAGCCAGGACGCGAGCCGCGAGGCCGCGATCTTGGTCCGGGTGAACACGAGCACCTGGTGCCAGTCGCCCTCGACGATCAGGTGGGCGAGCAGCTCCTCCTTGCGGTCGCGATCGACCGGGTAGACGAGCTGGCGGACGCTCTCCGCCGCGGTGCCGTGGCGCGCGACCTCGATCGTGACCGGGTTGCGCAGGATCGAGCCCGCGAGGCGCTTGATGTCGTCCGAGAAGGTCGCCGAGAACAGCAGCGTCTGCTGGCGCGACGGCAGGAGCTCGAGGATCCGCTGGATGTCGGGCATGAAGCCCATGTCCAGCATGCGGTCGGCCTCGTCGAGCACCAGGATCTGGACCTGGCCGAGGTTGGCGGCGCGCTGGCCGACGAGGTCGAGCAGGCGTCCCGGCGTGGCGACGAGGATCTCGACGCCGGCGCGGAGCTCCTTGATCTGGGGGTCGAGCGGGACGCCGCCGTAGACGACGGCCGATCGCAGCGGCACGTGCCGGCTGTAGGTCTTGACGCTCTCGGCGACCTGGACGGCGAGCTCGCGCGTCGGCGTCAGGACCAGGCAGCGGACCGGGTGGCGGGCCGGCGAGAACGAGGTGTTCGCCTGGGGCCGGAGCCGGTCGAGGATCGGGAGGGTGAACGCGGCCGTCTTGCCGGTGCCGGTCTGCGCGGCGGCGAGGACGTCCTTGCCCTCGAGCACCAGCGGGATCGCCCGCTCCTGGACCGGTGTCGGCTCGGTGTAGCCCTCCTCGGCGACGGTCCGCAGCAGGTCGGCGGACAGGCCCAAGTTCGTCAAAGCGCAAGGTTGTTCGGTTCTCCGAGTTGCGGTCGCATGGGCGGTGACCTTCATGGTCCGTCTCGTTCCGGCGCGGCGCCCACCCGGTCATGCGGGGGCGGCGGCGACCACCGGTCGCGCGGAGCATACCCGACAATGGCCCGCATGGGCGCACAGGGGACGCGCGCGATCGATGCGGCCCGGCGTGCGGGGGTCGCGTATGCGGTGCATGAATATGCGCATGACCCGCGTTCGTCGCTCCGGGAGGGCGGCCGCGGGTATGCGCTCGAGGCGGTCGAGGCGCTCGGGATCGACCCGGCGCGCGTGTTCAAGACCATCGTCGTCTCGGTCGACGGGAAGCTCGGGCTCGCGGTCGTCCCGGCCGACGCCGAGGTCGACCTCAAGGCCGTCGCCGACGCGCTGGGCGGCCGGAAGGCGTCGATCGCCGAGGCGGCCGACGCCGAACGGGCGACCGGCTACGTCCTGGGCGGGATCAGCCCGCTGGGCACGAAGCGGCCGCTGCCGACCGTCATCGACGACTCGGCGGCAGGCTTCCCGACGATCCACGTGTCGGCCGGGCGACGCGGCCTGGAGATCGAGCTCGCGGCAGCCGACTTGGCGCGGCTCACCGGTGGGGCGCTGGCTCGCATCGCCCGCCGGGCCTGAGTCGCGCGCCGCTAGCCTGCGCGATCCCAAACGCCCACGCGCCACCCCGGGTGGCGCACCGGCACGCAGCTTCGAGATCCGGGGAGCCCCGGGCCACAAACGACGAAGATGAGACCGGAATTGGCGCTCTTTGGGAGTCCGAGTGGCGTGATCTCGAACGCGCGTGTCCTTGTGCCACCGGGAGTAGCGCGCGGGAGTCGCGCTCCATTGGCGCTCGGGAGTGGCGCGGACTCGGCGACGAGCGGCGCGTCCCGCGACGGGAGCTGACCTACTTCGACCTCACTCGCTCCGCGATGAAGTCGACCTCGGCCTCGGCCGGTCCCTTCAACGAGCCGGCCATCCGTTCGACCAGCACGTCGAGGAGCTCCAGCACCGGCCCGCCGGCCTTGGGCGTATACACGATGGTGAGTCGAATGGGCTTGGTCATCGCCTCGGACAGGCGCGCGAGGTTGGGCCCGGCAGCGACCCTGGTGCGGAACTTGACGCCCGTTCCGTGCCCCGTCTGTCTCAACGTGATGCCGCCGGAGCCCGTTGGCTGGCGGGCGGCGTCTTCGCGCTGATCGCGCTCCCACTCCAGGATCGGCAGCGGCGTCCATCCGCCGGCCCCGCCGTTGACCTCGGCCTTGCCCACGGCCGCCGACTCCGGCGCCTCCTTGCCCAGGCCGGCCGCGGAAATCTCTCGAACCCCGATCCGAACCTTCACGACCGGCGGGTCGTCGCGCGTCCGCTCCACGGAGATGATGCTCACATCGCTGAGGCCGATCTCCGACGCCGGCAGGCTGCCGCCCGCCGACCGGCGGTCGAGGCGCAGCGAGCCGTGCGCGAACGACGTCCCTCCCTGGACGGCCGCCTCCATCAGGGCGTACATCCGATCAGATGCTCCCTTGTCGCCCGCCAGGGTGACGACGATCTCCTCGGTGCTGATACCGGCTGGTTCGAGTTGGTCAGGCCGCTGCTCGCCCTTGACGTCGGCGGCGACCTTGCGCGTCTGTGACCACGTTGCCGAGAGGATCGAGAACGGCTGGTTGCCGTCGAGCGTCAGCACGCCACCCCCGCCGTCGCTGCTGCGGACGGCTTGCTGACCTTTGACGGCTCGTTGCGCGGTGACCTCGGCCAGCGCCGCCCGCGTCGCGCGATTGCCCGCGGTCGCCTGCAGTGCCAAGGCGGCGTCGTGCTCGTTGCGCGGTTCGTCGTCTGCCTTGTCCGTCCGCCGGGGAACGCCTCTCGCCCCGGCAGACCGCCGGTGATCGAGAACCACGCTCGATCCTCCATGCGATCGGTCGCGGCCATCATCGACCCGCGCAGTCACCGACGCAACGCCCCTTCGACCACGGCCGCGAGTGACCGACCTTCTCAAACACGTTCTGGGCGTCCCCGTCCGCCTGTCTTGCGACGGCCATCCGGCGAGCCCATGCTGCGCGGATGGCGACGGTGATCGTCCTACTCATCGATCTCGGGATCAAGGCCGCCGTCATCGTGCTTGCACTAGTTCCACTCGTGAGCCCGGAGTCCTCGCACTTCGCCGGCAAGGCAATGGGCGTTCGTGCCGTGATCTATCCCGTCTTCGTGCTGCTCATCCCGGCCGCGTGGCTGCTGAGTGCCCGACCCCGGCCGTACCCTTTCCTGGCCGACATCGCCCTCGGCCTGCCGTTCGTGATCGATGCCGGCGCCAACGTTCTGGGCCTGTTCGCGATCTCCGGGTTCGACGCCCTGCCCCATGTCATCGGCTGGTTCTTCCTGGCGCTCGCGTTCGGGCTCGCCGTGGCGCCGATGGTCAGGCCGCGGTGGGCAGTGTTCCTCCTCGTCGTCGGGTTCGGGGCGATGGTCGACGTCCTCTGGGAGATCGGCGAATACCTGCTCATGAAGAGCGGCTCGTCCGGCCTCCAGCTCACCTACGACAACACCATCCAGGACCTGGGCATGTCGTTCCTGGGCGGCGTCGTCGCCGCGCTCCTGATCGTCACCGTGTTCTGGCCGCGCGCCGGCACGCCGGAGGCACCGTTCGGGTGGCGAGTCGACGGCGCGGACCGATGACGTCGCGCGGCGGTCGGACTCTGGAAGGCACGTGCCCCTGTGCCACTCTCGGTGGCGCCCCACGGGCGGCGCTTGCGGGCGACGCCGCGGCGGATTGGCGCGGCGCGAGCGCCGGGCCGATCAGCCGGCGATCTCCGCGCGCTCCGTCCACAGCGACGCGACGATCAGCGCGACGACCAGCCACACGAGCACGACGATCGACCGCGATATCGGGCTCGAGTCGCGCCGCCGGCCGCGCCGTTGTTCACGGAGAGTCGCTCGCCACGACGGCGGACGCCGCCGCGAACGGGAACCACTTGAACACGTCCGGCAGGAACGCCCCGGCGATCCCCTCGAAGAAGTACACGCCGATGCCCGACGCCGATGCCCGCCAGCTGGCTCCGCGCGATCGTCGCGATCGCGAAGCCCGAGGGCGGCGTCCATCGACAGCGCGAGCGATCGCCCGCGCCGAACAGCTCGGGCAACCTGGCGCAGCGCGTCGCTGGTCGCTCATCCCCGTCAGCGGCGACGTTGAGCAGCGTCGCCCCGACCGCCGCGAGCAGGACGCCGACGAGGAACGCCGCGAGGAAGCCGACGATCACCATGATCGCGATCGCCGACGAACCCGAAGCATCGTGTACCGCGTCCGGCTCTCGCCGCGCGCGACCGCGGCCTTGAGCGTGCCCCACGTCCACTCGGAGCCCGCGATCGCGCCGCCGTAGGTGACGGCGAGCAGGCCGCCGATGCCGAGGATCAGCGCAACGGTCAGGTCGTAGGCGCCGGGGAAGGTCACGACGGCGCGGGCGGCAATCGCGGCCGACGGGTTCTGCGTCTGCTGCGTGCTCGCGATCAGCGCGAGGTAGATCAGCCCCAGCAGGACCAGCAGCAGGAGGAACGTCACCCAGGTCGCCGGCCGCCGGACGAGCTTGCGGACGTTCGCGCGCGACCAGCCTCATGACGACCACCCGGTGGTGCTCGGGCTTGGCGCCCGGATCCGTCGCCCAGTCCACCGACTCGACAGCCACGGCGCCGCCGCCCGCCGCCCGGCTGACCCGCCGCCGGGTCGGATCCGCGTACCCGTGAGCTCGAGGAACAGGCTCTCGAGGTTCGCGCTGCCCTCGATCCGCGACGCGTACACGCCGGCGCCCGCGAGCGCCCGGTTGAGCTCCGAGGATCGGGCCGGGTCGACCCGGACCGTGAGCCAGCCCGCCTCGGGACCGTCCTCCGGCGCGACCGTGCCCTCGCCGACGGCCGAGGTCAGCACCCCGGCGGCGGTCGCGATCTCCTCGGCGCCGACGCGGATCCGGATCGCGCCCTCCTCGCGCAGCAGCGACTCGACGGTGCCCTCGCGGATCAGCCGGCCGCGGCCGATGATCCCGACGACGTCGGCCAGCTGCTGGACCTCGGACAGGATGTGGCTCGACACGAACACCGTCTTGCCCGACGCCGCGAGCGCGCGGAGCGTGTCGCGCATGCCGACGATGCCGGCCGGGTCGAGGCCGTTCGCGGGCTCGTCGAGCAGCAGCAGCTTGGGGTCGTTGAGCAGCGCCGCCGCGATGCCGAGCCGCTGCTTCATGCCCAGCGAGTACCCGGAGACCTTGTCCTTCGCGCGGTCGCCGAGGGCGACCAGCTCGAGCAGCTCGTCGATCCGGCGCCTTGGGCACGGGTGCACCGGTCGCCGCGAGCGCGCGCAGGTTCTCGCGGCCCGACAGGAACGGGTAGAAGGACGGCGACTCGATCAGCGCGCCGACGTCGAACAGCCGCTTCCGGTCGCCGCGCCCGAACGGTTGCCCCAGGACCTCGACCCGCCCGCTGTCCGCGTGGATGAGCCCGGTGAGGATGCGCATCGTGGTGGTCTTGCCGGCCCCGTTGGGCCCGAGGAATCCGTACACGACGCCGGTCGGCACCCGCAGGTCGAGCCCGTCGAGGGCCACCTGGGACCCGTAGCGCTTCGCCAGGCCCTCGGTCGACAGGGCCACTCCCGGATCAGCCGTCAACTCGTGCCTCCCCGTCCGTGCCGCCCCTGCTTGCGGGTGCCGACACGCACCAAACGATAGCCCAGCGACATGACCTTTTTGGCGGATGGCGCTCACGGGCAGGAACGCGGTTCACTGTGCCTGGCACGGCTGGCATACTTCCCCGACCCACGGGGGATGCCCACCCGAACGCAGACAGGCCTAAAAACCGAAGAGCCGTCGTCCCCGACAGGCACCTGTCGCGCCCCTTCGGGTGGTTCGCCACCCGGTCCCGGATCGTCCCAGCGATCTCACGTCGTCCGCCCGCGCGGACTCCGACGTACCCGGCCCCGCCGCCCCCGCTCTGCCGCCGACGGCCACCACTCCCACCGTCGCCCTGCCCCATGCACGGCGTTCCGGCAGAGAGGAGGCAAGACGATTGCCCGATAGCGAAAAAGGCGCCCAGCGGGCGTCTGCCAGGTTGATCCGGTCCCTGCTGACCGGTGTCTTCGCCGCCCTCCTGATCGTGACCGCGATGAGCGTCGCGGCCCCGGACGCCCAGGCGGCGTCCCGGAAGGTCGTCATCGTCGTCGGCCCCGTGGGATCCTCCACCGACAACTACAAGCACAACGCCCGCAAGCTCGCCAACAAGGCTCGCAGCTACGGCGCCAAGGTGGTGGAGATCTACAGTCCCTACGCGACATGGTCGCGCGTCCGCGACGCCGCGAAGGGCGCCAACCTCCTGATCTATCTCGGTCACGGCAACGGCTGGCCCAGCCCGTACCACCCGTACTCGGACACGTCCAAGAACGGGTTCGGCCTCAACGCCAGCTCGGGCCACGGCAACTCGAACACCAAGTACTACGGCCAGTCCTTCATGGCCAACCTCGGCCTGGCCTCGCACGCCGTCGTGGTGCTCAACCGGCTGTGCTTCGCATCGGGCAACAACGAGTGGGGATCGGGCAACCCGACGCTCAAGACGGCCAAGAAGCGGGTCGACAACTACGGCTACGGGTTCCTCAAGGCCGGCGCCCAGGCGGTGTTCGCCAGCGGGATCTCCGACGTGTCGTACGTGATCAAGGGCCTGTTCGCGGGGTCGAAGTCGATGTCGATGTCGGACCTGTTCTGGTCGGACCCGGCGAAGACGGTCAAGTACCGGATCAGCTTCGCGTCGAGGAAGCTCAACGGCGTCGACGTGCGGATGGACCCCTACAAGCCGCATCGCTACTACCGGTCGGTGGTCGGGCGACTGAACACGACCGTGGGTGACTGGCGCAGCGGCTGACCGGCCCGCCTCGTCCATCGCAGACACGGAAACGGCGCCGGGGACTCGGGCTCGGCGCCGTTTCGATTCTGGTCGGCCGGCCCGCTCGCCGGCTGGGCCTCAGACCGGTGCGGTCACGCCGTGGGGCGCCGTCTCGGCCTCGGTGCGGAACAGCAGCCAGGCGATGACCGCCGCCAGCATCGCGATCGCGCCGCCGACCGCGAACACGACGCGGATCCCGACGACGTCGGCCAGGATCCCGGCGGCGGCCATCGAGCCGATCGAGGCCGTCTGGATCACGGCGTTGAGGGCACCCGCCACGCGGCCGCGGGTCTCGTTGGTCGTCGCCGTCTGGACGATCGTCATGGTCGTCGCCTGGACCGGCATCACGAACCAGCCGACGGCGAACATGATCAGGAGCAGCGCCCACGGGCCGGGGGCGATCGAGAGCAGGCCCACGCAGACCGCGAGGCCCGCGATCCCGCCGACGAACAGCCGGGGGATGCTGAACCGCGTCGCGAGGGCGCCCATGAGGCCGCCGGCGAGGACCATCGACAGGGTCTGGGCGCCTTCGAGGAGTCCGGCCCAGGCGGGGCTGGCGCCCAGGTCGTTGACGAGGAACGGGATGAACAGGACGTTGATGGCGCCGACGCCGAGCATCACCACCGACACGCCGCCGAGCGCTGCCACCAGCTGACGCGAGCGGCTGATCAGGCGCAGGCCGTCGGCGACGGCGCTGCCCAGGCTCTGGGACTTGGCCTTGGCCACCGCCATGGCGTCGGGGAGGCCGAGCTCACGGGCGATGCCGAACACGAGGACGACCGAGACGAGGAAGGTCGCGGCGTCGATGACGAGGACGGGCCACGCGACACCGGCGATACCGGCGATGAGTCCCGTCACGGCGGCGCCGATGACGCCGGCCACCATGCGCGTCGCCTGGCCCAGGGAGTTGGCGGCGAGGAGGCCGTCCTCGGGCACGACCCGCGGGACCATCGCCATCCGGGCGGGGGAGAAGAAGGTGCCGATGATCGACTGGATGCAGGCGAGCACGAACAGCACGGGCACCGCCTGCTCGATGACGGCGACGACCATCGTCAGGACGACGATCGCCCGCAGCGTGTCGGACGCGATCATGATCCGGCGGCGGTCGTGGCGGTCGGCCCAGGCGCCCGCGAACAGCCCGACGGTCACTGGCGGCAGCGCCACGAGGATCGACATCAGGGCGATCGCGGCGGTCGAGCCGGTCAGGTTGAGGACCAGCAGGAACAGCGCGAGATACGTCATCCCGTCGCCGATGTCGGAGATCGACTGGGCGAGGTAGAGGCGGCGGAAGTCGGGGATGCGGAGGAGGTCGCGGACGCCGGTCGCGGCCGCGGTGGGCTGGTCAGTCATCGGGTCGCTCCTTCGGTGTCGTCGTCAGTTGTGCCGTCGCCGCTGGGGCGAGGCATGGGATACAGGGCGAACACGAGGCCGTAGGTCTGGCCATCGGGCTCGGCGTCATTCCCGAACTCCTCCTCGAGGGCCGTGAGGCGCTCGCGGAGCTCGGCGGCCCGCTCCGGCGACAGCCGGGCGAGTCCACGGGAGAGGACGACCCGGCGCGGGTCGGATGCTCCGGCGGAGGGATCGATGACGCCCTCGCGGATCGCCTGCTCGACCTCGCCGCGGGCGGTGTCGAAGACGGCGACGAGGGTGTCGTGGAGGGCCTGCTGGCCGGCCTCCGAGTCACCGGCCAGGAGGTTGCGGTCCAGCTGGAACGAGAGCGCCGCGACGCGATAGCGGGTCTCGATGATCCCCGACACGATCCGGCGCTCGACCGGCCGGATGAGGTCACGCTCGAGCAGCTGCTCGATGTGGTGGTAGAGCCGCGTCTGGGGGACGCCGATCTCGGCGGCGAGCTCCTTGACCGACCACGCCGGGTCCTGGCGCTGGACCATCGTCTCCAGGATCCTGAGGCGCGTCGGGTCGGAGATCGCGCGCAGGCCCTCGACGTCGCTGATGAGGCGGACGTCCGCTGGCCGGAAGTCGGGATCCGGCGTGAGGTCTTGCTCGAGCTGGCCGCTTGACATTTGCTCTCCGTCGATCATTCAAGATCTGTTGAACGATAGGATGCACGCTGAATAGCGGTTGTCAAGAGGGTTTCTGCGATCGAGTTTCGCGGGGCGGTCCGGGCCTGTGAGGCCCGCAATCGAGGACGGAGCGTTCGCGCTGGTGGGCACTCAGGCCGTTCACGGCGTGTTTCGGGCCTGGGAGGCCCCAATTCGGCCCGAAGCACCCGAATCCGTCCCTGCCGGCTCCGCAACTGCCAATGTGCGGGCCTGTGGGGCCCGCCCGGGCTCGGCCCTCGCCGCCCGGGCCCGGAGCCTGCCGCGCCACCGGGAGTGGCGCAACGGGCAGTGCGGCGCGGGCGGAAGGGGCGCGGGACGGACCCGGGATGGGGCACCATGGGCGGATGCCGGACCGACCCGCCAACGTCGATCATGGGTGGCGCGCCGTTCGTGCGGCCGCACCGGCGGTGGACGGCGGGGCGAACCGTGGCCGGATCACGTTCCTTGGCCACTCGACGCTCCTGATCGAGGTCGACGACCTGCGGATCCTCACCGACCCGGTCCTGCGCGACGGCCTCGGTCCCGTGCGCCGCCAGGTCCGGGCGATCCTGCCGAGCCTGTTCGCGGACCTCGACGCCGTGTTCATCAGCCACGGCCACATCGACCACTTCGATCCGCCGTCCCTTCGCCGGATCCCGGGCAAGCCCACGGTCATCGTCCCCCGCGGGTTCGGCAAGCTGGCGGCGAAGGCGAACCTGGGCCCGGTGGAGGAGGTCGAGCCGGGAGACCGGCTGACGATCGACCGGGTCCGGTTCGAGGTCATGTACGCGGATCACTCCGGCCGGCGCGAGCCCCTGGGACCGAGCGGACCCGCGATCGGGTGCGTGATCGCCGGTTCGCGGACGGTCTACTTCCCCGGCGACACCGACCTGTTCCCGGCAATGGGCGAGCTCATCGGCAGGCTCGACGTGGCGCTGCTGCCGGTATGGGGCTGGGGCCCGACGATCGGCCAGGGCCACCTGAACCCGGTGAGCGCCGCGGCCGCCGCGGCCATCCTGCGGCCGAGGCTCGCCATCCCGATCCACTGGGGCACGTTCTACCCCGCCGGCATGCGCCGGGTGGCGCCGGAGGCGTTCGACGAGCCCGGCAGGACGTTCGAGTCCGCGGTTGCCCAGTTCGCCCCCGACGTCCCGGTCCGGGTCCTCGCCCCAGGCGAGTCGCTGGACGTTCCCGAGCGGGCGTAACTCGACGAACCCCGGACGCGAGGAACCCCGCCGTTGCCGACGGGGTTCGCGCGTATGAGGAGGGGAGGGGAGCGTCAGCCGAACGCGACGTGGGCGACGATCCCGAGCGCGGTGAGCAGCATGACGAGCAGGAGCAGCAGGGCCGGGAAGGCGCCGACGGCGTCGACCTGGAAGGGCTGGGTCTGCGCGAACATCGGCGTCTCCTTTCTGGTCTGATGGGGTGGGCTGCCACACCGGCGGCCGATGACCAGACTGTGCCGCACGCACGGGCCGCGACCCACCGTCGCGCGCCACGATCAGGGCGCCACGAACGACCGTTCGATCGATGGACGGATGACGATGCGCGCGGTCTCGCGATGCGGTCGCCGCGCCGGCCCGGCGGCCTAGGGCTTGCGGCCCTCGCGCAGCATCTCGAGCGACTTCGCGACCCGCCGCTTACGCGTCTCCTCGTTCTTCGTGCCCTCGACGTTGAGCACGAACCAGCGCTTGTTGCTGTAGGAGAGGCTCTCGAAGAAGGCGCGCGCCTCGGGCTCGTCGGCCAGCGCCGCCGCCAGGTCCGCCGGCACCTCGACCTCGCGCGGAGCCTCGTCCAGCTCGAGGTTCACCTCGACCTCGTCGCCGGCCGCAACCCCCGCGCCCTCGCGGTTCTCGGCGGCCAGGGGGAGCATGTAGATCTCCCCGTACGCCGAGACCGTGCTGCGGTACGTGTAGCCGTTGATCGTGACGTTGACCGGCGGGCGCTTGCCGCGGCCGAGCGCCACCACGACGTCGGGGGGCACCTGGAACCCGGTCGCCGTCTTCCCTTCAAGCTGGATCGTCGTCGTGAACCGCATGGCGGCCAGTGTAGCGGCACCGCTTGATCGCGCCATTGGCATTTCTGACTTGACAATAGAGAAAGCGCGTATTAGAAAAGAGAAAGACGAAGTTACATCTGACGAGGAACACCAGTGCCGCACGATGTCATCGCCACCTGCCCGGTCTGCTCGGGCGAGCTCAGCGTCACGCGCCTCCGGTGCGGCGACTGCGGGACCGTCATCGAGGGCGAGTTCGGGGTGGGCCGCTTCGCCCGCCTGACCCGGGAGCAGACGCTGGTGCTCGAGAGCTTCCTCCGCAGCCGCGGCAACCTCCGCGACATGGAGCGGGAGCTCGGCATCAGCTACCCGACCGTTCGCGCCAGGGTGGAGGCGCTGATCCGCGCGCTGGGCTTCGGCCCGCGCGATGAACCCGACGACGTCCCGTCCGGTGCTTCCGCCGAGGTCGACACCGCGCCCGAGGACGCAGCCCAGGCCGCGTCGTCCGCAGCCGAGACCATCCAGGCGGGACGCCGAGAGATCCTCGAGCAGCTGTCCCGCCACGAGCTGAGCGCCGAGGCGGCCGCCGAGGCCATCCGCGCCCTGGGGAGGACCCGATGATGACCGAGACCACAACGCCCGTTGCCCGCGAGGTCCAGCTCCCGGCCGGCGCCAGCGTCGAGATCCTGCTGACCAGCTCGAACGTCAGCGTCCGCGGCGTCGATGGGGACCGCGTCACCGTGCGAACGCGCGGTGGCGAGGACATCGACGAGCACGTGGTCATCGAGGCCACGCCGCTCAAGATCCGGATCCGCGACAACCAGGACGGCGCGCGGTTCGGCTCCGTCCGCCTGCGCTTGCGGGGCCCGGCGGATCTCGACATCGACGTGCCGAAGACCGCGCGCATCAACCTGCGCTCGATGAGCGGCGACGTCGAGGCGTTCGACATCGGCGGTGAGAGCCACTGGGCCTCGGCGTCGGGGGACCTGCGCGTCGAGCTCGACGCGGGGCCGGTCATCCTCGAATCGATGTCGGGCGACATCAAGGTCGTGGCGTCGGCCGCCGTCGAGGCCAGGGCGCGTTCCGTCTCCGGCGACCTCACGCTGCAGGCGCCGAGGTTCGATGGGCTGTCCGCCTCCACGACCAGCGGCGACGTCCGGATCCGGGGCGCGCTCGGCGAGCACGGCGAGCACGCCATCAGCTCCGTGAGCGGCGACGTCGAGCTGACGACCGCGAGCGAGGTCCGGGTCGAGACCCAGTCGATCACCGGCGACGTCCGCGCCATCGGGACCTGGGTGACCGAGGGCGGCCGCGGCCGACGCACCCTGGTCGTCGGGGCGGGGACCATCGGTGTGTCGGTCCGGACGACATCCGGCGACATTCGGTTGCGCGTCGATGCGCCGGCGCCCGTCGCTCCGCCCGTCCCGGTCGCTCCGCGGGCTCCGGAGGTCCCGGTGCCGCCCATGGCGCCGGCACCGCCCGCCGCACCGGTTGCGGTCGCGCCCCCGACCCTCGAGGCGCCGGCACTCGTGGTCGTCGCCGAGGCCGAGGCTGCCCCCAATCTCGTCCGCCCGTCCTCGCCCGATCCGGATGACACCTCCGAGGCCGCTGGCGCCACGCTCGGCGCTGTCGGCCCCACCGACCGCCGCGAGGAGGCCCGGCTCGAGATCCTGCGGGCCCTCGAGCGCGGCGACCTCGACATCGAGTCGGCGTCGCATCGCCTCGAGATCCTCGAGGAGGCCGGCCCGCGCTACTTCCGGGGGTGGTGCTGATGACCGTCGACCCGCTCGAGGAGGTCCTGCGGCTCGTCGACAGCGGCGTCCTGTCAGCCGAGGAGGCCGCCCCGATCCTGACGGCACTGGACGATCAACCGGCGGCCGCGCCGGACGATGCGGGCGAGCACCCCTCCAGGGGATCGACCCCGCCCGGCGGGTTCGGGTTCAATCCGCCCCCCGGATCCCCGGCCGGCGAGGGACCGCGCTCGCTGCGGATCGAGGTCACCGACGGCGGACGCCGCGTCGTCAACGTCCGCCTCCCGATCGCCGTCGGCAAGCTCGCCCTCGACCGCATACCGGGCCTCCCGGCCGACCAGGTCACGCGCGTCCGCGAGGCGCTGCGGACTGGCTATCGAGGGTCGATCCTCGAGGTCGACGACGACGGCGACGGCGTCCGGATCGTCCTCGAGTGACGGGTCGGGCGGATCACGCCGCAGGCGGGCCCGCCGACCACGCCTCCGTGCGGATGGCGTCGGCCGCGAAGCCCAGGTCGCCCAGGACGCGCCTCGCCGCGTCGACGAGCGACGGATTGCCACAGACGTAGGCGATGGTCGACCCAGGATCGACACGCTGATCCGAGAGGATCGCCGGCAGGAGCCCGTCGAGGCGGCCGGTCGCGCCATGCCAGCCGGCGTTGGCGGCGTCGAACGCGCGCGAGACCGCGGGGACGTACGCGATGCGACCGGTCGCGGCGAGCGCAGGCGAGGCGTGACCGCGCGGCGAGGTCGGCTGCGAATGAGGCGCCGTGGACGACGATCGGGCGGGCCGTGGCCCGATCGGCCGGCAGGCCCCGAAGGCGCGTCTCAAGGATCGACAGCAGCGGCGCGATCCCGGTGCCCGTGCCGACGAACAGCGGCCGCCGGGGATCCGTCAGCTCCGCCGTGAACAGGCCTTTCGGGCGTCCGAGGCGCAGGCGCGCTCCCGGGCGGAGGTCCCACAGGCGTGGCGTCAGCGCCCCGTCTGCCACGAGCCGTACGACGAACTCGAGGGCGTCCGGCTCGTCAGCCGGGGACGAGGTCGAGTACGGGCGCTGCACGAAGCCACGCCCATCGACCTGGAGCCCCAGGGCAAGGTACTGTCCGGGACGGAACGCAGGGACGCCACCGTCGGGTCGTACCTGGAGGCGGACGATGGTCGAGCTGAAGGCCTTCGCGTCCGACGAGCGTCGCGTTGGGGTCCGTGACCGCGGCCTGAAGGCGGGGGGAAGCGAGTGCCATCGGGGCGCTCATGTCAGGCCGACTGCGCGAGCTCGTCCACCACGGCTCGCGCGGCATCGGGATCGGAGAACCAGGCGGCGTCGACCCACGCGAAGTCCCGCCACTCGGGTCGGAGGGAGCGCTGGGGGCCGATCGCGTCGTTCGGGCAGACCGGTTGGCATGCCCCGCACTCGATGCAGCCCTCCGGGTCCACGTACAGCTTGCGGTCGACCTGGAGGTCGCCCCAGATGCAGTCGACGGGGCAGACGGCCACGCACGACTGGTCGGTGTGGTCGATGCACGGCGCGGCGATGACGTAGGCCATCTTGAGGCTCCTCGCGGCGGCCGCCTCCCGGTGCCCGGGTGGCGGCTCAGTGATCCTGGCGGGACGCATCCGCCCGCAAGCCTCAGGGTTCCTCGCCGCCCTTTGCCGCTCGTGTGCTGGGGCTGTGGCTTCTCTCATCCGTGGGGCGTTCGGCGGCGGGTGCGACCGTCGTCCTCAGCGCGACCACGAACCGTGCCCCGCCGCCAGCTGGCGAGCTCGCCTCGATCGTCCCCCCGTGAGCCTCGACGATTCGGCGTGCGATCGCCAGCCCGAGACCGGTGCCGCCCGATCCGTGCCGCGTCGTGCCCGGCAGCCGCGTGAACGGCTGGAAGATCCGCTCGAGGTCCCCGGCCGGGATCCCGGGCCCACGGTCCTCGACCGCGACCGTGACGTGCTGGCCGCTCGACCTGACGGACACGGTGACCGGTGAGCCCGAGGGCGAGTGGTCGACGGCGTTGTCGATGAGGACGAGCAGCACCTGGACGATGCGGTCGTGGTCGGCCATGGCCCACGCGGGTCCGTCTCCGATGTCGACGGTCAGCCCGACCTGCCGCTCGGCGGCCAACGCGGCGGCGCCCCGCACGGTGTCGCGGGCAATCGTCGCGATGTTCACCGGCGCTGGCACGATCGTCGTCTGCATCTCGTCCCAGGCCGATAGCTGGAGGAGGTCGCCAACGAGGCCGCCGAGCCGGTCCGACTCGCCGATGATGTCGGCGAGGAGCGGATCCCCGCCGGGCGCAACCAGGTCCTCCCGCTGCAGGACCTCGGCATTCGCGCGGATCAGCGCGGCGGGGGTCCGGAGCTCGTGCGACGCGTCCGCGACGAACCGGCGCTGCGCCGCGAACCCCTCCCTGATGGGGCCCAGGGCCCGGTCCGTGACAAGCAGCGTGATGAGGGCCGCTGCGACGAGTCCCATCGCCCCGACCGTGATGATCGCAATCACGAGGCTCCGGGACTGGTCGTCGTGCAGGTCGAGCACGAAACCGCCCTGGACGTATCCCGCGACCGACCCGTTCCGGATCACCGGGATGGTCAGCAGGCGGAGGCTGTGGCCGCCGGCTTCGATCGTCCGCAGGTCCTCGGTGGCCGCCTTCGCCGCGTCCAGAACCGCCGTGTCGGGCAGGCCGGTGAGCGTGCGCCCGGAGGGATTCTGGACGACCCTGCCATGTTGATCCAGGACGAGCAGGTAGGTGTCGGCCGCCGCGGGGGGCGTTCGTCGGTCTCGGTCGTCTCGGTACCGTCCTCGCCGTCGGCTCCTTGCTGGCCTTCGGTGCTGGGCGTCTCGGCGGCGACGACCGCCGCGTTGGCCTCGACCGCCGTCCGCAGGGCGCGATCGACATCGGCATCGAGCACGCTGAGACCCATCACCGCGGTCGCCGAGCCCACCCCGATGACGAGCAGGGCGAGAAGGCCGAGCGTGACCGCGAACAGCCGTCGACGCGCGCGCCGGACAAGGCGGTCCGATTGGCCCATCGCCACCCGCGTCAGCCTTCGGCCTTGAGGGTGTAGCCGACGCCGCGAACCGTCTGCAGGCGGCTTGCCCGGTCGAGCTCGCCCAGCTTGCGGCGGAGGTACGAGACGTAGAGGTCGACGACGTTCGAGTAGACGTCGGGCTCGGCGCCCCAGACCTGGTCGAGGATCTGCCGGCGGGTGACCACCTGGCCGGCATGCCGGATGAAGAAGCCGAGCAAGGCGAACTCTCGGGCCGAAAGATCCACCGTGTGCGCGCCGACCACGGCGACGTGCCGGAGATCGTCGAGGGCGAGGTCACCCGCGACGAGGCGGCCGTCGGCCGATGGGCGGGGGCGCCGCCCCAGCGCGCGAACCCGGGCAACGAGCTCGGCGAACGCGAACGGCTTGGCGAGGTAGTCGTCGGCGCCGGCATCGAGGCCTGCGACCCGGTCGTCGACCGTGCCCAGGGCCGTGAGCATCAGCACCGGGGTGGTGATCCCCTTGGCGCGCAGCAGCCGCAGGACGGTCACGCCGTCGATGTCCGGGAGCAACCGGTCGAGGATGACCACGTCCGGCTCGCCCTGCGTCGCCAGCGCGATCGCACCGACGCCGTCGGGCGCGATGTCGACGACGTGGCGCTCGGCCACAAGGACGCGCTTGATGAGCGCCGCCATCTTCGGTTCGTCTTCGACTACGAGCACATGCATCGGCCGCATCATGCGGGCCCGGGCTGGCCCGGTCGAGGGCCATTGGCCCTGTCTGTGGAACTTCTCATCCGGGCCATAGCGACTCCGGCGGCCGGTGGCTCGAGGATCGGAGCCATCGTCACCAGCACGGAGTTCCGTCACGATGGTCCATCGACTCGCGCTCTTCGTCGCGTCCCTCACGGCCGCGCTCGTGCTCGCCGCCGGCCTTGCGCTGGGGGGACTGATCCCCGCCCAGCCAGTGCCGGTCGTTGCGGACGCGGCGCCCGCCTCCCCCGATGCCCCGCCCCAGCCGACCGTCCAGGTCGACACGGTGTATGTCACCCCGAAGGTCAAGCCGAAGCACGTCACGATCACCCGCTCCGTCCGATCGGGCGGCGGTGAGCAAGAACACGAGCACGAGGGCGGAGGGGGCGATTGATGACCAGGCCGCCGTCGCTGCGCGACGATCCCGCCCAACCTCCGGAGGCTCGCGCGGGACGCATCGGAACCGTCGCTTCGCGGGCCCGTTTCGCCGCGGCCCGAGGGGACACCTCGTCCCGGGCCGCCCAGGCCCGAGCCACCCCGCCGCCGCCCGGATCCGACGTCCCTCCGCCTGCTCGTCACGTTCGCCGGCATCGCCTCGGCGTCCGCGCTGGCGGCGGCCATGCTCCCATCGGTCGCTCCGGCGACCGACGCCGCGGGCGCGGGGACCGTGGCGACCCCCGGACAGGCATTGGGTGCCGCCGTTGCCGCGCCGTCGGTTCGCCACGTCACCCGCTACGTGACGCTCAAGCCCGGCCAGACGGCTCCGCCCCATGCATCCGTGATCACGCGGCCCACACCAACGCCGCGCGTGACGGTCGTCACCCGGACCCGTCAGTCGGGAAAGCCGTGATGGGGGCTGTCATCTCGGACCCGAGCGTGGCTGCGGCGCGGCTCGCCGGGGCCGCTCGACTTCGACTCCGCACCGTTTCGGCTGAGCGCTCGATGATGGGCGGTCGTGTCGCCATCCAGCTGCGTGCCGCTCCCGTCAGCGATGCCAGGATCAACCCGGCGGACCGTGTCCTGGACAGGGTCGCGTCGTGGGCGAGCCGCCTGACGCGCTTCGAGCCTGGCTCGGAGCTCTCGCGCCTGAATGCGGCCGCTGGTTCCTCGGTGCGGGTCGGGCCAACGATGGCCGCGGTCCTCGACTGGGCCCGCGAAGCCGAGGGCCGCACCGATGGACGCGTCGACATCGCCATGCTCGATGCGCGGCTGGCCGCCGAGGCCGGCGACGCACCGGACCCGCCGCCCGCGCCGGCACGGCGCTGGTCGCTGCAGCGGCTGTCTCGCGGAGCGATCGTCGAGCGCCCGCCCGGCCTGCGGTTCGACCTCGACGGGATCGCCAAGGGATGGCTCGCGGACCGAGCCCTCGCGCTCGCCCCGGGACGGTCCGCGATGGTCGACGCCGACGGCGACATCGCCGCCCGCGTCGCCCCCGGGGACTCGTGGGCGATCGGCGTCGCAGACCCGACCGATCCGGACGACCTCCTCGCCGTGGTACGCCTGACGGCGCCGGGGTCGCCGCTGGTCGCCGGCCTTGCGACGTCCGGGACGAGCGTTCACCGCTGGGACCGGCCGACGGGCAGCGCCCATCACCTCATCGATCCCGCGACCTGGCGATCCGCAACCACGGACGTCGTGCAGGCGACCGTCCTGGCGACGAGCGCGCGCCTCGCAGAGTGCTTCGCGAAGGCCGCCGTCATCGCGGGCGCGGCAGATGCGTTCGATGTCGCGAGCCGCCCGGAAGTCTTCGGCGTCCTGGTTCTCACCGATGCCGGCGAGCTGCTCGCGAGCGAGGGGATGCTCCCATGGCTGGCGTGACCTACCGGGGTTTCACCGAGCGGACCTCGCTGACCC
This sequence comes from uncultured Chloroflexia bacterium, assembly GCA_963779575.1. Taxonomy (GTDB): domain Bacteria; phylum Chloroflexota; class Limnocylindria; order Limnocylindrales; family CSP1-4; genus CAIXZV01. The sequence continues at coordinate 926,512 of CAVZYT010000003.1, forward strand.
GCTGGGGTCTGGCCGCGGTCTCCGTCGGGATCGTCGCCGGGGCGACGATCCCGGGCGTCGCCGGGGGTGTCGCGTCCGTCATCGAGGGCAACCGGGCGAGCCTGCCCTGGCTGTTCGAGCGGTTGTTCGCGTTCCTGGCCTACCTGGCCATCACGGGATCGGTGGTCTACGGCCTGCTGCTCTCGACGAACATCCTCGACCGCGTTGCCCATCGGCCGGTGACGTTCCTGCTCCACAAGGACCTCGCCGCGGTCGGCGTCGGGCTCGCCGGCATCCACGGCATGCTCCTCGGGCTCGACCACACCGTGCCCTTCTCGATCGCCCAGATCCTGGTGCCGGGCCTCGCGCCCCACGCGACGCTTGCCGTAGCGTTCGGCCAGGTAGCCCTGTATCTCGCGCTGATCGTGACCGCCAGCTTCTACGCCAGGCGCCGCATCGGCCAACGAACGTGGCGGGCGCTCCACTACCTGACGTTCCTCGCCTTTCTCGGCGTGACCGTGCACGGGATCGCAGCCGGCAGCGACAGTGCCTCGATGTGGGCGCAGGGTCTGTACCTCGCCGCGGCTACCGTCGTGGCGTTCCTGCTGGCCTACCGGATCGCGATGTCCGTCACTCGGCGGCTGGCGAACCGGCTGGCGCGCGGCGCCGCTACCGGGTCGTGAGCGTCGTGGTCTCGAGCACGTTGCCGGCCGCGTCCACGATGTCGACGGTGACGGTCTGGTCGCCGGGCGGGATCGCCGCCACGTAGTACCGCGCGCCGATCGTGCTGAGGGTTCCAGGGGTGATGAGGGCGGCATGCGTCGTGCTGCCGTCCGGGAGGCGGATCACCGCGCAGACCGCCGACGGCTGCGCGGTGCCCCCGTAGATGAAGCCCTCTCGATCCGCCATCGAGGTCGTCGGCTGGAGCATCGATTGCTCGGGGCCGCACGCCGTCCCGTCGCTGTCGCCCCCGACTGTACTCGAGGCACATCGTGCCGTCCTTCATGCGGTACGCCCACGCGCCCCACGGTCCGCTCCCGGCGTTGCCCGACCCGATCGGGACGGCGGCGCCGATCCGATCCGGGTTGATCGGCGGGGTGGGTCCACCAACGCCCAACACCGGCGCCGTCGGCGCGGCGTCCGCCGGTCCGCCCGGGACGGGCGTCAGCGCGACGGGTTCGTTCACGCCGGCGCTGTCGTCCACCCGGTCGACCCCGCCGCAGGCACTCAGGACGAGGGCCAGACTGGCGACAGCCCCCACTAGCGCCGCGCATCGCCACCGGATCCCGAGACGGACGACGTCGACCGTCTCTGGCCAGCCGCCGGTGAGGTCGACGACCGATCCAGCGCCCGGGCGGCCGGACAACCGCACGACCTGCGGACCAACCCGAGCCTCGAGCCACGCCGCCACCCGCTGCCTCGAAGGCGAGCCCGACGGTCGCCGCGGTACTCGTCCGCCAGGGCCTCTGGATCCGGGCACGGGACTACCAGCTGCGTGAGGCGGACTCGGCCCGCGAGCGGGTGATCGAATGCGGACCGAGCCGCGCGCGCGGCGTCGCCCCACTCCGCCCCCGCGTATTCGTGCTCGATGAGGAACGGCGGCTCGCCAGGTCCGACGCTCGCCACGGCCGTGCGCCACCGAACGACCTCGCCGTCGGGCCTTGCCCGGGAGCCGTCGACGGGCGCCCCGATCGACGACCCGGCCGCCCGGAGTCGAGCGACCTCGCCGTCGATCTCGTCGGTTGCCAGGGCGAACGTCGCCAGCCCCTCGTCGCCCCCATCAAGGACGGCCAGCGTGGCCCGCGCCACCGCCGACCCCGTCGCCGAGTCCGCGAGCACGCGATCGAAGACACCGATGAGCTCGAGGTAGGTGTCGCCGAGGAACGCGAGGCGATTGAACGTGCCCCACGCCTCGTGCCGGCCGCCGCCGGTGAATGCGATCCCGAGGTCACGCTCGAGCATCGATGCAGCCGCATCCGGGTCGCGAACGGCGATGACGAGGTGGTCGATGCCGAGCAGCACGCCGGCCGGACCCGTCAGCCCGTCCGCGCGTCGAGGACCACGCGGCCGCCCTTGATCACGACCACCGGCCGCTCGAGGACGGTGACGTCGGCCAAGGGGTCACCGTCCACCGCGACGAGATCGGCGAACCGGCCGGGGGCGAGCGACCCGACCCGGTCGGACCAGCCCATGCACTCGGCCGCGGTCAGCGTCGCGGAGCGGATCGCGTCGATCGGCGACATCCCGCACCGGACGAACCAGGCGAACTGCTTGGCGACGAGGTGATGCGGATACACGCCGCTGTCGGTCCCGTAGGTGATCCGCACGCCGCGCTCGACCGCCTTGCGCATGACCTCGACGCCGGCGTCCATCGAGTACGCGAGCTTGGCCATCGTCTCGGCCGGCCAGCCCTCGGCCCCGCCGTGCTCCAGCGCCCACTCGCCGTCGTACAGGTCGACCGAGTAGAACGTGCCGCTGTCGGCGAGCATCGCGATCGTCTCGTCGTCGATCTGCGACCCGTGCTCGACCGACCGTGCGCCGGCCCGGATGGCGCGCTGCGCCCCAAGCGACGAATGGGCGTGCACCGCCACGAACTTGCCGTAGTGAGCCGGCCTCCTCGACCGCCGCCCGCATCTCGTCCTCGGACAGCTCCGGCACGCCGGGGACGCCGCCCCTCGTGAGGACCGCGCCGGTCGCGATGCACTTGATGAGATCGACGCCGCCGATCAGCAGCCGGCGGACGCGCTCGCGGACCTCGCCGGGCGAGGTCACGACGCCGAACCGGAGGTCGTCGGGGAGCCGGATGTCGTGAGCCAGGCCGACGACGTCGCCGCCGCCCCAGGGGGCCGTGATGAACGCGCCGGCGCACTGCATGCGCGGCCCATCGACCTCGCCGGTATCGATGGTGTCGCGGAGCGCGCAGTCGACGAACGCGCGGAACGAGCCGACGTCTCGGACCGTTGTGAACCCGGCCTCGATCGTCTCCCGTGCGTGGCCCACGCCGAGCAGCGCGTCCTGTGCCGAGGATGTCGTCGTGCCCGGCACGCCGGCCGTCTGGACCTCGCCGACGAGGTGACTGTGCGTGTCGATGAGGCCGGGCAGGACGGTGAGCCCGGCGAGGTCGATGACCCGCGCGCCGTCGGGCGTCCCTTCGCCCACTCCCGCAATCGCCTGGACGCGCGCGTCGCGCACGAGGAGCGTTCGATCGGGCAGGTACTCGCCGGACTCCACGTCGAGCAGCCGCCCGACATGGATGGCGACCGGACCCGCTGAGTCGGCGAAGGGGGGCTTTCGCATCCGGCCATGCTAGCCGCGTACGATGGGCCGCATGAGCCTCCCCGTCCCGCCCGACCACCTCCCGTTCACCGGCGACCCCGACGCCGATGCCCTCATCGCGACCGATCCACTGGCGCTGCTGATCGGGTTCACGCTCGACCAGCAGGTCACCGTGCAGAAGGCCTTCTCGGGCCCGCTGGAGCTGCAGCGGCGGATCGGCTCGCTCGATGCCGCCACGATCGCGGGCTACGACCCCGAGGCCCTCGCGACCGTCTTCCGGACGCCGCCGGCGCTCCACCGCTTCCCCGGCAACATGGCCGGCCGCGTCCAGGAGCTGTGTGCCGCGATCGCGTCCGGGTACGCCGGCGACGCGTCGCGGATCTGGACCGAGGCCACCGATGCGAAGGATCTCCGCAAGCGCCTGATCGCGCTGCCCGGCATCGGCGAGATGAAGGCTGGGACGATCCTCGTCCTGCTCGGCAACCGCTACGGGATCAAGCCCGCCGGCTGGGAGGAGGTCAGACCGAAGGGCCCGACCCTCGGCGACGTCGACTCCGCGGAGGCCCTCGCCGAGTACCAGGCGGGCAAGCGGGCGCGCAAGGCGGAGGCACGGGCCGAGCAGGCAGCGAAGGGCTGATGGTCCTCTCGGAGTACCTCGCGATCGCGGCGACGCTCACCGGGATCCTGATGGCGCTCGCGCCGTCGCTCCAGATCCGGCGGATGTTCGCGACCCGCTCGAGTCGCGATGTGTCGATCGGCTACCTCACGCTGCTCGACCTCGGCTTCATCATCTGGATCTCGTACGGGTTCTCGATCTGGAACTGGGCGCTGATCATCTCGAACGCCGCGTCGTTGACGTTCATGACCATCACGATCCTGGTCGCGTACAACTTCCGCCGCCAGGAATTGGCAGCGGCGGCCCCCCGGTCGTAAGAGCCCGTTCCCCGGCGCCGGGTCCGCGGCCCGTCGGCGCCCCCTCGGCGCGCCCGGGCGCCCCGTCGGCGCCCCGTTCTCGGCAGATATTCCTGACGCGGATCGTCGTCAGTGCGACGCCCTGACCATCATCGTTTCCACGCTCCTGGCGGGAGACGGATCGGCCGAGCTGTCGCCACCTACGCACCCGGCGAATGGATGGCGCGAACCGACGGGACGAGCATCCGCCGGATGAATGCCTGTCACGAACAGGGCGCGGGGCGGCGGGTCGCGCCGCCCCGCGGTTGACGACGCTCAGGCCGAGGCGCTGGCCTCACGGATCATCAGCGGTTCGCCGGTCTCGAGCAGCGTCTTCAGGCCGGCGGCGATCAGCGGCCACCCGCCCACGACCTCGTCGCGCGTCGCGTCGCGACCCTCGAGGTCCTCGTGGATCACCGTGAACTTCGACACGCCGGGCCCGGCCGCCTCGATCTCGAAGATCATCTTCGAGGGGGCGTCGGCACGGACCGCGTCCGACCACAGCGCGCTGAACGTCAGCGCGAGCCGGCGCGGCGCGTCGGACTCGAGGACCACGCCCTCGATCGCCGGGTCGCCTTCGATCCGGTACTCGTACGGGCTGCCGACCGCCCAGTCGCTGTGGACGGTGCTGTTGTAGTAGTAGCGGACGGTGAAGTCCGAATCCGTCAGCGCCTGCCAGATGCGCTCGGGCGTGCTGCGGATGAACGTGGTGAACACATAGCGGGGGGGAGCCGCCACGTCGGCGCTGTGCGCGGTCATCGGTGCCTCCAGTGCAATGCGGAAGTCGTCGAGCAGGTCCGCCGCGCGGATGCGGTAGCGGTCGAGCCATCGATCGTGGATGCGGCGGATCGGGACCGGGTTCAGGTAATGGTGGCGCTCTCGCCCCACCTTCCTGCTGGTCACCAGCCCGGCCGCCTCCAGGACCCGCAGGTGCTTCATGACGCCGAACCGGGTCATCGCCGGCAGGGCCGCCTCCAGGTCTCCCAGCGTCTGGCCATCACGCTCGAAGAGCTGGTCCAGCAGCGTCCGCCGATTGGCATCGGCCAGCGCCCTGAACACCTCGTCGTCCATGTCGCGGACAATAGGTGACTGGTTGGTCACCTGTCAAGAAACAGGAATCTTCCCTGTGAGGCATCAGCGAGACACAAACCCTCTCGCGTCGCCGACACGGATCAAGAGCGCCGCCTTGCCCGTCCTTGACTGGTTGTTCAGAACGGCGATGCTGTCGAATCAGGAGGCGGCTCAAGAGCGGGGTTCAGACCATGAGGACGCACCGGAGAGGACTGACATCGGCGCTTGTCGCCACACTGGTCATGGGCGGCTGCGCGACGCCTGCGCCGACCCAGACAGCCACGCAGGCCGTGGCGCCTCCGGCCTATGTGTCGCCCGCCCCAACGGTCTCTGTGTCGGCGACGGCTTCGACGTCAGCGGTCGCGGCGGAACCGACGGTGGTCTGCCAGCCGAACAGTTCGACCTGGGGTCAGACCGACGCCAACGGTTCGCAGGTGCCAATCGCCATCACGCTGACGTGCGAGAACGGGGTCGCGGCCGCGAAAGCCGTTGTCGGACCCGACCCGGCGGTCGCCGACATCGAATTCGCCTTCGGCGCCTGGTGCCCGCCCGGCGCATTCTGCGCGCTGACGCTCCCGAACACCGGCCACGTCGTGTTCCACCGCAAAGGCCCGCTGCCGGACCTGCTCGTCCGCGTCACGGCGGACGGTGCCGGGAAGGTCACGGCGACGCAGCCGACGGCCCTCCCCTCGCCCTCGCCGTCCTGACCGCCTTCGCCCGCTGCGCGGCCTTCTTGAGCCGCTTCCGGCACTCGGGGCAGCGGGGCTTGCCGCGCGCGAGCCAGTTCGCCCGGGCCACCGAGCGGCTGTTGGCAGGCGACCGCGCAAGTCGGCGCAGGGTTGATCTGCGTGATCATCGCCGTAGGCCGAAGGCCGATGGCGCGCTCTCGGCCTTCGGGCAGGTCGGCGGGGACGAGATGACGGGGACGCGCGGGCGGGCCTCCTGCCGGGCGGCCGACCTGCGAGTGATGCGGGTCAGAGGAACGCTGAAGCAACCCGCGCGGCGTCCGTCAGGTCAGGCTGACCGCAAGGTCGACGGCGCGGGAATAGGCTCCGGACCGAGCAGCGAACGACCGGGGATCGACCACGATGTCGGTGACCATCCGGAACAGGAGCGCCCGGGCGAGCAGCTGGCCGAACGCCTCGGTCTCGAAGGTCGGCGCGAGGTCTTCGTCCGATGCGCCTTCCCACGCCAGTGCGTCGGCGACGACAATCGCCGTGGCGTACTCGGCTGGCCGCCAGTAGGGCGACAGGTCGATGACCGCCGGCTGGAGCGGATCCTCGAACAGGACGTTGCCGGTGAGGTCACCGTGAATGACCTGCGACGGGGCTCGGACCGGAGCGAGGCGGGACTCTAGCCGCTCGATGTGGGGCGAACCCCTCAAGGGGTCGAGCGCGGCCTCACCCCACGCCGCGCGGTCGGCGACGGCCCAGGGATCTGAGCGCGCCGCCAGGAACGTGGGCCGCTCGACGTGAGCCAAAGCCAGGTGGAAGCGTCGTCCGACGGAGATGACATCGAGCCATCGGCGAGGCTCGTGCCGCCCCGCGCAGAAGGCCGAGGCGCTCCAGCCATCGACGATGAACGCACCCCCGATCGCCGGCAGCGGCCGTGCGACGCGAACATCATCGGGTCGGACCTGAGCGAGGACGCGAGCCAGCCAGGCGAGGGCCGTCTGATTCCCATCGGCGGGCTTGAGCACGACATCGCCCGCCCGCCAGATCAGGCTGACGGCAAGGACGTTGCGGCTCCTAGCGCTGGACGAGGGTCCGGAACAGGTGCTCGAGCGTCGCGGCGGCGTCGGCGGTGAGGCCCGTGTGGACATCGGACGCCTGGATGATCGTCGACGATGGGGCGACCAGCCAGTGGAATCGCTCAGGCAAGGACAGGGCGGCGATCGGGCCGGCCGACGCATCGCCGTCGGCGATCCGGACGATCGTGTCGAGGTGCGCCTGCACGTTGTCGGGGTCGCAGTCGGGGGAGAGGGCCGCAAGCACGGCGACATCGAGCCAGACGCGAGCCCCGAGGAATCGGTGCGGCCGCGACATCAGCACGATGCCCGCGTTGAACGCCTCGCCGCGGTCCACCCGCGGGACCACGCGTACGATCGAGTACTCGAACGGCTTACGCGACTCGGGCACGCTCGGCCTCCTCGACGAACGCGCGCGGCGCCTCGATCCGCACCATCAGGTAGTCGACGTACGCCCGGCGGTGCGCGTCGGGATCCGGCAGCCCGTCCTCGGCTGGGAGCCAGTCGTCGGGGATCGCCGCCGCCAGGCCCTCGATCAGCGACCGCGTCACCATCGGCGCCAGGCGGGCATCGGCCACCTCGATCGAGGACGCGAACGGCAGCAGCACGTGGTCCCGGATGGGCGCGAAGGGACGGCGGGCATGCTCGGCGGGGTCGCGCCAGCTGTGGTGGATGTAGAGCGCCGACCCGTGGTCGATGAGGTGCAGCCGCCGATGCCACACGATGAGGTTGGGGTTGCGCGGCGTGCGATCGACGTTGGTGGTGTACGCGTCGAGCCAGACGACGGCCGCCGCCAGCGCGGGATCGGGCGCCGGCCCGATGGCGGGCGCAAAGGCCAGCGAGCCGGGCAGGAAGTCGAGCCCGATGTTCGTCCCGGCCGAGCGTTCGAGCAGCTCCCGGATCTCGCTGTCGGGCTCGGCCTTCGACAGCGCGCCATCGAGCTCGACCAGCACCTGGTCGGGGACCGGGAGGCCGAGATGCCGCGCCAGCTCGCCCGCGAGCAGCTCCGCCACCAGCGCCTTGCGCCCGTGGCCCGCGCCGAGCAGCTTCACGACGTACAGCCCGTCGTCGTCCGCCTCCACGAGCGCGGGCAGCGACCCGCCCTCCCGCAGGGGCGTCACGTACCGGGTCGCCGTCACGGTTCGCAGCATCAGCGCCGAGTGTAGGTCCCGCGGCCATGGACCTTGTGCCGCCGCCCAACCCGGGATATCGTTGATGCTGCAACTATCACCGACGGAGCCGACCCATGGATCCCAGCGTTCACGACGCCCTCGAACACAGCCAGATGATCGACCTGACGACGACAGGCCGCCGCACCGGCCAGCCCCGCCGGATCGAGATCGTCCTCCACAACATCGACGGCCGCCTCCTCATCAGCGGCATGCCCCATCGGCGGACGCGGGCGTGGATCCACAACCTCGAGGCCGACCCCCGGCTGATCGTCCATCTCAAGCAGGGCGTGCACGCGGACGTCGAGGGGACCGCGCGGGTCGTGACCGATCCGGACGAGCGTCGTGAGCTGCTGGTCGGAATCGCGAAGGCCTGGAACCGCACCGACGTCGACCGGATGGTGGACGAGAGCCCGCTGATCGAGCTGACGATCCCGGGTTACGTCGCCGCGGCAAGCGCAGCGGCGGCCGGCTCCAGCTAGGACGCCGGCGTCACCCCCGCCTCGGCGTCCAGGATCGCGCGGAACCGCTGGAGCGACGCCGGGATCTCCGCGTTGATCCGCCGCTCTGCCTCGCGGCCGATGAACCCGAACAGGGGCGAGGTCGTGAGCTCGATCTCCAGCGCGATCCGGGTCGCGTTCGTGCCCACCGGGTCGAACCGCGCCCGCACCTCGACGGTCAGCGGTCCGCCGGACCCACCGATCACCAGCGCCGACGGCGGCCGGAGCTGGCGCACCGTGCCGACGACCTCGGTCCCGGCCGCGGCCGACGAGAGCTTCAGCCGGACGCGGCTCCCTGTCGTGAGCGGCGGGTCGAGCAGGATCGCGTGGACGACCTCGGGCAGCCACCGGGGCAGCTCCTCGATCCGCGTGGCGACGCGGAAGGCATCCTCGGGCGGATAGGGGATTTCGAGCGAAGCACCGACGCGACCCATCAACCCATCCTAAGCCCTGCCCATGCGGTCAGCGGACCGGTTCGGTCAACCGCTCTACCAACGCATCGATATCGGCCTCGGCGAATCCCTGCCGGCGGAGCAGGGCGCGGGCGCCGCCGTGGGCCTGGTCGAGATGCTCGAGAGCCCCGGCCATGTGCTCGGGCGGGCTCTCCAGCACCAGCGGCTCGTGACGCCAGTCAGGCGGCTCGACCGCCGTGAGCGGGGTCGGCAAAGTATCGCGCGGTCATCGCGTAGTCCTCGACGATGATCGGCGTCGGGACGCCGACGAGGTCGAGAAGCCACGCGATGACGACGCCCGTGCGGTCCTTTCCGGCTGCGCAGCCGATGACGGCCGGCAGCCCATCCGCATCCAGCAGCGCTCTCGCGACGTCGGCGAGCTGGGGCGCCCGTTCATCGAACACGTGGCGGTACATCCCCTGCTGGCCCGCGTGGGGCGTCGGGTCATCGTCGAGCAGCGGGAGGCTCGTGTAGCGGATCGAGCGGGACCCGGCGAAGGCGTTGGGGGAGAGCACGAGCTCGTCGGGCCAGCGGAGGTCGATGACCTGGCGCAGGCCGAGATCGACAAGCTGCTCCTGGGCGTGCGGGGGCAGCGTGGTGAGCTCGTCGGAGCGGAGGAGCGTCCGCCACCGGGTCCGGCGTCCACTCGCGGCTGGGTAGCCGCCCACGTCGCGGACGTTGCGGGTGCCGTCGAGCGGAAGATGGCGCGAGGGCTCGACCTCCGTCACCCCGGTACTCCGTGGAAGCTCTCGATCCCGTCGAGCAGGCGCCCCAGCCCGTAGTCAAACTGCTGGTCCGCGGACAATTCGGCGCCGTACGGCAGCAGCGCGAGCGTCGTCGGGAACTCGTCGGCCGGCAGCGTCGCGACGAAGGCCCGGAACTCGGCCAGGAACGCCGCTCGCTGCTCGTCCGTCGCGGACGGGCCCACCGGGTCGCGGACCTCGAACACCGCGTACGCCGAGGCCCAGTTGATGATCGTCGTCGCGGCGAGCAGCGCGCCCTCGGGCTCGAAGCCAGCGGCCATGAACGGCGTCAGCAGGATCTCGAGCGCCTGGAGCGCGTTGGGGCCGAACGTAGGTCGCTCGCCCATGACCGGTGCGACGCCGCGGTGCCGGACAAGCACCCGGCGGAGTGCCCGAGCCGTCTGGTCGGCCGTGTCCCGCCATCCCGCGTCACGGGGCATGTCCGGCACGACCTCGCCGATGACCTGGTCGAGCACGAGGTCCAGCAGCTCGTCCTTGTTCTTGATGTGCCAGTAGAGGGACGTCGCGCCGCTGTTGAGCTCCTGGCCCAGGCGGCGCATCGAGAGGGCATCGAGGCCCTCCTCGTCCATGACCCTGATCGCCGCGTCGACGATCTGGTCGCGCGACAGCGTCACCCGCGACGGCCGCTCGCGCTCGACCGCCTTTGCCCACGGGAAGAATCTCGACCGGTTGTCGGTCACTACGTCATCCGTCCTGCTCGAACTGTGTACGTCTGTATAGCACGGTGTACTTGACTTCTCGAACAGTGTGCGATTAGTGTTCTCGACATCGACTCGAACAGTGTACTAGGAGCAGAAACGATGAGCCGTGACCAGGTCTACGCACGGCGATGGGGGATCCTCGGGGTCCTCGTCCTCGCCCTGTTCGGCGTAAGCCTCGACAACACGATCCTGACGATCGCGCTGCCGACGTTGTCGGCGGACCTGAACGCCACGGCGAGCCAGCTCCAGTGGATGGTCGACGCCTACGTCCTGGTGTTCGCCGGGCTGCTCCTCGTTGCCGGCGCGCTGTCTGACCGCTACGGTCGGCGGCTTGCCCTGGTCTGCGGGCTCGCGCTGTTCGGGCTCGGATCCGCCATCGCCCCGCTTGTCACGAGCGCCGAGCAGCTGATCGCGCTGCGCGCGTTCATGGGCCTGGGCGCCGCGCTCACGATGCCCGCCACCCTCTCGATCCTCGCCGACGTGTTCCCGGCTGACGAGCGGCCCAAGGCGATCGCCGCCTGGTCCGCCGTGTCCGGCCTGGGTATCGTCGTAGGCCCGATCCTGGGCGGCTGGCTCCTCGAGCACTACGCGTGGGCGTCGGTGTTCGTCGTCAACGTCCCGTTCGTCATCGTCGGCATCATCGCCACCCTCGCAATCGTCCCCGAGTCCCGCTCGCCGGAGCGATCGCCACTCGATCCGGTCGGCGCGGGACTGTCCGTGGTCGGGCTCGTCGCCCTGGTGTACGGGATCATCGAGGTCCCGTCGCGCGGCTGGTCCGACCCGGTCATCGCGGGCTCGCTGGCGGCCGCTGCGATCCTGCTCAGCGCGTTCGTCCTGTGGGAGCGGCGCATTGCCCACCCGATGCTCGACGTCAGCCTGTTCCGCGACCGCCGCTTCTCGGCCGCGAGCCTGTCCGTGACGCTGACGTTCTTCAGCCTCATGGGCGTGCTGTTCCTGCTCACCCAGTACCTGCAGGGCGTGCTCGGCCTGTCGGCGCTCGAGACCGGTCTCCGGTTCATCCCGATCGCGGCCGGCGTGATCCTTGCCTCGCCGGTCGCGGCAACCCTGACGACCCGCATCGGCACCCGCCTCGTGACCTCGCTCGGCCTGGTGGTCGTGGCGGCCGGGCTCGGCATGCTGGCGACCCTGGGCGTCGCGAGCTCGGACCTGCACGTGAGCGGCGTCCTGTTCGTCGTCGCGGTCGGTATGGGGCTCGCGATGACGCCGGCGACCGACGCGATCATGTCGGCGCTGCCCAAGGCGCAGTTCGGTGTGGGGTCAGCGGTGAACGACGCGACCCGGGAGATCGGTGGCGCACTCGGCGTGGCCGTGCTCGGCAGCCTCTTCGCCGGCACCTACGCGAGCCACGTCTCCAACGGGCTCTCGGGGCTGCCCCAGGCCGCCGTGGACGTCGCCGGCGGCTCGCTCGCCGGTGCGGCGGCCACCGCCCAGGCCATCGGCGGCGAGGCCGGGGCGGCCGTCCTCGCGGTCGCCCGGCAGGCGTTCGTGGACGGGATGACCGTGACGGCCGTCGTCGGCGTGGCCTTCGCCGTCGCTGGAGCCCTGATCGCGTTCGCCTTCCTGCCCGACCGGGTCACCGCGCCCGGGACGCAGGACGACGAGCCCCTCGTCGTCCCGGTGGCCGCCGATCTCGCCCTCGCCACGCCCGCAGGTTCATGACATTCGTCCATGGGGAACCATGACCCTCGGCCCATTCGGCCGGGGTCGCGCCGGGGCTACGGTACGGCCATCGAACGGACCGCCAACACACGGACCCAATCCGGCGGCGCGTCGACCTTCCGGCGGGATGCTGGGCGGCGGCGGAGCCGGGAACCTTGTCCGAAACAGACGGTCCGTTTTCGATTCCGCGCCCTTTTGCCTGCAAGCGGTATTGTCCGCAACGAACGCAGGGGGATTGCGCCCATCGGGGTCGATGGAGGCAGTTGAGGGCCAGTTGACGTGACCAGCAGGGGATTGCGCTCGCCGGGCATGGCGGCGTTCCTGTCCCTCCTGTTCCCGGGCCTCGGCCAGTACGCCGTCGGCGACCGGCGGCGTGGCGTCCTCATCGCCATACCCGCGCTGGTTGTCCTGACCGGCCTCGTGGGCTTCGTGATCGGGACGGTGCTCGGCGGCGGGGCGCACGCCATCCTGGGCCTGGTCCTGAGTCCCGAGGTGCTCGTCGGCATCGTCGCCCTCGACCTGATCTGGCTCGCGTACCACGCGTTTGCGATCCTCGACGCGTGGCTCGTCGCGCGGCGCCTGCGCTCCGACTCGGGCGGCCGGACCAGCCGGTTCGCGATCATCGGCCTCCTCGCGGTGCTCGCGGTCGCGACGCTCGGCCACGGGACGGTCGCGGCGCTGGGCATGGAGACCGAGGACACGCTGACGGCCGTCTTCCGCGGCGATGATCCTGCCGCCGACCCAAGCGGCGACTGGGAGATCCCGGCGGCGAGCTTCGGGGCCGACGCGGAGGATTCGCCGACGCCAGAGCCCACCGCGACCCCGCCGCCCGGCGTGTACATCCAGCCGCCGAGCCTGCTGCCGCCGCCGCCGTCACCGACCCCGAGCCCGCCGCCGGTCCCGCAGTGGGCCCGGGACGGCCGGCTGAACATCCTGCTCGTCGGCTCCGACGCCGGAACGGGCCGCTGGCTGCTGCGAACTGACACGATGGTCCTGCTCAGCGTCGACATCGAGTCTGGCCGGGCGGCGATGTTCGGGATCCCGCGCAACCTGATCAACGCCCCGCTCGCGGGCGAGGACGCGAAGGCGTTCCCCGACGGCCGGTTCCCGGGGCTCCTGAACGCCCTGTACGTCTACGCCTGGGGTCACCCGGGGCAGTTCCCGGGCGGCGATGCGCGCGGCTTCCGGGCGGTGACGGGCGCCATCCAGGAGCTCGTCGGCGTGCCGCTTGACGGGTTCGTTGCCGTTGACCTCCAGGGGTTCGTCCGGCTCGTCAACTCGGTGAAGGGGCTGTGGATCCGGATCCCCGAGGCTCTGTACGACGATCACTACCCCAAGGTCGACGGCTCTGGCTACATCACGATCTCGTTCAAGGCCGGCTGCCAGAAGCTCTCGCGGCGCCGAGGCGCTGTCCTACGCGCGGTCGCGGCACCAGGACTCGGACTACGGCCGGATGCGCCGCCAGCAGGCGACGCTGCTCGCCCTTCGCCGCCAGCTCGACCCGATTGCGCTCCTCGAGCGGGCGCCCGAGATGCTCTCGATCGCCAAGGGCGACCTGTGGACCACGATCAAGCGCAAGGATCTCCCGAGCCTCGCCGAGCTCGCGGCCGACATCCAGGCGCACGACGTCGACCGCGTCTACTTCACCCCGCCCGACTACCCCGAGTACCTGACCACGGGTGAGATCAAGAACATCCGCCAGACCGTCCGCCACTACTTCGACGGCAAGGGCGGAGGCGGCGGCGGCGGTGGCGGCGGTGGCGGCGGGGGCGGCAACAAGGACGGGTTGAGCAACTCCAAGCCCTGCCCGGACCGCTGACATGGACGGGGGCCGCCGACGTTCGGAATCGCGGCCACCGGACGGCTTCACCCGAATACGCCGTATTGCCGAGCGACGGGGCCCGGCGGATCGCGGACCATGGGCGCCGCGTCATCGTTCCGGGGAACCCTGATCGACCATGCCCGCCCGCCCCCAGCCGCGCCTCCAGGCCTTTCCCCCGGAGGACCTCGCCTTCCGGCGCTACGTCGCCGAGGCGTTCGCGCAGCTCCTCGACGACGTCTCGACGCGACCCAACGGGCGCCCCGAGGCGGACGACCTCCAGTGGCGGCTGCGGGCCCGGTACCCGTCGGCGGTCGTGCGCGAGCGGGACCCGCTCGCCGATCCGGGCGGCGAGGGTCAGCTGTGGTACGTCTACCGGTTCGGCAGCGTCCGGCCGGGCAGGCGTTGGTGGGAGGAGCCTGGCCACGCCTGGGCGATCCTCGATGGCGATCGCTGCTTTGTGGAGGTGTCGACGTCGCTGGCCGAGATCGTCGAGGTGCCGCGGGCGACGATCCTTGGGCAGCGGGTCGAGGCGTTCGCGAACCCCGGCGACGCGTCCGTCGGATCCGACTTCGATGGCCTGTGGCGGGAGATGCTCACCAGCGGTGAGCTGCACGCCACGCTCCGCTTCGCCCGGCGCGATGGGACGCGGCGCGAGATCGAGTACCACGTGACGAAGGATGGGGCGGGCCCCGAGCGCCACCTCGCGGTGGTCCGGGAGATCGAACCGACGTAGCGCCCGATCGCGCCTAGCGGGGCGGGTCGCCCTCGAACGCCCGCTTGGCGCCGTTGACCGCGGCCCGCACGCCCCAGCCGGCCGGGATCGCCACCAGCGCCTCGTGCAGCCAGCCGAACGGGCCCCACAGGCGCGAGCGGAGCTCGGCGGACTGGTGGACCCACGTGCCCGTGCCCCGGCCGTCGAACGTGATCACGAGGGCGCTGTCCATCCCGAACCCGTCCGAGACGTGGACCTGGCGCGTCGGGCGGCGGTGCTCGACGATCTCCCATTGGGCGACGGTGGGGATGCCCCCGAGGCGGGTTCGCTCGCGGTAGATCGTGCCCACCTTGGCCGGGCCCGAGACATAGAGAATCTCGCTCACGAACGGGACCCAGAGCGGTGTGCCCTCGATGTCGTCGTAGAGCTGCCAGACCTCGTCTCGCGCGGCGCCAACCAGCGCCTCGGCCTCGACTCGTCGCATCTGGGGCCAGTATCCCAGAGCCCGCGAGCCCCGCGTACTGCCGGTGGGCGGGCTCACGCCTCCGCCGATGATCGATCTGCCGGCGTTTCCCGTCGTCAATCATGACGATTGCTGGCATGTACGCGCCATAGGATTCAGGCATCAGGCATTCGATCCGGACGAGGTGACCCATGCTCCCGATGTCCATCCTCGCGACGGCCATCCAGGCCGATCGCGAGCGCGAGTTCCGCAACCGTCGTCCGCGTACGCCCGGCGTGCCGTCCGGGCTCCGGCATCCCCGGCGACCGGACGTCCAACCGGTCAGCGACGCCTCGCGTCAGCGGGTGGGTGCGACCTCGATGGTGCTCCCCGCGGTGACGGGCTCGCGGTAGCGGGCCACGGTCTCGGCCGCCAGGGCCGCGATCTCCGTCCGCAGCTCAGGCGGCGCCATGACCTCGACGGCGCCGCCGAGGGCCAGGAGCCGGCCCGCGACCTCGCGCGGCCAGTCGAGGGTGACGCGGATCCGGCGCCAGGCGTCGGGCTCGGGCTCCGGCTTCGTCGACCGCCGCCGCGAGGGAGGCTCCGTCGATGACGTCCTCGAGCCAGCGCTGGGCCTCGCGGCGGACACGAAGGGTGACCTCGATGCGAGGCGCGTCGCGCTCGTACGCCGTGATCGACTCCGACCAGTGGGTGGCGAGGTCGAAGCCGGGCGGCCGGGCGGCGCGATCGGGGAGCGGCGCGACGCCGCGGACCCGCGAGACGCGGTAGGTTCGGATCTGGTCGCCGTGGCTCGCGACGAGGTACCAGACGCCGGCCTTGAGCACGAGCCCCAGCGGATCGAGCGTGCGGGTGACGATCGCCGTCGGCGCGCTCGTAGTCGAGCTCGACGCGCTGGCCGTCCCAGACGCACTGGGCGATCGTCGCCAGATGGGGGAGCGACTCGCCGGCCCGGAACCAGCCAGCGGCGTCGAGGTGGAATCGCTCGAGGAGCCGGCTCGCGCGTCCGCGCAGCTCGGTCGGCAGCGCGGCGAGCACCTTGAGGCGCGCCGCGGCGACGACCGTTCCCAGCCCGAGCTCCGCCGCCGGTCCCGGCAGGCCCGACAGGAACAGCGCGTCGGCCTCCTCGGTGGTCATGCCGGTGAGCCGCGTGCGGTAGCCGTCGACGAGGCGGATGCCGCCGTGGGGGCCGCGCTCGGCGTAGATCGGCACGCCGGACGGCGCCCAGCGCCTCGACGTCGCGGTGGATCGTCCGGACCGAGACCTCGAGCTCCTCGGCGAGGTCCGCGGCGGTCATGCCGCCGCGCGTCTGGAGCAGCAGCAGCAGCGAGACGAGGCGGGACGCGCGCATGGCCGCGATCGTAGCAAAGCGGCCAATCCGATGTCAGGTATCTCCGGTGCCGAGGCAAGCCCGGACAGCGGGCGTCGCCGATGGCCCGAACCTCGATCGGGACTACGATCTGTCCGTGACCAACGACGAGACACCGAGCAGGCCGAGGAACCGGGCGAACGGCGAGCCCGCGCCCATCGACGAGGCGCCGTACGGGCTTCTCCGGTCGGCGTTCGCGTCCTCGGGCTCGACGCGCGCCTGCTGCAGACGCTCGCCGCCCTCGGGTACGAGGAGCCGACGCCCGTCCAGACCGCGGCGATCCCGCCGCTGCTCGCGGGCCGCGACCTGCTCGCCGAGGCGCCGACCGGCACCGGCAAGACCGCGGCGTTCGCGCTGCCGATGCTCCAGAACCGGCTCGCGGTCCGCATCGACGCGGACCGCGCCGCGGGCCGCCCGGTCGACGGTCGCGGCGACGCCGCGCGACGGCGACCGCGGCGAGCCGGCCCCGGGCGCTCGTGCTGCGCCGACCCGCGAGCTCGCGATGCAGGTCGCCGAGGCGATGCACAAGTACGGCCGCGAGCTCGGCGCGCGCGTCGTGCCGCGTCTACGGCGGCCAGCCGATCACCGCGCAGCTCCACCGGCTCGCGCGCGGCGTCGACGTCATCGTCGCGACGCCCGGGCCGCGCCGTCGACCACCTCGAGCGCAGGTCGATCCGGCTGGACGAGGTCGAGACCGTCGTGCTCGACGAGGCCGACGAGATGCTCGACATGGGCTTCGCCGACGACCTCGAGAAGATCCTCGGCTCGCTGCCCGAGGCAGCACCAGACCGCGCTGTTCTCGGCGACGATCTCGGGGCCGATCGCGCGGCTCGCCGGGCGCCATCTCCGGCACCCGGCCGACGGTCCGCGTCCAGGCCGAGGACGCCAGCGGGCGAGCGCCGCGCGCGTCCGGCAGGTGGCCTACGTCGTCCGGCGGGCCGGACAAGCTCGCGGCGCTGGGCCGGATCCTGGACCTCGAGGACGGCGCCGCGACGCTGGTGTTCGCGCGCACGCGCGGGGAGGTCGACGACCTCGCCGAGGCGCTCAGCGGCCGCGGCCGCGACGCGGCGGCGCTCCACGGCGGCCTGGCGCAGGAGCAGCGCGACCGGATCATGGGCCGCTTCCGCGACGGCGCCCTCGACGTCCTCGTCGCCACCGACGTCGCCGCGCGCGGCCTCGACATCGAGCAGGTCAGCCACGTCGTCAACTACGACGTGCCGTCGTCGCCCGACATCTACGTCCACCGCATCGGCCGGACGGGCCGGGCCGGGCGCGAGGGCGTCGCGATCACGCTCGTCGAGCCGCGCGAGCACCGGCTGCTGCGCGACATCGAGCGCGCGATCGGCGCACCGCTCGAGATCGTCGGGCTGCCGACCGTCGCCGACGTCCGCGAGAAGCGCCTGGACATCGCTCCGGGACACGCTCCGCGAGACGCTCGTCGGCGACGACATCGACCGCTACCGCGCCGTCGTCGAGCCGCTGTCCGAGGAGTTCGACGTCGTCGACATCGCGCTGGCCGCGATCAGCCTCGCCGATGGCGAGGCGCGCGGCGCCGAGGACACCGACCGAGCTCGCGCCGGCGACGCTGCCCCCGTCGTTCGCCGAGCGCGACGCCGCCAAGCGCCGTCCCCGGCCGGCCGTCGCCCGCGGAGCCGCCGTCCGCGACCAGCCGGCCTTCCGCCGACCGCCCGGCCAAGGCGCGCCGCCGCCGCCCGGGCAGGCGGACCCGCCTTCGACCGCCCGACGACGGCCGCCCGCGCCCGCACCGGCCAGCCGCCCACGCACCGAACGCGCCGGTCCGCGGGTTCCGGGTCAGCGGCTGGCGAGACGCCGAGGGCCGCCCGGTCATGCGCCCGGCGCGGCGCCGGCGGCGGGGTCGGCGCCGGAGCCACGCGGCTGTTCGTCGGCGCGGGCCGGGCCGCCGGGATCCGCCCGGGCGACCTCGTCGGCGCGATCGCGAACGAGGCGGGGCTCGCCGGCGGTGACATCGGCGCCATCCAGATCGCCGAGGGGTTCTCGCTCGTCGAGGTGCCCGATGACGCCGCCGATCGCGTGATCGCGGCGCTGCGCGGCGCGACGATCAAGGGCCAGAAGGTGAACGTCCGGCGGGAGCGCTACTAGCGCTAGGACGTCTCGCTCTGGTCGCGCAGGTAGCGCTCGATCTCGGAGATCAGGTCGTCGCCCTCGGGCTGGCGGGACTCGTCGACCATCGACTCGAGGCGCTCGACGTACTGGCGGGTCGTGTCGTCGGCTGCCGTCGCCGCGTCGAGCCGGATCCGGAGCTGCTTGCGCCTCCTCGGTCAGGTCGCCGCGCGGCAGCTCGACGTCGAGGTGGCGCTCGACCGCCCGCATCAGCTCGACCGACGCCAGCGCGTACGACCCCTGGACGTAGTGCGGGATCTGGGCGAAGTAGCCGACCGCCGGGATGCCCGGCGTCCGACACCGCGATCTCGAGCATCGACAGCGCCGCCGACGGCACGCGCAGGATGCCCGTCGGCCCCGCGCTGACGCCGCCGCGCAGCAGGCCGGGCTCGGACTCGGTGCCGAGGATCGGGACCGGCCGCGTGTGGGGCACGGCCGCCGGGATCGCGCCGAGGCTGATCCAGCCGCGCGTGCCGAGATCTCCGGAGCAGCTCCGACCACGGCCTCGGCCAGCAGGTGCCAGCGGTCGTCGGGCTCGGCGCCCGTGAGGACCAGCAGGTCGCGGCCGCCGAAGCGCGACACCGTCAGCGTGACCTCGGGCCAGGCGAGCGACGACAGGCGCCCGTCGCGGATCTCGAGCGTCGGCCGGCGCGAGCGGTAGTCGAACAGCTGGTCGGGGTCGAAGGTGGCGACCGTCTCGCCCTCCTGCGGCGAGGATCGCGAGCACGCTGGTGGCCGCCGTCCCCGCGTCGACCCAGCCGTCGAACGCCGCGAGCACGATCGGCGCATCGATCGGCGGCACGGGGTCGGCGAGGCGGTAGAGGGGCATGCGCGAAAGGATACGGGAGGCCGTTCGGCACTCGACCCTGCGCGGCAACGGGTGCATCCTGTGCCGAGTCGGGGAGTATTCGTCGCGTCGTACTGGAGTGCCGAAAATGGCCAGCCTCTTGGAAGGCGCTCAGCATCCTGCTGTTCGCCTGGTTCACGTTCATGATCGGGGCCGCGATCTACGCCGCGACGAAGCGGCGCGACCGTGGTCGCGGTGGATCCCGCGGCCGACGAGGTCGACCTCGTCGCGAGCTTCGGGCCGCTCGAGTTCCACAGCGAGTCCGGCGCGTTCCGCGGCGGCTCGGTGACGACGATGTTCGGCGGCGGCGAGCTCGACCTGCGCGACGCGACGCTCGACCCGGCCGGGGCGACCCTCCACGTCAGCACCCTGTTCGGCGGCGGCAACCTCGTCGTGCCGGAGAGCTGGAACATCGAGACCAAGCTGCACCGGCCTCGGCGGCGTCGGCGACTGCGGCCGAAGGTCGAGCGGTCGGCCCGACGCGCCGACCCTTCGGCTCGAGGGCACGAACTGGTTCGGCGGCTGGGGAATCACCTCGACGCCCGCCAGGACGAGGACGACGCGCTGCCGGAGCTCGTCACCGTCGCGCTGATCCGCGGCGGGCAACGCGCCGCCACGGCTGGTCGCGGTCGGGTACCGTCGGCGATCCAACCGGGAGGGCAAGCACGTCGCAATGATCCGGACGACACCGTTCCACGCCCGCACGTCGGAGCTCAACGAGACCGGCCTGTGGAGCCACTGGTCCGGGCACCTGGCCGCCGAGCGGTACGGGCTGTCGGACAAGTTCGAGTACTTCGCCGTCCGCAACGCCGCCGGCATCTTCGACACGTCGCCGCTGTTCAAGTACCGGTTCTCCGGTCCCGGCGCGGAGGCGTTCCTCGCCGGCGTCCTGGCGCGCGACCCGCGCACGCTCGAGCCCGGCCACGGCGCAGTACGCGATCTGGTGCGACGACCGCGGCTACGTCGTCGAGGACGGCGTGCTGCTGCGGCACGCGAAGGACGAGTTCGTCCTCACCGCCGCCGAGCCGAACCTCGCCTACTTCCAGGACCTCGTGACGCCGCCGCGACAAGGTCACGATCGAGGAGGTCTCGCGAGGACTGGGCGGTGCTCAGCCTCCAGGGCCCGCGGGCGCGCCGGATCCTCGCCGGGCCTCGTGCCCGTCGGTCGAGACGCTGCCGTACTTCGGCATCGCCAGCGGCAAGATCGGCGGCTGTCCGGTCACGATCTCGCGCACCGGCTACACCGGCGACCTCGGCTACGAGGTCTGGGTCAAGGCCGAGAACGCGCTGCCGACGTGGGACGCGATCTGGGAGGCGACGCGCGGGTTCGGCGTGCTGCCGTTCGGGCTCCAGGCGCTGTACATGACCCGCATCGAGGCCGGGCTGCTGCTGCTCGACGTCGACTTCGCGATCGAGCCGGTTCGCCTGGACGGACGCGGACCGGGCGACACCCGCACGAGCTCGGCCTCGGCCTGGATGCTCAAGGGCGTCGACACCGACGACCGCCCCTTCATCGGCCGCGACGCGATCCGCCGCGAGGTCGCCGGCGAAGACGTCGCGCTTCCGGACGACCGGGATCGTCGTCGACTGGCAGGACTGGGACCGGATCCACGACGAGGCCGGGCTGATCCCGCCCAAGGACCACACGCCGGTGCAGGAGGAGATGTTCCTGTACGACGCCGACGGCGCGCAGGTGGGCTACGCGACGAGCTTCATGTACTCCCCGGTGCTCCAGCGGCACATCGGCATCGCCCGCGTCCCGGTCGAGTCCGCGCAAGCCGGGCTCGAAGGTGTTCCTCGAGGTCCCGGTGAGCCACCGCTACATCCACGTCGCCGCGCAGACGGCGCGGATGCCCCTCTACAACCCCGAGCGAAGGACGGCCTGACGATGACGACGACCGAGCACGAGCTTCGACGCCATCGTCGTCGGCGGCGGCCACAACGGCCTCGTCAACGGCGCCTACCTCGCGAAGTCGGGGTTGCAGGACGCTGGTCCTCGAGCGGCGCCCGATCGTCGGCGGCGCGGCGATCACCGAGGAGCTGCTACCCGGGCCACTGGTTCACGTCGTTCAGCTACGCGCTGAGCCTGCTCCGGCCGGACATCATCCAGGAGCTCGACCTCGTCAAGCACGGGTTCATGCCGCTCCTGATGTCGTCGACGTTCGCGCCGATGGAGAACGGCGACTACCTGCTGCTGGGCCAGGACCACGGGGTCAACCAGCGCGAGATCGCGCGCCACAGCCAGCACGACGCGGACGCCTACGACCGGTTCAACCACGACATGAACAAGGTCCTCCAGGCGATGAAGCCGCTGCTGGACGCGCCGCCGCCGAACCTGTTCAGCGACGACCCGGAGGAGCTGCTCGCGCTCGCCGGACTCGGGGCGAGGTTCAAGGCCCTCCCCAAGGACGTGCTCCACAACACCGTCCGGCTGCTCACCGGATCGGCGGCAGACTTCCTCGACGACTACTTCGAGTCGGACATCGTCAAGGGCTACATGGCGTCGTCGTCGATCATCGGCACGAAGGTCGGGCCGTACTCGCAGGGGTCGGGGCTCGTGCTGCTCTACCACCTGCTGGGCGAGCACGACGGCGAGTTCGGGGCCTGGTCGTTCCACAAGGGCGGCAACGGCGGCTTCACGCAGGTGCTCGCGCGCGCGGCGCGATCGCTTCGGGACGGAGATCCGCCTCGAGTCGCCGGTCGCCGAGGTCACGACGTCGGGCGGCCGGGTCACCGGCGTCGCGCTCGAGGACGGCACCGAGTTCGACGCACCGATCGTGGTCTCCGCGCTGGACCCGCGGCGGACGTTCCTCGAGCTGGTCGACCCGCGCGAGCTGCCGACGGACCTCGTCGACGCGATCGAGCGCTTCCGGTTCCAGGGGACGTCGGCCAAGGTCAACTTCGCGCTCGACGGGCTGCCGGTCTACCCGGCGCTCGCCGGTCGCGAGGACCACTACCGCGGCTTCACCAACATCGGGCCGTCGATGGACGTACCTCGAGCAGGCGTTCGACGAGGCGAAGTACGGCTGGTACAGCAGCCGGCCCTACCTCGACTGCGCGATCCAGAGCACGATCGACCCCGACATGGCGCCTCCCGGCAAGCACGTGATGTCGTGCTTCGTCCAGTACGCGCCGTACAAGCTGCGCGAGAGCGACTGGGACACCGAGCGCCAGAACCTGGGCGACACGGTCCAGCGGACGCTCGAGTCGTTCTTCCCGGGCTTCGGCGACCTCGTGCTGCACCGCGAGGTCCGGACGCCGCTCGACATCGAGCGGATCGTCGGGCTGTCCGAGGGCAACATCTTCGCCGGGCGAGTTCCTGGCGCCGCAGATGTACTTCTTCCGGCCGGCGCCGGGCTACAGCGACTACCGGACGCCGATCGACGGCTACTACCAGTGCGGCTCGGGGACGCACCCGGGCGGCTGCGTGATGGGCGCGCCCGGCAAGCTCGCGGCGATGACGATCGTGAAGGACCGGGCAGCGCGCCGCCGAACGCCCGAAGGCGGTCGCCGTTTCTCGCTGATCCCGCGCGGCCGTTCTTCTCGCGGCTCGCGAGCGTGCACTGCAGCGGTTGACGACGCGATCCTGCGCGCGATGGCCTGTCGATTCGCGCGTCCCGTCGAGCGTCGTGCTCCTGAAGGGCGGGCCGGACGGGCCGCCGCAGCGGCCAGGAGGGCTCAGCGATGGGCAACCACGTCATCCACGTCGAGGTCACGGGCAAGGACAGCGCCAAGCTGCAGACGTTCTACAAGGACGTCTTCGGCTGGACGTTCGACACCACCAACCCGACCTACGGCATGGCCCGCTGGGGCGACCTCTCGGCCGGCGTCGGCGCCGCGCAGGACGGCGGGCCGGGCTTCGTCACGTTCTACGTGCACTCGGACGACCCCAAGGGCGTCCTCGCCAAGGCCGAGGCGTCGGGCGGGCGGGTGATCATGCCGCTCACCGAGGTCGCGCCCGAGACGACGATCGCCCTGTTCGCCGATCCGGAGGGTCACGTCGTCGGCCTGATGTAGGCCTTCGCCTCGCGCGAACCCGATCCGGCGCCCGGGCACGTCCCGGCGCCGGATCTCCTGTCCGGCGCACCGGGCGCGGATGACGATTCGGGCTATTGCCCGCGCGCTGCCGGGCCGATCATGGCGGCAGACGGTGACCGCGTGGTCACGCGCGGAGGGGAGTCGGCATGCGCCGGATCGTCACTGCGGCGACATCGCTGTGCCTGCTGCTCGCGGGCGCCGTCGCGCCCGCGAGCGCGACGAGAACCGCCGCCCGTCGCGGTCGACGACCCGGCCTGCGTGCGTGCAGCCTCCGGACGCCTTCGGCGGCTCGTACCCCATCCCCGAGGACTCGCACGACTGGTCGTATCTCGGCCCTCGGCGTGCGCGCCCCTGGTCAACGACACCGACCCCGACGGTGACCCGCTGTCGGTCGATCTCGTCGGGCAGCCTGCGCACGGCGAGGCACAGGTGATCCCGGGGACGCCGAACGACTGGCTCCAGTACCGCCCGGATCCCGACTACAGCACGCCCCAGGGCGACTGGGTCTCGGACGTCATCACCTATCGGGCGTTCGACGGCCAGGCGTACTCCAACGAGGCGAGCTACCGGCTGTGGATCGCGCCGATCAACGACCCGCCCACCTTCACGCCCGGCCCGGCCCTGATCGAGTCCCAGGTCGGCGACGGGCCGGTCTCGATCCAGTGGGCGACGGACATCTCGCCCGGGCCAGCCAACGAGAGCAACCAGCACGTCTCGTTCGAGATCATGGCCCCATCGGCCGACAAGTTCGCCGTTCCCCCGGCCATCGATTCCGACGGGGTCCTGACCTTCACGCCCGGAACCCAGCCGTGTTCTCGCGACCGTGGTCATCAACGCGAAGGACGACGGCGGCGTCGAGGACTTGGGCCGCGGGTCATCCTCGTCGTACGACAAGCCCGACGACACCAGCGACACCGTCACCATCCACATCGCGATCTATCCCGCCCCGCAGGCGCCGCCGGTCGCCGTCGATGACGACCTCACGGTCCTCGAGGACACGCCGGGCCACGTCTCGGTCATCGGCAACGACACGGACATCAACGGCGACAACCTCTCGCTCACGGCGGTCGGATGCGGCCGGGCAAGGGGACCGCGACGAAGGACGACGTCGAGCCGTGGTGGGCCGACTACACGCCGTCGCCCGACGCCAACGGGTCCGACAGCGTTCGACTACACGGTGAGCGACGGCGCACGGCGGCACCGACACGGGGACCGTGCACGTGACGATCACGCCGGTCAACGACGACCCGGTCGCGGCCGACGACGCGGTCATCGGTCGGCCCAGGGCGCCTCGGACGTCGTGCTGTCGGTGCTCGGCAACGACGACGACGTCGACGGCGACACGCTCACGGTCTCGGCGGCGGGCGGCGCGAGTCATGGCACGACTCGACGTCGTCGGGCGGCGTCCTGACCTACACGCCGGCGCCGGGCTACAGCGGGACCCGACGCGTTCGACTACACGGTGTCCGACGGCGCCGGCGGGCACGCGACCGCCAGCGTCGCCGTCGACGGTCTCGCCGGACGCCGTCCCGCCCGTCGTCAGCCAGCTGCGCGACGCGATCGCCGCCGGCGGGATCGGGGCCTCGACCGTGCCGGTCCGGCTCTCGTGGCATGGCGCGGATCCGGTCACCGGCGTCGCCGCGTACCAGCTCCAGCAGCGCGTCGCGGCGGCGACTGGGTCACGGTCGACCTGCCCAGCCCGCTCTCGACGTCTGTCGTCCAGTCGCTGGCGGTCGGGTCGACCGCGCGATTCCGGATCCGGGCGACCGACGGCGCCGGCAACCGGAGCGCGTTCATCGAGTGGGCGCCGATCGAGGTCAGGCGACCGCAGGAGGCATCGGCGGCCATCGATTGGACGGGGACCTGGCACGAAACCGACGACGCCCGGTTCTCGGGCGGCCACGCCCGACACGCCACCGTGCCACAGCCGGCGAGCGACGTTCGACGTTCACCGGCCACGCCATCGGGCTCGTCAGCCGCCAGTCGTCCAACGGCGGCCACGCCGAGGTCCGCGTCGATGGCGTGCTCGTCGCGACCATCGACCTGTCGGCCTCGACGACCCGCTACCGCCGGATCGTGTTCCGGCACGTGCTCGCGACCGGCGGGCCACCACACGATCGAGATCCGCCCCGCCGGCGACGGCCGGGTCGACATCGACGCCTTCATCGTCCTGCGACTGACCCGCGGGCGCGGGCGTCGAGAGGTAGTGGTGCCACAGGATCCGGGCGGCGACCGCCCGCCACGGCCGCCACGCCTCGGCGAGCGCGAGCATCGCCGTCGCGTCCGGCCGGCCGGGGAGGCCGCGCAGCTCCGCCAGCGCCTGGGCGAGCGCGATGTCGTGGACCGGCCACGCGTCCGGCCGGCAGCAGGACCATGAGCCGGTAGATGGTCGACGTCCACGGCCCGATCCCCGGCAGCGCGGTCAGCGCCGCGTCGACATCGTCGTCGTCCAGCGACGCCAGCCCGTCGATGTCGAGTGAGCCGTCGTCGACCGCCGTCGCCAGCGCCCGCGCGTAGCGCGTCTTCTGGCGGCTGAACCCGACCGCGAGGAGCTGCGGCGTCGTCGAGGCGCGAGGAGCGTCCGCGGGGTCAGCGGATCGGCGGCGACCCGGAGCCGGTCGAAGGCCGCCTGCGCCGACGCGAGCGACACCTGCTGCTCGAGGATCAGGTGGACGAGCGTCGGGAAAGCCGGGCTCGCGCGCCCACATCGGCGGCGGCCCGAAACGCTCGACGACGGCGCCGAGCGCAGGGTCGGACGCGGCGAGCTCTCGACGGCGACGAGCAGCCGCGCCTCGGTGAGGGGCGCCGGCTCGTGATCACGCCTCCCTCAACACGCCGGCGACGCAAGCGGTTGCGCGAGCGCCGGCGCCCGCGCGAACCCTAGAGCGTGAAACCGCCCGAGACAACGTTGCGGGTGGCGAGGATCGCGGCCCGGACGCGGGATGGCGTCGCGGGAACGCTGTCGATGCGGGCGCCGGTCGCGTGGCGGATGGCCGCGAGGATGGCCGGTGCGGTGGGCACGAGCGCGGGCTCGCCGACGCCCTTGGCCCCGAACGGCCCGGCGGGCTCCGCGTCCTCGACCAGGATGCACTCGATCTCCGGCGCGTCGCCGATGGTCGGGATCAGGTAGTCGTGGAGGTTGTCGGTCCGGCCGGGGACGTAGGCCTCCATCAGCGCCATGCCCAGGCCCTGGACGATGCCGCCCTGGATCTGGCCCTCGACCAGCGTCGGGTTGATGGCCCGGCCCGACGTCGTGCGCCGCGACGATCCGCCGCACCTTGACCGTCCCGAGCTCGATGTCGACGTCGACCTCGGCCACCTGGGCACCGAACGCGTAGGTCTCGTACGGGATGCCCTGGCCGTCGGCGTCGAGCGGCGTGGTCTTCGGGTCGTACGAGCCGCGGCCGAGGAGGACGCAGTCGCGCGCCGCGGCCGGGCAGCTCGCCCAGCTCCACGACCGAGACGGCCTCCGCCGTCCCTCGCCGACGACGCGACCGTCCTCGATCTCGAGCGTCGCGTCCGCACCGGCCTCCAGCATCGTGAGCAGCTGCCGGCGCAGGTCCTCGGCCGCGAGCCGGGTCGCGTTCCCGGACACGAACGTCTGGCGCGAGGCCGACGTCTTGCCCGCGTCGAGCGATCAGGTCCGTGTCGGGCCCGACGCGCTCGATCGATGCGACGGGCACGCCGAGCGCATCGGCGGCGATCTGGGCGAGGATCGTGTTCGAGCCCTGCCCGATGTCGGTGGCCCCGGAGAACAGCACGACCGTGCCGTCGGCCCGCAGGCCGACCTCGATCTCGGAGGGATTGGGCAGCGACGTGTTGCCGATGCCGTACCACATGGCCGCGACGCCGACCCCGCGCCGGATCGGGCGCCGTCCGCGCCATCGTTGTGCGCAGCCGCGGCCGCCCGCATCGCGGACCAGGGCGGGCGCAGCGCCTCCAGGCAGGCGGGCAGGCCCGCGCTCGCGAGCAGCTCCTGGGACGTCGCGGTGAGCGGATCCGACCCGGAGCGCGTTGCGCAGCCGGAACTCGAGCGGATCGATGCCGAGCTGGCCGGCCAGCTCGTCCATCAGCGCCTCGTGGGCGATCGCGGCCTGCGGCACGCCGAAGCCACGGAACGCGCCGGCGGGCGGCCCGTTCGTGTACACGGCCCGGCTGGTGGCGAGCGACCGCGCCGACCGCGTACGGGCCCATCGCGTGGACCGGCACGCGGTTGGCCACCGTCGGGCCCCACGAGGCGTAGGCGCCGGTGTCGAAGTCGGCGTGGATGCAGACGGCGGTGAGCAGGCCGGTCGCGTCGGCGCCGAACGGTCGCCCGGATCCGCGCCGGGTGACGCTTCGTCGTCGATGCCATCGACTCCGGGCGCGGATAGAGGGCGCGGACCGGGCGATCGAGCAGGAGCGCGGCGATCGCGATCAGCGGCTGGAGCGACAGGTCGAGCTTGCCGCCGAAGCCGCCGCCGCAGGCACTCGGGATGACCCGCACCCGGTCCTCGGGCAGGCCGAGGATCAGCGCGAGCTCGTCGCGGTCCATGTACGGCGTCTGGGTGGTGGCGAAGACCTCGACCCGGCCGTCGACCAGGCGTGCGGTCCCGGCCTCGGGCTCGATGTAGGCGTGCTCGACGTAGGTCGTCTCGAACGTCCCGTCGGCGGTGACCGCGGACGCCGGCGAGCGCCGCCGTCGGCGTCGCCCAGCCGGACGAGGCCCTCGACCAGGACGTTGCCCGGGGACGCGTCGTGGAGCTGGTGTGCTCCGGGGTCGAGCGCCGCGTCGAGCCCGATCAGCGGCGGCAGCGGCTCCCAGCGCGATCGGGACCTCGTCGTCGTCGATCGTCGCGATCGTCGCCGCGTCGCCGACCAGCGCCAGCACCGCCTCGCCGCGGTAGCGGACGTACCCGTCGGCGAGCACCGGCTGGTCCTTGCCGGTCGGGTAGATGCCGTAGCGGTTCTGGCCCGGGACGTCGGCGGCCGCGAGGACGCGCACGAGGCCCGGATGCCGGGCGTGGAGCGGCCCGAGGTCGCCGACCGTGAACCGCGCGTGGGCGTGGGGCGAGCGAACGGCCCGGAGCGAGGAGCGACGCCGTCAGGCGGCGAGGTCGTCGCCGAAGCGCTCGGTCCCGGTGACCTTCTCGACGCCGTCGGTGCGGGCGATCCGCGCCCCGACGGCGCGGCCGACCGCCGGTCGCGGGGGCTCGGCGACGGTCCCCGCGCGCCGCCGCGGACACCGCCTCGACGATCGAGGTGTAGCCCGGTGCAGCGGCACAGCACGCCGCCGAGCGCCGTCGAGCACCTCGGCCTCGGTCGGCGTCGGCGGCGCGCGACCAGATCGTCGGCGGCCATCAGCATCCCGGGCGTGCACGCGCCGCACTGGGCGCCCGCCGCAGGCGAGGAACGCCGCTGGAGCGGGGCCAGGCCGCCGGCGCCGGCCAGCCCCTCGACCGTCGTCGACCCGCCGTCCCTGCCGCCTGGCCCGCCGCGACGAGGCACGAGCACGACCTGCTCGCCGTCGAGCCGCACCGTGCACGCGCCGCAGTCGCCGGCGTTGCAGCCGACCTTGGTCCCGGTCAGCCCCAGGTCCTCGCGCAGGACGTCGACCAGGCGCCGGCGCCCGTCGTCGTCGACCTCGACCTGCGCGGCCGTTGACGTCGAACGAGCGTCGGGTCCGGCGGTCACGCCACGACCTCGGCGAGCGCGCGCCGGACGAGCGTCCAGCGCCGCGTCCGCGCGGTACGCGGCCGTGCCGCGGACGTCGTCGATCGGCGCCAGGCCGGCGAGGTGCCTCGGCGCCGCGACCGTGCGCGAGGCCGGCGTCCGCCGCGACGCCCGATGAGCGTCTGCCTCCAGCGCCGGCAGCCGCCGGGCGACCGGCGAGCAGGCCCCGACCGCGACCCGCGCGTCGACGATCGCGCCCGTCCTCGACGACGATGACCGCCGCCACCGCGACGATCGAGATCACGAGGTACGCCCGCGAGCCGAGCTTCGCGAACGTCGACCGGGCGTCGCCCGCGACCTTCGGCACTCGCAGACCCGATGACCAGCTCGTCCGGGCCGCAGGTCCGTCGACCGGTTGCCGAGCACGAACTCGGCCAGCGGCACGACCCGACCGCCGCGCGGCGGACGCCAGCTCCACCGACGGCGTCGAGCGCCAGCAGGTTCGGCATCCCGTCGGCCGCCGGCGACGCGTTGACGACGTTGCCGCACGACCGTCCCCGCGTTCTGGATCTGGCGGCCGCCGATCGTCCGCGCCGCCGCACGCAGCCCGTCGAACGCCGGCGGCAGCGGCGTCTCGGCGAGGTCCGTCCAGGTCGTGAGGGCCGGGATCCGCCACCCGGCGTCGCCGTCGTCGGTCACGCCGCGCAGGCCCGGCAGCGCCGTGATGTCGAGCACCGGGCGGTCGATCGGCCGCGAGCGCGAACGCCGGGTAGACGTCGGTGCCGCCCGCGAGCACGAGCCGCGGCTCGCGCGCCAGGATCGCGAGCGCGTCCTCCAGCGCGGTCGGGGCGGCAGCGTACGGCGGGAGCTGGCCGGTGACGCCGACCGCCACGGTCAGGCCGCGACCCTCGGCAGGACGTCGCTCGCGAGGAGCTCGAGGTTCGCGCGGGTCCCAGTTGAGCGGGTTGAGCACGAGGTGGTCGACGCCGCCGAGGGCCTCGATCTTCGCGCGGATCCGGTCCGCGACCTCCTCGGCCTCGCCCGAGCAGGTAGTAGCGCTGCCAGTAGTCGAGGTCCATGCCCGAGTAGACGCGGAACAGCGGCGCGGCGTCCTCGGGCCGCTCGCCGGGCCGCAGGACGTGGACGAAGTTCGAGTAGACGCGCGACATCTCCTCGGGCTGGCGGCCGTACTCGATCATGTACCGGCGGAGGTCGTCCCAGTCGCGGTCGACCATCTCGGCGGTGGCGGAGGAGTGGGGGACCCAGGTCTTCGCGTACTTCGCGATCCGGCGCAGCACGGGCTCGACGGTGGGCACGTTCTGGCCGTAGATCTTCTCCGACGGCTGGGTGCCGCCGCCGATCCAGATCGGCGGGTGCGGCTGCTGGGCGGGCTTCGGGCTCGAGCGTCAGGTCGTGGACGCGGTAGAAGCGGCCCTCGTAGGTGACGTGGTCCTGCGTCCACAGCGCCGTGATCGAGCTCGAGCAGCTCGTTCATGCGGCGCGCCGCGCTCGCGGTGCGGGATCCCGACGCGCCTCGAACTCGGCCTCCATCCAGCCGACGCCGACGCCGAGGATCGAGCGCCCGCCCGACAGCTGGTCGAGCGTCGCCCACTGCTTCGCGAACTGGACGGGCTCGCGGAAGGGGAGCACCAGGACGAGCGTGCCCGAGCTGGATCGTCCGCGTCACGCCGGACAGCGCGGCCAGCAGCGTGATCGGCTCGAGCCAGGTCGTCGAGTAGGCGGGCGGGGCGACGAGCAGGTGGTCGATGAGCATCGCCGTCTCGAAGCCGAGGTCCTCGGCGCGTCGCAGGTAGGCGCCCATCTCGGCGAGGCGACGCCGTCTCGCTCGCCCGAGCGCGAAGCTCGGCAGCCGCAGGCCGAAGTGCATGGTCGCGGCCCGTCCGCGGCCGGCTAGTGACCGCCGCCGCCGACGCCCGGGCCCTTGACGACCTCGGGCGCGCGCGACGCGGGCGGGGTGTTGCGGCTGCGCCCGACGACCGGCTTGCCGTCGATCAGGATCATCGCCGACGCCGGGCAGGTCGCCGATGGCGAGGGCGCCGAGCGCGGTGTCCGCCGACCGACCCCTGCGGCGCGTCGACGAGCGCGATGTCCGCCTCGCGCCCGACCGCGATCGTCCCGGTCGTCGAGCCGGTGGACCCGCGCGGTGTTGCCGGTCGCCAGGCAGACGGCCTCCTCCGGCGCGATGCCGCCGAGGGACGCGAGGTGGGCCATCGTGCGCAGGATCCCGAGCGGGCACGACGCCGGTGCCCGACGGCGCGTCGTTGCCGAGGATCACGCGGTCGAGGGCGCCGGTCTCGCGGGCCAGCCCGATCGCGTGCAGCGCCGCGCGGCCGTTGCCGCAGTGGACGATCTCGATCGCCATGCCCGCTCGCGACCAGCTGCTCGATGTCGGCGTCCGGCAGCGCCGTGGTGCCGCCGTTGATGTGGCCGACGATGTCGGGCCGCGCCTCGAGCACGACGTCCGCGCGGATGGCGCTGGACCCGGCGATCGACGGGCCGCCCGTGTGGAACGTCGAGACCATGCCGTGCTGCCGCGCCCAGGCCAGCATCGGCGCCGCCTGCGGCGCCCGTCTTGACCGACGCCGAGGCCGATCTCGCCGATCAGGTTGACGCCGGCGCGGCCAGCTCGGCGAAGTCGTGCTCCTCGAGGCCCGAGCTCGAGGATCGGGGCGCCGGCGTGGACCTTGACGCCGGCCGGCCGGACGTTGGCGAAGGCGCGGACGGCGACGATCGCGAGCGCCTTGAGGCCGACGATGTCCTTCGGGCCGGCCCGGCAGGTGGACCTCGCCGGCCGAGATCATCGATCGTCACGCCGCCGTGGAGCTCGGACTCGATGAAGTCGATCGTCCGCTGGCGCGGCGTCAAGTCGCCGAACACGGGGTGGACGTGGGAGTCGATCAGGCCCGGGAACGCCGTCGTCCCCTTGCCGTCGATGACGACGTCCGCGCCTCCTCGTCGAGTCCCGCGGCCGACCGCCACGATCCGCCCGTCCTCGATCAGGATCGAGTCGGCGTCGAGCAGCGGTGCGGCGATGTCGCCCGAGACGACCTCGCCGAGGCCCGTGATCAGGGTGCGCATGCGGGTCTCGCCGGCCCGCGTCAGTGGAGGCCGTCGGTGCCGACGGCGTCCTCGGCCCGGAGACCGCCGACGCGCGCGTGCGGCCGGCCGCCGTCGGTCACCGCGAGCGCGACGAGGAGCTCGTCCGGCGCCGGGCGCGTCCGGGACGCAGATCTCCATCGCGTCGAAGTGGCGACCGGACGAGCATCGCCTTGATGTGGTGGACCGGGATGTCGAGGTGCGCGCCCATCGCCGCCGCGCTTCTTGACCGACGGCAGGATCGAGACGCCGCCCACGCGGCTCGCGGACCGGCGCACCGAACTTCGGGTGCAGGACGCGCCGCGACGTGCTCGAGCTCGCCGTCCTCGCCGACGATGCCGCCCTTGCCGTACGCCTCGACCGGGTCGCCGAGCGCCGCCTTGCACCGCCGCATCAGCTCGTCGCCGAGGACCTCGCCCGCGTCGATCAGCTCCGTCAGATGTCCTCCGAGTACGCGCCGGCATACGGGTTCCTGAGCACCGCGGCCACCGCCACGCGGCGCAGCGGCCGCTCGAGATCCCGCCCGCCCTCGCTAACGATCTCCTCCATGAACGTGACCCACTTGCGGACTTCGACGGCCAACACGGCACCTCTGGACTGAGCAACCTGCGACCCTGCTGAGATCAAGAAGCGTAGTGCAGAGGGCATCCGCGGCGCGAGCCGTCACGGCGACGAGCGAGAGACGGACGTGTCGTGGGGACCCGCCACACGCTGAGGATTGAACCTCCGCCCGAGATGGACCACCTTTAGTCGTCGAAGCGCCCACATCGGGCGCCGCAGACGAGGCGTCCAGATGCGGACACCGCTGGTGGAACGGGCGAGGCGGGGCGACGACGTCGCCTTCGGCGAGCTCGTGGACGCCGACGGCGACCGCTGTTTCGCGATCGCATATCGGATCCTGCGCGATCACGAAGCGGCTCAGGACGCCGTGCAGCAGGCGTTCCTGCTGGCGTGGCGCGACCTCCCGCGACTGCGGGACGTCGAGCGCTACGACGTCTGGCTCCATCGCCTGCTCGTGAACGCGTGCTACGAGGAATCCCGCCGCCAACGACGGTGGACGAGCCGGATCAGGATGCTGCCGATCGACGGACCGGCGAGCCCCGACCCGACGGTCTCGGTCGTCGACCGAGACCTCATCGAGCGCGCGTTCGCCCGCCTCACGCCCCAGCACCGTGCGGTCTTCGTGCTCCACCACTACGCCGGCCTGCCGCTCGGGACGATCTCCGAGGTCGTCGGCGTGCCGGTCGGCACGGTCAAGTCACGACTCCACCACGCGACCCGCTCGCTGCGAGCGGCGATCGCGGCCGATTCCATTACTGACTCCGCAGAAATCTGGTCGGCATGAGCGCGCCTCGCGATCCCGACGTCATCCTCGCCGCGTGGCTGGATGACGGCCCGGAAGACCTCCCGTCAGGGACGCGCCGCGCGATCTCGACCGCCGTCCGGACGACGCGCCAGACGCGGGCCGGCCCCTTCGGCCTGCTCGCGTGGAGGCCCACCATGTCCCGTTTCGTCGTGCTCGCCGGAGCCGTCGCGGTCGTCGCGGTGGCGGTCGGCATCTTCGCCATCGGTATGCCCCGGAGCTCCGGCAGGATCGGAGGCGTGGCCCCGACGGCCGCGCCGACCCAGACTGCCGTCGTCACGCCGAGCCCCAGCCCGACGCCGTCACCCTCGGTTTCCCAGCCGACGGTCGGCCCCTTGCCGTCACCCCTCGATACCACTGGCTGGACCACGTACACATCCGACCGTTACGGGTTCACGATCGCGTATGCGCCGGGCTGGTCCGTGACGCCCGCATCGATGGACTGGGACCTGTCGAAAGATTTCCAGCTGGCCGAACGCTGGCTGGGAGCACTTTCTGTCCCCGGATGGCAACATCGGCTTGGGCGCCTTCTCGGTGCCGGTCACGCCCGGAACCACGCTCGACTCGTGGCTCGCCGCCAATTGCCCGGGCTATACGCAACCCTGCGCCGGTATCGCCGATCGGGCGGTGGCGATGACGATGGACGGCCACCCCGGGCTGCTCGTCCCGTTCCAGGATGACCTCCAGTTCTTCTCGCTGGTCGGCGATCGGCTCTATGTCATCGCGTCCGGGAGGCCGGCGGGGCAGTTCGACTCCCTGCGACTCGTCGAGTCCTACCTGTCGACCATGCATCTGCTGCCCGGCGGCCCGGGCCCTTCCGCGCCGGACCAGTCGCCGGCCGCGTCGCCGAAGCCAAGCTGAACGTGAACGCGAGGATCCGGCCGGCATGAACGCGCCCCGTGACTCGGACGTCGACTTGGCCTCGTGGCTGGATGACGGCCCGACTGACCTTCCGTCCTCGACGCGTCGCGCGATCCTGACCGCCGTCCGGACTTCGCCCCAAGCGCGGGCGGGCCTTTTCGGCCCGCCCGTGTGGAGGCCCACGATGTCCCGCTTCTTCGCCTCCGCCGGAGCTGCCGCGGTGTTCGCCGTGGCGATCGGCGGGGCCGCCCTTCTCCTCGCCGGGAATACAGGCGGCGCGCCCGGCGAGGCGCCGCGGTCCACCACGACACCCACCGTCCCTGGTGGCGTGTCGCTCGACTGGACCACGTGGCAGGACTTCAACTCCACGCGTTACGGCTATCGCGCCCGATTTCCGGCCCGATGGACCGCCACTCCCGCGACTCGCTACTGGCAACTCCAGCGGGACCACGGCGACCAGCACGGACCGGCCTCTGACACCTTCATCGACGAGACGCCCGGCGCCGAGTCGACCCCCTTGACGGCGTTCTCGGTTGCCGTCGGCAGCCACGCGACGCTGGACGACTGGATCAATGCCTATCTCGGCCCCGGTTACAACCCCGACATCTGCTCGGTGATCGAGCGAACCCCGTTCGTCATCGACGGCCACCATGGGGAGTTGACCGGCACCTCCTGCGGTGATTCGGAGGGTTTCGTGCTCGCCGACGGTCGCATGTACGTCTTCAGCGACTGGGGCTCGGGCCAGCGAGACCTGCTCCAGGCCTTCCTGGCCACGGTCCACATCGACGGCATCCCTGATACCGCGCCCACCCCGAGCCCCGACGCCCTCGACACCTCGTGGTGGAATCCCTACGACTCGGCCGAGTACGGCTTCACGATCGCCCATCCGGCCGATTGGACCGAGACGCCGGCCAACCGCGCGTGGACATTCGCGGCCGACGCGGAGGACCCGCTCTCGCCGGCAACCGACGTCTTCTCCACCCCCGTCGACGGCGGCGTCCGCGTGAGCGCCTGGACGCTGAAGACCGACCCCGGCACGACGATCGAGTCGTGGGACGCCCTTGAAGCGTGGGTCCAGGGGTATTGCGAGAAGACGAACAACACGCCCTGCACCGGGATCGCGGATCGGGCGGTGCCGATGTGCCTCGAGCGACGAGACTGCCACCCCGCCGTCATCGTGCCGTTCGAGAACGACGTCCAGGCGTTCTTCATCGGCGGCGGCCGCGACATGACGGTCGTTGCCGTGTGGCGGCCCGAGGCGGATCCGTCCGTCGCCCGGTTCGGCGGAGCGCGTCAGCTGCTCGAAGCCTTCCTGTCCACGACCGACGTCTTTCTCCCGAACAGCCCTGACAACCATCCCTGAGGCCGCCGCGGTCGGGCACGCCCATAGCTCAGTCCGGGAACGCCTCCGGGCCTCGCTCCGCGAGGTCGGAGGCTTCCTGCGCGTGGTCGGCCGTCGGCAGCCAGGTGAACGGGTAGCCCGGGTTCTCGAGCGCCGCCGCCTGCTTCGTCAGCCACAGCGGCCGGAAGGTGTCGACCATGACCGCCAGCTCCTCGGTCGCCTCCTTGCCGATCGACGCCTCGACCGTGCCCGGATGCGGCCCGTGCGGGATGCCCGGCCGGGTGGAGCGTGAACGACGCGATGTTCACGCCGCGGCGGCTCATGAAGTTGCCGGCGACGTAGTAGATGACCTCGTCGCTGTTGATGTTGCTGTGGTTGTACGGCGCCGGGATCGCGAGCGGGTGGTAGTCGAACTTGCGGGGCACGAACGAGCAGACGACGAAGTTGCGGCGCGGCGAACGTCTGGTGGACCGGCGGCGGCTGGTGGACGCGCCCGGTGATCGGCTGGAAGTCCGCGATGTCGAACGCGAACGGCCACAGGTAGCCGTCCCAGCCGACGACGTCGAACGGGTGGGTCGCGAAGTGGTAGGCGGTGTGGCGGCCGCGGGCACGGACGATGACCCGGTACTCCCCGCCGGTCGCGGTGGGCTCGCGGAACTCGGGGATGCGGATGTCGCGCTGCGAGTACGGGGAGTGCTCGAGCAGCTGGCCGTAGTCGTTGCGGTAGCGCTTGGGCGGCTCGAGCTCGGACGGGCACTCGAGGTACAGCATCCGCTGGCCGACGCCTGCGTCCGGGATCGAGACGCCACGTCGTCCCGATCGGCAGCACCAGGTAGTCGCCCGGGTGGTAGGCGAGGTCGCCGAAGTTCGTCCGGAGCACGCCCGTGCCCTCGTGGACGAACAGCATCTCGTCGCCCTCGCCGTTGCGGTAGAAGGTGTCGGCCGGCATCGATGTGGCGGGCAGGACCACGCCCATCACGACGTCGGCGTTGTGGAACAGCGGGATGCGGCCGCTGATCGCGTCGCCGTTCGGCTGGAGCCCGGCCGAGTCGATCAGCTGGTGGTGGTGCGAGCCGTCGTCGGCGGTCTCGACGGTGACTGCGCCCATCGCCTCGATCCGCGTCACGCGCGTCGGCGGCGCCAGGTGGTAGAGCAGCGAGCTGCGCCCGGTGAACCCCTCGACCCCGAACAGCTCCTCGGCGTACAGGCTGCCGTCGGGCGCCCGGTGCTGGGTATGCCGCGTGGGCGGGATGGAGCCTCGCGAGACGTAGAACATGCGCGACTGGCCTCCTCGGGGTGAGGAGGCCAGTCTACGCAGAGCCGAGGGGTAATCAGGGTCGCGGTGCGGCGCTCGGCGCTGGCCGGCCGTTTCGTACGCCGGTCGGTCAGCCGCGGATGTCGGCGGCCTTGTCGAGCCGGATCCGGATCCGCACGGTCTCGTCGGCGCGAACGGTGACGTCCGCACTCCCCACGATCACCCATCTGCCGTCGTCGGGTGTGGGTGCCAGCACCACGATCGTCCGCGCGCCGATCTTGCACGGCAGCTTGAACTTGCCGTCGCTCCCGACGCCGTAGCCCACATCGCCCCCACCGCAGTACCCGGGGTCGCCGCCGCGCCCGTCAACCATCAGGTCGTTGTAGCCGGGCTCCGAGCCATCAGCCAGCACGACCACGCCCTTGACCCAACCGAAGGGCAGCAGCTCCACGCCGGTGCCGTCCGAGACGACGTCGAGCATCTCGGATGGGATGCCCAGCTGCTTCGCGTAGTGCTCAACGATCAGCCGTGGCGCGTCGGGGTTCGCGCTCGAGATCTCGATCTTGACGACGTTGCGCGTGATGTCGGCGCCGACGCCCTGACCAACGGACATCGATCGTGGCGAACCAGTCCCAGTCGATCTTGTCCTGCACCGCCCGCAGCGCCTTCTCGGACCAGCGGACCTGGCGGGCGACGATGGGTTCGTTTCCACCACTCAGCTTGCGCACCTCGGCCAGATGCCCCTCCGGATCGTTGGTCCACAGCGACACGACCACATGGCCGGGCTGGTCGATGTAGAGGCCGCCGAACTCGTCCTGGTGGGTTTCGGCGTAGCGCTGGATCGCGCCGGCCGCCGCCTGGTATGACGACTGGTAGGCGGTGAACTCGCTCTCCTCCTCAGGAAGCATCAGGAAGTCGAGCAACTCCATCCTCGCCCGCGGATCCGCCGCAACCTGGCGCACCCACGCGAGGTCGGATCGGAGACCGAACGAGATCCGCTGTCGGACCGCATGAGCCAGGTCCGACGGGAGGTCGCTGGGCAGCGGCTCGACGGTTGACGAGGGCGACGGCTCGATCGACGACGGCGGTGTGAACGAAGGCGACGACGTCGGCGGGGGCGCGGGTGCCTCGGATGGGACCGCCGACGCGGGGAGGGAGGGGGTATTCGGGGCCGACGGAGCGCGGCTGCAGCCGGCGACGGCGAGACTCACGATCACCAGGAGCACGGCCGGAGCTGTCCGGGGATCGATGGCCGGCCGCACGCCCAACGCTGCTCCTCCCTGCGGGTTCTCGGGCCTGTGACCCGCGGCGGGCGTCGATCGTGACGTCAGACAGGAGGCAAGCGGTGCACGGCTCGCGTTCAGTCGGGACGCTGCAGGACGGCAGATTTTCAGAAGGATTGAACGTGCGCCGCCGCACATCGGTCATTCGGCGCGCTCGAACGTACGGCGTCGGGTTCGGGCCTCGCAGTGTTAGCCGCGGACGGCTGACTCGCTGCCTCGCACCATCGTCGGCCGATGCTCTCCGAGACTAGGTGAGCGCTTTCGGGCGTTCGGTGTTCAAACCTAGTGAAAAGTAGTGATCAACCGCCCGAATGCGGGGCCGAAGAGGAGCCGGGTCGGGCGACCACGGGCGTGATCAGCCGACCGAGGCGCTCGATCTCGACGGTCACCTCGTCGCCGGGCTCGAGGTACCGGCCCAGCGTCTCGTCGCGGATCTCGAGCAGGCAGCCGCCGCCCACCGTGCCGCTGCCGAGGATGTCGCCCGGGCGCAGGTGCACGTCGGCCGAGGCGCGCGCGACCATCTGGCCGAACCCGATGCTGGCGCTCGACCACGTGCCGCGCGTGCTCTCGACGGTCCGTCCGTCGTGCGTCCGGATCGTCGCCACCATCGCGAGGTCAGGACCCGTGGACGCCTCGCGCCCGCCGGTCGGCCAGCTCGTCGGGCGTCACCAGCCAGGGCCCGATCGAGAGCCCGAAGTCCTTGCCCTTCGCCGGCCCGAGCCGGAGCGTGCTCTCGTCGCGCTGCAGGTCCCGCGCGGACCAGTCGTTGAGCACGAAGTAGCCGCCGATCGCCTCCTCGCCGCGCTCGTCGGCGAGGTCGATCGCCGGGGTGTCGATCAGCGCCCCCACCTCGAGCTCGTAGTCCAGCTCAACCGACCCGCGCGGCGCCCAGATCGGGTCGCCCGGCCCGCGCAGCTCGGACACGTTGGAGAAGTAGAAGATCGGCAGGCGGTACCAGGCCTCGGGGATCTCCTGGCCGCGGCGCTCCCACATCGTGCGGACGTGGCGCTCGAACGCGTAGAAGTCGCGGAACGAGGGAGGGCGCAGGATCGGGGGGCCGAAGGCGAGGTCGCCGGCGTCGAGGACGGCATCGTCGTCGGCGGGCTCCCCGCGCGGCACGAAGGGGGCGACGAGGTCCGCGAGGGCATCGACCCGCAGGCCGCGGCCGAGGTGGTCGTCGAGCGTCGTCACGCTTCTGGCGGTGGAGCGAGCTGTCGTGGGCGAGGTTGGGGTTCGATGCGATGGCCCGCCGGCGTGCCACCTCGAGGTCGATCCAGCGGGTGCCCCCGGAATCGAGCGCCGCCGCGAGGCGCCAGTCGGCTCCTGCGGCGGCGTGTCGTTCCCGGACGTGGGCGAGGCGCATCGCCCGAGTGTAGCGATGGGTGCGGCGGGCCCGGACCGCGGGACCCGCCGCGGGAGCGGCTACTTGATCATCTTGCCTTCGCCATCGACCACGTACCACTTGCCGGCAAGGCCCTGGCCGTTGGTCTGGCCAGCGGCGGAGTCGCCGGCGAAGTAGTAGAGCGGCAGGCCGTAGAACGTGACCTGGGCGCCGCCGTCGTCGCGGGTGATCGTCTTGAAGTCTTCCGCATCAAGGCCTGTGCCGAGGGTCGGCGCGGCCGCGGAGATCAGCGCCGGCCAGTTGGTGAGGCAGTCGCCCGTGCAGGCTGACTTGCCATCCTTGTCGGCCGTGAAGGCGTAGAGCGTCTTCCCGTCGGCGCCGACGAGGATCTTGCCCTTCGCGCTGTCGGCGAGGGCGATGGTGGCGCCTCCGCCCGCGGCGGCGGACGGCGAGGCGGCGGGGGCGGACGGCGAGGCGGCGGCGGCGCCGACCATCTTGCCCTCGCCATCGACCACGAACCACTTGCCGCCGACGCCCTGGCCGTTGGTCAGGTTCGGGCCGGTGTCGCCGGCGAAGTAGTAGAGCGGGAGGCCGTAGAAGGCGACCTGCTTGGTGCCGTCGTCGCGCGCGATCGTCGTGAAGTCCTCGGCATCGAGGCCGGTCCCGAGGGTCGGCGCGCCGTCGGAGACGAGGGCCGGCCAGTTCTTGAGGCAGTCGCCGTTGCAGTTCGATTTGCCCGCGGCGTCGGCGGTGAACGCGTAGAGGGTCTTGCCGGTGCCGTCGGCGAGGACCTTGCCCAGCGTCGAGTCGGCGAGGTTGATCGTGAGGCCGCCCGCGGCGGCCGAGGGGCTTGCGGCGGGCGTCGCGGCGGGCGTTGGGGCTTGCGCGGACGCCTGCGGGGTTCCGCCGGTCGTTGACGCCGAGCACGCGGCCAGCGCGAGGCTGAGGGTGAGGAGCGGTCCGGCCGCTCTGAGCAGTCGCATCGTGAGGCTCTCCTGTCCTGTCAGGGGACGGTGACAGGGACCTCTACGACGGGTGGCCGAAGCCGGTTTCTCCCGGCCTGGGCGAGATTCCTCAGCCGGGCTTGACCGCCATCAGCCAGATCAGGATCAGCAGGCCCAACCCACCGATGAGCGTCAGTGCCTCCGGCCGACGGTTGTGGAGGCGGGCGACGAGCTCGGCATCATCGAGCCGCGGCGTCTTCGCCGTCCCCACCAGCCCGTCGCGCAGCGTGTAGTAGAACCCGGCGCCGACGATGTACATGAGCAGGATCACGACCGTGAGGACGATGTAGGACGCGACGACCCACGGCGCGGTCAGCCAGCCCACGCTGGCCGCGGCGCCCAGCCCGCCGATCCCGAGCAACAGGAACCCGAGGTACATCACCTGGTTGCCCTTGGCCGACAGACCGAGCAGCGCGGCGACCACGTCGCGGTTCTGCTCGCCACGGACGCGGAACGCCGCCCACATCGACACGCCGTGCATCGCCAGGAACAGGGCGAACCCAACGAGATGCAGGACCACCAGCCACGGGTACATCGGATGGGACCTCTCGAGCCGGACCGACGCCCCGAATGATGGCAGCGCGTCAACCGACCTGTGAGGCGGGCTGGATGTTCTGGTTCGAGCGGAAGACGTTGTCAGGGTCGAAGCGCGTCTTGGCCGCCTCGAGCCGCGCGTAGCGGGGGCCGTGGGCGTCCCGCAGGCGGGCCTCGCCCTCGTCGTTGTGCAGGAAGTTGAGGTACACGCCGCCGGTCGCGTGGGGCTGCATCGCCGTCGCGTACTCGCGGCACCAGCCGATGTCCGGGTGGCGCGGGCCGCCCTCGGGCCACGAGGCGTTGATGTTGAGGGCGTGCGTGGCGCCCCGTCCGCTCGCGGCGTTGTCGGCGTCCGATCGAGTGTCGATGTCGCCGCCGAGATGGAACAGGATGCTGAACGAGGTGTCGGAGGCCTTCTGCCACGCGAACGCCGTGATGACGTCGATGGCCGCGTCGGTGAGCGGCGGCAGGTAATGCGACCGCCAGTAGTAGCCCCACCCGTGCGGCGCCGCGCCGTCGAACATCACCTGGTGGTCGAGGTAGGGCTTGCGCGCGACGACGTCGGCCATGGCCGGGATCGCGCGGCGCAGCGGCTCGAGCGCGGCCTCGCCCGCCTCGAGGTCACCGGAATGGCACGGGATCAGCATGATGACCGGCCGGCCCTGGAGGGCGGCCGGGACCCAGTCGAGCGATCGGCGCCGGTCCGCATCGCGGCGTAGACCGAGAGCTCGTCCGGTGCCCCGGCGATGAACTCGCGATACGCCGCGAGCACCTCCGGCGTGCGCGTCGGCGGGGTATAGCAGGGCTCCGGCGAGGACGTCGGTGCCGAGTTCGTGGAGCCGCAGCTCGAACTCGGTGACGATCCCGAAGTTGCCGCCGCCGCCGCGGATCGCCCAGAAGAGGTCGGGGAGCTCCTGCTCCGAGGCGCGTACGCGGCGCCCGTCGGCGAGCACCATGCGGACGGAGAGCACGTTGTCGGCGGTGAGGCCCCAGCGGCGGCTCAGCCAGCCGAACCCGCCGCCGAGCGTGAGACCGGCGACGCCGGTCTGGCTCACGACGCCGGCCGGGGTGGCGAGCCCGTGGCGCTGCGCGGCGAGGTCGACGTCGCCCCACGTCGCGCCGGGCTGGACGCGGGCGGTGCGCGCCGCCGCGTCGACGACCACGGCCCGCAGCGCCGGACAGGTCGATCACGACGCCGTCGTCGCACACGGCGGAGCCGGCGACGTTGTGCCCGCCGCCTCGCGACCGAGATCGGCAGCCCCTCGGCGAGCGCGTAGGCGAGCGCGAGCGCCGCGTCGTCCTCGCCGGCGCAGCGCGCGATGAGGGCGGGATGGCGATCGATGGC
This sequence comes from uncultured Chloroflexia bacterium, assembly GCA_963779575.1. GTDB lineage: Bacteria > Chloroflexota > Limnocylindria > Limnocylindrales > CSP1-4 > CAIXZV01. The sequence continues at coordinate 969,290 of CAVZYT010000003.1, forward strand.
GCCGTTCCACAGCGACCGCGCCTCGTCGTAGGCGTCGTCGCCTGGACGGATGAGGGTCCCGGCGAAGCCAGTCGATCCCGCCGATCGTCTGCATCGGCGCAGCATGGGCCGCGCTCGGGACCGTCGGGCAATCGAGAGACTCGAATCGGGGCCTGTTAGGCTGGCCGCGAGGGAGGCGCCGATGGCGCTGGATCCACGCGACTCCGGCGACTCGGCCCGATCTCCGGGCGGCGGCTACAGCGCGCGTGCCGACGGCCGATGACCGCCCAGCTGCGGCTCCTCGGCTCGTTCGGGCTGACCGACGCCGACGGCAGTCACGTCCCGATCGCCTCGACCGCGGGCCCAGTCGCTGTTCGCCTGTCTCGCGCTCCAGGGCGAAGGCCCGCAGTCCCGCCGCCAGGTCTCGTTCCTCCTGTGGCCCGATGCCATCGGAGGCCCAGGCGCGGAACAGCCTCCGACAGCTGATCCACCAGGTCCGCGCGGCGTGGCCGGATGCCGACGCGGTACCTCGTCGCCGACGCGAGCACGCTCGCCATCGACCCGACGGCGCGGCTGCGCGTCGACGTCGACGACTACGAGCACGCCGTCGCCAGGGCCGTCGCGGCCGACGGCCGCGAGGACGGCCCCGAGCTGCGGACGGCGTTCGAGCGCGCCGCGGACCTGTATCGCGGCGACCTCCTGCCCGACGCCTACGAGGAGTGGATCGCGGTCCGGCGCGAGCGGCTGGTCGCGACCCACCAGCGGACGCTCGACCGCCTGATCGGGCTGCTCGAGGGGCAGGGCGACTATCGGGCGGCGATCGAGTACGGCCAGCGGCGGCTGCGCCTCGACCCGCTCGACGAGCGCGTCTACCGCTGGCTGATGCGCCTCCACGCGCTCAATCAGGACCGCGCCGGCGCCCTGCGCGTGTACCAGGCCTGCGCGGCGACGCTGGAAGAGGAGCTCGGCGTCGAGCCCGACGCGGAGACCCGCCGGCTCCACGACCAGATCGTGCGCCGCGGGCTCTCGCCGGACGGACGACGTCGGCCGCGGCCGGGAGCGCCGGGTCGGCGCCGCGCGCCGGGCGCGGCGCCGGAGCGGCTGCCGCTCGTCGGCCGGCAGCCCGAGTGGGCGGTCGCCGACCGGGGCCTGGGAGCATGACGACCGCGGGCGAGGCGCAGCCTCCTGGTCATCGGCGGCGAGGCCGGCATCGGCAAGTCGCGGCTGGCGGCCGAGCTCGCGGCGTGGACGTCACGAGCGCGGCGCGCGTCACGTCGGCGACCCGCGCCTACGCCGCCGAGGGCCGCCTGTCGTACGGCCCGGTCGCCGACTGGCTGCGCAGCCCCGACGCTGGCGTCGAGCCTGCCCCGCCTGGACGCGGCCTCGCTGTGCGAGATCTCGCGGCTGCTGCCGGAGCTCCTGACCCAGCGTCCGGACCTGCCGCGCCCCTCGGCGCGGATCGAGGACTGGCAGCGGCAGGCGTTCTTCGGGGCGCTTGTGAACGCCTTCGTCGTCGTCGATCGGCCACAGCTCCTCGTCCTCGACGACCTCCAGTGGTGCGACGCCGATACGCTCGAGTGGCTCCACTTCCTGCTGCGCGCCGACCGCGCGGTCGCCGCTGCTCGTCGTGGGCACCGTCCGGTCCGACGAGGTCGACGACGACGCATCCCGTCGACGCGGCTCGTGGCCGGCCTCCGCGACGAGGGCCGTCTGACCGAGATCGACCTCGGGCCGCTCGAGCCCGCCGGAGACGGCCACGCTCGCGGCCCAGGTCGCGGGCCGCTCGCTGACGTCGCGCGCAGGCCGTCGACCTCCAGCGCGAGACCGAGGGCAACCCGCTGTTCGTCGTGGAGACGGTTCGCGCGGACTCGTCCAGCCCGTGCGGCGTCCGGCGCTGCCCGCCGACGGCAGCGGTGGGGTCAGCGCGGCGCGACGCGCGATCGCGCCCAAGGTCCAGCCGGTGATCGCCGGCCGCCTCGCGCCAGCTGTCCGCGCCCGCCAGGGACCTGGCGTCGGTCGGGGCGACGGTCGGCCGGGCGTTCACGCTCGACGTCGTCAACGGCGCGAGCGGCGCTCGACGAGGACGCCGTCGTCGCGCGGGCTCGACGAGCTGATCCGGCGCGCCGTCGTCCGCGAGCAGGGCGGCGGCGTCTACGACTTCGCGCACGACAAGATCCGCGAGGTCGCCTACGCGACCATGACCGACGCCTCGCCGGCGACTGCTGCACCGCCGTGTCGCGGAGTCCCTCGAGCGGGTGCACGCGACGGCGCTGGACGCGGTCGCGGCCCAGATCGCCGCCCACTATGCGCAACGCCGGCCAGGCCGACCGGGCGGCGGTCTACTACCAGCGCGCCGCCGAGGTCGAGCAGCGGATCGGCGCGAACCTCGAGGCGATCGTGCTCCTCAATCGCGGGCTGGCGCTGCTCGACGACGCTGCCGCCGAGCGCCGAGCGTGACGCTCGTGAGCTCGATCTGCGGACGGTGCTCGGGGTCTCGCTCGTCGCGACCCGGGGCTACGGGTCCGCGCGAGGCGTCGGACGTGACTACGTTCGCTGCCGCCAGCTGTGCCAGGTGCTGGGCCGGCCGCCGAGCCCGCCGATCCTGCGGGCGATGGCGATGATCTCGCTCGCCCAGGCGCGGATCGACGAATGCCACGCCCTCGGCGACCACCTGCTCAGCATCGCGGAACGCGACGACGACCCGGTGCTGCGTGCCGAGGCGTACTTCGTCATCGGCGTCGTCGCTGCGTGCTGATCGGCGCCACGCGGCCGGCGCGGCGCGGCCCTCGAAGCGTCGCTCGCCGTCGTACGACCGCTCGCGGTCGCCGATCCACATCGGCCTCTACTCGCAGGACCCGGGCGTCGTGTGCTCGATCCGCCTCAGCCTGCTGCTGTGGATCATGGGCGAGCCGGCGGCGTCCGCGCGGCGCCGCGACGAGAGCGTCGAGCTCGCGACCGCCCTGGGCCACCCGTTCACGCTCGGCTACTCGCGGACCTGGGACGCGATCATCGAGTGCCATCGCGGGAATGCGGCGTGCGGCCCGCGAGCCGCGGCCGAGGCGGCGGTCGCGCTAGGTCGGGACCACCGGATGCCGTTCTGGCTGTCGATCGCGACCGCGATCCGCGGCTGGGCGATCGCCGAGCAGGGCGAGGTCGACGCCGGGATCGAGGAGATCCGCCAGGGGATGGCCGACTTCGCGACCACCGGCACCTCGTTCCTGCGCCCGTACCTGCTCGGGCTGCTGGCCGAGCAGTACGGCCGGTCGGGCAACCTCGAGCGAGGGCACACGCTGATCGCCGAGGCGCTCGCCGCCTCGGACCGAATGGGCGGACGCTGGTGCGACCCCGAGCTGCACCGCCGCAAGCGGGGATCATGCACGCGGCGGCGGGCGACGACGCGGCCGCCGAGGCGGCCTACCGGCAGGCCGTCGACCTCGCCCGGTACCAGGGCGCCCGGGCGCTCGAGCTGCGATCGGCGACGCGGCTGGCGGCGTCTGTGGCGGCGAGAGCGAGCGGGACGCCGAGGATCGACGTCGCGAGCTCCTTCAGCCGATCGTCGACGCCCTCGACGGCACAGGCGGCACTGCCCGATCTCGACCTCGCGCACTCGATCCTGGCGGTCGGCATCGGGATAACGGTTCGCTAACGGCGCCATCGCTAGGGTTCGCATCCAGACGCACCGAGAGCCGGTGCCAGCAGAACGGAGGACGATATGCGCATCGATCATCGAGCCTCCGAGGGCACGCACCCTCCCGGCGGCGATCGAGCGCCTCGCGGAGCACCCTGAGCGGGCAGCTCATCACGCCCGGGCGACGCGGGCTACGACGCGGCGCGCCGCGTGCACAACGGGATGATCGACCGCTATCCGCTGGCCATCGCCCGCTGCCGCGACGTCGCCGACGTCATCGCGTCGATCGCGCTCGCGCGCGACGCGAGGCTGCCGGATCGCGATCCGCGGCGGCGGCCACAACGCCGCGGGTCTCGGGCACGGTCGACGACGGCCTCGTCATCGACCTGTCGCCGATGAAGGGGATCCACGTCGACGCCGGGATCGCGGACCGCGCGCGTCGAGGCGGGCTGCACCTGGGCGACGTCGACCACGCGACGCACGCGTTCGGGCTCGCGACCCCGAGCGGCGTCGTGTCGACGACCGGCGTCGGGCGGCCTGACGCTCGGCGGCGGGATCGGGCACCTGTCGCGCCGCTTCGGGCTCACCATCGACAGCCTGCTCTCCGCCGACCTCGTCCTCGCCGACGGCTCGGTCGTCACGGCCAGCGCCGGACGAGCACCCGGACCTCTTCTGGGCGATCCGCGGCGGCGGCGGCAACTTCGGCGTCGTCACGTCGTTCGTGTTCCGCCTGCACCCGGTGAGCACCGTCTACGCCGGGCCGACGCTCTGGCCGATCGATCGAGCGGGCGAGGTCCTGCGTTGGTTCCGCGACTTCATCCTCGAAGCAGCCAGAGGACCTCGGCGGCTTCTTCGCCTTCATCAGCGTGCCCCCCGGGCCGCCGTTCCCCGAGGCGCTCTGGGGGACCACCGTCGCGGCGATCGTGTGGTGCTTCACCGGGCCCCTGGCCGAGGCCGAGGCGCGGTTCGAGCCCATCCGGGCCGGCGGTCGGCGGGCCGATCGCCGATCTCGTCGGGCCTGTGCCGTTCCCCGCGCTCCAGGCCTCGTTCGATCCGCTGCTGCCGGCGGGCATCCAGTCCTACTGGCGGGCCGACTTCGTGGGACATCTCACGGACGAGGCGATCGAGCGCCACGTCGAGCACCAGGAACCAACCCTCTTCGATCAACCCCGCACAGGCCAACATCAGGAGCAACCGCGTTGAGCGCGAATCAGGATCCAACCGAGCCATCCGCGTCCCCGTCCTCGCCCTGGTGCTCGTCGGCGCCCTCGCCGGCACCGCGCTCGCCGACCACGTCCACGGGCTTCAGCGGACGTGCTGCTCTCGCGCGGCACGGTGTCCCACGGGATCCACGTCCGAGCCGACGGCATCAAGCTCAAGACCCACAACCCCATGGACATCGTCACGCAGCAGGTCACGATCGCCCCGTCCGGCACGTCCGGCTGGCACACCCACCCGGGCATCGTCCTGGTGACCGTGTTCGCGGGCACGGTGACGTTCTACAACGAGCACTGCAAGGCGACCGTCATACCCGGCCGGCTCGTCGTTCGTCGAGTCCGGGGACGACCCGGGCCTCGCGCGCAACGAGAGCACGACGACCCCGGTCGACCGTGTTCGCCACCTACCTCGAGCCGGTCGGCACGACGGTCCTCCGGCTGAACGCTGCGGTCAGGAGACGGACCAGTAGAGTTGGACGGCGTCCCCCTTGGGCGCCCAAAGGGCAGAGTGGTGGATCGCGATCTCGTCGAGGCGGCCCAACGCGGCGACCGGGAGGCGTATGCCGACCTGGTTCGTCCGCGCGCCGACCGGTTGTTCGCGATCGCGCAGCGGATCCTCCGCGACATCGATCGGGCCGAGGATGCCTTCCAGGACACGCTGGTGATCGCCTGGCGTGACCTGCGGAGCCTCCGCGATCCGGACCGATTCGATGCGTGGCTGCAACGCCTGCTCATCAACATCTGCATCCGCCATGCGAGCCGGGAACGGCGTCGCACCGCCAACCTCCAGGTGCTGCCGATCGACGGACCGGCCGCGCCCGATGACCTTCTGACGATCGCCGACCGGGACCAGCTCGATCGCGGGTTTCGCCGGCTGTCGGTCGACCAACGGGTCGTCCTCACGATGCACCATTTCGCGGGCTACGCCCCGAGCGAGATCGCCGAGATCCTCGGCATCCCGCCGGGCACGGTCCGCTCCCGATTGCATAACGCCCACCGCGCCATGCGGGCCGCCCTCGAGGCGGACGCGCGCGCCCAGGTCCTTGGAGGTCATACGGCATGAGTGCCGATCGAGACATCGACCGCCTCCTCGACGCCTGGTTCGCCGACGGACCGATGCAGGTTGCCGACCACGTCTTCGACGAGGCCGTCGGCCGCGTGCACCGCCAGCGACAGCGACCCGCGTGGCGCCTCCTCTGGAAGGAGCCCACCATGTCCCCGCTCAAGGCCGTGCTTGGCGCGGCAGCCGTCATCCTCGTCATCGTGGCCGGTTTCGCTTGGATCGGCCGATCGGGAGACCAGATCGGCGGTGTCGCCGGGCCGACACCATCGCCCTCGCCGACGCCGAGCCCGATCCCGCTCTCCGGTCCGACGACATCCCTGGCCCCAGGCACCTACGCCGTGCGCGTCAACGCCGGTCGACTGGCCTTCACCGTGCCGGACGGCTGGGCTGCGCCCCAGGTGGCGCCCCAGGTGGGCCCCAGCCTCATCGACTTTCCCCTCCACCGCATCGGCGACCCCGCCGACGACGTGGTTGACGTGTTCTTCGACATCCGGCGAGCTGCCAAGGACGCTCCATGCACCGGAGGACCGGAACCCGGTGTCGGGGCCACGGCTCAGGCGCTGGCCGCAGACTTCCAGTCCGATCCGAACCTCCAGGTCACCCCGCCGACGCCGATCCAGGTCGGTGCCCTCCAGGGCCTGGTCGTCGACATGACCCTCGCCACGAACGCGACGCGGACCTGTCCCTTCTCGAGCGGCGCCCCGACCGATCCGCTGGTCGCCGGTGCGGTGGCGGGCACGCCCCCGTACTGGGGCATCGGCCCCGGCGAGAAGATGCGGCTCGTGATCCTCGACGCACCGGGCGTCAACAACATCGTGGTTCTCGTCGATTCGGCTGCCGGCGGGTCGTTCGACGCGCTGGTCAACGCGGCCATGCCGGTCATCCAGACGCTCGTCTACTCGCCGACCTGAATCCGGCGGGCCGCCGCGCGCGGGAGCCTCGCCTACAGGTTCCCGCGCCGGGCCTGCTCGAGCTCGATGGCCTCGAACACATCCGGTTGCTACGGCAGCTTGCCGAGCGCCTCGATCGCCCAATCCGTCGGATTCGCCGAAACCATGAAAACGTTGTTCCCAACCGAATAGAAGATCTGTCCGCTCTCCGGCGAGCTGCCCGACTGATGCACGGCGACCACGTCCTTGCCGCCGAGCGTCGCCGGGGTCGCATCCCAGCCGAGGACCTTCTGGTAGTTGGAGATCATGCCGTCCCGCAGCGCCGTGCCATCGACACGCGGGATCCGGTAGGCCGTTACATACAGCTGCTTCGGGGCCTCAACCTCGCCGTACCCATAGACGATCTCGACGTCCTTGGGCGACGCACCGAGGCTGTCGAGCAGCTTCCTGGCCATCTTCTCGTCGTTCCAGAGCCCCAGGAACGACTGCCCGCCGTCCAACGCGGGCTCGATCGTGAGCGACTTGCCGGCGATCTCGGCGGGGACGAGCGACTTCAAGCTTGCCCCGGCGTCGATCGATGCCGCCGGTGTCGTCGGGGATGCCGTCGGTGTCAACGTTTCCAGGGCCGAAGCCTCCGGCGTGGCAACACCTGCCGCCGATGCTGTCGCGCTTGCCGGCGTTATGGCGGGCTCGGAGGAGATTGCCGCGGGTGTCGCCGCCGGGCCGGTGTCGGCGCTCGGCGCGCCGGGACTTGTGGGCGCCGCCGCGCCCCCTCCGGTGCATGCCACGAGGACGCTGGCGGCGGTCATCGCAACAACCAGGAGACCGCCCGACCCGAAATTGGGACGTGCCATCGACGACCCTCCGCCGCACTGCGCGCCAAGAATTCGGCACAGCCTACGCTATCGCGCACGGCTCCCGCGCCTTCACCTTCGACGGCACGCGCGCCCTGCTAGGCTGCCCGCGAGGGGTGACTGCGCCGGCGACCGCCCAGCGCCGGCTCCTCGGCTCGTTCGGCCTGACCGACGCCGACGGGAGCCTCGTCCCGATCGCATCGCTGCGCGCGCAGGCGCTGTTCGCCTGCCTCGCGCTGGAGGGCGACGCGCCGCATTCACGGGCCCGGATCTCGTCGCACGCGGTACGCTCGCCCACTCCACCCCGCTCGGCACCTCGGGCTGGCACACGCACCCGGGCGTCGTCACCGTGTATCCCGCCGGCTCGTCGTTCGTCGAGTCCGGGGACGACCCCGGTCTTGCCCGCAACGAGAGTGCGACGATCCCCGCGGCGGTCTACGCCACGTACATCGTCCCGGTCGGCACGACGGTCCTCCGGATCGACACCCCGAACCCCGGCTGCTCCCACCGCTAGCCCGCGACCAGCCTCGCGGCGACAAGAGGGCCCTCCCATCCGGGGGGTCCTCTTTCGATTCCGTCGAAAATCGACCAAACGCCAGCCTGTCCGAGATCGTCGATGAGAGTGACGGGAGGTCCAATCCGATCCGTCGGACTCGGAAGGGAGCCCAAGCCATGACCACCGAACGCCATGTCCCGGTGCTGTACCAGTCGACGCGGTCGCTCACGATCGCCCTGGCGATCGTCGCGTTCGCGATCGGGATGGTCGCCGGCGCCATCGCCGTGCGCGCGCTCGACCTCCAGGCCGAGGCGGCCGTCCGCCCGGCGGCGATCGTCCCCTACAAGGGCGTTGCCGAAAACAACATGAGTGACGCCGCGCGTGCGGGGGCGTACGCTGCCCCGTGGTTCCGCGGAGTCGCCGACCACAGCATGACGGACGCAGCCGTGGCTGCCGGGCTCAAGGCCCAGTGGTTCCGGGGCGTCGCCGACAACAACATGACCGACGCCACCCGCGCGACCAGCTCCCCGGGCTCATTCCGGGGTGTGGCGGAGGGCAACATGAGCGACGCGGCGAACCGTGCGAACTGGGGCCGCGATCGATGACGAGTCGGCGCCAGGTGCTCAAAGCTGCGGCGGGCCTCGTCGGTGCCGTCGCCCTGCCCTCGGCACTCGCGGCCTGTGACGCGGGTACGAGCACACCGGCGCCAAGTGAGGCGGGCTTCGCACCAACATCGAGCGCGCCGCCATCGTCGCCGGTCGCGGCTGCACCGCAGGCGAGACCCCGACGGTCACGCTTGCCACGACGGTACCGATGCAGGACATCACGGCGGGATTCACCGCAGCAGACCGGCATCGATGTCCTGGTCAATACCGTCCTGGGCTATGTGTTCTCGTCTGGGATTGACGACTACCTCGGAGGCTCGCCCGAGGACGTCATCATGTGGATCACGGGCCACCAGATGCGCCGCGCCGCCGCGAAGGGATTGCTCGAGCCGCTCGACGACGTCTGGGCCCAGGTCGGGTCCGGGTTCTCACAGGCGCTGAAGGAGGCCTCGACAGGGGACGACGGGCGGATCTACGCGATCCCGTACACCCACGGCCCCTGGGCGGTCTTCTATCGCCGGAGCCTGTTCGCCAGCCACGGGTACTCGATCCCGACCACGTGGACCGAGTACCTCGCACTGGCCGAGCGGATGAAGCGCGACGGGATCACCCCGCTCGCCCTGGGCGACCAGGAGGGGTGGCCGGGCCTGGGCCTGTTCGACATCCTCAACCTGCGTCAGAACGGCTACAGGTTCCACGCCGACCTGATCGCAGGTCGAGTGCCCTGGACGGATCAACGGGTCCGACGACGTGTTCGTCCGCCTGCGGGAGCTCCTCTCGACCGTGGGGCCCAATCCTGGCGCTCGGGGCTGGGACGTTGCCGGGACCGACCTCGCCGAGCGGACGGGCCGGGATGGCGTACATCGCCTACGTGGCGCGAGTGGTCCCGACCAGACGTCCGGCCCGACCTGGGCATGTTCGCGTTTCCCGCCCTCGAGACCGAGTTCGATGCGGAGCACGCCGTCGAGGACCCGTCCGACGCGTTCGTCATGCCGCGAAACGCCCCGACGCGGGCGACCGACGCGGATCGTGCGAGGGCCTTCCTCGAGTACGTCGCCACACCGTCGGTCCAAGCGGATGTGGCGAGCAATCACGGGCGGGCCGGCCGCCTCCCGGCCGTGGAGCTGGCGGCGGCCGACCGCACACCGCTCCAGGAGGAGGGCCTGCGCCTCATCGCCGCCGCCCAGCATCCGACGCAGTTCCTTGACCGCGACGCGAGCGTCCCGTCTGCGCTGGCATTCCAGGACATCGTTCACGCGTTCGTCATCAACCCGGATCAGTCGATCGATCCGTTGCTCGCGAAGATCCAGGCAGCCTGGGACCCGTCCAATTGAGCGGCGCGTGATCTGATGAGCGTCCCGGCGATCGCGATCGGAGACGCAGCGGCCGACGCCGCCGTCGCCCTCGTCGCCCGGGCGCAGGCGGGCGATCGGCTCGCCTTCGAGCAGCTCATCAGGCCGCGGCTCGATCGCCTGCTCCGGCTGGCCATCTCGATCCTGGACGACGAATCCGACGCGCGCGATGTCGTACAGGAGGGCTGCCTGCTCGCCTGGCGCCAGCTGCCCAGGTTGCGCGGTGCCGATCGCTTCGAGGCGTGGCTGTGGCGGATCGTGATCAACGCCAGCCGGTCGCGGATGCGTGAACGTCGGCGGACGACCGTCCGCGAGATCGCGGTCGACGCCCTGGGCCCCGACGCGGAGCCGGTCGACACCGCCCAGCCGCTGGCCGACCAGCTGACCACCAACGACGCCATTCGGCGTGCGTTCCGGAGGCTCGATCCAGACAAGCGGACGATCCTCGTGCTGCATCACGTCGAAGAGCGTTCGATCGGCGACATCGCCGAACTCCTCGCGATCCCTGAAGGCACCGCCAAGTGGCGACTTCACAACGCTCGACAGGCGCTGTCGCGCGCACTGAGGGCAGAGCTGTGACCATGCGACCCGAAGCCCCGCCCGACGTTCGCATCCAGCGGGCGCTGACCCGCGAGCCGAGCCCGGGCCTCGCCCATGACGTCTTTGCCGACATCGCCGATGCCCTGGAGCGGACGCCACAGGTCCGCTCGTGGCGGATCGGCTGGCCCATGCGGGCAGCGATGCCGGCCCTCGGAGGGTCGGCAGCGCGGCGACGGCTGGGCACGGCCGGCCTCGCCTTCGTGACCCTGCTGGTGCTGCTCGCAGGCATCGCGGTCGTGGGACTCGTCGGCGGCCGGCGCCACCCACTTCCCCCGGGCCTGGCCCGGCCCGGCCTCATCGCCTTCGACTCCGCGGGCGACATCTTCGTGAGCCCCGCCGACGGCACGCCGGCGCGACCGCTCACCACGGGTCCGGACAAGGACATTGAGGCGGTGTTCTCGCCCGATGGGACCCGGATCGCCTACCTGTCCCTCGTGGCGGGCACCTCGCAGGTCACGCTGAACGTCGTTGCCGCCGACGCGACGACGCAACCTCCCACGGTCGTCGTCGGGCTGGCGGCGAGCACGTACAACGAGCGGGCCGCTGGTGCCGTTCATCCACATGGCCTGGTCCCCGGATAGCACGCGCATCGCCTACACCGCGATGGCAGGAGGCCATCCCCAGCTCTTCGTGGCGTCGCTGGATGGGAGCGCCCCCGTGCCCATCGGTCCGGCGGACATCGAGGGCCAATCTCCGGTCTGGTCACCGGACGGTCGTCAGGTCGCCTTCAAGGGGGGCCACTTCAACAAGGATCGAGGCATCTACGTGATGAACGCGGACGGTACCGGAGCCCCGCTGCGACTGACACCGCCGAGCCTGGCGCAGGTGACGCCGGACGTCATGTTCAGCGCCCCGGCCTGGTCGCTCGACGGGGCGCTGATCGCTTACAGCAGCATCGTCGACGGATGGCGGATCGCACGTCTTCGTCGTCAGTTCACGGGGCGGCGACCCGCAGGACCTGTCCGGGCCACGCAATGGCAACGACTGGTCGCCGGCCTGGTCACCGGGCGGGGACTGGCTCGCCTGGCGCGCAGGCCCGGACAGCCTCCCCGGCCAGTTCGTCGTCGCGCGACCCGACGGCACGGAGCGCTCGGTGCTGCCGCCGCCCGTCAGCGGAGCGCCGGTCTGGTCGCCCGACGGGCGCCACCTGATCGGCTCGTCGAACAATCCGGCAAGCGGAACCACGGACCGGCTGATCGTGATCGACGTCGAGGCCGGCACCTCATCCGCCATCCCCGCCGAGCTGGCCGGCGACCCGAGCTGGCAGCGACTCGCGCGATGACCGTGGCCGCCCGCTGACCGCCACTCGACCACGTCTCCCCCGGGCACCCACCCGACCACTTGTCGGATGGTTTCAGCCATGTCGAACCATCGTCGCGCTGGCGCGCTGACCCGCGGAATGGCCAGGTGAGCCGCCGATGAGCCATCGGTGAGCACCAGGAAAGTGGTCGCTGCCACGATCCAGGCATGCCGAAACGCAACGGATCGGGAATCGCCCTGCTGGCGGATGAGACGCGGCGGCGGATCGTCGCGATGGTGGCGATCCGACCGCGTCGCCCGTCGTCGATCGCAGCCGAGCTCGGCCTCAGCCGGTCCGCGACGAGCCGCCAGCTGCGGCTGCTCAAACAGGCCGGTTTGATCCGGATGATGCCCTTTCGCGCTGACGACCGGGGATCCCTGTACGGGATCGATCCGGTGGCCCACGGACGGATCACCGCGTGGCTCGCGGGCACGGACGTGGGTCTCGAGAACGACCGGACGGCGTCGGTCAATCCCCGAAAGTCCGATCGCCCCGCATGGATCCGGCCGTCCTCGGAACCCGAGGACAACGAGCCGCGCTGAAAGACGGCGCGACAGCGCGTCGGTCATGTTGCTTGAGTGGAACTATCCGTCGGGCGACGAGGGCGACGAGGGCGACGAGGGCGACGAGGGCGACGAGGGCGACGAGGGCGACGAGGGCGACGAGGGCGACGAGGGCGACGAGGGCGACGAGGGCGACGAGGGCGACGGAAACCGCCTACAGGTTGCCGCGGCGGGCCTGCTCCAGCTCGATCGCCTCGAACAGCGCCTTGAAGTTGCCCACGCCGAAGCCGCGCGAGCCGTGGCGCTCGATGATCTCGAAGAAGAACGTCGGGCGGTCCTGGATCGGCCGGGTGAAGATCTGGAGGAGGTAGCCCTCCTCGTCGCGGTCGGCCTCGATCCCCAGCTCCTCGAGCACGTCCATCGGCACCCCGACGTCGCCGACCCGATCGGCGAGCGACTCGTAGTAGGCGTGGGGCATGCCCAGGAACTCGACGCCGTTGTCGCGCAGCCGGCGGACCGTGCCGACGATGTCCTCGGTCCGCAGCGCGACGTGCTGGACGCCCGGCGAGTGGTACCAGTCGAGGAACTCCTGGATCTGGCTCTTCTTCTTGCCCGTGGCGGGCTCGTTGATCGGGAACTTCACGCGGCCGTTGCCGTTGGTCATGACCTTCGACATGAGCGCGCTGTAGTCGGTGTGGATGACCTTGTCGTCGTAGTGGATGAGCTGCGCGAAGCCGAACACGTCGCGGTAGTAGTCGACGAACCGGTTCATGTCACCGAGCCCGACGTTGCCGACGCAGTGGTCGACCTCGAGCAGGCTCAGGCCCGGCCGCGGCCGGCCGGCTTCTTGACCTTCCGGTAGCCGGGCGCGAAGACGCCGTGGTAGTCGCGCCGGTCGACGAAGCTGTGGCGGACCTCGCCGTAGGTCCAGACGGCGCTCCGGCGGAGCGTCCCGTCCTCGCCGCCGTCGAGCTCGATCGGTTCCTGCGCCGAGCGGGCGCCCCGGGCCGTCGTCTCGCGCCAGGCGGCCGCCGAGTCGGGCACGGCGAACGCGATGTCGCGGACGCCGTCACCGTGCGCTCGGACGTGTTCGGCGATCTCGCCGTCCGGGGTGAGCGGCGCCGTCAGCACGATCCGGATGTCGTGCTGCTGCATGACGTAGCTCGCCCGGTCGCGGACGCCGGTCTCGAGGCCCGAGAACGCGACCGGCGTGAAGCCCCACAGCGCGCGGAAGTACGCCGACGCCTGGCGGGCGTTGCCGACCCAGAACTCGACGTGGTCGATGCCGTCGAGCGGCAGGAAGTCCTTCGCCTCGGCGAAGGCGTCCTTGTTGAGGTGGGCACCCGACTGGTTGGCGGCAGGCGTGCCTGCCACGCCCGCGCTGGCGGGACGGGCTGCGGTGTCGGTCATCGGAGGCTCCGGCTGTCGAGGCTGCCGGGCGGCGGCGCGCGGCCGCGGGCCCGGATGGACGATTGCCACCACTCTGGCCCCGCCCGGACGCCGGTCAAGCGCGGTCGTCGACCGCCGGTCGGCCATGCCAGACTGGGCGCCATGAACGATCTGCCTCCGTCCACCGCCGACCCATCGTCCCGCCTCACCGCGTCCCGCGAGGCGTTCGAGGCTCTTCGCCCAAGGGTCGAGGCGCGCGGACCCTGGCCCCTCGCGGAGCGGTTCGACGCCGCGCCCGAGGCATCGTGGGGTCCCCGCGAGGCACTCGCCCACGTCGCCGAGATGCTCCCGTACTGGCTCGGCGAGTACGAGCGGCTCGTCGAGGCGGGACGTGGATCGGGCGACGGTCAGCCGTTCGGTCGCCTGGCCACCGACACCCTCAGGCTCGGCGTCCTCGAGCGTGACCGGACCCTGCCCCTGCGCGAGCTGTTCGACCGGATCGACAGCTCGATCGCCCGCTGGGAACGCCGGGCGGCCCAGGCTGCGGAACGACCCGGAGACGACGCGTCGGTCGGGTTGCATCCGCGCCTCGGCGAGATGACGGCCGGCGAGGTGCGCGACCGGTTCGTCGTCAGCCACCTCGAGGAGCACGTCGTTCAGCTGGAGGCGCTCCTAGGCTGAATTCCTCACTATGCAGGCCGCAGCCGGGAGCGTAGCCTTCGCGGACTTCGCGAGGGAGGGAAACGGCAATGGCTGACGAGCACGGCGTCCCGGCAGAGTCCGCGGCGGGAGGCAACAAGCAGGGCCTGGGCACGAAGGGCGCGGCGCTCATCCTCCTCGGGATCCTGATCGTCGGGGGCGTCATCTTCGGCGGCCTCGTCCTCTGGAACCCGCCCTACCTCGACGGGTTCGCCAGCGTCGTGCTGCTGATCGCCGGCTTCGTGACGGTCACCCTGATGCTGTTGGTCGGCACGGTCGTCCTCACCGCGCTCGGGATGCGCGCGCCGACGCAGGCCCTGGGGATGCCGGAAGGCTCGATCCGGGCGCTGATCGCGATGACCCTGATCCTCATCTTCGCGATCATCGGCGTCGTCGTGTTCAACGCCGGCACCTCGAGCCAGACATTCACCTCGAGCGGCATCACGCAGGCCCAGATCGACACGCTCCACGCGGGCGGCGCGATCATCCTCCAGCAGACCGCCGACGCGGCCACCGCCGCGGCGTCACCAGGGGCAACGCTCTACACGGTGATCATGCGGCCGTCGATGACCCCCGACAGCCACGACTTCGGCCTCCAGCTGCTGACGACCGTGAGCACGCTGGTCGTCGCCGTCGCCGGCTTCTACTTCGGGTCGAAGGCGACCGAACAGGCGATGACGACGGCTGCCTCCAAGAAGGACGGCGGGTAAACGGGGCTAACGGCCGACCGGACCCTCCGGACGAAAATAACGGCGATCGCGCCGACCGAATGACGAGGCCTCCCGATGGCGGGGCGGCCCTCGCTCGACATTCTGATCTGCGTCACCGGGTGATCCAACCACCGGGACGCAGGAAGGAATCGAGCAATGAACGCCTACACGATGGAGTTCCTGGCCCGCGATCACATCGCCGGCATGGTCACCCTGGCTGAGCACGACCGCCGCCTCGTCCACGTGCCGGAGTCGCCCCCGCCGGGTCCGCGCCCCAGCTCGCGGATCGCGGCGCTCGCCCGGGCCATCGTCAACTACGTCCGGCCGCTGAGGCCGCTGACCGCGCAGCCGATCGACTGAGGGGCCGACGCCGACGGATCGCTCCTATGATCTCGCGCATGGTCGGCCGTCTCGTCAGCCCCATCACCATCGGACGCCGCGCCGAGCTCGAGGCCGGGGCTCCTGCGCTCGACGCCGCGATCGACGGGTCGCCGACCAACCTCCTGATCGCCGGGCGAGGCGGGCGTCGGCAAGAGCCGGCTCGTCGCCGAGCTCGCGACCGCCGCCGCGGACCCGCGGGTTCCTCGTGCTGCGCGGCTCGTGCGCGAACGTCGGCGACGAGGGGCTGCCGTACGGGCCGATCGTCGAGATCCTCGGCCAGGTGGTACGCGACCTCGACCCGTCAAGCCTCGAGGCGCTCGTCGGCTCGTCCGGCGCCCGACCTCGCCCGGCTCGTCCCGGCGCTCGATCCCGCGTCGTCGGCAGCACCCGTCCAGCAGCGAGTGGCTCCAGACCCGCCTGTTCGAGGCGCTCATCGGCCTGCTGCGCCGGCTGCAGCGATCAGTTCGCCCGTGCTCATCGTCGTCGAGGACGTCCACTGGGCCGACCCGGCCACCCGCGAGACGCTCGACGTTCCTCGTCCGCAGCCTGCGCACCGAGCGCGTCGGTGCATCGCGATGACGCTCCGCTCGGACGAGCTCCACCGGCGCCACCCGGCCCTGCCGTGGCTCGCCGAGCTCGAGCGGACGGGCCGCGTCCAGCGGATCGACCTCGCGCGCCTCGACGTCGACGAGACCGCCGCGATGCTCGAGGCGATCACCGGCGAGCCCGTCGATCCCGAGGCCGCGATCGCGGATCCACCGGCGATCCGACGGCAACCCGTTCTTCATCGAGGAGCTGCTGATCGCCGAGACCGGGCCCGGGTCGGCGCGCCTGCCCACGACGCTGCGCGAGATCCTCCTCGCGCGCCTCGCGGCGCTGGGCGAGAACGCCCGCGAGGTCGTCGGCATCGTCGCCGTCACCGGACGCCGCATCGACCATGACCTCTTCGCCGCGGTGGCCGACGCCCGCGGCGCCGCGGCCCCGGACGTCGCTCGACGACGCGCTGCGCGCCGCGATCGCCAGCCAGGTGCTGATCGTCGACATGGACGGGCGCGGCGCCGAAGGGTACGCGTTCCGCCACGCCCTCCTCGCCGAGGTCGCCTACGACGAGCTGCTGCCGGGCGAGCGACGGCGCCTCCACCGGGCGTGTGCGGAGGCCATCGCCCTGCGACCTGCCCCGCCGGGCGCGTCCGCGGCCGCGCACTGGGCGGAGCTCGCGCACCACTGGGCCCGCGCACACGAGGACGAGCGCGCCTTCGAGGCCTCCCTCAACGCCGCGACCGCTGCGGAACAGGCCTTCGCCTTCGGGGCTGCGTTCCACCAGCTCGAGCGCGTGCTCGACCTCTGGCCAGGCCTGCCCGATGCCGAGCGGCTCGCCGGTACCGATCAGGCGGAGATCCTGACCCGCGCCGCAGAGATGGCCAACCTCGGTGGCGACGCCGGCCCGCAACGTGGCCCTGCGCCGCGAGGCGATCGCCAGCCTCGATCCCTCCGCGGGCCGATCCGGGAGGCCGTGATGCACGAGCAGCTCGGCCGCGCGCTGTGGGCGCAGGGCGAGTCGGCGGAGGCCCTGGTCGAGCACGAGCGGGCCATGGCGATCATGCCCGCCGATCCGCCGACCGCTGAGCGGGCTCGCGTGCTCGCTGGCTACGGGCAGATCCTGATGCTGCTCGACCGGTGGGAGGCGTCGCGCGACCTGTGCCAGGAGGCGATCGACATCGCGCTGCAGGTCGGGGCGCGAGAGGCCGAGGGGCACGCGCGCAACACGCTGGGCCTGGACCTCGCGGCCCAGGGCGACTGCGAGCGGGCCATCGCCGAGCTGGAGTCAGGCCTGGCGATCGCACTCGAGGTCGGCAACATCGACGACGTCGGGCGGGCGCACGTGAACCTCAGCGAGGCGCTCAACTTCTGCGGCTTTCCGGAGCGGTCCGCGGCCGCAGTCGAGGACGGCGATCCGAGCAGCGGACGCGTTCGGCATCGCCACGTCCTACGGCGCCTACATCCGCCACAACGGGATCATGGTCAACTTCGACCTGGGCCGATGGGATCGCGCGGCCATGCTTGCTGCCGAGAGTGCCGACAACGTGCCGGTCGGCACGACCACCGCCGACCGGTACCGGATCAGCCGCTGGATTCCGCTACTCGTTGCGACCGGCGAGTTCGATGTCGCGAAGGTGCAGCTCGAGCGGCTTGGCGGAGCTGCATCGAGGGCGTGCCCTCTCGAGGCGCAGTTCAGCGGCAACTACTTCGCGGCGATGGCCGAGCTCGCCCTCTGGGAGGGCCGCCCGGGCGACGCCCTTGAGGAGGCGGAGCACGGGCTCGCCCGCCTCGGCGACGCGGGCTGGCGCTGGTTCAACACGCGCCTGCTCCGGATCGCGGCGTGGGCTGCCGCCGACACGGCCGAGGTCGCCCGAGCTCGCCGCGATCCTGCAGCGACGGCGCTCGCCATCGCACGCGGCGAGGCCTTGCGCGCGGAGCGCGATGCGCCAGCTGACGGTGACGCTGTCGCCATGAGCGCGGTCCCCAGGCCGAGATCACGCTGGCGGAGCGCGCGACCGCCGAGGCCGAGGACACTCGACTTCACGGACGCGTCGACGCCAGCGCCTGGGCGGATGGCACGGGAGCGCTGGGCGGGTCTCCGCCGGCCGTACCTGCAGGCCTACGCCGGTTGGCGCGAGGGCGAGGCGCTGCTGGCCGCGGGGGATCGCCTGGCGGCCGCCGCAACCCTCCGCGATGCCGACGCTCATCGCGACGTCGCTCGGCGCCCGTCCGCTGGCCGACGCGATCGCGTCGCTGGCGCGGCGGGCTCGCATCGACCTGCCGGATCCCGGGACCGAAGCGTTCGCAGCGGCCGCTCCCGCCGCAGCGCGCGACGGCCGGCCGCCCGTTCGGCCTGACGCGCCGGGAGCGCGAGGTGCTGGCCCTCGTCGCTCTGGGCCGAACGAACCGCCAGATCGCCGACGAGCTGTTCATCAGCGAGAACACCGCGGGCGTCCACGTCTCGAACATCCTGGGCAAGCTCGGCGTCGCGAGCCGCACCGAGGCCGCCGCCGTCGCCGTCCGCCTCGACCTGTGCGTCGGCCTCGGCCGGCAGCCCGGTTAACGAGAGAAGCCGCGGTCGTTGACCGCGGCTCCAGGTTTGTGCGGGGCGTTCGCAGCCTAGGCGGCGAACTCGCGCAGCTTGCGACTCCGCGACGGGTGGCGCAGCTTGCGCAGCGCCTGGACCTCGATCTGGCGGATCCGCTCGCGGGTGAGGCCGAACTCGCGACCGACTTCCTCGAGCGTCCGGGCGTGCCCGTCGTCGAGGCCGAAGCGCAGGCGCAGGACGCGCTGCTCGCGGCCGTCGAGGCTGTTGAGCACGTGCTCGATCTGCTCCCGGCGCATCCGGTCCGCGACCGCGTCGAGCGGGGACACGGCGTCCTCGTCGGGGATCAGCTCGCCGAGCTCGGCATCGCCCTCGTCGCCGACCGGCGACTGGAGCGAGACGGGCTCGCGGCCGAGCTTGCGGATCTCCTCGACGCGCTGCGGCGTCATCGCCGGCGTCTCGTCGGGCAGGGCCGCCGCGATCTCGGTGTTGGTGGGCTCGCGGCCGAGCTGCGTCGACAGCTCGCGCACGACACGTGCCACGCGACCCATCGTCTCGACCATGTGGACCGGGATCCGGATCGTCCGGCTCTGGTCCGCGAGGCCGCGCTGGATCGCCTGGCGGATCCACCAGGTGGCGTAGGTGCTGAACTTGAAGCCGCGCTCGTACTCGAACTTGTCGACGGCGCGGATCAGGCCCGCGTTGCCTTCCTGGACGAGGTCGAGGAGGCCCATGCCGGCCTGGTTGATGTACTTGCGCGCGATCGACACGACGAGGCGCAGGTTCGCGGAGGTCAGGTGATCCCGCGATGCCTTGGCCAGCTTCTTGAGCTCCGGGCCCATCTCGTCGATGGTCTCGGTCTCGTTGCCCGCCTCGAGGTGGCGCCGGATCGCCGGGTAGGCGACCTCGCCACGGGCCCAGTCGCGCAGCGCGCGAAGTGCCGTGCTGGCGCGGATCTCGGCGTTCGGCCGGCCGAGCTCGCCCTCGATCCAGTTGAGGAGGTCGAGGAAGGTCTCGGCGTCGAGCCGCTCGTTGTAGACGGAGCGGAGGTCCTGGGCACGGACGAGGCGCTCCTTGAGCGCGTCGGTCTCGGCCTTCTGGAGGGCGTCGGTGAGACCCGAACGAAGGCGCGGTGACCAGCAGGTCCATCGCTTCGTCCGCGTTGATCGCGTTGTTGACGATCCGGTGCGACTCGACCTCGAACGGCAGCACGTAGCGGCGGTCCTTGGCGCGGGCGGTGGGCTCGGAGCTGTGCAGCGTCCACTCGTGCAGCGAGAGGATCACCTTCTCGGGCTCGGCCTCGACCTGGGCGCCGAGCTCCATCCCCTTGGCGAGGATGACCTCTTCCTCGGCGGTGAGCAGCGGCACGCGGCCGATCTCACGCAGGTACAGGCGCACGGAGTCGTCCGTGTCGAGGACCTCGGCCGCGACCGGCTCGGCCTCATCGGCGTCCGGTTCGGCCGCCTTGGCGGCCGGGGCCGCAACGACCGGCTTGGGCTCAGGCTCGGGCCCCGGGGTCACTTCGGCCGCGATCGTCGCGAGGGCCTCCGCCTCAAGGGCGGCGACCTCGGGATCGAGCTCGACCGACGCCGCCGCGAGGGCGGCCTCAGCCTCGGAGACAGGTGCAGTAGACGTATCGGCAGAAATCACGACGCTCCAACTGACGGAGTCGCACCCAGCCGTGCGACCACCGTGGGCTTGTTCACAACGTTGTCCCGGCTCCACCCGAGACCCCCGACATCGGGTCCACGCCACCCGACATACGTAGTGGCGTGTCAAATCGACACGCCATTGGATTAGCACTATAGGCCATTGAGGCCCTCTTGACAACCCCCCTTGTCAATACCCAGCGGGGGTATTTCCGATCTTGCCTGCCTCCACGGTTGAGAGGGCTTCGGACGCTAGGATCTTGGGCGTGTCAAGTGTGCTGGCGAACGCTGCGGTTGTCGCGTTCCCGCTCCGTGGAGAAGGCTGGATCGCGGTCACCTCGCCCGCCGACCGCATCCCGAGCCACGGCACGGACATCCTCGGGCAGCGCTTCGCCTACGACTTCCTGATTACCGATCGACGGCCTCGGCGGCACTACCACCCCGCGGGCTGGCTGCGCACGCTGCTGTTGGGCGTCCCCACCCGGGAGTGTTACGCGTGGGGTGCGCCGGTCCATTCGCCATTCGACGGCCTGATCATCAGGGCCGTCGATGGCTACCCGGAGCGGTCTCGGGTCCATCCGGTGCGTGAAACGTTCCTGGCCATCAAGAACGCCTTCACGTTCAATCCGACCCGGTTGCCATCTATCCTGGGCAATCACGTCCTGATCCAGCGCGACGATGTCGTCGCGGCGTTGGTACACCTGGCGCCTGGCTCGATCGCGGTCCGAATGGGCCAGCGGGTCAGTGTCGGCGAACTGATCGGCCGGGTTGGGCACACGGGCAACTCGACGACGCCGCATCTCCACTTTCAGCTCATGGACGCTGCGGATCCGATGGCTGCGGCGGGCGTGCCCTGCGCGTTTACGGCTTATGAGGTGTTCCGTGAAGGCGCCTGGCACGAGGTGCGCGACGGCATCCCGGGCAGGACCGATCGGATCCGGGCGATCGAGCCTCAACGCTGACGAGGGTCGAGGTTAGGCTTGTACGAGATCGCAGGGAGGACCGCTTCGATGCCGCCTGAGCCAGTCACGTTTCGGCCCATCGGGATCATCAGGACGCCGTTCGCGGATGCCGCGGGGATGCCCGTCCAGGCAGTGGGCGCGACCGGCGTCCCCGGCAGCATCGAGCTCGACCCGGCGTTCGCGGAGGGCCTCGCCGACCTCGACGGCTTCAGCCACCTGACGCTGCTGTACCACCTCCACCGGATCGACACCGTGCGCCTGACGCTGATCCCGTTCCTCGACGACCGGCCCCACGGCGTGTTCGCGACCCGATCGCCGGCCCGCCCGAACCCCATCGGCCTCTCGACCGTCCGGCTCGTCGGCATCGACGGGACCACGATCCGGATCGAGGACGTGGACATCCTCGACGGCACGCCGTTGCTCGACATCAAGCCCTATGTCCCCCAGCTGGACGACCGGGCGGAGGCGCGCATCGGTTGGTATCTCGGGCGAGTCGACCGGGTCGGCGAGGTCAAGGCGGACCGTCGCTTCAGCTGACCGCGCGACCGCGCCCGTCGACGATCGCGGGGGATTGTCGATCGGACGCGGCGGTCGTACTGTCGCCCGGAGCGGAGATGTGCCGCGCCTGCGGGTCGCACCTGGGCCTGCGCGGCCTCCGGGAGGGATCGCCATGCCGATCTTCGGCGTCGATGTGAGCCATCACCAGGGCTCCGACCTGGACTGGGGGAAGATCCGCGAGTCCGGGATCGACTTCATGTTCGCCCGTGCGTCGCTGGCCACGACACCCGACGAGAAGTACCGGGGCAATCACCGCCGCGCCAAGCAGGCCGGGATCCCGGTGCTGGGCGCCTACCACTTCCTGTACCCGGCCACGGTCGTCTCGCCGGCCAAGCAGGCGCAGCTGTTCGTCGACCAGATCGGCGACCCGACCGGGATCATGACGATGCTCGATATCGAGCGCGATAACGCCAACAAGCCACGGATCAAGGCCGTCCGCGAGTTCGCCAAGGCGTTCGCGGACCTCACCAACGGCCATCCGCTGCTCATGTACGCCCCCGCGTGGTACTGGGGGATCATCGACGACCCGCCCGCGTCCGACCTCGGCCTGCTCGTCGCGAGCCACTACGTGACTCCCAAACGGAACGCGGAGGGCCACCGCGTACGGATGACTCCCGCCGACGCCTTCGCCCGTGCCCGAAGGCGCTACTGGCGCGCCGCGCACGGCGGCTGGACGCACGCGACGATCCTGCAGTTCACGAGCTTCGGCAAGGTCGCCGGACACGACGGACGGATCGACGTCAACGCCTTCCGTGGGACGACCGATGAGCTCGCCTCGCTCGCGATCCCGGGCGCGGCGCCGCTCACACCGCCCGACGACGGGCCCGATGACGAGCCACCCGACGTCGAGGACGACGATCCCGACGAGGGGATGGGACACGGCTCGTCATCGGCATCGGACAACGCCAAGCGCTTCCACAGGGTCGTGAAGGACGACACGCTGTTCGACATCGCGATCGCCGCGGGTTTCGAGCCCAAGGATGGGAAGCCCGCGTTCATGGTCATGATCGATGCGTTCCCCGAGAACGAGCGCTTCCGCGCGAACCCGGGGAAGATCGCGCCCGGCGATCGGGTCCGGATCCGCTGAGGTCGTTGGGCGACCGAGCGGATCAGCCCGTCGCAGGCGCGGTCGCGACCCAGTAGCGGAGCTTGCCGAAGCGCTCATCCTCGAGCGCCCCGCCGTTGCGCTCGATCACGAGGCGCGACGCTGTGTTCGTCGCATCGCAGGTGATGAGCGCGGGATCGATGCCCAGCCCCTTGGCGACGGGCAGCGCCGCGCGGAGCATCGCCGTCGCGTGTCCCTGGCGGCGCGCGCTCGGGCGGATGTCGTACCCGATGTGGCCGCCGACCTCGAGGAGCAGCGGCGTCAGCCGGTGGCGCACCTGGATCCGCCCGAGGAAGGCGTCCCCATCGACCCACCAGAGCTCGGTCGCCGGGACGAATCCGTCGCTGCGCGGCGTCTCCTCGAGCGCCTGCGCGCGGAGCCAGGTGACGAACTGCTCGAACGTCGCGGCGGTCGCCCAGGCTCGTGCGTGCTCGCGCATCAGGAATCCGGTGACCGTGGAGTCGCCCGGGTCGCCCCGGCCCTCCGCCCGGAACTCGTCCATCGCGTCCACGAACGACCCGCGCACGCGCGCGACGGGGACGGTGAGCTCGGGCATGCCGCCCATTGTGGGGTGCGGGACGCGGCCATGGGCCCCGGCGCATCCAGATGGACAGCGGAGGCGAAGATGGAGGCAAGGAACGGGAGGATCGCGAATGAGTGACGTCGAGACGGTGGTGATCGCCGGCGCGGGCCTGGCGGGTGCGAAGGCGGCCGAGGCCCTGCGCAAGGACGGCTTCGATGGCCGGATCCTGCTGTTCGGGTCGGAGGCCCACCGGCCGTACCTCCGCCCGCCGCTGTCCAAGGAGTACCTCCGCGGTGAGGACGAGCTCGACAAGGTGTTCGTCCATCCCGAGGCGTGGTACGGCGAGCAGCGCGTCGAGCTCGAGCCGTCGACGACGGTGGCGGCGATCGAGCCGGGAGCGCGCGCGGTCGTGCTCGACGACGGGCGCCGGGTCGGCTTCGACCGGCTGCTGATCGCGACCGGGTCCGAGCCGCGGCGGCTCGACGTGCCGGGTGACGAGCTCGACGGCGTCCACCTCCTGCGGACCCTCGACGACGCCGACGCCCTTCGTACGGCCGCCGCCGATGCGAGTCGGGCCGTCGTCATCGGCGGGGGCTGGATCGGCGCCGAGGTCGCCGCGTCGATCCGCCAGCTGGGTCGCGAGGTGACGCTCGTCATGGACACCACGGTCCCGCTCGAACACGTCCTCGGGCCGGAGGTCGGGGCGATCTACCGCGACGCTCACCTCTCGCATGGCGTGCGGCTGGTCGCCGATCAGCGGGTGGTGGCGTTCCATGGGCGGGGCGGCACGGTCGAGGCCGTCGAGACCACGGACGGGACGCGGATCGATGCCGATCTCGTGGTCGTCGGCGTGGGGGCGGCGCCGCGGACGGCGCTAGCGGAGGCGGCCGGGATCGCCGTCGGCAACGGGATCCTTGTCAACGATCGCCTCGAGACGAGCGTGCCCGGAATCTTCGCCGCCGGCGACGTCGCCTCGGCGGAGCACCCGCTGTTCGGCTCCCGCCTGCACCTCGAGCACTGGGACAACGCCCGCCGCCAGGGTCGGATCGCGGCGCGCAACATGCTCGGCCATGACGAGGCCTACGCCCGGATCCCGTACCTCTACTCGGACCAGTTCGACCTCAGCATGGAGTACGCGGGCTACGCGCCCGCCTTCGATCGGGTCGTGTTCCGGGGCAGTCCTGCGGCGGGCAAGTTCATCGCCTTCTGGCTGCGCGAGGGGCGCGTCGTCGCCGGCATGAACGTGAACACGTGGAAGGTCAACGAGTCGATCTCGGCGCTGGTCGCGTCGGGTCGGCGAGTCGAGGGCGCGGCGCTCGCGGACACGGGGGTGTCGCTCGAGTCGCTGGCCGGGATCGAGGCGAAGGTGGCCGCAGGCTGAGTTGGGGGCCTGACCGCCTCCCGCGATTGACGCCTGTCATCGCGCTCTCATGCGGCGTCGACACGCTGGCGACACTCAACTCGATGCCCGGAGCCCAGCCCATGACAACCCCTCGCACCGATACGGCGACCGAAGCGCCGCCGCCTGCCTTCGACCTCTACGACCAGGGCCTGCAGGCCGACGTCGCCACCCTCATCGACCGTCGGCGCGTCCTCCAGCTGATGGGTCTGGCCAGCGTGTTCGCCGTCGCCGCCTGTGCCCCGGGCACCTCGTCGGCCGCCTCCGCCAGCGCGACCTCGTCGTCGGCCGCCGCTTCGACCGCCGCGGCGGACTGCGCGCCGGTCATCCCCGAGGAGACCGCCGGCCCGTTCCCGGGCGACGGCACCAACGGCCCCGACGTCCTCACCGAGAGCGGCGTCGTGCGCAGCGACATCACCACCAGCTTCGGGGCCTCGTCGGGCACGGCCGAGGGGGTGCCGCTCACGATCCGGCTGCTGGTCCAGGACGAGGGCTCAGCGTGCGACCCGATGCCCGGCGCCGCCGTCTACGCGTGGCACTGCGACCGCGAGGGCCGGTACTCGCTGTACTCCCAGGGCGTCGAGGACCAGAACTATCTGCGCGGCGTCCAGGCCGCGGGCGACGATGGGATCGTGACGTTCCAGAGCATCTTTCCCGCCGCCTACTCGGGGCGCTGGCCGCACGTCCACTTCGAGGTCTACAAGACCCTCGCGGCGGCGGCGGACGCCGGCAACAAGATCGCGACGTCGCAGATCGCGCTGCCCAAGGAGACCTGCGACGAGGTCTACGCGACGGCGGGCTACGAGCAGAGCGTGTCGAACATGAGCCAGATCAGCCTGGCGACCGACGGCGTGTTCGGCGACGACGGGGGCGCGCACCAGCTGGGCACGATGTCGGGCACGGTGGCCAACGGCCTCACCGTCGAGCTGGCGGTGCCGGTCAACGCCTGAGCCGGGCGGGTTCCGGGCCGATTCGGCCTACGCCGTCGCGAGCGCCGCGAAGGTCGCCATGTCGGGGGTCACGAGGTCCGGCGTCGCGTCGGCGGGCGGCGTCGCGCCGCTCCCCGGCCGGTCGTGCCGGCGGTTGATCCAGACCGTCGTCATGCCCAGCGCCTTGGCCGGGACGTGATCGTGGAACAGGCTCTGTGCGACATGAAGGATCCGGTCGCGCGGGCGGTCGATCCGCTCGAACGCCACCTCGAAGTTGTGCGCGTCGGGCTTGTAGCCGCCACATTGCTGCGCGGTGATGACGAAGTCGAACTCGACGCCCAGGCGCCGGTTCGAGGCCGCGAACAGGTCGTCGTCGCAGTTCGTGATCACGGCCAGCGCGAACCGCTCCTTGAGTCGGGCGAGCGCCGCCGCGGAGTCGGGGAACGCCGGCCAGTCGACCACGCTGCCCCCGAACCGAGCCAGCTCATCGGCCGACGCGGTCACGCCCAGCTCGCGGGCGACGGCGTCGGCGCCGCGCGCCAGGACCTCGCGATAGCGCAGGTACGGTCCCGACTCGAGCGCCGACTCGTGCCCCGCGTAGCGCGTCAGGAGCTCCTCGTCGTCGACCTCGATGCCGCGCGGGTCGAGGATCGCGCGCAGGCCCGCGAGGAGCCCCGCCTCCCAGTTGATCAGCGTCCCGTAGCAGTCGAATGTGAGCACGTCGAACTGCCGGAACGGGATCGGGGTCATCGGTCAGCCACCTTCGGTGAGGATGCCATTCATCGCGACCAGCACGTCGACCCGGTAGCTCACGGCGAACGGCGTCGCGGCGCGGGCGCGGACCTGCAGCTGGATCCAGCACACGGCCGGGTTGCGCGGGTCCGGGACCAGGCCGGCGCGGAACTCGGCGATCTGGTGGGAACCCTCCTCGGCGCCCTGGATCGAGACCGTCACCACGACCTGCGCGTCGTTGAGCGGGTCGGGGCGATAGGGGAGGCTGTCGGGGAGGAAGAACGGCGTCTCGATCGTCGCGAACCGCGAGATCGTCGCGCCGCCGAGGTTCGGCCGGCCGGCGAACCAGACCGTGCCGGTGTACTCGGTGCGCCGTCGCTGGGCACCCGTCGCGGCGTCGACGACGATCGTGTCGACGCGCGGCTGCGGGACGACTTCGATGGGGTTGTCGGCCATGGTCCCTCCAGGCGGCCCAGCATAGCGGCGCGGTTGTCCGTGGGCGTCCGGGTCGGCC
Organism: uncultured Chloroflexia bacterium; assembly: GCA_963779575.1. Classification (GTDB taxonomy): domain Bacteria; phylum Chloroflexota; class Limnocylindria; order Limnocylindrales; family CSP1-4; genus CAIXZV01. The sequence goes on from CAVZYT010000003.1 coordinate 996,412, forward strand.
GGCGGCCCGATGTGCGAGACACCGGCATACTTCGAGCGTGACCCGACGACTGCCCCGCTGGATCTTCGACGTCGTCGAGACCCTGGTCCTCACGCTCGTCGCCTTCTTCGTGATCCAGACGTTCATCGCCCAGCCGTTCCAGGTCCACCAGGGCTCGATGGAAACGACGCTCGAGCCCGGCCAGTACGTGCTCGTTGACAAGCTGACCCCCCACTGGAGCGCGTTCCAGCGCGGCGACATCGTCGTCCTCCACCCGCCCTCGGGCTGGGAGGACGGCAGCAATACCCCGTTCATCAAGCGGGTGGTCGGCCTGCCCGGCGACCAGGTCTCGATCCATCCCGATGGCGTGGTCTACGTCAACGGCGCCCCGCTCGACGAGGCGGGCTACACCTATCGCGACGCGACCGGCGACTCGCAACCCACGGAGCCGCTCGGCGACACCACGAGCTGGACGATCGGCCCCGACGACCTGTTCGTGATGGGCGATCATCGCGAGGCGTCGGTGGACTCGCGCGCGTTCGGGCCGATCAAGGTGTCGTCGGTGATCGGGCGCGCGTTCCTGCGCTACTGGCCGGCCTCGACGTTCGGGATCCTGGCGCGGCCCGCCTACCCCTGACCGGGCCGGTTCCCACGGGTCGGCAGAGGCACCCGGCCTCGCCTCGCGGAAACCTTGGCAAAGGTGGGTAGACCTCGCCCCCTACGCTGGACTGGTCTCTCCCCGAGACCCGAGGCGCCCGGCCTTCCCCCCCGAGGCCGGGTGCCTCTGCACGCTGGGCGACCACTCCAGCGGTCGTTCCGCTGAGCTGGTCGCCGGCCGAGCGGAATGCCGGTTCCCAGCCGGATCAGCCATCAACTCGCACGCCCCACGTGCCAATCAGGGGCGTTGACCGCTGGAGTGAACGCCAGGCGACCAGCCGGCGGGCCGGCCGATCAGTCGCCGGAGCCTACGACCGCGCAGCTGGATCCAGATCGTCTTGGTCTCGGTGTACTGGTCGTGGGCGTGGACGGACTTGTCGTGGCCGCCGAAGCCCGAGAGCTTGTAGCCGCCGAACGGCGTCGTCATGTCGCCCTCGGAGTAGGCGTTGACCCCGACGACGCCGGCCCGCAGCTCGCGCGCGACGCGGTGCGCGACGTTGAGGTCCTCCGTGTACAGCGAGGCGGCCAGCCCGTACGGCGTGTCGTTGGCGATGCGCGACCGCCTCGTCCTCGGTGTCGAACTCGATCACCGAGAGCACCGGCCCGAAGATCTCCTCGCGCGCGATCGTCATGTCGTTGCGCACGCCGTCGAAGATCGTCGGCGGGACGAACCAGCCGCCCGTCTCCTCGAGGATCGCGCTCGCCGCCGGTCACGACCCGCGCGCCCTCCTCGCGCCCGACCCGCGACGTAGTCCGAGCACCCGCTCCATCTGGCCGCGCGAGATCAGCGGCGCCGATCCGCGTCGCCGGGTCGAGCGGGTCGCCGACCGGCCACGCCGCCAGCTCCGCGCGCGACCGCCTCGAGCAGCTGCGTCCTTGCGCGAGCGATGGACGATCAGCCGCGACCCGGCCGAGCAGTTCTCGCCCATGTTCCAGAAGATCGCGATCGCGACGTTCGCGGCGACCGCGGCCGAGGTCCGCGGCGTCGGCGAACACGAGCTGCGGGCTCTTGCCGCCGAGCTCGAGCAGCACGCGCTTGAGGTTGGTCTCGGCCGCGTAGTGGAGGAACCGGCGGCCCGACCTCGGTCGAGCCCGTGAACGCGACGCAGTCGACGTCGGGGTGCCGGCCGATCGCCTCGCCGACGACGTCGCCCGGGCCCGGTGACGACGTTGAGGACGCCGTCGGGGATGCCCGGCCTCGGCGCCCAGCTCGGCGATCCGCAGGAGGCTCAGCGAGGTCGTCGAGGCGGGCTTGATGACGACGGTGTTGCCGGTCGCGAGCGCCGGGCCCGAGCTTCCAGGCCGCCATCTGCGCCGGGTAGTTCCACGGGATCACCGCGCCGACGACGCCGACCGGCTCGCGGGTGATCGTCGCGACCGTGCCCTCGGGCGACGGCGCGACCTGGCCGTACAGCTTGTCGATCGCCTCCGCGTGCCAGCGGATGCAGGCGGCCGTCTCGGGCATGTCGAGGCCGACGGTGTCGGTGATCGGCTTGCCGGCGTCGATCGTCTCGATGATCCCGAGCTCGCGCCGCGTTGGCCTCGATGAGGTCGGCCCAGCGGACGAGGATCCGCTTGCGGTCCGCCGGGGTTGAGGCGCGACCAGCGGCCGTCGTCGGCGGCCCGGCGCGCCGCCGCGACGGCGAGGTCGACGTCCGCCGGGCCGCCCTGCGGCGACCTCGGCGATCGGCCGGCCCGTCGCCGGGTTCTCGGTCACGAACCGCCCGCCGCCGAGCGCGTCGCGGAAGTCGCCGTCGATGAACAGCTGGGTGCGCAGGCGCAGGCGCTCGATCTCGGCCTTGGTCTCGTCGATCGCGGGGATCAGGGTCTCGGTCACGGCCGGCCTCCGGGCTGTGCGCGGTGTCAGCGGTTGCGTCAGTCTCGCGCATCCGTCACGCGGTCGTGCGTCGGCGTACGCTCGCGTTCCGACCACGGCGCGCCGGGGGAAAGGAAGACGCCGATGTCCTTCGAGCGAATGGGTCCCGTGCCGATGTCCGAGGCTGCGGCGCAACCGGCGATCGGACTGACGCGCCGGCCCGGGCGTCGGCGGCGAGGTTCCGCCCGCCCTCCGGCTGCAGATCCTCGCGACCGAGCACTGGAGCCTGCTCGCGACCCGCTCGATGGCCTGGAACGAGATGTTCGCGCGCGCGGGCATGTACCTCTCGGCGCTCTCGGGCGCGATCGTGGCCCTCGCGCTGGTCGGCCAGGGGTCGGGGTTCGGCAGCACCTTCGCCCTGTTCGGGATCATCATCCTGCCGGTCGTGCTGTTCATCGGCGATCACCACCTTCTTCCGGATGGGCGCCGACGAATCGCAACGACGCCTGGTGCGTGATCGGCATGAACCGGATCCGGGCCGCCTACTTCGAGATCGCCCCCGACCTCGAGCGGTTCTTCGTCACCAGCTCGCACGACGACCTGCGACGGCGTGAACCTGACGATGGGCATCGACCCAACGGTGCCGATGCCCGTCCACTTCCTGGCCGCAACACCGGTGCTCGTGATGGTGATCAACGCGGTGCTCGCGGGCGCGATCGCCGGGCTGATCGCGGCAGAGCTCGGCGCTCGGCACGGCGGCCGCCGTCGCGGCCAGCGTCGTCGCCTTCGTCGTCGCCTTCGCCATGGAAGCCGCGTACGCCCGGGCCTCGATCAGCCGGGCGCAGTCGTCGGTGCGGCCGATGTTCCCGGGGCCGACGCCGCCTGCGTGAGGGTCGGGGCGTAGCCGGCGAGGAGCGTGAGCTCCTCGACATAGACCTTGCGCAGCATCGACGGCGCGAACATCCGCTCCAGCGCCCCGCTCAGACCGCCGACCGGGGTCCAGCGGGTCGAGATCGTCACTCGCGACCCGTCGCCCTCGGGGGCGACCCGGAACTCCGTGACCATGTCGCGACCGATGATCTGCTCGCGGATCGTGCCGGGCTCGGTCTCGGTGGCGAGGGTGCGCCCTGCCGTCGTTCGACCGCCGAGCTTGAGCTTGAACGAGGTCATGGTCCCGTCGCCGTAGCCGCCGTGGAGGATCTCGAAGTCGGAGAAGGCGGGCGGAAGGATGCGTCGATGGTGGCCGTCGAAGTCGCGCAGGATATGCAGGACGACGTCGGCGGGTGCGTCGACATATGAGTCGGCGGCGGTGTTGAGCGTGGCCATGGGGTTGGCTCCTTTCGCGTCGCACCGTCGCAGGCGCAGTCGCCCGTCCACCATCGCTCCCGCGTGGCGGCGCGCATGCGACGTTCGACGTAGCCGGCCGCCGATCGAGTACCGTTGCCTGCCATGACGTTCGACCCCGATCGCGACGCGCTCGAGGCGGCGCTCGCCGGGCGCGGCGAGTACGAGCTGTTCCCATGCGACCCGGCCCTCGCGGACACGGCCGCGTTCTGCGCCGCGTATGGCTTCGCGCCCGAGGACTCGGCGAACACGATCGTGGTCGTGGGCAAGGGCAACCCGCCCGTCTACGCCGCGTGCGTCGTCCTGGCGACCCACCGGCTCGACGTCAACCGCGCGGTCAAGGGCCGCTTCGGGCGCAAGTCGTCCTTCGCCGCGCCCGACGAGACGAAGGCGCTGACCGGGCACGAGATCGGCGGCGTGACGGTGTTCGGGCTGCCGGACGACCTGCCGATCTGGGTCGACGCGGCCGTGATGGGCCGGGCCCGCATCGTCCTCGGCGGCGGCAGCCGGAGCTGGAAGGTCATCGCGCCGTCATCGATCCTGCGCACGCTGCCCAACGTCGAAGTGGTCGAGGGCCTGGCGAACCCGGCGCCGCCCCGCGACGAGGCCTGACCCGCCGCCTGGCGACCGCGCGATGGCCGCCTGACCGCCTCCGGACGCCGCGCGTCACGGGACCATCGGGGCACTGCCTTCGGGACCGCCGAGTCATGGTGGTCGCGACGCTCCCCGGCGAGGCTGTAGGCAACCCCGCGGTCAACGGAGTCCCGGCACGCGCCGGCGGACTGGGCCGCCGCAGCACAGCCAGGCATGCCCTTCGTCCGTCGACCTCTCCGAGCGCTCGCCGCCGCCCCCCTCGTGATGGCGTTGCTGCTCGGCCTCGCGCCTTCGCCTGCGGCCGCCCTGCAGCCGCCGCGTCCGCTGCCCCACTACCATCCGCGGTTCGTCACCCAGACCGACGAGCATCCGATGAACGACTGCCTGTGGGCGTCAGCCGCGATGCTCATCAGCAAGTGGACCAACGGCAAGATCCACCCGACCCACCAGCGACTTCGGGCGCTGTCGGGCGATCACTTCAAGGGCTCGAACTTCGATGACCTCAAGGTCGCCTACAAGCGCCTCGGGATCAACCTCAAGTTCTCACCCAACGGCGGCGAGCGGATCTCGTTCGGTGGCCTCCTCAACCGACTCGCCCACGGCGCCGGCGCGATCGTCCTGGGCGACGACTCGCGGTTCCCGCGGTGGTACGGCCGCTGGGATTACGGCTTCTGGAAGATGACCAAGAAGGACCGCAAGAAGCACCCGTCGCGGGACAACCACGCCGTCTACGTCGAGCGCTTCGATCGCCGGCACGGCCGGGTGTGGCTGATGGACCCGCTGGGCCGCGAGGGCTGGAAGGGCGAGTGGATCAGCATCTGGTCGCTGCGCCGCTTTGCCTGGAGCAGCGGCGGCGCGCTGTTCGTCGCGGTCACACCGACGGCCAAGCCCGCGCCCTTCGCCCACGTCCGGACCAGCACCGCGACCCTGACCCAGACCTCCGCCGCTCTCGAGGCGAACTGGTCGTTCCGGGCGCCGCGGAGGTGGCACTTTCCGGGGGTCACGACCAAAACGGCGTTCAGCGTCGCGAAGGATCCGCTCCTCGCCGCCGCGACGTCCCCTGCGGTCGCCGAGCGGATCACCGACGAGACACCCCCGACGCACACGGTCGTCGCGTCGGCCCGGCGATCGCTGACCGTGAAGGCGCCGCTGCCGAAGAAGCCGGGCGCCTACTTCGGGTCGTTCAAGCTCACCGACCGCCGCTTCGGCAGGACCGTCGCCCAGGTCCGCAGCGTACCCGTCTTCGTCCATGGCCCCCGAAACGCCTCGCTCCGACTCCACACCGACGAGACGGCGGCGGAGGCCGGCAAGGGCTTCGGCGTGTCGGTGTCGGTCGAGAACACGGGTGAGCTCACGTGGGGCGAGACGCCCGCGGATCCGGACGATCCGAACCCAGAGGTCCGCAACACGAGGCTCGTCGCCCGCTGGATCCCGCTCGACGTCGATCTCAAGCTGGGCGCACGGACGAGCGGAGACGGCTCCGATGGAGCCGTCGTGCCGGCGCCGGTGACGCTCGATGCCGTGCCCCTCGATGCCGGGCGGCACATCCTGGTGGACGGCTCGCTGCGCGCGCCATGGGCGATCGGGCGCTGGGCCCTCACCATCGACGTCGTCGACGACATCGACGGGTCATACGCGCGCATCGGCAGCGAGCCGGCGGTGCTGCTGCTCGACGTCGTCGCACCCAAGGGCCGGACGGTCATCGACTAGTTCGGCACGAACCTGTCAGGTCCTGGCCTGCGCGGTGCGACCATGCGGGCATGACGGATCCGATCCCGCCCGAGGCGTTCCTCGCCGACTACTCGCCGCCGATCCGCGAGCTCGCCCAACAGTTGCGCGCGATCGTCATCGCGACCCTGCCCGACGCCGTCGAACGCGTCCGACCCGGCTGGCGGCTCATCGGCTATGACCTGCCGGTCGGCCGCCGGAAGGCGTACTTCGCGTGGGTCTTTCCGGAGCGCGTCCACGTGCACCTCGGGTTCGTCGAGGGCGTCCTCATGCACGATGTCGACCGGCGGCTCCAGGGAGCGGGGGAGACCAAGAAGGCCCGCTGGCTGACCTGGCGACCCGGCGACGACATCGATCCCGACGTGGTCGCGGCGCTCGTCCGGGAAGGCGTCCGCATCGCCCACATGTCGCGCGGCGAGCGCTTCGCCCGCGCGATGACGATGGGCGACGAGCCGGAGGGCTGAGGGGTCGTCCACGGTGGTGCCGCGATGCACCAGGAAGGCGCACAATCGCGGCCGGACCCGTTCACCGGAGGCTGCATGACGACGGACTTCACGATCGGCCTCGTCGACCGCCCGGGGACCCTCGCGCGGGCGAGCGACGCGCTCGGCAGGGCCGGCGTCAACATCGAGGGCGCGTGCGGCTTCGCGACGGACGGCCAGGGTGTCTTCCACGTGCTGGTGCGCGACGCGGAGCGGGCCCGGCGCGCGCTGCTCGACGCTGGCTTCGAGATCCAGGCCGAACGCCTCGTCGTGGTGCTGCCGATCGAGAACCGCCCGGGTGAGGCCGCCGGCCTGCTCCGGCGGATCGCCGACGCCGACGTCAACCTCGACATCCTGTACACGACGCTCGAAGGCCAGATCGTGCTCGGCGGCAGCGACGTGAACGCGATCCGCTCGGCCGTCGGCTAGCGAAATCCAGACCGGCGGGCGCCGGTGCGCTCGGGCTCCGCGAAATCGCGCGGTGCCAAATCTTCGATGCGCACGCCGGGTTCGCGCCCCGTACAATCCGCGACCAGCACCCGCCCAAGGTGATCCGGCGGCCGTCGTCACGCGGCCCCGCGAGATGAGGGATAGAATCAGATGCAGCCCATGCCCCGCCGCCTCGCGGCCGCCGTCGGCGCCGTCGTGCTCGCCGCGTCGTTCGCGACCGACCGCCGCCGCCGTCGATCCAGCATCCAGTTCGGTCACGCTGACGGTCGAATTCTCGGCAGCGCGCTCCAGGCCAACCACCCGTTCACGCTGACCGCCGCCGTCGATCCGATCACAGCAGGCTTCGACACCGACGCGCCATCGACTTCGTCGACGCGAACGGCAGTGGCGATGACTGCCTCGACGTCCCGGTCGATCCCGGCAACGTGACCACGTGCGAGATCGACTCTCTCGCATGCGGGCGACCACAGCTACACGGCGAAGTACTCCGGCAACACCACGCTGGCCGAATCGGTGAGCGACCCGGCCGACCGACTTCACCGTCGTCGCCGACACCGTCGACGCGACCGGCGTCGGGGTCAACTACGGGACGTTCTACCCGGTCAAGGACCACTACAAGGACACGCTGAAGATCTCGGGTAACCGGCTCGAGGCGATCGCGGTCACGATCCGGATCTACAACTCGAAGGACAAGCGCGTCGCCCTGGTCACGAAGCCGAGCGCGACGGGCGGCTACTCCTACAGCTGGAATGGCAAGGCGGGCAAGACGCTGCTGCCGGCCGGCAAGTACCGGATCGTCCAGACGTTGGTCGATACCGCGGGCACGACCAAGTCCGTCACGAAGTACACCAACCTGTCGCACAAGAAGCTCGTGACAAAGACCAAGACGATCTCCAAGAACGGGGCGGCGGTGACCGCCGGCACGATCGGCCACATCTACAAGGCGGGCCATGCCGCGCACATCAAGGCCGGATCCAGCGGCGCCGTGGCGGGTTGGCAGTTCAAGATCCCGTCGGCCATCAGCTACAAGTCGATCACGTTCCGCGCCAACGTCGCCGCCCACCTGGCGGCCCCGCCGTCGCTCATCGCGATGCAGAACTTCAACATCTGCACCGGCTGGGACGCCGGCTGCGTCGATCGCATCAAGGCCATCGGCAACTCGTCCGGCTCGGCGAAGTGGTACAGCACCAAGGGCTCGCCGTCGCCGCACCGGAATGGCCGCATCGTGCGCGGCCTGGCTGGGGTCGGGACCGGGTCGATCTACGTGTACAAGGTCCAGGTCAAGGTGACCTACACCGTCCTCAAGTAGCGGCGCTTGTCGGACCGGCCGCCGCCGCGGCCGCCTCGACGACCATCGCAGACGCGGGTGGCGGCCGTCCGACCGATCCGCCGTTCGTCAGCGCCCCGACCACTGCGGCCACGAGCACGGCGCCGAGGGACGGCAGCACGAGCAGCCACTCGCCGGTGGCGGCGAACGTGAACAGCCACATCGCGGCGCCGCCGCACAGCGCGAGCTGGACGGCGAGCGGCGTCATCGAGCGCCACGCCGGCTCCGGCTGGAGCCCGATCTGGCGTTCGCGCTCGTCCCAGCGGCTCCACAGGCTCGACATCGCCCGGCCGACGCCCCAGTAGACCGCGAGCATCGCGATCACGCCGACGAGGATCGCGAGCGGTCCGGAGATCGGCTCGATGGTGAGGTCCACCTCGAAGAACTTGAGCACCGGGCCGAAGGTCGCGACGAAGGTGCCGATGCCCGCCCACGCGGCGGCGCCGGCGGCCTCGATGCTGGTCTTGTCGCCGGGGAGCAGCGGGTCGATCACCGCGAGCAGGACCGCGAGCACCGCCGACACCATCACGGCGACCCACGCGAACTGGAGGAGCTTGACCCGGTCCTGCCGGTGCTCGGCGCGGCGCGTCGTCGGGGTCTCCGGGAAGAACCGCGACACCGCCGGCGACCCGGAGGGCGACTGGTCGATGAGGCGGGCGATGGGCAGCACGAACTCCTCGTCGTTCTCCCAGTAGCCGCCGTGGTCGTTGCGGACGCTCATCCGGTTGAACACGCGCGTGGATCGTCCACCGGTCTGGTCGGGGAGCGTCGGATGGGGGCCCGTCGTGAGGCCGCCCGCGGGCGCCGGGTCGTGGGTCGCCCAGAAGTCGTACCAGCGCAGGCCGGATCGGAACGGCAGCTTCGAGATGTCAACCGCCAGGCGGTCGCCCGAGTACAGCCAGTCGGCGTTGTGGTCGGCTGTCTCGTGTTCGCCGATGTGCCCGAGCCGCCAGCCGATCGTCAGCGCCTGGCCGTGGGTGATGAATGTGCTGACCGGCAGGTCCTTGTACGCCTCGTCGGCCAGCGTCATGTAGCCGACCATCGTCCCGCCGGAGTGGGCGACGACGACGATCGTCCCGCAGCCGGCGTCGAGGCAGTCCTGAATCGCCTCGGCGAGGCGGGCCCGGATGTTCGCCGCCTGGATCCGATCGGTGAGCAGGACGCGCACGTCGCCGAACCAGTCGACGAGGAAGCTCTGGATCGCGGTCAGGGCGGCGAAGTCCTGGAGCGGCTTCCACGGGATCGCGCGCAGGATCCGGAACAGGATGAACACCAGGATCACGAGCACCGTGAGCGGGATCAGGAACAAGGGCAGGAACACGATGTCGACGAACTTGAAGAAGCCGCCCTCGGTCCCGAAGCCCGAGACGATCCCGCTGAACAGGCGCTTCAGCTCCCGCGGGACGAGCCAGCGGAACATCTCGGCCACCGACGGGGGGCTGACGCGAGCGGCCCACCATGCCTCGGTGAGGTGCCACGTCTGCGCCGCGTGATCGCCGATCGCCGGCACGTCGGCCACGATGAACGGGCGTGACCCGCCAGAGAAGTCGATGTTCGCGATGCGGGTTGGGTCGTTCGCGGGGTCGACCCCATCGGTCGTCGTCCGCCACGCGGAGAGCAGCCGCAGCAGGGGTCGCGAGGCCTCGAGCAGCCACTCGCCGGGCTTCTGGCTCCCGACGCCGTGGACGAACACGACCCCGATGTTGTTCGGGTCCTGCTGGACGCCCTCCTCGGGCACACCCAGCTTCGCGGCCATGCCGGACGCGCTGTCCGGCTGTCGTCCCGTCCCGACGAAGACCATGCGGCCCACCTCCCCGTGGGCGAACTCTACGCCTCTCGGATCGGCGTCACGCGCCCGGCGACGGCGTGGGTCAGGCCGGGCACCGGCCCTCGGGCGGCACGACCCGGTAGACCGGTACATTCTGCGAGGCGCTGGGCGAGCCGCGGCCGACGAACACGGTGAACGCCTGGACCAGCGTGTACGCCGCGCGGGTCGGGCTGAGCTCGGACTCGTTCGGGCGCAGGACATACACCGGGCGATCGCAGATGACCGAGTCGATCCGCTTCTCCCGGGTGCCCCAGCCCTCGTAGACGATGTTGGTGTCGTCGACGATCAGGAGATCGGGCCGCTGGCCCTCGATCATCGTCGCGTGCCACAGCGGCGGTGAAGCCGCCCAGTAGGTGAACACCGCGGCGTTCGGGGGCAGCTCGTCGAACATCGAGTTGACGTAGTCCCTGGCCGTCTCGTCGTCGCTGCGGTTGGCGCCCGGCAGGTTCGCGACCACGAGCACGGCCACGAGCACCACGCCCACGACACCCGCCACGAGGGCGACGGGCCGCTCGAGGTGGCGTCCTGCCAGCAGGCGGCTGAGGCCGTTGGCGGCGGCGTCAACGTCACCGCGACACCGATCCCGATCAGCAGCCACGGGACCAGCAGGTAGTGCTCGAGGTGGAGGTAGTTCGCCCAGACGTCGATGCCCAGGACCAGCGCGCCCCAGCAGGCGAGGCCGAACGCGACCCGCCGGCGGACGAGCAACCCCAGCCCGAGGAGGCCGAGGATCGGGAACACGGGCGTCGCGCGGTTCGACGCGAGATCCACGAGGCCCGGCAACGACGAGGTCAGGGCCCCGAAGCTGTCGGTCGTGAACAGGCCGCTGAACTGGCCCCGGAACTGTTCCCCCGTGACGAGGAAACGGATCCCCTCAAGGGTCACCGGATGGTTGTAGGGGAGCGGCGGGTTCCCGAGGGCGGCGATCGGGATGTACAGGTAGACGGCGAGACCGGCGGCGCCGGCCGCGATCGGGGCCAGCAGCCAGATCGGGCGTTCGCGGAGCGCATGGCGACCGGCCCACAGCGCGAAGACCACGAAGAACGGCGCCACGAACAGCGTGAGCAGGTGGTTGCCGGCGCCGAGGCCGACGATCAGGCCGCCGAGGGCAAGGTCGCGCACCCGTTGCTCGTCGGCCCATACGAGCGATCGATGGATGAGCAGCGCCATCAGCGCGAGATGGAGCGGGTTGACCTCCGCGACGACGGCCGAGGACCAGACGGTCGCGATCGCACCGGTCGCCAGCGCCGCGAGGACCGCCAGCCACCACCGGACCCCGACCCGCTGCGCGATCGCCGTCAGGGTCCCGAGCGCGACCGCGACGCAGACCGCCGAGAGGAGGTTCGCGCGCCAGGCCACGGAACCGATCGGCAGCAGCTCGAACAGCCACGCGATCAGGATGTACGTCGGATAGCCGGTCGGGTGGGCGACCCCGAGCACGTGGGGCACGGTCTGCATCTCGCCCCAGTCGTCGAACGCCATGCCCGGCATCAGCGTCGCGGCATACACGACCAGCGCCACGCCGATGACGATGGCCGGCGCCAGCCGGGCGATGAGCGGGATGGCGGCCGGGATCGGGCGCGCCGTAGACGAGGGACATGCGCGGCAGCGTACCGGGAGCGAGCCCTCAGGGCTGGCGCCGGACCCGCTGCGAGGTCAGGTCAGGCCGGTGTTGAGCGTGGACTCGCCCGCCGGGGCGCTCTTCTCGAGGTCGACCTGGAAGCGGTCGGCCTGGCGCTGGAGGCCGGAGAACAGCTGGGCCGGCACGAGCCCGAAGACGGCCGCGACGAGCAAGGCCGACTGATTGGTCGCCAGATCGAAGATCGGGACAGGTCGAGCGGCGCGACCGTGGTCGTGGTCTGGCCGGCGCCGGTTGCCGGGTGGGCGATCGTGAGCAGCTCCGGCGTCATCGCGACCAGGTACACGCCGGCGACGCCGGCGAGGCCGGACAGGAGGGGCGTGGCGATCAGGCGCGCGAAGTGCAGCCCGAAGTCCTCGATCGCCGACGAACGGCCCGACTCGATGCGGAGGCGGTTGACGAGACCGGCCAGCGCCGCGACCAGGTAGAGCACGCTGACGGTCGCAACGGCGGACAGGCTCGCCCCACCGATGCAGCGCGAGGCCAAGCGCGAGGTACGCGGTGATGCCGACCGTGAGCACGACCCACAGCAGCCGATTCCGCGCGCGAATGAGGCCGTCGACCCGGTCGTCCCGGAACTCGTTGATGGCGTACCGGACCTCGCGCAGCACCTCGCGGGCTTCGGCGTCGGTCGGCTTGGCGCCGTCGGCGGGCTCGCCGGCCGACGGCGCACCGCCCACGGGGAAGAAGTACCGGTAGGCCTGCGGCGAGATCACCTGAATCGCCGCCCGCAGGCGAGCCATGAGGGCGTCGCGATCGGCCATGGTCGAGCCCGAGAGGCACAGCGCGTCGTGGAGCGCATCGCCGGTGAGCGCCGCCTTCGGCTCCGCCTCGATGAGCATCTCGTCGAGTCGGTGGAGCGTCCGCTGGACGCTCGAGTAGCCGGTCGCGAGCGCCCAGCGCAACTCGGGTTTCCAGTGGTCCTCGTTGCAGATGTGATCGTCGACCGTCACCAGGAGCGCCCTGGCCTCGTCGCTGAGCGCCCGCTCATGACGCAAGTCGGGGTCGGTCGGGGCCGGGCCGTCGGCGACAACCGGGAACGCCGCATTGACGCGCGCCTTCAGCTGCGCGAGGCGGTCGATCAGGCCCTTCCCACGTTCGCGGCTGGGCGCGCTGTGGCCGGCTGAGCTGGCGCCCGAGGAACGCCACGGCGGCGACGAAGGCCAGGGCCGCGGCGACCCCGTTGTAGGCCGCGGCGAACTTGACGTCGATGGACCGCTCGGCGCCGCCGGTCACGAGGTACGTGACCACGGCCGTCGACGCGGCGATCCAGGGGCCGAGCGTGCTCGCGACCCAGACTCCGGCCATGTACCCCTCGGCGTCGTGGATCGTCCCGATCAGGGCGAGCACGATCGCCGCCGCGATCAGGGCATGCCCGATCAGCTGCGGCGAGGTCGAGAGGTTGGGCAGGCGCTCGGCCGGCACGACGCCGGCGACCAGCGCCATTGCGGCAAGGATCAGCACGGCTCCTGCCACGATGAGGATTGCCGCGGTGATCGCTTGCGAGCTGACCGTCGGCGTGTGACGGGGCAGCGGTTGCGCGGGTGCGCCGGTAGCCATCGACCCCCCTCCCTACGTGCTCCGCATTCTACGAGCCTGCGCAACTATGCCCCGACCGATGGTCACGCAGGTGTTGACTGTTGTCAGGCGGGGCTTAGGCTGGGTGGCACGGTGAGCCACCTGCTGATCCCGGGCCATGCCGGTTCCACGCGCGCGACGATGTGGATCGCGGCGGTCGATGAGCCGACGGTCGCGGGGACCCTCGAGGTCGTTGCGGCGAACGGCTCGAGGACGCCGCTGACGGCCTGGGACGGCGTCGAGCATGGCGGCAACCGCACCGTGTCCTATGCGCGCGTGGAGCTCGCCAATCTCCCGGTGCGGAGCCGCCAGCGGGTCGAGCTCCGTCGCGGCACGGAGGTCCTCGCGACGGCCTCCACCACGACCTTGCCCGACCGACTGCCCGGCCTGGGCGAGCGCCCGTTCACGATCCTGCTGGGCTCCTGCTTCGCGCGGGGACCGGATGCAGCGGGATCGGTCGGCCAGACGTACTCGCTGCTGCCGTCGGACGCGCGCCCGGACCTCAAGATCCTGTGCGGCGACCAGGTCTACCTCGACGCGCCGTCGATCTGGACGATCGAGCCCGCGACCACCGAGGACGAGCTCCGCCGGCGGCTCCTTGAGACGTACCTGCTCGCCTGGGCCCAGGAGCCCGGCTATCACCAGCTGCTCGCGGACGGGCCCAACGTGTTCACCTCCGACGACCACGACTACTGGAACAACGCCCCGCACTGGTCGGTGACGGCGCCGGTCACGCTCAACAAGGATCTGCGCAAGATGTGGTGGAGGGTCGCGCACGACCTGTACCGCGCCTTCCAGCGGCCGCCCCCCGGGACCTGCCGCATGGACATGGACGGCCTCTCGATCCTCGTCGTGGACACGCGCACCGACCGGACGGAGGACCAGACCGCGTTCATGACGGACGGCGACCTCGAGATCGTGAGCGACTGGGCGGCACACCTGGAGGCGCCCGGGTGCCTCGTCGTCGGGCAGCTGCTGTTCTCGGGCACGGCCGGCTGGAAGGGCCGCTTCAGCGACTGGGGCCTGCCGGACTTCCGTCAGTACCCGCGCCTGCTCGAGGCCCTCGGGCGGGCACCGCACAGCGTGATCGTGCTCACTGGCGACGTGCACTTCGGCCGGGTGGCCGTGTGCGAGGTCGCCCCGGGCCGCGAGATCGTCGAGGTCGTCGCGTCGCCGCTGTCGCTCGTCGCGCCGATCCCGGCCAACGACTGGCACCGGGCCCCCGACAACTATCCAGCGGAGGCCCTGCCGGGTCGCATCAAGCGCCCGATTCGAACGGAGGGAGGCTACCAGTTGAACAGCAACCACTTTGCGACCATCGAGCTGTCCCGAGGTGGGGCCGGGGGCTGGACACGCATGCGCGTCCGGGCCTGGCCAACAGCGCACACTGGAGCCCTCCCGGTCGCCGCCGTCGAATACATCCACTCGGTGCCCTGAGCCATGCTTCCCGTCCGACGCTCCACATCGACCGTTGCCAACTCCAGGTTCAAGGAAATGGACGCCGAGCCCGGCGAGCGCAACATCCCCTGGATCACCCGCGCCTGCCACCCGGTCCGCGGCCTCGGCTCGACCGGCGACGTCATCATGTTCGGCGGCGCCAGCCTGTCCGACTTCCGGATCCGCGTCGCCCAGTCCCACATCCGCGATGACCTGACCCCCAGCTACTGGTCGCTGGTCGGCGTCAGGGATGAGGACGACAACCTGCTCACGGCGCCGATCTGGCCGCTGTCGCCGCCCGACTACGTGCCCAAGATGAACGGGATCATGAAGCTGCCGCTCGTGCACTTCGATGACCCGGTCCTGTGGCCCAACGTCGCCGTCATCCGGTTCCCGCTCGACCGCAAGCGGCCACAGCCCGTGGACCGGCTGCGGTCGCTGGTCGGCCAGCGGCCCCTCGTCGACATCCCGTCGCTCACGCTCCAGTGGCTGGCCTACGTGTGGGGGACGGGGAACGCCCCGAATCCGCTGGTCAGCAACCACGGGCTACCGAGCGCCGTCCTGGTCGAGACGGCCTTCGGCATGGCCGAGATCGAGCTGACGCCCGGGCTCGCGTCGTCGTCGTCGTGCCCGGAGGCGATCTACCAGTCCGCCAAGTGGTGGCACGACTTCTACGCGGAGGTCGCCAATGCGACGGGCAGCGCCGCCTCGGGCTCGTGGCCGAGCGGCCGGTACACGCTGCGCCAGAAGGCGGCCACCTACATCGAGCCAGACCCGCCCAAGCTGTGACCGCCGACGCCATCGTCATCGGCTCGGGGTTCGGTGGCGCGGTCACCGCCTGCCGCCTGGCGGGGGCGGGCTACCGCGTCGTCGTGCTGGAGCGAGGCCGCCGCTGGGAGCCGGCCACGTTTCCGCGCCGCCCCGAGGACCCGTGGCTGTGGGATTCGATCCACCCCGAGCGGGCGAACGGCTGGCTCGACTTCCGGATGTTCCGCCGGATGGCCGTCGCCCAGGGCGCGGCGGTCGGCGGCGGCTCGCTGATCTACGCGAACATCAGCGTCGAGGCCGATCCCGCGACGTTCGAGGCGGGCTGGCCACCCGAGATCACCTACAACGAGCTGTTCCCGCACTACCGCACGGTCGCGGAGACGATGAACGTGCAGCCGGTGCCGCGCAACCAGTGGCCCGCGCGAACGGCGCTGATGGCCGAGGCGGCGGCGAAGACCGGCCACGGCGACCGGTTCAGGCAGCTCGAGCTCGCCGTGACCTTCGACCCGACCTGGTCGCGCGCTGATCCGGACGCCAAGGATCCCGCACGGTCGCGGCGCTTCACCAACGCCCAGGGGCGGGTCCAGGGCACCTGCATCCACCTCGGCGAGTGCGACATCGGCTGCCCCGTCCTGGCGCGCAACACGCTCGACCTCAACTACCTCGCGCTGGCCGAGGCGCGCGGTGCGGATGTCCGGCCGCTCACGCTGGTCCGTTCGATCGAGCCCGCGGACGAGGGCTATCGCGTGCACCTCGATCGCCTCGAGGGCGGCATCCTCCGCCCGTCGACGGAGACGGCGCGCGTCGTCGTCCTTGCGGCGGGATCCCTCGGGTCAACCGAGCTGCTCCTGCGATCACGCGATGTGACCAGGACGCTGCCTCAGCTCCCGAGGTCGCTGGGCAAGGGCTGGAGCGCCAACGGCGACTTCCTCACCATCGGCTGGCACCCGACCCGCGACGTCCGCCCGACCGATGGCCCCACCATCACCAGCGCGATCGACTTCCGCGACGGCTCGTCGCGCGGTCGTCCGTTCCTGATCGAGGACGGCGGCTTCCCGGACCTGCTGGCCGCGTACGTCCGCGGGACGGGCCGCTCGTTGAGCCCGTGGCGGCGCCGGCGGCTCCTGCGGGCAGCGCTCCGCGATGGCTTCGGGGCCGAGGACGCGGTCGACCATGTGATGCCCTGGTTCTCGCAGGGTCGCGATGCCGGCGACGGGCGCCTGCACCTGCGCAAGCGGTGGTGGCTGTTCGGTGAGCCGGTGCTCGACCTCGACTGGGACCCGAAGGCGAGCCAACCGACGATCGAGGCGATCATCGCCATGCATCGCGAGCTCGCGATCGCCACGGACGGCGAACCGCACGTGCCGCCCACGTGGACGGTCGCGAAGTACCTCATCACCCCCCACCCGCTCGGCGGGTGCGCCATGGGCACGAGCCCGAAGGACAGCGTCGTCGACCACCGCGGCGAGGTGTGGGGTCATCGAAACCTGTACGTCGCCGACGGCGCGATCGTCCCCGAGGCGATCGGCGCCAATCCATCCCGGACGATCGCCGCACTCGCGGAACGGATCGCTAGCCAGATCATCGCGGAGGGCCGCTGATGGCCACGGAACGCAAGGGCGGGCGTCGCTCGCTGATCCTCGCCGGCGGCGGCATGAAGGTCGGCTACCAGGCCGGCGCGCTCCAGGTGCTGATGGACGAGGCGGGCCTGAAGTTCGACCACGCCGACGGCACGAGCGGCGGGTGCCTCAACCTCGCGATGGTCCAGTCGGGCCTGTCCGGCACCCGGATTGCCAACAACTGGCGCGCGACCGGGCCGTTCGAGCTGACCTCCCTCCAGGCCCCGTGGCGGTACCTCGCCCCGTGGCGCCTCCCGTCGATGCTGACCTACGACCGCCTCAACCGCCAGCTGCCCGTGTGGGGCGTGGACTTCGACGCCGTCCACACCAGCCCGATCGAGGGCACCTACAACGTCTACAACTTCACGGCCAAGACGTTCGAGACGCACGAGGGCCCCGAGCTCACGCCCGAGCTGTTCAACGCGTGCTTCGCGTTGCCGGTCTGGTTCCCGCCGGTCGAGATCAAGGGCCAGACGTACATCGACGGCGTCTACTGGAAGGACGCCAACCTGACCGAGGCGGTCCGCCGGGGCGCCGACGAGATCTGGGTGATCTGGACCGTCGCCGAGACCGCGCCCTATCCGCACAACGCGTACGGCCAGTACTTCGCGATCATCGAGGCGATCGCGGTCGGGCGGTTCTACGAGGAGCTGGCGGCGATCGAGGCCATCAACGAAGCCGTGAAGGACGGGACCGACACCGAGCACCGCGAGATCAAGGTCCACGTCGTCCGGCACGCGACGCCCGTCCCGCTCGACTACCTGCTGTTCTTCTCCGCCGGCGACATGAGCCGGATCGTGGACATGGGCGTCCGCGACACCCGTGCCTACCTCGAGGCGAACGGCGTCCCGTTCGAGCCCAAGGGACCGCTCGCGCCGCCGATCGGGATGCGGTTCATCGAGACCATGAAGGGTTGGTGGACGCGAGGGGAGACCGACTCCGAGCGAGGCCGCGCCGCCGGCAGGCGCGCCGGCCGGACGCTGGCCGTGAAGCTGGTCATCACGATCGACGACATGGACGCATTCCTCGTCGATCCGGAGCGCGCGGCCCACGCCACGGGGTTCGTCGACTGCCCCGAGCTCGGCGGCCGCCTGACGATCGATCGCGGCATCTTCAACGTCCTGCCGCCGGTCGGGCCCGACGGCGAGCGCGTCATGCACTACCAGCTGTGGTTCCGCGACCGGCTCGGCACCCACTACCTGCTCGACGGCCGCAAGCACGTGAAGCACGATGCGCCGTTCGACGTGTGGGCCGACACGACGACGTTGTTCGTCAAGATCCACGCGGGCGACTCGACCGACGACCCGGTCGTGGGTGCCGGTGTCATCGAGCTCCGCCTGCTCGACCTCGTCCGCCAGGCAACGACGTTCCGCGTCCTCTACGGGGCCGACGTCGTGGCGCGGCTGCTCTCGGTCCTCGGTTTCTCGCGCTACTTCATCGGCTCGCTGTGGAACACGTACGTCCTGCGCCGGTGACGGACTAGGGAACGAGCACCGCCCGACCGCGCAGCGTCCTCGCGTGGAGGCGCTCGTATGCCTTTGGCCCGTCCTCGAGGGAGAACCGCTCGGTCTCCACCCTGATCGCCCCGGAACGGGCGAGCTCGAGCACCTCGAACAGCTCCGAGCGGGTCCCCCAGACCGGGGCCCGGACGCTCACCTCGCCCGAGAGCGCGAAGATGCCGACCGAGACCGCACCCGGGCCGAGGGCCACCATCACGATGTCGCCGCCCGAGCCGACCATCTTCGCCGCGAGGTCCGCGGTCGCCTGGGCGCCGACGAAGTCGAACACGGCCTCGGCACCCGCGCCCACCGGTGAGGTCCTGGACGGCCTCGATCGCCGCCGTCATCGGACGCCAGCGCCACGTGCGCCCCGACCTCTCGCGCGAAGGCGAGCTTGTCCTCGCCGATGTCGAGCGCGACCACCCGGGCGGGCGACATGGCGCGCAGCATCTGGATCGCCAGGTGGCCGAGCCCGCCGGCGCCGATGACGACGGCGGTGGAACCCGGCACGAGCTTGGGCAGCGACGGCTTGATCGCGTGGTACGGCGTGAGCCCGGCGTCCGTCAACGGGACGTTCTCGACCGGATCGAGATCGCCGAGGGGTACGAGGTGCCGCCAGCTCGGCACCAGCATGTACTCGGCCATGGCCCCGGCGGCGCCCATGCCGGGCCAGTCGATGTGCAGCGCTTCCTCGTTGAGGCAGTAGTTCTCGGCGCCGGTCGCGCAGGTCCGACAGAAGCCGCAGCCCCACGCGCCGTACACGGCGACCGGGTCGCCCTCCTTGACGCCGAGGGCGCCCGCCCCGAGCTCGGCGACGATCGCCCGCGCCCTCGTGCCCGAGCGTCATCGGCAGCCCGAACGTGTACTCCTCCGCGCTGAGGCCCATGAAGTACTCGTCCGAGTGGCACACGCCGGCGGCGGTCACCTTGATCAGGACCTCGCCGGGGCCCGGCTTCGGCCTCGGAACCTCGCGGATCTCCGGCGGTTCACCGATCGCGATGTACTGGAGCGCCTTCACGCGCGCCTCCTCACTTGGTTTCCATGCGCCGGACGTCGACCAGGGGTACCTGACCGATCCCCTGGAGGATGGCGCCGTCGGTCCGCGCGAGCACGAAGCGGTCGGCGTCGAGTCCCGTCGCGACGGCCTCGGTCACCCAAAGACGGCCGTCGGGCGCGACGTCGGAGATCCGCGCGGCGAGGTTCACGGTTCGCCCGAAGACGTCGCCATCACGAACGATGAGCGGGCCGGACGCGACACCCGCGTGCCCCGTCGGAAGCCCGGCGGCCGGGAGGGCGTCGAGGAGCTCGAGGGTCGCCTGTACGGCCGTCGCCGCATCGCTGAACCGGATCAGGACGCCATCGCCCAGCAGCTTGACGACCCTGCCGCCGTGCGCGCGGACCGTGTCCACCGTCACGTCGCCGAGCCGGAGCGCCAGCGCCGCCGCCGCCTCGTCACCGATCTCCTCGGACAGGCGCGTGAACCCGGTGAGGTCGACGAACGCGACCGCGGGCGGCGTCTCCATCCGCGTCTCGACGTAGCCCGCCTCCTGGAGGATCCGCTCGCTCTGGGCCATGCTGTACTCGTCGATCGCCCGGCTCATGTGGCGCCCGGTAAGCCACGCCGTCATCGGGATCGACACCCGTGCGAAGCGCGCCCACGGGCGGAGGAGCCGGTCGAACAGCTCGTCCTCGGGGAAGCCGGCCAGGTCGCCGCCACTCCGGCTCACGACCTCGCCGTACGTGCCGAGCGCGGCGTCCGCAGCGCGCCGGGCACCGTCGCTGAACATCCGGATCGCCCGCAGCACGAGGTCGGCGTGGCCGGTGAGGACGATGACGTCGCAGATCTCGGTGATCAGCGCTTCCTCCTCGACCGCCAGGACCGTCGTCCGGTCCGGTTCGGCGACGCCGAACGCGGCGAACAGGGGCATGAGGTGGACGCGACGCGCACCGAGCGAGGCGGCAAAGTCGGCGTAGGAGCGGTCGGAGAAGGGTGCCGGCGGCGGGTGGAGCTCGTCGTAGTAGCGGAGGCTGATCTGGCCCGCGCGGCTCGCGGCCATGAGGGCATCGAGCGGGACACCGGCGTCCTCGAAGGCGATCAGCAACCGGACGCGGTGGACATCGCCCGGATCGAAGCTGCCGTCGTCGGAGCCAGCGATCGCGCCGGCGCGGGCAAGCTCGGCGACCCGTGCCGCGTCAACGCCCAGTCGCCTGGCGAGCTCCTCCGCGGAGATCCGCGTTGCGCCCGACCCGCCCGATCCGTTGCCCATGGCGGCATTGTGCCGTGTCGATGGCGTACGCTCGGGGCCTGACCGGCCAAGGCGAGGAGAGCGGGATGATCAGCGGACAGGCGTCCAAGCTGCTGGTGGCGCAGATCGGCCACGAGTTCACGGCCCATCAGCTGTACATGGGCATCTCGCTGTACTTCGAGCGCCAGAGCCTCAAGGGCTGGTCGAAGCTGTTCCATGACCAGGCGGTCGAGGAAGCCGGCCACGGCGCAAGGATCATGGCGTTCCTGATCGACAACGAGGTCGACGTTCGCGCTGCCCGCCGTGCGCGGCGCGCCGACGACCTACGCGTCCGCCCGGGAAGCGGTCGAGACCGCCCTCGCCAGCGAGCAGAAGGTCACGGCGCTGTTCGAGACGATGGTCAACACCTGCCGCGACGTGAAGGACAACCGCTCGCTGCAGTTCCTGTGGTGGTTCGTCGAGGAGCAGGTGGAGGAGGAGCGCACGGCTCGCGCCCTGCTCGACCTCATCGACAGCGGGATCAACCTGTTCCAGGCGGAGTCGATGCTCGACGGGATCACCAGCTAGGGCGCATCGCCCGCTAGTACACGCAGCGCGTAGCAGACGTTGTAGCTCTTCACGATCGTGAAGATGCTGTCGCCCTTCGCGTTGGTCGCGCGGATGAGGATTGCCGAGTAGGGCCCCGGGCCGACCTCGCCGATGTCCCACGACACGTTCATCGACCGCTCATCGCCGGGCGCGACCCCCAGCTGGACGAGCTTGTCCGCCGGGATCTTCATGCCCCGGACGACGCACGGCTTGCCGTCGAACTTCTTCTGGTCGCGGAGGCAGTCGGGGAGCCCGAACACCAGGAACGAGTCCGCCACTCCCTTCGGCTCGGTCCAGGTGATCTTGAACTCCTGGGTGGCGGTGCCGCCCACGCCGGGCGTCTCCTTGACCATCTTGAACGTCGGGTTACCGGGCTTGGGCGGCGGTCCCTTGGACGGCGACCGGGGTCGCCGGCGGGTTCGTGGCCGCGGCCGAGGGCGACTCGGCGCTCGCGGACGGTACAGGCGTTGCGGTTGCCGCGGCCGCCGATGCCGTCGGCGCGCTCGTGTCGTCGACCACGGCCGACGACGGCTGGCTCGCCCCGCACCCCGACATGGCCACGGCGAGCAACAGGGTTGCGAGCGCGCCGGCGCGAATGGTCATCGCCGTCATTCTGCCCGCCGCCACCCGGCCCTGTATTCACGGGGTGCATCCGGGTCGGCCGTTTGCCAGGTCACGCGCGGTCCCGGTCCGGGTGCCGAGCACGAGCCCCGTCGCGCTCCCTGCCGGTTATTCATGGGGCGAATGCTGGGCCAAGTGCCCGGCCACCGACCTGGCCCAACAGTCACCTGATGCATGGAAGGCAAGGACGAGGGCCGACTCCGGGCTGTCGCATCCACCCCGTGCATGCATGACAGGATCGAGGGCGCGCGATCGAGGCTCGCATTCACTGTGGGCATACAGGGCCAGGTACGGCGAGGCAGTAGCCGGGACGCGCGAGCTATCCGACCGGCTGGATCGACACCCACTTGCCCTCCCAGGCCATGTCGATGCCCGCGTAGTGCCACGGCGTGAAGAAGGACTTGAACTGCTTGCGGGTGAGCTTCCTGTCAGGGTGCATGTCGTAGCCGAACGCCCGGCTCTGGAGGCCCCACAGCGGCCCGACGACGCGGACGCTCGTGACGGTGAAATGGCGCGTCTTCGCGGGGTCGGCGGTCGCGGTGAAGCCGGTCAGGACCCACGCGTGGTTGCCGTGCGAGACGGTGATCCCCACCGGCAGCTTCGTCTTGCGCAGGCTGGTGACGGCTGACCGCAGCGCCGAGCTGAACGAGCGCTCGCCACCCGCTTGTAGCGCGCGTCGACGAAGTGCCGCAGGCCCGCCGCCCAGCCGCCGGGATCGACCCCGTCGGACGGGCGGGATGGCGTACCGGTTGTGGCGCGCATGTACCGGTAGTAGCGCTGCTGGCGCGTCGCGCGAGTGGCCGTCGCGGTCCAGCACGATGTTGCGGATGATCTGGACGTCGGCGGCCGTGCACCAGCGCCACGTCTTCTGGGTGCGTGAACACGCCGGACCGGTAGAGGTCGACCCCGCCGTCCCACGCCGGCAGCGCCGCCGAGGCACCAACCGGCAGCACGCCCAGGGTCACCATCGCCAGCGCAGACGCGACCGCCATGACCCGGGCAGACCTGGCGAGGCGCGTTCGGCCGGCCATCAACCCATGGTAGGCGGAGCGGCAAATCGGCCCGTCAGATCCAGACGAGCGCGACGCTCGCGACGACCATCGCGGCGAGCATGAGGCTCACCGCGCGCCGGCTCCGCGGCGACGTCACGAGCCGCGCCGATCACGCCGCCGGCGGCCGCCCAGAACGATGCCGTCGGCCACGATGACGAGCGCCATCGTCAGCGCGATGACGGCGGTCCCGGCGACCGGCGACAGCTCGGCCGGGCGGAACGTGGTCACGGCGCCGAGCGCGAAGATCCACGCCTTCGGGTTGACCACCTGGAAGGCCGCGGCCGACCCGACGCTCATCGGCCTGGCGATGACGCCGGCCTCGATCGCACCCGCGTGCGCGATCTGCCATGCGAGGTAGAGGAGGTAGGCCGAGCCCGCAAGCTTCATGAGCAGCGCGAGGCTGGGGAGCGCGGCGATCAGCGCCGCGAGCCCGGCGGCTGCGGCCAGCGTCATCGCGCCGATGCCGACGGCCGTGCCGGCGATGTGGGGCACGGTCCGCCGGAACCCGAACGCGGCGCCCGATGCCCAGAGCATCACGTTGTTCGGGCCGGGTGTCCCGGAGCTGACGAGTGAGAAGGCGACGAGCGCGAGGATGGCGGTCATGGGCGGACGCTAGGCCGATGCACGGTCGGCGGTCTTGTACGATCCTGCGGCGATGGACGAGCAGGTCCCCGAGACGACGTCGATCCGGGCGTGGAAGCCGCGCGGTTCCCGGCGTGCGCGAGGTCCTGCACGCGACGTTCGCGGAGCACGCCTACCCGCTCCACACCCACGACGTCTGGACGCTGTTCGTGGTCGACGAGGGCGCCGTCCGCTACGACCTCGATCGCCGGCCGCAGGCCGCCCTCCCGTCGATGGTCTCGGTTCTGCCGCCCCACGTCGTCCACGATGGCCGGCCCGCGACCGGCCATGGGTACACGAAGCGGGTGATCTATCTCGAGACGAGCGTCCTGGGCGAGCACCTCATCGGACCGGCGGTCGACCAGCCGGTCATGCGCGACCCGTCGCTCCGAGGCCGGGTCACCGCCCTCCACGCGGCGCTCGAGTGTGTCGACGACGCGCTCGAGGCGGAGATCCGGCTGGCCGACGTCGCCGATCGGATCCGGGCGTCGCTGGGCGAGCGTGAGCCCGAAGTGGCCGACGACCCGACGTGTCCGGGACCTCGCCGAGCAGCTCCGCGCCTACCTCGACGAGCGTCTGTTCGAGACGCCGACCATGGCCGAGGCCGCCGCCGCACCTCGAGGCCGGGCCCGACCCAGCTCGCCCGCGCCTTCACCGACGTCCTTCGCGATCCCGCCCCACGCCTACCTCGACGGCCGGCGGCTCGAGGCCGCCCGCGACCGGATCCTCGCGGGTCAGCCGTTGGCGGACGTCGCGGCGGAGGTCGGCTACGTCGACCAGGCGCACCTCAACCGTCGCTTCAAGCGCTTCCTCGGGACGACGCCGGGCCGGTTCGCCGCTCGGCGCTAGCATCGCGTCCGGCGCCGGCGTCATCGGGCTGATGAGCTGGAAGTAGTTGCCGTCCGGGTCGGAGAACGTCGCGATCCACGTGCCCGGCGCCTGCTCGAAGTTGTAGGGCTCGGTGACGACCGTCGCGCCGGCGGCCTTGAGGCGCTCGAAGTCGCCCTTCACGTCCGTGCTCTCGATGTTGACGATGAGGCGGCCGGGCTGCGCGTTGCTGCCGTGGACCTCGCTGTGCGGCCCGACGGTGATCCCGCCGCTGCCGATCATCCAGCCGACGAAGCCGAACTCGTCCCAGCCGGGCTTGCCGAACACCTTCGTGTAGTACTCGGCCAGCCGCGGGGCGTTGTCGGACCCGATCAGGATGCTGTTGAAGTTCACGGCGTCTCCTTCATGTTCTGGACATCACCGTACTCCCCCTCAGGCGGGCGTCAGCCGGAGGACGGGCAGGACCTCGTCGATGAAGCGGCGCGAGCGTTCGTCCAGCTGTCGACGTTGAGGGCGATGTGGGCCACCCGGTGGTCGACGAGCAGCTCGATCTCGCGCGCGACGTCGGCGGGCGTCGGGCCCGCCACCCGGAACGTCTGGCCCGGATAGAACGAGTGCTCGAAGGTCGGCTCGAATCCCGACGGGTCGTCGGGCAGCTCGATTGCCAGCTCGGCTGTGAGGGCGATGTCCTCGAACGGCCGGCCGATCGCCTCGCACTGCTCGCGCAGGATGTCGTGGGGTCGTTGGTAGACGTCGTCCCAGGGGCCGTCCCAGCACCAGATGTCTGCGTGGCGGGCGGCGACGCCGAGCGCCTTCGGGCCGTTGGTGCCGACGAGGACCGGGATCGGCGTCTCGGTCATCGGGCAGGCAGACGGCGTCGTCGATGCGGTAGTGCTCGCCGTGGAACGTGGCGGGGGACTGCGTCCACATCGCCTTCAGGATCTGGATCGTCTCGGCGAGCTGGGCGACGCGGACGCCGGGACGCGGGTACTCGTAGTTGTAGGCGCGGTACTCCTCCTCGTGCCAGCCGGCGCCGAGGCCGACGATCAGGCGGCCGCCCGACAGGTCCTGGAGGGTCGCCGCCATCGACGCGAGCAGCGCGGGGTTCCGATAGCTCTGGCCGAGGACCAGCGACCCGACCTTGAACCTCGGGAAGGTCGCCGCGAGGAAGGCCATCACGCGTCCACGCCTCATGGCTCGGGTCGCCGTCGAACTGCATGTGGTCCGAGATCCAGACGGTCGAGAACGCGGGCGGCAGGCCGTCGAGCAGCGCGCGGTAGTGGTCGAGCTCGCTGACGCCGGCCGTGCGCTCCGGCGTGCCGTGGAGACCAAGGTCGGCCATACGGCACCTCCCCGACGAACGCTGGCGATTCGCGGTTGGATTGCAGAATGGTCATCGCGACGACTGACGACGGGAGTGGCGATGACCGAGAACGTGCTCGATCGGTCCGGCGAGGCAGCGCTGTACCGGGCGCTGCGGCGCTTCTGGCATCCGGTCCTGTGGGCCGACGAGCTGGGCGACCGGCCGGTCGCGGCGCTGCTGCTCGACGAGCCGCTGGCCATCGTCCGCCTCGAGTGGCGAGGTGCGCGCGTTCAAGGACCTGTGCGTGCATCGCGGGACGGCGCTGTCGCTGGGCTGGGTCGACGACGGCGCGTCGCTCGTCTGCGCCTACCACGGCTGGACGTACGACCCCGACGGCGTGTGCACCCGGATCCCTGCCAGCCATGGGACGAACATCCCGAACAAGGCGCGGATCACGCCGTACCGCGCCGCCGAGCACGCCGGCCTGATCTGGGTCTGCCTCGACGACGGCGAGCCGGCGATGCCGCTGCCCGCGTTCCCGGAGTGGGCCGACGACACGTATCGCAAGATCAGGATCCCCCAGTACGACTGGCACGCGAGCGCGGCGCGGCGGGTCGAGAACTTCGTCGACTTCAGCCACTTCGCGTGGGTGCACGAGGGCATCCTGGGCGACCGCGCGAAGCCCGAGATCCCCGATCACGACGTCGTCCGCGACGCGACCACGCTCGCCTTCGAGCTCGGGTATCGAGGAGCCGGCGAACGGCCGCTCAAGGGCGACTCCGGCGAGGCGGCAGGATCCAGCGGACGCCGAGCCGGTACACGATCTCGATGCCGTTCTCGGTCCACCTCGACCAGCCGCTGCCCGACGACCGCCACTTCGTCCTGTTCGTCGCCTCGTGCCCGCTGTCGGCCAAGGAGACCCGCAACTTCACCTGGAACGCGCGCAACTACGAGCTCGACCCGGCCGGCGACCAGGGGTTCGTCGACTTCCAGCAGGTGATCCTCGAGCAGGACCGGGTCGTCGTGGAGTCGCAGCGTCCCGAAGAGCTGCCGATCGACCTCTCCGAGGAGCTCCACATCAAGGGCGTCGACCGCGTGTCGATCGACTACCGCCGCTGGCTGGGCGAGATCGCACACGACGCCTGAACGTTTCGCGCCACCTGCCCCCTCATCATGGGTAGAACGTGGTCACTCGGCCACGGCGATGCCCAGGGAGCCCGATGGATCGCGATCTCGTCGAGCGAGCCCGTGCCGGCGACCAGGAAGCGTTCGCGGAGCTGGTGCACCAGACGAGCGACACGCTGTTCGGGATCGCCCGCCGGATCCTGCGAGACCCCGAGCTTGCCGAGGACGTCCTGCAGAACGCCCTCGTGACCATCTGGCGCAAGCTGCCCCACCTCCGCGAGGCGGATCGCTTCGAAGGGTGGGCTTACCGGATCCTCGTCAACACCTGCTACGCGGAAGGTCCGAGTAGCCGGCGCTGGACGGCCGTCGTCCGCGAGCTGCCCCTCGAACGGGCGGACAACACGGACGACGTTCAAGCGTTCCTCGACCGCGACGAGCTGGAGCGGGCGTTCCGCAAGCTCCCGCTCGACCAGCGGGCGGTGTTCGTCCTCCACCACCACGTGGGCCTGCCCCTCGTGGTGGTCGCCGAGACGCTCGGCATCCCGGACGGCACCGCCCGATCGCGACTTCACTACGCCACCCGTGCGCTCCGCGTCGCATTCGACGAGGCGCGCGCCTTCAAACCCCTCCAGGGGGAGCTGCCGGCATGAGCGACGACCGCGAGTTCCTGCGCGCCACGACCGAATGGCTCGAGGCGGGCTCCGATCGCACGCCGCCCAAGGCCGTCGACGGCGTCCTCCTGGCGATTCGAACGACTCGACAAGACCGGGTTCTGCCGAACCCGTGGAGGCCCATTGACATGAACGCATTCGCCAAGGCGCTGGTCGCCGCCGCAGCGGTGGTGGTGATCGCGCTGGCCTGGATCAGCTTCGGCTCATCGGGCAACAGCATCGGCGTCCTCCCGGCTCCGACCCCCACGCCAACGGCATCGCCCACTCCGACGCCGGCGGTCCTCCCGGAAGGCGACTCGCTCGCGCTCGTGCCCGGCCGTTATGCCTTCTCAGCCCGAGCGACCAATCCCAAGATCTCGTTCGCCGTGCCATCCGGCTGGGCAGGGAACTCGGATCTGGTGGGGAAGAACGCTGGGGGTTCGGGCTCATGCTCGCCCCAAACCTGCCAAGGAACGAATCCGGGCAGTGCCAGAGCCGCGGCGCCGTTCCTGTTCGACCAGACCTTTGACCACGGGTACAAGAACCCGTGCACCGACCACACGCCCGTCCTGCCGGCCGCCGGATCCGGGGCCGCCGGGCTCCTCGCCGTCATCGCAGGTCAGCCGGGCATCGACGCTGGCCCGATCACGGATGTGACCGTGGGCGGCCACGTCGGGAAGTACGTCGATTACACCGTCACCACCGATCCCGCAACCTGCGGGAACGGGCAGGACGGCTTCTGGATCTGGGGCACATGCCCGGCGCCAGTGACGCTCGGGTGCGAGGACGTCACCGGAGACCGGCGGTTCGGGGTCTCGCTGAACGGCCGTGAGCGTGCCTACGCGATCGATGTCGACGGCAAGACCTACACGTTCTTGACGAACCAGCCGGCCGACCTGGCGAGGGCCGACAACGTGGAGTTCCAGCTGGTCCTCGACTCGATCAAGTTCGAACCCGCCGGCTGACGACACGGCCGACATTTCCCGGGCCGGGCGGCACGTCCGTCCGGCCCGGCAGCTCCCCCGGTAGCCGGCCACCCATCGGATGGCCGGCTCGTCGGCCGCCATCGAACCGCCGCATGATGGTCGAGCCGCAGCCCCACGACCCGGACGTCAAGGCGCTGCTTCGCCTCGCGGTCGTGTGGAACATCCCCGTCGCGTGCAACCGCTCCACGGCCGACTTCATGATCGCGTCGCCGCTCATGACCAGCGACTACGAGCGCGCGATGCCCGACTACCAGGCCTACGTCGACCGCTTCTCCGCGGCGACCTGACCGACGTCGCGCGGCAGGTGCGTGCGCGCACCCGCGACCATCGGCGGTCCGGACGGGACGTCCTCGTCGGTTGACTCGGCGGCGATCGGGGCGACCATCGAACCCATGCGCCAGCGGTTGCCGGCTGTCCTCGTCATGCTCGCGGTCGCCGTCGGGCTGGGCCTGCCTGCCGCGCGCCCAGCGGAGGCCGCCGTCAAGGCCGCCAGCGTGCCGGCGGCCTGGCCGTTCGACAAGCTCCAGATCGGATTCGCCGATGGAGCCGGCGGTGCCGCCGCGCTGCGGCCGACGCACCCTTCGGCCTCCGCTACCAGTACCTCGCGGGCGGCGTGAACACCGGCAACGGCTGGGCGACCTGGAACACGAACGGCGACTTCGTGAAGTGGTACGTCCAGGACTCGGTCGCCAACGGCATGGTCGCCGGTGTTCCCGTACTACCAGCTGCTCCAGAGCAACCCGTCGACGCGGCTCGGGCGAGGCGGCGCAGGGACCTCAGCAACCTGAAGAACACCACCACGATGGCCGCCTACTGGGCCGACGTCCGGCTGTTCATGCAGAAGGCCGAGGCCGGCGCGTCGGGCCACCCGGTGGTGCTCCACGTCGAGCCCGACCTGTGGGGCTACATCGAGCAGGCCGCCACCGGCAATGACGCGGCGACCGTGCCCGGCGGCCGTCGCCTCGAGCGGCGACGCCGACCTCGCCGGCCTCGCCCAACACGGCCGACGGGCTTCGCCAAGGCGTTCGTCCAGCTGCGCGACCTCTACGCGCCGCACGTCCTGCTCGCCTACCACCTGTCGGTGTGGGGGACGATGTTCGACCTCCACGCCAGCCAGACGAGCGACGCCAAGACCGACGACGCTGGCGGCGAAGGCGGCGGCGTTCTACGAGTCGCTCGGCGCCGACTTCGACCTCGCGTTCACCGACCTCGCCGACCGCGACTCGGGGTTCTACGAGCACGAGGTCGGCGACGGCGGGGCGGCGTGGTGGAACGCGTCGGACTTCCCGCGGTACGGCGCGGTTCATCGGCGGGTTCTCGGCGGCGACCGGCGAGCGCGATGGTCGTGTGGCAGATCCCGATGGGCAACACGCTGATGCGGGCGACCAACGACACGTGGGGCCACTACGCGGACAACCGGCCCGAGTGGTTCCTGGACGACGCCACGGACGGCAACCTCGCCTCGTGGCGCGACGCGGGCGTCGTCGGCGCTGCTGTTCGGCGGCGGGGCCGGCGGGACGACCTGCGCCTGCGACGGGGTAGGGGACGGGACGACGAACCCGGCGGCCTCGGGCACGCACACGCGGGCCTCGCTGTCCGCCGACGACGACGGCGGCTACCTCCGCGACCGCGTCGCCGCGTACTACGCGGCGGGCGGGCTGTCGCTGATGCCGGTGACATCGAGCTCCGCCGCCGCCCGTCGATCCTCCGCCCGCCGCCACCCACCTCCGGCCGTCCACTTCGCGACCGGCGCGCGGCGCCAAGCCCAAGCCCGTCCACCGCAAGCACGACCTGCAGGTGACCACCCACGTGCGGCATCGGAGGACGGCAAGGTGCTCGTGGACGTCGAGATCTACGGCCCGAAGGGCCATCGCGTGAAGCAGCACACCTGGACGGTGAACCTGACGGCCGGCGCGCGACGCGACCTCTCGTTCACGTGGCACATCGGCGCCCACCGCAAGAAGGGCCGCTACACGGTGAAGGTCGGCGTGTTCGAACCCGGCTGGGCCTCGATGCTCACCTGGAACAACGGCGCGACGACGTTCCGGGTGCGCTGACCGCCGCGAGTGCGCCAGCCCGCACAGCTAGGCGTGGGTGATACTGCGTGCCGTGACCTTTGATCTGCTCGTGTGGCCCGTCGACCGTGAGCTCTCCGCCGATGAGGCGCTTGCGATGGCCAACACGCTCAACACCACGCTCCCGTTCGGCATCGGGCATGACAAGCGCCTGGATCCGTTCATCGCCGAGATGCGGAAGCGCTACCCGGGTATCGGCGGTCCGGACGGTCCGCCCTGCGAGTTCGACGTGCACCGCGATCACATCTTCCTCGGCATCTCGTGGAGCGCTGTCGAGCGGCTTGTCCCTGTCGTCGCCGAGATCGCCTGGCGCACGGGCCTCGCGGTCTACGACCCGCAGCAGGATCGAGTCGCGCTCCCGGCGCCGTTCGGCGACGCACCGATGTCCGCCGAGGGCGTCGATGGCCACGTGCGGACCGCAGAGTCCGCTTTCGCCGCGGTCGAGCGTGGTTCATTCGCCGCGGGCGGCGACAGCGACGCCGTCGTGCGGCGCTCCATCGACGACCAGCTGCGGGCGGCGGGCTTCCGCCAGTTCAGCCCACTGGGCTTCGAGATCACCCCGGACGTCGCCGCCGAGGTCCTCGCTGATCCGGGGCGCATGCCCCCGAGCATGCAGACGAGCGACCGTAAGGCGGACCTCATCGAGGCCCTGTCATCCACCGCGGTCGGCGCACGGCATGCCGCGATCATCCAGCTCGCCGCCTGGGACCAAGATCCCGAGGTGGCGTCGGCGTTGCGCACGATGCTTGGCTCCGAAGACGTGTTCGAGGCCAGCCAGGCGGCGAATGGCCTCGCGCGCCAGGGCGACGTGACCGATTTCCCGGCGCTCGTGGACCTCGTCCACCGGATGTCGCCGGCCGACGGCGGAACGCTCGAATCGATGCTGGCGGTGCTCCCGGCCGCGCTCGACCTCGCGGCGATCGCCGGCCCCATCGCCATTGACGGCCTCCGGTCACGGGCCATCGAATGGCGCGGCGTGCTGCCGGCCAACCCGAGGGACTGGCAGGTCGCCCAGATCGGCCTGATGGACGAGCTCCTGGCCTCCCGCTAGTACCGACAAGGCCATGATGGTCGAGTATCATGGCTGGCCATGAGAACCGTCACGCCGCTCGACCTTCGTCGCTCGCTCGGGTCGATCCTGGACGCCGCCTCGACCGGCGAGCGATTCCTCATCGAGCGTGATCACCGGCCCGTCGCCGTCCTCGTCTCGGTCGAGGACGGCCGGCGCCTGGACGACGATCGTGAGGCTCGACGGCGTCGGGCGGTCGATGCGCTCGATCGGCTGAAAGCCCTCGGCGAGGAGATGCGCCTGACCCATCCCGACGGGCCGTCGGTGACCGACGCGATCCGCGTCGAACGCGGCCGCGACGATGCCTGACCGGCTCGTCGTCGACGCGTCGGCCGCGCTCGCGATCCTGCGTGCCGAGCCGGCAGGCGCGGAGTGTGCGCGTCTGATCGCGTCGGTTCTCGCGGACGGGATCATCCTCGTGCCCGACCCGTTCTGGCTCGAGGTGACGAACGTCCTGGTGAGGCGCTATCGGTGGGATCCGGATGCGGTGGTGACGGCCCTCCACGCCCTCGACGAGCTCGGCATCGAGACCGTCCCGATCGACCGGCCACTCGTGCTCCTGGGCATCGATCTCATGACCGTGCACCCGCTGTCGGGCTACGACGCGGCTTACCTCGCGCTCGCCGAGGTCGAGGACGCGGCCCTGCTGACGCTCGACGGCGACCTTGCGGCGGCCGCCGGGGATCGGGCGATCGTGCCGGGCCGACGCCGCTCAAGCGAGTCCCGGGCGCCGTACGGGCCGACGGCTCGCGCGCCGCGCTGGTCGCAGCATGGGCGATACCTCGCCGAGCTCCGTCGACGCGCGGCGGATCCTGGGGCCGCCTGACGATCGCGTCGCACTAGGCGATCGCGGCTTCGGCCTCGTCGAGGTGCTCGTTGCGGTGCAGCGATCGGCGGATCCAGCGCGGGTTCGCCCCGAGGACCGCGGCCGTGACGGCGTCAGGCAGCGACTCGATCTGTGCGTCCAGCGCTTCTGCGGACTCGATCGAGAGTCGAACGGCCTCCCGCGGTGGGATCGCCGCCCAGATGGCGAGGGAAAGGTCGTTGACGACGACGTCGACGTTGGGCGCCGGCCCCGAACCCGCAGCTTCGCGCGAGATAGCGTCCAATGCCCGCAGGTCCCAGAACGCCAGGTGGGCGAGGGTGATCGCCACCGTCCAGTGGTCGCCGACGGGCTGTCGGAGCTCGTCGTCCGTCAGGCGACCGGCCAGGGATCGAATGCGCTCGGTGGCGGCTCGGTTCGCGT
This sequence comes from uncultured Chloroflexia bacterium, assembly GCA_963779575.1. Classification (GTDB taxonomy): domain Bacteria; phylum Chloroflexota; class Limnocylindria; order Limnocylindrales; family CSP1-4; genus CAIXZV01. The sequence goes on from CAVZYT010000003.1 coordinate 1,029,567, forward strand.
CGCGGATCTCGGGATCGAGCGGCATCAGGGCTGCACGACCTCGACCCGGGGATGGGCTTTGCTCCCGACGATGCGGAACGTCAGGCCCGCAGCCCAGTCGCCGAGGTTGCCCGCCTTGTCGAGCCCCCGGACACGGAACCGGTAGGTCGGTCCCAGGCGAAGGTGTCGAGCGGTGTGCGCTGCGGTCGTCGCGTCGCCGCTCCGCTTCCAGTGGTGGCCATTCCGGCTGACCGAGACGTCGTAGTGCGCGACCCCGCACGTCGCGTCGGCTCCCGTCCATCCGAGGCGGACGCGGACCCGCCCGTCGATCACGCTCGTCCCGTGCCCGGATCGACGCGTGCGGCGGCGAGGCGTCGGGTGGCGTCGTGTCCAGCAGGATCGAGTCCCTGACGACAGCCGAAGTCTGCCCGGCCACGTTCCACCAACGTGCGTACACGCGCTTGCGTCCATCGCCGGCGGTCAGCGTCCAGTGCTGCGGGGGCGTGGTCGATCGGGACACGAAGCCGCCGTCCGGGAGATTGCTGAGCTCGAGTCGATCGATGCCAAGCTCATCCGTCGCGCCCGTGGCGCGGACCTTGACGGACCGTTGATCGGTGCACCTCGCGCCGCTCATGACGACGACCGTCCCGGCCGTGGGCGGCGACGTCGAAGCGCCAGTGCCCTGCACGAGGACGTGCCTCGAGCCGCGCGCGGTCTCGTCGGGGATCTCGAGGAAGGCCTGGCGCTGACCGAGGTCGGACGGGGTGAACGAGACGCCGACGTCGCAGGACTCGCCGACGGAAAGCGTCGCGCCGGAGCAGTCGTCGGTCGTGATCGCGAAGTCGGCAGGCTCGTCGCCGACGAGGTCGGCGTCGCCCAGCGTGGTGGTTGTCGTGCCGATGTTGGTGAACGAGATCGACTTCTCGGTGGAGGTGTCGCCGACCTTCACCTCCGGGTACAGCAGCGACTCGGCGTCCTGGTCGAGGGCGACGATGTCCCGAGCGGAGCCGTAGCGGATCGAGCCGCTCATGACCGAGTCGATGCACTCGACCCGGAAGTCCGCGTCGAGGACCGTCGAGGTCGCCCTCCGGCGAGAACGCAACGTCGGTCACGGTGAACGTGCCGGCCGACGAATAGCAGAAGTGCCCCATCGCGCCGACCAACACGCATGCGTCTTCGCAACCGAAGTCACCGACCTTCTTGTGCACCTCATACGTGCCCGGTGACAGCGGCCCGCCGGAACCCGTGAGATACATGAGATCGCTGCTCGTCGCCGACGCCGACCGTTCCCGGATCGGGGGTGCCGTCACTACTGCCCTGGCCCGTGAGCCGATCCGCCGGAGTCGCCGTGCGCGCGTGCCAGTCGAAGCTCGGGGGCGGATACACCCTGGCACCCACGCTGTCGATGTCGACGTAGATCGAGCTCGACGGGGTCGTGTCCAGGGTTACCGAGACGCTTACGACCGGAGACCACAGCCCGGACGTGTACTTGACCTGCCCGTAGACGGTTCGCGGTCCGTCGGGTCCGGGCGCCAGCGTCCACCAGTCGAGCGTCGGGCACCGAGACGCCGTTGGTCAGGATCCCGCCGGACGTCGCGTCGTCGTTCGACGCTCGATATTGCGCGACCGGTCCGCCCTCAGGTGCGGTGACGAACCCGAGGGTGACCTGCGCGTTTCGCGTGAACGGCGCGTCCTGGGCAGACAGCTCGGGCGCCGGCGCGACGGGGTCCGCCGCGCGTAGGGACCCAGGTCGCGCGGCCAGCGCGAAGAGACAGACGACGGCGAACGCAAGCGCGCCAAGCGGCCTCATGCCTCTCCCGTGGGATGGTCCTATCGCGATAGGCCGATCGTACTGGTCACCCGACGCCTTGGGAACGCCCGCGTTACGTCGTTCCGCTGCGCCGACGCACCGGCGTAAGGGATCTGCCCCTATCCGATCACAGATCCAGGGCCAGGCCACGGATGCCAGCACGCAGTGAAGTCGCAAGCCGATCGCGCGCCACGTCGGTGCCGTCGTAGCGTGGCAAGGAGGCGATCGTCCGATCGAAGCCATCGGTAACCTTCCGGGACCACTTCCTGATCTCGCGGTAGTGACCTTGTCCACCGTCGATGGTGCACATGTACGGCGTGAACGAACCGGTCGCCTCAGAGCCAGTGATGCGCACCGTCATCGCAAGGTTGTCGAGTAGACCGTCGATGCTGGCCGCGCACCAATGGGCGAGGTCCGTGGCAAGGCCATCGATGGCGGCTGTCGCCTCGGGCGAGCCGTCGTCGCGGCGGGCGACCTGGAGGAGGCGGTCTCGAAGCTCCTGCGGAAGGGGCAGCGACACCTTCTTGCCAGCGCGCACGCCGCCGACACCCAGTGCCGAGATCGTCCGCTCCTTCGGGATGAAGTTGACCTCCCGCTTGCAGTAGATCGACCCCGACCGATCGCACGTCTCTGGCGGGTCCGCGTCCGAGGCCTTCAACTCGAACTCGAGGTTGTCGAGGCTGTTCAAGGTTCCCTTGAGCTGGACGTTGAGCTGGCTGATCTTGCGGGAGTAGGTGAGGACTAGCGCGCCTCCGGCACCCAGCGCGCCGACGAACAGCCCGCCGAGGAATGGGACAGCGGGATCGCTGGAACTGGCGACGGGACCGACAGGCTCCGATGGGGCGGGCGTCGGCGGTGACGTCGGTGCGGCGGTGACGACTGCCTCGTTCGAACGAGGTGCGACGCTGATCGCGGCCTCTGGCAGGCTCACGTTCACGAGGAGAGAGTTGTTCGCGGTATCGGGGTCGCCCGCGATGCCCTTCGGGTCGGCGAACACCTCGAAGTCCTGCGATGAACCAGGTTTGGCGCTGTCGGGGATCGGCATGTCGACCCGGATCGTCTGTTGCCCATGCGCGGGCACCGCGTCGAGGTCGACGTTCTGGACCTTCCACGCCTTGTTGCCAACCGCCTTGACCCGGAGTTTGGATGGGTTGGAGGCCGCGTCGCCGCCGTTGACGACCGGGATCGTGAACGTGATCGCATCGGTGCCTACGACCTTGTCAACGAGACCGATCGCCAGCGCAGGTTGGGGAAGGCTCACCTGCTCGAGCACGAAGTCGTCGAAGACAAGGCCGGCGAGCGTTTCGCCCTTGATAACCAACATGGCCGATGCGATGGGAGCGATCCCCTTGACGGTGAGCGGCTGGAGTCCGGCAAGCTGATCGACGGGCAAGTCAACGGCCGTCGTGCCGGCGTCCTGACCGTTGGCATCAAAGGTCTGGAGGATCAGCGCCTCCCCCGGCAGACCTCTCCGGATCCCGTACATCAGCGAGAGCGAGTTGAGCGCTATAGGGAACTGCATCTCAATCTGCGAAAAGCAATCGTCGCCGAACCCGCAACCCTCGACGCCCACCGCGCCATCGACCCACGGATTGGCGCCAGGATTGTTGTAGGTGTAGGCAAACGCGTTCGCGAATTCGACGCCTCTCGCCCCGTAGAAGTCGGCGACCGGCGAGCCCGCCGCGGTGCCCTGAACTGGCGGAGCGGGCATGTCCTCGAACCCGATCTGGACGTTTGCGGCAGCGACTGGGCGCACCAGTGCCAAGGCGACGAGCAGCGATGCTGCAACCGCGCCACGCCGCGAGACACGCCGCGAGCGGACCGGGGCCACGCTTCCCCCTCGGGTGACTGCGTGATCGGCGCGGGTATAGGCCTGCCCGGGCCCGAAGTCAACACAGATTTACCCAGATGTCCCGGCGAACATGTTCCGGTCAGCCTGTGGTCGAGCAGGTACGTCAATTCCACGTTGACTCTTCGTGGCAGCCGACTAGGCTGTGCCGGCCGAGGGGTCGTGACCGCGAGAGCAGCGGGGCAAACAATGGGCCGACCGAACGGGCGGAGAGGATCGAGCGGCTCGATGAGCGAGCTCGAAATCGGCGATTGCCTGCCTGGCGGGACGCGAGTGGCGTCGAGCCCACCGGGCAGCGCTCGCGGTACAAGCTGGACGACTACACGAGCTATCGCGCCAACCGCCTGCGTTTCGAATACTCCGAGCTGGAGATGAACCTCCAGAGCGTGGTCGACAACTTTGTCGACGCCCCGTTCTTCGACATTGGGAGTGGCGAACAGATCGTCGAAATCCTCGACGGGTCACGGGACGAGCTCGAGGGCAAGGATCCGAACCTCGACGTCGTCGAGGATGACCTGGGGCGCGTTCGGCGCCTGATGATCTGGGTCAGTCCGGATGCCTGGGTCGCCGCGCAGGCCAAGGTCACGCAGGCGCGACTCGCAAGTTCGTCGGACCCCGAGGCGGCCGCCTTCACGTTCAAGGACGACGCGACGGCATCCGATCAGCGATTCCGGCTCGACGAAGCGATCGGTCTCGACAACCGGATCACCGCGGGATTGGCCGGCAATAGCGGCCTGCAAGTCCGGCGGCTCACGCTCTTCCGCAACACAGGACTGGTGACGGTTGCAGCCCTTGTCCTGCTCGCTCCGGTCCTCCTGAGCCCTGCCGCTCTCGAGCATTGGGCTCTACCGCTGGCGAACCCGATCGGCGTGATTGCCGCGCTGCTCACGACAGCCGCGATCGGGACGATCGGAGCAACGGGCGCCATTCTTGGCGGCCTCATGCAGGCGCGTGACACCCCGGTCACCTTCAACGACTACAAGGTGCGTGGGATGGAGATCCAGCTCCGCATCCTGATCGGGATCACCGTCTCGGTTGTTCTGTACGACCTGCTGTCATGGTCGGTCCTACCCTCGGTCAAGGTCGACAACCCGGGGACCTTCGTCCTCGTCGCCTTCTTGTCGGGATTCTCGGAGCGCTACTTCCTGCGACTGGTGGGCGCCGAAACGGCAGACGCCCCGCAGCCGCGCGGCCCGAAGATGCTCAACGCTCCCAATGCCAGCGCAGGTGTGGCCAGTGGCGACGGGTCGGCCGCGCCTCAATCGGGCTGACCGGGTCCCCGCTTCGCCTTTGGCCCAAGGGGACCAATGCGGTCGAGGCCGTCGAGGATCAGGTCGAGGCCGAACGCGAACTCGATGTCGTCATCGCAGGCGCCGAGGACGCCCTCGTGGCTGACCGAGACGGCGAGCTCCGTGATCCGCGGGAATTGGGCGGCCATCGCCTGGGCGAAGATCGCCTCGGTCTCCGGTGACGGCTCGTTCGACGAGTCCTCGAGCAGGTCCTGGCTGAAGCCGAAGATGCGGCTGCCCAGCACGTGCATCGTGTGGTGGGTGAGGTCGAGGGAGAAGCCGGCCTCGTGGAGGATCGCGAGGATCGACTCGATGTAGGCGAGGACCGCCGGGCCGGTCGTGCCGCTGCGACTCGAGGACGCGTCGCGCCCATGGGTGGCGGAGCATCACCAGCCGAGCGGCCATGACCTGGCTCCGCGGGACCGTTTCCAGTCCTTGCCCGACTTGGGCCGCTCGATCTGGCCGACGACGATCTCGAGGACGCCGTTGAGCAGGTCGTCCTTGTCCCGCACGTGCCGGTAGAGGGCCATCGCCTCGACGCCGAGCTCCTGGCCGAGCTTGCGCATGCTCAGCGCATCGAGCCCGTCACGATCCGCGAGCGCAACCGCGGCGAGGAGCACGCGCTCCCGCGTCAGCGGGGAGCGCTGTTGTGCTCCGGCTCCTGCATCGATTGCCACTTGACGAGTTTACGGTGTAGCGGCTATGTTTACGGCGTAGTTGACAGTGTAAACACGACGAAGGAGCGACCGGTGACCGTCGACGTGCAGAAGCCCCCGCCGCACGTGCCCCGCTGGCTCGTCCGCACCATCTGGACGACGCACCGAACCGCCTACCGGGTCACCGGCGGCCGGTTCGGCCTGCGGCCCGCGACCGCGAGCCAGTGGGGGATGCTCCGGCTGCACACCGTCGGGCGGCGATCGGGCCAGGAGCGAGTCGCGATCGTGGGGTTCATCGAGGATGGCCCCAACCTGGTCACGCCGGCGATGAACGGCTGGGCCGACCCGGAACCCGCGTGGTGGCTCAACCTCCAGGCCGATCCCGGAGACGACGGTCGAGCTGCCTGATGGCTCGCTCAGGCGTCGTCACCGCGCGCGCCGCGGTGGGGGAGGAGCGGGCGCGGCTGTGGGCCACGTTCGTGGGCCTCGAGAGCTCCGCATTCACCGACGCCAGCGCCGCGCTTCGATCCCGCGAAACCGCGCTCGTCGTTCTGGAACCGCGGGTCGACTGACCTACGCGGTGTAGGCGCTGCGGAAGCGCCATCTCGGGTCCGACTCGACCACGATCTTCGGGCTTAGCTCGGGATACAGGCTCGCCCACTCGCGCGCGATCGCCGACGCGCGATCAGGGTCCTCGCACACGAAGTGCATCGTGCGGCCCTTCGCCTCGGTGATGAACGCGATGGCGAAGGCTGTCCCGACGAGGTCGGTGTCGAGCTGCTCCTCGGCCGTCATGACGAGCCGTCGTCGGTCCTGGTCGTCAGCGTGGTCGAGGCCACCGTCGACGGTCACCGCGAGGTGGTGGTTGGCGAATGGGTGATCGATCCGCTTGACCGAGGCGTTGTAGCGCAGAAGAGCCGGGTTGCCCTGTGCGTCCGTTCCCTCGGCAAGCGCCCAGGCGTCTCCGGTCGCCGTCGCTGCCCCACGTCGGACCTCCGCAGCGAGCTCCTCTGGCGTCCCTCCCTCCAGGCCCGAAGGGTCGATCTCGATCGCGCCGATCCAGCGCTCGACGTCGTCCTCACCCAGCAGGTTGTCGAGAAACAGGAGGGCGATCTGCTGGCGGGCGGTGTCAGCGAGCGGCTCGAATGCGGGATGCCACAGGAAGATGTCGACGACCTCGCGCGACTCGTCCCAGATTCCGATGACGCGGACCTCGCTCAGTTCAATGGTGGCTCCCGCGACCACCAGCGTCTTCGGTTCACCCGGCTGGCGAGAGGCGCGGAATTCCCACGTCGCGTCGGCAGGGGGCGCGGACTGGAGCCAGGCGAGCGCGATCGGCCGGACCTCGGCGTTGCCCTCGGGTGTGACGACGAGCATGTGCTGGGACGACTGACCCTTGCCCAGCTCCCAGGCCAGGCGCTTGTCGATGGCATCCACGGCCGCCGAGATCGCGCCGGCATGTCGCGCGACCAGGCGGATGGGGATGTCGTGGGCGATGTCGTCCCTCGCGCCGGCCCACCAGACCCAGAAGGCCGCCAGCCGGGCGTCGAGGTTGTCCTCCCCGCCGCGCTTGAAGAACCGCATCGGTACCTCCCGTCAGAAGGCTACACGCGGTCGCGGGTCTCGGCGGTCATCCCGTTCGTATCCGATGGTCCCGCGACGTCGACCGAGGCGAGGACCTCGAGGATGCCGTCGCCGTACTTCTCGAGCTTCGTCGGGCCCATGCCCTTGACGCGGCGGAGGGCCGCGAGGGTAGCCGGGCGTCGACTCGGCGATGGCCGCGAGGGTGGCGTCGTGCGCGATCACGTACGCGGGCATGCCCTCGTCGCGCGCGATCCCCGCGCGCCACTCGCGGAGGGCCGCGAACACCGGATCGCCGTCGTCGCCGGGCCTGGGTGCGCGCACTCGCGGGACCGGCGGGCCGCCGAGGTCGCGAACGCGCCCGGGCCCACGAAGATCGAGCACGAACCGGCTCTGCTCGCGCCGACCCTCGCGGCCGCGCGTCTCGCGCCGCTCCGCCCACGAGAGCGCGAGGTGCACGCGGGCGCGGGTGATGCCGACGTAGAGCAGGCGCCGCTCCTCGGCCAGCGCGTCGTCGTCGTCGAGCGCCTGGCGGATCGGCAGCGAGCCCTCCTCGAGCATCGGCAGGAACACCGCATCCCACTCGAGGCCCTTCGCCCGGTGGTAGGTCAGGAGGTTCACGCCGCCCGGCGACCCTTCGCGCTCGTCGGCGGCCCGCCGGGCCAGCTCCTCGACCACGACCGACGACATCCGCCGATGGCGAGGCATGCACGACGGCCGTGACGATGGACAGCAGCGTCTCGAGCGTCGACTGCCGCTCCTGGGCCTCGCGGCCCTCGGATGGGGAGGCGCCGTCTTCCTCGAAGCCCACGTCGTCGGTCCATCGCCGCACGACCTCGGTGAGCAGCGCGCGACCGGTCGCCTCGAGCCCCGGCCGCCGCAGGCTCGCGATCGCCCCCTTGACCTCCGGCCGGTCGTAGAACCGGATGCCCCGAACCTGGTAGGGGATCGAGGCCTTGGTCAGCGCCGCCTCGATCGGCTCGATCTGGGCGTTCATCCGGACCAGCACCGCAATCTCGGCGGGCGCGATGCCGTCGCGGATGAGCTCCCGCATCGCTGCGACCATGGCGTCCAGCTCAGCCTCGGCGGAGGCGTACTTCGAGATCGAGGGCTCGGGGCCGCCATCGCGGTTTGCCGTGAGCCGCTTCGACCGGCCATCGGCCGCGATCAGCCGGTTGGCGAGCTCGAGGACCTGCGGCGTCGAGCGGTAGTTCCGGGTCAGGTCGAGCACGCGGGCGCCCGGATGGCGGTCAGCGAACGTGGTCAGGTAGTCCGATGACGCGCCGGTGAACGTGTAGATCGTCTGGTCGACGTCGCCCACGACGCACACGTCGCGCCGGTCGCCCAGCCACAGCTCGAGCAGCCGCTGCTGGAGCGGGCTCGTGTCCTGGTACTCGTCGACGCTGAACCAGCCCTTCCGGGCGCGGACGGTCCCGGCGGCGTCGGCGTCGTCCTCGAGCAGGCGGACGGTCTCGACGAGGAGGTCGTCGAAGTCGATGCGGCCCTGGCGGGTCTTGGCGCGCTCGTAGTTGTCGAAGGTCCGGACGAACAGGTCGACGGGGACCGGCGGCTCGCGCCCGGGCTCGATGCGCGCGACCTCGCGCTCGTACGCGCTCGGCGAGATCCGGCGCGACTTCGCCCATTCGATCTCGTCCGCCAGGTCCTTGGCCGGCGTGAACCGGTAGTGGCCGGGCAGCTGGCGGGCGAGGCGGCCGAGGATCGGGACCTTTGAGTCCAGCAGCTGGGGGAGCGGCTCACCGTCGTGCCGTGACGGCCAGAAGTGGCGCAGCTGGCTCAGGGCATGGGCGTGGAACGTCCGCGCGGTCACGCCCGGCAGCCCGAGGGACCGGAGCCGCTCGACCATCTCGCCCGCGGCCTTGTCGGTGAACGTGACCACCAGCACCTGGTCCGGCGAGCACGACCTCGGTCGCGATCGCGTACGCCGTCCGTCGGCTGATCACCCGCGTCTTGCCGGTGCCGGCGCCCGCGAGGATCGCGACCGGGCCGCTCGTCGCGAGCACCGCCTCGCGCTGCTCGCGGATCGAGGTCGTCGAGCAGGCGTTCGGGCTCGAGTCGCGGCATCGTGCCGAGGCTAGCAGGCGCCGCTTATGCGCCGGTCGACGTCGACGAGACTAGGATTGGCGAGCCAGGGATCGGAGGGCGACAATGCCCGAGGCCACCTACCAGGGCGTCATCGCGCGACCGGCCGCGGATGTCTTCGCCTTCGTAGCCGATGCCGAGAACAACCCTCGCTGGCACGAGCACGTCCGCGAGACGCGCTGGATCGACGATGGGCCGACGCGGCTCGGACGCCGCGGCCGACAGACGGGCACCTGTGGGGCCGCGACTGGACGTTCGTCGCCGAGGTCGCCGAGTGGGACCCGCCGCACCTCGTCGCGTTCCAGGTGGTCGAGGGCTACCGAGTCCGGACGACGATCCGCGTCGACCCCGAAGGCGACGGATCGCGATCGGTCGTGACGCTGACCGTCCGGACGCCTCGAATCCTCGGTCGCCACGTGGACGCCGCGATCAGTCGCCTGATGAAGGCCGCGACGCGGGACCGCGAGCGCGGCGACTTCGCTCGGCTGCGGGCGACCCTTGAGGACCGTAGGCCCACCCAGGAGTAGGCGACGCGCGCCTCGGCTAGTGGCGGTCGAAGAACTCGAGCATCAGCTTCGAGGCCGAGAAGGTGTCGGTGACCGAGCCGACGATGGCCTTCGGGAGGTACTGGACGCCGCCCGGCCAGGCATGGCCGCCGCCTTCGACCGTGACGAGCTCGACCTCGGCGCCCGAGGGTGCGGTGGCGATGACACTCGCGGCATCGGGGGCGATCGACGGGCCGTCGACCGGGCGGCCGCGTCCCGTTCCGCTGGACCCAGCGAAGGAGGTACGCCTCGCCGCCCAGGACGATCCCGCGGCCGGTCTCGGAGCTGTCCCAGGGCAGGCGAACCGGCCCGCCGGCGTAGGGGACGATCGGGTCGGCGCGTCCGAGGATCGCGAGCACCGAGACCGGGTGGCCGGGGTTGCAGGTGGCGTCGGTGTCCACGCTGAGCGTGGCCGCGACCTGGGCGATCGCCGCAATTCCGAGGTCCGCCTCGCACGCCAGCCGGCCCGACATGAACCCGCCGTTGCTGATGCCCGCGGCGTAGAGGCGGCCCCGATCGATCGACTGGCGAGAGGCGATGTCGTCGACCATCGCCGAGATGAACGCCACGTCGTCGACGTCCTTGTTGACCTCGCGTCCGTCGTTCCACTGGCGATTGAGGCCCTGCGGCCGTGCGACGACGTACCCGGCGGCGTCCGCCAGAGCAGGTAGCCCGCCCGTCTGCTTATCGAGGCTGTCCGCGGTGCCGCCGCCGCCGTGGAGGAGGATCAGGAGCGGTCGGCCGGCATGCGGAGCCGAGCCGCCCGGCGTGTCGAGGAGGTACGTCCGCTGGAAGCCGCCGGACTCGAGCAGGCGGGTCGTCGTGCCCGGCGTCGTGTCCCCCGCGGTCGCTCGACGCCACAACCCGATCGCGACCAGGACCGCCACGACCACGATCAGGAACATGGCCACGCGCCGGACGCTCACGGCGCGGAGCCTAGCAGCGCCCGCGAGATCCGCCCTTATCGGCCGGCGCCCGCTATCGGCCGTACCCTCAGCAGCCGCCCGGAGCCGGCGTCGGCGTTGGTTTGGGTGCGACCCCGGGCGGCGGCGCGATCGTCGCGGTCCAGGCGACTGGCGCGGTGCCATCCGGGCGCCGCAGCGCGACGCCGACCCCGATGAGCGTCGAGGCGTCGGGGATCAGCCCGGCGACGTCGCTGCCCTTGGCCAGCCCGGACTTGGTCATCGACCGCCAGGTCGACCCGTCTCCGGAGGTCCAGGTCTCGCCGATGACGTCGTTCTGGACGCGGACACAGCCTCCGCCCGAGGTGGTGGATCCCGCGGCGACGAACCCGTCGGGGATGCCGATCACCGAGGTCGGCGAGCCGGACGGCGGCTTCGCTGCCGGCGCCCACGCCACGCCGTCGGACGACGTCCAGGCCGCCTCGTCGAGGCACTCCCCGGTGCACCCGAACGCGACCCAGCCGCGCGGGCCGCTGGCCACGAGCTTGAAGCGCCCGCCGTCGCTGCCGGCGACGGAGCCCACCTGTGCCCACGGGCCGCCGCCGGTCGACCGCCACACGGCGATCGGCCCCTCGGACGGGACATAGACGCTCACGCCGTCAGAGGATGCAGCCACGGTCACGTCGCCGTCGCCAGCGCCGGTGAACGGCTGTCCGGCGAAGGTCGAGACGTCCACCGGCCCGGCCCACGTAGCGCCGTGCGCGACCTGCTGGAGGAGCCATTGCTGGCCGTCGGAGAGCGGCGACGTGTCCGTGCGCGACCACGTGAGGCCGTCGGTCGAGGTCCAGATGGCGGGCGCGTCTCCCGTCTCGGCCCACGCGACCAGTCCCGGGCCGCCCCTGGTGACGGCCGCGAGCTGGAACTCGCTCACGGCACCCGGCAGCTTCGACGCCGTCCAGTGGATGCCATCCTCGGAGGACCACGTCTGGGGGGTCGTGTCGTAGCCGATGATCATCACCGTCCGGTCCCCGAGGGCCGTCCAGACGGGCACCTGTTCGGTGAGCGCCTCCCAGTCCCTGGCCTTTCCGGTCGCCGGACGAGCCGCCACGTCCCAGGACACGTCGAACGGACCGGCCGCCGCCACGGGGGTGACGCTGGCGGTTTGGGACGGCGAGGGCGACACCGCCGGGGACGACGTGGCCGAGGACGACGGGGCGGCTGTCGGCGAGGCTGCCGGTGGCGTCGCCGCCTCCGCGGCGAGGCTCGGGCTCGCTCCGGAGGAAACGGTGGGAGTCGTCGCCGATGCGCACGAAGCGAGCAGGGCTGCCGATGCCAGGACGCCGATGGCCACGCGCGAGGAACGCCCGCCCCGCCGAAGCGCTGTCATGGCACGCGCGTCAGGACCGTGGTCGCCAGGGTCGCCATGTCGGCCGCGGACGGGGCCGGCTTTCCCCGGACCAGGTCGCTGAAGCCGACGAACGTCGTCCCCCGCAGGAGGTAGAGCCCGCGTCCGTCGATCGTCTGCCCGCCCAGGGACGCGGACCCCTCGAGGAGCACGCCGTCCGTGTTGTCCGCGAAGTTCGGCAGCTCGGTCACCTTGACCGGGACGCCGGAGCCCTTGGCGTTGTCCTTCAGGTCCTGCTCGGCGGCCGTCTTGGCGGCCTGGGCGGTCGCCACGTCCGGGGCGATCGCCACGAGGACCATGAACACGTTGGTGGTGTTCGCGCCGTACGTGCAGCGCCGTACGTGGCCCGCCGTCTCATCCTCCTGGCCGGCCTTGAACGTCGCGCCGACGAGCTGTCCCGGCCTCGTCGGCCGTGATGATCTGGCACGGGTCGATCTCGGTCGGGACGGCGCTACGCGAGGCTCGGCTCGGGCCCGCTCGGCTCGCTCGAATCCGATGGTGCCGGGGTGCCGGTCGCGTTGGCGGAGGGTGGCGGGACGACGGCGACCGCGATCGACGGCTGGACGATCGCGCCCAGCCCCTGCGAGGCGCTCGGCTCAGGGGTCGCCCCGGTGGTCGTGCACGCCGAGGCCACGATGGCCGACGACGCGATGAGGGCCGCGAGCGCGCTCGTCTGAAGGTTTCGGGACATGGAGATCACCTCGTGCTGGTGGCAGGGGTCAGGAGGGCGACCGCGGTCGCGATCCGGTCAACCGGGAGACCGGCGCGTTCGTTGACACGCCGGACGACGCCCTCGTCGGTCGCGGCGATGAGCGAGAACACGACCTCGTCGATCGGCATCAGGATCGAACCGATGTGCTCGACCGGGGTCCCCTCGGCGGTCATCGTGCGCGCGGCCGCGTCGAGCTTGGGGAGCAGCGTCCGGAGCCTGCCGAGGTCGATTCCCGGCCAGTACCGCTCCACGAGAAAGGTTGCCGGCGGCTGCGGGTCGACGACGGTGGGTCGGTCCATGCGCCGACGGTATGGGCGCGCCGATCGCCTGAGGTAAGGGGCGATCGCCCCGATCAGTGGCGGGTCGCGGATTCGGCCGCCATCACCGCCCCGAGCTCGGCACGCGAGTGGATCCCGAGCTTCTCGTACACGCGCCCCAGGACGTTGCCGACCGTCTTGGGGGCCATGAACGCGCGCTCAGCGACCTCGCGGTTTGAGAGGCCGGTCGCGGCGAGCTCGGCGACCCGCCGCTCCGTATCGGTGAGCGAGTCCGGGGCGTGCGGTCGCCGCCCGACCCGGCCCAGCTCGTCGCGGGTTCGTCGTGCCCAGTCCGGCGCGCCCAGCGACTCGAAGATCGCGAGGGCCTCGCGGAGCGTCTCGTCGGCGAGCCGCTTCTCCTTCCGACGGCGATGCAGGCGGCCCTTGGCGAGGAGCGTCCTCGCCCGCTCGAACGGCATCGGCAGGTCGTCGTGCTCCTGGAGCGCCCGGTCGACGTGCGCGACCGCCGCCTCCGAGTCGTCCCGTGCCGCATCGACCAACGCCGCACATCGGGCACCGACGGCGAGCACCCACGGCGTCGGGCGCGATCCGGGCCGCCTCGTCCAGCCGCGCGACGACGGCCTGCGCCCGGGCCACGTCCCCGAGCGCGAGCGCCGCCTCGACCTGGTCGCCCGCCAGCTTGAACCGGCCCGGATGCCGGATCGCGATGTCGTCGGCGAGCGCGGCCGCCGCCGACAACTGCGCGTCGGCTTCGGGCCACGCCTCGTTCGTCAGCGCCGCGAACCCCAGGATGTGGTGGTGGAGGATCGCGAGGATCACGTCGCCACGCTCGGTCGCCTGCGCGAGCCCCTGCTCCGCCCACCGCCGCGCGTCATCCAGCCGTCCGTCGTGCGCCGCAACGAGCGCCAGCCCGCGCAGCCCCCATGCCGGGAAGACCTCCGCGCCCTCGCGGTCATAGCCGTCGATCGCCGTCTCCGCGAGCCTGCGGGCCTCGGGCCAGTCGCCGCGGTAGAGGAGCAGCCCGGACAGCATCACGAGGTTGAACGGGTCGTCGCCGCTCGGCCCCGACTTCGACCGGATCAGCTCACGCGTGAGCGCGATCGCGCGGTCGAGGTCGTCCGTGTGACGTGCGAGCCCGAACGCGCTCCCGTCCGCGCCGTCGCGCTCCCACGAGCGACCGTCCGCGGTCATCAGTCGGAGGCCGCGCTCGATGTCGGACGGTCGGGTCGGCCGGACCAGGGCGAACTCGCCGACCGCCCGGAGGAGCAGGGCGTTGGCGAGCAGGTCCGGGTCGACGGGCTCGCGCTCCGCCGCTCGCTCGATGAGCCCGACGGCCTCCTCGGCCAGGGCGACGCCCCGCTCGAGGCTGAGCTGCATGACGAGGTACCCGAGGCGCCCGAGGACCGTCGCCCGGAGCAGCGGAGCATCGCCGGCCTCGTCGAGCGCCTGCTCGCCGAGCGCGATCGCCTCGGGGACGCGGCCGTGGTAGTAGCGGATGATCGCGCGCAGGCTGAGCGCCTCGGCGCGGGCGGGACCCGCCGGCGCGCGGCCGATCGCCGCCTCGAGGATCCGGTCCGCCCCGAGGATCTCGGACAGGTCGATGAACAGGCATTCGGCGGCCGAGAGGTCGCGCGCCAGGGCGGTGTCGGGGTCCTCAGCCGGCGTCAGGCCGCTCGCTTCCTGGTAGAGGTTCGCGGCGTCGACCGCAGCCCCACGCCGACGCGCGCCGCCGGCCGCCGCCTCGAGCGCTGCGGCGACCGACTCGTCAGGGCCATCGGCCGAGCGCGCGAGGTGACGGGCGCGGGCATCGGGGGACGACGTTGCCGCCGCCAGGACCGCGTGCGCCATCCGGAGGTCCGCAGGCGCCGCCGCGCTCGTGACCGCCTGCGAGAACAGCGGGTGGATGAAGCGCACCGTGCCGCCGGCCAGCTCCACGAGGTGGTCGTCGATGGCCGGTTGGAGGGCCTCGACGGATCCGGGCGAGGCGCGATCGAGCGTGTCCACCGTCGGCTCGGCTGCCGCGGCCGCCAGGAGCATCGCCCGGCGGGTCGCCGGCGGGAGCTCCGAGACCCGCCCCGCGATGAGCGACCCGAGGCTGTCGGGCACCGGCAGCGGCTGGTGGGGATCAACGGGGATGCCGGTTCTCATCAGCGCCCGGGCGAGCTCGAGGGCGTAGAGCGGGTTGCCGTCGGACGCAGCCTCGATCCGGGCGAGCACGAGCCTCGGGAACGACCGGCCGAGCCGGACCTGGAACAGCCGGTGCAGGGACGCCAGGTGCATCGGTCCGACGCGGATCCGCTCGATCCGTTCGGTGGGCAGGGCGCCGAGGAGCCCGTCTGACGCCGGGGTCTCGGCCCCGGTCCGGACAGCGGCGACGACGGCGACCGGTCGATCGGCCGGCCGGCGGAGCGCGTACGCGAGGATCGCGGCGGTGCTGTCGTCCAGCCACTGGGCGTCGTCGATCGCCAGCAGGACGGGCCGGTCGTCGCGGGCGAGCAGTCGCAGGAGCCCGGCGACGGCCACCGAGAGCGTCCGCTGTTCCGGCGCGGTGCCGGTCGGCTCGACGCGGAGGAGCGCGACCTCGAGCGCGCGGCGTTGTGGCGTCGGCAGGTCCGCCAGGGCGTCGTCGTCGATCCCGTCGAGCAGGTCGGTCAACCCGCCGAGCGTGAGCGCCTGCTCGGATCGTGCGGGCCGCGCCGAGAGCACCCGCCATCCACGGGCGCTTGCCGTCTCGACCGCCGCCTCCCAGATGGTCGACTTGCCGATCCCGGCCTCGCCCTCGAAGACGAGCGCCGCGAGGCCGTCGCCGGCACGCGCGAGGAACGGCTCGACCGCCGCGAGCTCGACGCCCCGCCCCACGACCTCAGCCGCCACCCGGGCCTCCGCATGCACCGCGGCCCTCACCGCTTCCGTCGGCGACCGTACATCGAACCCGGCGGACGTGCAGCCGATGGGCGGTGACGATCGTCGTGACCGCCCCCGCAACCTCGATCAGGCCGGTCGATCGATCGCGTCCAAGTCGAGCCACGACGCGAGCGACTCGATCTCGGCGTCGACCCCTGCCGTCATCTCGCGGGTGAACGGGACGTCCTGGTGGATCGCGTGCACGCGGAACGTCGAGCTCTTGTGGTCGGCCGTCGCGTCGAGCTTGCCGACGAGCCGGTCTCCGTGGAGGATCGGCAGCGCGTAGTAGCCCCAGCGGCGCTTGGCCACGGGCTTGAACATCTCGAGGATGTACTCGAAGCCGAACAGCGCGAGGGCTCGACTGCGGTCGTAGGTCAGGCGGTCGAACGGTGACAGGAGGGCGGTGCGGCCTTCGAACGGCCGGCCGAGCTGCTCGGGGTCGACGCGCCAGGTGCCCTTGACGCCCTCGATCGTCGCCGGCTCGCCGGCCGCGCCCACGATGTTCGAGTCGACCGGGACCGCGGTGCCCTTCCCGCGGGCGATGCCCAGCGCGCGGATCCGCCGCTCGGCCTTGATGCGGGTCGCCTCGTCCGACGGGATCACCGGCGTGTCGCGCGGGTACACGTTCTCGGCCAGGTCCCAGGTGCGCTGCCGCCCGACCCGCCCGGAGATCGCGACCTCGCCGCGCATCGCCAGGAACTCGAGCATCTGGGTGACGTTGCGGTCGTTGGTCCAGCCCGACGACGGCCACGGGACCTCGCTGGTGTCCGGGATCTCGCGCGAGAGCAGGGGACCGGACTCGCCGAGCTGGTCGAGGATGTCGCGCCGGAACCGGTCGTTCGCCTCGAGCCAGGCGCGGGCCTTCGGCCACTTGGGCCAGGCCGCCATGTCGGCGAGGTACAGGCCGAGGTCCCGCATCGGCCGCACGACGCCGTTGAACTCGAACAGGCTCCGATCGATCTCGAGCGCCTGCTGCAGCTCGACCGGCCGGTACTCGGGCCCGAGCCGGCTCCAGAGGACGAGGTCCGCGCTCGGCGCGACGGCAGCCGTCGGATCGAGCTGCAGGAGCGTCAGCCGCTCGACGACCTCGAGCAGGTCGGTGGGTCGCGGCAAGTCGAGCACCTGAGCGCGAACCGCGATCCGCCGCGCCTCAGCGAGCTCAAGTCGATGGGCCGCCACAGCCCGAGCATACAGATTGCCTCGGGAGGGCGAATCCTGGTGCGTTCCTTGGGAATAGCACGGAACGTCGGTCGCGGTGACAGGGTCTGCCTAGACTGAGCGCGTGTTGAGCTGTCCGGCGTGCGGCCAAGCGAATCCGGACCGAGCGAGGTTCTGCCAGACGTGCGGCAGTCCGCTCGCGAGCGACACGCCTTCGACGCGCGAGGAGCGGAAGGTCGTGAGCGCCCTGTTCATCGACCTCGTCGGGTTCACCCAAGCCTCGGATGGTGCCGACCCCGAGGACGTCGCCGGCCGCCTCCGCCGGTACCACGCCCGCATGCGGGAGGAGATCGAGCGCTTCGGCGGAACGGTGGAGAAGTTCATTGGTGACGCGGTGGTGGGCGTGTTCGGGGCGCCGCTGGCGCACGAAGACGATGCCGAGCGAGCGGTGCGCGCCGGCTTGCGCCTGATCGAAGCGATCGACGACCTCAACGGCAGCGACCCCGCGCTGTCCCTCCAGGTACGGGTCGGGATCAACACGGGGGAAGCGGTCGTCACGCTCGGCGCTCGCCCCGAAGCGGGGGAGGGGTTCGTCGCCGGCGATGTGGTGAACACCGCCTCGCGCCTGCAGGGGGCCGCCCCGGTGAACGCCGTCGCCGTCTCCGACCAGACCTATCGCGTCACGTCCCGCGTCTTCGAATGGGAGGCGCTGGAGCCCGTCACGGTCAAGGGCAAGGCGGCGCCGATCGTGATCTGGCGGCCCCTGCGGCCTCGCGCGCGCCTCGGCTCCGACGTGACTCGCTCGACCGGCACGCCGATGGTCGGGCGCGAGCTCGAACGGCAGGTCCTCAGCGGGGCGTTCGCCCGTGCCGCGAGGCAGGGATCCTGCCAGCTGGTGACGGTCGTGGGCGAGCCCGGGGTCGGCAAGAGCCGGCTGTGCGCCGAGCTGTTGCGGGAGGTCGAGGACGGACCCGGGCTCGTGCGCTGGCGCCAGGGTCGCTGCCTCCCCTACGGAGACGGGATCTCGTTCTGGCCGCTCGGCGAGATCGTCAAGGCGGAGTGCGGGATCATGGAGTCGGACGGCCCCGAGGAGGCCGCGGCGAAGCTTGCGCTCAAGATCCCCGACACCGACCCGGAGCGAGGCTGGCTCCTCGCCCGGCTCGCGCCGCTCGTCGGCGCCCCGGCCGAGCCCGCGTCGCTCGACGAGTCATTCGCGGCGTGGCGGCGCTTCTGCGAAAGCCTGGCCGCCGAGCGCACGACCGTGCTCGTGTTCGAGGACCTGCACTGGGCGGACGAGGCGCTCCTCACCTTCATCGAACATCTCGCCGACTGGGTGGCCGGCGTGCCGCTCCTGCTCCTGTGCACCGCGAGGCCAGAGCTGTACGAGCGCCATTCAGCGTTTGGGACGAACGCCCGAAACGCGCAGCGGATCAACCTCGATCCGCTCAGCGACGCCGAGACCGGCGAGCTCGTCTCGGGGCTGTTGGAGCGGGTGCTGCTGCCGGCGGCGACCAGGCAACAGCTCCTGGAGCGGGCCGGCGGCAATCCCCTCTACGCCGAGGAGTTCGTCCGCCTGCTGGCTGATCGAGGCGACCAGGACGCCGGGACAGAGGTGCCGGACTCGGTGCAGGCCCTCATCGCCGCCCGGCTCGATACGCTGCCGGCCGACCGGAAGAGCCTGCTCCAGGACGCCGCGGTGGTGGGCAAGGTGTTCTGGGCGGGCGCCCTGGCGGCGATGGGCGACCGGGACCCGTCAGACGTGACTCAGGCGCTCCATGAGCTCGCCCGAAAGGAGCTGGTCCGTCCTGTCCGCGGGAGCTCGATGGCCGGCGAGCAGGAGTACACGTTCTGGCACGCCCTCGTGCGGGACGTCTGCTACGCGCAGATCCCTCGGCTTGCGCGCGCCGCCCGCCACCAGGCCGCCGCCGCATGGATCGAGCTCGTCGTGGGCGAGCGGGTTGCAGACCTCGCCGACGTCCTCGCCTATCACTACCTGACCGCGCTCGAGCTCCACGAGGCCGCTGGTGACCTCGAGCAGCAGGCGGACCTGCGTGCGGACGCCGTGCGGTCCCTAGGGCTCGCGGGTACCCGCGCGCTCGCTCTCGACGCGGGGCGAGCAGAACGACAGCTGGCCCGAGCTCTCGAGCTCGCACCCGCGGATGCGCCGGAGCGCGCGTCCTTGCTCGAGGACTGGGCAGGGGCGCTCCACCTGCTGGGCCGGCTGCGCGAGGCCGCGGGGGCACTCGACCTGGCCCTTGCGATGTGCCGCGATCGCAAGGAGTGGGTCGCGGTCGGCCGGATCCAGACCCGCCTCGGCCTCGTGGGCTTCCGCCTCGCCGACCCGAGAGCCGGGGACCTCATCAAGGAGGCCGTCGAGCTGCTCGAGGCGGAGCCCGCCGGAGGGGAGCTTGTCTCCGCCTACGCACACCTGGCCGGGTACCAGGCGATCACTGGGCACAGCGAGCCTGCGATCGAGGCTGCCGATCGCGCCATAGCCCTCTCTGCGGAGCTCGGCATGCAGGAGCCGGCATTCGCGCTCCACTTCCGCGGCCTCGCGCGCACCGAACTCGGTGATGCGCAGGGGATCGATGACGTTGAACGGGCGCTCGAACTGGCGATCGATCAGGGCCTGGGACGCGAGACAGGGGTCATCTACGGCAACCTGACCGGGATGATCTGGGAGCAGCGAGGGCCCAAGGCAGCGCTCGCGAGCGCGCGGGAGGCTCTCGCGTTCTGCGAAGCGCGAGGCATGACCGAGCTCGCGCTCCGCATGCGCGCTTACAGCCTGGACCATCTTGCGTACCTCGGAGAGACGGATCAGGTCCTTGAGGAGGCCGAGTCGGTAGCCGTTGGCATCCAGGCGACCGGCGACAAGGACTACACCGAGACGCGAGTACTGCAGGCGCGCCTCCTCGCAGAACGCGGAACCCCGCGTGACGTCACCGACCTGGATGCCTTCCTCGCCGACGTTCGCGAGCTCGGGGAGCCGAGCAGGACCGCGACGGCCCTCGTCGTGGGCCTCCAGTCCCTGCTCGTCCGCGGCTGGCTCGATCAGGCGCAGGCGCTGGAGGCCGACCTCGCCCGCCTCGTCGACGAGGGGGCCGTCATCTATGCGGACCTGCTTCCGACGGCGCTTCGGGCCGTCCTCGTCATCGGCGATCAGCCACTCGCGCAACGGCTCGTCGGCTTGGTCGGACCCAGCACCGTGCTTGCCCGGCTCGGGCTCGCCTCGTCGCGAGCCCAGGTTGCCGAAGCGGGCCGGGACCTCCTCGAAGCAGTCGACGGCTACGCGGCGGCAGCTGACGGCTGGCAAGCGTTCGGAAACGTCCCCGAACAGGCATACGCCCGTCTCGGCCAGGGTCGGTGCCTCCTCGCGCTCGGCGAGGCGGGTGCGGACGCGCCGCTCCGTCAGGCCCGCGAGCTGTTCACATCGCTGGGCTACGCGCCGGCTCTGGCAGCGACGGAGGCCCTCCTGGCGACAGAATCAGCGGATCCGGCCAGGATGCCTGCGACCGGGCAGCGGTAGGGCTTGCCCGAACCGAGCCAGACACCGATCGAGAAGACCGGCCAAGCCTTCGGCGGTCGTTGGTCCACCCCGACGACGGCCACGGGACCTCGCTGGTGTCCGGGATCTCGCGCGAGAGGAGGGGACCGGACTCGCCGAGCTGGTCGAGGATGTCGCGCCGGATGACCCGAGGCTCAGCTGCAGCCGCGAGGTGCTCCCGCAGTTGAGGCACTTGTAGCAGCTGCCGTTGCGGACCATGATCGAGCCGCAGTCGGCGCAGGACGGGGCGTCGGCCTGGGTCGCGAACGCGACCTTCCCGCCGCCACCGAGCGACCCACCGAGGCTGCCGGCGAACTGCTCGAGCGTCTTCCCGTTCCCGTTCGTCTTGCCGTGACCGTTGGCGGCGCCGTTGGTCGCGATGACCGTCAGCTCCTCCTTGGCGCCGGCGACCGAGCGGTCGCCGTCGGCGGCTCGGCATCAACGACCGGAGCCGGCTCGGGTGAGCTGGCGGGCGTAGGGGAGTCGAGGGCCGAGCGCCTCGGGGCCGACCGGCATCAGCGGCGCCAGCCGCGGCCGAGGGCACGTCAAGCGAGGCCGGCGAGCTCCCCGAGAGCCCGCCACCGAACGCCAAGCAGGCACCTCATCCACGATGGCCGACCGGTCGATCAACCCGAGCGTCGCCTTGTCGTCGGTCGGCAGGAACCGGGACCCGAGCCAGCGGAAGATGTAGTCGACGAGCGACTTCGCGATCGGGATCTCGCTGTTGCCGGTGAAGCCGCTGGGCTCGAACCGGACGTGTGCGAACTTGTTGACGACGTCCTTGAGCGGCACGCCGTACTGGAGCGCCAGGCTGACCGAGGTCGCCAGCGTGTCCATCAGGCCCGAGACCGTCGAGCCCTCCTTGGCCATCTTGAGGAAGATCTCGCCCGGCTGCCCATCGGGGTACAGGCCGACCGTGATGTAGCCCTCGTGGCCCGAGATCTCGAACTGGTGCGTGACCGCGGCCCGCTCGTTCGGCAGGCGCCGGCGATGCGGCTTGGTGGCCTCGACCTGGGCGGCCGCCAGCTGCGCGCGCAGCTGCTCGATCGTCTCGGACTCCTCGGCGGTGACGCCGTCGTCCTTCTTCTTGCCGGTGGACAGCGGCTGGCTGCGCTTCGACCCGTCGCGGTAGATCGCGATCGCCTTGAGGCCCTGCTTCCAGCCCTCGAGGTAGACGGTCTCGATCTCCTCGGCCGTCGCGGCCTCGGGCATGTTGACGGTCTTGCTGATCGCGCCGGACAGGAACGGCTGGGTGGCGCCCATCATCCGGACGTGGCCCATGTAGTGGATCGACCGCTCGCCGTTGACGGGCTTGAAGGCGCAGTCGAAGACGGTCAGGTGCTCGGGCTTCAGGCCGGGCGCGCCCTCGATCGTCTCGCGCTCGTTGACGTAGGCGACGATCTCCTCGACCTCGGTCGGGGAGTAGCCGAGCTTGCGCAGCGCGGCCGGGACCGTCTGGTTGACGATCTTGAGGTAGCCCTCGCCGACCAGCTTCTTGTACTTGATGAGGGCGATGTCGGGCTCGATGCCGGTCGTATCGCAATCCATCATGAACGCGATCGTGCCGGTGGGCGCGAGCACGGTGACCTGCGCGTTGCGGTAGCCGTGCTGGGTGCCGAGCTCCAGGACCTCGTCGTACAGGCCCTTGACGTTGTCGAGCATCGCGACGGGGACGCCCTGGGTCGGGATCTCGTACGCCGCGTCGCGGTGCTTGCCGATGACCCGCAGGAACGAGTCGCGGTTCTGACGTCGTACTCGACGAACGCGCCGCCGTGGTCGCGCGCGATGACCGCGCTCTGGCGGTACGCCTCGCCGTGCATCAGCGCGGTGATGGCCGCCGCGTAGTTGCGCCCGTCCACGGAGTCGTAGGCGAGGCCGCGGTTCATCAGCAGCGCGCCGAGGTTCGCGTAGCCCAGACCGAGCGGCCGGAACCGGTGGCTGTTCTCCTCGATCTTCGTCGTCGGATAGCTGGCGTTGTCGACCAGGATCTCCTGCGCCGTGATCGTCACCTTGGCGGCGAACCGGAACGCGTCGACGTCGAACTCGCCGTCCGCCTGCACGAACTTCATGAGGTTCAGCGAGGCGAGGTTGCACGCGGTGTCGTTGAGGAACATGTACTCGGAGCACGGGTTCGACGCGTAGATGCGGTCCGTGCCGGCCGACGTGTGCCAGTCGTTGATCGTCGTGTCGTACTGGATCCCGGGGTCGCCGCACAGGTGGGCGGCCTCGGCCATCTTGCGGAAGATGTCGCGCGCCTTGTAGGTGCCGGCCGGCTGGCCGTCGCTGACCTCGTGGGTCTGCCAGTCCGCGTCGCGCTCGACGGCCTTCATGAACTCGTCGGTCACGCGCACGCTGTGGTTGGCGTTCTGGAAGAAGACGCTGCCGTAGGCCTCGCCCGTGAAGACGGGTCGTAGCCCTGCTCGATCAGGGCCCAGGCCTTGCGCTCCTCGTTGGCCTTGGACTCGATGAAGTCGATGACGTCGGGATGGTCCGCGTCCAGGATCACCATCTTGGCCGCGCGGCGGGTCTTGCCGCCCGACTTGATCACGCCGGCGAAGGCGTCGTAGCCGCGCATGAAGGAGACCGGGCCCGACTGGCGATGCCGCCGCCCGACATCTTGGCCTTGCTCGATCGGATGGGGGACAGGTTCACGCCGGCGCCCGAGCCGTACTTGAACAGCATGGCCTCGGTCTTGGCGAGGTCCATGATCGAGCCCATGTTGTCCTGGACCGAGTTGATGAAGCACGCGGAGCACTGCGGCTTCTCTTCGATCCCGACGTTGAACCAGACCGGCGAGTTGAACGCCATCTTCTGGTGGACGATGAGGTGCGTCAGCTCGGCCTTGAAGGCGGCGAGGTCCTCGTCCGTCGCGAAGTAGCGCTGGGTCTCCGCCCAGGCCGCGATCGTGTTGACGACGCGGTCGATGAGCTGGCGGACGCTGTGCTCGCGCTCCGGGGTGCCGACGTGGCCGCGGAAGTACTTGCTGACCACGACGTTGGTCGCGAGCTGGCTCCAGAACGCCGGGACCTCGACGTCCTTCTGCTCGAACACGCTCTTGCCGGTCTCGCTGCTGATGCCGGCGGTGCGGTATTCCCACTGGATCTCGTCGTACGGGTGGACGCCCGGCCGCGTCCAGCGGCGCTCGAACGTCAGGCCGCGGGTCCCCTCGCCGGTGAAGCTCGCACCGTAGACGCCACCGAGGCCCTTGCGGGTCTTCGCCTTCGCCGCGTCGCTCGCCGCGGTCGTGGCCTTCGTTGCCCCCGTCTTCGATCGCTTGGGTGCCGTCTTCGCGTCCATCACGGGAACAACCTCGCGAACCTGGGTCATTTCGTTCCGTCTCCTCCGCTCCCGCTCCCTCGCGGGTCTCGCTGGGCACCGACGGTCCTGCCGACTCGCGGTCGCGGGATGGGGTGACGCGTAGCTGCGAGTCCGTCCGTCGGGCCGTCTCTGCGTCGGTGGTCTCTGGCGTCGTTCGTCGCGGCCTGGGGGCCGTCTCCGGAGGCGTTTCGAGGGTCGACCGGCGCTGGGGCGACCGTCCAACTGTACGAGGTCTGGGAGGCTGCGGTCAAGCCCAAAACCACAAGATGTAGTGGTGTCCCGGGCGATCGGATCGCAACATGTGGTAATCGCGCGGTTCCGCGCTCGGTCCCCGCTCGGTCCACGTTCAGCGCGGCTTCGTCCACGCTCGCCGGCCGGTCGTCCACCGTCGTCCGGGGACCTTTCCACGTCCCTCCCGCCGGTTGTCCACAGAACGCATGTTCTATTGTGCATCACCGTTGAGTCCGCGCGTAAGCGGCCGTCGCGATCCTGTGGCGATGGATCACGTGAGGATCGGCCGCTCGATCCGGGTCGTTCGGGTTCGGCGGCGCATCCGTCAGTCCGACCTCGCCGCGCTGGCGAGCCTCTCGCAGCAGACGATCTCGCGGATCGAGCGCGGCCGGTTGCACGGCGTGACCATCGGAACGCTCGAGCAGGTCTGCGCGGAGCTCGGGATCCGGTTGAGCATCGAGCTGCGGTGGGAAGGCGCCGAGCTCGACCGACTCCTCGGCGGGCGGCACTCCGCGATGCACGACGCCGTCGCGCGACTGTTCGAGGACTTGCCGGATTGGGTCCAGTCGCCCGAGGTCACGTTCGCGATCTTCGGCGAGCGCGGCACGATCGACATCCTCGCGTGGCACGCGACGAGCCGCACGCTCCTCGTCATCGAGCTGAAGACGGAGATCGTCGACGTCCAGGAGACGGTCGGGACGCTCGATCGGAAGCGACGGCTGGCCGCCAAGGTCGCCGCCGAGCGTGGCTGGGTGCCGGCGTCGGTCTCCGCGTGGCTGCTGATCGCGGACAGCCCGACGAACCGCCGACGCGTCCGCGCGCACCTCTCGATGCTCCGGTCCGCCTTCCCGGTGGACGGTCGCGGGATCCTCGGCTGGCTCCGAGCGCCGCGCGGCGCGGTCGTCGGCGATGTCGTTCCTGTCATCCACGCCTGGAGTGGGTGGTAACCGGCAGTTCGCGCCGGTCCGCCGCGTCCGGCGACCGCGGCCGAGCGTGGGGACGTCGCGCTAGTGATCTTGCACGCCTGGCGTGGGTACTAGCGCGACTTCGTTGGGTGCCACTCGCGCTTGCACCCGCACCATGGGTGGTAGGCACGATTCGGGCTCGATTCAGCCACGTAGCACCCGCGGTGTGAGTGGAATAGCGACGGTCTCGAGGCGACGCCAGCTAGCACTCACCACATGCGTGAATGAGCAAGCCTGACGGGGAGCGGGCGCGCGGGCGCGGCGCAGTGGCGCGCGAGGCGAGCGGCGCGGGGCGGCGGCGCGGGCGCGGGCACCCGCCGTGCGCCGGACACGAAACGAGGGAGCGGTCGCCCGCCCCCTCGTCGCGTTGCCGATCGGCGTTCGACGCCGGGCGATGAACCTACGGGAGCTGCACCAGCTTGGTGCCCTGGGCCAGCGTGGTGGCCGCGGTCTTGAAGACGTTCGACAGGTCGGCGGTCGCGCCCGCGGTCTTCGGGACGCAGAAGTAGTGGTCGCCGTCGGTGTTCTCGGTGCCGGGGCACCCGTTGTCGGCGAGCGAGCTGGTGGCCATGCTCGCGACGAGCTGGGACGCCATCTTGCCCTTCCACGCGCCGGAGGTGTCCGGGCACGCGACGTCGTTCGAGCCGTCGAGGCCGAACGCGACCGTGAAGACCTCGATCCCCGCGGCCTTGGCGGCCGTGGCGGCGGTATCGGACTGCTGGCAGTAGTTCGACGTCGCCGTCGTGGAGGCGTTCGGCTGGCCGTCGGTCATCAGGATGATGCCCTTGTGGACGCCGGTCCGACCGTTGTGGGTCAGCTCGTACTGGGCCATCGGCCAGCGGGTCGGTGAGGTCCGTGCCGGTGCTGGAGTTCGTGTAGCAGGCGACCGCCTTCGCCAGCGGCGAGGTCGACGCGGTGTAGTCGGAGGCGAACGCCGCGCCCGTCCCCGACAGGCCGATCGGCATCCAGCGCCGCAGGTCGGTCGGCAGCCCGGCCGTCCCGATCGGCGAGGCCGGCGTCGTCGAGCATGCCCCGCCGACCTGGCTCGGACCGAGCATCCCGAACGACAGCCACTGGGCGGCCGGGTTGTAGACGCTCCGGACCGAGTCGGCGGCGGCGCGCGCGTTGGTCGTGTCGACGCCGCTCATGGAGCTCGTGCGGTCGACGACCAGCGCCACGTCCACCGGTGTCACGGGCAGTGAGCCGCACGGCCCCTTGCACGCGGCCGAGGTGATGACGTTCGTGTCGCCCTGGGTGACCCCGACCGCACCGCCGAAGCGGAACGGGACGCTCACCGACCCGACCAGGACCAGCGTGTTGCACTTGTTGCCGGCGGCCGGATCACACGGCGCCGTGCAGATCGAGTTGGCGCATCGCCACGCGGACGGCGCGACGGTGCCCGGGTCGCAGGTGGTCGGGATGTCGGACAGGTCCGGCAGGCCGTCGTTGTTGCGGTCGCCGATGAGGCAGCGGAAGCTCATCGTCACGCGGCCGGCGGGCACGCCGCCCGGGTAGTTGCTGTTGGCGTAGGTCATGCCCACGGACTGGGCGCTGGCGCCGTCGGTCGGCAGGTAGGCCGCGCCCGCGAGCGCGCCGCTGTCGAGCGAGTTCCACAGGTTCTGGTTCGCGTTCCGGAGCACGCCCAGGTCGACGACCATCGCCGCGAACCCGAGCAGCATCACGATGAACAGCGTGAACAGGATGATGACCTGGCCCGCTCGCGGCCGCGGCGCGCCGTCGCGTCCGCGGCCCTCGCGAGACTTCGACATCATTCGATCCTCATCCGGACCGTCGACGACATCGGGATCTGGGTCCCGATGGCCAGCGGCCAGATCATTCGGTAGATGTAGTCGACCTTGACGACGACGGCGTCGCCGGGCTGCCACTGCGGGCTGGCGCATGCGGAGAAGGTCGTCGCGGGCGCCGGGTCCGGACGCTGACAGGTCGTCGTGACGGTGATGTCCGCGTTGTTCAGGCCCGAGGCCATCGACCGCACGCGCGAGTCGACCGCGGACGTGTTGCCGGGAGCCGTGACGCTGAGCCGGGCGCCCTCGCGGGCGGCGTTGATGACGGTCATGTTCGAGTACAGCGCCATGCCGAAGTCGACCATCCCCGCGACGAGCAGGAGGAACAGCGGCAGGACGAGCGTGAACTCGACGAGCGACTGGCCGCGGCGGCGGTGGTCGGAACCCCGGCCTCGCCTGGTCAGCCGGTGGTCGCCGGTCATCGCGATGAGTGCGTGCACTCGAGACGGCATGGACAAAACCCTTCGGAGCGACCGGCTGCGTGCCCGAAATGCAGCGCATTGCCGGTGTCCGC
>CAVZYT010000004.1:0-58748 GCA_963779575.1 uncultured Chloroflexia bacterium
CAGCAACCGGCAGCCAAAAGGTTGACGCAAACTGCGCGACAACTTCGCATCGACAACGTCGCCGAGCCGCTGGTCCGGCAAATCGACGCCGCTTGGCGCGACGATACCACCGAGATGACGGTGATCCGCCTGGCGGGCCGACTCGGTCGACCCAAGGCCCAAGGGCGAGCCGTCGCGATCGTGGCCGACTCGTCCATGCCGCTGGCTACGCGCGTGGCCGCCGTGCAACTGTTGGGCGAGATGGGCCGAGACTCAGCGGAAAAATATCTGCTCGGGCTCGTGTCGAGCGAGCAACCGGCGGCGCTGGCCGCAGCGGCGATCGACGCGCTTGGCGGTTTCGACGACGACGTCGATCGCCGACTGCGCTGCTCGCGAAGTTGCCCGCGCTGCCGCCGCAGCTCAAGTCGAAGACGCTCGACGTGCTGCTCGGCCGCCGAAGCTGGGCCGGGCGACTGCTGGCGGCGGTCGATCGCGGCCAGCATTGACCGCCAAGGAGATTGCCGTCGAGCAATTGCGGCTCGTGGCGTTGCATGGCGACAAAAAACTCGACGCGCTGGTGAAGAAGCATTGGGGCAGCATCCAAGGCGGCACGCCCGAGGAGCGGCTGGCCGAGATGCGGCGGATCAACAACGACCTGCGCGCGGGCACGGGCGAACCGGCCGCCGGCAAGGTGCTGTTCACGAAACATTGCGCGCACGTGCCATCAACTGTTCGGCGAAGGCACCCCGATCGGTCCCGAGTTGACGCACGCCAATCGCAAGAAGACCGACGAGCTGCTGGCCACGATCGTCAGCCCCAGCGCCATGATTCGCAAGGAGTACGCTGAGCTTTCTGGTCCATACCAACGACGGCCGCGTGCTCTCGGGCTTGCTGGTCGAGCAGATCGGCCGGCAGCATTACGCTTGCTGGGCGCCAAGAACGAGCGGACCGTCGATCGCCCGCGACCAGATCGAATCGCTCGACGAGTCGCCGACGTCGCTGATGCCCGACAATTTGTTGAGTCCGCTCAAGCCGCAGGAGCTGCGCGACCTGTTCAGTTATTTGCAAAGCGATCCGCCGGCGCGGCGCAACGCAAGTAAGTCACGGAAGCTGATGCCACGACGGCACGGAGGACACGGGAAGAAAATTGTGCAACGATGATGCCTGAGCTAGCTGTGCAACGCAGCGATGCAACTTCGTCTTTCTCGATGCATCTTCGTGACTCGTCTGTGGCAATCATCCTTCGCTTTCGCGTGCAGTTCGCAGGAAACCTCAATGCTAACGAATCATTTCCTCCTCGCGACGAACGTTTCTGGCTCGGCGCTGGCGGCGGGAGTTGGCCTCGCTGCGAAGCGGTCGCGCGGCGAACCAGCCGGCGGTGCCACGGAAGGCCCAGATCGCGATCACGCTCGATCTGGAGATGAGCCGCAATTTTCCGGTGTGGGAAGAAATGCGCTGGGACTACGAAAAGGGAAATCTCAACGACGAGACCAAGGCCTACACGGTCGAGGCCTGCCGCCGCGTGAAGGCGCATGGCGGCGTGCTGCACTGCTTCGCCGTCGGCCGCGTGCTGGAGCAGGAGAACGTCGATTGGCTCAAGGCGATCGTGCAGGCCGGGCACCCGGTCGGCAATCACACCTACGATCACGTGAACGTCACGGCCACGCGGCCCGAGGACATTCAGTTTCGCTTTCGCCGCTCGCCGTGGCTGATCGAGGGGCAAACCGCCGGCCGAGGTGATTCGCGAGAACATTCGCCTGACCAGCGAGGCCATGAAAACGCGACTGGGCATCGATCCGGCCGGCTTTCGCACGCCGGGCGGTTTCGCCACCGGCCTGACCGATCGGCCCGACATCCAGCAGATGCTCTTGGACCTGGGCTTCAAGTGGGTCAGCAGCTTGTACCCGCCGCACGCCGTGGGCGAGCCGATGCAAGAGCCGACCGCCGAGGTGTTCGACTCGATCGTGGCCGCGCAGGCCAAGGCCCAGCCGTTCGTCTATCCCAGCGGGCTGGTCGAAGTGCCGATGAGCCCGATCAGCGACGTGGGGGCATTTCGCAACGGGCGCTGGAAGCTGGAATCGTTTCTCGAGGCGACGCGCCGCGGCGTGGCCTGGGCGATCGAGAACCGCGCGGCGCTACGACTTTCTCGCGCATCCCTCCTGCTTGTACGTGACCGATCCCAAGTTTCAGACCATCGAGCTGATCTGCGAGATGGTCGCCAAGGCCGGCGACCGCGCCGAGCTGGTCGACGTCAGCTACGCTGGCCGCGCGGGCGAAACCGGGCCAGACTTAGACAACTACTCAAGTCGACCGCACTGGCAACGTCCCTCTCAGCCGATCGTGCTACTTTCGCTGCCAGGTCGAAGCGATCCAGGTTCATCACCTTGTTCCAGGCCGCGACGAAGTCGTGGACGAACTTCTGCTGGGCGTCGGAGCTGCCGTAGACCTCGGCCAGGGCGCGAAGCTGCGAGTTCGAACCAAAGACCAGGTCGACGCGCGTGCCGGTCCATTTCCGTTCGCCCGTCCTACAATCGCGGCCTTCGAACACGTCCGTGCCGTTCGAGACCGGCTTCCACTGCGTGTTCATGTCGAGCAGGTTCACGAAGAAGTCGTTGGTCAACGCCTCAGGCCGCTTGGTGAAGACGCCGTGCTGCGACCCGCCGACGTTGGTCTTCAGCACTCGCAGGCCGCCCACGAGCACGGTCATCTCCGGCGCGGTCAAGGTCAGCAATTGCGCCTTGTCGATCAACAGCGCTTCGGCCGGCACGCTGTATTTGCCCTTGAGGTAGTTGCGGAAGCCGTCGGCGATCGGCTCGAGCACGGCGAACGACTCCACGTCGGTTTGCTCCTGCGAGGCGTCCATGCGTCCCGGCGTGAAGGGCACCGTGACGTCGTGACCGGCATTCTTCGCCGCTTGCTCGACGCCGGCGCACCCGGCCAACACGATCAGGTCGGCCAGCGAGACCTTCTTGCCGCCGGACTGGGCGCCGTTGAACGCACTCTGAATGCCCTCCAAAGTCTTCAGCACCTTCGCCAATTGCGCGGGCTGATTGACCTCCCAGTCCTTTTGCGGAGCCAGGCGAATGCGGGCGCCGTTCGCGCCGCCGCGCTTGTCGGAACCGCGGAACGTGGACGCCGACGCCCAGGCCGTGGAAACCAGCTCCGAGACCGACAGCCCGGACGCCAGGATCTTGCCTTTCAGCGAGGCAATGTCCTGGGCATCGATCAACGGGTGATTGACCGCGGGAATCGGGTCCTGCCAGATGAGTTCTTCGGCGGGAACTTCGGGGCCGAGATAGCGAGCGCGCGGGCCCATGTCGCGGTGCGTCAGCTTGAACCAGGCCCGGGCGAATGCGTCGGCCAACTGATCCGGATTCGCCAGGAAGCGGCGCGCGATCTTTTCGTAAGCCGGATCGAACCGCAGGGCCAGGTCGGTGGTCAGCATCGAGGGCGCGATGCGCTTGGAGGGGTCGTGGGCATGCGGCACCGTGCCGGCGCCGCGCCGTTCTTCGGTCTCCACTGATTCGCTCCGGCCGGGCTCTTGGTCAGTTCCCATTCGAAGCCGAACAGGTTCGAAAAGAAGTTGTTGCTCCACTTCGTGGGCGTGGCGGACCAGGTGACTTCCAGGCCGCTGGTGGTCGTGTCGGCGCCGATGCCGGTGCCAAAGCTGTTCTTCCAGCCCAGGCCCTGCAAGTCGAGGCCAGCCGCTTCCGGATCGGGTCCCACGTCCGACGCCGGGCCGGCGCCGTGGGTCTTGCCGAAGGTATGGCCGCCGGCGATCAGCGCCACCGTCTCCTCGTCGTTCATCGCCATGCGCTGAAGGTCTCGCGGATATCGCGCGCCGCGGCGAGCGGATCGGGGTTGCCGTTCGGGCCTTCGGGGTTGACGTAGATCAATCCCATCTGCACGGCCGCGAGCGGATTCTCGAGTTCGCGGTCGCCGGAGTAGCGTTCGTCGCCCAGCCAGGTCTTCTCGGCACCCCAATAGACGTCGCTGATCCGGCTCCCAGACATCCTCGCGACCGCCGCCGAAACCGAAGGTCTTGAATCCCATCGTTTCCAGCGCGACGTTGCCGGTCAGGATCATCAGGTCGGCCCAGGAGATCTTGCGGCCGTACTTCTGCTTGATCGGCCACAGGAGCCGGCGGGCCTTGTCGAGGCTGACGTTGTCCGGCCAACTGTTGAGCGGCGCGAAGCGCTGCTGACCCCGTCCGCCGCCGCCGCGGCCGTCGCCGATGCGGTAGGTGCCGGCACTGTGCCAGGCCATGCGAATGAACAAGGGGCCGTAGTGGCCAAAGTCGGCCGGCCACCAGTCCTGCGAGTCGGTCATCAGCGCCGCGAGATCTTTCTTCACCGCCGCCAGGTCGAGGCTCTGGAACTCGGCCGCGTAGTTGAAATCCTCACCCATCGGATTGGACTTGGCGGAATGCTGGTGCAGGAGATCGACCCTCAACTCGTTCGGCCACCAGTCGAGATTCGACGTGCCGCCGCCGGCGGTGTGTTTGAATGGAAATGCTACTGCGGTTGCCATGGGTTATTCTCCTTTACGCGACGTAAGCAGATAGTGATATGCGTCCAAGTAGGCTCGGTCGAACATCGCCAGGCGGCGGACGCGACCGATGACTCGACAAAGCGGCGCTATTTTTATTTCGAACGATCGGCCACTTTCACCAGCCGCTTGCCCGTGTTGTCTCCTTCCAGCATGCCGATGAACGCGCGGGGCAGGTTTTCGAAACCCTCGACGATGTCTTCCTTGTATTTCAATTTGCCCTCGCGGATCCAGCCGGCCATTTCGACCGAGGCTTCTTGAAAGCGATCGGCAAATTGAAACACCAAGAAGCCTTCGGCCCGGGCTTGCTTGACGATCAGGGCCCACAGCCAGCGCGGACCTGTCTCGGGCTTTTCCAGGTTGTATTGCGAGATCTGGCCGCAGATCGACATCCGGGCCCGCGTGTTGAGCAGCGGAATCACGGCATCGGTGATCGTGCCGCCGACGTTGTCGAAGTAGACGTCGATGCCCTTGGGGCAGAGCTCGCGCGAGCTTCTCGACGTAGTTCTTGCGTGGTGCTTGTAGTTGAACGCGCCGTCGAAGCCCAGCTCGTCGACGACGTAGCGCACCTTGTCGTCGTCGCCGGCGATGCCCACGGCGCGGCAGCCCTTGATCTTGGCGATCTGGCCGACGATCGAGCCCACGGCGCCGGCGGCCGCCGAGACGACGACGGTCTCGCCCGGCTTGGGCTGGCCGATGTCGAGCAGGCCGAAGTAGGCCGTGAGCCCGGGCATGCCCAACACGCCCAGCGCGGTCGAGATGGGCGCGATCGTCGGGATCGATCTTGCGGATGCCCTTGCCGTTGCTGATCGTGTACTCCTGCCAGCCGAACTCACCTTGCACGATGTCGCCGGCCATGAACTTGGGATGGGCCGATTCGACCACCTCGCCCACCACGCCGCCGACCATCACGCCGCCGATCTCGACCGGCGCGGCATAGCTCTTGGCGTCGTTCATCCGGCCGCGCATGTAGGGATCGACCGAGACGTAGAGCGTTTTGACCAGCATCTCGCCGGCATTGGGCGACAGCACGGGCGATTCGACCAGTTTGAAGTCGGATTCCTTGGGCATGCCGACGGGTCGCGAGGCCAGCGTGAATTTGCGATTGGTTGGTTTTGTCATGGTTAGCTGAGTTGTCGTGGTTGCGGATTGGCAGTGGTGCGGAATGCGACTCCGGACGTCGGATCGCGCTGCCTCATTCTGGCGGTCGGTCGAGCGGTTGGCAAATGATCGGCATCTGGATACGGGAGATCGGATCCGAAGCCGCGCTCGCGGCGGCATTGCAACTAGCCCGGTGGCGTAAGCCCCGGGATCGATAGAATCTGTAAAATCCGTCGAGCAAGCCCCGGCAGGGGCGACACTGCCGTGAAACACACTGGTCGCTTGATTTGCTCATGACTTCGAGCGCACTGAGACCCTTCGCCGGCCTCTTTGCCCGCGACAAAAAAGCTTCAATCGGCCCCGGCTGCGCGGTAGGATGACGGCCGCGATCTGTGCCCCAAATTCGTCCCCGCCCTCCCAGAGAGTCACACGCCGTGCTCCATCGACGCGATGCGATGATTCGCTTGGGCCAGGCCGGCTTGGGAGCGCTGGCGCTGCCCGACCTGCTGCGGGCCGAGTCCGTCGGTCCCGCACCGCGCGCCGCCAAGGCCAAGAGCTGCATCCTGCTGTACCTGTGGGGCGGTCCGCCGCAGCAGGACATGTGGGACATGAAGCCCGACGCCCCCGACGGCATCCGCAGCGAGTTCAAGCCGATCGACACGGTCGTGCCCGGCATTCAAATCTGCGACCAGTTGCCGCAGTTCGCCCGCCACACGGACAAGATGGCGATCATCCGTTCGTATACGCATCCCAGCAACGTGCACGAGGTGGGCGTCTATCACACGCTCACCGGCCAGATCAACAACACGCTGGCCGTGCCGCGCAACATGCGCAATCGGAACGACTTTCCCAACCCCGGCGCGATCGTCTCGTATCTCAGTCCGCCGCAGGCCATGCCGGCCAGCGTGACGATTCCCACGCCGATCGGCCACGACGGCGTCATCTATACCGGCACCTATGCCGGCTTCCTCGGCGCGCAGCACGATCCGATGGAGCTGCAAGCCGCCCGGCGAGGTGAATGCCGCGCCGCCGCACAGCTTGGATCTGCTCGACGGCATCGACGCCACGCGACTGCAAGCCCGGCTGGGGCTGCTCAAGATTCTGGAGAATCACGATCGGGCCATGCAACGCCGCGAGGCGCCGCGCGCGACGGCGGGACTCGAGCAGTTTCGCGAGCAGGCGTTTCGCATGCTGATGTCGCCCGAGGCCCGCGGGGCGTTCGATCTGAACCAAGAGAGCGACAAGCTCCGCGACCGCTACGGCCGCAACGAATACGGCGAGAGTTTTCTGCTGGCCCGGCGGCTGGTCGAGGCGGGCGTGCGGCTGGTCACGGTCGTGTGGATGTACATCTGCCCGACGGCAACGTGGCCAACGTGTGGGACAACCACGGCGGCACCGGATCGCTGGGCGGCATGACCGGCTACCAGATGCTCAAGGAGAAATACTGCCTGCCGCCGTTGGACCAGGCCTACTCGGCCTTGCTCGAAGATCTGTCGTGCGCGGCCTGCTGGACGAGACGCTGGTCGTGATGCTGGGCGAGTTCGGCCGCACGCCCAAGATCAACAAGGCCGCCGGCCGCGATCACTGGGGCGCCTGTCAGTCGGTCGTCCTGGCCGGCGGCGGCATTCGCGGCGGGCAGGTCTATGGCTCGAGCGACGCGCAGGCCGCTTATCCCAAGAGCAATCCCGTCTCGCCCGAGGACGTGATCGCCACCATCTATCACGCCCTGGGCATCTCGCCCGAGTCGCCTGATTCACGATCGCGAGAACCGCCCGCACAAAATCAGCGACGGTCGTCCGCTGGTGGAGTTGTTTGGTTAGGGAGTAGGGGTTGGGGATTGGGGGCTGGGTGACGAGCACATATCCTTTCGACCTCGTCTCGATTCGGAGCCGCGAAGCGGCGCATGTAATAGCCCGGCGGCGTCAGCCCCGGGTATCGGAGTCGCAACACAAACAATAAGCCCCGGCAGGGGCGACACTAGTCGATGCGGCGACTTCGAGTGAACCGCGCCGTTTTAGTCTGGTTCGGCGATGCCTTCTTTGCGCAGCAACTCGATATCGGTCACCATATTGCGGAAGTTCTTGCTGCGCTGCCCGGCGACGTAAGTCACATCGGGATCGCCCCGGTCCAAAAAGAGGTCGAAAATGACTTGAGTAACGCCGGCATTGAATGGCAGCTGCGCCAGTCACTTTCCACTAATCGCTCTCGCTTGATGCGGGCCTGGGTTTCCGGATTGCGGCGGATTAAGTGGCCCGGCACGCTACGGATGTCGAACTCTGAATATTCTCCCTCGCTGATATCGAGTGCCCAGTCGACGTGGCGGTAGTATTCGGCGTTGGCGAGGTCAAAGGCCCGTTCCTGCTCGGCGCCACCCGGGGTGGTGAAGAAGTTACGGCAGATCATCACGCGGCCGATTTTTCCGAGCAGGGTCACGTGTTTGAAGACAGCGCCGCAGGTTTGGAAGAAATCCCCCGTCTTGAGACCGTCGATAATGGTATCTTCGACGATAGCAGCGCCCACATGGCATCCGTAGCCACGACATTGTTCGATGCGAACGTTGCGAACGGTCGAACGAGTTTTGGGCCAACGACCGGCGGAAAGTGAACAACTTTCGAAGATGCATTTCTTGAACGACAAGTCCGAGAACGTCGCCGAGGATTCAAAATCACCGAAGCCATGGAAGGTCTGGTTTTCGAAAAATCGCATGGACAGATTGTGAGTTAAGGTAATGAGGGGGGAGCGTATTCAATAATCAGCAGGTCTTTACCGTAAGGTCGGGCGAGGTGTTTGGCCGACTGCCCAGGCGTCGTGATGTCGAATTTTAGACCCTCGAATCGGCCGACGCCAAGAAAGTCAAAGCTGTTCGGATTGCGCCCGACGTGTTCGAACAGTAAGTTCAGATCGGGATTTTCCCTAATCCTCCGTGCGACAAGCCTTTCTATGGCCTTTCCAAAGTTCATTCTCGCGACAAGTGGGTTTACGCTTGCTTCGATTTCAGCGGGACGCAGAACCAATCGGGCTCGAGCCATATCGGCAGTCAACGCATTATATTCCTCGTCGGTCAACCGTTTTAGGATTTGTGTTGCCTCATCAGCCAGCGATAGTGACCCACCTGCGATCCGAACTCCCGCTCGGGTGCCGAGCCTTGCGGCTCCGCGTAATAAAAGCTTCGCGCCGAATTCCCGTGATGCTCACTGCAGCCGCAACGTTCATCGCGTCCTCGACGAAAACCGGCTGCAAGCCGGCGGGGCTAGCGGCCTGATCTTCGGCACTTTCAGCCACATCCAAGCCGGCTCCGGGTGCAAATAGTAAGGTCGCCCACTCAATGTGCTGGTATCCCAATTCCATGAACAACAGCGACAGCTGCGAGAATTGAAGAGTCAGCGTGGCGAGTTCCGACTGCTGACTGAGCGTGTCGGGGCCAAATGGATTCATGCGGGCCAAGAAGCCCGGCTGCTCCATTTCGTCGGTCTTCTGCTTGATGGAGTTCTTCAGCGCGAGGCCGGCGACTCGGTCTGGCTCGACCGCGACCCGCACGACGCCGTTCGCGTTCTACCAGTACTGGGTGCAGGCCGACGACCGCGACGTCGGGACGTACCTGCGCTACGTTCACGGAGTTCACGCGGGAGCAGGTCGAGGCGCTCGAGGCCGGGTGGCCGCCCACCCCGAGGCGCCGCGCCGCGCAGAAGGCGCTCGCGTTCGACGTGACGAGGCTCGTTCACGGTGAGGCGGCCGGCCTGACGCGGCCCGACGAAGTGGCGCCACGTTCGAGGGCGCGACGCGAGCTCTCGCTGCAGGACGTGCACGGCGATGCGGTCGCACGGCTGCCGCACTTCTCGCTGTCGGGGCGGCAATCGCGACGGCGCTCGGGACGGCCGTCGGATCGGACGCGTATTCGCTCGAACGGCGAGGCCCGGCGCGGGTATGGCCGGGCGGTGGGTTCTACGTGAATGACGTTCGCGTGACCGACCCGGACGGGCCGTTACCGGATCCGCTCGCTCGGACCGGTTCTGGCTCGTTCGGACGGGTAAGAAGAACCTCCGGCTGGTCGAGCGCCACGGACTGAGATGGCGGCCGCTCCAGCCTGCTGAGGCGAGCGGGCTCGATCGTCCGGGTCGAGCTCCCGCCGGCGCTCGGCCGCACTCCGCTTGCGGCTCGTGACGACGCGGCCGGCGGCGCTGCCCGCCCACGTCACGCTGCTCTACCCGTTCGCCGATCCGGGGTCGATCGACAAGCCGGGTGGCGTCGAGATCCGTGACGTCGTCGTGGTCGGCCACGCGGCATGGACGGTGATGCTCTCCGCCGGCGCCGGTGGTCGGAGCCTCTGCGCTACGCGTCGGTCGAGCCCGCGGCGCCCGCCGGCGCACTGCAGGCCGATCTCGCCTCTGCGTTCCCGACGTTGCCGTTGTACGGGGGCGCGTTCGAGGCGTTCACGCCGCACGTGACGGTGGCCGAGGGGCGTGGCGCGCACGGATCCGAGGTCTGCGGGCGATCCCGCGTGGCGCGAGCTTCCCGGCGCCCGCGTCGTCACGGGCCGTCGAGCTGATCGTGCGGGGGATGCGAGGGCATGGCGGGTCGAGCGACGTGTTTCGCGTTGCTGCCCGGCGGCTGACGGGTAGCCGGCTGGGGTTCGCGACGCCGTGGCGGTCGCGGAGGACCTCGATGACGGCGCGGGGTCGAGGCCCCGCTCGGCCAGCAGCACGAGCGCGTGGTACAGGAGGTCGGCGGCCTCGCCGGCGAGCAGCGGCCGGTCTCCGTGCGATCGGCGCCGGTCGCCTCGGCCGCCTCGTCGTTCTTGGCCGCGAGCAGCACCTCGGTCGCCTCCTCGGCGACCTTGCGGCCGGCGAGGTCGACGCCGCCATCGAGCAGCGTCACGGTGTAGGAGCCGGCCGGGCGCTCGGCGGCCCGCACGGCGATCGTCGCCCACAGCGACTCGAGCCAGGCGAAGCCCTGCGGCGTCGGGCTCGCGGCCGGACGATCCGTCCGCGTCGAAGCAGCGAGCGTGTGCCGCGGTGGCAGGTCGGCCCCGTGGGCTCGACGCCGAGCAGGAGCGCGTCCCCGTCGCAGTCGAGCGCGAGCGACCGCAGGCGCAGGACGTTGCCCGAGCGTCTCGCCCTTGCGCCACAGCCGGCCGCGCGAGCGCGAGTGGAAGTGGACCTCGCCGGTCGCGAGGGTCGCCGCCAGCGCCTCGGCGTCGAGCCAGCCGACCATCAGCACGCGGCCGTCGGCGACGTCCTGGACGACGCCGGCGACGAGGCCGTCCGGCGCCCCAGGCGACCGCGCCGCGATCGAGCCCGCCGTGAGGTCGACCGGCCCCGGCGGCTCGAACTCGCGCTCACGCGGCGAGCTCCCGTGCGCGATCACGCGCACCGGCAGGCCCGCCGCCGCCATCGCCGCCTTGACCTCGGCGATCGAGCACTCGCGCCGGTGGAAGATGCTCGCGGCCAGCACGGCATCGGCGCCGCCTTCGACGGATCGCGGTGACGAAGTCGGCGGGTCCGGCCGCGCCGCCCGAGGCGATGACCGGCACGCGGACGCGGTCGCGTGATCGCGCGCAGGAGCAGCCGTGTCGAAGCCCGACTTCGTCCCGTCGCGGTCGATCGACGTCACGAGCAGCTCGCCGGCGCCGAGCTCGACGGCGCGCGACCGCCCACGCGACCGCGTCGAGCCCGACGGACTCGCGCCCGCCCTTGACGACGACCTCGAAGCCCGAGCGGACGGTCCCGCGCCGGCGCCACGCGCCGCGCGTCGATCGCCACGACCACCGCCTGGCTGCCGAACCGCGCGGCGCAGCGGTGACCAGCTCGGGGTCCGCGACCGCGCGCGTGTTGAGGCTGACCTTGTCGGCGCCGGCCCGCAGGACGTCGCGCATCTCGTCGACGCTGCGCACGCCGCCGCCGACGGTCAGCGGGATGAACGCCCGGCGCGCGGTGCGCTCGACGATGTCGAGCAGGGTCGGCGCGGCCCTCCGGGGCGGCGGTGATGTCGAGGAAGACGAGCTCGTCGGCGCCCTCGCGGGCGTAGCGCTCGGCGAGCTCGGGCGGGTCGCCCTCGTCCACGAGGTCGACGAAGCGGGTGCCCTTGACGACGCGGCCGTCCGCGACGTCGAGGCACGGGATCACGCGGCGGCGGAGCATCAGGCGGCCCCCGCCGGCCGCGAGCCCGACGACGTTGGCGACGAGCCGCAGGCCGTCGTCGCCGGACCGCTCCGGGTGGAACTGGACGCCGAGCAGCCGGCCCCGGCGCGACGGCGGAGACGAAGGGCGAGCCGTGCTCGGTCGTCGCGAGGACGACGCCTCGCGACCGGCCGCCGGCCGGCGCGCCGACGTAGGAGTGGACGAAGTAGAAGTCCGCCGCGTCGGCGATGCCCGTCGAACGCCGGGTGCGGGCCGCGCGGCGCTCGACCTGGTTCCAGCCGATGTGCGGGAGCGTCGGCGCGCCGTCGAGCCGGACGGTCCGGCCGGGCAGCACGCCGAGCGTCTCGGCGCCGTCCTCGTCGCTGCCCTCGAACAGCAGCTGGAGGCCGAGGCAGATGCCGAGGAACGGGCGGTCGGCGGCGATCCAGGCGCGGATCGGCTCGACGAAGCCCGCGCCGCGCGCAGCCGCTCCATCGCGGGCGCGGCGGCGCCGACGCCGGGCACGACGAGCAGGTCGGCGTCGTCGATGTCGTCGGCGGTCGTGCGCCCGGCGGACGCGCGCCCCGGCGGCGCGAGCAGCGCCTGCTCGATCGAGACGAGGTTGCCCGCGCCGTAGTCGACGACCGCGGCCACGGGCGGCGCTCGCCACCCGAGCGAGCCCTTGGTCGACGCGACGCCCGTCGCGGCGCGGGTCCGGCTCGCAGGCGACGCGCAGCGCGCGGCCGAGCGCCTTGAACGCCGCCTCGGCGAGGTGGTGGTCGTTGCGCCCGGTGCCGCGGAGGTGGAGCGTCGCGCCGGCGGTCCGCGCGAACGCCTCGAGCGCGTGCTCGACGAGCTGGAGCGGCAGCGTCGCCGACGCGCTCGCCGCGGAACGGGCAGGTCGATGACCGCGTACGGCCGCCCGCCGACGTCGATGACCGCCGTCGCCAGCGACTCGTCCATCGGCACGGAGCTGTCGCCGAACCGGCGGATCCCGGCGCGGTCGCCGAGCGCCTCGGCGAACGCCGACCCGAGCACGAGCGCGACGTCCTCGACGGTGTGGTGCTCGTCGACGTGGAGGTCGCCGGTCGCCCGGATCTCGAGGTCGAACAGGCCGTGGTGGGCGAGCGAGCCGAGCAGGTGGTCGTAGAAGCCGACGCCGGTCGCGACGTCGGCCGTGCCCGTGCCGTCGAGGTCGAGCGCGATCGTGATGTCGGTCTCGCGCGTCGCGCGGGCGACGCGGACCCGGCGCGCCGCGCGACTCCAGGACGTCGAGGGTGCCGAGCGGCGTGGTCATGCGGCCGTCTCCCGGGGATGGCGGCAGGGCTGGCGGATCTCGGCGGCGGCGGCGATCAGCCGGTCGTTCTCGTCGGGGTCGCGGACGGTGACCCGCAGGCAGTGGGCGAGCGGGTGGCCGGGCCGAAGGTGCGCGGCACGAGGCCGCGGCGCATGAGCGCGAGCGAGGCGGCCTCGGCGCGCTCGGGCGTGACGAGGTCGAGCAGGAGGAAGTTGGTGACCGACGGCTGCGGCCGCCAGCCGGCCGCCTCGAGGCCGGCGACGAGGCGCGGCCGCTCGCGCTCGACGCGCTCGACGTTCGCGCGCATCCCCGGCCTGGTCGCGCAGGGCCGCCGTCACGGCGGTCGCCGAGATCGGTGCCGATGGACCCCGGCGGCCGGTAGAGCGCGACGCGTCGGAGCGGTCGCGGCGCGGCGATCGCGAACCCGACCCGCAGGCCGGCGAGCGCGTAGGCCTTCGACGCGGTGCGGACGACGACGAGGTTCGGGAAGCGGTCCGGCAGCGCCGATCACGGACCGGCCGGTGAACTCGCTGTACGCCTCGTCCACGACGACCGCAGGCACGGGTCGGCCGTCGGCCGCGGCGTCCGCCTCGAGCCCGTCGAGGAGCGCCTCGATCGCCCCGTCGGGCTCCTGCCGGCCGGTCGGGTTGTTCGGGTTGCAGATCCAGACGAGGGTGGCCTCCCGCGCGGCCTCCCGGACGCGCCGGGACGTCCATGCGCCCAGCCCTGGTCGCGGCCCAGGCGCGGGACGGCGATCGACGCGGGCCGCCGCGCTGCTCGGCGTGGATCGCGGTACATCGGGTAGGTCGGGACGGAGACGACGGCCGCCTGGCCCGCGGGCAGGAACGCCTTGGTGCACATGTCGAGGATCTCGTCGGCGCCCGCGCCCGGCACGACCTCGTCGGTCGTGACGCCGTACGCCGCGGCGGCCGCCTCGACCAGGTTGCGGTAGTCGCCGGGCGGGTACTCGGAGAGCGTGGTCTCGAACCGGCCGGCGGCGAGCAGCCCGGCGAGGAGCTCGGGCGGCGCGGGCGAGGTGTTGAGGTCGAAGCGCAGCACCTGGTCGATCGGGATGCCGAAGCGCTCGGCGACGCCCTCGTCGGTGGCCTCCCAGCTGTACGAGGCGGGGTCGGTCGGGGAGGTCACGGCGAACGGGCTCGGGCTCATCGGGCGGGCTCCGGGACGGCGTCAGTGAACCGGGCCTCGACGGCGTCGCGATGGGCGAGGAGACCTTCCGCCTCGGCCAGGGTCCGGATCGTGGGCCGCAGCGTGGCGAGCCCTTCGCGCGTGATCCGCTGCACCTGCGAGAACTTCCCGAACGTCTCGACCGACAGCGGACCGCACGCGCGGGCGAGGCCGCCGGTCGGCAGCACGTGGTTGGCACCCGAGGCGTAGTCGCCGGCCGACTCAGGCGACCAGCGCCCGACGAAGATCGAGCCGGCGTTGCGGACGGCCGCAACCGCCAGCTCCGCGTCCTCGACGTCGATCGACAGGTGCTCGGGGCCGTAGCCGTTCACGAATGCGATCCCGGCCGCGAGGTCCGGGACGAGCACGATGCGCCCGTGGTCAGCGAGGGCGCGGGCGAGGATGTCGCGCCGGGCCGCGGTCGCGAGGCGTCGCCGGACCTCCGCCTCGACGGCGGCGGCGAACGCCTCGTCCGTCGTCACCAGCAGGGCAGGGGAGTCGACGCCGTGCTCGGCCTGCGTGATCAGGTCGGCGGCGACCGTCGAGACGTCGGCCGCGGCATCGGCGAGCACGAGGCCCTCGGACGGGCCTGCGGGCAGGTCGATCGCGACGTCGCCCGCCAGCTCGACCTTGGCGGCCGTGACCCAGGCGCTGCCCGGCCCGACGACGAGGTCGGCGGGCTCCAGGCCCTCACCGGGCAGCCCGAACGCCAGCGCACCGATCGCCTGGACGCCGCCGGCGACGAGCAGGGCGTCGATCCCGAGCAGCCCGGCCGCCCCGAGCAGGACGGGGTCGACGTTGCCTTCGCGGTCGGCCGGCGACGCGACCACGATGGCCTCCACGCCCGCCACCTGCGCCGGGACGACGGTCATGACGAGCGACGAGGGGTAGGGCGCGGAGCCGCCCGGCACGTAGGCGCCCACACGGGACACCGGCAGCCAGCGTCGCTCGAGCTCGACGCCCGGCACGATCGAGGTGCGCGTGGTGGCGGGCCGCTGGGTCTCCGCGAACCGGCGGACGTTGGCGATGGCCGCCTCCAGCGCGTCGCGCTGGGGTGCGTGCAGCGCGCCCGCCGCGCCCGCGAGCTCGGCGCGGGTCAGGAGCAGGCGACCGTCGGGCCGTCCGCCGCCGAAGCGCGCCGCCGCCTCGCGCACGGCGTCGGCGCCGCGCGCGCGAACGTCGCTGAGGATCGCGCGTGCTGCCTCGCGCATGACGGGATCGGGCACCGCACCGCGCCTGAA
The DNA here is from genome assembly GCA_963779575.1 of uncultured Chloroflexia bacterium. Lineage (GTDB taxonomy): Bacteria > Chloroflexota > Limnocylindria > Limnocylindrales > CSP1-4 > CAIXZV01. The sequence continues at coordinate 15,468 of CAVZYT010000004.1, forward strand.
CAGGGCGTCCCGCTCAGCCGTGGCCGCCCCATCCGGTTCGCGCAGGTCGAGCCGGCGGAGCCGCAGCTCCGCGCCGACGCCGCCGGCCGTCACGGGAGGATCTTCTCGATCGGCAGGACCAGGATCCCCGAGGCGCCCGCGGCCCGCAGGCGCGGCAGCAGCCCCCAGACGTCGTCCGCGCCCACGACCGCGTGGATCGCGATCATCCCCGCGTGAGCGAGCGGGATCACCGATGGCGACTCGAGCCCGGGCAGCAGGTCCTCGAGCTCCTCGAGGTGCGTCGCCGGCGCGTTCATCATCAGGTACTTGCGGCCGCGGGCCGCGATGACCGCGCCAAGCATCGTGACGATGGCGTCGAGCTCGCCCGATCGCTGGCGGCTCGCGGCCGGGTTGGCGACCAGCACGGCCTCCGACGCGAGGATGTCGCCGATCGGCCGGAGCCCGTTCATCGCGAGCGTGGACCCGGATGAGACGAGGTCGACGATCGCGTCCGCCACGCCGAGCTTGGGGGCGACCTCAACGGCGCCCGAGAGCGTGACCACGTCCACGGGGATCGACTGCCCCTCGAAGTAGCGGCGCGCGATGTTGGGGTGTGACGTGGCGACGCGATGCCCGGCGAGGTCGGCGATCGACTGATACGGCGATTCGGACGGGACGGCGGCCGCGAGCCGGCAGCGCCCGTAGCCCAGCTCGCGGACGACCGGCAGCTCCGCGCCCGTCTCCGCGAGGAGATCGCCGCCGGTCACGCCCAGGTCGGCCACCCCGTCGCCCACGAACTCGATCACGTCGCCGGTGCGCACGAACAGGATGTCGAGCGGGTGGTTCTGGACGCGCGACACGAGGCTGCGGTCGTGCTCCTCGAACACCAGGCCCGCATCGTGGAGCAGCGACAGCGTCGGTTCGACCAGGCGGCCCTTGTTGGGCACCGCCAGGCGCATGCGTTCCCGCATCAGGCGCTCGTCCCCGGCTCGCGGACCCGCTCGATCATCAGGCGGTAGCCGCCCTCGCCGTGGTTGAGCCAGGACGCGATCCGGGTGATGGTGGCCGTGCTGGCGCCCGTCTCCCGCGAGATCTCCCCGTAGTGCTTGCCCGCGTCCAGGAGGCGCACGACCGCCCAGCGCTGAGCCAGATCGCGCAGCTCGCCCAGGGTGCACAGGTCGCGCAGGAACCGGCCGGCCTCGTCGGCACTCTCGAGGCGGAGGAACGCCTCGATCAGCGCCTCCGTGTCCGGCGTCCGCCAGTCGTCTGCCACGTCGTACGATGCCTCCAGTCAGATTGCGCTTGACCGCGTCGCCGGTCGCGCCGTCTGCCATGCTATTGTAGTAGCGTGCTAATACGCTAGCAGTTTGGGGGTGACGGTGTCAATGCTGGGGGAGACGGGTCCGCTCGCGGTGTTCGAGCTCCTGCCGGCGATTGACATCCGCGGCGGGCGGGTCGTGCGGCTGCAGCAGGGAGACTTCGAGCGCGAGACGTCGTATGGGGCGGACCCGGTCGCCGTCGCCACGCGGTTCGTCGCCCAGGGAGCGACGTGGCTCCACGTCGTCGACCTGGATGGGGCACGGGACGGCGAGCCGCGCCAGCTGGAGATCGCCGCTGCGGTCGTCGCGGAGGTGCACGGTCGCGCGCGAGTCGAGCTGGGCGGGGGGCTGCGAACGCCGATCGCGGTGGCGGGCGCGATCGGGACCGGCGCCGCGCGCGTCACCGTCGGCACGGCGGCGCTCCACGACCCGGAGTTCGTTCGGTCGATCGTCGCCCGGCACGGGTCGGGGCGCGTGGTCGCCTCAATCGACGTCCGCGACGGGATCGCGCTGGGCGAGGGCTGGCGGCCGGGCGCCGCCGGGATGCCCGCGGACGAGGCGATCACGATGCTCGCGGGCGCGGGCATCAGCACGTTCGAGGTCACGTCCATCGCCCACGACGGGCTGCTCGCGGGGCCCGATCTCGAGCTCCTGCGCTCGCTGGTCGCGCTGCGGAGCGGCCGGATCATCGCGTCGGGTGGCGTCGCGTCGATCGCGGACGTGCTCGCGGTCCAGGCGATCGGCTGCGCGGGCGTGATCGTCGGCAGCGCGCTGTACGAGGGCCGGTTCGATGTCGCCGCGGCGGTCGCGGCGGTGGGCAACGCGGGGCGGCGAACCGTCTGACCGCGGGTCAGTGGCCCTCGGTGTGGTCCTTGCGGTGCGCCTCGACGATCTTGTCGGCGAGGTGCGAGGGCACGTCATCGTAGTGGTCGAGGGTCGAGCTGAACGTGCCCCGGCCAGCGGTCAGCGACCGCAGCTCGGTCGCGTACGAGAACAGCTCGGCCTGCGGCACGTGCGCGGAGATCACCTGCTGCCCGTTCGCTGAGTCGAGCCCGAGGACCCGGCCCCGCCGGCCGTTGAGGTCGCGGTTGACCTCGCCCATGTACGCCTCGGGCACGCGGACCTCGACGGCCATGATCGGCTCGAGCAGGGCCGGCTTCGCCTGCATCACGCCATCCTTGAGCGCCATCGAGGCCGCGATCTTGAACGACAGCTCGTTCGAGTCGACGGGGTGGAAGGAGCCGTCGTAGAGCGTCGCCCGAAAGTCGATCAGCGGGAACCCGGCGACGACGCCCTCGGCCGCCGTCTCGCGGATGCCCTTCTCGACGCCCGCGAAGAACCCGCGCGGAACGGATCCCCCGACGACCTTCTCGGCGAACGCCACGCCCTCGCCCGGGTTGGGCTCGAGCTCGATCCACACGTCGCCGAACATGCCGTGGCCGCCGGTCTGCTTCTTGTACCGGCCGTGGACCTGGGTCTTGCCCCGGATCGTCTCGCGGTAGGGGACCGTCGGTGTGCGGGTCGCGATCGCCGCCCCGAACTTGCGCTTGAGCCGCTCGCAGATGACCGCGACGTGCGCCTCGCCAATCGCCCGCAGGATCTGCTCGCCGGTCTCGCTGCGCTCGACGCGGGCCGTCGGCTCCTCCTCGAGCATCCGCTGGAGCGCCGGACCCATCTTGTCGAGGTCGCCCTTGGACACCGGATCGATCGCCACCTGGAGCGTCGGGCTCCGGGAAGTCGATCGGGCCCGAGGCGGAGCGCCGCGTCGCGCGTGGTGATCGTGTCCCCGGTCTCGGTCACGCCGAGCTTGGCGACAGCCCCGATCTCGCCAGCCCGGAGCTCGGACGCGGGCTCCTGCTCCTTGCCGTGGAGATACAGCAGCTGGCCGATGCGCTCGTCCTCGCCGCGGGTGGAGTTGAACACCGTCCCCTGGCTCTTGAGCGTGCCCGACAGCACGCGCAGGTACGTGAGCCGGCCGACGAACGGGTCCGCGGCGGTCTTGAACACGCGCACGAGCAGCTGGTTGCCCGTCGCCGGGATCTCGACGTCCTTGCCCGCCTTGTCGGTCGCCGCGTACGGACCCTCCTCCTCGGGCGAGGGCAGGTAGCGCACGATCGCGTCGAGCAGGGCCGACAGCCCGATGCCCTTGGCCGCCGACGCCACGAGGACGGGCGCCAGGATCGACTCGCGGACGCCCTTGTGCAGGCAGGCGTCGAGCTCCGCGTCCGTGATCTCCTCCTCGCCCAGGTACTTCTCGAACACCGCGTCGTCCGCCTCGGCCGCCGCCTCGAGCAGCTGGTCCCGGCGACGCGCGACCTCGGCGGCGAGCTCGTCCGGGACGGGGATCTCGACCTCCTTGCCGCCCTCGAACCGCCAGGCCTTGCGGTGGACGAGGTCGACGTAGCCGCTGAACGTGTCGGCGGCCCCGATGGCGAGGTGCAGCGGCGCGATCTTCGTCCCGAAGGCCTCCCGCAGCGCGTCCAGCGCGGCCCCCGGATCGGCGTTCTCCCGGTCGCACTTGTTGAGCACGAAGCAGGCGGCCGTGGCGGTGGCGCGACCCGTGGCCACCGCCGCCTCCAGCCCGGCCTCGACGCCGCCCGACGCGTCCACGACGAACAGCGCCGCGTCGGCCGCGTGGAAGCCCTCGATCATCTCCGCCGTGAAGTCCGGGTAGCCCGGCGTGTCGACCACCGTGATCTCGTGCTCGCCGTGCTCGAACGTGCCGACCGCGAGGCTCAGCGACTGGTGGCGCTTCTGCTCCTCGGGCTCGTAGTCGAGGTGCGCCGTGCCGTCGTCGACCCGGCCCTGGCGGGGGATCGCGCCGGCTCGAAAGAGGACCTGCTCCGCGAGCGTCGTCTTCCCAGCTCCGGCGTGGCCCGCGAGCACGACGGAGCGGATGTGGGCGAGGTCGTGACTCTTGACGGTCATCGCGCGCGGTACCTCGTGGTGATTCGGGGTCGCGGGATCACGAAGACGGCGCCTGGCGAGGGGACGTACGGGTGCGGGCACCGATCGACGAAACCCTTTGGGTTCGATGATATCGGTATACTCCCGGCCGATGTCCGGACATTCCAAGTGGTCCACGATCAAGCGCCAGAAGGGCGTCAACGACTCGAAGCGCAGCGCCATGTTCACGAAGGTCGCGCGCGAGATCGCGGTCGCTGCACGCGCGGGCGGCGGCGACCCCGACGCCAACTATCGGCTGCGGCTCGCCATCGACAAGGCGCGCTCGATCAACATGCCCGCCGACAACATCAAGCGCTCGATCGAGAAGGCGACCGGCGGCGGGGACGACGTCCAGTACGAGGAGATCGTGTACGAGGGCTACGGCCCGGGCGGCGTCGCGGTCCTCGTCGAGGCGGCGACCGACAACCGCAACCGCACGGCCGCCGAGGTGCGCTCGATCTTCGCCAAGACCGGCGGCCAGCTCGCCGGGTCCGGGGCCGTCGCCTGGCAGTTCGAGCCGCGCGGCCTGATCACCGTCGATCGCGAAGGCTCCGATCCCGACGAGGTCGCGCTGGCGGCGATCGATGCCGGCGCCACCGACGTGGACACCGAGGTGGACCCGATCGAGATCTACACCGAACCGGGCGACCTCGAGCGCGTGCGCAAGTCGCTCGAGGCGGCCGGCGTGGCCGTCGATGGCGCCGAGTCGGCGATGGTCGCCAAGCAGACGGTCGACCTCGACGCGAGCCACGTGCGCAAGGCGCTGCGCCTCGTCGAGCTGCTGGAAGAGCTCGACGACGTCCAGCGGGTCACGGCCAACGTGGACATCCCCGAGGAGCTGCTGGCCGAGGTCACTGGGTGATCGTCCTGGGGATCGACCCCGGGACCGCCGCCCTTGGCTACGGAATCGTCGATCGGACGGGGTCCGGTCTGCGCGCGATCGACTACGGATGCCTCACGACGAGCGCGGATCTGCCGCTGCCCGAGCGGCTGGTGCAGATCCACAACCTCGTCGCCGAGCTGATCGAGACCCACCACCCGTCCCTCGTCGCCGTCGAGCGCCTGTTCTTCTCCAAGAACGTCCAGACGGCGTTCGCCGTCGGCCAGGCGCGAGGCGTCGTGCTGCTCGCCGCGGCGCAGGCGGGCGTGCCGGTGCGCGAAGCGACGCCCAACGAGGTCAAGGTCGGGGTCACCGGCTATGGCCGGGCCGAGAAGGGCCAGGTCGCGCGGATGGTCACCGTGATCCTCCAGCTGGCCGAAGTCCCGACGCCCGACGACGCGGCGGACGCCCTCGCCATCGCGATCAGCTCCGCGAACGCCGAGCGGCCGGGGGATCGCGCGAACGGTGCCGGCAACGGGGCCCGGGCGTCCGTGATGGACCGGGCCGCGGTCGCACCGATCGTGCGCGGCGAGACGCCGTACGAACGGTCCGTGCGCGAGGCGCTCGCCCGCGACAAGGCGGCCTCCTCGTCGTCGGCGCCAAGGGCGTCGGCGGCGACCGCTCGCCGCGAGCCGTAGCCCGCCGGTGATCGCCTCGGTTGATGGCGTGGTCGGGGCGATCTCGACCGACTCGCTGGTCATCGAGGTGGGCGGTATCGGCTACCGCGTGTACGTCGCGCCGTCGGTGATCTCGACCGCTCCCCAGGGTGGCCGCCTGCGGTTGCACACCTACCACCTCGTGCGCGAGGACCAGCAGGCCCTGTTCGGCTTCCGGACGCCCGAGGAGCTCGGGTTCTTCAACCTGCTGCTGACCGTGACTGGCGTCGGGCCGAAGGTGGCGATGGCGATCGTCGGCTCGCGGCCGACCGCCGATCTCCAGCTCGCGATCCTCCAGCAGGACCAGGCGGTGCTGGTGTCGATCCCGGGCATCGGCAAGAAGCTGGCCGAGCGAATCATCTTCGAGCTCAAGGAGAAGGTGTCGGCGGCGGGCGTCGCGGCCGGCTCCGGGGCGGCGGTGTCGAGCGCGTCCGAGGGCGAGGTCGTCGCAGCGCTGCAGGCCCTGGGCTACTCGCCGGGCGAGGCGCGCGAGGCGTCGCGACTCGCGCTCAGCGATCCGTCGGTGGGCGCCGGACTCGAGGAGCGCGTCAAGGCGGCGCTGCGGACGCTGCTCCGGGACTGAGGCGGGCGACCCGGTCCGCGGTCCGGCGTGCCCTTGACTCGGAAGCAAGGATTCCTGTCGTCGCGTCCGTGGTCCTGCGCGCCAGTCAAGATTTGCGGTAAAGTCCGGCGCTTGCGGGTACGAATTCGACCGAAGCCCTGCTTCCCGGGCAAGGATCGTGCGCGGATGACCGGCATCCTTGCCTCCTGGGCAATCGGAAGCGTGTCGAGAACCCGCGGCGGGAACCGAACATGCGTACCAAACGGACCCGAAACCTGCTAGACTCGCGGCGATGACCGACGACGGCCTGGGCCTTCTCGCGGCCGGCGCCACCGATCCGGGCGAAGTCGCCGTGGAGGGGTCGCTGCGCCCGCGGACGCTCGACGAATACATCGGCCAGCGCGAGGTCAAGGCGAGCCTCGACGTGCTGCTCCAGGCGGCCAAGGGCAGGGGAGAGGCGGCGGACCACGTCCTGCTCTACGGCCCGCCCGGCCTGGGCAAGACGACGCTCGCCACGATCATCGCCCGCGAGCTCGGGGTGAACGTCCGCTACACGAGCGGGCCGGCGGTCGAACGGGCAGGGGACCTGGCCGCGATCCTGACCGCCCTCGACGAGCGCGACGTCCTGTTCATCGACGAGATCCACCGCCTCAATCGCGCGGTCGAGGAGATCCTCTACCCGGCGATGGAGGACTTCGCGCTCGACGTGATGATCGGCAAGGGTCCGAGCGCCCGGAGCCTCCGTCTCAGCCTCAAGCCGTTCACGGTGGTCGGGGCGACGACGCGGGCCGGCCGGATCAGCGGCCCGCTGCGGGATCGCTTCGGCATGACCTACCGGCTGGACTTCTACGGCGAGGACGACCTCACCGCGATCGTGCGGCGGTCGGCGGGGATCCTGGGGGTCGAGGTGGACGCGGACGCCGCGCGGTTGATCGCGAAGCGTGGACGCGGCACGCCGCGCATCGTCAACCGGCTGCTTCGCCGGGTCCGGGACCACGCCGAGGTCCACGGCGATGGCCGGGTCCATGAGCAGGCCGTGGCCGAGGCGATGACGATCCTCGACATCGACGAGCTCGGCCTCGACACCACCGACCGCAAGCTCCTCGCCGCGATCATCCAGAAGTTCCAGTCGGGTCCGGTCGGCGTGCAGGCGCTCGCGGCGGTGCTCGCGGAGGAGACGGAGACCATCGAGGACGTCTACGAGCCGTTCCTGCTGCGTCTCGGCTTCCTCGACCGCACGCCGCAGGGCCGGATCGCGACCGAGGCCGCCCGCCAGCACCTCGCTGCGCGGGGCTACGAGATCCCGCCGCCGCGGCGCGCGGAGCCCGACATGCCGGCCCTGTGGGACGACGTCCCATCGAATTGACCGTGGACAGCCTGGAGCCGTTCGGCCGCGTCCTCATCGTGATCGGTCTCGTCATCGCCGTCGCCGGGGCGGTGATGGTGTTCGGGTCGCGGATCCCGGTGCTTGGCCACCTGCCCGGGGACATCACGATCAAGGGCGACAACGTCACGATCTTCATCCCGTTGGGCACGATGGTCGTGGTCTCGATTGTCGTCTCTGTCGTGCTCAGCCTGCTGGCCCGGCGTTGACGATGACCGGCGCCGCAACCTTCGAGGTCCTCGTCCCGCCGCCCGCCGATGGCTCGACCCGGGCGCGCCTGGGGCGCCTCACGCTCCCGCATGGCGTGGTCGAGACGCCGCAGTTCATGCCCGTCGGGACCAACGCCACGGTCAAGGCGCTCCACCCCGACGAGGTCGCGGACGCCGGCGCGACGATCCTGCTCGCCAACACGTACCACCTCTACCTGCGGCCCGGCCACGAGCGCATCGAGCGGCTCGGCGGACTGCACGCGTTCATGGGCTGGGACCGGCCGATCCTCACCGACTCGGGTGGCTTCCAGGTGGTGTCGATGGGCGACCTGCGGGTGATCGACGACGGCGGGGTCACGTTCAAGAGCCACCTCGACGGGTCGATCCACCGGTTCACGCCCGAGCACTCGATCGCCGTCCAGCAGGCGCTCGGGCCCGACATTGCCGTCGCGTTCGACCAGCCGGTGTTCCCGAGCTCGCCACGCGAGGTCGTCGAGGACGCGATGCGCCGCACGCACCGCTGGGCCGAGCGGTCGCTCGAGGCCCACACGCGGACCGACCAGGCGCTGTTCGGCATCGTCCAGGGCGGCCTCGACCCGGCGCTCCGCGAGGAATCGGCACGGTTCATCGCCGGGCTGCCATTCGATGGCATCAACATCGGTGGCCTCGCCGGCGACGAGACGCCCGAGGAGCGCAACCGCACGCTCGACCAGACGGTCACCCACCTCGACGGCGACCCGCGGCCCCGCTACCTGATGGGCCTCGGCTCACCGCTCGACCTCCTCGACGCCGTCCACCGGGGCATCGACCTGTTCGATTCGGTCCTGCCGGCGCGCGTCGCCCGCAACGGGCAGCTGTGGGTGCCCGGCGGCCGCCTGAACCTGCGCAACGAGCAGTTTCGGGACGATCCGCGGCCGGTCCAGGAGGACTGTCCGTGCCCGCTCTGCACGCGCTTTTCGCGGGCCTATCTGAGCCATCTCTTCCGGGCGAAGGAGATGCTCGCGTACCGTCTCGCGACTTGTCACAACCTGACCTTCACCCTAGACTTCATGGTCAGGATCCGGGCTGCGCTGCGCGCCGGAACCTTCCCCGTCGAGACTCCCCGGCTGCGATCTCGCGCCGTGCGGATGAGTGGCGGTGAAGGCACCGCGAAGCCGGCGTGAAGTCCCCGTCGGTATCGTCATTGATGCGTGGAGGCGCGAAATGGGATCACGGGATCGCCCCCACAAGGAAGTCAAGAAGAAGCCCAAGGACAAGTCCTCCCAGCCAAGCCTTTCGCCGCTCTCGGAGCCTCCCCAGCAGGTGGAGGTCATCCGGAAGCAGCGCAAGCCGCGCTGGGATGAGCCTGAGTCCAGCGAGGGCTGAGCCGCCGGGCGGACGGGCCCTGAGACCCGCTCCGTCGCGTCGGCACAAGCGGCACGGAGCGAGGATGGGATGACGATTACCGGCAAGGACCTGGACACCCGCAACGGCGGGACCGAGAAGGCCGTCGCGGAGCGCGGGCGCGCGGTGGACGCCGCGATCGTCGCGATCGAGAAGCAGTTCGGCCGCGGCTCGATCATGAAGCTGGGCTCGCGCGAGCGCCAGGCCGTCGACTCGATCCCCACGGGCTCGATCGCGCTCGACCTCGCGCTCGGCGTCGGCGGGATCCCACGTGGCCGGATCACCGAGGTCTTCGGCCCCGAGTCATCGGGCAAGACCACGCTCTGCCAGCACGTCATCGCCGAGGCGCAGCGCTACGGCGGGATCGCCGCGTTCATCGACGTCGAGCACGCGCTCGATCCGGGCTACGCCCGCGCCTGCGGCGTCAACGTGGACGAGCTCCTCGTGAGCCAGCCCGACACGGGCGAGCAGGCGCTCGAGATCACCGAGACCCTCATCCGCTCGGGAGGCGTGGACATCGTCGTCGTGGACTCCGTGGCGGCGCTTGTGCCGCGGGCGGAGATCGAGGGCGAGATGGGCGACAGCTTCGTGGGCATCCAGGCCCGGCTGATGAGCCAGGCGCTGCGCAAGCTCACGGGCGCGGTCAGCCGGTCGAACACGTCGCTCGTGTTCACCAACCAGCTGCGCGAGAAGATCGGCGTCATGTTCGGCAACCCCGAGACGACGCCCGGCGGCCGTGCGCTCAAGTTCTACGCGTCGGTCCGGCTGGACATCCGCCGCGTCGAGACGATCAAGACCGGCACCGAGTCGGTCGGCAACCGGGTCCGGGTGAAGGTCGTCAAGAACAAGGTGTCGCCGCCGTTCCGCGTGGCCGAGTTCGACGTGATGTACGGCGAGGGCATCTCACGCGAGGGCGGGCTGCTCGACGTCGGGGTCGCGATGGACGTCGTCACCAAGACCGGCGCCTGGTTCACGTTCGGCGAGACGCGCCTGGGCCAGGGCCGCGAGGCGTCCAAGGACTTCCTCAAGGGGAACCTCGGACATCGCCGCGGAGATCGACCGCCAGATCCGGGCCAAGATCACGGACGTTGCCCTGCCGGTGGAGGGCATCGAGGAGGCCGAATAGGCCCCGACGTGGACGACGAGCCGGGACGGTCCGGGTACAGGCGGAAGGCGAGCTTCGCGGAGCGGCGCGAACGGCGAGCGGCGATCGAGGACGTCGACGAGGTGCTCAATGCGGCCGCGCGGTTCCTCGAGGGACGGCAGCGCTCGGTCGCTGAAGTACGCCGGCGACTGTCGACCGCCGGGTATCGCGGTGACCTTGTCGAGGCATCGATCGCGCGCCTCGGCGAGCTCGGCTATCTCGATGACGACGCGTTTGCGCGGTCCTGGGTGGAGTCGCGCGACCGCGCCCGCCCGCGGGGCGAGCACGCACTGCGCCGCGAGCTCCAGCTGAAGGGCGTCGACAACGCGATCATCGCGGCGGTGCTGGACGACCGACGGACCGGCGGCGACGACGCGCCAGCCGGCGACGGCGACGAGCCCGTTGACGCAGACCGCGCCGCGGCGGACCGCCTGCTCGAGCGACATGCGCGTGCCCTCGCGCGTGTTCCCGATCCGCGAGCCCGTCGCCAGCGTGCGTACGCCCTGCTCGCACGCAACGGATTCGATCCCTCGACGGCCGCGGCGGCGTCCCGGTCCGTGGTCACGGATACAGCGGACGACTGAGCGTCGGACCGCCTGCCGGTTCCGGAACTCCGTAGTAGGCTACGTCGATAACCGGATGCGGACCCGAGGGCCGCCTCCGGGCGAGCCGTGGCACCGGTTGAGAGCGGGTGGAGCTTCGTCAGCGCCTACCCGGTCCCGAGCCCAAGCGATCGCCGGTGCGGCGTAGCCCGAACCTGATACACCAACGCCTCCGGCGGGTCCGCCCGCCGGATGGGAGGAATCGAAGATGGAGCTCGTTGTTGCCGGATCGGCCGTGGTCGCGGCCGTCGTCGGCATTGCCGTGGGGTTCATCGCCCGCGGCATGTGGTCGGCCCAGACCGTCAAGTCGGCCCAGGACAAGGCCGCCCGGATCGTCGCCGAGGCCCGGACCCAGCAGAAGGACCTGATCCTCGAGGCGAAGGACGAGAAGCTCCGGCTCGGCCGCGAGGCCGAGGACGAGGCCCGCGCGAAGCGAACCGAGCTCCAGAACCTCGAACGCCGCCTGCTGGCGCGCGACGAGCAGATGGACCAGCGCGCCGACTTGCTCGAAGAGAAGAGCCGCAAGATCACGGATCGCGAGCGCGACCTCGAGAAGGAACGCGACGAGCTGGTCCGCCTCACCCAGGAGCAGGTCGTCGCCCTCGAACGGGTCTCCGGCCTCAGTGCCGAGGACGCCAAGGGCGTGCTGCTCGAGGCGATCCGCGAGGAGGCGGAGCACGATGCGGTCAAGCTCGCACGCTCCATCGAGCGGCGCGCCCGCGACGAGGCGCAGGAGAAGGCGCGCGAGGTCATCGTCACGGCGATGCAGCGCGTCGCCGCCGATCACACGGCCGAGCACGCCGTCACGGTCGTGCATCTCCCGAGCGACGAGATGAAGGGCCGGATCATCGGCCGCGAAGGCCGCAACATCCGGGCGCTCGAGCAGGCCACGGGCGTGGACCTGATCATCGACGACACCCCCGAGACCGTGATCCTGTCCGGCTTCGACCCGGTGCGCCGCGAGGTCGCCCGTCTGTCGCTGACCAAGCTCATCGCGGACGGCCGGATCCACCCGGGGCGGATCGAGGAGGTCGTCAACAAGTCGAAGGCCGAGGTCGACCTCGTCATCCGCCAGGCCGGCGAGCAGGCCGCATACGATTTCGGCGTTCCCGGCCTTCCGGCCGAGCTCATCAAGCTGCTCGGCCGGCTCAAGTACCGCACGAGCTACGGCCAGAACGTGCTCATCCACAGCATCGAGACGAGCCATCTCGCCGCGATCATGGCGGCCGAGCTCGGGGCCGACATCCAGGCGGCCAAGATCGGCGGCCTGCTGCACGACATCGGCAAGGCGGTCGACCACGAGGTCGAGGGTCCGCACGCCGCCATCGGCGCCGCGATCGCCCAGAAGCACAACATGCCGATGAAGGTCGTGAACGGCATCGCCGCGCACCACCAGGAGGTCGAGTTCGCCTGCATCGAGGCCCCGATCGTCCAGGTCGCCGACGCGATCTCCGCGTCCCGGCCCGGCGCTCGCGGCGAGACGATGGAGACGTACGTCAAGCGCCTCGAGGACCTCCAGGGCATCGCCGAGAGCTTCGCCGGCGTCGAGCGCTCGTTCGCGGTCCAGGCCGGCCGCGAGGTCCGGATCCTCGTCCGACCCGAGGAGATCGACGACCTGTCGGCGACCCGCCTCGCCCGCGACATCGTCAAGAAGATCGAGGACAGCCTGACCTACCCGGGCCAGATCAAGGTCACCGTCATCCGCGAGACGCGCGCCGTCGAGTACGCGAAGTAGCAAGCCGCTCGATGAAGCGCCTGTTCGCCGGCCTCGTGGTCGCGTTGTGGCCGTGACGCTCGGGAACCCGCCGAACGGCGACGCCCCTCGACCCCACGGCGCCACCCGGGTCCTGATGATCGGGGACATCATCGGGAAGCCAGGGCGGGTCGCGGTCGAGAACGTCCTGCCGGGCATCCGCGACGAGCGACGCATCGACTTCGTCACCGCGAACGGCGAGAACGTCGCGGGCGGCATGGGGCTCACGATCTCGACGGCCGAAGCGTTGTTCGATGCCGGCGTGGACGTGATCACGTCGGGCAACCACATCTGGGACAAGCGCGAGATCTACCCGTTCCTCGAGTCGAGCGAGCGAGTGCTCCGGCCGCTCAACTACGGCACCCACGAGGTCCCGGGGCGTGGCTGGGGCGTGTACCACGCGCTCGACGGCAACGAGCTCGCCGTCATCAACCTCCAGGGCCGCACGTACATGCAGCAGATCGAGAACCCGTTCACCGACGCGGACCGGCTGTTCGACGAGGCCTCGGAGCCGCTGCCGCCGATCCGCCTCGTGGACTTCCACTGCGAGATCACGTCCGAGAAGAACGCGCTGGGCCTGTATCTCGACGGACGGGTCTCGGTGGTCGTGGGGACGCACACCCACGTCGTGACGGGTGACGAGCGGATCCTGCCCAAGGGCACCGCGTATCTCACCGACCTCGGCATGACCGGCCCGCTGTGGAGCGTGATCGGCTTCGACCCGGCGACCGTCCTGCCGCGGTTCATCAATGCCCTGCCGACGCGCTTCGAGGTGGGCCAGGGGCCGGTCGTGTTCAACGCCTGCCAGGTCGACATCGACCCGGCCACGGGACGGGCGCTGCAGATCGAGCGGATCCAGCGGCTCGTCGAGGTCTGACGCGGTGAGTGCCCGGCACCAGGCGACGACGGGCGCCACCGACGACGGCAGCGAGCCCGGCACGGCGACGGCGGACGTCCACGCGCACACGACGCGCTCGGACGGGGTGCTCGAGCCCGCGGAGCTGGTGCGCCAAGCGGCCGAGGCCGGCGTGCGGCTGTTCTCGATCACCGACCACGACAACCTCGCCGGCTATCGCGAGCTCCGCGGGGTCGCGTTGCCGTTGGAGCTCGTCCCGGGCGTGGAGATCAACGCCGTCACACGCGGGCTGGGACTCCAGATCCCGGGCGGCGAGCTGCACATCCTGGGCCTGGGCGTGGATCCCGATGACGAGGCGTTCGAGGCGGCGCTGGCCTCCCAGCGCGCGGCGCGCCGGACACGGTTCCTGGCGACGCTCGAGCGGCTGCGCGAGGCGGGGATCGGGGTGGACGCGCAGGTCGCTGCGCTCGATCTGTCGCGCGACGACGCGCTCGGCCGGCCCACGGTGGCGAGGGCCCTGATCGCCGCCGGCCACGCGACGAGCGTCGAGGACGCGTTCGAGCGGATCCTCGGGTACGGGATGCCGGGCTACGTGCCGCGCCAGGGCCTGGGGCCGGTCGAGGCGATCCACGCGATCCGGGCCGCCGGTGGCCTCGCGTCGCTTGCACACTTCGCCGAGGCCCCCGCCCACCTCGCGCTGCTGCGCGAGCTCGCCGGCGAGGGCCTCAACGGCCTCGAAAGCCACCACCGCTCGTTCGACGCGGCCGCGCGGGATGCCGTCGGGACCGTAGCCCGCGACCTGGGCCTCGTCGAGACCGGCGGGACCGACTACCACGGCGACCTGGGCCCGTACGCGGGCAGCCACGACGGCCTGGTCATGCCCGAGACCCTCGTCGCGAGCCTCCGGGCCGCGCTCGGGCGCTGACCGCAGGCACTACCATGGGCGACCGCATGACCTCACGCGCCCTGCCCGTGCTCGACATCGCCCCGCCGGTGACCGGCCCGGCCGGCCCGCGCGGCCCGCTGGCGCCCGCCGACGAGCGGCTCGGCGAGTTCCGCCCGGAGATCCGCGTCGCTGCCCTCGTTCTTCGTCTGGACGCTGGGCTGCCAGATGAACAAGAGCGACTCGCGAGGAGATGGCCGGTCGCCTGCTCGCCGCGGGCTGCGCCGAGGCGCCGTCGATGGAGGCGGCGGACCTCGTGGTGATCAACACCTGTGCCATCCGCGAGGCCGCCGAGGCGAAGGTCATCGGCCGCCAGGGACACCTCAACCGGCTCAAGGCCGCCAACCCGGGCCTGCGCGTGGTCATGACGGGTTGCTCGGTCCGCGAGTCGAACCGGGCGGGCCTGGCCCGGCGCTACCCCGCGATCGACGTCTTCCTGCGACCAGACGAGGAGCCGGAGCTCATCGACCGTCTCGGCCTCGCCTCAGCCCAGGCGCCCGTCGGAGCCAGGCGGCCGCCGCGACGACGATCGTGCACGGCGCGCCGGTGTCGGACGCCACGCACCTCGTCCGGGCACGGGCCGACGCGATCGCGGGTGGCGCCGTCAGCCGCGGATCGGCGATCAGCGCCTGGCTGCCGATCATCTACGGCTGCGACAAGACGTGCACCTACTGCATCGTCCCGTTCAGCCGCGGCCCGGAGCGCAGCCGCCCGTTCGACGAGATCGTCGATGAGGCGCGTGCCCTCGCCGCGACCGGGTACCGCGAGGTCACGCTCCTCGGGCAGAACGTGAACAGCTATGGCCACGACCTTGCGCCCGAGCCGCAATTCGGCCACATCCACACCGCGCGTACGGTCGGGCGCCGCCAGGACCGCGAGGGCCGGCCGGACCTCGCCGAGCTGATCCGGGCGATCGACGGCCTGCGCGCGGCCGACGGCGCGCCCGCGATCCCGCGCCTGCGGTTCGTGACCTCGCATCCGTGGGACCTCTCCGACCGCCTGATCGAGGCGATGGCCGACTGCCCGTCGATGTGCGAGTCGCTGCATCTCCCCGTGCAATCGGGGAGCGACGCGATGCTCCGCCGGATGGGCCGCCAGTACACGATCGAGCACTACGAGGAGCGGCTGGCCCGGATCCGCGAGGCCGTGCCCGGGATCGCGCTCTCGACCGACGTCATCGTCGGCTTCTGCGGCGAGACCGACGCCGAGTACGAGGCGACCCTGCGGCTGCTCGAGACCGATCCGCTACGACCAGGTCTTCGCGGCGGCCTACAGCGAGCGCCCCGGGACACCCGCGACCCACATGGCGGACGACGTTCCGGCCGCGGTCAAGCGCGCCCGGCTCAACGGGCTGCTCGCGGTCCAGGAGGGGATCGGGCTCGAGCGCAACCAGGCTTGGGTGGGGCGGACGGCCGAGGTCCTGGTCGACACGGTCGTGCCGCCGAAGCTCCACGAGCACGAGGACGACGAGGCGGCGCGGGACCGTCGAGTCGCGCGACGCCTTCGCCCGGCTGCCCGAGGGCGTCGTGCACCTGGCGGGCCGGTCGCGCGAGAGCAAGCTCGTCCACCTGGCAGGGCCGGCTGCGCTGGTCGGACGGCAGGTCCTCGTCACTGTCGACCACGCGGGGCCTTATGCGCTGCGCGGGGTCCCGGCGGGCTAGGCCCCGCCGCCGTCGTCCCCGCCGGCGAGCCAGTCGAGCGCCTCGGCGACGTGGATCGCCGCGGCGTTGAGCACGGGGATCCCGAGGTAGGTCGGCTCGGGCAGGATCAGCGAGAGCTCGGTCCCGCCGAGGATGACGCCGTCGGCGCCCTCCGTTTGGATCAGTCCAGCCAGGATGTCGAGCAACCGCATGCGCGTCTCGTCCCGGAACACCCCGCGCACCAGCTCGCCGAGGTAGACGTCGTGGATCCACGCGCGATCGTCCGCGGCGGGGCGGACGAGGGTGATCCCTGCGGCATCGAACGGGCGGGCGAAGTACGCCCCTTCGACGGACACGCGGGTGCCGAACAGCGCAGGCCGGCGGACCCGGGCGGCGGCCGTCGCACGACAGGTGGCCTCGACGATGCTCAGCATCGGGATCGGCGCGCTCGGCGCGACCGACTCGAACACGGCGTGGGTCGCGACCGAGGCGACGAGCGCGAGCCCCGCACCGCCCGCCGCGAGCTGTTCAACGGCCTTCGCGACCGCGTCACGCACGGGATCGAGGTCGCCGGCGACGAGGAACGGGATGATCCGGCCACCGTCGAGGCTGTCGATCAGCACCGGCGGGTGAGACGCCGGTCCGAGACGTGCGTGGTAGCCGTCGATGAGCCGCCGATAGTAGTCGAGCGTGGATTCGGGCCCGACGCCACCCACCACGCCCAGGATGCGTTCCGCCATGGGTTGAGTCTGCCATGGCTCTCGATAGACTGGACCCGATGACGATCGCCGCCCCGAGCGACCTTGCGCCGCTCATCGTCATTGGCGGGCCGACGGCGACCGGGAAGACCGGGCTCGCGATCGAGCTCGCGGAGCGGCTGATCGCCGCTGGTCGCCCAGCTGAGGTGATCTCTGCGGACTCGCGGCAGGCGTACCGCGGCCTGGACATCGGGACGGCGAAGGCGACTGCGGATGAGCGGCGCCGGGTCGTCCACCACGGCCTCGACCTCGTGGACCCCGACCAACCGTTCAGCGTCGCGGACTTCCGGGCCCATGCGCTGGGGGCCCTGACGTCGCTGGGGGAGCGTGGCGGGATCGGAATCCTCGCGGGTGGCACCGGGTTCTGGCTGCGTGCGGTGACCGCGGGCCTCGACACCGACGCGCTCCCTTCGGACGCGGCCGTCAGGGCGGAGATCGAGCACGACCTCGCGACCCAGGGCATCGACTTCCTCGTCGCCCGTCTGATCTCGACCGCGCCGTTGCTTGCCGACCGCACCGACCTGCGCAACCCGCGGCGCGTCGTCCGCGCCCTCGAGATCGCGACGCTCCGCGGTGATCTGCCCCTGCCGGTCCTGATCGGCTACCCGTCACCGGTGCTCGGCCTCCAGCTCACCCTCGAGCCCGTGGCGCACCGCAACCGGATCGCGGCCCGCGCCCGCGCCCAGTTCGACGCCGGCCTCGTCGACGAGGCGCAGGCCCTGCGGGAGCGGTTCGACCCCGCGCTGCCGGCGTTCTCGGCCATCGGTTATCGCGAGAGCTGGGCCTACCTCGACGGCGCTTGCACGCTGGACGAGGCGATCGAGCTCGACGCCCGGCGAAACGCCCAGTTCGCGACGCGCCAGCGGACCTGGTTCCGGCGGGAGCCCTCGCTCGCAGTCCTCGACGCGACCGCCGATCCGACCGACGCCGCCGTCGCCCGGCTCGCGGCATTCGTGGCGTCCCTGCCCTGACCGTTCGAGGTGCCCACGGGCCTGGCGGGCGTGCAATCGCCGCGCTACCGTGGCGCGATGGCAAGCGACGATCCTCCCGGTGGCGACCAGCCGCTCGGGTTCGACCTCGACATCGGCAAGATCCTGCGCGACGTCACGACGCCCACCAGGCGCCGCACGACGACGCGTCGCCGGACCACCTCGACGAGATCGAGCAGCGATATGGACGACGCCGTGCGGCGGGCCGTGCGCGCCGAGCTCGTGGACGTCAAGCGCGGCCTGAAGGCGCTCGCGGAGGAGGTCGTGCGGCTCCGCCGGTCCAACGAACAGCTCGCCGACGAGGTCGCTCGTCTCCGTCGCGACTGACCGCGGGTATGCTCCCAGCACCATGAGCCGCCGCGATTCCATCGACCTCGCGCCGCCCGTCGAGAAGGCCTTCCTCGTCGCCGTCGACACGGGGGCCGACGAGGGCTGGTCTGCCGACGACAGCCTGACCGAGCTCGCCGCATTGGCGAACACGGCGGGCGCCGAGGTCGTGGGCGCGGAGTGGCAGAACCGCCGCCATGTCGACCCCAACTGGTACGTGGGCAAGGGCAAGGCGGAGGAGCTCGCGCAGGCGAAGTCCGAAACCGGGTTTGACGTCCTGGTTGCCGACGACGAGCTCAGCCCGGCCCAGCAGAAGAGCCTCGAGAGCCTGCTCAACGTCAAGGTCATCGACCGCAGCCGGCTGATCCTCGACATCTTCGCGCTCCACGCCCAGACCCACGAGGGGCGGCTGCAGGTCGAGCTGGCCCAGCTCGAGTACCAGCTGCCTCGCCTGACCCGGCTCTGGACGCACCTCTCGCGCACCGGCGGCGGGATCGGCACCCGGGGCCCCGGCGAGTCCCAGCTGGAGACGGACCGGCGGCTCATCCGCGAGCGGATCAAGAAGATGAAGGAGCGGGTCGAGGACGTCCGGCGCCAGCGCGAGACGACCGCGCGGGGCCGGGATCGCCGCCTGTACCCGACCGTCGCCATCGTGGGCTACACGAACGCGGGCAAGTCGACGCTGCTCAATGCGCTCGTGGGCAGCGAGGTCGCGAAGGCCGAGGACAAGCTGTTCGCGACGCTCGATCCGACCTCGCGCCAGGTCAAGCTGGGCGACGGCCAGACCGCGATCGTCACCGATACGGTGGGCTTCATCCACAAGCTGCCGCACCAGCTGGTCGACGCGTTCCGCGCGACCCTCGAAGAGGTCACCCGGGCCGACGTGCTGGTCGAGGTGGTCGACGCGTCCGATGGGCACGCCGCCGAGCACCGCGCGACGGTCCAGACGGTGCTCGAGGAGCTCGGGGCCGGCGACAAGCCGCGCCTGGCGGCGTTCAACAAGGCCGACCTCCTGTACCCGGGCGCCGACGGCTCCAAGCCCGCGCCGGCGGTGTCCGGCTCCGTGCTCGTGTCCGCGTCCACCGGGTTCGGGCTCGACACGCTCCGCGCCGAGATCGCCGCGCTGCTCTCGTCCCTGTGGGAGGACATCGACGTCGCCGTCCCGTATGCGGCGGGCGAGCTCCTCGCGCGGGTCCGCGAGCGCGGCACGGTGGACCTCGAGTACCGCAACAGCGATGTCCGCGTGACGGGCCGCATGGCTCCCGGTCTCGCCGGCGAGCTGCGCGCCGTCGCCGAGCGCTGGGCGGCGAGCCTCGCCGCGGAGGGCGTGGCGTCCTGAGCGACACCGTCGGAAGCGGCCTTGTGCGGCGTGCGGGCTCGGGCCGGACGTCCGCCGGGGACCGGATCTGGTGGTCCGTGGCCGAAGGCCGGCGCGGCCGCCGCTGGCGCGAGGCAATCGTCGGACCCGGCGGGCTGCGCCACTCGCTGCTGCTCGAGACCTCGCCCGAGGGTCGGTTCAGCCACCTCGAGCTCTCGACCCCGGCCGGCCTGCTCACGCTCCATCCCGAGCCGGACGGGACCCTCCACGGGAACGTGATCGAGACCGGCGGGATCCGCCATGTCGTGGGGCTGCCCTGGGACGGCGGCGGG
Organism: uncultured Chloroflexia bacterium; assembly: GCA_963779575.1. Lineage (GTDB taxonomy): Bacteria > Chloroflexota > Limnocylindria > Limnocylindrales > CSP1-4 > CAIXZV01. Next base: position 35,448 of record CAVZYT010000004.1, read on the forward strand.
GTCGCGGACATCGAGGGGTCGGCGATCGCCGGGGCCGCTTGCGCCCGACTGCTGGCGGGCGAGCTCGACGCCGGTGGCACGGCGCGGCGGGCGGTGCTCCGGATCACGACCGAGCTCCTGATCACCACGGGCCCCGGGCTCATCGAGCGTCCGGACGCGGAGACATGGCGGATCGCTGGTGGCGCGCCATGGCGCGTCGACGCCGCCGGGCTGCCGATCCTGCGCGAGGCCGAGTCCTGGCCGCTCGAACAGCCGCGATAACCGCGGGTTCTCGTCCGATGCAAGGCGGCCGCCCGGCGTTTCGTGGACGAGCTGTGGACAAGATCGCGATCTCCGACGAAACCGCCCCAAACTCGTGGATAAGGCCGTTGTGGGCGGGTCCGTGCGTCCCGTAGTATTCGTCTTGCCCGAAGGGGCGGCTGAACTGAAGACGGAGCCGACGGTGCTTGCATCGACGGAGACCGGGTCAGGACGGAAGTTCCTTCGGGCGTTTTGCTGTCTCGCGAAACACCGTCCCCATCGCGCCGGCCACGCCATGACGAACGAGCGCGATCCGCTCATCGCGCGCCGGTGGGCCGCTACGCTGACGGGGTGACTGACCCCGGAGCCCGTCCCCTGGTTGCTCATCGCGATCTCACGGCAGGCGCGATCCGTTCGGCCCTGCCCTCGATCGCGCCCGAGTTCATCGGCGGCCGCCAGTTCGTCCACGCGGGGCTGTCGGCGATCGCCGGTCACCCGGTCGTGGTCAAGGTTGAGTGCGAGAACCCGGTCGGCTCGTTCAAGGGCCGCGGGACGTGGCTCGCGGTCCACCAGCTGGCCGCGGAGGGGCGCATCGGCGCGGATCGGCCGGTCGTGGTCGCGTCGAGCGGCAACTTCGGCCAGGGCGTCGCGTACGCCGCTCGTGCGGCGGGCGTCGGCGCGGTCGTGTATTGCGACGCGGGCGCGAACCCGCTGAAGGCGGCGCGGATCCGGGCGCTGGGCGCGGACCTACGGCTCGTGGGGCGCGACTTCGACGAGGCTCGGGCCGCCTCGGAGGCGTTCGCGGCGGCCGAAGGCCTGCCACTGCTCGTCGACGGGGACGACACGGCCGTGGCCCAGGGCGCGGGGACGATCGCGCTCGAGGTGACCGACGCGGTCGATGGCGGCGCCCTGCCGTCGATCGCGAACGCGTACATCCCGGTCGGCAACGGCGCGCTGATCATCGGCATCGGGGCGTGGCTGCGCGAGCGGGGAGGGGAGTGCCGGGTGGTCGGCGTCCAGTCCGACGCGGCGCCGTCGATGGAGCGCTCGTGGCGCGCGGGCCGGATCGTGGAGACCGCTGACGCGGCGACGTACGCGGAGGGGATCGCGACCCGCGTGCCGGTGCCGATGGCCCTGACGCTCATGGACGGGCGGGTCGACGAGATGCTCCTGGTGGGGGAGGGGGACCTGCACGCGGCACAGGCGACGCTCACGGCCGAGCTCGCGCTGACGGTCGAGGGATCGGCGGCCGCATCGTGGGCGGGCCTGCTCGCCGATACGGGCCGGCGCCCGGGCGCGTCCCTCGTGCTGGTGACCGGGAGCAATGTCGCCGGCCCCTAGACCAGGGCCGAACGTGCTGCTCGCGGCCGCGGGTCCGGCGCTGATCGTCGTCGCGGCCATGGTTCCGTCGCTGCGGCCGGTCGCCGCCGTGATCCTCGGAGCCGGCTGGGTGGCCCTGTGGCGCGGCGGTCGTCCCGAAGCGATCGCATGGGCCGCGGTCCTGCCCGTCGCGCTGGGGCTCGTACTGCCGTGGGTCCTGGGGCCGGATGTGCCCCTCGGCGACCCGGCGTGCACGAGCCCGGTCTCGATCATCGTCCTGCGCCGGATCGTGCTCGCGGCGGTCGTCCTGGGCGCCGTTGCGGCGCTTGGCGTCGCGCACGGGTCGGGGGTCGTGGAGCTCGGCCTCGGGCGACCGTCGGTCCCGGAGGCCGTCATCGCCATCGTCGGGTGCGTCGTCCTCGTCGTCGGCGGGCTCGTCGTCGGCCCCGTCATCGCCGCCCCGTTCTTCGGCCAGCTCGCCTTCCCGGTGCCGCCGGCGGCGCTGCTGCCTGCGATCGTGTTCGGCGTCGCGAACGGGCTCACCGAGGAGGTCGCGTACCGCGGCGCGATGCAGGGCTGGCTCGGCCGCCTGGCGCCGGTCTGGGTGGCGATCGGCTTCCAGGGGATCGTGTTCGGGATGGTCCACGCCGGGCCGGATGTGCTCGCGCTGCTCCCCGTGCACATCGCGCTGCTCGCGATGGCGGGGATCGCCGCGGGCGTCGTCCGCTGGCGCACCGGGACGCTGTGGATCCCGGCCGGCATCCACGTGGGTGCCGATATCGCGCTGTACGTCGGGCTCGCGTGCCGGGCCGCGGCGTGACCGTGCGCGACGAACGGCCGTAGGAGGGCAAGGGCGATCCGCACGTGGTTTGCGCGCGCTCATAGCCACGCCTACCATCGCTCAGTGAACGGGCCGTCAACCGCGCATCAACATCCGAGCACGAGGCACACCGCTTGAACAACGAGTCCGCCTCGGAGGTCGCACCGCACCGCCACCGGCGGCCGCGGGTGAATCGGATCCTCCGGGCGCTCGGCTCGCCCAGCAAGTTCGCGGTCGTCGGCGTCCTCGGGATCTTCGTCAACCAGATTGCCCTCTACGTGTTCGTCGAGGGCTTCGGCATCCACTACCTGCTCGCGGCCGTGCTCGCGTCCCAGGTGTCGACGCTCAACAACTTCCTGTGGATCGAGTTCTGGGTGTTCCGCGGGCGCGACGCCCGCGGCAACGTGCTCCTGCGGTACCTCGCGTTCAACGCGATCAACATGGCGACGCTCGTGATCCGGATACCCGTGATGTACGTGCTCACGGACATCGGCGGGGTGAACTACCTCATCTCGAACCTGGTCGCGATCGGCATCACCTTTGGCGTTCGCTACCTCATCGCCGACAACTGGATCTGGGCCGGGCGCGACCGCCGCGATCAGCAGCCGGTGGACGGCGCCTACCAGTACGACGTCGCGGGGCTGATCCGGATCCAGTCGCCGATCGCGTTGCCCGAGCTCGCGGCGTTCAACGTGGCGCATGTGGTCGAACCGGATCTGCTGATCCACCGACGCTGGATCGGCGGCTGGCCGCGGTTGCGCACGAAGACGACGCGCACCGCGGACACCATCCGGTATCGCGAGCAGCTGGGGGCGCTGTCGGCGGCGTTCGACGTGTACCTCCCGCCGCCCGGGGGTGGCCCCGTCGTGCTCGACGCCAACTGGCTGCTCGTCTGGTCGCACCACGTGCTGTACACGAACATGGTCGAGCCCCTGCTGCGGTTCATGCTCGTGGCCCGCGGTTACGTCCTGCTCCACAGCGCAGCCGTCGAAGCCGAGCAGGGCGCCGTCGTCATGTCCGCGCTCACCGACACCGGCAAGACGAGCACCGTCCTGCGCCTGCTGATGCACCGCTCGTGGGGCTTCCTCGCGGATGACATGGCCATCGTCGCGCCGGGTGGCGCGATCATCGGGTTCCCGAAGCCCATGACGCTCTCGTCGCACACGATGAGCTCGGTCAACGAGCAGACCCTGCCGCTGGCCGATCGAATGATGCTGGGCATCCGGTCCCGCCTGCATTCCCGCGAGGGCCGCGCCGTCGGGCACTCGCTGGGGCGGATGCCAGTGCCGATCGTGACCATCAACGCCTGGGTGCAGCTGCTCATCCCGCCGCCCAAGTACCACGTGACATCGCTGATCGAGTGCGACATCGTCGAGCGCTCGACGATCGACTCGGTGATCCTCATGGAACGAGGCGAGCCACTCGCCGAGATCCCGACGCTCGATGCGATGCCTGGACCGGCTGCTGGCCAATACCGACGACGCGTACACCTTCCCGCCCTTTGCCTCGCTGGCTCCGCTGCTCGAGTTCGATGGCCTCGACCACGACGCCCTGCGGGTGCGCGAGCGGGCGCTGCTCTCGAGCGCGGTCGAGGCGGCGTGGCGGGTCCGGATCCGCGTACGCGGCCACAACTGGTCGGACCTCATTCCCACGCTCGTGACCGACAAGCGGCCCGTCCTCGAGCCCGACCCGCAGGTCGTTGCGCAGGACGACGTCGCGGTCGACGACACGCCCGCGAAGCGGACCACCGCCTCGGCCGGGACCGGCGTCCGCTGACGCTCCGGCCCGCCGGCGGCAGGGGAATCACGGTGGGCAAGGACCGGGCACGGCCCGAGTGGCGGGCCGACGTGGACATCGACGAGGCCCTCGTCCGCCGGCTCCTCGGGGAGCAGTTCGCGACAGCTCGACGTCCTGACCTTGGCCCCGTTCGCGGAGGGCTGGGACAATGCCCTGTGGTTGGTGAACGGCGAGCTCGCGTTCCGCTTTCCACGGCGAGCGATCGCCGTGCCCGGCGTGGAGCGGGAGATCCGGTTGCTGCCGGGACTCTCGGGACGGCTGCCCCTGCCGATCCCGACGCCCGCGCTACATCGGCGATCCGTCCGACGCGTTCCCGTGGCCGTTCTTCGGGGCGCCGCTCCTACCCGGTACCGAGCCGGCACGGGTCGCGATCGCTGGACCCCGGTCGGCCCTGGGCGCCGGACTCGGCGCGTTCCTGCGGGCGCTCCATGCACCGTCGCTGGCCGCCGAGCTCGGCGATGAGCTCCCGTTCGACCCGATGGGCCGCGCCGACATGGCGATCCGTGTGCCGCGGACGCGGGACCGGCTGGCCGCCATTGCGGCGGCGGGCTTGTGGGCGGTGCCACCCGACGTTGAGCGGCTCCTGGCCGCGGCCGATGCCCTCGGGCCGCCGGATGGGTTCGCGCTCGTGCACGGCGACTGCATGTGCGTCACCTGCTCATCGGCGATGACGGTGCGCCGAGCGCGGTGATCGATTGGGGCGACGTGTGCCTCGGCGACCCCTCGATCGACCTGTCGCTCTACTGGAGCCTCCTCGACGCTGCCCGGGCGGACCGCGTTCAAGCGGGCCTACGGGGAGACCACGCTCACGGACGAGCGCCTGCTCCGGGCCCGCGTCCTCGCGCTGTTCCTGAACGCCGCGCTGGCCCAGTACGCGGCCGACACCGCCGACCCGGCGCTGCTCGACGAGACGCTTGCGGGCCTGCGACGCACCCTGGTCGACGACCCGGGATGAGCGATTCGGTGACCGCGACGAACACGGACGACGGTGGCCGTCCCGGCGCTCCCACGAGACGCTGGGGTCACGAGGCGGCCAACCTCGCCGCGGTCCTGATCACGCTCGGCGTCATCGCGTTCCTGGTTCGCCTGGTGCCCGTCCTCCTCGGTGGGGGGCTCGGTTCGAAGCTCGGGTTCGACGACACCGTGTACTACGGGGACGCCGTCGCCTTCGTCGAAGGTCGCCTCCCGTATCGCGACTTCAACATCCTCCATCCGCCCGGGATCATGTACCTGCTGTCGCCCTTCGCGGCGATCGGCGGCATCACGGGCGACACGACTGCGTTCGGCCTGGCGCGGGTCGGGTTCATGCTGCTCGGGGCCATCAACACGATCCTCGTCGGCGTCGTGGGCATGCGGGCCGGACGGCTTGCCGCCCTGTGCGCGGCCGCCACCTTCGCCGTCTGGTCCGCCACGGTGCAATGGGACCGGACGACCTACCTCGTCGCACCGCAGGGTACGCTCCTGCTCCTGGCCCTGTACCTGCTCACGAGACGCGAGCCGCAGGAGCTGCGACCTCGCCAGGTCGCGCTCGCGGGAGCCCTCATCGGCGTTGCCGGCGTCATCCAGATCTGGACGGCCGTGCCCGCCGCCATCGTGTTCGTGTGGCTGATCCTGGCGTACCGCACGGAGCCACGCCGGCTCGTGTCGATGGCCGCCGCCTACGTCGCCGGCGGCGTCGTCACCGCGCTCCTGCTCCTGGCGCCGTTCCTCGTCACCACCGGCCCACGGATGATCCAGCTGGTCGTCTTCAGCCAGCTCGGACGAACCGGCGCCTTCAGCACGGGCCGGGTCCAGCGCCTCCGCCTGCTTGAAGGTCTCCCGCTCGATTCCCACCTCGCGAACCGGATACCTGACGGCGTCGCCATCCTCGCGTTCCTCGCCGTGGCCGCGCTCATCGCCCTCGTCGCCTGGAAGCGCCGCGAGATCCGCCTGTGGGTGGCCGTCCTCGCCGGGCAGCTCGCGTTCCTGATGATCACGCCGGTGTTCTTCCCCCACTACAGCGGCTGGATCGCGCCCCAGGCCGCGCTCGCCATCGGCGCCACGGCGGCCACCGTGATCGGATGGCTGGGCCCCGAACGGCGCAAGGTCGGGATCGGCGTGTTCGGCGTCGGCCTGGCGGCGCTGCTGGTGTTCAGCCTGCGCCCGGCGGGGGAGCGGGTGCACCTGAGCCCGACGGATCCCGACCTCGGCGCCGCCCGCTGCGTCACGGCCGACGCGCCGATCCTGCTGATCACGACCGAGACCCTGCGGCGGGACCTGCGCAACGGCTGCCGGCTGCTCCTGAACCCGAACTCGCTCGTCCACGTGTTCAACGCCGGCAGGGCGGGCGGAGCGCTCCCGCGCGTCCGACTGCCCGAGTATCAGCAGGCGATGCAGGAGTACTACGGCTCCGGCGACGCCGTGATCATCGGTCGGCCCAACAAGGCGGGCCTGAGCCCCGAGACGTGGGCGATGCTCAGGGAACAGTTGCCGGTCGAGCTCCACCGCGGGCCGATCACGATCCTGCTCGCGACCCAGCCCTGACCAACCCGAGCGGGCGCGATCCGCAAGCGGGGCCGGGTTACCAAGCGGGACGCCGACCTCCCGCCCGTCCCCCTTGACAACGTGCCGAACAGTCTTACTCTGCGAAGTAAGAACGGAGGTGGACCGATGCGCATCACCTCGAAAGGCCAGGTCACGATCCCGCAGGCGATCCGCGAGCACGCGGGCCTGCTGCCGAACACCGAGGTCGAGTTCGTGATCGACGGCGACCTGGTGTTCCTCGTCAAGTCCGATCGCGCCAAGGCTCCGAGCCGCGGTCAGCTGCTGGTCGAGCACCTGCGCCGTCACCCCGGGCGGTTCGGGATGTCGACGGACGAGCTGATGGCGCTCACCCGGGGCGAGGATTGACCGGCGTCCTCGTCGACAGCAACGTCCTCATCGATGTCCTGGGGCAGGATCCGACCTGGGAGACATGGTCTGCCGACGCCCTCCGCCGGGCGTCCGACAAAGCGTTGCTGGTCATCAACCCGATCGTCTACGGCGAGATCTCGCTGGGCTACACGTCAGTCGAAGCGCTCGATGCCGCGCTGACGGTCCACCAGCTGCGGCGGGAGGCCATCCCGTGGGAGGCGTCGTTCCTGGCCGGGCGGGCATTCCTGGCTTATCGAGAACGCGGAGGGGTCCGAACGAGCCTGCTGCCGGACTTCTACATTGGCGCGCACGCTGCCGTCGCCGGCTATCAGCTGCTAACTCGCGACCCCGCGCGCTACCGGGCCTATTTTCCGCGCCTCGAGGTCATCGCGCCGACCTGAGGCCGCAACCGGCACCTGTTGCCCCAGCAGCCCGTCCAGAGGCACTTCCGATAAGGTGAGTTATGTCGTGTCTTGCGCCGACGAAGTGTCTCCTGGAAGTGTGAAGTCGCGTAGAAGTGTTTTAGAAACCTGTAGCCCGCGGTCGGAGCCCGAGATGTCTCCGACGCGCGGGGATGCGAAGGCGTATCCGCCCTAACCGTCGGCATCGGCTTGGAACTCGAGGACGCCGTATCCGAACACAATCCACGCCTCGCCCGAAGCATCGAAGCGGGTCGATTGCGCAGCGTCGGCCATTGCAGCGTAGCGACGCGTCTCGTACAACACGGCCGGGCTCTCTCCAGGCGCGCCCCAACACTCCTTAGTTCACGATGAGGAACGCCGGTTCGTACGTCTGGATCAGGTCTTCGTACGTCTGAGTGGGCGGCATGCGATCCCAGAAGTGGCCGAGGAGAAGCGCAAGTCCGCCCGGCATCGCCAAGAAGAGGTGGATCTTCGCCACACCGCGGTCACGAACGATGCTCCGCACGGCGTCGCGGATCGCGACCGCTGAAGTGGTCGCGTCCGCTCCGCTCAAGATCGAGCGCCGGTCTGGCCCGGGCGCCAGCGCGAGAGTCAGATGCGTGCCCACCTCGTGATCGTCGCGGAGGAACCTCACGACATCTGGACTCATGTCCGTCGAGATCGCAATCGTGATCGCCAGGTCAGAGCCGAGCCCGACGACCTGCTCATCGAGCATGAGGACCTCGGGTCGAGAGTCGGTCAGGTCGCTCGCGGACCAGACCTCACCGTTCTGCATCGTGGATGGCGACGCGCCGGCAACCTCGGTGAGTTCTGTTCCAATCGCGAACCATGTCGGCAGTCGCATCGTGCCGCGGACAACGACTCGCCGGTTCGTTTCGCGCGCCCGCTTACAGGCCGCCTTCAGTTCGGGCAGGAGAACACTGTTCCAGTCGGCCGGCTGCCGGAGCCCACGGCGTGTGCGAGCGTCGTCTCCTACGAACCTATCGACCCAGTCGAGCGCGTTGACGGTCTCGGTTGCGTCAGGGCGCTCGAGCGCATGAACCAGCACGACGCTGGACGGTTCTTCTTGGTGAAGCTTCAGTCGAACAACTGCCTGCTCGACCACCTGAACCGTCAGCTCTTGCCGTGAGCGCTTGATCCACTTCCGGACCTGGCCCTGCCCGGCGAGGAGAGCGGCCTCATCGAACTGGAGTCCGAGGCCCTGAGAGACATCGACAACTCGCTGACGCCAACCGGCCTCGGTAGCGTCGCTGCCGAGGTGAAGCACGTCCAGGTCAGGTTGATAGAGGTCTGCCTCCGGCACCCCGAGGTGGTCGCACCATTCCTTGCGCGCCGATACCGGCCTCCGAGCCGGCCGGTTCCCGGCGGAGGCGATCGGCCAGTAACTCGTTCGGATCACGCATGCGCAGCACCGCGTCACCGGGGTCGATGGAGCGGTTGGTGAGTAGCTGAAGGTCTGCCACATGACCGCGTTCCCGGATGTCGCTCCAGGCTGACCAGAACTGCTGGAGGATGGTGGGCCCTCCGGTACGACTCGGAGCCGTGAGCCACTCCGTGTTCAGAGCCGTCTCGGCACTGACCACCGCCTTGACCTGCTTGTACTCGGTTCGTCCGCGCTCATACGTGATCACCACGTCATCGAGGTTGCCGTCGCCGAGCGTCTCCAAAGCGACGCTCCGGATCTCGTTCTCCGGGCGCAGCATCCTCAGCGCGTAGTACCAGCCGATGAGGTGCTGCAGGTCGTCCCCTACCAGGCGTGCTGCGCTGGCGCTTGGTGCGGGCGTAGCACCTGGCGGCAGACGCCGCGTCACGACTCACTCGCGAACGGCGCGGTCGGCGGGTCGATTCGATCTGAGCCTGGACGACCTCGAAGGTGACGGGGCGATCGGGATAGGCAGCAACGACCGCGGCCGGGATCACCCGGTCGACGAGGTCGCTGTACGTGTAGCCGTACGGGTGGCCGTTCTCGCCCGTCATCTTGGCCAGGCAGTCGATCTGCGAGTCGCTGATCGCGGTGCCGGCGAGCCCGATCTTGAACACCGCCGCACGCTGCTCATGGTTGGGCCGGACGAACATGAACTCGGCTGCAGCGCGGCGGCGGATTGCGGGATCCAGGGCCTCGACTCGGTTCGTGCACATGACGATCAAGATGCGCAGGCCGCCCTCGGTCGCCTGATCGATGCCACGGATCAAGGCGTTGACCCCGGCTCGATCCTCGTGATGCATCTGGCCAAGGGCCCGCGATTGCGCCAGAGCGTCGGCTTCGTCGATCACGAGGATGTGACCGGCGCCGCGCGACTTGCTCGCCTCCGGTCGAGATCTCGTCGAACGCCTCGGTGATCAACCGGGTCATCTCGCCGACAGCGCCGGAGCCGCGGGACTTCAAGCTCAGCCGGAAGACGCGAACGCCCATGTCGAGGGTCCGAGCGACCTCGTCGCCGAACGTCTCGGCGATGGTGGTCTTCCCGGTACCGACGTCACCGGCGAACACCAGCAGCGGCGGCCGCCGCTTTCGAACCCTCGGCCGCGGCGATGACCGTGCCAGCGTGGTGCTTCCGACTCCACTCCTCCAGGCGCTCCGGCTTGAGGAGCATCTCGGCTTCCTTCTCGATCCGGACCTTGACCTCGTCGAGCCCGACGAGGCCGGCGTACCGGCGCTCGGCCGCGGCATCGGGCAGCTCGAGAACGTCCTCGAACAGGTCACTCATGAGCCGTACCGCCTCAGCGTTGAACGGCGAACGCCGCCACCGTCGGATGAGTAGGTGCGATCCGCCTCCCAGTAACCACCTTCGACTCCAGGCTCCGTGGCTCCTGCCCTCTGGAAGGGTCGTGTCGCATTGAAGCGCTCCCTCTCGGCAGCAGTGAGCTGATCCCACTTGCTCGAGTAAGTCATGTAGCTCGTCGCGCTCAGTCCGGCTACGTCTGCTCCTGCAGGCAAGGTGCCTGCGCTGTCGTCCTGGGTGAGGTTGCCGCTCAAGTCGGCGGTGTACTTGACTGCCGCGACCCACTTCTCGTTGCGCTTGAATCCGTAGGTGACCGTCCCCAAGTAGCCGGCGTTGAGGAAGAGGATCAACTCCTCGTGGTACTTGTCGATCCAGTCGCTGGTCGGACTGCCATACAACGCCCGCATGTAGCGCAGGTTGGCAACGACCTTGGACGCCACGTGCTTGGCGCTCGTCAGCGAGAACGTATTGGTGGTTGTCGTCGAGAAGGTCATGTCCCTACCCCTGGAACCCGGGGCCAAGGACGGTCTGCCAGCACGCGACCGAACGCGCCTTGGTGGTGGCGTAACGCGCCTCGGTGATCGCGCCCAGGGCCTCCTCAGCGGCCGAGACGATGCGCTGCCGGTCGACTCGGTGTACCGGAATGCGACGTTGTTCCCGGGGTTGACCGGGTCGAAGATCTCGATCGGGCACCCTGCGGACGCGGGCAGATCTGCGGCCCCGTACAAGTCCGTGAACGCGATCCGCTCGCGCAGGCCGGTTCGCACGATGTAGGCGAACACAGCCTCGATCCCGTCCTCGTAGTTGCTCAGCGGGATCCCCATGTCGGCCAAGCGGCTGACCAACAGCTCGACCATGAAGGACTTGAACTTGAAGGTGTCGCCCTGGCTGTTGCGCTGCTGGCGAACCACCACTTGATGAACCGGACCACCTGGGCGTAGTGGTCGGGGTTTGCCTTCTTGCGCTTGCGCACGAAGTCGAGGTGGAGCCGGACGCTGGTGAGGATGCGCTCCCCGGTGTCCTTCGCCACGAGGTAGCCGCGGTCCTCAGGATCGCCCTCGTACGGATCGGCACGACGTCGACCTTGCGGATCCCGCCGGACTTGAAGGTCACTGTCGCGCAGTGCGTTCCCGCCTCGATCTGACCGGGCTCCAAGATCCCCTTGTAGGCCTCCCGGAGGCGATCGACCAGCCACGGCACGAGCCCGCCGTCGCTCGGCGCTTCGGCCCTGCGCACGTAGACGGCGACGTCCATGTCGTTAATCGTCTTGAGCGCGGTGCCCTTGGCGACGCTGCCTGCGTGCAGCATCTTGACCAGGTTGAAGTCGGGGTGCTCGTCGATGTACTTCTCGAGGCGCTCCCGGAGGTAGTTCACCCGGTCGCGGCCGGCCTGCGCATCGTCGGGCGGCAGGTTGACCCTGCTGGCAGCGAAGGCGGTGAGTTCGTCGTGGCCGATGAACGTTCCCATGCGTGTCTCCGCGTGGCTGGACTGCGGAGTCGCTTGGGGCGGGCGCTTCGCTTTGGTCGCTAGCCCAGTATGGGGACTTTAGAACCAAGCGTCAATCTACTCAGGCGCTTGTGATACGGTTGCCGCACACCGCTAGCGAGGCTTCCAGATGACATCCGCCGGCCAGGACCTGAGCCTCGAAAGCATCCGCGCCCTGTTCGACGGTGGCCGGCTCACACAGGCGCGCCATCTCGAAGGCCTCGGCAAGGTGGATCTGGCCGCCCGCCTCGACGTGTCGGCGGCGGCGATCGGGCAGTTCGAGGCGGGGGTGACCCGACCCACTATCACGACGCTGGCAGCCATCGCCGAAGCCCTACGCGTCCCAGCCGAGTTCTTCGCAGGCGACCGGTCGCGCTTCGAGATCCAAGAGGATCAAGCGCACTTTCGAAGTCTCAGGTCGACGTCGCGCAGAGATCGTGCGCAGGCACGTGCACAGCTCGAGATGCTCGCCGAGGGTGTGTCCAGTCTCGAGACGAGAGTTCGCTTCCCGGCGCTCGACCTGCCTGAGGTACCGGCGGACTCGACTCCGGAGGAGGCGGCACAGATCGTTCGCCGAGTCTGGGGGGTTGGGACTGCCCCGATCCATGATGTGGTCGCGCTCCTCGAGGAGCACGGCGTCATCGTCAGCCGCCTGCCCGCCGCGTCGGAAACCATGGACGCCTTCTCGAGTTGGGCTGGCGCGAGGCCGTTCGTCATCCTCGTCGCGAACAAGCAAGCGGCCGACCGAGCCCGGTTCGACGCCGCACACGAACTCGGGCACCTAGTGCTGAGACACATCGGTTCGCCGGGCGACCCTCCCCTCGAGCGACTCGCTCATCGGTTCGCGGCCGAGTTCCTGGCCCCGGAAGCCGGCATCGCCGACAGCCTCCCACGCTCCATCGACTGGAGGCGGCTTGCCCAGCTCAAGCTCACCTGGGGCGTGTCGATGGCGATGCTGGTTCGACGGATGCGCGACTTGCGGGTGATCACCGACGACGACTACAAGCGGGGGATGATCGATCTCAGCCGCAGGGGTTGGAGGCGCCACGAGCCCGTGACCCTCGGATCGCCGGAGGAGCCCGAGTTGCTCGCCCGTGCCGTCGAGACCCTCTCGTCCCGTCATGGGTATCGGATAGAGGATCTGGCTCGAGATCTCCGAGTACGCCCGACGCACCTTGCCCCGTTCGTCCGAGTCTGGACGCAGTCACGCCGCCCAGCATTGGAGACCTGAGTTGCTCGCGCCCTATCGTGCGGGGCTGCTCAGACGGATCCGGCCGCCCCGCTCGGGAGTGCGGTTGGGCAGTCAGAGTGACTGGCCCGACAAGTAGCATGCCCCAGCGACAGCACGTGATCTCGCGGTGGCTTCTGAACCGCTTCGCACGCAACGAGCCAGGTGGGCTGACGCTCGCGGTCTTTGACAAGCAGACGGGCGCCGTGCGCAGCGTCCCTCCAAGTCGGTTTCTCACAATGGTCGACGATCACTCCCCCGATGTCGAAGTTGCCCTGGGGCGCCTTGAGGACCCAGCCGCGCGGGCTGTGGCGAGACTCCTTGAGCGCGCCGAGCCGATCCGCCCCGGCCCATGTCCCCTCTACGGCGACCGCGACAACCTCGACGACGAACCGACGCTGCGGGAGGTCACCCGAGAGCCGGTGGAGGGGATGCGCCTCTTTGCCGTGCCTCGTTCGCTCGCGGAACCATTGCCCGATGATCGACTGGCGATCGCGCGGTATCTCGGGTTGATGTTCACGAGGGCGCCCAAGATGGAGCAGGCCATCAGCGAGATTCACGACATGGTCCGTGCGGCGTACGAAGACGAAGTGGCGGCGATGGCGCCCGCCTTACTCCAAGGAACGCGCACGGCGTTAGACGAGCATCTGGCAGACGCGCAATTCGTCGGGCTGCGCACGCCCGAGGAGCAGAGCGAGGCCTTCGCGGCGATGCCTTGGTACGTCGTGCGAGCGCCAGACGATGAGCCGTTTCTACTCGGCGACTCGCCGGTGGTAGCGACTATCCAGATCGGCCACGACGAGGACCGCTGGCGGCCCCTCCTGTCGAACGCGACCTACGTCGTTTGCATGCCCCTCTCGGCCCGCGTCTGCCTGATCGCCTCACCACAGGCGCTGTTGCCGATCGGCGTGGAGAGCCCCTTCGAGATCGCGGGGGCGATCAATCGTCTCAGTTGGCGCTGGTCTGATCGATACGTCGTTGGCCCAACGCCGGCGTCGCTTGCCGGCGTCCGCGATGCGATGCCGCCCGAAGCCGTGACATCGAGCGTGACCGTGGACATCGAGGCAGCGACGATGTACGAGCGAGCCCGCCTTGACGCCCGAATGGCCCTGGCCGTCGAGACTGCCCGGCTCCGTACCGATGGCCGTGTGGTCGGAAACTAGGTTGCGTTAGCCCCGCCATGACGAGGCCATCGGGCTCCGCCGTTGCCCTCCTGCGTCGCGCATGGCTCCGGGCCGACGGACCGCGTTGGGCCGAGCCATCCCCCACGCGGCCGCCGGGTCCGCGCTGTTCGACAAGCTGGTCGTCATTGAGGGCCGCGCGAAATCAACGTTCGAATGGAGATGTGGCGTCATGACGAGTTCGACCAGCACATCGAGCCTGCCGACAACGCCAAACGTCGACATTCCGCTGCATGCGGGCTGGCTGCGCATTTCGGACGGGTCCGCTAGTGGGGTCGGATCCGGCGACATCTATCTCACGTGGGTGCCGGTCCCGCGAGTGCACTTCCGCGGGAAGTTCTCGACCCTCCTGATGCTCGACGACGACGCTACCGTCGAGTTCGCGGTGTCGAGGCGTCGATCCCACGCATCGGCCCGGGTAGTCAGCAGCGAAATTGACGGAACGGGCACATACGTGACGACGACGATAGACGGCGGGCTACTGGAGCCGATCACCGTGGGCTCGGGCCGTGGGTTGTCGGTCGTCGAGTTTGCCGTTCCCAACTTCGCTCGTTTGGTCCGAGCGGTGTCGGTCACATTCGATGGCTGGACACTGGAGCTGGGGAACGCAATCGGCAAGAGCGAGTACGACCGCCTGCGGAAGGATGGTGGCTACTCCTTGACAACGGTGGGTCGCCTCAGCAGGACGAGCGGCGGAGGATTCAGCGCCGCGAGGTCAGCTGAAGTCTTTGACGCACTCGAATCGTTCCTCGGTTTTGTGCGAGGCGCATGGTGCCGCCCCTCGGTGCTGGTCGGGCGTGATGGAACCGGAGTGCCGGTGTGGCATCGGTGGTCTGCATCCAGAGTCTCCTCGTTCGCTCCGCGAGCGTCCTGGTTTCCGTTGGCTGGTCAGGATGCCGCTCTGGGTCTGTTCGGAACGTGGTGGAAACTATGGAAAGAACCCTACTGGCGCGAGGTTCTCGAGAGGACGACCTACTACTACGTCGACGCCAACCGACCCGTTGCGGATCTCGGTCTGATCACCTCCCAAGCCGCACTCGAGACGCTCAGCCGGGCGGTGGTGGTGGTTGACCGGGCGCTCGTGCACCCAACCACCTTCGACGCCCTCAGCTACCGCGCACACCAGAAGATCCGCGACTTGCTGGCCGCGTTCGGCATCCCGTCCCCCATTCCAGCCGACTTGGCAGCACTCACGTCATACGCCGCTCCGGGATCTCTGGATGGACCCGAGAGCATTTCGAGACTTCGGAACCGACTGGTCCATCCAATCAAGAAGGCGCGCATGACAACAACGAGCGGTGCGACGTTCGATGCCTGGACGCTTGCACTCTGGTACGTGGAGTCCGCCCTCCTCAGCCAGCTCGCGTACGCGGGCTCGGTATGGAGCCGAGTGAAGGCCGACTACGTCGGCTTTCCATAGCTCATTGCCGCAGGGTCGGCGCGTCGCTGCTCTGGACAATGCCGGGACTGGTGGACCCGGCAACGACCTAGGCGGGGCTCAGGAGGGACAGATCATGGGACGGCCGGACGGAACGTGAAATTCCCGGGACAGAAATCGGGGACTCCGACGGACGGAATCTCGCGACGTCACAATCGACCCCGTTCGGTACCCTCGACCCGTGACCAGGTACGTGGTGCTCCTGCGCGGGATCAACGTCGGCGGCAAGAACCCGGTACCGATGGCGCGCCTGCGCGGGGTGCTCGGCGAGCTGGGCTTACGAGGATGTCGTCACGTACATCGCGAGCGGCAACGTGATCCTCAGCTCAGACCACAGGCCGGATCGGATCAAGCGGGAATCGAGGCGGCCCTGCCGAAGGCGTTCAAGCTCCACGCGGAGCTCATCGCCGTCCTGGTTCTGACTGCGGCCCAGCTCCGGGCCGTCGTCGCGGACCGGCCGAAGGGCTTCGGCGATCAGCCGGGCAGGTACCACAGCGATGCGATCTTCCTGATGGGCATCGACGCGACCGCCGCGATGGAGGCGTTCGACCCACGCGAGGGCGTCGACGCGGTCTGGCCGGGCAAGGGCGTCATCTACTCGCAGCGCCTGAGCGCCCAGCGGACGAAGAGCCGCCTGAACAGGGTCATGGCCAGCCCGCACTACAAGTCGATGACGATCCGCAACTGGGCGACGACGACGAAGCTCGCGGAGCTGGTGGACGCGCCCGAGGTCAAGGGCTGATCGTTTACCGGGCGCCTTCCGTCAGTCCGCCATCATTCGTCAGCGCTTCTTCCCGCCACCATGCGGTCGCTTCACGTCACTGATCGCGGGTGCGTCATCGCTCCGAGCAGCGCGGCCGCGCGGCGCGCGCCGATCTCGTGCTCCTTCGTCCGGTAGCGGCCCAGGGCGTCCTCGGCGCTGGCCCTCGCATCCTCGACGCGGCCGGCCGCGAGCAGGACGTGCGCGCGGTCGAGGGCCACGTCGGCCTTGACGATCGCGAGGCCCGTCGGCGCAACGAGCAGCGGCCGCCTCGTCGATCGAGCCCAGATGCCGCGTCGATGTCGCCTCTCCGGGCCAGCAGCCTCGCCCGGAGCGAGCGGTGGGTGACGCGCTGCTCGACGATCGCGCTGCGCTCGAGCGGCTCGACCGCCGCCTGAGCCTCGTCGTCGAGGCCCAGGTCGAGAAGGACGCGGGCGTACGTGACCAGCATGTGAGTTCCTGTTCAACTGTCGTCCTCGTCGGGGAGCAGCGCGAGCGCCGTCCGGCACGCCTCCGCCGCCGCCCGGAGGTCGCCGGCCGCGAGCGCGAGTCGCGGCTCGGCCCACAGCTCATCCAGGTCTCGCGGGCAGGCCGAGGGCAGCCCGCAGCCGAGCGCTCTCGTCCAGTCCGCCCGCGCCCCGGGCGCGTCCCCCATGCAGGCCCGGGCCTCGCGCGCGGACTGAGAGCACGGGCCTCGACGCCAGGCGGCCGGCCCATCGGTCCAGCATCGCCGCGCCTCTTCGGCGAGGTGGCTGAGCGGCGACGGCCCGGCGAAGAGGGCGGTCAACAGGTCGCCGGCGGCCCACTGCAGGACGACACGCCAGCCCAGCTCCTCGGCGGAGCGGAGCGCCTCCGCGCGCCCACGCCTCCGCCCCCTCGGGGTCGCCCGCGAGGAGGTCGCCCTCGCTGAGCCTCAGGAGGACGCCAGGCTCGAGGTGCCGGACGCCGTGCGCCCGGTACAGCTCGAGCGCGCGCAGGTCGTCGCGGCGCTCGACGGCGCGGTCGATGGTGGACGGGTCGGCGAACTCGCGCCGGACCCGCGCGCACACGGGCGGCGACGGCTCGGCGACCTCGTCGCCGTACACCTCGCGGTAGGGCCTCGGCGTCCGTCAGTTCGGGCCGACCGAGGACCACGAGAGCGAGATGTTCCAGAGCCGTTAGTACCACCAGACCGCTTCCTCGGTGCCCGGCGCGAGCTCGACGGCCGCCTCGTAGAGACGCACGGCGCTCCCGCGTCTCGCCGAGCTCGTCGTCGGCGCGCGTCCCGGCCTCGCCCAGGGCCCTCGCGCCGCGCGCATCCGCAGGCCCTGGATCGTCCGGGAGGCCGAGCTCCTCCCGGTAGCGGTAGCGCCTGGGCGAGGTGGTGCCCCAGGACCTCGCGGTGCTCGGCGATCGCGTCGCCCGCGGCGGCCTCGAGCCAGTCGGCGAAGGCGAGGTGGAGCCGGGCTCGGGACGACTTGGGGATCGCGTCGTAGGCGGCATCGCGGATGAGGAGGTGGCGGAAGCGGTAGCCGTCGCGGCCGGGGCCCGAGCGGCGCTCCGGGAACCACGAGGTCCTTGCGCGCGAGCGAGCGGAGCAGGCCCGGGAGCGCGTCGCGCGACGCCTCCGGCAGGAGCGCCTCGAGCGCGCCGACCGGAGAACGACTGCCCCTCGACCGACGCCGCCTCGAGGAGCCGAGCGCTCGCCCTCCGGGAGGCGGTCGAGTCGCGAGGAGAGCAGCGCGGACACCGTCGGCGGGATGCGGAGGCCCGACAGATCGCCCGCCACGACCCAGGCGTCGCCGTCGCGGGCGAGCCGGCCCTCGTCGACCAGCATCCGCAGCACCTCCTCGAGGAACAGCGGGTTGCCGCCGGCGGCCGAGGTCACCCGCTCGCGCGCGCTCCGCGGGCAGGGCCGCGCCGCCGAGGAGCGCACCGACGAGGGCGTCGGCGTCGGCGGGCGCGAGCGGCTCGAGGTGGACCGACGTCGGCCGGGCCGGCCCCTGCGCCCCAGCCGGGCCGCGCGTCGAGCAGCTCCGGGCGCGCCATGCAGAGCAGGAGGAGCGGGCCGTCGGCGCGCTCGGCGAGGTGCTCGACGAGGTCGAGCAGGGCGGGCTCGGCCCAGTGGATGTCGTCGAGGACGAGGACGACCGGACGTTCGCGAGCCCGCGCCTCCAGGAGGCGGCGCACCGCCCAGGCGGTCTGCTCCGCGCTGCCCGAGCCCGGCAGGCCGAACAGGCCGCCGAGGCCATCGGCGACCGCCGCGGCGTCGGGCCCCTCCCCCGCAGCGGCCGCGCGGACGGCTGCCGCGACGTCGTCTGGCCCGCGAACTCCGCCAGCCCGAGCGCCGGCCGCAGCGCCTCGGCGAGGGGCAGCCAGGTGATGCCCTCGCCGTACGAGAGGCACCGACCGCGCAGCACCTCTGCCATGTCCCCCAGCGATCCCAGGAACTCCTCGACGAGCCGGCTCTTGCCGGCCCCCGCGACCCCGAGCACCGTGAACAGGCGGCAGGCGCGCCCATCGGCGACTTGGCGGTACGCGCCGGCGAGCAGCGCGGCCTCCCGGTCGCGCCCGACCATCGGCGCGTCGAGCCTGCGCGCCCGGGCCGGCGAGCCGGGGGCGAGCGCGAGGACGCGCCAGGCGGGGACGGGCTCCGCCTTTCCCTTGGCGGCGAGCGGCGGCGCGGGCTCGGCGGCGACCGCGTCCCGCACCAGCCGCCACGTCGGCTCGCCCACCAGCACCTCGCCCGGCGCCGCGCCCGACTGGAGCCGCGACGCGGTGTTCATCGTGTCCCCGATGACGAGCCCGCTCGCCGCCGGCGACCAGCACCTCGCCGGTGGTGATGCCCGACACGCGCCTCGAGCGGGATCGGCGCGCCATCGCGCAGGCGCGCCAGCCGCTCCTGGACCTCCAGCCCCGCGCGGACCGCCCGCAGGGCGTCGTCCTCGTGGACCGCGGGCACCCCGAACACCGCGCACACGGCGTCGCCGATGAACTTCTCGACGCGGCCGCCGTGCCGCTCGACCGCCTCCCGCGCCTCGGCGAAGTACCGCTCGAGCAGGGGGCGCAGCACCTCAGGATCGTGGCGCTCGCCGAGCGACGTCGATCCGACGAGGTCGCAGAACAGCACCGTCACGACCTTGCGCGACTCGTGGGCGGCAGCGGTCGGTCCCAGCTTTGCCCCGCAGCCCGAGCAGAAGGCGGCGTCCGCGGGGCTGCGCCGGCCGCAGGACGGGCAGGTCAGCGCCGACATGGCGCCCCGCGCCGGAATCGCAGCTCCTGCTCCATCGGCGGAGCATAGGGGCGAGTAGAAGCTGTCGGGGACTCCCCTTGCGCGATGGGCGCCGGCGAGCCCGGGTGCCGAGGCCGGCGTTAGCTCTACTTGGTTCCCACGACGGTGACGCCGTCGACCGCCGGGTAGTTCGAGAAGTAGCGCTTCCGCCAGTGGAGCTTGCCGTGGTCGTAGATCGACACGGTGACCCACACTTTGGCGCCGTCCGCCGGCGAGTTGTTGACGTACGAGTACCCCACCGGCTTGCTCGAGTCGTGCACGATCGTGTTGATCGCACGCGGGCCGTGCTGGATGACCACGTTGCTGACCTTGGCGGTCCGGCCGTTCGGCACGCTCCAGATTCTGAAGGTGAGCCATCGAATGCTGCCTGCGTGTCGGACGGACCGCGTGATCAGGATCGGGTACTTCGTGTCGTTCCTGAAGCTCATGGTCTGCTTGGCATTGCCGACCTGCCACACGGTGGCATCGAGACCCGGCGGATACCGGGTGATGAACTCGTTGTGGTTCTGTCGGGCGAGCGGCACCATGCCGGCCCGGAACGCGGCGTTGAACAGCGTCGTGGACGTGGTGCAGATCCCGCCACCGAATGCGCCTGTGACGGTGATCTTTCCGCCCTCGATCGCGTTGCCCGGGCCCTCGCCCGGGAGCTTGTGCAGGTCCCCGACGACCTTCCAGAAGTCGAACTTCGTGCCCGCCGGCACGACCGTCCCGTTGATCTTCGTCGCCGGCGCCTCGATGTTGCCGCCCCAGTGGTTGTTGACGATGACGTAGTAGAAGACGCTGTATGAGCTGATCATCTTCATCTTGGGGGCGAACGCCTTGGCGTCCTCCGTGGTCAGCTTCGGATCGACGCCCTTGACGACCGCCTCGACTGGCGCTGCGATCCCGCCCGCCTGGCGGGCACCGATCTCGCTGACGATCGCGGCCTTCATGCCGGCCGCGTTTAGCGTTCGGCCCTCACGGCTGGTCCCGGTGGCGACGATGTGGCCGTTGATCATCCTGAGGTTCGCGTTGCGGACGGTCTGGTTGACCTTTTTGGTCAGCGTCTTGAGCATCGGGTCGAGGCCCGCCTCGTCAAAGAGCGGGGTGACGCTCCCGTCGGCTGCGGTCGTGAACGAGATCAGCGGCGCGAGGCTCGTGCCGGGGATCGTCCACGTCTCCTTGCCCCGCGCGATGACCACGTCGGCGGCCATTCGATCCGCGGCCGTCTTCGCCGCTTCGGCCGATGAGGTTGCGACGGCGGGTGCCAACGGCTCGACCGGCACGGCCATGTCGATCGACGCCGGCGTGCCGAGCGCCGCGAGCTGCTGGTCGAGCGCGGTCGTGAGGGCCGCCTGGTCCACGGCGCGACCGTCCTTCGCCGGGGAGAAGCTGAACGTCCCGTCCTGGCCAGCCGTCGCGGAGGCGTCCACCGGGGTCTGGTCGATCGTTGTCGCGAGGGCTCCGACGGCCGCCGCCAGCTTGTCGTGGTCGTAGGTGACGGCGGAGTCGAGGGTCACGCCGTGGGCCGCGGCCTGGGGTGCGCCGATCAGGTTCGCGAGGGGCTCGCCCTGGCGGCCTGCCGCCATCGCGGCGTCGACCAGCGCCGAGGTGTCTGGACCACGGCCGACGTCGGCGTAGCTGATGGTGGTCGTCTCGCCGTCCGGGCCGGTGAGCGTGATCTGCCCGTTGCCGAGCGACCCATAGGCGCTCGCGATCTGCCGCCTCTGCCTGCTCGCGGGTGAGGCCGCCGAGGTCGGTGTTGCCGATGTGGACGCCGGGCAGGACCCGACCTTCGTACTGCTGGCCCCATGCGTACAGGCCGGCGGCGCCGATGCCGACGGCGACCAGGAAGCCCACGACGAACGAGACGCCGAAGCGAAAGGCGAGCGACCGTCGGCTCCGCCGAGGGCGTGCCGCGGGCTCGCCGTCGGTCACGGCGAGCCGCGACGGGCAGGACCGGGACCGCATCGACGCCGGGCTCGTCGGGATCGGACGCGGCGTCCGCCGGGGCGGCCTCGGTCGGCTCGCTCGGCGCAGGCGCGTCGGCCGCGGTTGCATCGGCGGCGGCATCAGCCGCGGCGGCACCGGCGGTGCCGCGCTGGACGAGCGCAGCGAGCTCGGGGTCACCGGCAGGCGCGTCGCCGTCGGGCGTGGAGGCGTCGGCAGCCGGGTCGGCTGCGGAGTCGGGCAGGTCGGTCATCAGATGCTCATGCGCGGTCGGCCGGCGCCGGGCCGGTCGCCCGGCAGCCGCCACATCTTCGGGCGTGTGCGCGCAATTTGTCACGACGCTCGGTTCGCCGCGCGGGATGGGCCACGGCCAATGCTCAGGCTCAGGACGTTGCGGGGCGGGACCCAGATTACTGCACCCATCATGGCCTGCGCGACGGGCCGGAGTAGCCACGGGCCGGAGATCCGGCCCGTGGCGGGAATTGCCGGTCGTCAGGGTGTCGCCGGCCTGGCTGTGAGCCGGATCGAGTCGAGGATGGCGTGCAGGTCGGCCAGTCGCCCGCGTGGAAGGTCGGGTCCGGCGATTGCCCGCTGTCCACTTCGAAGGGTGATGTCTGCGGGAAGTCCGTCGCCCGGATCACGAGCAGGCCGTTGCCCGTGTCGACGATCTCGACCGTCGCCGGGTCGCGCGTCCCGTCGAATTGACCATCGGGTACACGTCGACCATCGCGCCGGAGGCGCTGTGCCCGAGAGCCGTGTTGGCGCAGGAGGCCTTGGCGGTGGACGTCAGCTTGAACTTGAGACCACCGTGCCCGTCGATCGTTATCGGCTGGGGGGTGCTGGCCGTGAAGTGTGGCCACGCCGCCATGGCCGCGACCAGCTTCTGCGGGGTGTCGACTAGCGCGGCCGGGATCCAGCCCGTCGTTGAGTCGCATGGGTCGCGAGCCACGTCCCCGACGGTGTAGAACATGACGCCCCAGCCGGATGGACCACGGCCCTTGTCGACGAGGAGGGCGTCCCAACCGGTCCGCCGGCGCCGGCTCGAACCAGCCCGCGGGCTCGTAATCGTGACCGTGACGGGCCAAGCCCGTTGGGGCCGGGCCGCGCTCAGTCGGTACGTGCCCGGGACGACGCACGTGTTTACGACGTCGGTCGGTCGCATGGCGCGCGGCCGCCTCGTCGAGCGTTGGGAACACCGTTACGACGCTCGGCGCGGGGTCGCGGTCGGAGCGGCGTGGAGGCTCGGGGCGGGCGTCGCCGTCGGGGCCGGCGTAACTGCGCCACCGACGACCCCACCGCGTTGGTTGTTGTTCAGGAACGCGGCACCCAGGACCACGGCAGCGACGACCGTCGCCGCCGCCAGTCCCAATCGGGCTCCGGCGGATGCGTTGGACAGCATGATGAAGACCCTTTCGAGGCCCGGGCGCGGTCGAACCTGCCGGACCGATGGCAGCTCGGCACGGATCGCATCACGGATGCGATCGGGCAACGGCGTCACGCCATCGAACGCGTCGAGGTAGTCCTCGAGCTGGCCGATGAAGTCGTCGTCGTGGCTCATGCCGTGCTCTTCTCGCTCATCTCGAAGCGCGCGTCGGCCTCGATGGCCCCGCGCAGGTGTTCCAAGGCGTAGTGCAGGCGAGATCGGACGGTGCCGATGGGCGTCCCCATGGCATCGGCGGCCTCGCTCGCGGAGAAACCCAGGTAGTGGATCAGCACGATCACCGTTCGGTGCTCGACGCCGAGCCGCCGAAAAGCCTGATCGAGCTGCTGTTGTGTCGCGATGTGGGAAGACGCG